>NZ_JBNOZM010000004.1:0-501691 GCF_050311655.1 Isoptericola variabilis
GGTGGGAGAGTAGGACGCCGCCGGACACCCATTCACGAAAGGCCCACCCCACCCCGGGGTGGGCCTTTCGCATACCCACCACCAGGCGCGCAGAGGCACCGACGCCGGGCGCGGGCGACGCACACCCCCTCGAGGCACGGACGACACCCTCGCCGGGCACCACGCACCTCACTGGTACCGGGCACTGCAGCCACCCGGGCACGGGCACCGCCGCTCGTCGGCCACACGACCGCCACGAGCTGAGGCGCGCCCACCTCGATCGCACCTGTATCGGCAGACAGACCGCTGCGATCCGAGGCCCGCCGACCTCGATGGGACCTGTATCGGCCAACCGACCGCTGCGACCTGAGGCGCGCCCCTTCGCTGCGCCCCGCCGACGGACATCGCACCTAGCAAGGCCCCGCTACCGCACCCCGCGCGGTCACGAGGACCAGGACCCCAGGCACAGTTTCGGGACCGCCGCGGCCGCACCCCATCGCCGGCGCCCGCCTTCCCGGAGCGCGCTGCGCGCGTCCCCGGCACGCGGCACGCGCGTTCCCTGATCCCGGCGCGGGCCGGCGCTGGCCTGGGGCTCGACATCGCGCCATCGCCCGGGCGCGCGCTGCCCGCACCTGCGCTCCGTGACGGGGCTCTGCCACCAGGCACACGCGACGGACTCGACCCACATGTGCACTCGCGGATGCGGTGTCCGGCCTGGCGCCGAGGGGCGGGCCCGTGCGGGACGCGCGGCCTCGAGCCGTGGGCAGCGCTCCGGATGCACTCTTCGCAGGGTCTTCACGTGCGGGTGTGGACGTGACCTCAGTGCGCTGACCTGGGGAGATGACGGGTTGCCTCGGGTGTGTTCGGCTGGAGCCGTGCGACGGGCCCGCACTGAGCGCAGACTCACTTGACATGGCACCGCGCCGAGGGCGAGACTTCACTGAACGGAAACCCGCTTCCGGTGGGCGGAATTCATCGAAGGAGGATCGCTCGATGGTGAGTGCAGGTCTCGAGGCCTTCAACGCGGCGGACGTCGATGCCGCTCGCGCTCGGGTGCTCTCGTGCGCCGACGTGACGCGATGGGCCGACGAGGTGGTCGCCGGGCGTCCGTACGCGGACATCGAGGCGGCACTCGCAGCGGCGCGCTCCGTGGCAGACCCCTGGAGCGAGGAGGAGATCGACTCCGCGCTCGCCCGCCACCCCCGTATCGGCGAGCGCGCCTCCGGGGACGATGCGGACGCGGCGCACTCGCGTCGGGAGCAGGCCGGGCTCGGCGACCTCAGCGGCTCCGTCGAGGAGCGGCTGCGGGCCGGCAACCGCGCCTACGAGGACCGGTTCGGCCACGTCTTCCTCATCCGGGCCGCGGGCCGCACCGCCGAGGAGATCCTCGCCTCGCTCGAGGAGCGCCTGGGGAACGATCCCGCCACCGAGCGACGCATCGCCGGCCAGCAGCTGCGGGAGATCGCCGTGCTGCGGCTGGAAGGAGAGCTCTCATGACCTCGCACATCACCACCCACGTGCTCGACGCCGTCTCCGGGCTGCCGGCGGCCGGCGTGGGCGTCTCCCTGTGGAGCGTCGACGCGGACAGCGCCACGCGCCTCGCCGACGCCACGACCGACGCCGACGGCCGGGTCAAGGACCTGGGCCCGGAGGCCCTCGAGCCGGGCACCTACCGCGTGACCTTCGCGACGGGCGACTACTTCGCGGCGCAGGGCGTCGCGACCTTCTACCCGTCGATCACCATCGACTTCACCGTCGAAGCCGGGCGCGACCACTATCACGTGCCCTGTCTGCTCAGCCCCTTCGCGTACTCCACGTACCGCGGGAGCTGACGGGTCGTCCCGACCCACCATCACAGGCCGCGGCACTGGCGCCGCGGCGTGCGTCATCGTCACCGGAGACGTATCGGGGGCCGCCATCGTGGGCGGTCCCGGGCAACGCAACAACAGATGAAGGAGTCAGCAATGACCGCCACCGCCACCGACGCCCAGGTCAGCACGGGCACGATCGTGCTGGGCGACAACCAGTACGGCAAGGCCGAGGTCCGCGTCATGAAGGTCGACCGCGACCAGGCGCGCCACCGCATCACCGAGCTCTCGGTGACCTCGCAGCTGCGGGGCGACTTCTCCGCCGCGCACATCGACGGCGACCAGGGGCGCGTCGTCCCGACGGACACCCAGAAGAACACGGTCTTCGCCCTCGCGAAGGACGGCATCGCGTCGCCCGAGGAGTTCGCGCTGCGCCTCGGCGAGCACTTCCTCTCGAGCTTCGACTGGATCGAGGGCGGCCGCTGGGAGGCCAAGGAGTACACCTGGGAGCACATCCCCTCGTCCCTCACCAACCACGTGACCGACGGCGAGCACGACCACGCGTTCGTCAAGGGCGGCACGGAGACCCGCACGACCGTGGTCCAGCGCGAGGGCGACGAGGTCTTCGTCGTCTCCGGCCTGGAGGACCTCAAGGTCCTCAAGTCCACGGGGTCCGAGTTCCACGGCTTCCCGAAGGACCGGTACACCACCCTGCAGGAGACCACCGACCGCATCCTCGCGACGTCGGTGACCGCCCGCTGGCGCTACACCTCGCTGGACATCGACTTCAACGCCGTCTACGACGACGTGCGTCGCATCCTGCTCGAGACGTTCGCCGACGTGCACTCGCTCGCGCTGCAGCAGACGCTCTACCAGATGGGTAAGCGGGTGCTCGAGGCGCACCCGGAGATCGGCGAGATCAAGTTCTCGATGCCGAACCTGCACCACTTCGTCGTGGACTTCGAGCCCTTCGGCCTGGAGAACCCGAACGAGGTCTTCTACGTCGCCGACCGCCCCTACGGGAAGATCGAGGCGGAGGTGAAGCGGGAGGGCGCCGACTCCGAGCCGCGCGCGTGGGCCACCGTCACGGGGTTCTGCTGATCCTGGTCCCTCGGAGCAGCGAGGCACCGTGCAGTCGGTTCGAAGGAGCATCGAGATGAGCACGACGACCATCGACGCGGCGGCCACGACCGGCACGTCGCAGCGCGGTCGACCGGAGGACGAGCGCTACCCGCTCGGCAAGACCTTCCTCTACGGCCTGCAGCACATCATGACGATGTACGGCGGCGTCATCGCGCCGCCGATCATCGTCGGGCAGGCGGCGGGACTGACCGGGGCGGAGATCGGCGTCCTGGTCTCGGCCGCGCTGCTCGTCAGCGGCCTGGCCACCGCGCTCCAGACGCTCGGCATCCGCTTCTTCGGGTCGCAGCTCCCGCTCGTCCAGGGCATCTCGTTCGCCACCGTGTCCACCATGGTCGCGGTGGCGAGCGGGGACGGCGGGCTCCCCGCCGTCTTCGGCGCCATCATCGTCGCCGCCGTCATCGGCCTGGCGATCAGCCCGTTCTTCGCGCAGGTCGTGCGGTTCTTCCCGCCGGTCGTGACGGGCACCATCATCACGATCATCGGCGTCTCGCTGCTGCCGACGGCGGCCGGCTGGATGATGGGCGGCGACGAGGAGGCGGCGGACTGGGGCTCGGTGCCCAACATCGCGCTGGCGCTCGGCACGCTGGTCGTGGTGCTGGCGCTCAGCCGGTTCCTGCAGGGCACGATCTCGCGGCTGTCCATCCTGTTCGGCATCATCCTCGGGACCGTGGCGGCGGTGCCGCTCGGCCTCGCGGACTTCTCGGGGGTCGGCGAGGGGGCGGCGTTCGCGCTGCCGACGCCGTTCGCGTTCGGCGCCCCGGTGTTCGAGATCGGCGCGATCATCTCGATGACGATCGTCATCCTCGTGATCATGACCGAGACGACGGCCGACCTCATCGCCATCGGCGAGGTGCTCGACACCAAGGTGGACGCGAAGCGGGTGGGCGACGGCCTGCGGGCCGACATGGCCGCGACCCTCGTCGCGCCGTTCCTCAACTCGTTCCCGGCGTCGGCGTTCGCGCAGAACGTCGGCCTGGTGGCGATCACCGGTATCCGCTCGCGGTTCGCTGTCGCGGCGGGCGGTGGGGTCCTGTTCGTGCTGGGGCTCTTCCCGGTGCTGGGGCAGGTCGTCGCGGCGATCCCGTCGCCCGTGCTGGGCGGCGCCGGCATCGTCCTGTTCGGGTCGGTGGCCGTGTCGGGGATCCGCACGCTGTCGCGCGTCGAGTACGAGGGCAACCTCAACCTCACGCTCGTCGCGGTGGCCCTCGGGTTCGGCATCATCCCGATCGCCGTGCCGGACTTCTACGACCAGTTCCCGACCTGGGTGGGCATGATCTTCCACTCCGGGATCGCGGCCGCCGCCGTCGTCGCCGTCCTGCTCAACCTCGTCTTCAACGAGATCCGCTGGGGCCGGCGGTCCAAGGACCCGTCGGTGTTCACCGCGGGCTCCTCGGCACGCCTCGTCGTGACGGAGGAGCAGGAGCAGCGCCGGGCGGAGTACTTCGCCCGGCTGGACGCCGAGCGTCAGGAGGAGCGTCGCCGCGCCCGCCTCAACGCGGACGTGCGGGCGCGGGTGCGCCACGGTCACGGCCGCCGGTCGGGCTGCGTGTCGGCGATCGACCTGGACGCCGACGGCGTGCCGGACGTGCTCCAGATCCGTGGAGGGGCGCGCGACGCGGTCGCGGCCCGCCGCCCCGACGCCGACCCGGCGGGGGAGCGCCCGACGGACAGCCACCCGGAGCTGGTGCCTGCGGGCGCCACCGAGCCGGGCGACGGGTGACCACGATGCCCGCCCCGGCACGACGCAGGGCGCGAGGCGGGGACCCCGCCTCGCGCCCCGCATCGGGTCGCCGCGCGCCGTCAGGCCGCGGAGAGCAGCTCCTTCGAGATGGTGTCGGCCACCTCGTGCAGCAGGGGGAGCGCGGCCTCGCCGAACTCGTAGGTCACGCGGGCCGCGGGCCCGGACACCGAGAGCGCGGTCGGGGTCGGCGCGTCCTTCACCGGGACGGCGAAGCACCGCACACCGATCTCCTGCTCGCCGTCGTCGACGGCGTAGCCCTGCTCGCGGATCGTGCCGATCTCCTTGAGGAGGTCGTCCACGTCCGTGATCGACAGGTCGGTGGCGGGCGGCATCCCGACGCGACCGACGATGTCGCGGATCGTCTGGTCCGGCAGCTCGGCGAGCACCATCTTGCCGACGCCGGTGCAGTGCGTGTAGACGCGCCGTCCCACCTCGGTGAACATCCGCATCGAGTGGGACGAGGACGCCTGGGCGACGTACACCACCATGTCGCGGTCGATCATCGCGAGGTTGGCGCTCTCGCCGAGCTCGCGGGCGAGGCGCTCGAGGTGCGGGCGGGCGCTGGCGCCGAGCTGGCGGCCGGCGCTCTCGCCGAGCCGGATCAAGCGGGGGCCCAGGGTGTAGCGGCGGTTCGGGAGCTGGCGGGCGTAGCCGCGGCCGACGAGCGTCCGCATCAGCCGGTGGATCGTGGGGAGCGGGAGACCGGCGGCGGCCGCCAGCTCGCTGAGCGCCGCGTCCCCACCGAGGTCGGTCATGATCTCGAGCAGGTCGATCGCCCGGTCCACCGACTGGACTCCGGTGCCGTTCGCCATGGGTCGTGTCCCCCTTCGCAAAGCCTCACGAACCGGTCCCGGTTCTAGAAACCATCCTTCCACATCTCGAAACTTCATGTCATCAGTGCCACGAAAGGAAACCCAGGCCATGGCGATGCCCAGCCCCAGCTACACGATCACCCTGCGCGTCGAGGCGCCCGCCTCGCAGCGCGCGACGAGCGAGATCGTCCACGAGATCGCGACGGCCGGCGGCTCGGTGATGGGCGTCGACATCGCCCAGTCGCACGCCGACACGATCGTCGTCGACGTCACCTGCGACACCGTGGACGCCGAGCACGGCGAGCGGATCGTCGAGGCCCTGGACGCCCTCGAGGGCGTGCGCGTGCTGAAGATGTCGGACTCGACCTTCCTCATGCACCTCGGCGGCAAGATCTCGGTCGCCCCCAAGGTGCCGCTCAAGACGCGCCGCGACCTCTCGCGGGCCTACACGCCGGGCGTCGCCCGCGTCTGCCTCGCGATCGCCGACCGCCCGGAGGACGCGCGCCGCCTCACCATCAAGCGCAACACGGTCGCCGTCGTCACCGACGGCACCGCCGTCCTCGGCCTCGGCGACATCGGCCCCGAGGCCGCCATGCCGGTGATGGAGGGCAAGGCGGCGCTCTTCAAGCAGTTCGCCGACGTCGACGCCTGGCCCCTCGCCCTCGACACGACGGACACCGAGGAGATCATCCGCACCGTCAAGGCGATCGCCCCCGGCTTCGGCGGCGTGAACCTCGAGGACATCTCCGCGCCCCGCTGCTTCGAGATCGAGAAGCGCCTGCGCGAGGAGCTGGACATCCCCGTCTTCCACGACGACCAGCACGGCACCGCCATCGTGGTGCTCGCGGCGCTCATCAACGCGCTCAAGGTCGTGAACAAGAAGATCGAGGACGTCCGCATCGCGGTCTCCGGCGTCGGTGCCGCGGGATCGGCCATCATCCGACTGCTGCTCGCCCAGGGCGCGAAGGACATCATCGGCTTCGACCGGCACGGGGCGCTCACGCCCGAGTCGGCGGGCGACGACGAGAACCGCACCTGGATCGTCGAGAACACCAACCCGTCCGGGTTCACCGGCACCCTCAAGGAGGGCCTCGTCGGGGCCGACGTCTTCGTCGGCGTCTCGGCCGGCAACATCCTCACGGGCGCGGACGTCGCGACGATGAACGAGGGCGCGATCGTGTTCGCCCTCGCCAACCCGACGCCCGAGGTCGACCCGATCGCCGCGGGCGAGACGGCCGCCGTCGTGGCGACGGGCCGCAGCGACTACCCGAACCAGATCAACAACGTGCTGGCGTTCCCGGGGCTGTTCCGCGGCCTGCTGGACGCGGGCGCCACGCAGATCACCGACGAGATGCTGCGCGTCGCGGCCGTCGCGATCTCGTCGGTGGTGAGCGAGGACGAGCTCAACTCCGCCTTCATCATCCCCGGCGTGTTCGACAGCCGGGTCGCCGAGGCCGTCGCGGACGCCGTCCGGGCCGAGGGGCTCAAGGAGGTCCCGGTCGCGGAGCACCGCGCCGACGACGCCGAGCACCTGGCCCAGCACCTGGGGCGCGCCCTGCACGCGGAGAGCGTGGCGGTGGCCCGATGAAGGCCTCGCTCGACCAGGCGGCGCTCGACGACGTCGAGCGCCGGCTCGCCGCGCACGACGCCCACCTCGAGCGGGCGTACCCGGGCGACGACGGCTCGCGCCAGCCCGTGCACACCGTGTACGTCCCCGCGCACCGGTACGTGGCCGGGCTCGCGCGGGACTGGGGGGCCCAGGCCCTCGCGGCCGTCGAGGCGCAGGGCACGGACGCGCTGCTGGACGCCGTCGGCGTGCGGGAGGACCTGCGCGAGGCCGTCGCGGCCCAGGTGGAGCGCAAGCTCGCCGCCGAGCCGATCGAGGACCTGCGCATCGACCTCGAGGACGGGTACGGCACGCACCCGGACGCCGAGGAGGACGAGGTGGCGGCCGCCGCGGCCGCCGCGCTGCGTGCCGAGCTCGACGCCGGGGGAGCGACGCCGTTCGTCGGCATCCGCTTCAAGTGCTTCGAGCGGCCGACGAGGGCCCGCGGCCTGCGCACGCTGGACGTGTTCGTCAGCACGCTCGCGGCGTCGGGGGACCTGCCGGACGGGCTCGTGCTGACCCTGCCGAAGGTGACCGGCGTCGTCCAGGTCGAGGCGATGGTCGCGGTCTGCGAGCGGCTCGAGGAGGCGAACGGCCTCCCGGCGGGGCGCCTGCGCTTCGAGGTGCAGGTCGAGACGCCGCAGTCGATCCTCGACTCCGCCGGCACCGCGACCGTCGCACGGATGATCCACGCGGGGGCCGGCCGGGTGAGCGGGCTGCACTACGGCACGTACGACTACTCGGCGTCGCTCGGCATCGCCGCGGCGTACCAGTCGATGGAGCACCCGGCGGCGGACCTCGCCAAGGAGGTCATGCAGCTCGCGGCCGCGGGGACCGGCGTCCGCCTGTCCGACGGCTCGACGAACGTGCTGCCGGTCGGCGACGACGCCCAGGTGCGCGCCGCGTGGGCGAACCACGGTCGCCTCGTGCGCCGCTCGCTCGAGCGCGGCTTCTACCAGGGCTGGGACCTGCACCCGGCCCAGCTCCCGAGCCGGTTCGCGGCGACGTACGCGTTCTACCGCGAGGGCTTCGAGTCGGCCGCCGAGCGGCTGTCGAACTACGTGAACGAGGTGGAGGGGGCGGTGCTCGACGAGCCGGCCACCGCCAAGGCGCTCGCCTGGTACCTCAAGCGTGGCGTCGACTGCGGCGCCCTGGGTGCCGACGAGATCCTCGAGCGCACCGGCCTGCGGCCCGCCGAGCTCACGGCGATCGTCACGCGTCCGCTCGGGGGCTGACGCCCGGGCATCCGCGCAGCGCACGGCCACGACGGCCCGGCAGGACGACGTCCTGCCGGGCCGTCGTCGTGTGCGCGGCGTCACGACCGCACTGCGGGACGGCCCCCGGCGGGGGTTGACCGAACCCGCGAACGCGGCGTAGCGTTTTCACAACAAGGAACCAATCTTCCATCTGGCGAAAGCGAGTCAGCGATGACGGACCAGATCCCCTACACCGTGAACTGCTCGATCCTCCTCACGGACCTGCCGCTCCTGGAGCGTCCGGCGGCCGCGAAGGCGGCCGGCTTCGACGGCGTCGAGTTCTGGTGGCCCTTCGCCACCCCGACGCCCGCGGCCGACGAGATCGACGCGTTCGTCGGGGCCCTGGCCGACGCCGGCGTGCAGCTCACCGGCCTGAACTTCGACGCCGGCAACATGCCGGGCGGCGACCGCGGCCTCGTCTCGTGGCCCGCGCGCTCGGCCGACCTGCGCGCGAACCTCGACGTCGTCGCCCGCATCGGCGAGCGCACCGGCTGCCGCGCGTTCAACGCGCTGTACGGCAACCGCGTCGACGGCGAGGACCCGGCCGCGCAGGACGCGCTCGGGGCCGAGAACCTCGCGCTGGCCGCCCGGGCGGTCGAGCGGATCGGCGGCACGGTGCTGCTGGAGCCGGTCTCCGGCACCCCCACCTACCCGCTGAAGACGTCGGCCGACGCCGTCGCCGTCCTCGACCGGGTGCGCGACGAGCACGGTGCGACCAACCTCGGCCTGCTGTTCGACGTCTACCACCTGTCGGTCAACGGCTCCGACGTCGACCTCGACCTCAAGACCTACGGCGACCGCATCGCCCACGTGCAGATCGCCGACGCCCCGGGCCGCGGCGCCCCGGGCAGCGGAGACCTGCCGATCCAGCGCTGGATCGGCGACCTCCGCGCCGCCGGCTACGCCGGCCCCGTCGGCCTCGAGTACAAGACGGCCGACGCCGACCCGTTCGCCTGGCTGCCCCGCGCCGAGCGCTCCGCGCGCTGAGCGCTCCGCACCGCAGCGACCCGCACCTTCCGAAAGGGACACGATCATGAGCACCATCGCCTTCATCGGCCTCGGCATCATGGGCAGCCCGATGGCCGTCCACCTCCAGAACGCCGGGCACTCCGTCGTCGGCTACAACCGCACGGCCGCCAAGGCCCAGCCCCTCGTCGAGGCGGGCGGCACCGCCGCCTCGTCCGTCGCGGAGGCCGTCAAGGCCGCGGACGTCGTGGCCGTCATGGTCCCGGACTCCCCTGACGTCGAGGGCGTCCTGGTCGGCGACGAGGGCGTCTTCGCCAACGCGCAGCCGGGCACGCTGATCATCGACTTCTCGTCCATCCGCCCCGACGTGACGGCCGAGCTGGCCGAGCAGGCGAAGGCCGCGGGCTTCCGCTACCTCGACGCGCCGGTCTCCGGTGGCGAGGCGGGTGCGAAGAACGCCGCGCTGTCCATCATGGTCGGCGGCTCCGCCGAGGACTTCGCCGCGGCGTCCGACGTGTTCGACGCGGTCGGCAAGACCGTCGTGCACGTGGGCCCCTCGGGCTCCGGCCAGACGGTCAAGGCCGCCAACCAGCTCATCGTCGCCGGCAACATCGCGCTGCTCGCCGAGGCCGTGATCTTCCTCGAGGCGTTCGGCGTCGACACCGAGGCGGCCGTCAAGGTCCTCGGCGGCGGCCTCGCCGGCTCCGCCGTGCTCAACCAGAAGGCCGAGAAGATGCTGGGCCGCGAGTTCGCCCCCGGCTTCCGCATCGACCTGCACCACAAGGACCTGGGCATCTTCACGTCCGCCGCCCGCGAGCAGGGCGTCGTCGCCCCCGTCGGGGCCGTCGTCGCGCAGCTCATGGCCGCGGCCCGCGCCGAGGGCGACGGGTCGCTGGACCACTCCGGCCTGTTCAACGCGATCGCGCGCCTGTCCGGTCGCGACTGACCGCCCCGAAACGACCCAGAAGACTCGAAGGAGAGCACCATGCCCCGCATGCGCGCGGTCGACGCCGCGGTCGCCATCCTGGCGAAGGAGGGTGCCACCGAGGCCTTCGGCCTCCCCGGCGCCGCCATCAACCCGTTCTACGACGCCATGCGCCAGCACGGCGGCATCCACCACGTGCTCGCCCGGCACGTCGAGGGCGCGTCGCACATGGCCGACGGCTACTCGCGCGCCGAGCGCGGCAACATCGGCATCTGCATCGGCACGTCGGGCCCGGCGGGCACCGACATGATCACCGGCCTGTACGCCGCGTGGGCCGACTCGATCCCGATGCTGTGCATCACGGGCCAGGCCCCGGTGGCCAAGCTCGACAAGGAGGACTTCCAGGCCGTCGACATCGCGTCGATCGCCGCACCGGTCACCAAGCTGGCGAAGACGGTCCTCGAGGCGTCGCAGGTGCCGGGCGTCTTCCAGCGCGCGTTCCAGCTGATGCGGTCCGGCCGTCCCGGCCCGGTGCTCATCGACCTGCCGATCGACGTGCAGATGACGGAGATCGAGTTCGACCCGGAGACCTACGAGCCGCTGCCCGTGGAGCGCCCGCAGGCCACCCGCGAGCAGGTCGCCAAGGCGATCGACATGCTGCTGGCCGCGGAGCGCCCGCTCATCGTGGCCGGCGGCGGCATCATCAACGCCGGCGCGGAGGCCGAGCTGGTCGAGCTCGCCGAGACGCTGGGCGTGCCGGTCGTCCCGACGCTCATGGGCTGGGGCGCGATCCCCGACGACCACCCGCTGACCGCGGGCATGGTCGGCATCCAGACGTCGCACCGCTACGGGAACGCGACGTTCCTGGAGTCGGACTTCGTGATCGGCATCGGCAACCGGTGGGCCAACCGCCACACCGGCGGCCTGACGACCTACACCGAGGGCCGCACCTTCGTGCACGTCGACATCGAGCCCACCCAGATCGGCCGTGTGTTCGCGCCCGACTACGGCGTGGTCTCCGACGCAGGCTCGTTCCTGCGCACCGCGCTCGAGGTCGCCGCCGAGCGCAAGGCCGCCGGCCAGGTGAAGGACTACTCCGCGTGGGCGGCGTCCGCGCAGGAGCGCAAGGGGAAGCTGCAGCGCAAGACGCACTTCACCGAGGTCCCGATCAAGCCGCAGCGCGTGTACGAGGAGATGAACAAGGCCTTCGGCCGCGACACGGTCTACGTCACCACGATCGGCCTGTCGCAGATCGCCGGCGCGCAGCTGCTGCACACCTACCACCCGCGGCACTGGATCAACGCCGGCCAGGCGGGCCCGCTGGGCTGGACGGGCCCGGCCGCGCTCGGCGTCTCGCGGGCGCTGCCCGCGGGCAACGTGGTCGCGCTGTCCGGCGACTACGACTTCCAGTTCATGCTGGAGGAGCTCGCGGTGGGCGCGCAGCACCACCTGCCCTACGTGCACGTCGTGGTGAACAACGCGTACCTGGGCCTGATCCGCCAGTCGCAGCGCGCGTTCGACATGGACTACCACGTGTCCCTGGCGTTCGAGAACATCAACATGTCGACCGGTGACGGCGAGCCGGAGGGCTACGGCGTGGATCACGTCAAGGTGGCCGAGGCGCTCGGCTGCAAGGCGATCCGCGTCACGGACCCGGAGGACCTGGGCGCCGCGTTCGCCAAGGCGCAGGCCATGACGGCGGAGTTCCGCGTCCCCGTGGTGGTCGAGGTCATCCTCGAGCGCGTGACCAACATCGCGATGGGCGCCGAGCTCAACGGCGTCAACGAGTTCGAGGACCTGGCCATCTCGGCCGAGGACTCGCCCACGGCGATCGCGCTGCTCGACTGAGCGCGACCGGCTGAGCAGTACCCGACGACGGCGACGGGAGAGACGATGACGACGAGCAGCGAGGGACGGGGAGGTGCGGCGACGATGACCACGACGACCACGACGGCCTCAAGGGCACGCGTGCTGCTCGCCCCGGACAAGTTCAAGGGTTCGCTGACCGCGGGGGAGGTGGCCGCCCACCTGGCGGCCGGCCTTCGGCGGGCCGTGCCCGGCGTCGTCACCTGCGAGCTCCCCGTGGCCGACGGCGGCGAGGGCACCCTCGAGGCGGCCCTCGCCGCCGGGTACGCCGCGGTGGACCTGGTGGCGACCGGTCCCCTCGGGGAGCCGGTCGCCACCCGGTACGCCCGGCGTGGTGGCACGGCCGTCGTCGAGATGGCGGCCGTGAGCGGGCTCGCGATGGTCGCCCCCGACCGGCAGACCGCGCTGGCGGCGACGTCGCGCGGTCTGGGCGAGGTCATCGCGCACGCCCTGGACGCCGGGGCGCGGGAGATCGTCGTCGGGGTGGGCGGCTCCGCCAGCACCGACGGGGGCGCGGGCATGCTGGCCGCGCTGGGCGCGCGGCTCGCGTCGGGAGCGGGGGACGTCGCCGACGGCGGCGGCCACCTGCACGAGCTGACCGACGTCGACCTCGCCGGCCTGCACCCGGCGCTCGCCGAGACGGAGATCGTGCTCGCGAGCGACGTGGACAACCCGCTGCTCGGCGAGCGCGGCGCGGCCGCGGTGTACGGGCCGCAGAAGGGGGCGGACCCGGCGACCGTGGCCGAGCTCGAGCTGGGCCTGGCGACGTGGGTCGACGTGCTCGCCACGGTCGGCGTGACCGGCGCCCGCGGGTACGCCGACGAGCCCGGCGCGGGCGCGGCCGGCGGCGTCGGCTTCGCCTGCCTGCTGCTCGGCGCCGAGCGCCGCCCCGGCGTCGAGGAGGTGCTGGCGCTCACGGGCTTCGCCGACCGGCTCGACGGTGTCGACCTGGTCGTCACGGGGGAGGGCAGCCTCGACCGGCAGTCGCTGCACGGCAAGACGCCGGTCGGGGTGGCTGCCGCCGCCGCGGCCGCCGGCGTCCCCACGGTCGCCGTGTGCGGACGCACCACCCTCAGCCCGGAGCAGGCGGCCGCCGCAGGCATCTCCGCCGTGCACGCCCTCACCGACGTCGAGCCGGACATCGCCCGCTGCATCGCCGAGGCCGGGCCCCTGCTCGAGACCCTCGCCGCGCGGCTGGCCGACCACCTGCCGGCCCTCAACACCTTGGAGAACGCATGACCCACGACCTCATCGTCCGCGCCGCCCGCGCCGTCACCCCTGAGGGGGAGCGCGCGGTCGAGGTGGGCGTGACCGACGGCCGGATCGCCGCCGTCGTGCCGCTCGGCACCGGACTCGCCGGCGCCGAGATGCTGGAGCTCGCCGAGGACGAGGTGCTGCTGCCCGGCCTCGTCGACTCGCACGTGCACGTCAACGAGCCCGGCCGCACCGAGTGGGAGGGCTTCGCCACCGCCACCCGCGCCGCGGCCGCCGGCGGGGTCACGACCATCGTCGACATGCCGCTCAACTCGCTGCCGCCCACCACCTCGGTCGCGAACCTCGAGGTGAAGAAGCAGCGGGCGGTGGACCAGGCGTTCGTCGACGTCGGCTTCTGGGGAGGCGCGGTGCCGGGCAACACGGCCGACCTGCGCCCCCTGCACGACGCGGGGGTGTTCGGTTTCAAGTGCTTCCTCGCCGACTCGGGCGTGCCCGAGTTCGGCCACCTGGAGGACGCGGAGCTGCGCGCCGACCTCGCGGAGCTCACGTCGTTCGGCGGGATGATGATCGTGCACGCGGAGGACCCGGGCACGCTCGAGGACGCCCCGCAGGAGCCGGGCCCCGCCTACAAGAGCTTCCTCGCCTCCCGCCCGGCCAAGGCCGAGTCGACGGCGATCGCCGCGCTGATCGACGCGGCCCGCGACACCGGCGCCCGCGCGCACGTGCTGCACCTGTCCGACGCGGACTCGCTCCCGATGATCGCGGCCGCCCGCGCCGAGGGCGTGCGCCTCACGGTCGAGACCTGCCCGCACTACCTGTCCCTGGACGCGGACCACGTGCCCGACGGCGCGACGGCCTACAAGTGCTGCCCGCCGATCCGCGAGCAGGACAACCAGGACCGCCTGTGGCAGGGCCTGCGCGAGGGCCTCATCGACGTCGTCGTCACCGACCACTCGCCCGCGACGGCCGAGCTCAAGCAGCCGGCCTCGGGCGACTTCGCCGAGGCGTGGGGCGGCGTCGCGTCGCTGCAGCTCGGCCTCGCCGTCGTCTGGACCGAGGCGCGCCGGCGCGAGGTCCCGCTCGCCGAGATCGTCGGCTGGATGTCCGCGGGCCCGGCCGCGCTGGTCGGCCTGGAGCGCAAGGGCGGCATCGCCGTCGGCAAGGACGCGGACCTCGCCGTCTTCGCGCCCGACGCGACCTTCGTCGTCGACCCGGCCCGCCTCCACCACAAGAACCCGGTCACGCCGTACGCCGGCCGTGATCTCACGGGTGTCGTGCGACGCACGCTGCTGCGCGGGCGTCCCGTGGGCGACGAGCCCACCGGCACCCTGCTGCGCCGCGGCGAGGCCTGAGCCCCAGGGCCGGCCCCCCGCGGTTCCCCGTCACCGAGAAGAACGAACAGGACCAGCACGATGACGCGACTCCAGCCGGGCGACACCGCCCCCGACTTCACCCTGCCCGACTCCGCCGGCACGCCGGTCTCCCTCGCGGACGTCCGAGCCGGCGCCGACAAGGGCGTGGTCGTGTACTTCTACCCGAAGGCGGGCACCCCCGGGTGCACCACGGAGGCCTGCGACTTCCGCGACAACCTCGCGTCGCTCGCAGGGGCCGGGTACGCCGTCGTCGGGGTCTCCGCGGACCCGGTCGAGGACATCCGCGCCTTCGTGGAGGCCGAGCACCTGACCTTCCCCCTGCTGAGCGACGCGGACCACGCCGTGGCGGACGCCTACGGCACCTGGGGCCCGAAGACGATCGGCGACCGGACGTTCGACGGGGTGCACCGCTGCACGTTCGTCGTCGAGCCGGACGGGACCCTGCGGTCCGCCGAGTACGACGTCGAGGCCACCGGGCACGTGGCCGCGCTGCGCGCGCAGCTCGTGGGTGCCTGAGCATCGGCGACCCGGTAGGGTCGGCCTGACAGGATTCCGCAAGGCGTAATACGAATTCCGCTGTGCAACGACCGCACGGCTGCAGCACACCCCCGTAGAACGAGAACAAGGAGGGACTGTCGTGGAGCTCCCCGACGGCCTGACCATCACCGCCGAGATCGGTGAGCGCGACACCGAGGTGCTCACCCCGGCTGCGCTCGACCTCATCGTGACCCTGCAGCGCGAGCTCGGCGCCCGTCGCCTCGAGCTCCTGGAGGCGCGGCAGCGTCGCCGCCAGGCGCTGGCCGACGGCGGCACGCTCGACTTCCTGCCGGAGACCGCGCACATCCGGGCCGACGACTCCTGGCAGGTCGCGGAGCCGGCCCCCGGGCTGGTCGACCGTCGCGTGGAGATCACCGGCCCGACCGACCGCAAGATGACCATCAACGCGCTCAACTCGGGCGCGAAGTGCTGGCTCGCGGACCAGGAGGACGCCAACACGCCGCAGTGGCGCAGCGTGGTCGGCGGCCAGCTCAACCTGCTCGACGCGATCAACCGCACCATCGACTTCACCAACGAGGCCGGCAAGCGCTACGAGCTGAAGCCGGACGACGAGCTCGCGACCATCATCATGCGCCCCCGCGGGTGGCACATGAACGAGAAGCACGTCCTCGTCGACGGCCAGGAGACCTCCGGCTCGCTGGTCGACTTCGCGCTCTACGTCGCGACGGCGGGCCTGCGGCAGATCGAGAAGGGCCTCGGGCCGTACTTCTACCTGCCGAAGATGGAGTCCCACCTCGAGGCGCGGCTGTGGAACGACGCGTTCGTCCTCGCGCAGGACGCGCTCGGCATCCCGCGCGGCACGATCCGCGCCACCGTGCTCATCGAGACCATCCCGGCCGCGTTCGAGATGGAGGAGATCCTCTACGAGCTGCGCGAGCACTCGGCCGGGCTCAACGCCGGCCGCTGGGACTACCTGTTCTCGGTGGTGAAGAACTTCCGGACCCGCGGGTCGGAGTTCCTGCTGCCCGACCGCAACCAGATCACCATGACGGTGCCGTTCATGCGGGCCTACACCGAGCTGCTGGTCCGCACCTGCCACAAGCGCGGCGCGCACGCGGTCGGCGGCATGGCCGCGTTCATCCCGAGCAAGGACGCCGCGGCCAACGAGCAGGCCTACGCCAAGGTGAGCGCGGACAAGGCGCGCGAGGCCGGCGACGGCTTCGACGGCTCCTGGGTGGCGCACCCCGGCATGGTCGCCACCTGCAAGGAGGCCTTCACCGCGGTGCTCGGCGACCGGCCGAACCAGATCGACCGCAAGCGCGAGGACGTGAGCGTCACGGCCGCCGACCTGCTGTCGGTCGACAAGACGCCCGGCACCGTCACCGAGGCCGGCCTGCGCAACAACGTCTCCGTCGGCATCCAGTACCTCCAGGCGTGGCTGGGCGGCCTCGGCGCCGTCGCCATCTTCGGCCTCATGGAGGACGCCGCGACCGCGGAGATCTCCCGGTCCCAGGTGTGGCAGTGGCTGCACAACGACGTCGTCCTCGCCGACACCGGCGAGAAGGTGACGCGAGAGCTCGTCGACCGCATCGTCGAGGAGGAGGTGGCGAAGCTCCCGGGCGGCGCCGCCGCCTACGACGAGGCGCGCGCCACGTTCATGGACGTGGCCGTCGCCGACGAGTACGTCGACTTCCTCACGACGGCCGCCTACGAGCGGATGGACTGAGGAAACCCGGCACGCTCGGCTGCGACGGGGGCGCCGAGCACCGCCGGACCGGAGACGGTCGGGACCACGTCCATGTGCGGCGTGGTCCCGGCCGTCTCGCCGTCTGCACCGTCGTCCCCAGCGTGACGTGGAGACAACCTCCCGGACATGTGCCGCCCACTAGACTGGCGGCCATGTCCACCATCTCCCGAGACGAGGTCGCGCGCGTCGCCGCCCTGGCCCGGATCGACCTGCGCGACGACGAGGTCGACCGGCTCGCCGGCGAGCTCGACGTCATCGTCGACTCCATCGCCCGCGTGCGCGAGGTCGCGACCCCCGACGTGCCGGCCACCAGCCACCCGCTGCCCCTGACGAACGTGTTCCGCGAGGACGTGCCCCAGCCGGCGCTGCCCGTGGCCGACGTGCTGGCCGCCGCGCCGGACGCGCAGGACGGGCGCTTCGCCGTCCCGCAGATCCTCGGGGAGGAGTGAGATGACGGACCTGACCCGCCTCAGCGCGGCGGAGCTCGCCGAGACCCTCGCGCGCAAGGAGGCCTCGAGCGTCGAGGCCACCCGCGCCCACCTCGACCGCATCGCTGCCGTCGACGGCGACGTGCACGCGTTCTTGCACGTGAGCTCCGACGACGCGCTGGCCACGGCCGCCGACGTCGACGCCCGCCGCGCCGCCGGCGAGGAGCTGCACCCGCTGGCCGGCGTGCCGATCGCCGTCAAGGACGTCGTCGTGACGAAGGGCCTGCCCTCCACGGCCGGCTCCAAGATCCTCGAGGGCTGGATCCCGCCGTACGACGCGACCCTCGTCGAGAAGATCCGCGCCGCGGGGCTGCCGATCCTCGGCAAGACGAACATGGACGAGTTCGCGATGGGCTCCTCCACGGAGCACTCCGCGTTCGGCAACACCCACAACCCGTGGGACCTCGACCGCATCCCCGGCGGCTCGGGCGGCGGCTCCGCCGCGGCCGTCGCGGCGTTCGAGGCCCCGCTCGCGATCGGCACCGACACCGGCGGCTCGATCCGCCAGCCCGGCGCCGTCACCGGCACCGTCGGCGTGAAGCCCACCTACGGCGGCGTGTCGCGCTACGGGCTCATCGCCATGGCCTCGTCGCTCGACCAGGCCGGCCCCGTCACCCGCACCGTGCTCGACTCGGCGCTGCTGCACGAGCTCATCGGCGGTCACGACCCCCGCGACTCGACGTCCATCCCCGAGCCGCTGCCGCCGCTGGTCGAGGCCGCGCGCCAGGGCGCGCTGGGCGACCTCTCCGGCCTCAAGGTCGGCGTGGTGACGCAGCTCCAGGGCGAGGGCTACCAGCCCGGCGTGCTCGCGCGGTTCCACGAGTCGCTCGAGCTGCTGACCAAGGCCGGGGCGGAGGTCGTCGAGGTCTCGTGCCCGAGCTTCGACTACGCGCTCGCCGCGTACTACCTGATCATGCCCGCCGAGGCGTCGAGCAACCTCGCCAAGTTCGACGGCATGCGCTTCGGCCTGCGGGTCGAGCCCACCGACGGCCCGGTCACCGCCGAGCGCGTCATGGCCGCGACCCGCGGCGCCGGCTTCGGCGACGAGGTCAAGCGCCGCGTCGTCCTCGGCACCTACGCCCTGTCGGCCGGCTACTACGACGCCTACTACGGCAGCGCGCAGAAGGTCCGCACGCTCATCCAGCGCGACTTCGACGCCGCGTTCGCGCAGGCGGACGTGCTGGTCTCCCCGACGGCGCCCACCACGGCGTTCAAGCTGGGGGAGAAGCTGGACGACCCGCTGGCGATGTACCTCAACGACGTCGCGACCATCCCGGCCAACCTCGCCGGCGTGCCGGGCATCTCGGTGCCCAACGGGCTGTCCGACGACGGCCTGCCCGTCGGGTTCCAGATCCTCGCGCCCGCGAAGGCGGACGACCGCCTCTACCGCGTCGGCGCCGCGCTCGAGTCGGCCCTCGAGTCCACCTGGGGCGCCCCGCTGCTCGACAGCGCGCCGCGACTGGGCTGACGGACGAGAAGGAGATCCTCACTGTGACCACCACGACCCCCGCTCTCGTCTCCTACGACGACGCCGTGCGCCGCTACGACCCGGTGATCGGCATCGAGGTGCACGTCGAGCTCGGCACCCGCACCAAGATGTTCTGCCCGGCCGAGCAGTCGTTCGGCGCCGAGCCGAACACCCAGACCACGCCGGTGTCCCTCGGCCTGCCGGGCGCGCTGCCCGTCGTCAACGGCACCGCCGTCGAGTACGCGATCCGCATCGGCCTGGCGCTCAACTGCCAGATCGCGGAGAGCTGCCGGTTCGCGCGGAAGAACTACTTCTACCCGGACGTGCCGAAGAACTTCCAGACGTCGCAGTACGACGAGCCGATCGCCTACGAGGGCTGGCTCGACGTCGAGCTCGAGGACGGCACGGTGCACCGCGTCGAGATCGAGCGCGCGCACATGGAGGAGGACGCCGGCAAGAACACGCACGTCGGCGGCTCCGCGGGCCGCATCCACGGCGCCGAGTACTCGCTGGTCGACTACAACCGCGCCGGCGTGCCGCTGGTCGAGATCGTCACCAAGCCGATCACCGGCGCGGGGGAGCGGGCCCCCGAGGTGGCCCGCGCCTACGTGCAGGCCCTGCGCGACATCTTCCGCGTGCTGGACGTGTCCGAGGCGCGCATGGAGCGCGGCAACGTCCGCGCCGACGTCAACCTGTCGCTGCGCGCGACCCCCGACTCGCCGCTCGGCACGCGCACGGAGACGAAGAACGTCAACTCCTTCCGCTCCGTGGAGCGCGCCGTGCGGTACGAGATCTCGCGCCAGGCGGCGATCCTCGACGCGGGCGAGACCGTGATCCAGGAGACGCGCCACTTCCACGAGGAGGACGGCTCGACGTCGCCCGGCCGCGTGAAGTCCGACGCCGAGGACTACCGGTACTTCCCGGAGCCCGACCTCGTGCCCGTCGCGCCGTCGCGCGAGTGGGTCGAGGAGATCCGCGCGACGCTGCCCGAGCTGCCGCAGGCCCGGCGCCGCCGCCTGCACGACGAGTGGGGCTTCGCGGACGCGGAGATGCGCGACGTCGTCAACGCGGGCGCGCTCGACCTCATCGAGGCCACGGTCGCCGCCGGCGCGACGCCCGCCGCGGCCCGCAAGTGGTGGATGGGCGAGCTGGCCCGCCGCGCCAAGCAGGACGAGGTGGAGCTCGCCGACCTCGCGATCACGCCCGCGCAGATCGGCGAGCTCCAGCGGCTCGTCGACTCCGGCCGCATCAACGACAAGATCGCCCGGCAGGTGCTCGACGGCGTGCTCGCCGGCGAGGGCGACCCGGAGGCGGTCGTCGTGGCCCGGGGCCTCGAGGTCGTGTCCGACGACGGCCCGCTGCTGGAGGCCATCGACGCGGCGCTCGCGGCCCAGCCCGACATCGTCGAGAAGGTGCGCGGCGGCAACCAGGGCCCGGTCGGCGCCATCATCGGCGCCGTGATGAAGGCGACGAAGGGGCAGGCGGACGCCAAGCGCGTCCGGGAGCTGGTGCTGGAGAGGATCGGCTGATGCGGTCGCCCGTCCTGCACGGGGAGCTCGTGCGCCTGCGCCCGATCGAGGCGCGGGACGCCGATCGGCTCTGGGCGTCGCTGCGCGACCCGGACGGCGGCCGGCTGACGGGGATGGGCACGAACGCCGCGTCGTCCCGCGCCGAGGTGGACGCCTGGGCCGCGAGCGCGGCCGACCTGCCCGGCCGGTACGACTGGGCGATCACGTCGGCGGCCGTGCGGGACGGGGAGCTCGTCAGCGACGACCTGCTCGGCGAGATCTCCCTCGACCGCGTGGACCTCGAGCTGCGGTCCGCGAACCTGCGCCTGCGGATGATGCCCGACTACCGGGGCCGCGGGTACGGGCGGGAGGCCATCGGCGAGGTGCTGAGCTTCGCGTTCGACGGCGCATCCGGCCCGGGGCTGCACCGCGTCAGCCTCGCGGTGATCAGCATCAACCCGCGGGCCCGCGCCCTGTACGACTCGCTCGGCTTCCGCGAGGAGGGGCGCCTGCGCGACGCCTTCCGCGACGGGCAGGGCTGGGCGGACGCCGTCGTCATGAGCATCCTCGAGGACGAGTTCCGCGCGGGGGCCGGCACGGACTGAGCCGCACCGGCCCCGCACGCCACGCCGGTGTCCCGCACGCGCGGGCGCCGGCGTCGTCGCGCCGGGGCACGATGGGTGGGCGGCTTGACCGTCGATCCGGCGACCGTTAATCTCGCAAAGCAGAATCTCAATTCCGATCCGCGGAAACCGGCATGGCCGCCGGACCGCCGAGCGAGGAGCGCGACGATGACCCAGCCAGGCCCGCAGACCACCCGCTACTACACCCCGCAGGGCGGGCTGCCCGGGCAGGAGGAGCTGCTCACGGACCGGGCGATCGTCACGGAGGCGTACACGGTCATCCCGCGCGGGGTGCTGCGCGACATCGTCACCTCCAACCTGCCCGGCTGGGACAAGACCCGCCTGTGGGTGCTGGCGCGCCCCGTCGAGGGCTTCGCGACCACGTTCGCGCAGTACGTCGTCGAGGTCTCCCCGGGCGGCGGCGCCGACCGCGGCGAGGTCGAGGACACCGTGCAGTCGGTCGTCTTCGTCACCGAGGGCACGCTGACCCTCACCGTGAGGGGCGAGGAGCACGTGCTCGAGCCCGGCGGCTACGCCTACCTCGCCGCCGGCGACGAGTGGTCGCTGCACAACCGCTCGGACGCCAAGGCCGCGTTCCAGTGGGTCCGCAAGGTCTACGAGCGCATCGACGGCTACGAGGCGAAGACGTTCGTCACCCGCGAGCAGGACATCGAGCCGCGCCCCATGCCGGACACCGACGGCGCCTGGGCCACGACGCGCTTCGTCGACCCCGACGACCTGGCGCACGACATGCACGTCAACATCGTGACGTTCCAGCCCGGCGGCTCCATCCCCTTCGCGGAGACGCACATCATGGAGCACGGCCTGTACGTGCTCGAGGGCAAGGCCGTCTACCGCCTCAACGGTGACTGGGTCGAGGTGCAGGAGGGCGACTTCATGTGGCTCCGCGCCTTCTGCCCGCAGGCCTGCTACGCCGGCGGCCCGAAGCCGTTCCGCTACCTCCTGTACAAGGACGTCAACCGTCAGGTGAAGCTCGACCGCCGCTGACCGCGGCACCACCTCGCGACCCGGCGACCGGGCGCCCCGACCCGGGGCGCCCGGTCGCCGTCGTCTCCCGCCGGTGCGAGAGTTTTTGCATGACCGAACAGGCAGCGGCGCCGTCGCACCCGGAGCACGAGGGCGACCGCGCGTTCTTCGGGCACCCGCGCGGCCTCATGACGCTGGCCGGCACGGAGCTGTGGGAGCGGTTCAGCTACTACGGGATGCGCGCCATCCTGCTGTACTACCTGACCGACACGGTGGCCAACGGCGGCCTCGGGATGGACGCCACCACCGGCGCCGCGTTCGTCTCGATCTACGGCACGTCGGTCTACCTGCTGTCGGTGGTCGGGGGCTGGCTCGCCGACCGGGTGATCGGGGCGCGGCGGGCCGTGCTCTACGGCGGCATCGTCATCGCGGCCGGGCACGCGTCCCTCACGCTGCCCACGTACGGCTTCTCGATGCTGGGGATCGGCCTGGTCGCGTTCGGCACCGGCCTGCTCAAGCCGAACGTGTCGTCGATGGTGGGGGAGCTGTACTCGCGCGACGACGAGCGTCGCGACCCGGCGTTCTCGATCTTCTACATGGGGATCAACCTCGGCTCGTTCTTCTCCCCGCTGATCGTGGGCGTCGTCGAGCAGGCGTGGGGGTACCACGCGGGCTTCGCGGTGGCCGCGATCGGGATGGCGTTCGCGCTCGTCTTCTTCGTCGGCGGCTACCGGTACCTCGGTGCCGCCGGGACGGACGTGCCGAACCCGATCGCGCCGGAGGACCGCCCCGCCGTCGTGCGGCTCGGGCTCTACGTGGTCGGCGCCATCGTCGTGGCGGCGGCGCTGGCCGCCCTCGTCGCCGGCGGGTGGGCCGTCGAGACGTTCATCGACGCCGTGTCGTACCTCGCCCTCGTGACCCCGGTCGTGCTGCTCGTCGTGATGTACCGGTCGAAGCGCGTGACGGCGGCCGAGCGGCCGCGCGTCGTCGCGTACGTGCCGCTCTTCGTCGCGGCGATGCTGTTCTGGATGATCTTCGAGCAGGCGGCGACGACGCTCGCGGCCTTCGCCGCCGACCGCACCCAGCTCGACCTGTTCGGCATCGACCTGTCGCCGGCGTTCTTCCAGTCGGTCAACCCGGCGTCGATCATCATCCTGGCGCCGGTGTTCGCCTGGATCTGGACGAAGACGGGGGACCGGCCGCCCACGGCGTACAAGTTCGTCATGGGGCTGACGCTCGCCGCGCTGTCGTTCCTGTTCCTCGCGGGGATGTCGGCCGTCTTCGCCGACGAGCTCGCCCCGCCGTGGGTGCTCATCAGCGTCTACGTGATCCAGACGCTCGGCGAGCTGTGCCTGTCGCCGGTGGGCATCGCGGCGACGACCCTGCTGGCGCCGCGCGCGTTCCGCGGCCAGGCGATGGCGCTGTGGTTCCTGTCGTCGGCGGCCGGCCAGGCGATCACCGCGCAGACGATCGAGGCGACCGAGGGCGTCTCGGACACCGCCTACTTCGGCGGGATCGGCGTCGTGGCCCTCGCGTTCGCGGGCATCCTGCTGCTGCTCGCGCCGTGGGTGACGCGGCACATCCGTCACGCCGACGAGCTGGAGCGTACCCACAGCGCCGGCGCGGCGTGACCGCGCCGGCGCCGGGGTGCGCCGCTCCTCCGGGGCGTCCCGGGCTCAGCGCAGCCAGCTCGCGCTGCCGGGCACGGGCGACGCCGCCCAGGCGCGGCCGAGCCCCCAGGTGTCGCCGGCGCGGGTGAGTGCGAGGGCCGCCAGCAGCGCGGTGTAGACGAGGTGCTGGTCGACGAGGGGGTTCTGCGAGCCCGCGGCGAACGGCCAGGTCGACAGCCAGAGGGAGAGCATGAGCAGCCCGCCCGCCACGGCGGCGACGCGCAGCCCGATGCCGAGCAGGAGCGCGAGCCCCGTGCCGAGCATCCCGAGCATGAACAGCCAGTCGACGGCGGGGCCGCTCAGCGCGGCGAACCCGCCGGCCAGCGGGCTCTCGATCGAGCCCAGGTAGCCCGCGGTGGGCGAGTTCCCGGCGATCCAGGCGCGCTCGCCCGGGGTGGCGTACCCGAGGCCGAAGGTCTTGTCGGCCACCGGCCAGAGGAAGACCACGGCCAGGAGGATGCGACACAGCGCGAGGGCGCGCCGGGCGCCGGGCCGGGTGACGACGCGTGCGGCGTCCTCCTCGTGGCTGGCGTGGTCGGTGACGGTCGTGCTGCCTGCGGCGGTCGCGGTCATGAGTGAGCTCCCTGATCGTGGTGCGCTGCGTGGTGCCTGCGATGTGCGTGCATGGGCATGGGACGGTGCGTCCGATTTGGACGGATTGCTGATGAACGGGGACAACCTGCCAAGGTCTCCCGGCGCGTCGCAACCATTTCGTGACCTTCGGATCGTTTCAGCAGGCAAACCGACCACTGGGCGGACGGATGCCCGCGATGCGGGACGGCGGGCGTAGCGTGCTCGTGCGCGTCGTCCGCGACGGCGCGGCAGATCTCGTCGAAGGAGCTGACATGAGCCGTCCCCTGCGCTCTCGGACGTCCACCCACGGCCGCAACATGGCCGGTGCCCGCGCGCTGTGGCGCGCCACCGGCATGGGAGCGGGTGACTTCGGCAAGCCGATCATCGCGATCGCGAACTCGTACACGCAGTTCGTCCCCGGCCACGTGCACCTCAAGGACATGGGCGACCTCGTGGCGTCCGCGATCCAGGAGGCGGGCGGCGTCGCGAAGGAGTTCAACACGATCGCCGTGGACGACGGCATCGCGATGGGCCACGGCGGGATGCTCTACTCGCTGCCCAGCCGCGACCTCATCGCGGACTCGGTCGAGTACATGGTCAACGCGCACTGCGCCGACGCGCTCGTGTGCATCTCCAACTGCGACAAGATCACGCCCGGCATGCTCAACGCCGCGCTGCGCCTCAACATCCCGGTGATCTTCGTGTCGGGCGGCCCGATGGAGGCCGGCAAGGCGATCGTGGCCGACGGCGTGGCGAAGACCCCGCTCAACCTCATCAACGCGATCAACTACTCGGCCGACGACAACGTCTCCGACGGCGCGCTCGCCCAGGTCGAGGAGAACGCCTGCCCGACCTGCGGGTCGTGCTCCGGCATGTTCACCGCGAACTCGATGAACTGCCTCACCGAGGCGCTCGGGCTGTCGCTGCCGGGCAACGGCTCCACGCTGGCCACGCACGCCGCCCGCAAGGAGCTCTTCCTCGAGGCCGGCCGCACCATCGTCGACCTGGCGAAGCGTTACTACGACGACGAGGACGACAGCGTCGCCCCCCGGTCGATCGCGACGAAGGCCGCGTTCTCGAACGCGATGGCGCTCGACGTCGCGATGGGCGGCTCCACCAACACGGTGCTGCACATCCTCGCCGCGGCGCAGGAGGGCGAGGTCGACTTCGACCTGTCCGACATCGAGCAGATCAGCCGCCGCGTGCCCTGCCTGAGCAAGGTGGCGCCGAACCACCCGAGCTTCCACATGGAGGACGTGCACCGGGCCGGCGGCATCCCCGCCCTGCTCGGCGAGCTCGACCGCGCCGGCCTGCTGGACCACGACGTGACGTCGGTGCACTCCCCGACGCTGCGCGGGTGGCTGGACGACTGGGACGTGCGCGGCGGCAAGGCGACCGAGCGGGCCGTCGAGCTGTTCCACGCGGCGCCCGGCGGCGTCCGCACCACGCAGGCGTTCTCGACGTCGAACGTCTGGGAGAGCCTCGACACGGACGCCGCGAACGGCTGCATCCGCGACCTCGAGCACGCGTACACCGTGGAGGGCGGCCTGGCCGTGCTGCGCGGCAACCTGGCCGAGGACGGCGCCGTCTTCAAGACGGCGGGCGTCGACCCCGACGTCTTCCACTTCGTGGGCAAGGCCCTCGTGTGCGAGTCGCAGGAGGACGCCGTCGAGAAGATCCTCACCAAGCAGGTGCAGCCGGGCCACGTGGTCGTGGTGCGCTACGAGGGCCCGTCCGGCGGCCCGGGCATGCAGGAGATGCTCTACCCGACGTCGTTCATCAAGGGCCGGGGGCTGGGCAAGGTCTGCGCGCTCATCACCGACGGCCGGTTCTCCGGCGGGTCGAGCGGCATCTCGGTGGGCCACGTCTCGCCCGAGGCGGCCGCGGGCGGCACGATCGGCCTGATCGAGGACGGCGACGAGATCGAGATCGACGTCGACACCCGCCTCATCCGGGTCAACGTGCCGGACGAGGTGCTCGCCGAGCGCCGGGCCAAGATGGAGGCGCGGGAGAACCCGTGGCAGCCGCTGAACCGCGACCGCTACGTCTCCCCTGCACTGCAGGCGTACGCCGCGATGGCGACGTCGGCCGACCGGGGGGCCGTGCGCGACGTGTCGCTCATCGCGCGCCGCTGACGGGCGTCACGGCCGCTCCTGAGACGGCGCGGACGTAGGCTCCGGGCATGGTCGACCAGCCCGGGCCCGCCGTCGCGCGCGCCGAGACGAACGAGCGCGAGCTCGAGCCGGAGATCGTCACCGACCTGCGGGAGCGGATGACCTACGGCTCGTACCTGCACCTGGACACGCTGCTCGCGGCGCAGGAGCCGATCAGCACCCCGGCGCACCACGACGAGATGCTGTTCATCGTGCAGCACCAGACGACGGAGCTGTGGCTCAAGCTGGTGCTGCACGAGCTCGTCTCCGCGCGCGACCTGCTCGCGGCCGACGAGCTCGGCGCGGCGCTCAAGCGCATCGCCCGCGTCAAGCACGTGCAGCGCACGCTCACCGAGCAGTGGTCGGTGCTGGCCACGCTCACGCCCAGCGAGTACGCGCAGTTCCGCGGCTTCCTCGGCAACGCGTCGGGGTTCCAGTCCTGGCAGTACCGCGCCGTCGAGTTCCTGCTCGGCAACAAGAACGCGCGCATGCTCGCCGTGTTCGACGCCGAGCCCGAGGCGCGCGCGGAGCTCGCGCGGCTGCTCGCCGAGCCCAGCGTGTACGACGAGTTCCTGCGCTACCTCGCCCGGCACGGCCACGACGTGCCGCGGCGCGTGCTCGACCGCGACGTCACGACCGCCCACACGCTCGACGACGACCTGGTGGAGGTGTTCCGCCGCATCTACGCCGACCCGGAGTCGGACTGGCCGGCGTACGAGACGTGCGAGGAGCTCGTCGACCTCGAGGACAACTTCCAGCTCTGGCGCTTCCGGCACATGAAGACCGTGCTGCGCATCATCGGCACGAAGCGCGGCACCGGCGGCTCCAGCGGGGTCGGGTTCCTGCAGCGGGCGCTCGACCTCACGTTCTTCCCCGAGCTCTTCGCCGTGCGCACCGAGCTGGGCGCGACGGCCGGACCCGGCGCTACGACGGGCCGCGCGTGACCGGCCCGCTGCGCGTGCCCCCGGGCGTCGCTGCGGTCCGGCTGCCCGCCGACGTCCCGCCGGAGGTGCGCCGCCGCCTCCAGGAGTCGGGCACCGTGCTCCCGCCGTTCACGGACGCGCACGTGCACCTCGGCCTCGTGGACCCCGCGCCGCTGCGGGCCCGCGGCGTAGCGGCGGTGCATGACCTGGGCTGGACGCCGCACGAGGTCGCGGCCATGGCGAGGGGCACGGCCGCCGGCCCGGCCCTCCCACGTGTCTCGTACGCGGGCGCGTTCCTCACCGCGCCGGGCGGGTACCCCGGCGACCGCGCGTGGGCGCCCCCGGGCGCGGTCGTGGCGGTCGCGGACCCGGCGTCGGCCGTCGCCGCCGTGGACCGGCAGCTCGCGGCGGGGGCCTCCTTCGTCAAGGTCGCCCTGAACTCGGAGGCCGGACCGACGCCCGACGAGGTCACGCTCGGCGCCGTCGTGGGGCGCGCTCACGAGCGGGGCCGCGCCGTCGTCGCGCACGCGGAGGGGCCGGGCCAGGCGGCACGCGCGTTCGCGGCGGGCGTCGACCGCCTGGCGCACGCGCCGTTCAGCGAGCCGCTCGACGACGACCTGCTCGTGGCCATGGCCGCGGGCGGGATCACGTGGCTCAGCACGCTCGACATCCACGGCTGGGGGGACCCGACGCCCGCGCACGAGGTCGCGCTCGACAACGTGCGCCGCTTCGTCGCCGCGGGCGGGCGCGTCCGCTACGGCACCGACCTCGGCAACGGCCCGCTGCCGGTGGGCCTGAACGTCCGGGAGCTGGCGGCACTCGCGGCGGCCGGTCTGGGACGGCGATCGCTGCTGGTGGCGCTCGTCGGCGACGAACCGCCCGCCGGCCTCGTGTCGTTCGTGCCGGGCCCGGCGCCTGCCCCGACCGACCCCGGCCCCGTCCACGCCGCCTGGCTCGCCCGGGCGACCGTCCTCGACCTCGCCGAGCTCACGAACCCCGAAGGAGCCGCATGACCACCGACGCCACCCGCCGCGACCGCGCCGCCGCGCTGGACGCCGCCGACCCGCTGGCCCCGTTCCGGTCGGCGTTCGTCGACTCCGACGAGGTGACCGCCTACCTCGACGGCAACTCCCTGGGCCGGCCCACCCGCGCGGCGGCGGAGCGCCTCGGCCGCTTCGCGACCGACGCCTGGGGCGCCCGCCTCATCCGCGGCTGGGACGAGGAGTGGTACGACCTGCCGCTGCGCCTCGGCGACCGGATCGGCGACGTCGCGCTGGGGGCGGCTCCGGGGCAGACGTTCGTCGGCGACTCCACGACCGTCATCCTCTACAAGCTGGTCCGTGCCGCGCTGTCGTCGCCGCGGGTCGCCGGGCGCGACGAGATCGTCCTCGACTCCGGCAACTTCCCGACGGACCGCTTCGTGCTGGAGGGCGTGGCGCGTGAGCACGGTGCCACGCTGCGCTGGATCGCTCCGGACCACGACGGCGGCGTCGCGCCCGAGCAGGTGTCCGCCGTCCTGTCCGAGCGGACGGCGCTCGTGGTGCTGAGCCACGTGGCCTACCGCTCCGGGTACGTGAGCGACGCAGCCGAGATCACGCGGCGCGCGCACGACGCTGGGGCGCTGGTGCTGTGGGACCTGTGCCACTCCGCCGGGGCGGTGCCCGTCGAGCTCGACGCGTGGGGCGCGGACCTCGCCGCCGGCTGCACCTACAAGTACCTCAACGGGGGACCGGGGGCGCCCGCGTTCGGCTACGTGCGCGCCGACCTCCAGGCCGAGCTCGTCCAGCCGATCCAGGGGTGGATGGGCAGCGACCAGCCGTTCGAGATGGGGCCCGCCTACGCGCCGCACGCCGGCGTGCGGCGGTTCCTGTCGGGCACCCCGGCGATCGTCGGGATGCTCGCGATGCAGGACATGCTCGACCTGATCGCCGACGCCGGGCTCGACGCCGTGCGCGCGAAGTCGGTGACGCTCACGAGGTTCGCCCTCGAGCTGGTGGACGACCTGCTGGTGCCGCTCGGCGTGCGCGTCGCGTCGCCGCGGGACGACGACCGGCTGGGGAGCCACGTCACCGTCGACCACGACGCGTTCGCCGACACCCTGCCGCTGCTGTGGGAGCGCGGCGTGATCCCCGACTTCCGCCGCCCGAACGGCCTGCGCCTCGGCCTCTCGCCGCTGTCGACGTCGTTCGACGAGGTGCGCGTGGGCGTCGAGGCGGTGCGGGACGCGCTGGTCGAGGTCACGGCGTGATCCTCGACGACCAGGACGCCCGGCCCGGCAGCGCGACGTCGGTGCTGCGCACGGTCGTGGGCCTGTACGCCCGCGACCTGGGCGGACGGCTGGCGGCCGCGGACCTCGTCGCGCTGCTCGGCGCGGCCGCCGCGCACGTGCGCGCCGTCGTCCCTACGCTCGGGGCATGAGCGCCGACGCCCCAGCCACCCCGGACCTCACCCCTGATCTGAAGCCCCGCTCCCGCCAGGTCACCGACGGCCTGGAGGCCACCGCCGCGCGCGGCATGCTGCGCGCCGTCGGCCTGGGCGACGACGACTTCGCGAAGCCGCAGATCGGCGTCGCGAGCTCGTGGAACGAGATCACGCCCTGCAACCTGTCGCTGGACCGGCTGTCCCAGGCGGTGAAGCACGGCGTGCACGCGGGCGGCGGCTACCCGCTGGAGTTCGGCACGATCTCCGTCTCCGACGGCATCTCCATGGGGCACGAGGGCATGCACTTCTCGCTCGTCTCCCGCGACGTCATCGCCGACTCCGTGGAGACGGTCATGCAGGCGGAGCGGCTCGACGGCTCGGTGCTCCTCGCCGGCTGCGACAAGTCGCTGCCGGGCATGCTCATGGCGGCCGCGCGGCTCGACCTCGCGAGCGTGTTCCTCTACGCCGGGTCGATCATGCCCGGCTGGGTGAAGCTGTCGGACGGCACGGAGAAGGACGTCACGATCATCGACGCGTTCGAGGCCGTGGGGGCCTGTGCCCGCGGGCTGATGAGCGAGGAGGACGTCGGCCGGATCGAGCGCGCGATCTGCCCCGGCGAGGGCGCGTGCGGCGGCATGTACACGGCGAACACGATGGCGTCGGCGGCCGAGGCGCTGGGCATGTCGCTGCCCGGCTCGGCCGCGCCGCCGTCCGCCGACCGGCGCCGCGACGCGTTCGCGCAGGCGTCCGGCGAGGCGGTCGTCGAGCTGCTGCGGCGCGGCATCACCGCGCGCCAGATCCTCACCAAGGAGGCCTTCGAGAACGCGATCGCCGTGGTGATGGCGTTCGGCGGGTCCACCAACGCCGTGCTGCACCTGCTCGCCATCGCGCACGAGGCCGAGGTGGAGCTCACCCTCGACGACTTCTCCCGCGTGGCCGACCGCGTGCCGCACCTGGGCGACCTCAAGCCGTTCGGCCGATACGTGATGAACGACGTCGACCGCATCGGTGGCGTGCCCGTGGTGATGAAGGCGCTGCTCGACGCCGGCCTCCTCCACGGCGACTGCCTCACGGTCACCGGGCGCACCGTCGCCGAGAACCTCGCAGACATCGCCCCGCCCGACCCGGACGGCAAGATCCTGCGCGCCCTCGACCGGCCCATCCACCCCACGGGCGGGATCACGATCCTGCACGGGTCCCTGGCCCCCGAGGGCGCGGTGGTCAAGTCGGCGGGCTTCGACTCCGACGTCTTCGAGGGCACCGCCCGCGTCTTCGAGCGGGAGCGGGCAGCGCTCGACGCGCTCGAGGACGGCACGATCGCCGCCGGCGACGTCGTCGTCATCCGCTACGAGGGCCCGAAGGGCGGCCCGGGGATGCGCGAGATGCTCGCCATCACCGGCGCGATCAAGGGCGCCGGCCTGGGCAAGGACGTGCTGCTCATCACCGACGGGCGGTTCTCCGGTGGCACCACCGGGCTGTGCGTCGGACACATCGCGCCCGAGGCCGTCGACGCCGGGCCCATCGCGTTCGTGCGCGACGGCGACCGCATCCGCCTCGACGTCGCGCACAAGACGCTCGAGCTGCTGGTCGACGACGCCGAGCTCGCCGCGCGCCGGGACGGCTGGGCGCCGCTCTCGCACGGCTACACCCGCGGCGTCCTGGCGAAGTACACGAAGCTGGTGCAGTCCGCGTCCACGGGAGCCGTGCTGGGCTGATCTGCTGGGCCGATCGCCCACCCCGTGATCGTCCCTCGCCACGCGGCGGGCGGACCAGGCAGGATCGACCCATGGGAAAGGTGCACGAGAACATCGACGGCCGGCTGCGGAGCTTCGTCGAGGCCCAGCACGTCTTCTTCGTCGCCACCGCACCGCTCGCCGGGGACGGGCACGTGAACGTCTCGCCCAAGGGCGTCGACGGGTCGTTCGTCGTGGTCGACGAGCGCACGGTGGCCTACCTCGACCTCACGGCGTCCGGGGCGGAGACGATCGCGCACCTGCGGGAGAACGGCCGGATCACGCTGATGTTCTGCGCCTTCGACGGCCCGCCGAACATCGTCCGGCTGCACGGTCGTGGCCGCGTCGTGACGATCTACGACGACGAGTACGCGGCGTGGGCGCCCCGGTTCCCCGAGCGGCGCGGCGCCCGCGCCGTGATCGTCGTCGACGTCGATCGCGTGTCGGACTCCTGCGGGTACGGCGTGCCCCTGCTGGACTACGTCGGCGAACGTGACCTGCTGCCGCAGTTCATGGACCGCAAGGGCGCCGAGGGTCAGGCCGACTACCGTCGGCAGAAGAACCGCACCAGCATCGACGGCCTCCCGGCGTTCGACGACGACCCCGTGCCCGCCGGGCGCGCCGGAGGCTAGCGACGCGCCGGCGACGGGCTCGCGAGCGCCGCGGCGGCGGGCGATGCTGGGGGCATGGACGACTCGATCACGCCGCGGGAGTTCGCTCACGCCGACGGTGTCGCCGACTGGAGCGCGGACGACGGTTCGGCCTGGGCGGTCTTCCGGTCGGGGTCGTTCGCGGCGGGTGCGCGCTTCGTGGACGCGATCGCGGAGATCGCCGACGCGGTGAACCACCACCCCGACGTGGACCTGCGCTACTCGACGGTCACCGTGCGGACCTCGTCCCACGACGCCGGCGGTCTGACGCGGCGCGACGTCGACCTGGCCCGGAGGATCAGCGACGCGGCCCGCGAGCTGGAGCTCCCGGTGGAGCCGCACCACCACCTGCGCCGCTGACGGCGTCGGAGACGGCGCCCACGAGCGCGGCCAGGGCGGCCTCGTAGCGGTGCCCGGCCGGGGCGCCGAACCCCACGACGACGTGCTGCGGCCCGGCCTCGGGTGCCGGGTCCGCGACCTGCGTCGCGTCGAGCTCCCCGAGCCCCGCCAGGCGCAGGCCGCGCGCCGCGGCGGCCCGGACGACCGCCCGCTCCTGGACGCCGTCGGGCAGCGCCAGCAGGCCGTGCAGGCCCGCGTCCATCCCCACGAGCCGGCAGCCCGGCAGCCGGGTGTCGACCACCTCCTGCAGGCGACGGCGCCGCGCGCGGTACACGCCGCGGCGGCTGCGCACCGTCCGGTCGTAGCCGTGGTCGTCGAGGAAGCGCGCGAGCGTGAGCTGACCGAGGCGGTCGGGCCGGACGCCGGACAGCCGGCGCTGGTGGGCGAGGTCCGGCACGAGCGCCGGGGGCACCGCGCCCCAGGCCAGCCCGACCCCGGGGGCGAGCGCCTTGCTCGCGGTGCCCGCGTAGACGACGCGGTCCGGGGCCAGGGCCTGGAGCGCCCCGACGGCGCGCCGGTCGTAGCGGAACTCGCCGTCGTAGTCGTCCTCGAGGACCAGCGCGCCGGTGGCGGCCGCCCACGCCACCAGGTCGCGCCGGCGCGGCGGGGCGAGGGCCACGCCCGTGGGGAACTGGTGCGCAGCGGTCACCAGGACGGCGTCGATCCCGGGGAGGGCGGCGAGGGCGACGACGTCCAGGCCGTCACCGTCCACCGGGACGGGGACGACGTCGAGGCCGGCGGCCGCGACGACCTCGCGGTGCGCGGCGTGCCCGTAGCGCTCGACGGCGACCCGCCGCGCCCCGCGGGCGGCGAGCGCCCGGCACACCAGCGCGAGGAGCTCGCCGAACCCGTGCGTCACGACCACGGCGCCCGCGTCGGTCCGCACGCCGCGCACCCGGGCCAGGTACGCGGCGAGAGCGCGCCGCAGCTCCGCGTCGCCGAGCGGGTCGCCGTATCCGAGGTGCACCGTCGCGGCGTCGGCCACCGCGCGGCGGGCGCTCGCGGCCCAGGCGGCGCGGGGGAAGGCCGACGCGTCCGGGATGCCGGGGCGGAGGTCGAGGAGGTCGGGCTCCGCGGGGGCGGGCGCCGCGACCGCGGGCGCCGCCGTCGTGCGGGACGCGACCCACGTGCCGGCCCCGACCCGCGAGTCGAGCCACCCCTCCGCGGCGAGCTGGGCGTACACCGCGGCGACGGTGCCGCGTGCGACGCCGAGGTCGGCCGCGAGCGCGCGGGTCGAGGGCAGGCGCGTGCCCGGCGCGAGCCGGCCGCCCGTCACGGCGTCCCGCAGCGCGTCCTCGAGGCCGCGGCCCGGCCGCGGCACCCCGAGCGCGAGGTGGAGGTCGAGGCCGGAGCTCCCGGCGGGAGGATTGGACCAGAAATCTGCCATCGGATTGCACTGTAACGCTGGGCCATCCGACCCTAGCGTCGAGACATGACCACCGACACGACGACTACCCCGACGACCACCTCGACGACGACCACCGCCAAGTACCCGTCCTTCGTCCGCATCCCGCGCCGCCTCGACGTGGACCGCCTCGCCCCCTCGTTCTCGGAGGCGATGGGACGCCTCGACGAGGCGGCCGCCGCGGACGCCGAGCGGGCCGGCGTGGACCCCGCGCTGCGCGAGCTCGTCCGCCTGCGCGCGTCCCAGCTCAACGGCTGCGCCTACTGCGTCGACATGCACTCCCGGGCCGCCGCCGACGTCGGCGTCGACGCGCAGCGGCTGCTGGCCCTGCCGGTGTGGCGCGAGTCGAGCTTCTTCACGGCCGCGGAGCGCGCCGCGCTCGAGCTGGCCGAGGCCGTCGTCCGCGTCTCGGCCGCCGAGGTCCCGGCCGCCGTGGTCGAGGGCCTCGTGGCCGAGGTCGGCCAGGAGGCCGCCGCGGCCGTGCTCGTCCTCGTCGTCACGGTGGTCGCGTGGAACGGCGTCGGGGCGACCGCCCGCTGCTGGTCGCCGGCGCGCCGGGCCTGACCGCGGCGTCCCCCCGGCACGACCGTCGGACACGGCCCGCCGCCGCGCGAGACGCGCGGCGGCGGGGCAGGGTGGAGCGAGGCGAGAGCCGGGACACCGACGGACGGGGAGGCCATGCCCGACGAGATCACCGCGGCCGGGTTCGAGGCCGCCGACAGGACCGGCGACTGGCGCGCGCTCGGCACCGGCGCGAGCGCGCTCTTCCGCACGCCCGCACCCGGCCAGGGCTCCGTCCTCCTCGAGCGGGTGGGCGTGCTCGCGGGCGCCGCGGACCACCACCCGGACGTCGACCTGCGGCCCGGCGGCGTCGTCGTCCGCGTGCAGTCGCACGACGTCGGCGGCCTGAGCGAGCGCGACGTCGCCCTGGCCGCTGAGGTGTCCGCCGCGGCGGCGGACCTCGGGCTGGCCGCCGACCCGGCCGCCTTGCAGGAGGTGGAGCTCACGATCGACGCCATGGACCGCGAGCGGGTGATGCCGTTCTGGGGCACGGTCCTCGGACACTCGCGCACCGACGAGGACCTCCGCGACCCGCACGGCCGGTGGCCGGGCATCTGGTTCCAGGCGATGGACGAGCCTCGCCCGCTGCGCAACCGGCTGCACCTCGACGTGTTCGTGCCCCACGACGTGCGGCAGTCGCGCGTCGACGCCGCGCTCGCGGCCGGCGGCCGCGTCACGACGGAGGAGTTCGTGCCGCAGTGGTGGACGCTCGCGGACGCGGAGGGGAACGAGGCGGACGTCATCGCCTGGGAGGGGTTCGAGGACGACCTGCCCGACGGCCTGCTGACGCCCGAGGAGTTCCGGGCGGCGGGCGGCGTGGAGGACTGGCGGGTGCTCCAGGGCGCCAGCGCGTACTACGTGACGGGCGGCTTCGACGCCGGGGTCGAGCTGGTCGCCCGGGCGTCGCGCGCGGCCGAGGAGGCGGGCGTGCCGCTGTTCGCCGACCTGCGCTACTCGGGCGTCACCCTGCGCGTCGGCCCGCCGGAGGACGGCTGGATCGACGCGGACCGGCTGGCGCTGGCGCAGCGGGCGCAGGCCGCGGCGCGCGACCTCGGCCTGCGGGCCGAGCCGGCCGTCCTGCGGGACCTGCAGCTCACGTTCGACGCGCTCGACGTCGATGCGGTGCGCCGGTTCTGGGCGGCGGCGCTCGGATATGCCGAGCGTGGGACCACGGACCTGTACGACCCCCTGCTGCGCGGGCCGTCGGTGTTCCTGCAGCAGATGAGCGAGCCGCGCGAGCAGCGCAACCGGGTCCACGTGGACGTGCTGGTCCCCGCCGACGTCGCGGACGCGCGCGTGGCCGCCGCGGTCGCGGCCGGCGGCACGGTGGTGCGGGAGGCGGAGGCGCCGTTCTGGCGCACGGTCGCGGACCCGGAGGGCAACGAGGTGGACATCGCGGTGATCCCGGGCCGCGCCGAGCATCGGTCGGGCCGGGTGGACGGCTCGGGCGGGTGAACTGCCCGGAGGAGGTCAATCCCGGGTAGCGGGGACCTTTCGCCCACGTCAAGGCTGCTCTATCCTCCCTGGCAGCGCCGTCGTCCGACGGGCGCGACCGACGGGCCGCGCCGCGGCCACGAGGAGGTGGCGGTGGCCGTGCTGGACGGTGCCCGGGGTGGGGGAGAGCTCGCGATCGAGACGCGCGGGCTCCGCAAGACGTACCGGAGCGTGCGGGGAAGGTCGGTCGGGGTGGAAGGCCTCGACCTGCGGGTGCCCGTGGGCGGCGTGCACGGCTTCCTCGGCCCCAACGGGTCGGGGAAGACGACGACGATCCGGATGCTCCTGGGCCTGGTCCGGCCCGACCGCGGCACGGCGACGATCTTCGGGCACGAGGTGCCGAAGCGCCTGCCCGAGGTGGTGGGCCGCGTGGGCGCCATCGTCGAGAGCCCCAAGTTCTTCCCCGGATTCAGCGCCCGCCGCAACCTGCGGCTGCTCGCCGACGCCATCGGCGCGCCCGCGGGCCGCGTGGACGCCGTCATCGACGAGGTCGGCCTCACCGGGCGGGCCAAGGACAAGTACAAGGGGTACTCGCTGGGCATGAAGCAGCGGCTCGCCATCGCCGCGACGCTGCTCAAGGACCCCGACCTGCTCATCTTCGACGAGCCCACCAACGGCCTCGACCCCGCGGGCATCCGCGAGATCCGGCAGACGATGCGGGGCCTCGCCGACCAGGGCAAGACGGTGCTGGTGTCCAGCCACATCCTCGCCGAGGTCGAGCAGATCGCCGACACGGTGTCGATCGTGGCCCGCGGGCGCCTCGTCGCCGCCGGCCGCGTGGCCGACCTCATCGGCGCCGGCTCGGCGACCGGCTCGGTGCGGCTGCGGGTCGCGCCGGCGGACCTCACCATCGCGACCAGCGTGCTGGAGACGAGCGGCCTGCTCGTGCGGCGCGAGCACGACGCGCTCGTCGTCGACGGCGCCGCCGACCCCGGCGCCGTGAACCGTGCCCTCGGCGAGCGCGGCGTGTGGGCGCGCGAGCTCACCCCGCTCCAGGCCGACCTCGAGTCGGTGTTCCTCGGCCTCACGGCCGGGGAGGTCCCGGGCGGCGGCGAACGCGGTCCGGCGACGCACGGGACGACGACGGGAACGACGACGGGGGTGGGCGCATGAGCCGGCTGCTGCGGGTCGAGCTGCGCCGGCTGTGGGCGCGCCAGGTCACGCGCTGGGCGTGCGTCGGGGCGCTGGCGCTGGTCGCGTTGTCCGGGGCGGCGACGTTCCTGTCGGCGCCCCCGCCCAGCGACCAGCAGGTGGCGGCCGCCGAGGAGATGTTCGCGGCCGACCAGGAGCAGTGGGAGAAGGACGGGGAGCAGCAGGTCGCCGACTGCGAGGCCGGGGCGGAGGCCGAGGGTCTCACCCCCGAGGAGTGGGGCTGCGACCAGATGGCCCCCCGCCTGGACTGGTACCTGCCGCCGACGCAGACGTTCGTCCCTGACGCGGCCCAGGACGAGATGTTCTTCGGAGAGTCCGAGGTCGACGCGCAGGACGACGCGACCCGGGCCGCCGTGCAGGAGATCCAGGGCTCGGTGTGGAACGGGTGGTCGGGCCTGGCGTCCCTCGACGACCTGGCGGTCCTGCTGCTCCTCCTCGTGCTGGTGGTCGGAGTGAGCTTCGTGACCGCCGAGATCAACAGCGGGTCGCTGGGGATGTGGCTCACGTTCGAGCCGCGCCGGCAGCGCGTGTACTGGTCGAAGGCGGTGGCCGCCGCGGTCGGCACGGTCCCGATCGTCCTGGTCGGGTTCGCGCTCCTGGTCGGCGCGTCGTACACGGTGTACGCCTCGTTCGGCACGCTCGGCGACCTCACCGGCGCGGTCTGGCTGGAGGTCGCCGCGTTCACCGGCCGCCTCCTTGCGGCCGGGGCCGTGCTGGCCGCGCTGGGCGTGGCCCTCGGCACGCTGCTCAAGCACGCCGCGGCCGCCGTCGGCCTGGTCGGCGTGGTCGCCTGGGCCTGCCTGGCCTTCGCCTACTCGTTCGGCGAGCTGCAGCGGTGGCTCCCGACGACGGCGCTCTCGGCCTGGCTGCAGGGCGGGCTCGTGTTCCAGACGGAGCGGTGCACGCCGAGCGCCGACGGCGTGTTCGAGTGCGTCCCGGTGGACCACGTCGTGACGACCGTGCAGGGCGGATCGACCGTGGCGGGGATCGCGGCCGTCGTCACGCTGCTCGCGGTGCTCGTGTTCCGGCGTCGCGACGCGAGCTGACCGCAGCCGTCGCGGTGCAGGTCGTGAGCCCGGTGCCCTCATGCTGTCCGCATGATGGGACACCGGGCTCACGACGTGACATCGGGGGACGGCGGGCGTAACGTTCGATCCGTGCAGACGATCCTCGTAGTACTTCTTCCCGGGCGCGCCGACTAGGCCCACGCACCAGGCTTCGTCAGCGCGCTCACCCCTCGTCAGTCCCGTCATCCCGGGACCGGGGGGTTTTTCATTGCAGCGACACCCCTCGCCAGACCCTTCGCCCGCAAGACCGACCGGCAGGAGAGACCGATGGTCCAGCCGAACCCGACCCCCGCCCAGGTGGCCGCCCGCACCGCGTCGCGCAGTGCTGACGGTGCCGCCGGCCGAACCGTGTCCGGTGAGGAGGTCACCGGCGCCGAGTCGATCGTCCGCTCGCTCGAGTCGGTCGGCGTCGAGAACGTCTTCGGCATCCCGGGCGGCGCGATCCTTCCGCTCTACGACCCGCTCATGGACTCGAAGCAGATCCGCCACGTGCTGGTGCGCCACGAGCAGGGCGGCGGGCACGCGGCCCAGGGCTACGCCCACGCGACCGGCAAGGTCGGCGTGACGATGGCGACCTCGGGCCCTGGCGCGACCAACCTCGTGACCCCGCTCGCCGACGCGCACATGGACTCCGTCCCGCTGGTCGCGATCACCGGTCAGGTGGCCGAGAACCTCATCGGCACCGACGGCTTCCAGGAGGCCGACATCGTCGGCATCACGATGCCGATCACCAAGCACTCCTACCTGGTGACGGACCCGGCCGACATCCCGCGGACCATCGCCGAGGCGTTCCACATCGCGTCGACCGGTCGTCCGGGCCCGGTGCTGGTGGACATCGCCAAGTCCGCGATGGCGGCCAGCACCACGTTCTCCTGGCCGCAGGAGCTGTCGCTGCCCGGCTACCACCCCGTGACGAAGCCGCACGCCAAGCAGATCCGCGAGGCCGCGAAGCTGCTGGCCACCGCGCGTCGTCCCGTGCTGTACGTGGGCGGCGGCGTCATCCGGTCCGGCGCGTCGGAGGCGCTGCGCCGGCTGGTCGACACGTCGGGCGCGGCCGTCGTCACCACGCTGACCGCCCGCGGCGCCGTGCCGGACAGCCACCCCCAGCACCTGGGCATGCCCGGGATGCACGGCACGGTCCCCGCCGTCGCGGCGCTGCAGAAGGCCGACCTCGTGGTGGCCCTCGGCGCCCGCTTCGACGACCGCGTGACCGGCCGGCTGTCGAGCTTCGCGCCGCACGCCGCCGTCGTGCACGCCGACATCGACCCCGCGGAGATCGGCAAGAACCGCCCGGTGGACGTGCCGATCGTCGGCGACCTGCGCGAGGTCATTGCCGACCTGGTGCCGGCCCTCGAGGCCGAGCACGCCAAGGTGGGCAAGCCCGACCTGGCGGCCTGGTGGCACCAGCTCGACACGTGGCGCGAGACCTACCCGCTGGGCTACTCGCCCACGGACGACGGCCACCTGTCGCCGCAGCACGTGATCTCCCGCCTGGGCGAGCTGGCCGGCCCGGACGCCATCTACGCCGCGGGCGTGGGGCAGCACCAGATGTGGGCGGCGCAGTTCATCCGCTACGAGCACCCGCGCACCTGGCTGAACTCCGCGGGCCTCGGCACGATGGGCTTCGCCGTCCCGGCCGCGATGGGCGCCAAAGTGGGCGAGCCCGACCGCGAGGTGTGGGCCATCGACGGCGACGGCTGCTTCCAGATGACCAACCAGGAGCTCGCGACCTGCGCGATCAACGACATCCCCATCAAGGTGGCGCTGATCAACAACAGCTCGCTCGGCATGGTGCGGCAGTGGCAGACGCTCTTCTACGACGAGCGCTACTCCAACACCGACCTGCACACCGGCCACGGCACCCGCCGCATTCCCGACTTCGTGAAGCTCGCGGACGCGTACGGCTGCGAGGGCATCCGCGTGGAGCGCGAGGACGAGGTCGACGCCGCGATCAAGCGGGCGCAGGAGATCGACGACCGGCCCGTGGTCATCGACTTCCAGGTCTCGCGCGACGCCATGGTGTGGCCGATGGTGGCCGCCGGCGTGCCGAACGACGACATCCAGTACGCGCGCGGCATCTCGCCGGCGTGGGACCGAGAGGACTGAGACCCCATGTCGCGACACACCCTGTCCGTGCTGGTCGAGAACAAGCCCGGCGTCCTCACCCGCGTCACCGCGCTGTTCGCGCGCCGGGCGTTCAACATCCACTCGCTCGCCGTCGGGCCCACGGAGCACGAGGAGATCTCGCGCATCACCGTGGTGGTCGACGTCGAGGAGCACCCGCTCGAGCACGTGACGAAGCAGCTCAACAAGCTGATCAACGTCATCAAGATCGTCGAGCTCGACCCCGAGTCGTCCGTGCAGCGCGAGCTCCTGCTCGTCAAGGTGCGGGCCGACCAGGCCACCCGTGCGGGCGTGCTCGAGGTCGTCGACCTCTTCCGCGCCCACGTCGTGGACGTCGTCCCCGACACGGTCGTCATCGAGGCGACCGGCACCGCCGCCAAGCTGTCCGCGCTGCTCAGCGCGCTCGAGCCGTACGGCGTCCGCGAGATCGTGAAGTCCGGCACGCTCGCCGTGGGCCGCGGCTCGCGGTCCATCACCGACCGAGCGCTGGAGCGCGTGCGCACGGCCTGACGCCGAGCGCGTACCGTCACCCCTGCCGGTGACCACCGACCGACCCTAGTTACGACACGCAGTACCGAGAACCGAGGAGCATCACCGTGGCTGAGCTGTTCTACGACGACGACGCCGACCTGTCCATCATCCAGCAGCGCAAGGTCGCCGTCATCGGCTACGGCAGCCAGGGCCACGCGCACGCGCTGAACCTGCGCGACTCGGGCGTCGACGTCCGCGTCGGCCTGCGCGACGGCTCGGCGTCGGTGAAGAAGGCCGAGGACGAGGGCCTGCGCGTGCTGTCCGTCGCCGACGCGGTCAAGGAGGCCGACGTCGTCGTCATCCTCGCGCCGGACCAGGTGCAGCGGCACGTGTACCGCGACGAGATCGCCCCGAACCTCAACGAGGGTGCGGCGCTCGTCTTCGGGCACGGCTTCAACATCCGCTTCGGCTACATCAAGCCCGAGGCCGGCCACGACGTGCTCATGGTCGCCCCCAAGGGCCCGGGCCACCTCGTGCGCCGCGAGTACGTCGACGGCCGCGGCGTCCCCGTGATCGTCGCCGTCGAGCAGGACGCGTCGGGCTCCGCCTGGGAGCTCGCCCTGTCCTACGCGAAGGGCATCGGTGGCCTGCGCGCCGGTGGCATCAAGACCACGTTCACCGAGGAGACCGAGACCGACCTCTTCGGCGAGCAGGCCGTGCTGTGCGGCGGCGCCTCGCAGCTGGTCCAGTACGGCTTCGAGACGCTGACCGAGGCGGGCTACCAGCCCGAGGTCGCCTACTTCGAGGTGCTGCACGAGCTGAAGCTGATCGTCGACCTCATGGTCGAGGGCGGCATCGCCAAGCAGCGCTGGTCCGTCTCCGACACGGCCGAGTACGGCGACTACGTCTCCGGCCCGCGCGTCATCGACCCGCACGTCAAGGAGAACATGAAGGCCGTCCTCGCGGACATCCAGAACGGCGCCTTCGCCGAGCGCTTCATCGCGGACCAGGACGCCGGCGCGCCCGAGTTCACCGCGCTGCGCGAGAAGGGCGAGGCGCACCCGATCGAGACCACCGGGCGCGAGCTCCGGAAGATGTTCTCGTGGATCAAGCCCGCTGACTCCGACTACACGGAGGGCAGCGCCGCTCGCTGACCCATCCCGTCAGCAGCGACGCGCGCGGCCGTCGTCCCCTACCCGGGGGCGGCGGCCGCACGTGCGTCCGGGACAAGGGCCGTGCAGGCCGTGCGCGTGGCCGCCGGGCAGGATGGCCGGCATGAGCGATGACAGGCCGCGCCCCGTGACCGTCGCACGGCAGGACCGCCCCGGTGGAGCGGTCCAGGACGAGGCCCTGGCCGAGCGCGTCGCGGAGTTCTGGGATGCCGCCCGCCGGACGGCGGGGCGCGTCGGCCGCGCCGCCGGGGCCGGGGAGCGGGTGGAGGAGTGGTCGGAGGACGCCGCGCCGCCGGACGCCTGGGCGTTCGGGGACTCGCCCCGGCTCGCCGACGAGCTCCTCGCCCTGGTGCTGGCGGGGCGCAAGACGGCGGCGGCCTCGCTGGTCGTCGAGTTCGAGGACGTCGGCGACCCGTTGCCCGTCGCCGGGGACCTGTCGATCGTCCTGGACGGCAGGGGCGAGCCGGGCGCCCTGATCCGCACGACGCAGGTCGAGATCGTGCCGTTCGCGGACGTCACGGCCGAGCACGCCTGGCTCGAGGGCGAGGGCGATCGCAGCATCGAGTCGTGGCGCGCGGAGCACCAGCGCGCCTGGCGCGGCTCGCTCGTGGCCCTGGGGCGAGAGCTGGACCCGTCGATGCTGGTGGTGTGCGAGCGCTTCACCGTGCTCTTCCCCGCATGAACGGGCGCGCGACCGTCCGGACGACGCCACGGGTCCCAGAGGGCCCGGGCCCGGTGCCAGCCGGGTGGGTCGTGACCTGGCAGGATGGCGGGCATGACCGACGACGCGAACCCCGGGCTGAACTCCGAGCAGGCCGACAGCATCACCGAGTTCTGGGACGTCGCGCGCCCGAGCGCCGGCCGGACCAGCCACGGGGGAGCCGTGGGGGAGCGGTCGGAGAACCTGGTGCCCCCGCCGGCCTGGTCGTTCGGGGACTCTCCCGAGCTGGCCGACGAGCTGTTGGGCCTCGTCCTGGACGGCGTCAAGACCGGCACCGCCGCCGCGGTCTGGGAGTACGAGGCCGCCGACGAGCCGCTGCCCCGCAAGGGCGACCTCTCGATCGTGCTCGACGGCGCGGGCGAGCCGCGCCTCCTCATCCGGACGACGCAGGTCGAGACCGTCCCGTTCGACGAGGTGACCGCCGAGCACGCCGCGGCGGAGGGGGAGGGCGACCGCTCCCTGGCCGACTGGCGCGAGGGGCACGAGCGCTACTGGCGCCGCACGCTGCCGCAGATCGGTCGCGAGTTTGACCTGTCGATGCCGGTGGTCTGCGAGCGGTTCAAGGTGCTCTACCGCGCGTGACCCCTTCCCGCGGGCCCATGACCTGCGAGGTCACGACCGTGCGTGTCCAGCAAATGAGATTCGTGTCCGCATCATGATTCGACGGGCTTAGGCTCGGCCCATGACGCGGAGCATCGACCTGGCAGTGGTGGCCGGCGACGGTATCGGCACGGAAGTCGTGGAGCAGGGCCTGGCGGTCCTCGAGGCGGCGGTGGCCGGTTCGGACGTCAAGATCTCCACCACGGAGTTCGACCTGGGCGCGCGCCGCTGGCACGCGACGGGCGAGACGCTCACCGACGCCGACCTCGACGCCATCAAGCAGCACGACGCGATCCTGCTGGGTGCCATCGGCGACCCGAGCGTGCCGTCGGGCGTCCTCGAGCGCGGGCTGCTGCTCAAGCTCCGGTTCTCGCTGGACCACTACGTGAACCTCCGCCCGGGCAAGCTGTACCCCGGCGTGACCAGCCCGCTGGCGAACCCCGGCGACGTCGACTTCGTCGTCGTGCGCGAGGGCACCGAGGGCCCGTACGTGGGCAACGGCGGCGCGCTGCGCGTCGGCACCCCGCACGAGATCGCGACCGAGGTCTCGGTCAACACGGCGTTCGGCGTGGAGCGCGTCGTGCGCGACGCCTTCGCCCGCGCGCAGGCCCGCCCGCGCAAGCACCTCACGCTGGTGCACAAGCACAACGTGCTCGTGCACGCCGGGCACCTGTGGCGCCGCACGGTCGAGGCCGTCAACGCCGAGTTCCCCGACGTCACCACGGACTACCTGCACGTGGACGCCGCCACGATCTTCCTCACCACGAACCCGTCGCGGTTCGACGTGATCGTCACCGACAACCTGTTCGGCGACATCCTCACGGACCAGGCCGCCGCCATCACCGGCGGCATCGGCCTCGCCGCGTCGGCGAACATCAACCCGGACCGCACGGCGCCGTCCATGTTCGAGCCGGTGCACGGCTCGGCGCCGGACATCGCCGGCCAGGGCAAGGCCGACCCGACCGCCACCGTGCTGTCGGTGTCGCTCCTGCTCGACCACCTCGGCCTCACCGAGGAGTCCGCCCGCGTGGAGGCGGCCGTCGCCGCCGACCTCGCGGAGCGCGGCGACCGAGTACGCACGACGGCCGAGGTCGGGCGCGACCTCGCCGCACGCGTCAACGGCTGACGGCGGTCCCACCGCCCTCGCCGGACGGCGCGGCGCCACCCGCGCCGCGCCGTCGGACGTGTCGTCCGAGCCACCGCCCGCCCCGGCCGTCATCCCCCTGTCGATCACCCGACGTCCCTCTCCGTCCGGGTGGCCGCTGTGGTCGGAGCGACGCCGGTGCCCACGAGGTGCACGGTCGTGGAAAACTACAGGGGTCACCCGGTGAAAGGCCCCCGATCATGACCACTTCCAGCACTTCTTCGTCCACGTCGAGCAGCACGCCGGGAATCCTCCCGGCCGAGCTCGAGGACCTCGTCGCCCTGTTCGACGTGCGCGCCACGGACAGCCCCACCCCGGACGCCGAGCGCGAGGCCGCGCTGCAGGCGCCGAAGTTCGGCACCGTGTTCACCGACCACATGGCGCGCATCAGCTGGCGCCGGGGCGACGGCTGGCTCGACCGCCGCGTCGAGAAGTACGGCCCGCTGCAGCTCGACCCCGCCACCGCCGTCCTGCACTACGCGCAGGAGATCTTCGAGGGGATGAAGGCGTACCGGCACGCCGACGGCTCCGTCTGGACGTTCCGCCCGGACGCCAACGCCGCCCGCTTCGCGCGCTCGGCGCACCGCCTGGCGCTGCCCGCCCTGTCGGTGGACGACTTCATCGGCTCCATCGCGGCCCTCGTGCGCACGGACATCGACTGGGTGCCCTCGGGCGAGGACTTCAGCCTCTACCTGCGGCCCTTCACGTTCGCGTCGGAGGCGTTCCTCGGCGTGCGTCCCACGAACGAGGCCGAGTACCTCGTCATCGCCTCGCCCGTCGGCCCGTACTTCGCCGGCGGCGTGAAGCCGGTGTCGATCTGGATCGACGAGCACTACCACCGCTCCGGTCCCGGCGGCACGGGCGACGCGAAGTACGGCGGCAACTACGCGTCGAGCCTGCTGCCGCAGCAGCTCGCGGCCGAGAAGGGCTTCGACCAGGTCTGCTACCTCGACGCGACGACCAACACCGCGCTCGAGGAGCTCGGCGGCATGAACGTCTTCGTCGTGATGGCGGACGGCTCCGTGCACACGCCGGAGCTCACCGGCTCGTTCCTCGAGGGCGTCACCCGCTCGTCCATCCTGCAGCTCGCCCAGGACCGCGGGCACCAGGCCGTGGAGCGCCGCGTGCCGCTCGCCGAGGTCGTCGCCGGCCTCCAGGACGGCACCGTGCGCGAGATCTTCGCCTGCGGCACGGCGGCGGTCATCACGCCCGTCGGCCGCCTCGCGGGCGACGAGTTCGACCTGCAGGTCTCCGGTGGCGAGCCGGGCGAGCTCACCATGGCGATCCGCGACGAGCTCACCGACATCCAGTACGGCCGGGCCGCAGACCGGCACGGCTGGATGCGCCGCCTCGCCTGAGCCCCCGGGACGCCCGACGGGGAGGAGCCGTCACCACGATGCCCACGCCGATCACGCTCGAGGAGCTGGGCCGCACCACGCTCGCGCGCCAGCAGCTGCTCGCCCGCTCCGACGACGACGTCCCCGCCGTCGTCGGGCGGGTGGGCGGCCTGCAGGCCCAGCACGCCGACATGCCGTACGTCGCGCTGTGGGCGCGGCGTGCCGGGCAGACCGTCGGCGCCCTCGAGGACGCCCTCACCGGCGGCGACGTGGTGAAGGCGACCGTCATGCGGTCCACGCTCCACGTGGTGCCGAGCGCGGACTGGCCCCTGCTCGACGCTGTCTCGGCGGAGCAGCGGCTGGCGGCGTGGCGGGCGAGCGCCCGGCGGGCCGGCGTCGACCTCGTGGGCCTCAACGCCGCCGTGCGGGCGTTCTGCGCCGAGCCGCGCACGCTCGACGAGGTCGAGGCGTTCGCGGCGGAGCAGTACCCGGGGGTCGACGCCGTCGCGGCGATCCCCGGGGGCGTGAGCCGCGCGTGGTGGCGACTCGCGAGCGCGGGCGGCGGCCTCGTGCACGTGCCGCCCAGCGGGCTGTGGGGCTCGCACGTCGCGGCCCGCTACCAGGACGGCGCACGCTGGCTCGCCGACCGGGTGCCGCACCCGCTGCCCGCGTTCCCGCCGGACGAGGCGCGGGCCCGCGCCGTCGAGACGTACCTGCGCGCCTTCGGGCCGGCGTCCGCCCGCGACGTCGCCCGCGGGGTGGGCATCCGCGGCGTCGGGGCGCTGAAGCGGGCCCTCGCGCTGCTGGAGCTGCGGACGTACGCCGCCCCCGACGGCCGCGAGCTGGTCGACCTGGCCGACGCCGACCTCGTGCCGGGGGACGTGCCCGCGCCCGTGCGGCTCCTGCCGCGCTGGGACCAGCTGCTCGTGGCGCTCGACGAGCGGTCCCGGATCGTCGACCCCGAGCACGCGGGCCTGGTCTACCGGCGCAATGCCGACGTGCTCCCCACACTCTGGGTGGACGGCCGGGTGGCCGGGACGTGGACCCTGGACGTCGACGCCCGCCGGGCCACCGTGCACCTCGAGCCGTTCGGCGGCGACGCGTGGGCGCGACACCGGGAGGAGCTGGAGGCGGAGGCCGCCGCGCTGCTCGACCTCGCCGCGGCCGACTCCCCGGAGCGGGAGATCACCTGGGCGGCCGAGGGCGCACGAGAGTCCGGCCGAGCACGCCGTTGAGCATCGCCGAGACCGCGACGCCCACGACGATCCACACGAGGGCGGTCACGACCGCCGAGGCCGCGTCGCCACCACCCGTGAACGCGAGGGCGGCGAGGATCACGGTGACCAGCGCGACCAGCCAGCCGAAGAACATCCGCGGCCGCGGAACGACGCGCACGAGGAGCTGGAGCACCACGGCCGCGAGCAGCGCGAACAGGGCGCCGGTCAGCGCCCACGCGAGCCCGGGGGCGTCGGGCACGAGGCGGGACGGGCCGAGCAGCCCGACGTCGAACGCGCTGTCGAAGACCACCGACGCGGCGAGCCCGAGGACGGCGCAGACCACGACGGTGACGGCGGCCCCGGACCAGTAGCGGCCCCGGTCCAGCTCCAGCAGACCGCGCGACGTCGGGGCCGGCGCGTCCCAGGCGTCCGCGGGCTCCGCCGTCGGCACGACGGACGGGGGCGGGGTGACGCCTGGACGCACGTCTCCCGGAGTCACGCCGGGCGTCGGTCCGGTGGGGCCGGCGGGTCCGCCCGGCGGGCGCGTGTCGGTCATCGGTGCTGCCTCCTGACCTCGGTGACGCTGCCAGCCGACCACACCGTCGGTTCGGTCGCACGGGCGGGACGTCGGAGGCCACGCCGTGGACGGCCTGTCCGGCCGGCTCGTGGGTGTGGCACCATGTGGCCCATGACACGCCTCGCGCACCAGCGTCGCTCGCTCATCATTCTCTAGCGCGTCCGGCCACCCGCCGGACGCGCAGACCTTCCGTACCCCGGGGGGTCTTTTTTGTTGACCAGCACGCTCAGCTTCTTGACCTGGGGAGTCCCGCATGACCGCCACCCCGTTCCACGTGTACGACACCACCCTGCGCGACGGCGCGCAGCAGGAGGGCATGAACCTCTCCGTGGCGGACAAGCTGGCCATCGCGCCGCTGCTGGACGAGCTCGGCGTGGGCTTCATCGAGGGCGGCTGGCCGGGAGCGATCCCCAAGGACACCGAGTTCTTCCGGCGGGCCGCGAAGGAGCTCGACCTGCGGCACGCCGTGCTCGCCGCGTTCGGCTCCACCCGCAAGGCGGGCACCCGCGCCTGGGACGACCCCCAGGTGCGCGCCCTGCTCGACTCCGAGGCGCCGGTCGTGACCCTCGTGTCGAAGTTCGACGTGCGGCACGTCGAGCGCGCCCTGCGCACCACGCCCGACGAGGGCCTGGCGATGATCGCCGACACCGTGGCCTTCCTCGTGGGCGAGGGGCGCCGCGTCGTGGTGGACGCCGAGCACTTCTTCGACGGCTACCGGTTCGAGCCGACGTTCGCCCGGACGGCCGTGGAGACGGCGTTCGAGGCCGGCGCCGAGGTGGTCACGCTGTGCGACACGAACGGCGGGATGCTGCCCCACTGGGTGACCGACGTCGTGACCGAGGTGCGCGAGTCGCTGGGCCTGCCGCACGGGCGCGACGCCGTCGCGGGGGACCGGCTGCTCGGCATGCACGCCCACAACGACTCGGGCTGCGCCGTCGCGAACACGCTGGCCGCGGTCGCCGCCGGGGCGTGGCACGTGCAGGGCACCGTGAACGGCTACGGCGAGCGCACGGGCAACGTGGACCTCGTCACCGTCGTCGCGAACCTCGAGCTCAAGCACGGGCTGCGCACGCTCGCGGGCGACGGCCTGGAGGAGGCGACGCGCATCGCGCACGCCGTCGCCGAGATCACGAACATCTCGCCGTACGCGCGCCAGCCCTACGTGGGGGCGAGCGCCTTCGCGCACAAGGCCGGCATCCACGCGAGCGCCATCAAGGTGGACCCGGACCTGTACCAGCACATCGACCCCACCGCCGTGGGCAACGACATGCGCATGCTCGTGTCGGACATGGCCGGTCGCGCGTCGATCGAGCTCAAGGGCCGCGAGCTCGGCTACGACCTCAGCGGGCAGGGCGAGCTGCTCACCCGCGTCACGACGCGGGTCAAGGACGCCGAGGCGCAGGGCTACACGTTCGACGCCGCCGACGCGTCCTTCGAGCTGCTGCTGCGTGAGGAGCTCCTCGGCACGCGGCAGGCGTACTTCCGCGTCGAGAGCTGGCGCACCATCGTCGAGACCGTCGCCGGAGGCCCCGGGCACGACGCAGGGAGCCGGGAGGCCGACGCGGTCGCGGAGGCGACGGTGAAGCTGCACGCCGGCGGGGAGCGCGTCGTCGCGACGGGCGAGGGCAACGGCCCCGTGAACGCCCTCGACCAGGCGCTGCGCAGCGCGCTGACGCGCGTGTACCCGCAGATGGAGAAGTTCGAGCTCATCGACTTCAAGGTGCGCATCCTCGACGCCCAGCAGGGCACCGACGCCACCACCCGCGTCCTGGTGGAGACCACGGACGGCCAGCACTCGTGGTCCACCGTGGGCGTGGGGCCGAACGTCATCGAGGCCGCGTGGGAGTCGCTCATCGACGCGTACGTGTACGGCCTGCTGCACGCGGGCGTCGAGCCGCGCTGACTCCCCGCCGACCCGCCGGGCCCGTCAGCGCGCCGCGCGGCTGCCGTTCGTCAGGCGGTGCGGCCGGACCGCCTCGTACGTCGCCTTGAGGGCGGCGGTGGTCCGGTCGTAGCGCCGCTGCGCCACGCGGACGAAGAGGAAGTCGACGACGGCGAGCTGGGCGATCCGGCTCGACATGGCGCCCGACCGGAACTGGGTCTCGCGGGCCGTCGTCGCGAGGACGACGTCGGCGAGCTCGGCCAGGGGTGAGGCGGGGAAGTTCGTCACGGCCACGGTGGTGGCGCCCGCGTCGCGCGCGAGCGTGAGCGCCTGGACGGTCTCCATCGTGGTGCCCGTGTGCGACACCGCGACGGCCACGCAGCCCTCGCCCAGCAGCGCCGCGGACTGGAGCTGGCCGTGCAGGTCGACGGGGGCGAAGCAGGCGATGCCGATGCGGGTGAGCTTCTGGCCGAGGTCCTGCGCCGTGAGGCCGCTGGACCCGGCGCCGTAGACGTCGACGCGGGGCGCCGAGGCCACGGCCTCGACGGCGTGCTCCAGGGCGTCGAGGTCGAGCATGCGCGCCGTCTCCTCGATCGTCCGCGCCTCGTGGAAGGCGATCTTCGACACGACGTCGGTGGCGGTGTCCGTGCGGTTGATCTCGCCCTCGGCGATGCCGGAGCGCTCCAGCTCGACGGCGCGGCGGCTGGTGGCCTGCGCGAGGTCGATGCGGAACTCGGGGTAGCCGGCGTAGCCGACGGCGCGGCAGAACCGGACGACCGTCGCCTGCGACGTCCCCGCGCGGGCGGCGAGCTCGGTGATGGTGGCGCCGACGACGCCGGGCGGGTCGTCGAGCACGACCGTGGCGATCCGCGCCTCCGCGGGTCGTAGCGTGGGCAGCGCCTGGCGGAGCCGGACGAGGACGTCACCGTTCATGCGCGGTTCTCCTTCCCGGCGGTCGCCGGAGACGTGGGGGCGATGGCACTGGTGGCACTACGGGCACTGGCGGCTCGGACGGTGAGCCAGGTGTCGTGGGGCTCCACGAGCTCGCCGTCGCGGGGGTCGACGAGGGAGCGGGCGAGGCGCAGCGCGCCGTCGAGCGGCGTCCCGTCGGCGGGGACGAGCCGGACGTCGGGCCGCAGGGCGGACAGGCGGGCCTTCAGGGGCGTGGTGACGGCCTCGCCGATCTGCAGCACGCCGCCCGTGGCGGCCGCGAGCGGCGGGATTCCGGGGCGCAGCGCGGCGGCGAGGCTCTCCGCGAGGTGGGTGCCGGCGTCGTGCAGGATGCCGTTCGCGACGAGGTCGCCCGCGCGGGCGGCGTCGGCGACGGCGGGCGTGAAGGACGCGAGGACGTGCGCGCGGTCGGGGCGCCCGTACAGCGCGGCGGGCCAGCCCTCGACCGGGCCGAACCGCTCGAGCGCGGCGGCGAGCAGCGTGGGGGAGGCGGGACCGGGGCGACCGTCGTGGGTGGCGACGGCGGCGCGCAGCCCGTGGGCGCCGATCCACGAGCCGGAGCCGAGGTCCCCGAGCAGGTGGCCCCAGCCGTCGGCGCGGTGCCACCGGCGGCGCAGGTCCGTGGCGAGGACGATGGCGCCGGTGCCGACGGCGGCCACGGCGCCGGGTCGGCCGCCGAGGGCGCCGAGGTGTGCGGCGAGCGCGTCCGCGGCGACGGCCGTGGACCGGGCACCCGCGGCCTGCAGCACGTCGTGCAGGGCGCCCGGGTCCGGCACGAGCGACGGGAGGCCGGTGACGGACACCGCGGCCGCGGCGACGCGCAGCCCGGGCCGCCGCACGGCGAGGGCGTCCGCCAGCTCGGCCACGACGTCGGCCGCGTCGCTCCCGGCGGCGCTGATGCGGACCGGGCGGCCGGTGAGGGAGATCGGGGTGCCGTCCGTGCCGTCGGTGCCGCCGGTGCCGTGCGCGGGCACGGCGACGAGGCGGGCGCCGCTGCCGCCGACGTCCACGGCGACGACGTGCTCGGGCGCGAGAGGGACGTCGTGGCCGGTCACGGGACCTAGTGTGGCAGCGATTTTCTCTGGCTGGGCGCCTCACAAAAAGAATCTCGCCCGCCGCGGGGTGGGAAGGGCGCGGTGCGGTGTGACCGACGCCGCCTCCGCGGCGGGCGCGGCGCGGCTACCGTGGAGACGTGCATGGTGAGTACAAGGTTCCCGGTGGCAAGCTCGTGACGGTCGACCTCGACGTGCGCGACGGGTTGCTCGCTGATGTCAGGCTCAGCGGCGACTTCTTCCTCGAGCCGGACGACGCCCTCGAGGTGATCGACTCCGCCCTCACGGGGCTGCCGCGCGAGACGTCCACGAGCGAGCTCGCACGGGCCGTCGACGACGGTCTGCGGATCGCCGAGCAGGACGGCCGCGTGGCGGGCGCGGTGACGATGGTGGGCTTCGACGCCTGGGCCGTCGCGGTCGCGGTGCGCCGCGCGCTGGGGCTCGCCACGACGTGGGACGACCACACCTTCGAGGTGCTGCGTCCGGGCCCGCTGCCCCCGGCGACGCTCGCCGCCCTGGACCAGGTGCTCACCGAGGAGCTCGCGGAGGGGCGCCGCGGGCCGACGCTGAGGTTCTGGGACTGGAACGAGCGCGCCGTCTTCATCGGGTCGTTCCAGTCGCTGCGCAACGAGGTGGACCCCGTGGGCGTGCGCGAGCACGACGTCACGGTCGTGCGCCGCATCTCCGGCGGCGGCGCCATGTTCATGGAGGCCGGCAACTGCGTGACGTTCTCGCTGGTCGTGCCGGCGTCGCTCGTCGACGGCCTGTCGTTCGAGCAGTCGTACGCGTTCCTCGACTCGTGGGTGCTGGGAGCGCTGCACGACGTCGGCGTCGAGGCGTACTTCTCCGGCATGAACGACGTCGCGTCGCCCGCGGGCAAGCTCGCGGGCTCGGCGCAGAAGCGCCTGGCCGGCGGCGCCGTGCTGCACCACATGACGATGGCCTACGACATCGACAACGCGAAGATGCTCGAGGTGCTGCGCATCGGCCGCGAGAAGCTCTCCGACAAGGGCACCGCCAGCGCGAACAAGCGGGTGGACCCGCTGCGGTCGCAGACCGGCATGTCGCGCGACGAGATCCTGGACGCGTTCGAGGCCCACTTCAAGGCCCATCACCGGACGGTGGACTCCGAGCTGCGGCCCGAGGAGCTGGCCCGGGCCGAGGAGCTGGTCCGGACGAAGTTCGCCGACCCGGCCTGGATCAACCGGGTGCCCTGAGCGACCCCGGCGCGCGCCCCGCGCGCCGCCCCGCACCGACCGCGACGCGCCGACGAGGTCACCGTCCCGTCACGGATTGGTGCGGGGGCTTTCCATATCCGCGCCCGGTCAGTTATCTTCCTCACGAGGTTACGCCCCGGAATTTCCTTTCAGGACGCCCGGTGCCGTGCCTCCGACGGGTATCGCCACGGCGATCAGCATGAACAGCGAGACGACGACGTCACGCCGGACGACGAGGACGTCGGCAGGACATGACCGCGAGAACGGCGCGCGACCGCGACAACGGCGGCGGCGCGCACCACGGAGGGCGGCCCAGCGGCCGCCGGGGGAGGACGAGGATGCGTCGAGACATGTGGACCCGCAGGAACGTGGGGGCCGTGGCCACCGCGGCGCTGGTGGCGCTCGGTGTCGCCGCGTGCGGCAGCGGAGGCTCCGGCGACGGGGGCGGCGACGGGACGGTCGACGGCGAGGGCAAGACCCTCGACGTCTGGATCATGCAGGGCACCAACCCCAGCGCCGACGACTTCTTCGACGAGGTCGGCACGGCGTTCAAGGAGGAGACGGGTGCCGAGCTGAACGTCGAGTTCGTCGAGTGGGCGGACGCCCACGACCGGTTCGTCACCTCGATCGCGGGCCAGACGACGCCCGACGTGGCGGAGACCGGCACCACCTGGACCCCGGAGTTCGCCGACGCGGGCGCGCTCGCGCCGCTGGACGACTACGTCGCGGACGCCGGGCTGGGCGACGACCTGGTGGAGGGCCTCGTCGAGGCCGGCACGTACGACGGGCAGCTGTACGGCATGCCCTGGTACGCCGGCGTCCGCTCGCTCGTGTACAACACGGAGATCTTCGAGGAGGCCGGCGTCGAGCCGCCCACGACCTGGGCGGAGATCGAGTCGGCGGCCAAGGCCATCAAGGAGAAGTTCCCGAAGAAGACCGCGATCGCGGTGCCCGGCGACGCCGAGTTCACGGTGTACCCGTGGGTGTGGGGCGCCGGCGGCGAGGTCGCGACGCTCGACGGCGACACCTGGACGTCGGGGCTCGACAGCCCGGAGGCGCAGGAGGGTCTGAGCTTCTGGACCGGGCTCGCCGCCGACGGCTACTCGTCGGCGGGCGCCACGACCTGGCGCGAGACCGACGTGCTCGACGCGTTCGCGCAGGGCGACGTCGGCATGGCGATCATGGGCTCCTGGACGCCGGGCGCCATCGTCGAGGCGAACAAGGACATGGACGGCAAGTTCGCGGCCGTCCCGATCCCCGGCAAGGACGGCGGGATGTCGCCGTCGGTGCTCGGCGGCTCGCACCTGTCCGTCTTCGAGACGGCGGAGGACAAGGACCTGGCGTTCGCGTTCGTGAAGCTCATGACGACCGGCGAGTTCGCCACCAAGTGGGGCGAGCAGGCCGGCTACTTCCCGGGGCAGACGTCGCTCCTGGACGAGACGCTGGAGAGCACCGACCCGCTGGTGGCCCCGTTCGCGAAGCAGTTCGTCGAGGGCGGCGCGTCCGTGCCGGTGTCGCCGAACTTCGGGGCCGTGCAGGCCAAGCTCACGACGAGCACGATGATGCAGTCGATCCTCTCCGGGAGCGAGGACGTCGCGACGGCCAGCACGAAGGCGGCCGACGAGATGACGTCGCTGCTCAACGGTGGCAGCTGACGCATGACGAGCACCCTCCCCGTCGCGGTCCCCGCCGGGCCCGGGCAGCAGCCCGGGCCCGGCGGGCGCCGCCCGCTCGGCAAGTCGCTCCTCGCGCGGGTGCGGCCCTGGATGCTGCTGACGCCCGCGCTGCTCGTGCTGGCGGTGCTGCTCCTGTGGCCGCTGGTGCGGGTCGCGCTGTTCTCCCTGCAGGACTACGGGCTGCGCGAGATCGTCTCCGGCGAGCCCAACTGGATCGGCCTCGCCAACTACGTCGAGGTGTTCACCTCCGAGCAGCTGTGGGCGGTGGTGCTGCCGAACACCGTGGCCTTCGCGGTGCTGTCGGTGTCCCTCACGGTGGTCTTCGGCACCGCCGTGGCGGTGCTGCTCGCCTCCCTCGGCCGCGTCTGGCGCACCATCGTGTCCAGCGCGATCATGGCGGCCTGGGCGATGCCCGCCGTCACCGGCACGTACGTGTGGGTCTGGATCTTCGACGCCGACCGCGGCGTGTTCAACCACGTGCTCCAGGCGCTGGGCCTGCAGGACGCGCCGGTCAACTGGTTCACCGACCGCTGGTCCTTCTACGCGATCGTGCTCCTCAACGTGGTGCACCACGGCTTCCCGTTCGTCGCCATCACCGTGCTCGCGGGCCTGCTCGGCGTGCCGAAGGAGCTGCTGGAGGCCGCGGAGATTGACGGCGCCGGCGCCTGGCGGCGGTTCTTCTCCGTGATCGTGCCGCAGCTCAAGCAGATCTTTGCCGTCGTGATCATCCTGTCGACCATCTGGGACTTCAAGGTCTTCGCGCAGGTGTACCTCATGCCCGGCGGAGCGGGCAGCAACCGCGAGGTGCTCAACCTCGGCGTCTGGTCGTACACCGAGTCGTTCGGGCAGAACCGGTACGGCTTCGGCGCCGCGATCGCGGTGCTGCTGACCCTGCTGCTGCTCGCCATCACGGTCGTGTACGTCCGCACGATCCTCAAGGAGGAGGAGCTGTGAGCCGGCCCCGGACCGCGACCCAGGTGGGCAAGGGGGTGGCCGTCGCGCTGCTCCTGCTGTTCACCCTCTTCCCGGCCTACTGGATGCTCGTCAGCGCGCTCGACGGCAAGGCCGGCCGCGGGTCGTCCTTCGTGCCCGCCGAGCCGACGCTCGAGCACTTCGAGTTCGTGCTCACCGACGGCGGCTTCGACGTATTCCTGCGCAACTCGCTGCTCGTGGCGCTCGGGACCGTGCTCGTCTCGTCGCTGCTCGCCCTGCTGGCGTCGGTGGCGGTGGCGCGGTTCCGCTTCAGGCTCCGCACGCAGGTGCTCATGCTGGTCCTGATCGTGCAGATGGTGCCGCTCGAGGCGCTCGTCATCCCGCTGTTCGTCCAGGTGCGCAACCTCGACCTGCTCGGCACGCTGACCGGCCTCGTCGTGGTGTACGTGGCACTCGCGCTGCCCTTCGGCATCTGGATGCTGCGCGGCTTCGTCGCCGCCGTGCCGGTGGAGCTCGAGGAGGCCGCGTACCTCGACGGCGCCACCTGGGGCCGGATGTTCCGTTCCATCCTGCTGCCGCTGGTCGCCCCCGGGCTCGTGGCCACGAGCATCTTCAGCTTCATCACGGCCTGGAACGAGTTCGTCTTCGCGATGACGCTGCTCGGCGGCGAGACGCAGAACTACACGGTGGCCATCGGGCTGCGGTCGTTCTTCGGCCAGCACTCCAACGACTGGGGCGCGATCATGGCCGCCTCGACGATCATCACGGTGCCCGTGATGATCTTCTTCATCCTCGTCCAGCGCCGGCTCGCGTCCGGGCTGACGTCCGGGGCGGTGAAGGGGTGAACGCCGTCCGGCGGGCCGTGCACGGGGTGCTGCTGCCCGGCTTCACCGGCACGACGCCGCCCGCCTGGCTGCTCGACGCCGCGCGCGACGGGCTCGCGGGCGTGGTGCTCTTCGCGCACAACACGCCCGACCTGGCGACGACGGCCGCGCTCACGACGGCCCTGCACGACGCCGCGCCCGACCTGCTCGTCGCGACCGACGAGGAGGGCGGCGACGTGTCGCGGCTGGAGGCCGCGACCGGGTCGTCGCTGCCGGGCGCCGCGGCTCTCGGGGCGGTCGACGACCCGGAGCTCACCGGGGCCGCGGGCGAGGCGCTGGGCCGCCTGCTCGCGGCGGCAGGCGTCGACCTCGACCTCGCGCCCGTGCTCGACGTCGACGCGCCCGGCAACCCGGTCATCGGCGTGCGGTCCTTCGGCATCGACCCGGCGCCGGTCGCGCGGCACGGCGTCGCGTTCGCCCGCGGCCTGCAGCGCGGCGGCGTCGGCACGTGCGCCAAGCACTTCCCGGGCCACGGGTCCACGACCGTCGACTCGCACCTCGAGCTCCCCGTCGTCGACGCCGACCTCGACACGCTGCGCGGTCGTGACCTCGTGCCGTTCGCGGCGGCCGTCGCCGAGGAGGCCGCCGACGCCCTCATGACGGCGCACGTCGTGGTGCCCGCGCTCGGGCCCGCGCCCGCGTCCCTCGAGCCCGCCGTCGCGGCGCTCGCCCGGGAGCTCGGCCACGCCGGGCCGATCGTCACCGACGCCCTCGACATGCGCGCCGTCTCCGACGGCGCGGACGTCGGCGAGGCGGCGGTGCGCGCGGTCGAGGGCGGCGCGGACCTGCTCTGCCTGGGCACGACGACGGGGCGGGACGACGAGGCGCTGTTCCGCTCCGCCGCCGACGCCCTCGTCGCCGCGCTCGACGCCGGACGGATCTCCCTCGACCGGCTCCACGCCTCCCGATGGCGCACGGACTCCCTGGTGCGCCGGCTGCGGGACCGGCGCGCGTCGGCGGGGGTCGTCGTCGACGGCGCCGCTGCGGCACGGGCGCAGCACGCGCTCGCCGCCGTGGGGGCCGAGGCGGCGCGCCGGGCCGTGCGCGCCGTCGGCCCGACGCCGGCGCCGGCGGGCGCGCCCGACGTCGTCGACCTGCGGCTGCGGCTCGATCACGCGGCGGGCCGCACCGCGCAGCACGTGCAGCGCGCGGTCGCCGCCCGGTGGCCGGGCGCCGTCGTGCACCCCGCGCTGGACGACGACGGCGTCGACGCGCTGCTGCGCGAGCTCGCCGACGCCGGCGGCACCGCACGGCCGCTGGTCGTCGTGACCCGTGAACCCGTCCCCGGCGGCGCCGAGCACGCCCGGCTGGCACGGCTGCAGCGGGCGCGCCCGGACCTGGCCGTCGTGCACACGGGCGTGCCGGCCGCGGGGGAGCGGTGGCTCGCCGCGCTCCCGGGCGGGCTGCCCGCGACCGTCCTGGCCTGCGGTACCGGCCGGGCCAACGCCGAGGCGGCCGCGGCGCTCCTCGCGGGAGCACCCGCGCACGACATGGCGCACGGCGGCGAGCCCGACGTCAGGGAGGGGGCACGATGATCGTCATCGGCATCTCGTCCGGCACCAGCGTCGACGCGATCGACGCGGCGGCCGCGGACCTCGACCTGCGCCCCGACGGCACGCTCTCCCTGCGCCCGCTGGGGCACGCCGAGTACGCCTGGCCCGACCACCTGCGCCGTCGCATCCTCGCGGCGCTGCCGCCCGCCACCGCGGACCTGGGCGAGGTGTGCCAGCTCGACACGCTCGTCGGGCAGGAGCTGGGCGCCGCCGCCCGACGCGCCGTCGACGACCTCGCGGGCGGGGACGCGGACCTCGTGGCGTCGCACGGGCAGACCCTGCACCACTGGGTGGTGGCGGGCCGCGCGCGCGGCACGCTCCAGCTCGGCAACCCGGCCTGGATCGCGGAGCGCGCCCGGCGACCGGTGGTCAGCGACTTCCGGGTCGCGGACGTCGCCGCGGGCGGGCAGGGCGCGCCGCTCGTGAGCGTGCTCGACGCGCTGTGGCTGGGCCACGACGGTCCCGCGGGCTCGGGGTACAGCGCGGCGCTCAACGTGGGCGGCATCGCCAACGTCACGGTGGTCGGCGCGCACGACGAGCCTGTCCTGGGTTGGGACACGGGGCCCGGCAACTGCCTGCTCGACGCCGCCGTGCAGCGGCTCACCGGGCAGCCGTTCGACCGCGACGGGGAGCTGGCCGCCCGCGGCGTCGTCGACCCGGAGGCGCTGGAGGCGCTGCTCGACGAGCCGTACTACGACCTCCCCGTGCCGCGGTCCACCGGCCGGGAGCTCTTCGACGGCGAGTACGTGGCGACGCGCCTCGCCGCCGCGGGGGTGCGCGCCGACCGGCTCGACACCGCCGACCTGGTCGCGACGCTCACCGAGCTCACGGCCGTCACCGTGGCGCGGTCGCTCGCGGACCACGCGCCGGGCGGGACGGTCGAGCGGGTCGTGATCTCGGGCGGCGGCGCCCGGAACCCGGTGCTGTGCGACCGGCTGCGCGCGCGGCTCCCCGCCGGCACCGCCCTGGTCACCGCGGACGACCTGGGGCTGCCGTCGGACGCCAAGGAGGCCTACCTCTTCGCGCTGCTCGGTTTCCTCGGCGTGCACGGGGTGCCGGGCACCGCGCCCGGCCCGCACCGCCGGCAGGCCACCGGCGCCCGCCGCCCGGTGGTGCTGGGGTCGCTCACCCCACCCACGCCGCTGCCCGTGGGCGCCGTCGGGGGCCCCGTGCGGCGCCTCGCGCTCACCACCGCGCCGAGCGTCCCGACCACTGCGCGCGACCTGACGAGAGGAAGCACCCGATGAGCGGAGCGACCGTGCCCGACCCTGCCGTGCCTCCGGGCGGCGACACCCCGGACGACCTGCTCGACGTCGCCCGCCTCGTGTCGCCGACGGAGGAGCGCAACCCGCGCACGACCGACATCGACCTGCTCCCGCCCGCCGACGTCGTCCGCCTCATCATGGACGAGGACGCCGGCGTCGCCAGCGTGGTGCGGGCGGAGCGCTTCCGCGTCACGCAGGCCGTGGAGCTCGCGGTCGAGGCGATCCGGTCCGGCGGACGCGTGCACTACGCGGGCGCGGGCACGTCCGGGCGGCTCGGCGTGCTCGACGCCGTCGAGCTGCTGCCCACGTACGGCGTCGGTTCCGAGTGGTTCGACGCGCACCTCGCCGGCGGTCCCGACGCGATGACCGTCTCGGTGGAGGGGGCGGAGGACGACGCCGAGGCCGCCCGCCGTGACCTGGACCACGTCGGCCCGCACGACCTCGTCGTCGGGCTGGCGGCCAGCGGCCGCACCCCGTACGTCGGCGGGGCGCTCGACCTGGCGCGCGAGCGCGGGGCGCGCACCGCGCTCGTCAGCGCCAACCCGTCCGCGCCGCTGGCCGACCGGGCGGACGTCGCGATCCTGCTCGACACCGGCCCCGAGGCCGTCACCGGCTCGACCCGGATGAAGGCCGCCACCGCGCAGAAGATCGTGCTCAACACGTTCTCGACCGCGACGATGATCCGGCTGGGCAAGACGTACTCGAACCTCATGGTCGACGTCCGTGCGTCCAACGCGAAGCTTCGCGCCCGCCTCGTGCGGCTGCTGAGCCAGGCGACCGGCCTCGAGCCGGAGGTCTGCGCGCCCGTGCTCGCCGACGCCGGCGGGGAGGTGCAGGTCGCGCTGGTCATGCTGCTGGCGGGGGTGGACGCGGCCGCCGCGCGCGCGGCGCTCGACGGCGGCGACGGCGTCCGCGGCGCGCTCGCCCGGCTGGGCGCCGCGCCGCCGCGCTGACCAGCCCGTCGGCCCCGGGCTACGCCGCCGGCGCGGGGCGCGCGCCGAAGACCGCGGTGCCGACGCGGACGACGGTCGCGCCCTCGGCGACGGCGAGCTCGAGGTCGCCGGTCATGCCCATGGACAGCTCGCGGGCGTCGGCGGTGCCCGGCGCCCCGCTCGCGAGGACGGCGTCGCGCACCGCGCGCAGCCGGGCGAAGCCGGCCCGCACGGGCGCCTCGTCGTGGTCGTCGCCCAGGGGCGCGCCGATCGTCATGAACCCCCTCATGCGCAGCCCGGGCAGGGTCGCGACGTCGGCGGCGAGCGCCGCCGCGTCGTCGGGCGCGACGCCGGACTTGCTCGCCTCGCCGGAGACGTTGACCTGCACCAGCACGTCCAGCGTGCGGCCGTCGCGCTCGCAGCGCGTGGACAGGGCGCGGGCCAGGGCGAGGGAGTCCACCGAATCGACGGCGGTGGCGGCGCCGAGCACCTGGTTGACCTTGTTCTTCTGCAGGTGCCCGATGAGGTGCGCCTCGACGCGTCCCGCGGCGACCAGGTCCACGAGGGCGGGCGCCTTCGCGACGAGCTCCTGGACGCGGTTCTCGCCGACCAGCACCGGTCGGTCGTCGCCGGCCGCGGCGGCGAGGTCGAGCGCGGCCCGCACGCCGGCGAGCACGGTCTCGGCGTCCTGGGTCTTGGTGGCCAGCAGGACGCGGACCTCCCGCGGGTCGCGACCCGCCGCGCGGGCGGCGGCCGCGACGCGGTCGTGGACGGCGGCCAGGCGTGCGGGGATCCCGGGACACTCGGTGGGCATGGTGGCCAGTCTACGAACGCGCGGGCCGGACTCGGACAGGCGCGGGCCAGGGTCGGGTCAGGGGGTTCCCGGGTGGTGCCGCGCTCGCGCGCCGGGCGAGGATGGTCGGGTGAAAGCCCTGCTCAACATCATCTGGCTCGTCTTCGGCGGCTTCTGGCTCGCGCTCGGCTACGCCGCGGCGGGCGTCCTGTGCTGCATCACGATCGTCGCGATCCCGTGGGGCATCGCGTCGTTCCGCATCGCGGGGTACGCGCTGTGGCCGTTCGGCCGCACGGTCGTGGACAAGCCGGGCGCCGGCGGCTGGTCGGTGCTGGGCAACATCATCTGGATCGTCTTCGCCGGCATCTGGCTGACCATCGGTCACATCACGACGGCGGTCGCCCAGGCGATCACGATCATCGGCATCCCGCTGGCGATCGCCAACCTCAAGATGATCCCGATCTCGCTGCTGCCGCTCGGCAAGGACATCGTGCCCAGCGACGCCCGGTACCCGACGTACCAGCACTGAGCCGCCGGGTCAGGAACGGGCGATCGGCGCGGTCGTCCCGCCGGTGAGGCGCAGCAGGTCGTCGGGGGCGAGGGAGACGTCCAGCCCGCGACGGCCGCCGGAGACGTAGACGACGTCGAAGCCCTCCGCGGACCCGTCGAGCACGGTCGCGTGCCGCTGCTTCTGCCCGATCGGCGAGATGCCGCCCACCACGTAGCCGGTGGCGCGCTGCGCGGCCGCCGGGTCCGCCATCACGGCCCGCTTGCCGCCGACCGCGCGCGCCAGCGCCTTGAGGTCGAGGCTGCCGTCCACCGGCACGATGCCGACGACGAGCCGTCCGTCGACGTCCGCGACCAGCGTCTTGAAGACCTGGGCCGGGTCGGCGCCGAGCGCCTCGGCCGCCTCCAGGCCGTAGCTGAGGTCGGAGGCCGGGTCGTGGTCGTAGGTGTGCAGCCCGTAGGCGACGCCGGCCCGGTCGAGCGCGACGACGGCGGGCGTCCCGTGCGAGGCGTGCAGCTTCTTCTTCGACACGGCTCGATTCTGCCCGAGTAGGGTGGTGCGGTGCTCCTCCTTCTCGTCCTCGCGATCCTGGTGGGAGGGGCTCTCCAACGGGTCACGGGCATGGGTTTCGGGCTCGTCGCCGGGCCGTTCATCGTGCTCCTGGTGGGTCCGCTCGAGGGCGTCCTGTTCGTGAACCTGGCCGGCGCGATCGCGTCCGCGCTCATCCTGGGCCGGGTCGCGCGGGACGTGGACTGGCGGCGGTACGCGTGGCTGGCCGTCACGTCGATCGCCGTCATGGTCCCCGCCGCCCTGCTGCTGCGCGACGCGAGCCGCGCGGCGCTCGAGGTCGCCGTCGGGGCCCTCGTCGTCGTCGCGATGACGCTGGCCGTCGTCACGACCCGGCTGCGTCGCGGCGGCCGTCACCCGGTGCGCCCCGAGGCCCGCACGCCGCTGGTCGTCACCGGCGTGGCGAGCGGTGTCGGGAGCGTGGCCGCGGGCATCGGCGGCCCGCCGGTGGCGATCTACTCCGTGCTCAGCGGCTGGGACCCGCGCGGGTTCGCCGCCACGGCGCAGCCGTTCTTCGCCACCAACGCGCTCGCCGCGCTGATCGCCAAGCTCACGCTCACCGACGCGTCCTTCCCGCCGTTCGCCGCCTGGCAGTGGCTCGTCGTCCTGGCCGCGATCGTGGCAGGCCTCGTCGTGGGGGACTGGCTCACGCCGCGCGTCCCCGCGGTCGCCGTCCGGCGCGGGCTCATCGTGCTCGCCTACGTCGGGGGCGCGGCGACCCTCGCCCAGGGGCTGGCGCACCTGGGCTGAGGCGGGTGGGCTCAGGCCGGCCGGTCGCCCTCGTCACGACGCGGGACGTCGGTGGACCCCTCCGCCGGGCCACCCGCGAGGTGCTCGGGAGCGTGCCGCCCGGGCGTACCGGGGGCGTCCCCTCGGTCGGGGTCCAGCTCGTCCGCGCGGCGCAGGCGCTCGTCGACGTCGGTTCGGCGCTCGTCGAGACTCGCGTCGCGGCGCCGGGCCTCCTCCTGCAGACGTGCCGCCTCGGCGGCCTTCTGGTCGGCCTCGGCCTGGGACATCCGGGCCTCGGCGTCGAGCTTCGCGGACGCTGCCTCGCGCTCCTGCACCGCGATCCGGTCGTGCTCCGCCTGTCGGCGCAGCTCGGCGGCCTCGTCGCGCCGTTCCTCGCGCCGGTGCGCCTCGACGGCCCGGGAGCGGCGGGCGAGGGCCACGGCAACGAGCACGAGCAGCACCACGACGACGACGGCGACGACGATCCAGACGATGGTCGTGGTGTCCATGGCGGACTCCTGACGTCGGGGGAGCCGGGGGCGGCACCCTGCGTCGATCACACGACCGACGCCGGATGCTTGCAACCGCCGCGGGCGCTCAGATCCGGCCGACGTCCACCACGGTGAGCGCGACGGCCCCGGCCTCGTCGCTGGCGGCCAGGTCGACGACGGCGGTGATCGCCCAGTCGTGGTCGCCGTCCGCGTCGTCGAGCACCTGCCGCACCCACCACGCGCCGGCGGGCACCTCGGCGACCTCGACGCCGTCGCGCGTGGTCGTGGTCGCGCCACCGGGCAGCTCGGCCCCCGGCTCGAGGATCGTCAGCAGGCCGGCCGCCCGCGCGGCGGGGCCGATGCCGACCGCGTCGTCGCCCTGCGCCTCGAACAGCGGGTCGAGCGCGGCGGCCCAGGCGTCGCCGTCCCAGCCGTGCGCGCCGTCGAGCGCGCCCAGCGCGTCGTAGTCCTCGCGGGCCGCGAGCTCGACGCGGCGAAACGTCGCGTTGCGCACCAGGCGGCGGAAGGCCCGCGGGTTGCCCGTCACGGGCCGGGCCGGCGCCTCCGCGCCGACCTCCGCGAGCTCGCCCTCGACGACGAGGTCGGCGTCGTCGTCGACCGGGTTCTGCAGCCGCTCCCACTCGTCGAGCAGCGACGAGTCGACGCCTCGCACCAGCTCACCGAGCCACTCGATGACCTCCTGCACCTCCTCGGTGCGGTGCTCCTCCGGCACCACCTGGCGCAGCGCGCGGTAGGCGTCCGCGAGGTAGCGCAGCACCACGCCCTCGGTGCGCTCCAGCCCGTACACGCTGACCAGCTCGGCGAACGTCATGGCCTGCTCGAGCATGTCCCGCACCACGGACTTCGGCGCGAGCTCGGCGTCGGCCACCCACGGGTTCGACCGCTTGTAGGTGGTGAACGCGGGCTCGAGCAGGTCGGCGAGCGGCTTCGGCCAGCTCACGTCCTCGAGCGCCTCCATGCGCTCCTCGTACTCCATGCCCTCTGCCTTCATCGCCGCGACGGCCTCGCCCTTCGCCTTGCTCTGCTGGGCGTAGAGGATCTGGCGCGGGTCGTCGAGGGTCGCCTCGATGACGGAGACGACGTCGAGCGCGTGCGTCGGACTCTCGACCTCCAGCAGGTCCATGGCCGCGAGCGCGAACGGTGACAGCGGGGCGTTGAGCGCGAAGTCGCGCGGCAGGTCGACGACGAGCCGCACGCTGGGCCGGTACCCGGCGGGGCGCGACGGGTCGGGCACGCGGACCTTCTCCACCACGCCCGCGACGCGCAGCGACCGGTAGATGCGGAACGTCTGGCGCACGTGCTTGGCCTGCTGCGCCTCGGTGTCGTGGTTGGCCGTGAGCAGGTGGCGCATGGCCTCGACGGGGTCGCCGTCCGCACCGCCGGCGCCGGCCCGTGCCAGCACGTTGAGCACCATGGCGTGGTTGACGTGGAACTGGCTGGTCAGCGGCTCGGGGTCGGCGTCCCGCAGCCGCTCGAACGTGGAGTCCGTCCAGTTCACGGCGCCGGCGGGCGCCTTCTTGCGCACCACCTTCTTGAGCTTCTTCGGGTCGTCGCCAGCCTTGGCGAGCAGCTTCCGGTTCTCGATGACGTGCTCGGGCGCCATGACGAGCACCTCGCCGACCGTGTCGAAGCCCGCACGCCCGGCCCGGCCGGCGATCTGGTGGAACTCGCGCGCGGTGAGGTGGCGCATGCGCTCGCCGTCGTACTTGACCAGCGACGTCATGAGGACGGTGCGGATGGGCACGTTGATGCCGACGCCGAGGGTGTCGGTGCCGCAGACCACCTTGAGGAGGCCGCGCTGCGTGAGCCGCTCCACGAGGCGGCGGTACTTCGGCAGCATCCCCGCGTGGTGCACGCCGATGCCCGCGCGCAGGAACTTGCTCAGCGTCTTGCCGAAGCCCGTGCCGAACCGGAACGCGCCGATCTCGGCGGCGATGGCGGCCTTCTCGTCCTTCGAGGCGAGGCTCGTGGACAGCAGCGCCTGCGCCCGCTCGACGGCGTCCTTCTGCGTGAAGTGCACGACGTAGACGGGGGCGCGGTGCGTGGTCACGAGCTCGGCGATGACGTCGGTGAGCGGCTCGACGACGTAGGAGAACGTCAGCGGCACCGGCCGCTCGGCGCCCGCGACCTCCGCGACGGGGCGGCCGCTGCGCTCGGCGAGGTCGTCGCGCAGCCGGGTGGTGTCGCCGAGCGTGGCGGACATCAGCAGGAACTGGGTGCGCGGCAGCTCCAGCAGGGGCACCTGCCACGCCCAGCCGCGCTGCTTGTCGCCGTAGAAGTGGAACTCGTCCATGACGACCTGGGCGATGGCGTCGTCGTCGGCGGTGCCGTCCGCGCCGACGCCGTCGTCGTCGGCCCCGCGCCGCAGGGCCAGGTTCGCGAGGATCTCCGCCGTGCAGCAGATGATCGGGGCGTCGGCGTTGACGGCGGAGTCGCCGGTCATCATGCCGACGTTGCGCGACCCGAACGCGGCGACGAGGTCGAAGAACTTCTCGCTCACCAGCGCCTTGAGCGGCGCGGTGTAGAACGTGCGCCCGCCGCGGCCCGACCGGCGGTTCGCGAGCGCCGCGAACTGCGCGCCCATCGCGACCATCGACTTTCCCGAGCCGGTGGGCGTCGCCAGCACCACGTGCGAGCCCGTCATGAGCTCGAGCAGCGCCTCCTCCTGGTGCGGGTACAGCGGCCGGCCGCCCGCGGCCGCCCACTCGCCGAAGGCCTCGAAGAGGACGTCGGGGTCCGGGGCGCCGCCCGTGGGGGCCGGCAGGTACGGCAGCAGCGTGCCGGCGGGGCGGGGGACGGTGGTCTCGGTCGGGGTGCCGGTCGGGGAAGTCATGGTCGGGCCATTCTTCCAGGCCGTGCCGAAAGCAACGAGCGTGCTGACTTGATCCTCATTCGGCCCGAATGAGGATCAAGTCAGCACGCACGATGACGCCCCGGGGGTGGGTCAGCAGGCGCCGAGGTCGGTCCAGACCGCCCACTCGCCGGCCGAGGACGACGGGGTGTCGCCCTGCGTCCACCACTTGGCCTGGTACGTGCGGCCGTCGTAGGAGACCTGGGTGCCGCCGGTGTACGCGGACGACCGGTTCCAGGCCGGTGCCTCGCAGTCACCGGGCTCGGTGGGCGGGTCGGTGGGGTCCGGGTCGGGCTGGCCGGTGCCGCCGACGTTCACGTCGACGCAGGCGTAGAACGCGTTGGCGGTGTCCGCGACGTTCCAGCGGGCGAAGATCGTGTGGTTGCCCTGCGGCAGGTTGTCGAGCGTGTGCGTCACGGTCGCGTCGGGCTGCTTGCCGCCGTCGTCGATGGTCTTGACCAGCTTGCCGTCGACGAAGTACTCCCACGTCGACGTGGCGTGGCGGGCCGTGAGCTTCCACTGCAGCGACACGCTGCTGCCGACCGTGGTGCGCGGCCAGGGCTTCGACTCGTCGTCGAGGACGGAGAAGCCGCTGCCGCCGGAGCACTGCATCGAGCCCTTGGGGGCCTCGACGCTCTGGGGCTCGTACTGGACGCCGCCGCAGTCGAACGAGACGGTGCGGGTGGCGCAGTGGTCCTGGCGGCTGGGCGGGCTGGTGATCCAGCCGTGCGCCGACGCGCTGGGCGCGACGGCGAGAGGCGCTGCGACGGTCAGGAGGCCGACCGCGGCGGCGAGCAGGGTGGAGCGAAGCGTGGTCTTGCGACGCGTGGTCTTCATCGACTCGTCTCCCTCGTTGGTGCTCGGTTGGTGTTGCGGGTGTTGCGGGTGTTGCGGGTCTGGCGGTGGCGGGCGCGGGGCCGCGCCCGCCACCGTCAGGACGTGGTGGGCGTCAGCGGGTCAGCAGGCGCCGAGGTCGGTCCAGACCGCCCACTGCCCGGCGGACGACGACGGGGTGTCGCCCTGCGTCCACCACTTGGCCTGGTACGCGCGGCCCTCGTAGGACACCTTCGTGCCGCCGGTGTAGGCGGACGACGGGTTCCAGGCCGCGTCCTCGCAGTCGCCCGGCTCGACCGGCGGGTCGGTCGGGTCCACCGGCGGGTCGGTCGGCTCGACCGTCCCGCCCTCGCCGACGGTGACGTCGACGCACGCGTAGAACGCGTTGACGGTGTCGGCCACGTTCCAGCGCGCGAGGATGGTGTGGTCGCCCTGCGGCAGGTTCTCGAGCGTGTGGCTCACGACGGCGTCGGGCTTGGCGCCCTTGTCGTCGAAGGTGCGGTGCAGGACGCCGTCGACGAAGTACTCCCACGTCGAGGTGGCGTGCTGCGCGGTGAGCTTCCACTTCATCGTGACGGAGCTGCCGATCTTCGTGCGGGGCCACGGCTTCGACTCGTCGTCGAGGATGGAGAAGCCGCTGCCGCCGGAGCACTGTGTCGAGCCCTTGGGCGCCTCGACGCTCTGCGGCTCGTACTTGATGCTGCCGCAGTCGAAGGACAGGGAACCGCTGGCGCACAGGTCCTGGCGGCTCGGCGGGTTGGTCACCCAGCCGTGGGCGGACGCCGCAGGCGCCGCGGCGAGCGGCGCCACGAGCGCGGCCAGCCCGACGGCCGCGGTGACGAGGGTGGAACGAAGACGCATCGGTGCTTCTCCCTGTGTTCGTGAGGAAACTGGACAAATTCGACGCTACGGCGTCGGTCCGGTCCGCACATCAGGGGAACCGCGTCATCTGACCGTGATCTGGGCGGCGGAGGGTACGGGGTTGCCCGTACGCCCGGGGGCTGTCAGCCGAGGTCCCACAGGCGCCGGTAGAAGGCGATCCGCCCGGCGTCGGGCGCGATGCCGTAGCCCTCGAAGAAGGCGGGCTCATAGCCGTCGCCGTAGTTCCACTCCAGGCTGTAGCTCGCCACGGCGAGGTCGGCCCAGCGGTCCGCGACGCCGAGCGCGTCGAGGTCGACGTGCGCGGTCCAGCGGCCGTCGTCGTCCAGGAGCGTGTTGGGGGCGCACGGGTCCCCGTGGCACACGACGAGCCGGTCGACGGCGGGCACGTCGCCGACGCGGGCGCGGGCGTCGGGGGAGAGGCGGGCGACCCGGTCGGCGACGCCCCACGAGAACGGGCAGCCGTCCGCGGGGAGCGCGCCGTGCATCGCGCGCAGGCCCGCGCCGATCGCGCGCGCGGCCGTCTCCGGTCGCGCGAGCCAGTGCGGGTCGACCGCCGACCGGCCCGGGAGGCCCGCCGTGAGCAGCCAGCCGCCCTCGTCGTCGTCGCCACGGTCCAGGACCCGCGGCACGGGGGTGTACCGGCCCGCCCAGGCGAGCCGTGCGGCCTCGGCGTCGAGGTCCAGCTCGGGCGTGCCCGCGGGGACCCACTTGACGTAGCGCTGGGCGCCGTCGGCCGCCGAGAGCCGGAACGTGAGGCCGCCGAGCACGTTGCGCCACACGGGCGTGACGTCGTCGTCGCCGGCGAGGAGGCACACCCGCTCGGGCACGACGACGGGCTCGGACGGGGCGGCTGCGAGGGTGCGGGACATGCCCCGATGGTCACATCCCCGCGACGTGCCGGGCTACGGCATTCCGGTGGGCTCGACCGTCGGGTGGGGTCCGACCGGCGGTGAGCTCTCGGGGGGCGTGCGGCGGGTCGCGGCCTCGCCCTGCTGCACGACGACGACACCCGCCAGCACCAGCAGCCCGCCGACGAGCTGGACGGGGCGGGGCAGCTCGCCCAGGAAGGCCCAGGCGAAGAACACGGCGCTGACCACCTCGAGGAGGCCGACGAACGACGCCGGCCGCGCGCCGAGGCGTCGCCCGGCCCCGACGCCGGTGACGTAGGCGACGCCGGCGGTCACCACGCCGAGGGCCGCGAGCACGGCCCAGGCGGGCACGACGGCGTCGGCGAGGGCCACGGGGTCGGCCGACGCGGTGAGCGGCATGAGGCCCACGGCGCCGAGCAGCCCCAGCAGGACGGCGCCGACGACGAGCCCGCCCGCCGCGAGGCTCAGGGGTGGCAGCCCGGTGTCGGTGCGGGCGTTGAGCAGGAAGTACGCGGAGACGCCCACCATCGCGCCCAGGGCCCACGCCACGCCGACGGGGTCGAGCCGGGCGCCGGCGAGGTCGAGCACGAGGACGAGGCCCGCGGCGGCGAGCGCGATGCCGGCGAGCGTCGTCCGGCCCGGGCGCTGCCCGTGCCGCAGCCACAGCCACGCGACGACGGCCGCCGGCGAGGAGTACTCGATGAGCAGCGCGGGCCCCACCTGCATGTGCTGCACGGCGGCGAAGTAGCAGAACTGCGTGGCCGCGACGCCGAGCGCGCCGTAGGCGAGCAGCAGACGCACGTTGCGGCGCACAGGGGACCAGTCGCCGCGCAGGGCGACGACGCCGAAGGGCAGGACGACGACCGCCCCGACCGCGACGCGCACCAGGACGACCGCGCCCGGGCTCCAGCCCGTGGCGAAGAGCCCGGCGGCGAGCGGGCCCGAGAGGCTGAACGTCACGGCGGAGACGACCGCGAGGGTGAGGCCCTTGCCGAGGCCGGTGCGCGCCGTCGTGCGCGCGTCATGTGCGACATCGCTCATGACGCATGACGCTAGGCCGCGATGGGATAACGTGTCAACGTGGTCTTCGCACATGACACGGTGAACTCCCTGCGCGCGGCCGTCGACCTCGTGAACGCCGAGGAGCCGCCGCTGACGCTGACGACGACGGCCGAGCTCGACGCGTTCCTCGTGCGGCACGGGTACACCGGCCGGCACGACGGTACCGAGACCGAGCTGGCCCGCGTGCGCGCGCTGGCGCCGCGCCTGCGAGGGCTGCTGCTGGCGAGCCGGGACGAGGCCGCCGAGCAGGTCAACCGCCTGCTCGAGCAGGCGGGGGCGGCGCCCCGGCTCGTGCGGCACGAAGGCCAGGACTGGCACGTCCACGCCGTCTCCCCGGACGCGCCGCTCGACGACCGCATCGTCGTCGAGACCGCCATGGCGATGATCGACGTGGTGCGCGCCGACGAGCACTCCCGCCTCGCCCTGTGCGCGGACGCCGACTGCCAGGGGCTCGTGCTCGACCTGTCGCGCAACCGTTCGCGGCGCTACTGCTCCACCGCGTGCACGAACCGGAACGCGCAGGCCGCGCTCCGGGCACGGCGCGCCGGCTGACGGCACGGGCGCGCCGCCGACGTCCCTGGTCGACGTATCTGGCCGCGCGCGCCGTGCTCCCTCCCCGCGAGGGCGCCAGGCTTTCCCGGGGCGACGACCCGCCCGGCCCGGCCCCACGAAGGAGGCGGCGATGTCCGTCACGACGAGCAAGGCCCTCGACCCCTGGCCGGTCGTCCGTCCCGGGGACCGGTTCCACCCGGTCGGCACGCTGCAGCACCTGCTCAACGAGCACGGCCACGACCTCGAGGTGGACGAGAAGTTCGGCCCGCTCACCGAGGCCGCGGTCCGCGCCTCGCAGCGCGACTTCGGCCTCGAGGTGGACGGCGTCGTCGGCCCGCGGACCTGGGGCGCGATCGTCGTCACCGTGCGCCTCGGGAGCCGTGGCCACGCCGTCCGCGGGGCGCAGTCCGAGCTCGACGTCCGCATCGACGTCGACCTCGTGGTCGACGGGGTCTTCGGGCCGAGGACGGAGGGCGCGGTGCGCGAGTTCCAGCGCGCGCTGTCGGCTTTCGGCGTCCTCGTCGACGGCGTCGTCGGGCCCGTGACCTGGCGCGCGCTCGTCAGCGGGATGGTCTCCGACTGACATCCGCCAGCAGCGCGTCGCACACCTCGACCAGGCGCGCGCGCAGCTCCTGCCCGCGCGCGGCGAACGCGCGCTGGCGGCGCACGTACTCGGCCTTGCCGTCCGGCGTCTCGATCGGGACGGCCTCGACGCCGTACGACGAGACGTCGTACGGCGCGGCCGCCATGTCGGTGTAGCGGACGTCGCGGGCGAGCTCGAACGCGTCCAGCAGCAGGTCGCCGGGGGCGGCGGGCCCGAGCTTGAGGGCCCACTTGTACAGGTCCATCCCGGCGTGCAGGCAGCCGGGCTGCTCCATGGCCGGCTGGCGCTCGCGGGTGGGGCGCAGCTGGTTGCGGTCGGCGGCCTCGGGCGTGAAGAAGCGGTAGGCGTCGAAGTGCGAGCAGCCGATGCGGTGCGACTCGACGACGGCGTCCGTGCCGTCGTGGCCCAACCGCAGCGGCAGCGGGTGGCGGTGGTCGCGCCCCGCCGCGCGGTCGCGGTAGACCATCGCCCACTCGTGCAGTCCGAAGCAGCCGAACGTGCCCGGGCGGCCGGCCGTCGCGGACACGAGCGCGCGCACGTAGCGGACGGTGTCGCCGCGGTCGGCGACGAAGGCGTCGACGTCGAGGGTCGCGCCCCTGCCGCCGTCGGGGAGGTGCATCTCGTGGTACCAGCGCCACCCGGCGTGCTCGGGGGCGTCCTCGAGCACCACGCCCGGGCCCGGGTGCCACCGGCGCAGGTGGCTCACGCGGGTCGGGTAGTAGGTGAACAGGAAGTCCTCGATCGCGTGCGCCTCGCCGCGGTCGCGGGCGGCGCGCCACACCGCTGTCAGCGCGTCCGCGCGGGCGGCGTGCGCCGCGGCCCGCGGCTCCCACGCGTGGCGGGGCACGACGACGTCGGCGGGGGCCGCCAGGTGGTCGAGGGTCGTCGTGCGCACCCCACCAGGGTACGAGCGCGGCGAGCACGCCCCGGTCCGAACTAGCCTGTGACTCGTGCCGCACACCCACGACTTCCGTCAGGTCGACGTCTTCGCCACCGGCCCGCTCTCCGGCAACCCGGTGGCCGTGGTGCACGACGCCGACGACCTCGACGACGCGCAGATGGCCGCGTTCGCGCGCTGGACCAACCTGTCCGAGACCACGTTCCTGCTGCGCCCCACCACGCCCGACGCGGACTACCGCCTGCGGATCTGGACGCCGGGCGGCGAGCTGCCCTTCGCCGGTCACCCCACGCTCGGCACCGCGCACGCGTGGCTCGAGGCGGGCGGCGCTCCCCGCTCGGCCGAGCACGTCGTGCAGGAGTGCGGCGTCGGGCTGGTCACGGTCCGGCGAGAGCGCGGCTCGGACGAGGGCTCGGGCGAGGACGGGGGCCGGCTCGCGTTCGCCGCGCCGCCGCTGCGCCGCTCCGGCGCCGTCGGCCCGGAGGACCTCGCGCAGCTCGCGCGCGGGCTGCGGGTGAGCGTGGCGGACATCGAGGACGCCGCCTGGGTCGACAACGGACCCGGCTGGGTCGCGGCCCGCCTGCGCGACGCCGCGGCCGTGCTCGCCGTCGAGCCGGACCTCGCCGCGTTCGGCGGCCTGAAGATCGGCGTCGTCGGCACCTACGCGCCGGGGGAGTCGGACGCCGCGGTCGAGGTGCGGGCGTTCGTCCCGGACATCGGCGTCGCCGAGGACCCGGTCACCGGCAGTCTCAACGCCGGGCTGGGGCAGTGGCTGGCGGGCGGTCTGCTGCCGCCGTCGTACATCGCCTCGCAGGGGACCGCCCTCGGACGCCGCGGCCGCGTGCACGTGCGCCGCGACGCCGACGGCGACGTATGGGTCGGGGGCGCCGCGGTCACCACGATCGCGGGCACCGTGACGCTCTGAGGACCGCGCCCCGACCGGGCGTCAGCCCCGGCGGCGGAACGGGGCGAGCGTGGCGCGCACCTGCTCGGCGGCGCCCCAGTCGTCGTCGAACTGCGCGACGACGGCGAGGTGCTGGCGCAGCTGGAGGATCGGCATGCGGTCGCGCCACCCCGCGTCGAGGCCGGTGAGCTCCGCGTACAGGTCGAAGAAGCCGCCGGCCTCGGGCGGCGGCGCCGTGGTCCAGAGGTGGGCCAGGTCGACCTCGGCCCACGTGTACGAGACGGCGGGATCGATCAGCGCGGGCTGTCCGTCGGCGGTCGCGAGCACGTTCTGCGTCCACAGGTCGCCGTGCGTGAGGCACGCGGGGCGGTCCGGGAGCAGCTCGGGGAGCCGGGCGCAGAGGTGCTCCAGGGCCGCGCGGTCGGCGGCGTCGAGGGCGGCGTCGACCCGCGGCTCGCCCAGCCACCGGAGCAGGCGGCTCCGGGCGAAGAAGGCGAACCCGTCGTCGTCCCACGTGTTGTCCTGCCGGCGGCGACCGAGCCAGTTGTCCCGGTGCCAGCCGAACCGGTCGTGGGTGGTGGCGTGCAGCCGGGCGAGCGCGTGCGCGAGCCGCTCCCAGAACGCCTCGTCCCGGGGGCGCGGGTGCAGCGCCTCGAGGACGAGCAGGCCCGGGTCGGCGAGGATCACCGCCGGCGTGGCGACGCCGCCGAGCTCCTGCAGCGCCGTCAGGCCCTCGGCCTCGGTCGTGAAGGCGTCGTCGGGCGGGGCGCCGTCGGAGCCCTCGACGAAACTCTCGACGAACCCCTTCACGAACACCGTGGAGCCGTCGGCGCGCCGTGCCAGGCCCGCGGTCGCGGCGAGGCCTCCGGTCGCCGGCTGGAGCGAGACGACGTCGGCGACGCGGGAGGCGTCCAGGCGTCGCCGCAGCAGCGTCAGCGGGTCGGTCACGGTCGGCTCCTCTCGTCGACGCGTGCATCCTGGCAGGTCGGGCGCGGCGGCGGCAGGGTGGTCCGCCGCCGGGATGCTAGCGGTGGCGGCGCTTGAACCACCGCACGTACGCGACGCGCTCGACCAGGGCGAAGACGACCACGGTGACGACGGCGGGAGTGCCGGTGACGCCGATCGCCGTCAGCAGGGCGATGAGGGCGATCTCCAGGCCGACGAGCACCGTCACCGCCACGGCGGTCTGTGCGCGCGCCGGTGCGGCGGCGGGGCGGCGGGTCACGCGGCCCGCCCCGTCCGCTCGCCGTGCGGGAAGGCGGCGCGCGTGGCCCGCCGCCACAGCAGCACCGCGACGACGGCGACGAGCGCGCCGAGCACGGCCTGCTCGCCCTTCATCCAGCCCGGGTAGCCGTCGTCGGGCGCCGCGACCAGGAGGACGACGCCGATCGGGGCGAGCGTCGCGACGAGGCGCATCCGCACGTAGGCGGCGCGGCTGCCGCGCGAGAGCGCGCCGGCGTATCGCGCGAAGGCGAAGCAGGCGACCGTGATCACGATGCCCCGCAGCCACATCACCCAGTTGGTCTCGGCGGGCGCGACGACGCTCAGCACGGCCGTGACGACGAGCGCCAGGAGCGAGACGACGCCGGTGGCGGCCCAGAGCCGTCGGATCGTCGCGACGGTGCGGTCGAGCGGTGCCCGGTCCAGCGGTGTCCCGGCGTGGTCCGGGGTGCTGCTCGGCGGGGTGGGGTTCACGAGACGGTCCTCTCGGGTGCGGTGGCGCGCGCGTAGAGCGCCACGATCTGGTCGATCTCCTGGGTGTCGACGTCGCGCCCGGGGGTGCAGCGCGACGCGAACTCGTCGATCGTGGCGCGCACGGAGCGGGCCATGACCTCGGGGTCGAACGCGGCGAGCTCGCCGGCGTGCTGGCCCTGCGAGAGCAGCACGGCCAGGAGCATCACCGAGGTGTCGGCCCCCTCCCGGACGCCCGGTCGGGCGCCGTGGCGCACGATCTGGACGACCGCGACGGCGGAGGCGGGGTTCCGGGCGAGGAACTCGAGGTTGGAGCGGATGTAGCCGGCGAGCTTGTCGGGATAGGTGGTCGCGGCCTCCAGCGCGGGGCGGATGACCTCCGCGGAGTCGGCCACGACCTGTTCGACGACGGCGCCCATCAGCGCCTCCTTCGACCGGAAGTGGTACGAGATCAGCCGCGTGCTGCTGAGCCCTGCCTTCTCGCGGATCCGGGCGAAGGTGGCGCCGGCGTAACCCTCGTCGGCCAGGACCGAGATCGTGGCCGAGATGATCTGCCGACGGCGTGCGTGCGTCGGCGCATACGTCCGACCGACAGGAACCATAGCACTCATCTTACCTAGGCGAGTAATTTCGTGCGTCCAGCCGACGCCCAGCGCTCCCGGCCGGCCCGCAGGGTGCCCCGACCCTCGTCGCAGGTCGGTCGCCTTCCATGGCGGGCATGAACGCACCCACCGAGCCCACCGGGCACCCCACAGATCCGCCGGGTCCGGCCGAGCCGACGGCCCGCCCGCGTCGCCCCCGTCGGCTCGTCGTCCTCGCGACCACGCTGGCGCTGCTGCTGCCCGTGGGCGGCGTCACCGCCTGGGCGGCGAACCGCTTCCTGATCGAGCACGTCCAGATCGACGACGTCTCCGCGTACGAGGCGGCGCAGTCGTCGGTGACGTCGAACGACGACGCTGCCGACGACGGGAACGACGGAACCGTGACCGCCGACGGGTACACCTCGGACGACACGACGATCTCGCTGGACACGGTCACGCAGGGCAGCGGCGACGACACCGTCACGTCCTACGTCGCCCACGTGGCGCTGGACGACGCGACGCAGCTGCGCTCGGCATTCGCGCAGGACAAGTTCGGCACCAACATCACCGAGCGCACCAGCGACATCGCGGCGGACCACGACGCGATCCTCGCCGTCAACGGCGACTACTACGGCTTCCGCGACACCGGCATCGTCATCCGCAACGGCGTCGTCTACCGCGACGAGGGCGCCCGCGAGGGCCTCGCCTTCTACACCGACAGCCGCGTCGAGGTGTACGACGAGACGGCCACCACGGCCGACGAGCTCGTCGCCGACGGTGTGTGGAACACGCTGTCGTTCGGGCCCGCGGTGGTCACCGACGGCCAGGTGGTCGACGGCATCGAGGACGTGGAGGTCGACACCAACGTGGGCAACCACTCCATCCAGGGCGAGCAGCCGCGCACCGCGATCGGGGTGGACGCCGACGGTGACCTGATCATCGTCGTCGTCGACGGCCGCGACACCGGCTACAGCCGCGGCGTGACCATGACCGAGCTGGCGCAGCTCATGATCGACCAGGGCGCCGTCACGGCCTACAACCTCGACGGCGGCGGCTCGTCGACGCTGTACTTCGACGGCGAGGTGGTCAACCGGCCGTCGAACGGCGGCGAACGCGGCACGTCCGACATCCTCTACGTGGCGCGGTGAGCGGGATGCCCGCCCCCGTCACGCCGCTCGTGATCGTGCCCGCCTACCGGCCCGACGACGCCCTGCCGGCGCTGCTACGCGGCCTCGCCGAGGTGGGGCTGACCGACGTGCTGGTCGTCGACGACGGCTCCGGCCCCGCGCACGACACCGTGTTCGACGAGGCGGCCCGGGTCGGCGCGGACGTGCTGCGGCACGACGTCAACCGCGGCAAAGGCGCCGCCCTGCGGACGGCGTTCGTCCACGCCCGCGACCGCCATCCCGGGCGCCACGTCGTCACCGCGGACGCCGACGGGCAGCACAGGGCCGCGAGCGTGCGCGCCGTCGCGGACCGGCTGTCCGCCGGGGGAGCGGACGTCGTCGTGGGGGAGCGGGACCTCCAGGGCGCGGGGGTCCCGTGGCGCAGCCGCGTGGGCAACGCGCTGAGCGGCGCCGCGATGCGCGCGGCGACGGGCCTGCCCGTGCGCGACAGCCAGACGGGCCTGCGCGGGTTCGCCGCAGCGACGCTCCCGTGGCTGCTGGAGGTGCCCGGCGATCGGTACGACTACGAGCTGCGCGTGCTTCTCGCGGCGTCGGCCCGCGGCGCGGTCGTGGCGGGGGTACCGGTGGAGACGGTCTACCTCGACCACAACGCCTCGTCCCACTTCCGCCCGGTGCGCGACTCGGTGGTCGTGATGGCGCCGTTGCTCGCGTTCGCGGCCTCGGGGTTGCTGGCGTTCGGGGTCGACGCGGCGGGGCTCCTCGCCCTGCAGGCGGCCACGGGCAGCCTGGCGCTCGCGGTCGTGGGTGCCCGGGTGCTCAGCGCCGGCGTCAACTACGGGGTGAACCGCGCGGTCGTCTTCGGGCGGGCGCGGCGGGCCCCGGTGCGCGGGTCCGCCGCCCGGTACGCCGCCCTGGCCCTGCTGCTCCTCGCCGCGAGCTACGGCCTGCTCGACGCGCTTCACGGCACGCTCGGCGTCCCGCTGCTGGCGGCGAAGATGCTCACTGATACGGCCCTGTTCGTGGCGAGCTGGACGGTGCAGCGGCAGGTGGTGTTCCCGCCGAGCGGTCCGCGACCCGACCCACCAGCCGCTCCAGCGGCCCCCGCCCGAGCAGGAACCGCCACGCGGTCGCCGTGGCGAGTGTGACCAGCACCATCGCGAGGAGCGGGCCGTTGGTCGTGGACCCCAGCAGGTCCCAGTGCCAGACGGCGACGATCTGCAGGGAGTACACGGTCAGCGCCATCGACCCGACCGCGGCGAGCGGGGCCAGCACCCAGCGACCCACCCGGCCGACGTACAGGCACAGCCCCACGACCGCCGCCGCGAACCCGCCCGACGCGAGCACCTCGATCGTCGTGTCGTCGTGGGGTCCGTCGAGGAACAGCCCGGCGACGCCGGGCCACGGGTCGCCCCAGCCGAAGGGTGCCGTGTCGACCGACTGGCGTGCCATGACCTGGGAGGTCAGCACCACCTCCTCACCGCCGGCGGCGCCGACCACCCAGCCGGACAGGAAGGAGAACGCGCCCCACGCGGCCAGCCCGCCCAGCAGGAGCCCGCGGCGCAGCCGGGGTGAGCGCAGGTCGCAGCGCCCGATCGCCATGCCCGCGAGCACGTAGGCCATCCAGACGATCGCCGGGTAGTGGCCGGTGAGGACGAAGTCCGTGACGGCGCCGGAGCCGTCGTGCGGCAGCCGCAGCCCGGCACGCAGCAGCGCCTCCGGCCCCCAGTACGCGAGCAGCGGCCCCACGAGGGCGACCACCCCGGCGAGCGCGAGGAGGCGCGGGGGCCGCCAGCGCAGGAACGGCAGCGCGAGCACGAAGTAGCAGGCGTAGAAGCCCAGGATGAGGGCGACGCGCGTGCCGAGGAGGTCGAGCAGCGCGACGACCACCAGCAGCATGGCGGCACGCACGAACAGTCGTAGGCGCGCCCGCCGCAGCGGGTCGCCGTCGAGCGTCCGCGGGCCGCCGGTGACGATCGCGACCGAGATGCCCGCCACCACGGCGAACAGGATCGAGGAGTGGCCGTGGGAGAGGTCGAGCAGCCACCAGGCGGGCCCGGCGTCGGGCGTCGTCACGCCGACGTGGGCGGTGAACATGCCCAGGACGGCGATCCCGCGGGCGACGTCCACGCCCGGGACGCGCCCCGGGCCGCCGCCGAGACGACGCAGGCCCGCACGCACGCCGGCACCGAGACGGGAGGTCGGCGCGCCGGTGGCCGCGGTCATGGCGCGATGATGCCACCGTCCGGTGACGCGCGTCGTCCCGGTGCGTGAGAACGTCACGGCTTGCAGGCCGCGCGGTCACTACGGTAGGAGCATGAGTGACCTCAGCGCGGAGCCCGCACCCCAGGGCGACCCCGAACCCGCCGGTGCCGACCTCAACGACGCGATCGAGGCACCCAGCACCCACCACACGGTGCCCAGCAAGGAGTCCGAGTCGTACACGCACGGGCACCACGAGTCCGTGCTGCGCTCGCACCGCTCCCGCACGGCCCAGAACTCGGCCGGCTTCCTGGTGCCGCACCTGCGCGACGACATGTCCCTGCTGGACGTCGGTTGCGGCCCCGGCACGGTGACCGCCGACTTCGCCCGGATCCTCGCGGGCGGCGAGGTCGTGGGCGTCGACGCCAGCCCCAAGGTGCTCGAGGCGGCGCGCGAGCACGCCGCGGCGCTGGGCTACGGGAACGTCCGGTTCCAGCAGGCGAACGCCTACGAGCTCCCGTTCGACGACGACTCGTTCGACGTCGTGTACGCGCACCAGCTGCTGCAGCACCTGTCCGACCCGGTCGCCGCGCTGCGCGAGATGAAGCGCGTCGCCAAGCCGGGCGGGATGGTCGCGGTGCGCGACGCCGACTACGCGGGCATGGCCTGGTACCCCGAGACCCCGGGCCTGACGGAGTGGAACGAGCTCTACCACGAGGTCACGCACGCCTACGGCTTCGAGCCCGACGCCGGCCGCCGCCTCATGTCGTGGGTGCAGGAGGCCGGGCTGGACGGCATCGTGCCGTCCGCGTCGTCGTGGTGCTACGCCACCCCCACCGACCGGCTGTGGTGGGGCGAGCTGTGGGCCGAGCGCTGCGTGGAGTCCAACTTCGCCGTGCAGGCCAAGGAGTCCGGGCTGGCCGACGACGTCGCGCTCGAGCAGATCGCGCAGGACTGGCAGGCGTGGGCGCAGGCGCCCGACGGCTGGTTCGCCATCCTGCACGGCGAGGTCCTCGCGCGGGCCTGACGACAGGCCCGATGTAGGCTTACATCATGAGCCATCGGACGCAGATCACCCTCGAGGACGCGCAGTATGCGCGCCTGCTCGCGGAGTCGCGGGCGTCCGGGCTGGGGCTGGCGGAGCTCGTGCGGCGTGCGGTGGACCGGGTCTACGGCGGCGCGGACGCCGACGAGTTCCTCCGCGCGCTCGACGAGAGCTTCGGCGCATGGGACGGCGACGACGTCGACGGCGCCGCGTACGTCGAGGCAACTCGGCCCGCCCGCGACGATCGGCTGGCCGAGTGGTGACGCCGGCGTGACCGTCCTCGTCGACACGTCGGTCTTCGTCGACCACCTGCGCGGGTGGGCGGAGGCGCGGGAAGCTCTCGCCGGGGCGCGCCGAGGCGGCCACCAGGTGGTGGCATCGGTGCTCACGCGAGCGGAGCTGCTCGGCGGGATGCGTGCGCTCGAGAAGGGGCGCACCCGCGCGCTGTTCCTCGCGGTCGGCTGGATCGACGTCGACCGCGAGATCGCCGACCGGGCCGGAGAGCTGGCGCGGGCGTACCGGCGCTCGCACCCCGGGATCGACCTGGTGGACTACGTGATCGCGGCGACGGCAGAGCTGTCCGGCGCGACGTTGCTCACCCGCAACGTAAAGCACTTCCCGATGATCGACGGGCTCGTCGCCCCCTACTGACACGCCCCGCGTAACCTGGGCGCGTGCGCATCGCGAGATTCACCACCGGAGACGACCCCCGCTTCGCCCTCGTGCAGCAGGAGGGTGACAAGACGTTCCTCGCCGTCCTCGGCGGCGACCCGCTCTACATGCCGGCCATGCCGACGGGGGAGCGGATCGAGCTGGGCGACGGCGTCCGGCTGCTCGCCCCGGTGATCCCGCGCTCCAAGGTGGTCGCCGTCGGCAAGAACTACGCCGACCACGCCAAGGAGATGGGCGGCGAGGTGCCCGCCACCCCGCTGCTGTTCTTCAAGCCGAACACCGCCGTGGTCGGCCCCGACGACCCGGTGGTGCTGCCCGAGTTCACGCGCGAGGTCAGCTACGAGGCCGAGCTCGCCGTCGTGATCTCCAAGGTCACCAAGGACGTGGAGCCCGAGAACGTGCGGTCGTACGTCCTCGGCTACACCGTGGCCAACGACGTCACGGCCCGCGACGCGCAGCGGACCGACGGCCAGTGGGCGCGGGCCAAGGGCTTCGACACCTCCTGCCCGCTGGGCCCGTGGATCGACACCGACCTGAACCCCGAGGACGTCGCCGTGCGCTCCCGCGTCAACGGCGAGCTCAAGCAGGACGGCCGCACGTCGGACATGGTCTTCGACGTGCCGTTCCTCGTGTCGTACATCAGCAAGGCGATGACTCTCCTGCCCGGCGACGTGATCCTCACCGGCACGCCCGCCGGCGTGGGCCGCATCGACCACGGCGACCGCGTGGAGTGCGAGGTCGAGGGGATCGGCGTCCTCGCCAACCCCGTGTTCCGGCGCGACTGAGGTGACCGCGACCGACGTCGCCGCCGTCGCCGACCTGCGCGCCGACGCCCGCGAGGTGCTGCGGAGCATGCCCGCGGCCGACGACGGTCAGCGTGCGCTGCGCGACCGGTTCGTCACGCACCTCGACGCCCGTCCGGACGGCGTGCTGCGCACCTGCCGCCCGGACCACGTCACCGCCTCCACGGTGGTGCTGTCCGCGGACGCCTCGCGCGTCCTGCTGACCCTGCACGCCAAGGCGGGCCGCTGGTTCCAGCTCGGCGGGCACCCCGAGCCCGGCGACGCCACGCTGCTCGCCGCGGCGCGGCGTGAGGCCACCGAGGAGTCCGGGCTGGACGTCGACCTGGACCCCGTGCCCGTGCACCTGGACGAGCACGCCGTGCCGTTCTGCGGGCCCGACGGCGACGCGCACCACCTGGACGTGCGCTTCGTCGCCGTCGCGCCCGACGGCGCCCGGCATGCCGTGAGCGACGAGTCCCTCGATGTGCGCTGGTGGCCGGTGGACGACCTGCCGAACCCGGACCTCGCCGAGCCGGTGGCGCTCGCCGTCGCGCGGGTGCGCGCTCGTCAGGAGGCGGTCCGCGGCTCGCGGTAGCGGTCCTCGTCGATGCCGGCGAGCCGGGAGGGGTGCACCTGGCCGCCCAGGCCGTAGAACCGCTGGAAGCTCATCACGAGCGGCCGCCACCGGTCCGGGTCGATCCGGTCGGCGTGGCCGTCCAGGCGGATCGCCGGGTCGACCCAGACGCGCGTCACCTCCGCCTCGACGGTGAGCTGCCGCGCCGCGCCCGGGTCGTCCCCGGGCCGGGCGCCGAGCGGCCGGACCTGCCGGACCACCGCTTCCAGGTGCACGAGGCACTCGGCCACGCGCTGCGGGCGCACGGTCGCCGACTCGAGCGGGGTCAGCCCGGCGGCGCCGAACTTGTCCGGCACGTGGACGTAGCCGGCGCGCGCCTTCCACGGCGAGACCTCGGGCCGCCCCGTCGTCAGGGCCAGGCGGTCCACGTGCGCCACGTTGGCCGGCGACGCGAGGTTCATCACGAGCTCCGGGTGCCGCCTCAGGTTCGCCGCCGTCTGGCTGCGGGCGCCGATGCCGAGCACCGCGCTGCGTCCCAGCCAGAACACGGACGACATGGGCATGAGGTTGGTCGTCCCGTCCTCGTTGGTCGAGCTCAGCAGCACGACCGGCGTGCCGAAGTACAGGATCGCGGGGTCGACGACGACGTGGTCGGTCGTGGCGTGCTGCGTGGGCGCGGTGGCCGCGGTGCTGGTCATGGGCACGACGCTAGGAGGGGCGGCCGCCGCCGTCCGGCGGGAATCGGACGCCGCGTCGGCGGACAACTAGGCTGGGGCCCGTGATCCCCGCTGCTGGTTCTTCCGCCGTCCGTGTCCGCTTCGCCCCGTCGCCGACGGGCATGTTCCACGTGGGCGGCGCCCGGTCGGCGCTGTTCAACTGGGCGGTCGCCAAGCACCAGGGCGGCACGTTCGTGCTGCGCGTCGAGGACACCGACGCCGCGCGCAACAAGCCCGAGTGGGTGGACGGCATCCTCAGCGCCCTCGCGTCCCTCGGCATGCACGCCGAGGACCCGACGTTCGAGGGCCCGTACTTCCAGTCGCAGAACGTCGCCAAGCACCGCGAGGCGTCGGCCCGCCTGTACGAGGCCGGGCGCGCGTACTACTGCGACTGCACCCGCGACGACGTCGCCGCCCGCACCGGCAACCCGCAGTCCGGCTACGACGGCTTCTGCCGCGACCGCGGCCTGGACTACGAGCCGGGCCGTGCGCTGCGCTTCCGCACCCCCGACGAGGGCGAGACGCAGGTCGTCGACCTCATCCGCGGCAACCCGACCTTCCCGAACTCCGCCATGGAGGACTTCGTCGTCGCGCGCGGCGACGGCTCGCCCGTCTTCCTGCTCGCCAACGTGGTGGACGACCTCGACGAGGGCATCACCCACGTCATCCGCGGCGAGGAGCACCTGCCGAACACGCCCAAGCAGCAGCTGCTGTGGGAGGCGCTCGGCGCGCAGCCGCCCACGTGGGCGCACCTGCCGGTGATCGTCAACGAGAAGCGCCAGAAGCTGTCCAAGCGCCGCGACAAGGTCGCGCTCGAGGACTACCTGGCGGAGGGCTACCTGCCCGACGCGATGGTCAACTACCTCATGCTGCTCGGCTGGGCTCCCGGCAACGACGAGGAGATCCTCCCGTTCGACGAGCTCGTCGAGCGGTTCCGCATCGAGGACGTCAACAGCGCGTCCGCGTTCTTCGACGTCAAGAAGCTGCTGTCGTTCAACGGCGAGTACATCCGGAAGATGTCCGTCGAGGACTTCATCGCCGCCGTCGACCCCTGGCTGCACGCGCCGAAGGCGCCGTGGACCGAGGAGCAGTACGACGCCGCCGCGTTCGCCAGGGTCGCGCCGCTCGCCCAGTCGCGCGTCGCCCTGCTCGCCGACATCACCGACAACGTCGACTTCCTCTTCCTCGACGAGCCGGTCGACGACGAGCGCTCCTGGGCCAAGGCGATGAAGGCCGGCGCCGCCGAGCTGCTCACGGACGCCCGCGCGGCGCTCGCGGACCTCGCGACGTGGGAGGCGGAGCCGCTCAAGGACCTCGTCACGGCGGTGGGGGAGCAGCACGGCCTCAAGCTCGGCAAGGCGCAGGCGCCCGTGCGCGTCGCCGTCACCGGCCGGACCATCGGACTGCCGCTGTTCGAGTCGCTCGAGGTGCTCGGCCGCGAGCGCACGCTCGCGCGCGTCGACGCCGCCCTGGCGCGCCTGGCCCGCGAGGCCGACGCCGCCCCGGCCACGCCCGCGGCGACCGACGGCGCGACCGCGTGAGGGCGCGCGTCGACGGCGTCCTGCTCGACGTCGACGACACGCTCGTCGACACCAAGGGCGGGTTCGCCAAGGCCCTGACCGCCGTCGCCGTCGAGTACCTGCCGCACGTGCCGGCGGACCGCTACCCCGAGCTGCTGGCGCACTGGCGCACCGACCCGGGCGGGTACTACAAGCGCTTCACGCGCGGCGAGACGGACGCCCTCACCCAGCGCCGCCTGCGCGCCGACCTGCTGCACCGCACCTTCGGGGGCGAGCCCGTCACGGAGGACTCATTCGCCGACTGGGACGCCCTGTTCTGGGGCACGTTCGAGCGGTCGTGGGCGGCGTTCGACGACTCCGCGGCCGTGCTCGAGGCGCTGCGGGGCGCGGGCGTGAAGGTCGGCGTCGTGACGAACGCGCACGTCGAGCTGCAGGAGCGCAAGCTGCGCGCCGCCGGGCTGGAGGGTGTCGCCGTGCTCGTGGGCGTCGACACGCTCGGCTACGGCAAGCCGCACCCCGACGTGTTCGTCGAGGGCGCCCGCCGCCTCGGCACCGACGTCGCGCGCACCGCGTACGTGGGCGACGAGCCCACCACCGACGCCCGCGCCGCGCACGACGCCGGCCTGGTCGGCGTCTGGCTCGACCGGCCGGGCGCCCGCCGGGACGACGAGCGCCACGTGGACGCCGACGCCCTGCGCGCCGACGGCATCGTCGTGCTGCCCGGCCTCGCCGGGCTGCCCTCCGCCCTCGGGCTCTGACCGGCAGGTTTCATCCTTCCGGGCGGACGCCCGCCGGGCCTAGCGTGGGACGTCGGTCCGACGAGGAGGTCAGGCCATGGGCGCACACGCGGTCCGGGGCAGGCTGGGCGCGCGTGCGCTCGCGGGGCTGGCGGCGGGCGCGCTGGCCGTCGCCGTCGTCGCGGCCGCGCCACCGGCGACAGCGGCGGTCGTGGACCGCGGCACCTACTCCGACACCTACGCCTACGAGTACGGCGAGTGCGGCTACCCGGTGCAGGTCGAGGGCGAGCGGTCCGGCCGGTACGTCGTCCGCCAGGACCGCGACACCGTGGCGCCGCTGCTCGGCGACGTCTACGAGTACACCGAGGTGCACACGCGTGCCGACACCGGTGAGCGGTTCGTCGTACGGGGGCACGGCACCACGCGGGACGTCGCGGTCACGGGGCTCGGGGACGGCCTGGTCCGCGTCCGGAGCCTCGACGCCGGCCAGCCCTTCGTCGTGTCGGACGTCGACGGGCGCGTCGTGGCGCGCGACCGCGGCGCGATCCGCTCCACGTACGTGCTCGACGCCGACGGGCAGTTCGTCGAGCTGCTGGACCAACGGGTCGCGGGGCCGCACCCGGGGTTCGACACGGGGATCTGCCGCGCGGCGGGCGAGCTGGTCGGCACGGGCTCCGGTGACCGGCTGACGGCCCGCCCGGCGGGGACGACGGCGTCGCCGCTCGGCTACCAGGAGTACCTGCCGCCCGGGTACGGGGACGAGCCGCGGCCGCTGCTCGTGGCCCTGCACGGCTACGACGAGGGCGGCGACGGGTCGGCCGCTGCCCTGCCGAACCTGCTCGCGACGGGCGTCCCGTGGCTGATCGACGTCGACGGCTGGCCGGCGGACCGCCCGTTCGTCGTCCTGGCGCCGCAGCACGACTTCCCGGCGCCGGACCCGGCCTTCGACGCGTGCGCGAACGTGGAGTGGTTCGGGTCGTGCAGCGCCCGCGTCCAGCACGACCTGGGTCACCCGGAGGGCACGTCCCCCTGCACGACGCCGGACGAGGTGCGCGGGTTCCTCGAGTACGCGCTGGAGGCCTACGACGTCGACCCGACCCGCGTCTTCCTCACCGGCCTGAGCTGCGGTGGGGTCGGCGTGTGGGAGTACCTGGCGCAGGGGGAGGGACCGGCGGTGCGGGGCGCGGTGCCGATCGCGACGGACGGGCGACCGTCGTGGGACGCGGCGGGCTGCGGCCTGGCGGACACCGCGACCTGGGTGTTCCACGGCGACGCGGACGACGTCATGGACCCCCGCGGTGCCACCGAGACCGCGGCGCACCTGCAGGGCTGCCCGACGCCGCCGGCGCGGGAGTCCCGGCTCACCGTCTACCCGGGCGTGGACCACGACTCCTGGTCGCGCACGTACGACCTCACGGCCGGCAACGACGTCTACGCCTGGATGCTCGCCCTGCCCTGATCCCCGACCTGTCAGGACCAGGAGCACAAGGACCTGCTCGTGGCCCTGACAACTCGCTCAGGGGGCGAGCAGGAGGACGGCGGTGAGCGCGGTTCCCGTGACGACGACCGTGCCGAGGGCGCCGAGCAGAAGCGGGCGGCGGGCGGTGCGGGCCAGGCGCGGCACGTCGACGCCGGTGCCGAGGGCGAACATCGCGGCGACGAACAGGATCGTCGTGAGCTGCTGCGCGGTGGCCGTGACGACGTCGGGCAGCAGGCCCGTGCTGCGCAGCAGGACCGCGGCGAGGAAGCCCAGCACGAACCCGGGGACGAGCGGGGCGCGTCGGCCGCGCGCCGCCGGGCGGCCCTCGGCTGCCCCGGGCACGACGTCGTCCCCGGGCGCCGCGGTGATCGTCGCGCGCCGCGAGAGCAGCGCGCCCGCGCCGGCGACCAGCGGCGCGAGCAACACGACGCGCGCCAGCTTGGTGACCGTGGCCGTGGCCAGCGCGGCGGCCGAGACGGTGCCCGCGGCGGCGACCACCTGGGCGACCTCCTGCACGCTCGCGCCGATCCAGAGCCCCGCCTGGTGGTCCGTGAGCCCGAGGGCGCCCGCCAGCGGCGGCAGCACGAAGATCGCGACCGTGCCGTAGACCGTGACGAGCGCGAGCGCGGCGGCGACGTCGTCGCGCAGCCGGGCAGCGCCGGCACCGCCGTCGGGGGCGGTGCGCGGGTCGCGCTCGAGCACGCTCGTCATCGCGGAGACGGCCGCGGCGCCGCAGATCGAGAACCCGGTGGCGACCAGCAGGGTGGTGGCGCGCGGCACCCGCAGCAGCCGCCCGAGACCGAGGATCGCGGCGAACGTGACCGTCACGGTGATCACGACGACGGCGATCCCCCGCCAGCCGAGCGCGAGCACGTCGGGGATCGAGAGCTGCAGGCCGAGCAGCACCACCCCGGCCCGGAGCACCGTGCGCGCCGTCCAGTCGGTGCCGGGCCCGACCCGCTCGGCGAACCGGGCGGCGCGGGCGCCCCGCGGCACGAACCGGCCCAGCACCGAGCCGAGCACCGCACCCGCCACGAGGGCCAGGACCAGGGGCGACAGCGCGCCGTTCGTCAGCGGGGTGAGGAGCCGGCTGACGCCGAGCAGGGCCACGGTGGCCACGGCGGCCAGCGCAAGACCCGGGCCGAGGGCGGACGTGCCGCGGGGGTTCCGGGGAGTCGGGGGAGCGGTCGGGACCTGGGCGGTGGGCTGATCGGTGGTGCGAGCGGTGGACACCTGACCAGGCTCGCGACCCCCAGCGCGACCCGGAAGCGCCAGGTGCCGATCGATCCATAGACTGACGCTATGGCAGAACGTCCTCCCCTGGCCGCCCTCGAGCTCCTCGTCGCCCTCGACGCCCACGGCTCGATCTCCGCCGCCGCGCGCGCCGCCGGGGTCTCCCAGCCGACGGCATCCGCCGGGCTGCACCGCCTCGAGCGTCGTCTCGGCCTGGAGCTGTTGTCCCGCGGGCCGCGCGGCACGGCGCTCACCCCCGTCGGGCGGCAGGTCGCGGAGGCGGCACGCGACGTCGTCGACGCCACCGACCGCTTCGAGGCCGCGGCCACCGCCCTGCGGTCCGCGCCCGTCCCCGGGCTGCGGGTGGCCGCGAGCCTCACGATCGCCGAGTACCTGGCGCCGCGGTGGCTGGCCGCGTTCGGGCGCGGGGAGCGGGAGCGGTCCGGCGCGGCGCCCGACGTCGAGCTCGTCGTGCGCAACTCGCGCGAGGTCATGGAGCTCGTGCTCGACGGCGCGGCCGAGCTCGGGTTCGTGGAGAGCCCGACCGTGCGGCGCGGGCTGCGCTCGCGCACCGTGGCCCACGACGAGCTCGTGGCCGTCGTCGCGCCCGCGCACCCGTGGGCGCGACGACGGTCCGTCAGCCCCGCGGGCCTGGCCGCGGGAGACCTCGTGCTGCGCGAGGCCGGCTCGGGCACCCGCGACGTCCTCGAGGACGCGCTCGGGCAGGCCGGGGTGCGCCTGCCCGCCCACGTCACGGCCCTGGGCTCGACGGCCGCCGTGAAGTCCGCCGTGCGTCACGGGGACGGCGTGACCGTCCTGTCCGCCCTCACCGTGGCGGACGACGTCGCCGCGGGCCACCTCGTGACCGTCCCCATCGCGCAGCTCGACCTGTCGCGCCGGCTGCGGGTGGTGTGGCGCGACGGCGCGTCGTTGTCCGCGCCCGCGCGGCGGCTGGCCGCAGTCGCGGGGGCGCGCTGACCGCCCCCGTCAGCGCCGGCGGGCGCGGTAGGCGGACGTCACGTACGGCAGGTCGATCTCGGCGCGACCGGCGAGGGCGGGGTGCGTGGCCTCCAGCGCGTCGACGTCGGCCAGGAGCGCGGCGCGCTCGTCGTCGGGCAGCGTGAGGAGGTAGCTGCGGGTCCCGGCGAGCACGCGCAGCGCGCCGGCGGGGAGACGGTCGGTCCAGCGGAACGTGGCAGCCTCCACGGACGTGAACCCGTCGCCGAACCCTGCCGGCGGGACGTGACCGGCGGCGGGCTCGAGCCGGTCGCCGCGGTGCAGGATCTCGCCGAACCGTGCGACCCAGTCGACCTCGGCGTCCCGGTCGTTCCAAACGACCCCGAGCGTGCCGCCGGGCCGCAGGACGCGGGCGACCTCGGCCGCCGCGGCGTCGGTGTCGAACCAGTGCCACGCCTGGCCGACGAGCACGGCATCGACGGAGGCGCTCGGGAGGGGGATGCGCTCGGCGGTGCCCTGGTGGGTGGTGACGCCGGGCAGCCGCGCGGCCAGCTCGCCGAGCATGGGCAGCGATGGGTCGACGGCGACGACGTCGGCCCCGGGCGCGGCGGCCACCACGACCTCCGTGAGCTTGCCCGTGCCGGCGGCGAGGTCAAGGACCCGGCGCGCGCCGGCGGGCAGGAGCCACTCGACCGTCTCGCGCGGGTAGGACGGCCTGACCTGGGCGTACACGTCGGCGTCCCGGTCGAACGACGCCGCGCGGTCGGCGTGGTCGTGGGGGTCGTGAGGGGAGGGAGCGGGCGCCGACGGCGGCGTCGGGGGAGTCGGGGAGGTCATGCGGCGAGCCTGCCACGGACGGCGGGCGAGCGTGACGCACGGCACCTCGCGCGCGTTTTGGCCGACGGCCGGACGTCCGGTAATGTTTTCCGACGTTGGGCCTGACGAGGGCGCTCCGACAGTGTCGGATTTGCCCGTGAGGTCCGATCCATTGGGGTATGGTGTAATTGGCAGCACGAGTGGTTCTGGTCCACTTAGTCTAGGTTCGAGTCCTGGTACCCCAGCGCAACGCTCTTCTTCCGCCCGTGGCGGTGTGTAGAGTGTGCTCGGCACGACGGCCCCTCGGGGTTCGACGAGTCATAGGCCCCCATCGTCTAGCGGCCTAGGACGCCGCCCTCTCACGGCGGTAACGCGGGTTCAAATCCCGCTGGGGGTACGCAGCTCGTCCATCTCGTATGGACGGTTGCACGGGCCTCACGGCTCGACGCAGTTCCAGGCCCCCATCGTCTAGCGGCCTAGGACGCCGCCCTCTCACGGCGGTAACGCGGGTTCAAATCCCGCTGGGGGTACACAGCAAAGGCAAGGCCCGGTCCACGCGGACCGGGCCTTCGTCGTTCCCGGGTTCTGCGGGCCTGACACCCGTCCGCCCGGTGCCCCCGGGGATGAGCTCAGAGGAACGGGTCGGGCACGGTCGCGCCGTCGCTGCGCGGGTGGTCGTAGCTCGCGCCGGTGGGTTTCCACGACACCGGGTGCGCCCCCGCGCTGGGCTGTGCCTCGGGCGGGCGGGGCGCGGGGCTCGACGGCGGCACGGCGATCGGCTGCGTCGTGGGACGGGGACCCTCGGACGTCTCGCGACCGGGCACGACGGTGGGCGCGCCGGGTGCGCCGTCGGGCGGCCGGGTGGGGCCGGCGCCCAGGTCGTCGTCGTCGTCCAGGCGCGGGCCGCCGGGCGTGAAGAGGGTGTCGCACAGGGTGCGGTAGGTGGAGTCCGGGCGCGGGACGTACTTGATGGTGCGCAGCGCCTGGTCCTGGCCGGCGGACTCCATGTCGAAGCGGCCGTAGCCGAGCACCTGGCCCGTGGGGCTGCGCGAGTACCCCATGTCGGTGACCTTCTTCATCGGCATCATCGCGACCTTGTGCACGACGAGCCCGTAGAGCAGCAGGAGGCGCTTGTCGGTCGCGACGAACCACTCGTAGCGCCACTCGAGCCACTTCCAGGCGAGGCGGCCGGCGACGACGAACCATGCCACCCACAGCCAGCCCACGGTGGAGCGCACGTCGACCGGCGTCGACATGACGATGGTGCCGATCAGCAGGAACGCGGCGGCCGTCGTGGCGATCGGCTCGAGGAGCAGCGCCCAGTGGTGCCGCGTCGCGACGATCACCCGCTCGTTCGGCAGCACGTACCGACGCAGGTGCGCGTGGGCGCGCACGGCCTCGCGCTGACGCCTCTCGTCGGTGGTCACAGGGTTCTCCGGCCGTCGGTCGTCAGTCGGTCAGGTTCGCGAAGAACTGCCCGAAGCTGGAGAACGCGTTGGTGATGAAGTCCCAGATCGCCGTGACGATGTTCGCCGCACGGTCAGGGCTGCTCACGATCGCGTAGATCAGGAAGATCACGACGATCCAGATCAGCAGTGTCTTGGCCTTCGCGGGCATCAGGTCCTCACGCCTCTCGGGTCGCAGGGCAGGGCTGCCCCGTCAGCCAGGAGCGTACTGACCTGGGCGGGGGCCCGACAGCACCGGGCCCGGCGCGCCGCGTGGAGTCGCGGCGGGCCGGGCCCGGTGTCGGAGCGGGTATCGGTGCTGGTGGGTCGCGCGGGTCACTCGCCGGCGCGGCGCAGCACCTCGGTCAGGCGGTTGGCGGCGGAGACGACGGCGGCGGAGTGCAGGCGGCCCGGCTGGCGGGTGAGGCGCTCGACCGGCCCGGAGACGGACACGGACGCCACGACCCGGCCGGACGGCCCGCGCACCGGCGCGGAGACGGACGCGACGCCGAGCTCGCGCTCGGAGACCGACTGCGCCCAGCCGCGGCGCCGGACGCCGGACAGAATCGTCGCGGTGAACACGGCCTCGCGCAGGCCGCGGTGCAGGCGGTCCGGCTCCTCCCAGGCGAGGAGGATCTGCGCCGCGGAGCCCGCGTGCATCGTGAGGGTGGCGCCCACGGGGATTGAGTCGCGCAGACCGACCGGCCGCTCGGCGGCGGCCACGCACACGCGATGGTCGCCCTGGCGGCGGTAGAGCTGTGCGCTCTCGCCCGTGTGGTCGCGCAGTGCCGTGAGCACGGGGTTGGCCGCGGCGAGCAGCCGGTCCTCGCCGGCCGCCGTCGCGAGCTCGTTGAGGCGCGGTCCGAGCACGAACCGGCCCTGCATGTCGCGGCCCACGAGACGGTGGTGCTCGAGGGCGACGGCGAGTCGATGCGCCGTGGGGCGGGCGAGCCCGGTCGAGGAGACCAGCTGCGCCAGAGTGGCGGGACCAGCCTCCAGAGCGCCCAGCACGGACGCGGCCTTGTCGAGTACGCCGACTCCGCTAGTATCGTCCATAGGACGATATTGACGTCTCAGTCACTGAGATTGCAAGTCGAGGACCGCATCTCACGGGACGGGACCGTCTCACGGTACGAGCCCGGCGGGTTCCGACCGACGGTATCCACCGAGTTCACAGCACACGCACGACGGCCGCGGGGACGCGGCGGACGAGGAGCACATGATGGCCGGCACGCTGGCAGAGAAGGTCTGGGAGGCGCACCTGGTGCGCCGTGGCAGCGACGGGGCGCCGGACCTCCTCTACATCGACCTGCACCTCGTGCACGAGGTGACGAGCCCGCAGGCGTTCGAGGGGCTGCGCCTGGCCGGGCGTCCCGTCCGCCGTCCCGATCTCACGATCGCGACCGAGGACCACAACACGCCGACGCTCGACATCGACCTGCCGATCGCGGACCTCACCAGCCGCACGCAGATCGACACGCTGCGCAACAACGCCAAGGAGTTCGGCGTCCGCATCCACTCGCTGGGTGATGCGGACCAGGGCATCGTCCACCAGGTGGGCCCGCAGCTCGGCCTGACGATGCCCGGGCTCACCGTGGTGTGCGGCGACTCGCACACCTCGACGCACGGCGCGTTCGGCGCGCTGGCCTTCGGCATCGGCACGTCCGAGGTCGAGCACGTGCTCGCCACCCAGACCCTGCCGCTGGCCCCGTTCAAGACGATGGCCATCACGGTGAACGGCGAGCTGCCCCCGGGCGCCACCAGCAAGGACATCATCCTGGCGATCATCGCCAAGATCGGCACCGGCGGCGGTCAGGGCTACGTGCTCGAGTACCGCGGCGAGGCCATCCGCAAGCTCTCGATGGAGGCGCGGATGACCATCTGCAACATGTCCATCGAGGCCGGCGCCCGTGCCGGCATGATCGCGCCCGACGAGACGACGTTCGAGTACCTCCAGGGTCGTCCGCACGCGCCCGAGGGCGAGGACTGGGACGCCGCGGTCGAGTACTGGAAGACGCTGCGCAGCGACGACGACGCCGAGTTCGACGCCGAGGTCGTGCTGGAGGCGGCGGACCTCGAGCCGTTCGTCACGTGGGGCACCAACCCCGGGCAGGGCCTGCCCCTGTCGGCGTCCGTCCCGGTGCCGTCCGAGATCGCCGACGCGGGCGACCGCGTCGCCGCCGAGCGCGCGCTGGAGTACATGGGCCTCGAGGGCGGCACCCCGCTGCGCGACATCAAGGTCGACACCGTCTTCATCGGCTCGTGCACCAACGGCCGCATCGAGGACCTGCGGTCGGTGGCCAAGGTGCTCCAGGGCCGGCAGAAGGCCGACGACGTGCGCGTGCTCGTCGTGCCCGCCTCGGCGCGCGTGCGCCTGCAGGCGGAGGCCGAGGGCCTCGACGTGATCTTCAAGGAGTTCGGCGCCGAGTGGCGCAACGCCGGCTGCTCCATGTGTCTCGGCATGAACCCCGACCAGCTCGCGCCGGGCGAGCGCGCCGCGTCGACGTCGAACCGCAACTTCGAGGGCCGCCAGGGCAAGGGCGGGCGCACGCACCTCGTGTCGCCGCTGGTCGCGGCCGCGACCGCCGTCCGCGGCACGCTGTCGTCGGTCGCCGACCTCGAGTTCGAGGGCGACGTCGACCTCACGACGTTCGACGGCACCCCGCTGGCGCCGCTGTCCGCGCCGTCCTTCGTCTGACCCCACCCCGTCGCAGAAGATCGTCCAGGAGTTCGTCATGGAGAAGTTCACCACCCACACGGGCGTCGGGGTGCCGCTGCGCCGCAGCAACGTCGACACCGACCAGATCATCCCCGCCGTCTACCTCAAGCGCGTGACCCGCACGGGCTTCGAGGACGCGCTGTTCGCCGCGTGGCGCGGCGACCCGTCGTTCGTCCTCAACCAGGACGCCTACAAGACGGGCTCCGTGCTCGTCGCGGGACCCGACTTCGGCACCGGCTCGTCCCGCGAGCACGCCGTCTGGGCGCTCAAGGACTACGGCTTCCGGGTCGTCCTCGCGCCCCGGTTCGCGGACATCTTCCGCGGCAACTCGGGCAAGCAGGGCCTCGTGGCCGGCGTCGTCGCGCAGGAGGACATCGAGATCCTCTGGAAGATCCTCGAGACGAAGCCGGGCACCGAGGTGACCGTGGACCTCGAGGCGCGCACCGCGCACGCCGACGACGTCACCGTCCCGTTCCAGATCGACGACTACACCCGCTGGCGCCTCATGGAGGGCCTCGACGACATCGGCCTCACGCTGCAGCACGAGGACGACATCAAGGCGTTCGAGGCGCAGCGCGCGGCCTGGCGCCCCAGGACGCTGCCGGCCAAGCACCTGCCGAGCGTCCCGATCGAGCCGGCGCGCCCGGTCGGCTGACCCGCTCGACCTGTCCACGTCAGGGCCCGTCCATCCTCAGAGGGTGGGCGGGCCCTGACGCACCCGCTCGAGCAGGCGCTCGGGCGTCGCCTCCGCCGGGTCCCACCAGGAGTCGACGAACCATGTCGCGCCGGCGTCGGCGAACGCGCGGGCCTGGTCGCGCGCCTCGTCCCTGTCGGACGAGAGCAGACCGGATGCGACGACGTCGAACGGGCCGGCGTCGGGCCCGCGCTGCTCGGCGATCCACGCGGTGAGCTCGCGGACCGCGTCGGGCCCGGCCTCCGCCTCCTCGGGCGTCGCGCCGCGCGCCTGCACGACGATCCCATCCCAGCGCAGCGTGCGCTGCAGGTTCTTCAGCGGCGGGTTCGTCGCGTCCCAGACGCCGACCGGCCAGACCGGGATGCGGCCGTGGACCGGGGGAGCGGCGAACCGGAACGGGCCGGTGCTCACCTGCGCGCCGTCGGCCTCGAACTCCTCGCCCGACCAGGACGTGCGCACCCACTCGAGCGTCTCGTCGAGGCGCTGGGCGCGCTCGCGCAGCGCCGTCGGCTGGCCGGGCACGGACGTGAAGCCGCGGTCGTCGAGCACGCCGACGCCCGCCGGGAGCACCAGGCGACCGCCCGAGAGGTGGTCGACCGTCAGCGCGCGCTGCGCCAGCTCCCACGCCCGGTGCCGCGGCACCGCGAAGACCATCGCGCCGAGCGTGATGCGCTCCGTCACGGCCGCCGCGCCCGCGAGGACGGCGAACGGGTCCCAGGCGGTGAGGGCGTCGCCGCCCCAGTCGCCCATGCTCATCCCGTCCCAGCTGAAGAAGCCGTCCCAGCCGTGCTCCTCGCACTCGCGCGCGAGCGCGACGTTCTGCTGCGGGGTGCCGAAGCTGCCGACGAAACCGAACCTCATGCGCGTCTCCTCCGTCATCGTGGGCGTCGTCCCGGGCGTCGTCCTGGACGTCGTCGTCGCGGGATCCCGACCGACGCTACGCGCGCCGTCCGACACGGCCAGGGGACGCCGGGAACGTAGGGTGTGCGGGTGCCTGACGAGAGCGAGAAGCCCCTGGTCGAGATGTGGACCGACGGTGCCTGCAAGGGCAACCCCGGCATCGGGGGCTGGGGTGCGCTGCTGCGGTCGGGAGAGCACACCAAGGAGCTCTACGGCGGCGAGACCGTCACGACGAACAACCGCATGGAGCTCACCGCCGTCGTCGAGGCCCTGCGGGCGCTCAAGCGGCCCAGCACCGTGGTGATCCACGTCGACTCGTCGTACGTGATGAACGGCATGCGCACCTGGATCGCGGGCTGGAAGAGCAACGGCTGGACCACCGCGGCCAAGAAGCCCGTGAAGAACGTGGACCTGTGGCAGGCGCTCGACGCCGAGGTCACCAAGCACGACGTGCGCTGGGTGTGGGTCAAGGGGCACGCCGGCGACCCGGGGAACGAGCGGGCCGACGAGCTCGCGAACCTGGGCGTCGACTCCGTGCGGTAGGTGCGACGGACGTCACGCCGCAACCGGTGGCGCGCGCGAATAGGCTGGACCCATGGCTTCCCACTACGACGTCGTCCTCCTCGGGGCTGGCCCCGGCGGCTATGTCGCCGCGATCCGTGCGGCACAGCTCGGCAAGTCCGTCGCCATCATCGAGGAGAAGTACTGGGGTGGTGTCTGCCTCAACGTGGGCTGCATCCCCTCCAAGGCGCTGCTGCGCAACGCGGAGCTCGCGCACATCTTCAACCACCAGGCCGACTTCTTCGGCATGTCCGGTGACGTGACGTTCGACTTCGGCAAGGCGTTCGACCGGTCCCGCGAGGTCGCGGACGGCCGTACCAAGGGCGTCCACTTCCTCATGAAGAAGAACAAGATCACCGAGTTCGACGGCCGCGGCACGTTCCGCGACGCGAACACGATCGAGGTCGCGCTGAACAAGGGCGGCACCGAGACGGTCACGTTCGACAACGCGATCATCGCCACCGGCTCGCAGGTCAAGCTGCTCCCGGGCGTCGAGCTGTCCGAGAACGTCGTGACCTACGAGAAGCAGATCATGACGCGCGAGCTGCCGAAGTCGATCGCCATCGTCGGCGCCGGCGCCATCGGCATGGAGTTCGCGTACGTCCTCAAGAACTACGGCGTGGACGTCACGATCATCGAGTTCCTCGACCGTGCCCTGCCGAACGAGGACGCGGACGTCTCCAAGGAGATCGCCAAGCAGTACAAGAAGCTCGGCATCACGCTCCTCACCTCGACCGCCGTCCAGACGATCAAGGACAACGGCTCGTCGGTGACCGTCTCCTACAAGGGCGTCAAGGACGACAAGCCCGGCGAGATCGTCGTCGACAAGGTCCTGTCCGCCGTCGGCTTCGCGCCGAACGTGGAGGGCTTCGGCCTCGAGAACACCGGCGTCCAGCTCACCGAGCGCGGCGCCATCGCCATCGACGACCACATGCGCACCAACGTGCCGCACATCTACGCCATCGGCGACGTCACCGCCAAGCTCATGCTGGCGCACGTCGCGGAGGCGCAGGGCGTCGTCGCCGCCGAGACCATCGCCGGCGCCGAGACCCAGACCCTCGGCGACTACCGCATGATGCCGCGCGCCACGTTCTGCTCCCCGCAGGTCGCGTCGTTCGGACTCACCGAGCAGCAGGCCAAGGACGAAGGCTACGACGTCAAGGTCGCCTCCTTCCCGTTCATGGCCAACGGCAAGGCCCACGGCCTCGGCGACCCCACCGGCTTCGTCAAGATCGTCGCCGACGCCAAGTACAACGAGCTGCTCGGCGCCCACATGATCGGCCCGGACGTCTCCGAGCTGCTGCCCGAGCTCACCCTCGCGCAGAAGTGGGACCTCACCGCCGACGAGGTCGCGCGCAACGTGCACACGCACCCGACGCTGTCCGAGGCGATCCAGGAGTCCATCCACGGCATCGTGGGGCACATGATCAACTTCTGACGGCCGCTCGTCCTACGACCGTCGGTCATACGAGGCCCGAACCCGCGGAGTCCCGCGGGTTCGGGCCTTACCTTTCTCCAGCAGGTGCGCAGGGTGATCTTCGGCCTCGGGAGTCGCGGCCAGCACGTCGGCGTACGAGCCTGGACGGCAGGTACGGGACCCGACAGAGAAGAAGGAGCCCCATGGACGTTCCGCATTACGTCGCCGACCGGATCCGCGCGGCGGTTCCCGAAGGTGCGAACGTGGTGCCGGGTTCGACGCCGGTCGTCGCATTCGGCGACGCGTCGACAGCGCGGGTCGCGACAGTCGGTTTGAACCCGAGCAGGATCGAGTTCGAGGTCAAGGGTGTCTGGCTCGACGGCGACCAGCGCCGCCTCGCGACGCACCGTTCGCTCGGGGTGGAAACTCTGGAGGACGCGTCCGATCACACTGTCGCCCAAGTCCTGGCGGACTGCTACGCCTACTTCGACACGGGGCGAAATCCGTACTGGCGGTGGTTCCGGCCGCTCGACAGGTTGCTCGAGGCCTCTCTCGGCGCGACGTACGAGCGGCGGATCGCATGCCACCTCGACCTGGTGCAGTGGGCGACCGACCCAGTCTGGGGGGAGCTGCGTGCACCTGTCCGCAAGGAACTGATCGAGCAGGACCGGGAGTTCCTCCGCCAGCAGCTCGCCAGCGAGAGCATCGGCCTAGTCCTGGCGAACGGCGGGAGAGTCATTGACGAGCTTCGCCGAAGCGGGGTCGACATGGAGACACACGGAGTCGTGGCCGATTCGAAGGGCCGCACAACCCAGATCCAGGTGGGGCACGTCGGCGAGGTCATCTACGTGGGATGGCGGGTGAACCTGCAGAGCTCACCTGGTGTGTCCCTCGAGCTTCGCGACACCATCTCCGCGCGCGTGGGGGACTTGGCGTCCCAGGGCGGATTCACCCTGAAGTCGACTTCCACACCGCGCCTCGGGGAACGCGACTGATGCCCTGTTGGTGCAGGCTTGTTGTCATGGCGTGAGACGAGCGCCTTGGGGCGGAGCTCCTGCTGGCATCGGCGGTCTCGCGCGCTGCCGCAGTCCGGAGCCAACTACTCATCTTCAGGATCGGGTCCGCGTGGTTGCCGAGATGGTCGAGCAGGTTATTGGCGTTCTTCGTCGGTCTTTGCGCTTGTACTCGTGGAGCCTCGGCTTCCGGTCGAGCCAGTACATGCTCCACTGGCCGGTTGTGGTGTTATCGCGCAGTCGGGCGGGATCGGGCCCAGTCGCCCTGACTCGCCCAGGGTGGGCGGGCTTGGATGACGAGCGGGGCCGGCGGCACGCGCAAGAACCGCCTGCCCTGCGACATGATGTCGACGACGGGCCACGTCGGGAGGAGCGATGGTGCCTTCCGCGGGTGACGGGCCGCCGACACCGGCGCGTCCGCGTCTCGGGATGCCGCCCTGGGTGACGGTGGCTGCGCTGGGCATCGTCGCGCTCACCGTCGTCGCCGCCGTCGTGAGGCCGGGCGTGACCGACCCGCCACCACAGGCGTGCCCGGCGATCGGCTACTCCAGCGTCCTCACGGTGACGCTCGAGGGAGACACGTCGGACGTGGCCGTCCTCCAGGTGCGCGACGGCGAGCAGTGGCAGCCCCCATATCCGCCGGACGCGGAGGTGCCCGCGATCCCGACGACGCACGACGGCGGCACGTGGACCTTCACGCTCTTCTCTCCGCCGAACCAGATCGCGCTCCGTGCGCTGGACGACGACGGGGACGTGCTCGCGCGGACCGAGGTCGACGTCGGCTGGGTGCGGGTCGGTGGAACGCCCGAGTGCGGCGGCCCGACCGAGGCTGAGGCCACCTGGGTGCTCTGACGGCTCACGCGCCGGACGCCGGGGCCCCCGACGCCGGGGCGCGCTCAGGAGATCACGCGGACCCGCACCTGCTTCTGCCCGCCGACGACGCGGGTCAGGACGTCGGACGTGCGTGTCCGCTCGTAGGCGGTCTTGCCGCCGCCGATGTCGAGGTTCATCCTCATCTCGTCGTTGCGGAGGTTGCCCTGCAGGAGCTTCTGGACCGAGGTGAACGACGTCGGGCCGGAGAACTCGTCCTGGAAGGAGTTGCCGCCCACGACGGTGACCACGCCCGTCTGGCCCTTGAGGCGCTGGGGGATCGAGAATTCCTCGCGGAAGACGGACCGCGTGATGCCGTCGGAGCCGACGAGCTGGGTCCGCAGCACGAGGGTCTTGCCGGCCCGGACCTTCGCGGTCTTGCCGGTGACGTCGACCCACTTGCCGCCCGTCCGCTGCTGGATCTTCACCACCCTGTATCGACGCCCGTTGTCGCCCACCTTGACGTCGTTGGCCACTCCGGTGAGCTTGACGTTCGAGATGGACGAGAGCGTGGCCACGACGGTCGCGAGGTCGAAGGCGCCCGTGGAGCCGACGTCGGCGGCCGCCTGGTAACGGTCGGCGTACCGCAAGGTGAACGGGCTGCCGCTGCGGGTGCCCGTGATCGTCCAGGCGTGGGTCTCCGACCCGCCGATGATGCCGTCCACGACACGGTCGTGGTTCGCGACACCGGCGAGGAGGGTGACGTCGCCGAGGGCGGACCGGTCCAGCACCTGCGTCGTGCCGGTGCGCGACCTGGAGTGGTAGGTCACCTTCGACCTGACGGGCGTCGCGGTGGGAGTCGCGCCGAAGGTGCCGGCGATCCCGGCGAGCCGGTCGTCGGTGACGGTCCCGCCGAGGTCGCCGAGGTTCGCCACCTTGAACGGCACGCCCAGCGGGTCCTCCTGGACGTAGACCGCGTCGGCGGCCGCCAGCCCGAGGCGGGTCGGGCCCGTGAAGGACAGCGGGTGCCCGAACGCGACCACCCGGTTTCCGCAGACCGACGTCGCGGTACCGATACCGGCGAGCGTGATGTCCCCGTGCGAGAGCACCGCGGCGACGTTGCCCCCGGCGGTCACGGTGTCGATGCCTGCGGCCGCGGTGCCGCTCGACCGGCCGATGCGGTAGGAGTCTGCCGTCACCAGCTCGCTGCCGCCCGCGGCCTTGACCGCCTTGCGGGCGCGCGCCGGGTCGATCCCGCCGACCCCCATCGGCATCGGCAGCTGCTGCAGGCCCTGGGAGGCCTCGGCCCGCGTCACGTCGGTCTCTGCCGCGATCCGCGTCGCCAGGCGGGTTCCCACCGCCACCTCGGGGGCTGCCTTGGCGGCGCCGAGGTAGCCCTGCATGTCCTCGTACGGCGTGATGCCCGCCACGGGCGAGCTCCCGAAGGCGAGCCCGTATGCGACCGCGCCGATCAGCCGCCCGTCCTCCGCGTAGACCGGCGACCCCGACATGCCCTGCCAGATGCCGCCCGCCGCGTCGATGGCCGGCGAGTGCAGCTCGGCGACGATCATGTCCAGGTCGGGGCCGATGCCGTCCGCCAGCACGCCGAGCACCTCGCCTGTGAACGGCTGCGGCGTGGTGCCCTTGCTCACCGTCAGCCCGTTGACCGGCGCCCCGCTCGCCACCTCGGCGACGGGGAACGGTGCCGCGCAGTCGGGGGTGGGGGCCGCCGTCGCCGACGGGCCGACCGCCACCAGCCCGGCCAGGACCAGCGCGCCGGCGGTGCCGGACGCCGTCAGCCCGGCCGCGCGACGGCCTGCTCCGGATCCGGGGAGCCGCCGCCGACGGCGTGCCGCAAGGTGACCTTCCATGGGGGGAGTGGGCGTCGTCGCCCGGCCGTCCCCTGCGGCAGATTTCGACATGGCCACAGCATCCTCGACCGCGCGGTCCGGCGTTCCGGTGGACACGGGTGAAATCGCGGGGCCCGCTCCCTTCGTGGCGCCCGCAAGAGCGGCTCGTCACGCGACATGATGACGACGAGGGGCCGCGTCAGGAGGGGGAGCAGTGCCGACCACGAGTGAGAGGCCGCCACGGGAGCGCACGCGCCGCCTGCGCCTGCCGCTCGGGGTGGCGGTGGCGGCGCTCGGCATCATCGCGCTCACCGTCGTCGCCGCCGTCGTGGGTCCGCGCGTGTCGACTCCGCAGCAGGCATGCCCGGCGATCGGCTACTCCAGCCTGCTCGAGGTGACGCTCGAGGGGGACACGTCCCAGGTGGCCGTCGTCCAGGTGTGCGACGGCGACCAGTGGCAGCCGCCGTACCCGCCGGACGCACAGGTGCCCGTGATCCCGACGTCGCACGACGGCGACACGTGGACCTTCACGCTCTTCTCCTCACCGCGCTCGATCACGCTGCGTGCGCTGAACGACGACGGCGACGTGCTCGCGCGGACGGAGGTCGACGTCGGCTGGGTGCGCGTCGGCGGGACGGCCGAGTGCGGGGGACCGATGGAAGCACACGCAGACTGGACGATGTGACCGCTAGGGAAGAGGTCTGGCCCTCGTCGTTCGGGGCCTCACAGGTATTGAGGAAAGACAGCCGCAAACCTCTCCGCCATCGTGACGAGCCACTGAGCGAGCTGCGGGGCCTGATCGGGGTCGCGGAAGTCCCCTACGCCCCGTGCGATGACCTTGCTCGCTTTCTTCGTCGGGAGTTCCAGCCACTCGAGTGGTGAACCCACGGCCTCCTCGATCTCGCCCCTGCGGGCATACAGTCCGGCGAAGAGCTTCTTGTCGTGCACGATGTACAGCTCGCAGTCAGCAGTCGGGGCCCGCGAGCTCACCGTCAGACTGATGTGCGCGCGTCCTGAACCGATGCTCACGTCCATCCAATAGCGCGGTGGCGCCTTGGGCCAGGACTGCACGAGGGTGCTGTTGGCCTCGCCGAGGTCGCGGACGAGCGCGAAGAAGCGTTGCTGCTGAGCGCTCAGGTCACTGTTCGCTGCAGCACCGACCGCCTGGCCATTGGCTCGCCAGCCACCCTGGTCGATGTCGAGCCCGACGAGGGCCGCCAGCTCCGTGGCAGCGATGAACTGGTCTGCGGAGGCCCGACCCGCGTCATCGAATGTCACGCCCTCAGATTTGAGGTACTCGATGGGGTCGTCCTTCCGCTCTGGCTCGTACCACCGGAAGCCAGGCGAGATGGTTCCCCCGGCCTGGAGGACTCGCCATGCGTTGGCCATCGGATGCGCACTAATGATGGCAGCGACGGGCTGAGGGTAGGTCCCCGCAACGATGGCGACCTCGCCGTAGGTGGTCCACCTGCCTGCCGGGATCTCCGCGACGATCGACGCAACCGTCGCCCTCGTGGTGGATGGTTCGGCTGCCGCGGCACCGACGACGGTCTCGTCCGGGCCGGGCCAGAGTTCGATGATCTTCTCCGCAAGAGCCGCGCTGCGCGCCAGGATCTCCTTCTGGCCCCACGTGGTGTGGGCCACAACCTCGCGGTTCAGCCGCAAGCCACTCTGAGCGAGCATCTGTCGCTTGGCCTCGAAGCCCTTGTTGCTGAGTTCGCTGTTGTATCCACTGAGGGTCAGATTGCCCAACGTGTGAACGATGCGTTCGTGCTCGTAGGTGATGTCGGAATCACCGGGGAGCCCCGCCGCGAAATCGTCCCGGACAGCCTCGGTGAGCGTCTGGGGCAGGACATGTTCGATCGTGAGCCTGGTCGGATCAATCGGCTCCTTGGAGCCGTACGACTCCTCGATCCACTGGAGGATGAGCTTCTTTTGTGCTGCCCGTCCCTGCCAGTAGAACGGGACCGTGGCGGCTGCCTCTCGAACCTGCCGGTCAGTGGCGAAGTACTTGCGACCTCGGGAGAGGTAGTCACGAAGAGCAGCGTCGACCGGTTGGTCGCCCGAGATCGCACCGACCGCCTGCAGGAGGGTGCGGTTGAGACTGGCCGTCGCCCGCCCGATGACGATACGGCGCACGAAATATGACTCGAGGTAGGTCAGGGCGCGGGCCACCTGCTCTGCGGTCGCTGTCCCCGTATCGCGCCGGTCGAGGAGTCGCATCACGACCGGGTACGCCGTCGTCGAACCCCAGGCCTTGATCCTGTGAAGACGCCGGCGAATCTCGGCGTCCTCCTCACGCAAGGGATCCAGGATGGTCGCGAGCACCTCGCCGAGCTTGGCGATACGGACGACCTCGTCTTCGATCCCCTGGGCCGTCCTCAGCTTTTCGAGCCGCTTCTGCTGGCCGACGTACGTGTCGGACTGCTTGGCACGTTCGTCGGTCTGGACGAGGTCCAGCCAGAAGAGGAGCTCCAGGTTGTCGGCGCTGAGCTTCTTCTCCAGCGGCAGCCACACGTTCTCGTAGACGAGGTCTGCCTTCTCACCGAGCCGCATGAACAGGTAGTTCTTGAGGAGGTCGGATTGGTTGAGCTGCAGACCGGTGTTGTTCAGCGACTCGAAGATGCGATGAGCGTTGTCACCGGGCTCTGCCGTGACGACAACGACGGCGAGGCCGCGGACGATCGCGTTCTCGATCTCTTCGAGGTCGTGGGGATCCTCCGGGTCATCGGCTGCCGCGATCTTGGCCCGGAAGTGGTTGTACGCCTCGCCCACCGCGTCGCCTCCACCGGCCTCCGGCGAAGCGTGCACCACGGCGAGATAGGAGGGGCGGTCAGCCTGTGTCGGAAGGACCTTTGACGGCTTGCCCTTGTCATACACATTGGCGAGATATTGCGCGTGCACGCCGTCAGCGCGCTCTCGGGCACCAGTCTCGATGAGATGGTCGCGGAGCGCCGCAAGGAGCAAGGTGAGTGTGGTCAACCGCTGCTGACCGTCGACGACGAGGAGCTTCGCGACGCCGACGACGGCGAAGTCCGGGCTGGCGGCGAGGACCAGCGACCCGATGAAGTGCGTCGCGGACGGGTCGGAGCGTCGCGCCTGAGCCAGCTCGACGATGTCGTTCCAGAGCTGGTCGAGCTGCTTCTTCCCCCACGCATACGTGCGTTGATACAGGGGGACCTGATACTGCTTCTTGCCCTCCAGCACTCCCGCGAAGTTCGTCTCCGTCGCCTTGACCACGCATGCCTCCGCGTTCTCAACAAGCCAGCCCTGGCGTGCACCGTATCGCTCGATCACAGGTCGCGTCTGTGCCGAGAGAGTCTCTGTGGCATCTGGCGGGCCCGTATGGTCTCCGCCTCCGTCCGACCGATCCCGAAGACTCTTTAGCGGCTAGGCAAGGGTACGTGTCACGTGCTCGAGCCAGCGGCTCACGGTGGCCAGCTCGTCGTCCGTGAAGCCGTCGGAAAGACGGTCGTTCAGCTCGGCGAGCGCGGTGCGGACGTCGTCCAGCGCCGCGGTCCCGGTGGGTGTGAGGTCCAGGCGGACGGTGCGGCGGTCGTCGGGGTCGGCACGACGTCGCACGAGGTCGGCGCGCTCCATGCGTGCGAGCAGTCCGCTGGCGCCGGCGGGGGAGGCCTGCAGTGCGGCGGTCACCTCGCCGATCGACGCGCCGGGGTGGTCGGCCAGGTGCAGCAGCACGCCGGCCGCGGGGGCGCCGAACCCCTGGCCACCGTTCCCGGCAGTGTGCGCGCCGCCGCGCCGCGCGATCCAGCGGCGCAGCTGGCGCTCCGCCGCGGTGGTGAGGAACACCAGCCGCGGCGGGCGGCGCGTCATCGTCGCGGCTTCCTGGCGCGGAAGCGGACGTTCCCGTCCTCCTGCGCCGGCGCAGCCTCGGCGCGGGCGTCGAGCCAGGCGAGGAGCTCGGGCCACAGCGTGTCGCGCAAGCCGCGGCGGAAGAAGCCCAGGTGCCCGATCGTCTCGACGCCACCGTCGGCGGGGCTCCACGTGCGGCGCTCGACCTGGGCGGCCGTCAGATGGTCGGTGATGGCATCGATCTGCGCGGGCGTGGCCCACGGGTCGTCGGTGAACCCGACGGCGAGGACGTCGCCCCTGACGCGCGCGGCGTCCGCGCCGGCGTGCATGGTGGGGTCGTCGAAGAAGTAGTGCGGCATGGTCGTCCAGCGGCTCCACTCGAGCATCGCGGCGGCGGTCATGTCCTCCCCGAGGCCCATGCGGCGGCCGGGGACGTAGCCCAGCAGCCGGGCTGTCGTGGGGCCGAGCACCCGCAGGATCAGCCGGACGCGCGCCCGCTCGGCGCGGTCGGGGATCGTCGATGTCGCGGCGACGTGCGACGCGACCGTGACGAACCCCGCCAGGCCTCGCGAGCCGTTCCCCAGCGCCAGGGCGTGCCCGCCGATGCTGTGCCCGATCGCCAGCTGCGGCACGTCGCCGAACCGCGGGCGAGCCCACGCCGCGACCGCGGGGACGTCGTCGGACATCCAGTCCCGCATGCGCAGGCCGCGATGCTCGCGCGGGCTGCCTGACCGGCCCGTGCCGCGGTAGTCGTACGTGACGGCCACGTAGCCGTTGGTAGCGAGGAACTCCGCGAACCCCGTGTACAGGCGCTCGGGCACCGCCGTCGCGGGGTGGATCACCACGACGCCGCGGGGCGGCTCGTCCGTCGGCTTCCGCACCGTGCCGACGACCCAGCCTCCCGCCGGGATCTGGATCCGCAGCTCCTCGGGCTCCACCGTCGCTGCGTCGTCACTTCGCATGCGAAGTACCTTAGCGGTCTGCAGACGGATGTCGGACCTTCGCGACGAACGGGATACTCCTGCGGGTGGACCTGCACCGGCTCTGGGACAGGGGTCTCTTGGCTGTGCACGAGTCGAGCCTCGAGGTCTTGCTTGCACCGAAACTCGCGACCGCCGACTACGGGGCGGCGCTGGGCGGCACCACGATGCGGCGCCCGGAGGACCCGGCCAAGTTCCCGTCCACAGCCGCACTCGAGCAGCAGCGCAGATGGGCCGGACTCTGAGGTTGCTCCCGTGACAACGAGCGCGAGCTACCCACAGCGCCTGCGCCGATCGCTTACGGTCGAGTCGTGACCGAGCGCTGGACGAGCACGGACGCGGGCAGGCACCTTGCAGGGCGGGTGAAAACTTCCACCGCGCCAGAGGTAGCCCTGCGGCGCGCGCTCCACGCCGCTGGGTTCCGGTTCCGGCTGCACCCGTCCATCGAGAAGGGGTGCACGCCGGACCTTGTGCTGCCCAGGCACGGCATCGCCGTGTTCGTCGACGGGTGCTTCTGGCACGGGTGCCCAGAGCACGGACGCCGCACGGCCTGGACCGGCCCGAACGCGGATCTGTGGGCGCAGAAGATGGAGCGGAACCGTCAGCGTGACGAGCGGTCGACCAGGCTGGCGCGGGACGCGGGCTGGATCGCCGTGCGCACGTGGGAGCACGAAGTCGTCCAGGACGTCGGTGCGGTGGTTGCGAGGATCGCCGCAGCGTCAACGGTGGGCATCATTCACCCGCGCGGTACGCCAGACCGGGACGAATAACACCATGCGGTCGGTAGCCTGCGGATATGTCCCGGACCAGTAGTTCCACCGCCTTCGACGCCTTCCGCATGGCCCTTGCCACCGACCCGGGCCTGCGCGGCGAGTTAGAGAGGGCTCTCGACCTCAACGTGAACCGGGTGAATCCATCGGACCCGGGCGGACGTTTCATCTCCGGCGGTGCGGTCGAGTGGATCCTCGCGGCGGCGGCGTACAAGGCGGGCGTCATTTCGATCCCCGGCGGGCACTCGGCGAAGGGGTTCGACCTGCGCGACCTGCTCGCCCAGGCGCGAGGCCTGTGGTCGGTCAAGAACCAGACGAGCGCAAACCGCAGCGAGTACCGGCTCACCAACGGGCTGGGCGGCGCGGGCAACGGCTTTACCGAGCCGACGGTGTTTCTGTCCCCGCACCTGCCCGGCGTCGTCTTCGTCGACCCGGCTGCCCACCCGGACACTGTGGCGAACGCCCGCAAGAAGCCGGATGCCTGGGTCATCGGCTTCCGGCACATCGCCCAGCACGCGCAGGACCACCCCGAATGCGTCGCCGCCTGCCGCCTGCCGGTAAACCCCGGCACCGGTACGCACGATCCGGGCATGGACTATACGCAGGAGCTCCTCGCCCCTGAGCACTTCCCGCGCCTGTCGACGCTGTTCCGTGAGGCCAAGCCTGCCTCCGGCTCGATCGTCACCGAACTGAAGGACCTGGTTGCGCTGAAGGAGTCCGGCGCGATCAGCGAGGACCAGTTCACGGCGCTCGTGACCAGCCTCACCAAAGGCTGACGGCGTGGAACTCCAGCAGATCGTCGAGCGGTACGCGGAGGCGATCCAGCATGTCGACGCCACCACGCAGGCGGTCGGGCAGAACCGCCGCACCGGCAGCGCGTACCTGCCCGGGTTCAAGACGCTCGACGAGGAGCCCGCGATGCGGGCGATCGACGATGCGTGGGAGCATCTGCACCCGGGCGAGCGTCGGGTCCACCGCCTGTCAGTCAAGTACCCGACCACGGCGGTACCTGCGACGACGAAGCTCGACCATGTGCTCACCACCGACGGCGCCGGGAAGGCCGAGGAAGAGTGGGGGATCGAGGTGAAGCGGCTGCAGTTCGTCGGCGACAACGGAGGCAACGGCGACCACGAGACTCAGAAGGTCCTGTCGCCGTATCTGAAGGACCGTGGGTTGCTCCACGACGCGCTGCGGCTGCGCGAGTATGGCTTCACCCGCCGTGTGGCTGTCGTCGCGTGGTCCTTCGACTATGACGCCACGACCCTGGCCCATGCGAGATACCTGCACACCGCTCCCGACGCGGTGGCCCGAATCGACAGGATCCAGCGGCTCGTGGACCGCAACGGGCCGCTGCATACCCGTCCGCTGATCGAGTTCGCCGACGCGATCCTCGGGCTGCGAAGCTTCCTGAAGGGACCCCGCGCTCAGGCTGGCTTCGACGCGTGGCGCCACCCTGCCGGTGGCAAGGGCGTCGTCTTCGGGTGGGAAATCCGTCGTCCCGACCGGGAGCCGGGCTACGACCCCCGGCATCCCTGGTAGGCGCGCAGTCCGTCCCGGTCAGCGGGCGGCGGTCACGTCTGCCGCCCTCGCCTGCCCGCGGAGCACGGCCTCCCGGATCTTCGTGCGGAGGTCGCCGCCGGTCTCGGCCATGGTCTTGCGGACAGCGTCGAGCACCCGCTGCCCGCGCACGTCATTCTCCAGTAGCCACGCGTCCCGTTCCACCTGGGCTGCCAGGGCCTGCGCCACGACGCCGGTGTTGACGCCGTTGCCTAGTTGCTTCCAGGTGGCGGCGTCCTTCTGGCCCGCCCAGGAGAACTCGTCGGGCAGCCCCTGGAGGCGTGCGCCTTCGACGACAGATAGGCGTCGCTCGAGTGGCCCGATGATCGGGGTCTGGGAGATCGCGACCAGGGCCGGCAGGTGCGTCAGCCGCTTGACCCGCAGGCCGGAGGGCCGAAGGGAGATGACGCACTCGCGCACCGACGTCTCCCACTGGGCCTGCCACTCGAACTTCTGCCGCGACTCGGGGAACTGGCGGGTGGTTCCGAGCCACCGCGCGGTCCAGTCCTTGTCGAATGCACGCATGCGGTCGTACATCTCGTAGTTCTTGGTTAGGTGACTGACCTTCCACGCCATTCCCGCCGCTTGCTTGAGTGCGCGCTGGCGCTCGTTCTCGTCAGCCGTCCACACGTTCGCCCAGATCGGAAACCCGGGGAGCTCCTTGGCCTCGCGGCCGTCACGGTCAGCCTCGTGCACGAGCATCGCCCGGGCCTTTTTGACCCACTCGTCCCAGTGGTCGATCCAGCGCCACTCGTCGGCGGACACGCGAGTCCCGGGGACGTCGTCACTGTCGATGAGCGGGAGGTCCGTCATCAGGTCCCACGCGCGGTCCATCCGCAGTTTGTCGAGCGAGATCGGCTCGACGTCCTCGAACGGATCCGGCAAGTTGCCTGTGCTCTTGGCCTCGCGCTGGCGGTATGTCTGGCTCGGCTCCTCAGGACGGATGCGCGTCGCTGCGATGAACACCCGGTCGCGGGTCTGAGGGTGCCCGCCATGCTCGGGCGCGATGCCGGCGGGGGAGAAGACAGCCGCCTTGTGGCTGACGCGGTAGCCCGCTTGGCGCAGCGACTTGATGATCACCTCCCACTCGTGGACGTGGCGGGGGCCCGCGAGGTTGCGCACGTTTTCCAGGAGGACGAGCGTGGGGCGGCGGTCCTCGACGATCCGCATGATGTCGAAGAAGAGCGTCCCCCTGGCCTCGTCCATGCCCTTCTGCGCGCCGGACTTGCTGAACGGTTGGCACGGGAACCCGGCGACGAGCACGTCATGATCCGGGACGTCGACCTCCTCACCCGCGGTGTCGAGCGTGATGTCGCCCCGGTCGTTTGAGCCGAGCGCGCTCTTGCCCCAGTTGGCCTCGTAGACCTTGCGGGCCGCGGGGTCGATCTCGACCGCGTAGGCGCACTCGCCGCCCATCGCGTCGAGCACCGCGTGGAATCCACCGATCCCTGCGAACAGGTCGATGTACTTGAAGGCCGGGGTGGGGGCGGCGTCGGTCATGAGGGAAGCTTAGCTCGTGCCTCAGACATTTCCTCCACCGACGACGCGGCCTGTGGATGAAGCGGGCAACATACTGCCTGGCCGTGTTCGTGTCGTGGTCGATGAGGGGCCAGACCGGTGCTGAACGTCACTCCACGAGCACCTCCCGGTTGCTCACGGGCTCGATCGTTACCAGCCCATGCCACCCGAAGCCCTTCGCCGCGAACCCTGGCCTCGGTGTCGAGCCATCCGATATCGAGAAGGGCACTCACTCGGCATCGTGCCGCAGGACGGGGCCGAATGGGGTCTCCTAGTCGTAGTCCTCCCCGGTCACTTGGGCGACCTTCGATCCCCGGTACGGGTCCGACGTGTCGGCCAGGGGGTCAGACCCGCACGAAGTCGTCACCAGTCAAGCGGCCTCGGCGAGGCCGACGACGGTTCCGGGTATCGGCTCGGGCGCGGACTGCGGCATGTGAGGGGCGCTCCCAGACGGCTGGAGACCAACCTGGTCAACTTCATCATCCGCAACACCCCGGCCGCCATCGAGCCGGTCACGCTGCGCCCGACGACGCTGTCCGGGCTGGGCGACAACGCCGTCGTCGAGCACAACGTCAACGTCTACGACGTGCTCATCGCGCTCGAGGGGATCGACATCACGGCGCCCGAGCGCCTGGACTTCGCCCAGCTCGACGTGCCTGAACTCGACCCCGAACGACGCCGTCGCCGGCTCTTGAGCTTCGACATCCAGACGGCCCTGTGCCTGATGAACATCCCGTTCTGCATCGCGCTGAGCCTCGAGGAGTTCCGTCGCGCGATCCACTCGCTGCGCTTCGACGACTCCTTCCTGAGCATCCTCGCCGTCCTGACCGACGACGAGACGTTCGAGCACTGGAAGATGGGCGCCCTGAGCCTGTGGATGGACACGAACGTGGACGTCCCGCAGCTCGTCTACCGGCACCCGCTGGTGTGCGAGTACGCCCACGCCCATCTGGTCTCGATCGCGCGGCAGCGAGACGAGGGGGAGTAGGGAGGGCGTGCTCCCGGGCGCGTTGCTAGCGTCGCCGCATGTTCGACGGCTTCCGGCTGGACCGGGTGGACCTGCCCGAGGTGACGCTGCGGGTGCGGCACGGGGGCACGGGCACGCCGGTGGTACTGCTGCACGGGCATCCGCGGACCCACACGACGTGGCACGCCGTCGCGCCGCTGCTCGCGGACGACCACACGGTCGTGTGCCCCGACCTCCGCGGCTACGGGAGGTCGACCCTGCCGCCCGACGCGCCCGACCACGCGCAGTCCAGCAAGCGCGCGATGGCGCGGGACGTCGTCGACCTGATGTCCGCCCTGGGTCACGACCGCTTCGCCGTGGTGGGCCACGACCGCGGCTCGCTGGTCGCGTTCCGCACCGCCATGGACCACCCGGAGCGGGTCACGCACCTCGTCGTCATGGACGGGCTGCCCGTCGTCGAGCACCTCGAACGCACCGACGCGCGGTTCGCCCGCGCCTGGTGGCACTGGTGGTTCCTCGCCCAGGACGAGAAGCCCGCCGAACGCGTCATCACCGCCGACCCCGACGCCTGGTACCGCACGCCCCCGCCCGAGGTCATCGGGCCCGGCAACCACGCCGACGTCTGGGCCGCGCTGCGGGACCCCGCCGTCGTGCACGGGATGTGCGAGGACTACCGCGCGGGGCTCGGCATCGACCGACGCCACGACGAGGACGACCGCGCCGCCGGGCGCCGGGTGGGGTGCCCGACGCTCCTGCTCGAGTCGACCGGGGACGACCTCGACATCCGCGGCGACCCGGCCGCCATCTGGGAGCCCTGGCTGGAGCTGCCGCTACGGCACCGCCTGATCCCGTCCGGCCACCACCAGGCCGAGGAGGCGCCGGCCGAGGTGGCCGCCGCCCTGCGGGAGTTCCTCGAGGGCACCGGCGCTCCTGCCGTCTGACAGCGGCGTCGGCGCCGGCCGGGCGCGACGTCGAGATGGCAGGTCTCCGCGTAGGGATGGCGATCAGGTCCGGCGGAGCCAGCCCATGACGACGTCGACGGCGCGGTCGGCGGACCGGTCGACGTCGACCACCACGCCGGTCTCGTCGGCGCGCAGCGGCTCGAGCGTGGCGAGCTGCGAGTCGAGGAGCGCCGGCGGCATGAAGTGGTCCGCTCGCGCGGCGATCCGCCGCGCGAGCAGGTCGCGGTCGCCGTGCAGGTGGACGAACGCGACGTCGCCTCCCGCGCCGGCCCGGAGCGTGTCGCGGTACGACCGCCGCAGGGCCGAGCAGGCCACGACCGTCGGTGCGCCGTCGTCGCCGTCGCGGAGCACCTCCGCGACACGGGCGAGCCAGGGACGACGGTCGTCGTCGGTCAGGGGAGTCCCGGCCGACATCTTCGCGACGTTCGACGGCGGGTGCAGGTCGTCGGCGTCCACGAACTGCAGGCCCAGGCGGGCGGCGAGCAGGCCGCCCACCGTCGACTTGCCGCACCCCGCCACCCCCATGACGACGACGCCGCGCACGTCGCCCCTGGTCGCCACGGCCACGTCAGTAGCCCGCGGCGTGGTCGACGACGCCCTCGAGCGCCTGGCCCGCGACGAAGCGGCCGAGGTTCTCCTCGACCCGCGCGCGCAGCAGCGGCGCGACCATCTCCGCGGTGTCCGCGGTGTGCGGGGTGATCAAAGCGGTCGGCAGGTCCCACAGCGGGTGGCCGTCGGGCAGGGGCTCCGGGTCGGTGACGTCGACCGCGGTTCCGCCCAGGTGGCCGGAGGCCAGCGCGGCCACGAGGGCGTCGGTGTCGACCAGCCCACCGCGCGCGATGTTCACCAGCACGGCGCCGGGCCTCATGGCGGCCAGCTCGGCGTCCCCGAGCAGCGCGCGCGTCTGCGTCGTGAGCGCCGCGGCCACCACGACGACGTCGGCGCGGGCGAGCTCGGCCTCGAGATGGTCCGTGGTGACGGTCCGCTCGGCGCCGTCCACCGGTTCCGCCCGACGGCGGACCACGACGTTGCGCGTGCCGAACGGCGCGAGCAGGTCGAGGAACGTCCGGGCGATGCCGCCGGCACCGAGCACGAGCACGTCGGCCCCGAACAGCGACGTGCCGGCCGACTCGCCCCAGGACCGGGCGCGGGCGCGCTCCGGCAGGTGCCGCAGCAGTGCCAGGGTTAGCGCGAGGGCGTGCTCCGCCACGGGGCGCGAGAACGCGCCCTTGGCGGACGTCCACGTGACGCCGTCCGCGGCGAAGAACCCGCCCTCCGCATAGGCGTCGACCCCGGCTGACGGCAACTGGACCCAGCGAGTGCCGGGCGCGGACGTCAGTGCCTCCCGCAGGTCGGCGAGGTCGCCGCCGAACCAGAGCAGTCCCTCCGTCTCCGGGCCCGGCGCGACCAGGCGCGCACCGGCCCGGGCGACGGCGTCCGGCAGCCAGCCGGGCCGCGGGTCCGGGCCCGCGACGCTGACGCCGGGGCCCGACGTCGTGCCGCTCACGCCGCGACCCGGGCGGCGCCGTCCGCGGCCTGCGCGCGGGCGCCGCCCACGACCTCGACCGACCAGCCCACCGCGAGCGACGACTCGACGATCACGTCGTCGCCGTCGCGCCGGACGGTGAACGCGACGGCCTCGCCGCCGACGCCGTCGACCTCGACGGTCCGCGACCAGCCGTCGGCGCCGGGGTGCACGAGGAGGGTCAGGCCGTCGAGGTGGTCGGCGTCGGGACGCTCCTCGTGGGCGCTCAGCGGGATGACACCGCCGGGGCGCACGTAGACGGGCAGCGAGTCGAAGCCGTGGTTCTCCCGCACCCAGCGGCCGCCGGCGACGCGCTCGCCCGTGAGGAGCCCGGCCCACTCGCCGTCGGGCAGGTAGAGGTCGACGTCGCCCTCCGCGTTGAACACCGGCGCCACGAGGAGGTCCGACCCGAGCATGTACTGGCGGTCCAGGTGGTGCACCGCCGGGTCGTGCGGGAACTCCAGCAGCATGGGCCGCATCATCGGCGTGCCCGACCGGTGGGCCTCGTGCCCGGCGGCGACGAGGTACGGCGCGAGCCGGTTCTTGAACCGCGCGAACTTCCTGGTCACGGCCACGGCGCTAGTCGGGTCGGACTCGTCCTCGCCGAACATCCACGGCACGCGGTACGACCCGCTGCCGTGCATGCGGCTGTGGCTGGAGAACAGGCCGAACGCCGTCCAGCGCTTGAACACCCCGGCGTCCGGGGTCATCTCGAAGCCGCCGATGTCGTGGCTCCAGTAGCCGAAACCGCTGTACGCGAGCGACAGGCCGCCGCGCAGCGACTCGGCCATCGACACGTACGACGCGGTGGAGTCGCCGCCCCAGTGCACCGGGAACTGCTGCCCGCCCGCGGTGGCCGACCGCGCGAACAGCACGGCCTCGCCCGCGCCGCGCTCCTCGGCGAGCACCTCGTGCACCGCCTCGTTGTAGAGGTGGGTGTAGTAGTTGTGCATCCGCTCCGGGTCGGAGCCGTCGAAGTACTCGACGTCCACCGGGATGCGCTCGCCGAAGTCCGTCTTGAAGGCGTCGACACCCTGGCGCACCAGGACGCGCAGCTTGTCCTTGTACCAGGAGGCCGCGTCCGGGTTCGTGAAGTCGACGAGCCCCATGCCGCCCTGCCAGCGGTCCCACTGCCACACCGACCCGTCACGACGCTTCACCAGGTAGCCGGCAGCCATGCCCTCGTCGAAGAGGGGGGACTGCTGGGCGATGTACGGGTTGATCCAGACGCATACCCGCAGGTCGCGGTCGTGCAACCGGGCCAGCATGCCCTCGGGGTCAGGGAAGGTCCGCTCGTCCCACTCGAAGTCGCACCAGTTGAACTCGCGCATCCAGAAGCAGTCGAAGTGGAACAGGCTCAGCGGGATGTCCCGCTCCGCCATCCCGTCGATGAACGAGTTGACCGTGGCCTCGTCGTAGTCGGTGGTGAAGCTCGTGGACAGCCACAGTCCGTAGCTCCAGGCCGGGATCTCGGCGGGGCGGCCCGTGAGGGCGGTGTAGCGCTCGAGGATCGTCTTCGGGTCGGGGCCGTAGACGACGAAGTAGTCGAGCGCCTCGCCGAGCACCGAGAACTGCACCCGCTCGACGGCCTCGGAGCCCACCTCGAACGAGACGTGCCCGGGGTCGTTGACGAACACGCCGTACCCGCCGGTGGTGAGGTAGAACGGCACGTTCTTGTACGCCTGCTCGCTGGAAGTGCCGCCGTCGTAGTTCCAGATGTCGACGGTCTGGCCGTTCTTCACCACCGGGCCGAAGCGCTCGCCCAGGCCGTACACGAGCTCGCCGACGCCGAGGTCGAGCTGGTCGAACACGTAGCTGGTGCGTCCCTCGCGGCGCAGCTCGATCGGGCCGTGGTCCACCGAGGCGTCGGGCGCGACGTCGGCCCATGCGACCGACTTGCCGCTCGACCCGGTGAGGCGGCGGCCCGCGGCATGGAACGACAGCTCCCAGGTCTTGCCGGCCGACAGCCGCACGCTGAGGTCGCCGGTGGTCAGCGTGCCCTCGCCGTCGACGACCTTCGCGTCGCCGGTCCCGTCCACGAGGTCCAGGTCGAAGCGGCGAGGCTCCGGCCGCCCCTTGTGGTGCACGTGCTGCACGCGCACGACGTTCTCCATCGGCGACGACACCGTCGTGGTGATGACCGGGTTGTTCAGGGTGTCGCCGCGGTGCCGCACGACCTTGGTCGGCGCGACCGAGCGCAGGCGCGCGCCCTCGGCGGCGACCCGGTCCACCTCGCGGGCGTAGTGGATCGCGACGCCGGGGCGGGCATGCCAGAAACCGTCGGTGAACTTCATGGGGGTGGGCCTTCCGTGGTGCGGGTGGTGCGGTGCCCGCCGGCGGGCGTCAGCGGGCGTCGGCGGTGGAGCCGACGAGCTGGAGCGAGCCGGGCAGGAGGTCGTGGGTGGGGGCGGCGGACGGGTCGCCCAGGCGGTCGACGAGGCCGTGCACGCTGCGGGTGCCGAGCTCGGCACCGGGCGCGACGACGGCGCTCACCGCCGGGTCCGCCGTCGCGAGGTCCGCGGCGGACGTCGCGAGCGCGAGGACCGAGACGTCGTCCGGGACGGCCCGGCCGGCCGCGACGAGCCCGTTCACGAACCCCGACAGCGCCGCCTCGTTGAGGACGAGGACGGCCGTGACGTCGGGGTGGTCGGCGGCCAGGGCGGTGGCGGCCTGTCGGCCCGAGCGCGGGTCCTGGCCACCGCGGACGACGAGCGGGTCGAGCCCTCGACGCGCCGCCTCGGCCAGGTATGCCTGCTCGGTGCGGACGACCGGCCCGTACCCCGACCACGCGGGGCCGGAGGGCCCGCCCGGTTCGCCGAGGAACAGGGCTACCCGGCGGTGGCCCAGCTCGGTGAGGTGGTCGAGCCCGGTGGCGACCATGCCGGCGAAGTCCATGTCGACGTACGACAGTCCGGTCGTGTCCTCGGTGCGGCCGATCAGCCCGAAGGGCACCTCCCGCTCGGTCAGCAGCGCGACGCGCGGGTCGTCGGCGGTGACCTCCATGAGCAGGACGCCGTCGACCAGGCCGCCGGACAGGTAGTCGTCGAGCTGCGCGACGTCGTCCACCGGCCAGAGCACGACGTTGAAGCCCCGCTCCGTGGCGGCGCTCGCGGCGGCGGTGACGATGCTCAGCGCGGTGCTGCCGAGGCGGTGCTGCAGGGCGGGGAAGACGAGCGCCACGATGTGGCTGCGGCGGCTCGCGAGGGCTCGGGCGAGCACGTTGCGGCGGTACCCGAGGTCGGCCATCGCGTCTTCGACGCGGGTGCGCGTCGCCGGCGCCACGCGTTTGGTCCCGTTGACGACGAACGAGACCGTCGTCAGGGAGACGCCGGCCCGGTCGGCCACGTCCTGCATGGTCACCAACGGGCACTCCTCGGGTCGGGAACAGGCTTGGGAACGGTCTTGCGGATCGATGATCACACAGCCGGACGAGATTGGTAAAGCGCTTTGACAGTCTCGCCGGGTCGTGCCTAACCTCGCCGTCACGTGAACCGAGCGAAGGAGCTACGACTGTGCGACGAACCCACACCGCCGTCGGTGCGGCGTCGGCCGCCGCCGTCGTCCTGGGCCTGTCCGCCTGCAGCGGCGGTGCCCGTGCGGACGAGGACACCCTGGTCGTGACCGACACGCTGTCCGACACCAGCGCGCCGGTGTACCAGGAGATCTACGACGCGTGCGCGGCCGAGGTCGGCATGAAGGTGCAGGCCAACCACGTGGCGGGCTCCGGGCTCATCGCGACCGTGCTGCAGCAGGCGTCGTCCGACACGCTCCCCGACGTCCTCATGCTCGACAACCCCGACGTGCAGCAGATCGCGTCGTCCGGCGCACTGAGCCCGCTGACCGACTACGGCATCACCGGCGAGGGATTCCCGCGGGGTGTCGTCGACGCGGGCACCTACGACGGCGACCTGTACGGCATCGCGCCCGTCGTCAACACGGTCGGCCTGTTCTACGACGTCGACGCGCTCGCGGAGGCGGGGATCGAGCCGCCCACCACCTGGGACGAGCTCCGTGCGGCCGCCGAGGCACTGACCGCCGACGGACGCTACGGCCTCGCGTTCAGCGCGGCCAACACGTTCGAGGGCACCTGGCAGTTCCTGCCGTACCTGTGGAGCAACGGGGCGGACGAGGACGATCTCACGTCGCCCGAGGCGGTCGAGGCGCTCTCCTTCGTCAACGGCCTCGTCCAGGACGGGTACGCGTCGTCGAGCGTCGTCAACTGGTCGCAGAACGACGTCAACGACCAGTTCATCGCGGGCAAGGCCGCCATGATGGTCAACGGCCCGTGGAACATGCCCGCGCTCGAGGCGGCCGAGGGGCTCCACTACGCCGCCGTGCCGCTGCCGGTCCCGGAGGCGGGGGACACGCTCGAGGCGCCGCTCGGCGGCGAGGCGTTCACCGTCCCGCGCACCGGGAACCCCGACAAGATGGCGAAGGCCGGCGACTTCGTCGCCTGCGTGACTCGCGGCGAGCACCAGCTCGCCATGGCCACCGGCCGCGGCGCCGTCCCGTCGGACACCGAGGTCGCCGCCGAGGCGGCCGCGGAGAACCCGGTCGTCGCGACGTTCGTCGACACCGTGCAGACCGCCCGGTCGCGCACCGCCCTGCTCGGGCCGGACTGGCCCGGCGCCGCCACCCAGATCTACACCGCCCAGCAGCTCGCGCTGACCGGGAGCGAGTCTCCCGCGGAAGCCCTCGAGCGGGCGACGGAGCACTGATGCGCACGCCCACGCCGCGCGCGTCGTCACCGAGGAAGGATCGACGATGACCACCACCCTCGCCGGCCCGGCGCCCGTCGTCGCGCCCGGACCCGGGGCCGCACGCCGGCGCAGCCGCGCCCGGCTGCGCGAGCGGACCGCCCAGTGGCTGTTCCTCGTGCCCGCGATCGCGTACGTGTTCGTGTTCTTCGGGTACCCGATCGTGAAGAACCTCGTGATGGGGTCGCAGGACTACACCGTGCGGACCTTCGTCTCGGGGGAGGCGCCGTGGGTCGGCCTCGACAACTACGCCGAGGTCGTCACGAGCAGCCTGTTCCGCACCACGGTGCTCAACACGGCGCTGTTCACCGTGGGCTCGATCGTCGGCCAGTTCGTCATCGGGCTGCTGTTCGCCCTCTTCTTCAAGCGACGGTTCCCGCTGGGGAACGTGCTGCGGTCACTGCTCCTGCTGCCCTGGCTGCTGCCGATGATCGCGGGCACCGCGGTGTGGAAGTGGATCCTCGACCAGGACGGCGGCGTCCTCAACGAGGCGCTGGGCTCGATCGGCATCGCGCCGGTCCACTGGCTCACCAGCCCCGACGTCGCGCTGATCGCCGTCGTCATGGTGAACGTCTGGGTGGGCATCCCGTTCAACATGACGCTCCTGTACTCCGGGCTGCAGAACATCCCCGACGAGCTCTACGAGGCCGGCGCGCTCGACGGCGCCACGGGCGCCAAAGCGTTCTGGCACATCACGTGGCCCAACCTGCGGCCCGTGGTCAGCGTCGTCCTCGTGCTCGGCGTGATCTACACGCTCAAGGTGCTCGACATCATCCTGGGTCTCACCGGCGGCGGACCCGCCAACGCGACCCAGACCCTGGCCACCGACTCCTACCGGCGCTCGTTCCAGGAGTTCTCCTTCGGCACCGGTGCGGCCGTCAGCAACATCCTCATCGTGGTGTCGCTGGTGTTCGCCGTCGTGTACCTGCGCGTCAACAAGCGCGCCGTGGATGAGTGAGGTTCATCGTGAATCAGACGACCACCGACGCCCGAAAGCTGCGGTACACGATCGTCGGGATCGTGCTCCTCGCGTTCATGCTGTTCCCCGTCTACTGGATGGTCAACGTGTCCCTCCAGGGCGGCGGCACCGCCGCGAACAGCTCGTTCTTCCCGACGAGCGTCACGTTCGACGGCTACCAGCGCGCGTGGGAGGACCAGACCGGCAACCTCGTCACCAGCATGATCGTGGCCCTCGGCGCCGTGCTGGTGTCCCTGGCGATCGCCACGCCCGCCGCCTACGCGCTGTCGCGGTTCCGCCTGCGGGGCATGGGGATCTTCCTCTTCGTGCTGCTGCTGGCGCAGATGATCCCCGGCATCGTCATCGCGAACTCCCTCTACACGCTGTTCAACGACCTGGGCCTGCTCAACACGTACGTCGGGCTGATCCTCGCCAACGCCACCCACGGCATCCCGTTCGCGATCCTCATCATGAGCGCGTTCATGCGGTCCATCCCGCCGGCTCTCACCGAGGCGGCGCGGGTCGACGGCGCGGGCCACTTCCGCGCGTTCTGGTCGATCATCGTGCCCGTGAGCAAGAACTCGCTCATCACGGCCGGGCTGTTCAGCTTCTTGTTCGCGTGGAGCGACTTCATGTTCGGGCTCACCCTCACCACCGGCGCGGACATCAAGCCCATCACCCTCGGCATCTACGACTACCTGCAGGGCAACGTGCAGAGCTGGGGTCCCGTCATGGCCAGCGCCGTCATCTCGTCGATCCCTGCCATCGTGCTGCTCGTCCTCGCGCAGCGGTACATCGCCGCCGGGGCGCTCGGTGGCGCGGTGAAGTGAGTCGGCCGCCTCAGCCGAGGGCCGCCGCCCAGAGCCCGTTGCTCGTGTAGAACGCGGCGACCTCCTCGAGGTCGACCGGCGGGACGTCGTCGGTGCCGACGGCGGCGGCCACCCACCAGTCCGCGCCGGGGAGGCCCGCCGACGCGTAGGCGCGCCGGCCCGGCTCGAGGTGGCGGCAGCCGGGCCGCGGCCGCGCGAGCACCTCGCCGTGCGCCGGCTCCCACAGCCGCAACGACCCGTCGCCCTCCTCGCCGAGGACGACGGCGTCGTGCCACCGCCACACGACGACGTCGCGCCCGTCCGTCGGCGTCGCGATCGCGACGAGGTGGCCGGGGGAGACGCGCTCAGTGCGCGGCGCGAGCATGGTCGGCGCGAACGCGACGACGGCGATGCCGCCGTGGCGCCAGACGTCGCACGTCTCCTCCGTGACGCGCAGCACGCGCGCGGTGCGGAGGGAGGGCGTCGCGACGGGCGCCTCGTTGCCGCTGTCGTCGGGTGTCAGGCCCGCGAGTCTGGCAGGGCGGTCCGTCGGGAGCGACGGGTTTCACGTGTGAGGTAGCTCGACTGGCATGCGTGGGAGTTCTGTGCCCATTTTCTGGTATAGACGTGACCCGACGGCCTTGTTCATCGGCCCATCGCGCCGTGCCCGTGGAACCTCGACGCATCGTCTCGTCGGCGCGCACTCGCGAGAGTTCCCCCTGGTCCCGTCACCGACCCGCCGGCCCGTGCGCGTGCTGGCACCCGCACGCCCCGACCGCGGCGGGACGCCATGCGCCCAGGTCAGGGCGCCGACGACCGGAGGGAGCTCCGTGCTGTCGACCCAGCCGGCACGGTACGCGCAGAACTGTGCGTGCTGCCCCGTCTGCCCGCGACGAGTCCCGCCCGCCTAGTTGTCGTTCCGCCGACCCGTCCCTCCGGACCTGCACCAGTGCTCCGGTTCCCTGACGAGAGAGTGGTCGACGACCCGCGACGGGGCGAGCCCGTCGCGGCAGGAGAGGGGATCCGATGACGTTCCTGCTGACGGTGTACGTGCTCGTCTGGCCGGTCGTCGTGGCCGGCGTGCTCTTCGTGGTCAGCCGCGCGTTCTACCGCGAGCTGCGTGAGGCCAAGGCCGAGGGGCGCAGCATCATCTAGCCCAGGTCACCGTGGCCGCCGCTCCTCGACGCCGTCGTCCGACGGCGTCGAGGAGCGCGTCCGCGAGGCTCAGCAGGTCGCGTTGCCCTCGAGGTCCTCGCAGACGAGCCGGGTGCGGGCCTCGGTGACGGTGGTGGGCTCGGTAGTCGACGTGGTGGTGATCGTGCCGGGGATGTCGGTCCAGTCGCTGGTGCCCTGGACGCGGAAGCGGCCCTGCCAGGTCGTGGTGAGGGTGACGGTGACGCCCGAGCGGTAGGTGTCACCCTCGGCGTCGACACCGGTGCCCGGGTCCTGGCCGGGCGTGCCGAGCCGCGTGTACGTATGCCCGACCCAGCTCTCGTCCGGGGTGGCGTCGCCCTGGTGCCATGGGCGGCCTGGGGACGTGGTCGTGAGCGTGCCGGTGGCCGAGTACGGGTCGTCGAAGTCCCAGGTGAACTCGGTCGGGTCCGCGCGGAGGACGACCGGCACACCGAGAAGGGTGACCGTACGGTCCTGGGGCGCGGCAGCCGTGTAGGCCGGGTAGTGCACGTTGACCACCATGGGCGGGTTGCCCTGCATGGTCGCTTCCGGTGCCTGGATCTTCATGGTCTTGAACTCGCGGAGCGCCTGTGCCGCGATGTCGGCGGGCGTGATGCACTGGTCGTCCGACAGCTGCTCGGCGTCGCCGTAGGAGCCGTCCTCCTGGACGCGCTGCACCCAGAGTGCGTCGAGGGCGTACTCGCCGTCCTCGCAGGGCATGGTGATCTCCACGACGTCCGTGCCCTCAGGGCACGCGCCCGGTGCCGTGACGATGCCGCTCAGGGCATCCAGGTTCTCGCCCAGCGTCCCGCACGTCACCGCGTCGGTGCGGGCGTAGCGATCCTTCGGCTTGTCGTTGGCGGGCTCACGACCGTCCGGGCCTTGCTTCCATGCGCTGCCAGTACCTTCCGTCTGGATTGAATCGCGTCCATCGTCGGCTGCGCCAGCGATCGAAACCGGGGGCTCGGTATTGGCCGAATGTGTCCGTGCTGAAGCCCCGATTGAACTTGTGAGCGCCAAGATGAGCCCGATGGTGACTGCGACTCCGGTTTCGGTTGCGGTCATGGCTTCGGCTGGTCCGCGATGCCAACGACCTGCCAGTTCCCATCAGCCTTGGCGATCTCAACGCGGTACTTGGTACGGGTCCGCGGATCCGCGAATACCTCATCACCCGACGGATCAGTTACCGACACCGCGGAGATGGTCGCATCGACGTCAATTGGCCAGATCCCGGTGGCGGCATCTTGTTCGTAGGTGTGTGTGACATCGGCGGCAACGTCTCCACCCGTCCAAGTCAGCTTTTCGGCGGCGATCTCCCTGGCTTGTTCCAGCCTGTTGGCGCAGAATTTGCAGCTCTTGAGCGACATCGCTTCGTACCCGGAGGTGTCACCGGTCGTCATGATGTAGCCGTCAAGCTCGAGGAAGTACACGGCGGCGGCTTCGGCGCCTGCAGGGCCGTCGTCGTCCATCTCCTTGGGCCGCTCGGGCGCGACGACCACGCCCTTGGACGTGGGTGACGGGGACGCCGAGGGCTCAGAGCTGGAGCCAGTGGCAGTGGGCTCTGGCGACGGCGTGGCGGGCGGGTCGTCGTCACAGCCGGCGACGAGGAGCACAGCGGCAGCGGCGATGGAGGTGGCGGCGAGAATGGCCCGGCTGCGGGTCATGACGGGGCTCCCTGTCGGCGGTGACGTCGCGGTCACTGTAGAGCAGATCGACATTCTGTTGCCCGGGTGTCTGTGGACAACCGCATCGGCGCAGGTGCTCGGAGGCGAGACCCCAAGGGCCCGACCGGGCGGCGCCCGGTCGGACCCAAGAGTCGGCAGCGTCTCCGGTGCGCGCGGCCGCTCGTCGCGGCGCGGGCCACGCACGAGTCGTGCGCGCCCGCGCCCCGGGATCAGCGGGGAGACCGCTGGGCCGCCGGCGGCAGGTCGGGGAACGGGCGGGTCGGCGCCGACTGGTACCAGTACGCCACGGTGGCGACGTCGTCGCTGCGCTCGAAGAGGCCGTGGTCCCAGGTGCCGATCTGCTGCACGGTGACGCGGAGCCGGTCGCGGAACAGGATCGGGTCCGGGACGTGCCACCGGTAGAGGCCGTGCATCGGCGGAGCGTCGTGCACGAACGGCGCCGCGCCGGTGGGGTCGCGCCGCAGGTACTGCGGGTAGCCGCAGTAGGGGGCGCTGAACGTGAGCACCTCGGGCTCCGGCGTCGTGCGCAGCTCGTCCTGGAAGGCCCAGGCGCCCCCGGCGTAGTCCTCCAGGCCCGTGGAGCACTGGGTCGGCAGGTCGGTGTCGTCGTCGAGGTAGAACTTCACCTCGCCCTCCCCCCACCAGAAGCGGTGCAGCGACGCGAGGGCGACGAACGTCCCGAGGTACCGGCCCGGGCCCTCGACGTCGTCCAGGATGACGTGGTCCTCGCCCAGCGCGGTCGTGCCGTTGGAGCGGCGCCACTGCGCGTGGAAGTACATGGCGTCGTCGCCGACGTCGTCGCCCACGGTGTAGTCGACCTGGTAGAAGACGTGCGGGATGGGGCCGCCGTGCTCGCTGGTCAGGGTGATCCGGGCGCCGGACCGGAACGGCATCTGGAAGTACGCGTTCATCCCGCCGGTCGGGGCGACGACGACCTGGTCGGAGGTGACCAGGGCGCGCTCGGCGAACCCGTTGCAGAAGAAGTCGCCGAGGGGGACCTCGACGGCGGGCAGCTCCGAGCCGTCCCAGTACATCCGAAGCACGAGGTCGCGCAGCACGTACGGCCCGGCGTCCGTGCGGTCGGGCACGGTGAACCACAGGTGCCGGATCACGCCGGGCCCCTCGATCTCGGCGAGGGTGAGGGTCTCCCCGGGGCCGATGGGCAGGTAGGCCGTGCCCTTGCGCCCCGGACCGAGGTCGGACGCCGTGGCCGCGGCGGCGCCGGGGGCGCCCGTCGGGTTCTCGGCGTTGATCGAGCGGCTGCGGACCGAGGGCGCGGCGGGGCGCCAGAGGGCGGTCATCGGGGGGAGTGTCCTTTCGGTGGTCACGGGGTCACTTGACGGCCCCGGCGGTGACGCCGCGGCTCAGGGTGCGCTGGAAGAAGACGAAGAACGCGAGGGTCGGGAGCAGCGAGAGCAGCGAGCCGGCGTTCAGCACGGTGATGTCGATGGAGTGCTGGCCGCGCAGCGTGGAGAGCGCGATGGGCACGGTCTGCGAGGCGGGGTCGGCGAGCAGCACGAGGGGGATGTAGAACTCGTTCCACGTCCAGATGAAGAAGAAGACGACGAGCACCCCCATGGTCGGCCGGAGGACCGGCGCGACGACCTGGGTGAGGATCCGCCAGCGGGAGGCGCCGTCGAGCGCCGCGGCCTCGAGCAGCGACGGCGGCACGGTCGACATCACCGACGAGAGCAGGTACGTCGCGTACGCGCCCTGCAGCACGGTGAACACGATGATCACGGACCAGATCGTGTTCAGCGTGCCGGTGGCCTGCGCGCCGTAGAACAACGGGTAGATCAGCGCCTCGTGGGGGAGCATCGTGGCGAGCAGCAGGACGGCGACCACCGAGGTCCGGCCGCGGATCCTGCCGATGCCGAGGGCGTACGCGGCCAGCAGCCCGATGGCGACGCCGGCGAACGACACGACCACCGAGACGACCACCGAGTTCGCGAGCGCCAGGGGGAAGTCCACCCGGCCGAGGTAGTCGGCGAACGCGTCGAGCGTGAACGACGTCGGCCAGGCCAGCGGTCCGTGCGTCGAGTAGTCCGCGCTGGACTTGAACGCGTTGAGCAGCAGCAGGAGGAACGGGGCCGCCGTGACGACCGCGCCCGCCGTGACGAGGACGAGGGTCGTCCAGGCGGCGGCTCCGCGCCGGTGGCGGCGGGACCGGGCACTGGTCGGGGGAGCGGTCGCCGGGGTCGCCGGCGTGGTCGGGGTCAGCGTGCTCATCGTCCTGCCTCGTTCCGGTCGGCCTTGCTCTGCCACACCAGGAGGGCGCTCGCGACCACGAAGATCGCCAGGGCCATCACCGTGGAGATCGTGGCCCCGTACCCGACGCGGGAGAGCTCGAAGAAGTTGCGGTACGCGTAGTAGGAGGGCACCACGGTGGAGCCCTCGGGGCCGCCGTTCGTGAGCAGCAGGATCGGGGCGAACACCTTGAGCGAGGCGACGGTGCCGGTCAGGACGACGACGAAGACCTCTGGCCGGATCTGCGGCAGCGTGATGGCCTGGAAGCGCCGGAACCAGCCGGCGCCGTCGAGCTCGGCAGCCTCGTACAGCTCGGGGTCCACGCGCTGCAGGGCCGCCATGAAGATGACCACGGGATAGCCGATCTGCAACCAGACGAGCATGAGCATCACCGAGTACAGCGCGACGTCGGGGTCGCCCAGCCAGTCGGGGGTGTGCGCGAACCCCATGCCCTGGAGAACCTTGGTCAGCACGCCGTCCTGAGTGTCCAGCACCCAGGCCCAGACGAACCCCGCGACCGCGATCGGGACGATCTGCGGCAGGTAGTAGGTGGCGCGCAGGACGGCGGCCGCCCGGCCGCCGAACCGTCGTCCGACGACGTCGAAGAGGGTCGCGGCGATGAGCAGGCCGAGCACGGTCGGCACGACGACGATGGCGACGACCATGTACAGGGAGTTGCCGAGCGAGTCCCAGAAGGTCGCGTCCGAGAGGAGCCGCCGGTAGTTGTCCAGGCCCTGGAAGGTCAGCTCGTCGAGCCCTCCGCGCCAGGAGGTGAAGCTGATCGCGACGTTCGCGGCGAACGGGACCGCGACGACGGCGAGGAAGCCGACGACGATCGGCGCGAGGTACCAGGCGTAGCTGCCCCGGCCCCTTCGGGGGCGCCGGGTGATGGTGTCACTCACTGGTCTGGAACTCCTTGCCCTCGTCGTAGAACTCCTGCAGCGACGCGAGGTACTCCTGCGCCGTCTCGTTGCCGTTGGCCATCGCCTGCATGTGGGTCTGGATGAAGTCGAGGAACCCGGGCAGCGGGTAGTCGGGGTAGAACGACATGACGTCGTCGTCCTTCAGCTCGTCGAAGCGAGCGGTGTAGTCGTGCACCTGGGGGTCGGTGATGGTCGACGTGTCGCCTGCCAGCGGCAGCCCGCCACCCTGCCCGATGAGGTTCTGCACCTCGGGCGAGAGGGTGATGTCGATCCAGTCGTAGGCGAGGTCCTTGTTGTCGGCGTGGGTCGGCACGCCCCACAGGTGGCCGGAGGATCCCATCGTGAGGTTCGCGCCGGGCATGGTGAAGTAGCCCCAGTCGAAGGACGCGTCGTTCGAGATGCGCTCGAACTCGCTGTTGTTCCACATGACCATGGCGGCGTCGCCCTGGAGGAAGTTCACCGTGGCCTGCTCGAACGTGAGTCCGGCGATGTCCGAGCCCACGTACCCCTCGTCGATCCACTCCTGGAACCGGAGCGCGGCCGAGCGCCACGGTTCGGCGGAGAAGTCGACGTCGCCCCGCAGGAACATGAAGTCGTCGATCTGCTGCCGCGTCGCCTCCGCGGACACCAGGGAGTACCAGAGCCACATCTGGTTGAACCCCTGGCTGGAGGACGCGGAGCTGGAGATCGGGGTGATGCCGGCCGCCAGGAGCTTGTCCATCGCGCCCTCGAGCTGGTCGAGCGTCTCGGGCGGCTCGGTGATCCCCACCTCGGCGAACTTCTCCTTGTTGTAGTAGAGGACGACGTACTCGCCGATGTTCGGGACGCCGTACCAGTCGCCGCTGCCGGCGTTGCCCAGGTCGTCGTAGCGGGCGAGCGACGCCATCGCACCGGTCACCTTCTCGTCCCAGCCGTGCTTCGCGACCTGGTCGGTGAGCGGGACGAGCAGGCCCTGGGCGGCCAGCAGCCCGCCGTCGGCGTTGCCCTTGTTGAACTCGATGACGTCCGGGACGTCGTCGCCGGCGAGCAGGATCTTGGCGTTCTGCCGGACGGCGTCGAAGCTCGTCGTCTGGAACTCGACCTCGACGTCGGGGTGGCGCTCCTCGAAGATCTCCACCGCCCGTTGCCAGCCCTTGTACTGGGCGGACGTGGGGCTCTCGTACTGGAGGATCGTGAACGTGTCGCCGGTGTTGTCGCCGCTTGGCGCGCCGGCGCACGCGGTGAGGGTCAGGGCGGTGCAGGCCGCGAGAGCGGAGCCGAGCGCCGCGATGCGGGCATGACGCATGGGCAGCCTCCTTGCTGAGGTGTCGTCGTCGATCAGGTCTGAGGGGTGGCGCTGAGGAGCGGGTGCGGCCCTCGTCAGGGCGCGGGTGGTGCCACGGACTCGCGCACGACCAGCGGGCAGGGCATCCGGCGGGTCTCGGGCTGGGTGTCCAACTCGCCCCGCACGCGGGCGATCGCACGACGTGCGGCCCAGGCGCCCATGTCGAAGTGCGGGAGCTGGACGGTGGTCAGGCCGGGCAGCATGGCGTCGGCCACGAACTGCTGGTTGTCGAACCCGACGACCGACAGGTCTCGCGGGACGTCGAGGCCCTCCTGCGCGGCGACCTGCACCACGGCCATGGCGATCTGGTCGGAGAAGCAGAAGAGCGCGGTGGGTCGGTCGGCCGAGCGGAGGATCTCGCGGACGACCGGCACCGCCGCGCGGGTGGATGTGTCGGGAGCCCGCCACACCAGGCCGGGGTCGGGCGTGATCCCGGCCGAGCGGAGCGCCTCCTCGTAGCCCTGCCGACGTAGTCGTGCCGCGACGTAGCGGTCACCGGAGACGGTGACGAGCACGATCCGGTGGTGCCCGGCGTCGAGCAGGTGCTCCGTGGCCAGGCGGCCACCCATCGCCTCGTCGGGCACGACGGCGTCCGCGGCCTGGCCGGGAGCCGGCCAGCCGTCGAGGACGACGGCGGGCATCTGGTGCGGGTGCTCCGGGAGAGCCACCTCGCGGTGGTAGTCGGCCGCCACGACCAGTGCCTCGACGTCGCGCTGGAGCATCGATCGTGCGGCGGGCTCGTCCAGGTCGCGGTCGCCGCCGGTGTCGATCACGACGAGGAGGTAGCCCTCCTGCCAGGCCGCGTGCTGGGCTCCGGCGATCATCTGCCCGCCGAACGGTACGGTCGCGACGCGGTCGGCGAGCAGGCCGAGCGTGTGGGACTTGCGGGTCCGCAGCCCTCGGGCCAGGAGGTTCGGCACATATCCGAGCTCCTCGGCGCGGGCGCGGACCTGCTCGGCGATCTCATGCCGGACGCGGCCGCGGTCGCGGTCGTTCAGCACGAGCGAGACCGTGGAGACGGAGACGCCGAGGTCGTCGGCGATGTCCTTCATCGTGAGCATGCGGTCTCCTGGCTGGGCGATGCGTCCAACGTTTGACGTCGAACGTTTGACGGACGCTAGGAACGTCAAACGCGTTGACGCAACAGCCCGGATGTGACCTGTATCACAGTGACATCCGGGATCCACGGCGGCCCGGCTCGGGGCGACGCCGACGGTCCCCGGCGGGCGCCGCGCTCGCGGTCGCGGTTCGATGGCGGGAGCACGCCGATGTCGAGGACTCGCGGCCCGCTCCGTCCCCGGGGTGAGGGCGGCGGCCGGCGCCGCGACCGACGGAGGGACGCACACGATGGAGCAGCAGGAGATCGACCGCGAGCTGGCGGACGCGAGGGAGCTCCTCGGCTCGCCGTCCGCCCTGCACCTGGCCTACACGGCGCAGGACGGCACCCCGCGGGTGGTCCCCGCGGGGTTCTGGTGGACCGGGCGGGAGCTGGTGGTCTCCACCGCCGAGACGGCGCCCAAGGTCGCCGCGCTGCGGGCCCGCCCGGACGTGGCCCTGTCCCTCGTCGACGGCGACTCGCCGTCGGGGGCGAAGTCGCTGTCGGTGCGCGGCCGCGCGGAGATCACGGTCGTCGACGGCCTCGTGCCGGAGTACCTCGCCGCCGCCGGCAAGGGCATGGCCGGGGCGGAGCTCGAGCAGTTCGAGCAGGCCTGCCGCGCGCTCTACGACCGCATGGCGCGCATCGCCGTCGTGCCGACCTGGGCCCGCTACTACGACTTCGGCACGGGCCGGATCCCGGCGTTCCTCCAGGAGCTCGCCGCGCGCGGGACGGCGGGGCAGGGGTGAACGGGCCCGCCCGTCACGGCGTCGTGAGGTCCTCCGTGGTCAGTCCGTCGGCGAACTCCTGGAACTCCGCGAGCTCGTCGGGGCAGTAGATCCCCATGATCAGCACCTGCCCGCGCACGGCCCGGCTGTCCGCGATCACGGGCCGTGCCCCCGGGCCGCCGGCCCCGTTGGCGAGCTGGGCGAGGTAGGCGGCACGGCTCAGCGCGTCGTTCGGGTTCGCGCACACCGCGCCGCCGTCGTCCGCGAGCACCCGCATCACCTGGTCCTGGGACGGCGTGCGGGCCCCGGCGGCGTCGAGCGCCGCGATGAGCTGCTCGGCCTTGGCCTCGGCGTCGCGGGTCTGCTCGCCCGACCGGTAGAAGATCAGTCCGAGGACGACGAGCGCGAGGACCACGACGGTCACCACCACGTACAGCGTCCGGCGCTCGCGGGGCGGCTGGGTCTCGTCGACGGTGCTCATGCCTCGCTCACCCCCGAGCCGTCAGGGGGCGCGCCCGCGACGTCGGTGCCCGCCTCGCCGCCGTCGTCGGGCTGCCGCCACGACGGCTTGCGGAACCGGTAGAACAGGTAGGGGACGAGGAGACCGAGCCCCAGCGCCCCGCCGCCCACGATGAGGAAGTACAGGCCGGCGTTGCCGCCCCCGAACTGGGACGGCGGAACGAAGCCCACCAGCAGGGCCGCGAGCGAGGCCGCGAACCCGACGCCGCACAGCGCCACGAGCATCGGCGCCCGGAAGCCGCGCGGATGGTCCGGGTACCGACGGCGGAGGCCGACGGCGGCGACGAACATGAGCAGGTACATGATCAGGTAGACCTGAGTGGTGATCACCGAGAAGATCCAGTAGGCACTGGAGACGTCGGGGATCAGCGCGTACATCAGGCCGATCGCCGTCGTCACGACGCCCTGCACGACCAGGATGTTCTGCTGCACGCCGTGCTTGTTCAGGCGCTGCAGGAACGGTGGCAGGTAGCCCTCCTGCCGCGAGATGAGCAGCAGGCCCTTGGACGGCCCGGCCAGCCACGTGAGCATCCCGCCCAGCGACGCGGTGACCAGCATGACGCCCACGATCGGGGTGAGCCACTGCGAGCCGAAGCTCGCGAACACCGCGTCGAAGGCCTGCATGACGCCGGCGGTGAGGGACAGCTCCTCGGCGGGCACCACCCAGCTGATCGCCAGCGCCGGGAGGATGAAGATCAGCAGCACCATCCCCATCGCGAGGAACATCGCCTTGGGGAACTCCTTGGCCGGGTTCTTCAGCGAGGAGACGTGCACGGCGTTCATCTCCATGCCGGAGTACGACAGGAAGTTGTTCACGATGAGCACGAGGCTCGCGAGGCCGGCCCACACGGGGAAGATGTGGTCGCTGGTCATCGGCGCCGCCGACTCGTTGCCCTGGCCGAGGAACACCATGCCCAGCGTCACGAGCACGACGCCGGGGATGAGGGTGCCGATGATGAGCCCGCCGCTCGCGAGGCCGGCCACGCCCTTGGTGCCGCGGGACGACACCCACACGCCGCTCCAGTACACGACGATGATGACGAGCGCGGTCCAGACGCCGCTGCTGGCCAGGGACGGGTTGAAGACGTACGCGAGGGTGCTCGCGACGAACCCGAGCAGGCTCGGGTAGTAGAAGATCGTCATCGCGAACTGGCACCACACGGCCAGGAAGCCCATCGGCTTGGAGATGCCGAGCGCGACCCAGTTGTAGACGCCGCCCTTCCAGCCCGAGGCGAGCTCGGCGGACACCAGCGACGTGGGCAGCAGGAAGACCACCGCGGGCAGCAGGTAGAGGAACACGCAGGCGAGCCCGTAGACCGCCATCGTCGGCGCGGCCCGCAGGCTGGCCACCGAGCTGGTCGTCATCATGGCGAGCGCGACCCACGAGATCCACGCCGTCGCCGGCGGCCTCGTCCTCGTGCCGGCCGCTGCGGGGCGCGGCGTGTCCGTGGCACTCATCGTCGTCTCCCGGTCCCGTTCAGGACCCGAGCAGCTTGGCCTTCTGGGCGGCGAACTCCTCGTCCGTGAGGACGCCGCTGTCACGGAGCCGGCCCAGCTTCTCCAGCTGTGCGATGACGTCGTCGCCGCCGGCCGCCGCCGGCGCCGGTGGCGGTGCGTACTGCTGAGGCGGCGGCGCGTACTGCTGCTGCGGCTCCGCGTACTGCTCCTGCGCGGCCCAGCGGCCGGCCTGACGTCGTGACACCCGGTTCGACACCGCGGTCGCGGTCCCCGCGACCACCGCGGTCCGGGCGACCCCTCGTAGCAGTCCCATCTCACTCCTCCTCGAGCTTGTCGAGCGCCGCGACGACGTCGTCGACCGGGATGCGGCCGCTGGAGACGACCTCCGCGCCCGCCTCGCGCATGGCGGCGACGAAGGGGCCCGCCCACGTGTTCTCGTACACGATCATCCCGACGGCGCTGCCTGGTTCCACGAGGGAGGCGCCGCGCGCCAGGTCGTCGTCGTCGAGCAGGCCCGACGTCGCCCCCTCGAACACCGCGAGGTCCAACTGCCCGTCGTCGTCGAGGTCCGTGAGCGCCACGCCCACGACGCCGGTCTCCGTCACCTTCGCCACCCGCAGGTCGAGGATCCGGATGATCCCGCGCTCCACGAGGTCCAGGAGCGCGGGCAGCCCCTTGCCCTGCAGCCTCGCGCCGGGGAACTCCAGGACGAGGTAGTCGATCGGTCCCACCTGCTGCTCGGTCTGCTGCTCGGTCATCGAGGTCCTCCTGCGACGGTGCCAGCATGTCGGTCGCGACCCGTGCGGCCGCGACGGACAGGCTGGCACCGTCGCGGGTGGTCGCACCCCACCCCGGGCGGGGTGGAGCGTCGCCACCCGGGTCGCCCGCAGCATCGGTCGGGACGACCACCACCAGTCGCGCCGCCCCGTCTCGCCGCCACCTGGAGCAGAGCATGACCTTCACCGACCCCGGACCGACCTCGGTCGATCCCGCCTCCGCCCAGGCGGGGGACGTCGCACGCGCGGTCGGCGTCGACCCCACCCACGGGCTGACGGCCGAGGAGGCGCGGGCGCGGCTCGCGTCGCACGGGCGCAACGAGCTCGCGGCCAAGGCCCGCGAGCCTGGATGGCGCGCGTTCCTGCGCCAGTACCAGGACTTCATGCAGGTCGTGCTGCTCGTCGCCGCCGTGGTGAACCAGGTGGTCACAGGCGATACCGGGACGACGGTCGTGCTCGCCGGCCTGACGGTCTTCAACGCCGTCATCGGGCTGCGGCAGGAGGCCAAGGCCGAGGAGAGCGTCCGGGCGCTGGCACAGATGATGCGGACGGTCTGCCGGGTACGGCGCGACGGCTTGGCGGTGGAGATCGACGCGGCTGAGCTGGTGCCTGGCGACGTCGTCCTCGTCGAGGCCGGCGACCGGGTCCCCGCCGACGGACGGCTGTGGGTCGCGGCCGCCCTCGAGATCGAGGAGGCCGCGCTGACGGGCGAGAGCCTGCCCGTCGCGAAGTCGGTCGACCCCGTGCCGGGCGAGGGGGTCCCGCTCGGCGACCGGGTCTGCATGGCGTTCATGAACACGGCGGTGACCCGGGGCCGCGGCGAACTGATCGTGACGGCGACCGGGATGGGCACCGAGATCGGGCACATCGCCGACATGCTGGCCGGCACCGAGTCCGCGCGGACGCCGCTGCAGCGCCAGCTCGACGCGCTGTCGCGGATCATCGCGTCGGTCGCAGGCGTCGCGCTCGTGCTCGTCGTCATGCTCGGCCTGGCTCAGGGCCAGCCGTTCGACACGCTGTTCGTCACCGGCGTCGCGCTCGCCGTGGCCGCGATCCCGACCGGCCTTCCCGCCGTGGTCACGGCGCTGCTGTCGATGGGCACGCGCGAGATCGCGCGCCGCAACGCGATCGTCAAGCGGCTGCCGGCGGTGGAGACCCTCGGCTCGACCTCGGCGATCTGCTCGGACAAGACCGGCACCCTGACGCTCAACAAGATGACCGCCCGCCAGCTCGTGGTCCCGGGCCACGGCCGCTTCACCGTGACCGGTGAGGGGTACTCCACCGCCGGCGAGATCCGCCACGTCGGGGGGCAGCGGATCGACCTCGACCCCTACCTGCTGCCCATGGTGCTGTGCGCGGACGCCGTGCTGGACGGTGAAGACATCGTCGGGGATCCCACGGAGGGTGCGCTCATCGTGCTCGGCGCGAAGGGCGGGCTCGACGTCGCGGGCACGCGGGCGGCCTTGCCCCGGGTCGCGGAGGTGCCGTTCGACTCCGCGTACAAGTTCATGGCGACGTTCCACGAGCTCGTCGCCGACGGGCGGGCGGTCGTGCGCTGCTACGTCAAGGGCGCGCCGGACGTGCTGATCGGCCGGTCCACCGCCGTCCTGCGCCCGGACGGGACGGTGACCGCCCTGACCGACGACGGGCGCCGGCGCGCGCTCGCCGCCAACGACGAGATCGCCGCCGCGGGCGAGCGCGTGATGGTGGTCGCCCGGCGAGACCTGGAGCCGGGGGCGCTCGAGGGCACCACGCCCGGCGACCTCGTCCGCCTCGTGGACGGGCTCACGCTGCTGGCGATGGTCGGCATCGTCGACCCGCCTCGCTCCGAGGCGAGGGCGGCGATCGCCGAGTGCCGCGGGGCCGGCATCCGCGTCCGGATGATCACCGGCGACCACGCCACGACCGCCGCCGCCATCGCCGCGGAGCTCGGCATCGAGGGGCGGGCCGTCACGGGCCGCGAGTTCGCGGCGACGAGCGACGAACGCCTGCTCCGCGACCTCGACGAGATCGGCGTGGTCGCCCGGGTCGCGCCGGAGGACAAGGTCCGCCTGGTCCGGCTCCTCCAGGAGCAGGGCGAGGTGGTCGCGATGACCGGGGACGGCGTGAACGACGCCCCCGCGCTCAAGACGGCCGACATCGGCGTCGCCATGGGCATCACCGGCACCGAGGTCTCCAAGGAGGCCGCCGTCATGGTGCTCACCGACGACAACTTCGCCACCATCGTCGGCGCCGTGGCCTACGGGCGGGCGCTCTACGACAACCTGGTCAAGTACCTGCGCTTCCAGATGTCGACGCTCGTCGCCTACATCGCGATCTTCCTCGGCGCCGGCACCCTCGGGATCGCGGACGGCGTGCCCCTGGACCCCCTGCAGATCTTGTGGCTCAACATGGTCGTGGACATCCCGCTCGCGATCGCGCTGGGTTTCGACCAGCCCGCGCGGGGGCTGATGTCGAGGGCGCCGCGGCCCGTGTCAGCGCCGGTGATCTCGCGCGGAGGGTGGGTCCGGCTCTGCGCGCAGGGGCTCGTCATGACCGTCGGCTCCCTGGTCGCCTACCAGATCGGCGACGGCCAGGGCGGTGCGGTCGTCGCGACGACGATGCTGCTGACCACGCTCTCGCTCTTCCACCTTGCCGGGGCGCTGCTCTCGCGGGACCCGGAGGGCACGATCTTCGACCGGGACGCCCTGCCCGGGGCGGTCCAGCTGCGCCGGTACGGCCTGGCGCTGCTCGCGATCGTCGCCGTGACGGGCATCGACCTGCTCGCGCGGATCTTCGGCACCACCGGCCTGTCGTTCGGGCAGTGGTGCGCCGCCGCCGGCCTCGCGCTCTCCCTCGTGGTGGTCGAGGAGCTGTGGAAGCTGGTGGCCCGGCGGCGTCGCCCCGCGGTCCGCGCCTGACGGACCCGGTCACCCGGAGGGCGTGCGGGCGCCGACCGTCCGCGTGGGCAGGAGGCGGGTCAGCAGCACCGCCACCGCGGCGAGCACGGACAGCACCGCCAGGCTGGTCCGCAGGCCGTCGACGCGCGCCGCCGTGTTCTCCTCGACGACGGCCTCGACCTGCTCGGGCGGCAGCCCGGCGTCGCCCAGCTCCTCCCGCAGCTGAGCGTCGGAAAGGAACGGGATCCCCGCGGCGAGCTGCACGGTGGCTCTCGCCGCCAGCTCGTCCGGCACGGCGGGATGGTCCTCGATCCCGGCCAGGAAGCTCGCGGTGAGCGCCGCGACGAGTACCGACCCCGCGAGCGCCGTCCCGAGGGACGCGCCGAGGTTGGTCGACGTGTTCTGGAGGCCTCCGACCTCGCCGCTGAGCCGGTCCGGCACGGCGGAGACGGTCACGGCGCCGAGCTGTGACGACAGCGCACCGACCCCGATCCCGGCGAGCAGGAGCGGCACCGACACGATCTCGGGCCCGGTGCCGACGTCGAGGGCGAGCACCAGCGACACGATGCCGGCCAGCAGCGCGACCAGGCCGATCGTGACGACGCGCCGCGGCGACGCCTCGGGCCAGAACCTCGGGACGGCGACCGCCGCGAGCAGCAGCGCCACCGACAGGGGCAGCAGGCGCAGCCCGGTCTCGAACGCGCTGAGCCCGAGGGCCACCGACAGGTAGAGCGGGATGGTGAAGAACAGACCCGCCTGGAGCAGGAACTGGAAAAGGAACATGACGAGGCCGCCTGCCAGCTGCGGGTTGCGCAGCAGCGCGACGTCGACCAGCGGCTCCAGCCCGCGCGCCGTCCGCCGTCCCTGCCACCCGAGGAACACGCGGATCACGACGAGGCCGACGACGATCAGCCACAGGGTCGCGGAGATGCCGGCGACCGCCGGGGCACCGGGCTTGGCGCGGACCCATCCCCACTCGCTCGAGCGGAGCACGCCGAACACCGCGACGCCTAGGCCCAGCGCTGACAGGACGACCCCCACGAGGTCGATCCGCGACCGGACGGCGGGCACGGAGTCGGCGATGCGGCGGGTGAGGGCCAGGATCGCCAGGACCACGACCACCTCGCCCGCGAACACGTACCGCCACGTCCAGAGCGTGGTGACCGCGCCGCCGATCAGAGGGCCGGCCGCCACCGCGATCGCTCCCGCGGAGGCGACGAGCCCGTAGGCGCGGGGGCGCCCTGCGGGCGGGAAGTTCGCGGCGACGAGCGCCACGATGGCGGGCATGATGAGTGCCGCGCCGAGCCCCTCGAGCACCGACCAGCCGAGCAGCAGGACGCCGAGGCTGGGCGCGAGGGAGGTCGTCAGCGAGCCGGCCCCGTAAATCACGCAGCCGACGGCGAACGCCCGGCGGCGCCCGATCATGGTGCCGATCTTGCCGCCCGTCATCATCATCGTGGCCATCACCAGCGTGTAGAGCGTGATGGCGGTCTGGACGCCCGTCACGGTGGTCCCGACGTCCTCGGCGACCTGCGCGATCGACACGTTCATGACCGAGCTGTCGAGGGTCATGAGGAACTGACCCGAGGCGAGGGTGAGCAGCACGAGCCCTCGGGTGCCGCCGGTGGGTCCGGCCGCCGGTCCCGTCGCCATCGTGGTCCTCTCCCGCCGTCGCCCGTACCGTCGTGCTCGGAGCATCCGTCGGGCGCGGGTGGGGGAGCGCCATCCGTCGGGGGGTGGTGCCGCCCCACCCGCCCTCGGGCCAGCCTGGCCCGGCACGACACGACCGCGGGGGAGGGGAGTCCGATGACCGATGCGCCGGGGGTGGGCACGGCGCACGGGCCCGACGACGACCTCCTGGAGTACGTGATGATCGCCGTTCCGGCGGTGGAGCTCCTGAGCGGCGTCGCGGCGACGGTCACCGGGCTGGTCCGGTCGGGGGTGCTCGGGCTGGTCGACGCGGTCCTGCTCCGCCGCGGGCCCGACCAGGCCTCGGCCACCGCCCACACCCTGCGGGACGTCGAGCAGCTGGCGCCGCTCGCGGCGCTCGAGCGCCCCCGGGTCCGGCTCAGCGCGCACGACGTCGCGCTCGCGGCGGTGGCGGTCGAGCCGGACGCGGCCGCGCTTCTGCTGCTCCTCGAGGACCGCTGGGCCGCGCCGCTGTCGGCCGCCGCCCGGGCGGTCGGGGGGCGGATCGTCGGGGGCGAGCGGCTGGCCCGCGTCCGCGTCCGCGCGGCCGGGTCGGTCACGGCGCCGCCCTCCTCGCACGACGCCGGGCCCGTCTCGGACACCGGGCGCCGAAGCGTCGCCGACCTGCTGGTCCGCGGGCCGGCGACGGCCGCGCGGCCCGAGCTCGCCGTCGACCCCGCAGCCCAGCTCCGCGCCCTCGCGGAGCTGGTGGAGCGGGGCGTCCTCACCCTCGACCAGTACGAGGCTCAGCGTCGCAGGGTGCTCGACGGCTGAGCGTGCCCTGGACTGATCAGGGCGCGCGCCAGCTCGACGGCCTCCGCGCGCGACCCGCAGTCGAGCTCGCGGTAGATGATCTTGAGGTGGAACTTGAGGGTGTTCACGGAGATGTACAGCTCGTCCGCGATCTCCCTCAGGGTGAGCCGGCTCGGCAGCATCCGCAGGATCCCGAGCTGACGGTCGGTCAGCGACCGGGTGCGCTCGCGCAGCGCCGCGCTCGAGAGCACCGACCCGCTCGCGGGGAGGCGGCGCAAGCGCGACAACCAGCCCGGCGGCAGGCGCCACGCCAGCCGCTCGATCGCCTCGACGACCTCGGGACCCGCGCTCGCGACGGTCTGCACCAGTCCGTGCGCGGAGGCCGTGCCGACGGCCTCCAGCAGGTGCGCCTCGGCCTCCGCCGGGCGCGCGGCGGTGCGGGCGAGCAGCAGGTCGAGGACCACGCGGTGTCGCGCGTTCCGGGGCTCGGCGTCCACGACCAGGCCGGCGACGGCCCCGGGCTCTCCTTCCGCGACGAGCACGAGCGCACCCTTGACGGGTGACCAGAACGGGTCGTCGACCTGCACCACCCAGCGTCGCGCCTCGTCCGTCGCACCCCGGGCCAGCGCGACGAGGCACCCTGTCCGGGCCAGGAGGCTCCGCCCGCCCGGACCGGTGACCTCGGTCCCCACGATCTCGGCCGCCTGGGCGAAGGCCTGTCCCGCGGCCTCCAGGTCCCCCTGGTCGAGGTGCGCCCGGGCCAGCTCCAGGCAGGCGAGGAGCCGGCAGTGCGGCAGCGGGTCGCAGTCCTCGCCGGCGAGGCGGGCGAGCAGCGGCAGGGCGGCGGCCCGGTCGCCGATCTCCCGGAGGGCGATGCCCTCGGCCGTCAGCAGCTCGGTGCGGAGCATGGTCGCGCTGGTCTGCTCGGACGCCTCCCGCGTGCCCGCGACGAGCCGCAGGGCGTCGACTGGGCGCCCGTCGAGCGCCGCGCCGAGCGCCCGCGTGCCCTCGAGCGCGAGCCGCCGCTCAGGTGCGGCGGCGATCGTGAGCGCGAGCTTGCGCACCTCGGCGCTGGCGTCGTCCCACCGCTCGGCGAGCGCGATCTCCCGGGCGACCAGGTTCCAGCCGTACCGCACCACCGGGTCGAGCAGCCAGGAGTCGCCCATGGTGGCGAGGCCCGCCCGGGCGAGCCCCGCGCCGCCGGCCCAGTCGCCGCGGATCGCCGCCACGACCGCCCGCAGCACCTCGAGCCGAGCGCGCACGGACGGCGCGGTCCTCACGTCGTCGGCGCCCGGTTCGACGTTGAGCGCCCGGGCGTCGAGCCCGTCGACGGTCTGCACGAAGCCCGGCCGGTCCACGTAGAGCCGGCACCAGGCGACGTCGGTCGCGGCGCCCGGGTCGGCGAGCGCGACGCTCGCGGGGATCGCGGCGAGCGTGCGCAGGACCGTGGACCGGCGACCGCTCTCGTAGAGGGCGGTGACGCAGGACGCGAGGAGCCGGAGCGCATCGCGGTGCTCCTGCGCCCGCAGCAGGTGCTCGAGGGCGTGCACCGGCTGGCCGTCCGCCTCGTACCACCGGGCCGCGAGCCGGTGGAGCTCTGCGATCCGCGCGGGATCCTGCCGGCGCAGCCGCGCGACCAGCGCCTCGCGGACCAGCCCGTGCAGCTCGTACGACCCCGCGGGCTCGATCCGGGCCACGAAGAGGCCGCGCTCCTCGGCGCGCGCCAGCAGGTCGGGGGCGTCCTCGCGGCCGGCCAGGGCCTGCGCGAGGCGCGGGTCGACGCGGTCGACGACGGCCGTGGCCGTGAGCGCCGCCACGACGTCCGACGCCTCGCCCCGCAGCACCTCGTGCCAGACGTAGTCCTCGAGGTAACGGGCGCCGTCGCCGCGGCGCACGGCGTCCGGGGCCGACCGGCCGTCGCCGGGGTCCTCGCCGGCCTGGACCTCGTCGGCCTGGACCTCGTCGTCCTGGATGTCGTCGGCCCGCGCAGCGGCCGTCCGGGCGGCGAGCGCGGCGAGCTGGATGCTCGCGGCCCACCCCTCCGCCTGGCGGGACATCTCGTCCACGCGGTCGGCCGGCATCGCGGGGGCGAGCCGGGCGAGCATCGCGGACGCCTCCGCGTCCGAGAAGCGGAGCTCGGGGAAGCGGACCTCGCCGAGCATTCCGCGCGCCCGCAGCCGGTCCACCGGGAGCTGCGGCACGCGGCGGCTCACCAGCACCACGTGCAGCCAGCCGGGGAGCCGCTGCACGAAGGTCCGCAACGACGCCGTCACGGGCTCGTCGTCGACCAGCTCCAGGTCGTCGACCACGAGCACGCGCGCGTCGTAGGGGCGCGCCTCGAGGTCGTCGAGCAGCACGGCGAGCGCGTCGTCGAGCGGTCGCTGCTGCCACAGCGCCCGGGCCGCGGGCTCGGAGCATCCCGGGGCGATCCCCTCGAGGGCGACGAGGATCCCCCGCCAGAGCTGGGCGGGGTCGCGGTCGTGCTCGTCGACGGACAGCCACGCGTGCGGGAGGGAGCTCCGCGCGGCCCAGTCGCGCACCAGCGAGGTCTTGCCGGAGCCGGCCGGCGCGACGACGAGCGTGAGCGGGGCCCGCACCGCGCCGTCCAGCAGCCGGACGAGCCGCGGCCGCGGCACGAGGTACTCGGGGCTGACGGCCGGGCGCAGCTTCGCCGGCGAGACCGACGACAGGAGGCTGCGGCGGCCCGCGTCCGGGGCGTCGAGGTCGAGCGCTCCCGGTTCCTGTGCACGTGTCATCGGTGGCTCCGCCCGAGTGCGCTCCTGCCGGTACGAGCCCGCGCGCGGTGCGGGCACGGCTGCACCCAGCGTCTCTCTTCCGCCCCGCGCGCGGCCACGCGACGACGAGATATCACCCGGCCCGGCCCGGTGGCGAGTCCTGTCAGCGACCGGCCCGGGCGGGCGCGAGCGACGCGAGCGCGGCGACCAGGGCGACGACGGCCGCGAACCAGTAGCCGGCGGCGAAGGTCTCGAAGCCCGGGTCCACCAGGGCCGCGGCGGCGACGCTGGACACGGCCGAGACGCCCGTCGCGGCGCCGAACTCGTGGAACGTGCTCAGCGCGCCGGAGGCCACGCCCGCCTCGTGCGGCCCCGCGGCGGAGAACAGGCTGCCCGCGGCGGCCACGAACACGGCGCCCACGCCGAACCCGGCGACGGTGATGCCCACCACCAGCACCGTCATCGAGAAGATCCCCGCCGCCGCGGCCAGCCCGACGGCGGCCACGAGCAGCCCGGCGACGGACACGGCGCGCACCCCGAGGCGGGGTAGCACCCGCCCGGCGACGGTCGATCCCAGGATCGTGCCGACCGCGACCGGCAGGAAGGTCAGCCCTGTGTCCAGAGGGCTGAACCCGTGCAGCTGCTGCAGCGTGAACGAGCCGAGGAAGAACACCGAGATCATCAGGGCCGTCGCGACGAAGATCAGGCCGAGCCCGCGCAGCACCGGCCGACGGGCGAGCAGGGCCGGGTCCACCAGGGGCGCGGCGGACGCGCGCAGGTGGCGCGCGAGCAGCACGTACCCGACGACGCCGACGAGCAGCGCGACGAGGGTCGGCGCGCTGAGCCACCCGTCGTCGCCGGCCGTGACGAGCCCGTACACGACGGCGGCGGTCGCGGCGGTGGCGAGGGCGGCGCCGAGGACGTCGAGCCGGCCGCCCGACCCGGGCCACGGCCGCACCCACCGGGACAGGGCCGCCAGGAGCAGCGCCCCGACCGGGACGTTCACCCAGAACACCCACGGCCACCCGGGACCCGAGGTCAGGACGCCGCCCACCAGCACGCCGACGGCGGCACCCGCGCCGCCGAGCGCCGACCAGACGCCGATGGCGCGCGACAGCTCGGGCCCGCTGAACGTGCGCACGATGACGGACAGCGCGGCGGGCGACATGGCCGCCGCGCCCATGCCCTGCAGGCCGCGGGCGACGAGCAGCAGCTCGGGGGACCGCGCCAGCCCGGCGAGCAGCGAGGCGACGGTGAACAACGTGAGGCCGGCGAGCACGACGCGGCGCGGCCCCAGGACGTCGGCGGCCTTGCCGCCCAGCAGCATCAGACCGCCGAAGACGAGGGCGTACACGCTCGCCACCCAGGTCAGGCCGGAGCGGTCGAGGCCGAGGTCGGCTCCCATCTCGGGGAGGGCGATCGCGACGACGGTGACGTCGACGATGAGCATCAGCTGGGCGACGCCGAGCAGCGCGAGGATGCGCCAGCGCCGGGGGTCGGGCGCGGCGTCGTCCTGCACGGATCGGTCCGGGGCGGTCGGCTCCGGAGTCGTCGGCTCAGGGGTCGTCTGTTCGGGCTTCTCTGGTGACGTCATGGCACGGTCCCTCGAGGTGTCGAGCACGGATAAGTCGAACATGCCTGTTCGAGTAAGTTAACTCGAACAGGCATGTTCGACAAGAGGGTCGTGCGGGTGATGTCCTCGCGGCGATCTCAGGCGCTGAGAGCGCCCAGCGTCGTGCCCCGGACGAGGGCGGGGGCCTCGTCCGCGGTGATCTCGCCCCGGTGCACGGCGGCTGAAGCGCCGTGGAGGATCGCCTGCACCATGCTGATCTGCCACTCGACCGGCTGGTCGTCGCGGAGCTCGCCGGCCGCGCGGCCGCGCTCGAGCAGGCCCCGGACGCGCTGCGCGGGGCCCTCGTGCGCGCGGCGCATCTCCTCGGGCGGCATCACCTGGGAGCCGGCGACGACCACCGCGCCGAACCGGTGGGTCAGGTGCCAGGTGGCCTCGAGCAGGCGGCCGAGGGCGTCACGCGGGTCGCCGTCGAGGTCCACCTGCGCCAGCGCCTCGTCGGTCTGCGCGATGGCGCGGTCCACGACCTCGCGCACGAGCGTGGCCCGCGAGTCGAAGTGCCCGTAGAGCGTGACCCGGCCGACGCCCGCGGCCTTGGCGATCTCGTTGATGCTCGCGTCCGGGTCGGTGGCCAGCACCCGGGTAGCCGCGGCCAGGATCGCCTCGACGTTCCGGACGGCGTCGGCGCGCTTGGCGCGGTCCCGGCCGCCCCTGGCCGGAGCTCCGGCAGTCGGCTGCGTCGTCTGGGCGGGCGTCGTGGCCACGGGCTCCTCCAAGGTTGTACAGGGGTGTCCAGGTTAGCGGTCTGGGCTGGTGAAGCGGTGGCAGTCGACCTCGACCGTGCCGCCCGGCACCGGCGCCCGGTGTGCGAACCGGCCCTCGTCGACCCAGCCCTGCCGCGCGTAGAAGCGACGAGCGGGCGCGTTCCCCGTCGCGACGGCGAGCCACGCGCGGGGGTGCCCGGCGGCCCGGATCGCCAGGTCGGCGTGGCGCAGCAGCGCGGCGCCGACATCGCCGCCACGGGCCGCGCGGCCGACGTAGAGCTGGTCCACCTCGTCCCCGGCGGTCATGACGAACCCGACGACGGCGCCGTCATGCACCGCGACGGTCGTGTCCGCGACGCGACCGCGGGCGCGCTCCGGGAACGACGCGGGGGTGCGTGCCGCGACGAGCGCGTCGGGCACGTGCCCCAGGTGCGCGTCCGCCCAGCCCGCGCGCCAGATCCGCGCGACGTCCTCCGCGTCGTCCACGGTCGCCGGCCGGAGCTCCACCGGGCCGGTCGCCCCCGTCGTCGTGCGCGACATCGTCGCCCACCCTTCCGCTAAGTCGAACAACTGTGTACAGTTTATCGCGCTCGATCGTCAGCGGTTCACCACAGCGGTTCGCACGCACGAGAGCGAGAAGACGATGACCCAGGACCAGGTGTCAGGCACGTCGGCGGCCGGGACCGACCGGCGTTCGGTTTTCGGCAGGGTGTGGCCGGCCGCGCTCGGGGTGCTGGTCGCCGCCGCGACCGCGTTCGGGCTCGCCGACGCCCGCGACGTCGCTCCCGTGCTCGCCGCCTCCGGCTTCGTCTACCTGGCGGCCGCCGCGCTCGGCCGACCGGCCGCCGCGTGGCCCGCGTTCGGCGTGACCTTCGTGCTCATCGGCGTCGCCAAGGTCACCGACCTCGACCCCACGCCCTGGATGATCGGCCTCGCCGTGGTGCTGGCCGTCGTCGGCCTCGCGGCCGGGCGCGGGCGCCCGGCGTGGTCCCTGCCGCTCCAGGCCGCGGCGATGCTCGTGCTCGGCGCCGCCGCGCTGGCCGCCGTCCGGCTGGGCCCCACCGCCGGCGGGCTCGTCGTCGCCGTCGGGCTGCTCGGGCACGCCGCCTGGGACGTCTACCACCACCGCACCGGACGCGTCGTGGCCCGGTCGCTCGCGGAGTTCTGTGGCGTGCTCGACGTGATCCTCGCCGTCGCGCTCGCGGTGCTCGTGCTGGCCGCATGAGCGGTGCGAGCTAGAGGTCGAGGACGACCTCGCGACGCACGTCGCGGTCGGGCTCGAGCACGAAGAACCGCGACACGACGGCGTGGTAGAGGCGCAGCTCGGCGGGCGCGACGACGCGGTCGACGGTCCAGGGGCCCAGGCCCTCGGCGCGCGAGCGGCGGTCGAAGATCGCGAGGCAGCGGTCGCGGTCCGCGTCCGGCACCTCGCCCGCGGTGGCCTCGGCGTACACGGCGCGCGGGCGGCCGTCGACGGGCACCGGCGTCTCGAAGACCACGATGCCGACGGCCGAGCGCGACGCCACGTTGGCCGAGTGCCGCGTGCCGAGGCGGGAGACCCACACGAGCTCCCGGCCCTCGCGCGCGAACCAGACCGGTGCGGGCCACGGGTTCCCGTCCGCGTCCGCGGTGGCCAGGACCAGGTATCGGCCGTCGTCGAGGACCTGCCGCGCGAGCGCGGCGTCGTCCGTCGTGCTGCCGGAGCGGGTCGTCATCGCGGGCCTCCTGGCGTCGTGGCGGTGGTGTGCTCCGCCCTGTGTACACCAGGGCCTCGAAGCCGGCACCTGCCGGCGGCCCTTGCGGCCGACCGTCCCGTCCGCCACTATGAACATGTCATATGTCTGATCATTGGGGATCTCACATGCATGCTGGCAGGACGTTCAGGGGACTGGCCGCGGTGGCCGCGGCCGCCGCGATGGCGGCGACGACGACCGGAGGTGCGGTCGCGGCGCCGCTCGCCTCGGCGGCGGGCCGGGGGCCCGTCGTCTACGTCGCGCCGGACGGCGACGACGCCGCGGCGGGGACGAAGGACGCGCCGCTGCGCACGATCGAGGCCGGGCGCGACGCGCTCGCCGGCCGCACCAGCGAGGCCCGGCCGGGCAGGGTCGAGATCCGTGGCGGCGAGTACGTGCTCGACGACGCGATCGACCTCGAGGGCGCCGCGAATTCCTGGGTCACGTACGAGGCGTACGGCGACGAGGACGTCCGCATCACCGGGGCGCACGAGCTGCCGGCGGACGGTTGGCAGCGGCTTTCCGACCTCACCACCGACGAGCTCGCCGACCCGGCGCTGTCGTCGAACGCCCGCCTCGACACACCGGAGCTGCGCGACGGCGTGTGGGTCTACGACCTGGGGGCCGCCGGCGTCGACCCGGGCACCCTCTACAAGAACGGGTTCAACTGGCTGCCGCAGCCGTTCGCCCCCGAGCTCGTGGTGGACGGCGAGACCCAGACGCTCGCCGAGTACCCGAACGGCGACGGGTGCACCGGCGCCGACGACGCGTGCTACCTGTACGGCAACGGGGCGAAGTGGAAGGTCGACGGGCAGGGCGACCTGACCCAGCCGGACCTGGTGGACCGGTTCGGCGAGGAGAACGACTGGGCGACCAGCGGCACGACGCCGCGGGCACAGTTCGAGGACAAGAAGCAGCAGCTCGACGACCCGGCCCAGCGTGACACCTGGTCGCAGGACGAGATGCGGGCGATGACGCCGCCGCTGTACGAGGTGGGCGGGCGCCTGCTCGACGGCGACCGCTACCAGCGGTGGGCGCCCGAGGCCGTGCCGACGATCGAGGACCGCGGCACGCGCGGGTTCGGGGAGTACTCCGACGTCCCGGTCCAGGCGGACCCGGCGTGGATCGACGGCATCGACAACACCCGCTACGAGACCGAGGGCTGGCTGTCGGGCTACCTCGGCAACAACTACGCGAACGACATGGTGCGGATGCTGTCGTGGAGCGGCACCACGATGTACGCGAAGTACCCGTCGATGTACTGGCCGCGCGACGACTACACGAAGGTCAAGGCGGTGAACGTGCTGTCCGAGCTGGACGCCGAGGGGGAGTACTACATCGACCGCTACGACGACAACGACGTCCTGTACTTCAAGCCCGCGGGCGACGCCGTCGACGGCAAGCAGATCACCCTGCGCGCCTTCGACGACAACCTGTTCCGCCTCGAGGGCACGACCGGCGTCACGATCCGCGGGCTGAGCCTGTCCGACTCGCTGGTCAGCGGCGTCCAGCTGCTCGACGCCGAGAAGACGCTGATCGACGGTGTGGAGGTCTCCAACGTCAGCATGGACGCCGTCCGGATCGGCGAGACCACGGAGTCGATCACCGCGCTGCCCGACTACGAGACCGTGCGCGGCGGTCACGACAACGTGGTGCGGAACTCGTACCTCCACGACCTGGGCGGGGGCGGCGTGCTGCTCGGCGGCGGCGACCGTCGCACCCTCGAGCGCGGGAACAATGTGGCCCGGAACAACGAGATCGCCCGCTTCTCCCAGCTCGCGACGTACACGCCGGCGGGGTACCTCTACGGGGTCGGGAACTCGTTCGAGAAGAACGACGTCCACGACGCCCCGCACATGGCCGTGCAGATCATGGGCAACGACATGAAGGTCAATGGCAACTACTTCGCCGACCTCGTGACGAACGCCGGCGACCAGGGCGTGGTGTACACCGGGCGCGACTACACGTACCTGGGAAACGAGGTGGCGTACAACCTCTTCGAGCGGATCGGCGGCTCGAACGACGCCTTCTACATGGACGACGGCGTCTCCGGCATGCGGTTCCACCACAACGTGGTGAAGGACGCGCACTCCGGCGTGTTCTTCCAGTCCGGGCACAGCAACACGGCTACGGACAACGTGTTCGTCGACGTCGACCGCACCGGGCACGACCAGCTGTACCACCGCAACGGCGAGCGCGGGCTGCCCGTCGCGAACGGCTGGGTGGTGCAGAGCCGCTTCAACGCGTTCCTCGACGTGCGCGAGGGGGAGAAGTACAGCGCCACCCCGGAGAACGTCGCCCGCTGGCACGCCCACTACACGGACGGGAAGGCGCGGTACTCCGACGGCACGAAGATCCTGTTCCCCGAGATCGACGACTGGTACGTACCCCGCGTCACCGCGACCGGCGTGGACTGCCGGGCGGCGGACTACGGCGTCGCCGAGGGCTGCGACCGCGCGACCGTCTGGGAGGACCCGGACTCGCTGTACGTGCCGGCGCGCAACGTCCTCGACCGGTCAGTGATCATCGGGGGCGGCGAGTACGAGTTCGGGCAGAGCTCGTTCGCCGACCCCGACGCCACCTACCGCCTGGACACGTGGAGCGACCGGATCAACACGAACCTCAGCAAGCCCGGTTCGGTCGAGGCCGCGGGTCTCGACCTGGCGACGCTGAAGTTCTCGCCGCGCGGCGAGGTGGCGCAGACGCTCGGCCGCGACTGGGTCGCGACCTGGAACCGGCTCGTCACGCTCGACGGCGTCGGGCGCCCGGGTCAGGATGTCAGGGAGGCGAGCACGTCGCGGTAGTGGCAGTTCTCCATGACTCCGAGCACGTTGCCGAACGGGTCGACCACGGCCGCGGTGACGAACCCGGGGCCGCGTTCGATCGGCTCTTGGTAGGCGACGGCGCCGAGCTCGAGCAGCCGTGTGAAGGTGCCGCGGACGTCGTCGACCGCCCAGTAGGCGACGGCGCCCGCGGCGCCGTCGGGCTGCGGGGGAGCGAAGAGCCGGTCCATGATCCCCAGCTCGTGCTGGTAGTCGCCGATGCGGAACTCCGCGTAGGCGAGCGCCCCGCCGGCCTCGCGGGCGAAGTAGGCGTCGGTGCCCAGCACCTCGGCGTACCAGTCGCGGGCGGCGGCGACGTCGTCGGCCAGGTAGGTGATGGTGGTCAGTCCGCGCAGCATGTCGGCTCCCGGTGCTCGGTGTGTGGGTCGGTGGGACAGTCGGTGCGATCGAGGCCTGCTGACCTCGTGAGCACCACTCTTCCGTCCAAAGTGCTCACCTGCTGATCACTTTGGTGGCAGTCTCGGAGCATGCGCGCCGACCGCCTCATCCAGGTGCTGCTGCACCTGCAGTCCCGCCCCCGCGTGACGGCGGCCGAGCTCGCCGACGCGCTCGAGGTCTCGGTGGCGACCGCCCGCCGGGACCTCGAGGCGCTGTCGGCCGCGGGCGTGCCCGTGTACCCGCAGGCGGGCCGCGGCGGCGGGTGGTCGCTGCTCGGCGGCTCGCGCACGGACCTCAGCGGCCTCACGGCGCCCGAGGCGCGGGCCCTGTTCCTGCTCGCCGGGCCGGGCGCGTCGTCGTCCGACCACGCCCGGGCGGCGCTGCGCAAGCTCGTGCGTGCGCTGCCCACCACCTTCCGGGCCGAGGCGGAGGCGGCCGCCGCGGCCGTGGTCGTGGACCGGGAGGGCTGGAGCGCCGCGGGGCGCGCCCGTCCGCCGGAGGTGGACGCGCTGCAGCGCGCCGTCGTCGAGCGACGCCGCGTGCGGATCGACTACACCGGCGCGACCGGGCGGTCCTCGCGCCGCGTCCTCGATCCGTGGGGTCTCGTCGACAAGGACGGCGCCTGGTACCTGATCGCCGGCACGGAGCGCGGACCGCGCACCTTCCGCGTCGACCGCATCGGTGCGCTGGACGTCACCGACGAGCCCGCCGTCGTGCCCGACAACGTCGACCTGCGGGCCGAGTGGGACCGCGTCGTCGGCGAGGTCGAGGTGAAACGGTCCGCGACGTGGGCCACCGTGCGGGTGGCGCCCGAGCACGTCCGCGTGCTGCGCGACCAGTTCGGGCGGCACACGGTCGTCGTCGACGACGGTGACCCCGCGGGCGGACCCGAAGGTCGCTCGACGGTGCGCGTCGCCGCGCCCACGCCGCTCGACGTCGCGCGGCACCTGGCCGGCTGGGGCGCCCAGGCGGACGTCGTCGGCCCGCCGGAGGTGCGGGCGGAGCTCGCCCGCCTCGGGGCGGAGCTGGTGGCGGCGCACGGCAGGACGACGGCCGGTGCCCGGCCGTGACGGGTGGCCACGACCGGGCTCCGGGGCGCTACGGCGTCACAGGCAGACGTGCGAGCTGCCCTCCCGCACGGTGGTGCGCAGGGTGGTGCCGGGTCGCGGCGTCACCTCCAGGCGCGCGGTCCCGGTGGCGTTGACGTCGAAGCACGCGCCGTCGCGGGTGAGTGCGAAGTCGCGTACGACGACGCGCCCGCCGGTCGACCGGAACACGGTCCGCCCGTCCCGCTCCAGCGCGGTGGCGCTCCGGCTCACCGTCGCGGCCCAGGTGTGCCCGCCCACGCGCACGTCGTCCACGGTGTTGCGGCCGGGCAGGGCGTGCGAGCCGAAGGTGACCGATCCGGGCCGCCCCCAGGCGTCCTCGGCGACGAGCTCGTGCACCGCCATCAGAGGCATCACGTTGGACCACGTGTAGTAGCGCCACGCGCTGTCCACCGCCGAGGCGTTGACGACCTGGCCGGGCTCGGGGTCGAAGTACTCGGGGAAGAACCCGTTCTCGTCCCAGCTGTCCAGGTACATGCTGGTGCTCTTCGTCGCCAGCTCGCCGGCGGCCTCGTCGAGCCCGTACCGCTTGAGGCCGTCGTAGACGGTGGCGTTCATCGGCGGCCAGACGGCGCCGCGCCACTGCTCGCAGGTGTTCTCCTCGCCCCAGCCCACGTAGTACGTGTACTGCGGGGACGACGTCGCGGAGACGTCGCCGTTGGCACAGTACTCCGCGTCGTCGCGGCTGATGCTCGGGATCGCGTACTCGCCCCAGAACTGCTCCGGGTCGAGCAGGTTCTCCTGGACGGTCCGCTCCGCGCGCTCGGGCGTGGCCAGACCCCCGAACAGCGGGTAGAAGATCGTCGGCGTGACGACGTTCCCCCAGGTGCCGTCGAGGTTGCGGTCGAGGTACATGCCGCGCTCGTCGTCCCAGAGGGTGTCGTTCGCGGCCTCCTTGGTGCGAGCCAGGACGGCGGCGAACCGGCGGGCGTCCTCGGGGCGGTCCAGCGCGGTGGCCAGCTCGGTCAGAGAGTCGGCCATCAGCGCGTAGTAGGAGGTCAGCGCGACGTCGGTGAGGTCGGTGTTGTCGCGCTCGTCGCCGCTGCCGCCCTCCTTGGCGATGCGGTCGGCGGCGAGGTAGACGGGCAGGTCGTCGAGGCCGAGGTGGTTGCCCACCTTGCTGGGGTCGCCGTCGTAGGGCGCCTCGAGCAGGCCGTCGTCGTTCACGTCCCACTCGGGCAGCTTGTCGAAGAAATCCACGAGCGCGGGGTACGCCTGCTCCACGAGGTCGCGGTCGCCCGTGGCGTCGTAGATCCGCTTGACTGCGTAGGCGTGCATCGGGCCGGCGTGCAGCTGGTCGTAGCGCGGCCCTCCCGAGGCGAACAGCACGCGCTCGTGCTGGCGGGCCAGGTCCGGGTCGACGGTGAGCGCGGTGATCGCGTCCCACGCGGAGTCCCAGCCGGTGAAGATCGAGTCGTTCTCCGACCCGCCACGGCCCCAGCCCCACACGAGGAAGCTCTGCCGCGACTGCTCATCGTAGTTCGCGTTGAGCGCCATGGCGCTGCGCATCGCGGTCGCCGCCCGCCCAGCCGGCCCGCTGCCGCTGAGCGTGCCGTCGTCGGCCTCCGCCCGGGCCCGCGCGAGGGTGCGGAGGATGCTGCCGTCCGTGGCACGGGTCGCCGGGGGCTCGTCCGCCACGCTCGTGGTGAACGTGACCGTCTCGCCCTCCTCGAGGTCGTACCGCAGCGCGGCCGCGGCGTCGCCGGCGGCGCCCTCCTCGCCCTCCATCGCGGCGACCAGGTCGTCCTCGGACGCGTAGGCCGCGGCGTCGTCGGGCGCCTGTGTCGGGAGCAGGGCGAAGTGCCCGACCTCCGCGGGGTCGTCGAGGCCGGCGCCGGTGGCGCGGACGCCGCCGTCGGCGACCTCGTAGGAGTTCTCCTCGTCCCACGGCGGCGCGGCCTCGAGGAAGACGGTCGCGTCGGCGTCGCGCGCGGTGACCGACCCGACGAGGGTGTTCGGCGCCGTCCGCGCGAACCGCAGGACGATCGTCTGCTTGTCGCGCTGCGTCTGGTCGTAGCGCGCCTGCAGGGTGGGCAGCTGCTCGCGGGCATCCGTCACCTGCTGCTCGGACCACTCGTCAGGGTGGGCGAGGATCTCGCGCAGCCCGCCCAGGCGGTCGGGGGTGATCGTGCGGTCGTCGCTGCTGATCTCCACCTCGTAGTAGGAACCGTCGACCGTCACGGGGCCGACGTGGGCGACGTTGTTCAGCAGGCCCTGGTTCTCCCGGACGAGCTTCCCGGCGGCGGTGAGCAGGTCGACGCGGAGGGCGAAGCGGCTCTCGCCCTCGCCGACGAGCAGCGCGCCGTTGTCGTCCCGCTCGACGTACCCGGGCAGGGCGAAGGGGCGCTGGAGCCCGACGTCGGCGTCGGGGGGTCCGTCTGCGCCGGTCGCGCCCCCGGCGGGGACGGCGGCGGTCGCGAGCAGCGCGGCCGCAGCGCCGAGGACGACGGGCGCGCGGAGCAGGGCTCGGGTGGGAGGGCGGTCGGTCATGGCTGCTCCTGGTCAGTGGGCGCTCACATGCGGGGCAAAGTGTGCGGCCGTGCCCGCCGCGAGGTGGGCACGGCCGCGGTGGGGTCAGTCGACGGGGTACGGGAAGTCGTCGGTGACGCCGATCTGGTCGTACTGCATCTGGGAGGCGTCGAAGCCGTCTTCCCAGTTGCCGTTGGTGACCTCGTTGCACTGGTAGGACTGGTAGGACTGGTCGGTGGTCTTGCCGATCTCGATGTTGGAGAACGTGAAGCCGCAGCCGCCTGCGTCCATGTGGATGCCGCGGGTGCCGCTGTCGGGCATGGCGCCGGCGGGGTCGGGGATGACGTCGCCGATGACCATCTGGTCGACGGTGTTCTGGATCGGGTGCGGCTCCTGGTTCTCGACGCCGTAGGTGTAGAAGGCGCCCATGTCGCCGGAGTCGAGGCCGACCTCGTCGATGCGGATGTACTTGAAGGTGTTGTTGTCGGTGTACTGGTCGCCGTCGACAACCTCGGGCCGGGACTCGAGGCTGATGCCGTAGCGGGCCGAGTGCTTGACGTTGACGTGCTCCACGACGTTGTCGCCGGTGTCCATGAGCTCGATGCCGGCGGCGTCACCCGGGACCAGCTCGCCCACGTGGTCGATGTACAGGTTGCGGAAGGTGTGGCCGTGGGAGAGGTCGCCCTCACCGGGCCAGCCGCCCTCGACCTTGACGCCGTCGGCGCCCAGGTTCTGCAGGAGCGAGTTCTCGACCGTGAGGCCGTCGTTGGCGAACAGGGCGTAGACGCCCGTGAACCCGGTGTCGCGGATGTGCATGCCGGTGAGAGTGATGTTGCTCGTGTTCTCGATCGTGATGGCGCCGAAGCGGTTGCGGGGCATCTCGATCTGCCGGTCGTACTGGGGGTACTTGTGGGGGTCGCCGGAGTCGCCCGCACTGACCCAGCCCGCGCGGTACCAGTCGACGAAGTCGGAGTACTGCACGCCGATCCCGTCGAACGTGATGTCATGCGCCCGCTTCTCGGCGTCGGCGCCCTTGACGTCGATGACGCGGTCCACGGTGGGCTTCATGATCGTGACGTCGGCGATGTCGCCGCGCGGCTTGTAGTACAAGTCGCCGGAGTCGCGGTCGATGTAGTACTCGCCGGCCTTGTCCAGGAGCGGCAGCGCGTTCTGGATGAAGTAGCGGGAGCCGCTGCGCGAGTTCATGAGCGCGTACCGCGGCCAGTACTTGAAGGTCGTGAAGTTCTTGCGGTAGTCGGCGCCGCCGATCGGGATGGTGTCGGTGAACCAGCTCCAGGAGCCGCCCGACCACACGGTGAGCTGGGCGTCCTTCAGCGGGTTGCTCTCCGGGGTGTCGTCCCAGGCGGGGTCCCAGTCGCCCTCCTTCCAGTAGAGCCACTCGCGGACGCCCTCCTTCTCCGGCTCGCCCAGCACGGAGAAGAGGTAGGGCGCCTGGGTGTCCTCCGACGTCCGGTTGGGGTGCCGGGCGAGCTCCGAGCGCTCGCCGTCCTCGAACAGCGTGTAGAACTGGTCGCCCGGGTCCACCTGGGTCTTGTAGATGCCGTCCTGGTAGGGCTCCCAGCCGGTCACGGGCTCGGCGCCGACCAGGTTGGCCTTGCCCGGGCCGTCGGCCGACCGGTAGATCACCTGGTGACCGCGGCTGCCCGAGTCCTTCTCGGTGAACTCGATCGTGTCGGTGACGGGGTAGTCGCCCGCGGCGAGGTTGACGGTGATGTCGCACCGCATCTTGGTGGCGTGGTTGAGCCCCAGGTCCTGGATGTGCTGGCGGGCCTTGTCGACGGTGGCCCACGGGTGCGCCTCGGTGCCGTCGCCCGCGGCGTCGTCGCCGTCGGGGGCGACGAAGAACTGCGGGCACTCGTCGATCCCTGCGGTGAGCGCCGCGCGGGGGTCGAAGGCCGTGGCCCCGATCCCGGCGGCGGCGACCGCGCTGAGCGCGACGACCGCGGCCGTGCCTGTCCTGATCCATCGTCTGGACATCGGTGTCCTCTTCTCGTGATTGGTGCGGGTGTGTGGCTGGTGGATGGGTGGCTCAGGCCGTCGGCTGCACGACGTAGGTGGCGCCGCGGCGCGTCTCGAACACGGCGAGGCCCTCCTCGGGGCGCTCGACGGCGACGGCGCCGTCCGGCCCGACGACGCGCACGGGCCCGTGGGTGCGCAGACGGACGGTGCGGCCGAGAAGCGAGCGCAGGCGCGCGTTCTCGAGCCGGCCCGCGGACCACGTCATCGTGATCTCGAACCCCCCGCGGGTGCGCAGGCCGCGCACGCGGCCCTCGGGCCAGGCCTCGGGGAGGCACGGCAGCAGCCAGACCTCGCCGGAATGGGACTGCAGGAGCATCTCGTTGATCGCCGACGTGCCGCCGAAGTTGCCGTCGATCTGGAACGGCGGGTGCAGGTCGAACAGGTTGGGCGCCGTCCGGCCGGGGGAGAGCAGCTGCGTGAGGTGCGCGTACGCGCCGTCGCGCTGCAGGAGGCGGGCGCGGATGTTCATCTTCCAGGCCAGGGACCAGCCGGCGGTCACGGCCGGGCCGCGCAGCTCGAGCGAGCGGTCCGCCGCGGCCGCGAGCTCCGGCGTCCGGCGCGGCGTGATCTGGTCGCTCGGGAAGACGCCCCACAGGTGGGAGACGTGGCGGCTGGTCTCGGTGGCCGCGTCCTCCCAGTCCACCAGCCACTCCTGGAGCTGGCCGAGGTAGCCGACCTGGTTCGGGGGCAGCTTGTCGCGCGCGGCGAGGGCGGCCACGGCGGTCTCGCGGTCGAGGCCGAGCTCCCGGGAGGCCTTGTCGAACGCGGTGAACAGATCCCGCAGGATCTGGCAGTCCATCGTCGGTCCGGCGCAGAGGCTGACGCCCTCGTCGTCGTCCTCGTGGTGCTTCAGCTCAGGGGAGTGGGACGGGCTCGTGACCAGGTAGCCGGTCGCGTCGTCGACGACGAGCGTGTCGAGGAAGAACTCGACCGCGCCGCGGAGCACCGGGAAGTACTCCCGCAGGGTGTCGAGGTCCCCCGTGTACTCGTAGTGCTCCCAGAAGAGCAGCGAGAGCCACGCGCCGCCGGTGGGCCACACCCCGTAGAAGGCGTGGTCGACGGGGGCGGTCCCGCGCCACAGGTCGGTGTTGTGGTGGGCCACCCAGCCCCGGGCGCCCCACATCTTCTGCGCCGTCCGCGCTCCCGACTCCGCGAGCTCCTCGATCATCGCGAACAGGGGCCGCCAGCACTCCGCGAGGTTCGACGGGCCGGCGGGCCAGTAGTTCATCTCGCAGTTGATGTTGAGCGTGTACTTCGACTGCCAGGCGGGCAGCATCTCCGCGTTCCAGAGCCCCTGCAGGTTGGCCGGCTGGCCCGGCGTCCGTGAGCTCGAGATCAGCAGGTAGCGGCCGAACTGGTAGTACAGCGCGGCGAGCTGCGGGTCGCCGCCGACGCGGAACGCCGCCACCCGCTCGTCGGTCGGCAGGTCCGCCGACGCCGAGGTGCCGAGGTCCAGGTCGACCCGCCCGAACAGCTCCTGGTGGTCGCGCACGTGCGCGCGGCGCAGCACGCCGAAGCCCTGGTTGCTCGCTCGCTCGAGGGGCGGCCCCGCCTGCTCGAGGGGGTCGCCGCCCACGTCGAGATAGCTGCGGTGGCTGGTGCCGATCGTGACGAGCAGCGTGACGGCGTCGGCGCCGCGGACCCGCAGCGATGACTCGTTGCACACCACGGAGCCGCCCTCGGCGACGGCGCGCGCCAGGACGACGAACCGCACCTCGCCCTCGAGCCCTTCGGCGTCCCCGGACCGGCCCTCGAGGGCGAGCGTCCGACCGTCGTGCGCCAGGGTCGTCGTCTCCTGGAGCGAGGAGAACGACGCGTCGACCGATACGGCGCCCGGGGTGTCCGCGCGCAGCCGCACGACGATCGCCTGGTCGGCGTGGCTGACGAACACCTCCCGCGTGTGCCGCACGCCGTCGGCGACGAACGTCGTGGTGGACACGGCGGTGGTGAGGTCGAGCGACCGGCGGTACTCCGCGACGTCGTCGGTCAGGCCCGGGAACGCCAGGTGCAGGTCGCCGACGGGCTGGTACTGCATCTGCTCGGTGGGGCGGCCCATGAAGCGCGCGTCGGCGAGCCGCTGGGCGTCGGCCCAGCGCTCCTCGGTCAGCAGCCGCCGGATCTCGGGGAGTGCCTCGGCGCCCGCGGGGTCGGCGTAGTCGTGCGGGCCGCCGGCCCAGACCGTGTCCTCGTTGAGCATCAGGGTCTCGGCGGCGACGCCGCCGAAGACCATGGCGCCGAGCCGGCCGTTGCCGACCGCGAGCGCCTCCAGCCACGCGGCCGCGGGCCGGTCGTACCAGAGCTCCAGGGGGTTGGGCCCGGCGTCGTCCGTGGCCGTGTCCATGGTGGCGGCCTCGGCCGTGCCGGCGCGGGCTCCGCCGGCCAGCACGACCGCTCCGGCCGCCGCGGCGCCGGTCGATCTCAGCAGGTCTCGTCGGGTGAACGAGGTCATCGCATCCACATCCCTCTCGTCGTCCGTCTCGTCGTCGAGGCCACGAAAGGTCGAACGGCTGCCCGTGCGGTCGGGCGTCGTCGCCTTCGGTACCGGAACTGCAGGGTGTCGCTGGGGTACTGCCGCGGATGGTGGAGGCCAGGGCAGCCCTGCCCCGCCGTCCTCGCGTCCCGACGTGCTCAGGGACGCGGTGCCACGATGGATCGAATGTAGTACATCACATGTAGTACAAGTCAACCGATCGAGAAAGGGCCCGGCGCTCCGAGCGGCAGCGGTGGCGTCCGGAGGGCCGGGCCTCGGGCCGTGCTATTCCTGGGGGCGGCGGCGCGCCCAGGACGACGTGATGTGGTCGCGCATCGCGGCCTCGGCACCGTCCGCGTCGCCGGCGACGAGGGCTTCGAGGATCCGGGTGTGACCCTCGTGCGTGGAGCGGACGTCGTCGACGCTGGGGCTGCCGCTGTACTGCGGCGAGTGCAGCGCCTTGCCCTGGACGCTGGAGACGATCGCGCGGCCGAACGCGTCGCGCGAGGCGCGGTGGATCAGCTCGTGGAACTCGAGGTCGACGCGCGCGTACGCGGTCGGATCATCGATCAGGTCCGCGAGCTCGTCGAGCTTGCCCGCGAGCGCGGCGCGCTGCTCGGCGTCGAGCAGGCCCGCCGCGCGCCGCGCCATCGCGCACTCCAGGGTGGTGCGGATCTCGATGAGGTTGTCGAGGTAGACGAGCCGGTCCTCGCGCTGGAAGAGCGCGTCCAGGACCAGTGGGTCGAGCAGGCTCCACTGGTCCTGGTCGAGCACGATCGTGCCCCACCCCTGGCGCGACGCGACGAGGCCCTTCTCCACGAGGGCGGTGGTGGCCTCGCGGATCACGGTGCGGCTGACCTCGTACTGCTCGCAGAGGGCGCCCGCTGGGGGGAGCGCGCTGCCCGGGGGATACTCGCCGACGACGATCGCCGTGACGAGGCTCTTCACCACCGCGGCGGCGAGCGGCGGGCGGTGTCGCTGGGGGCGGGGCACCGCTCCGGCGGTCGAGGGCGTCGTTGTCATGTCGTCCGGGCTCCGTTCTGCGTCGCGGCCTGCGCTGACGGCCACCCCGAGCGTAGCGGAGGGTTGCACACTCATCACTCGTATCATAAGTTATGAGTCAGCCGACTGGCTCGACGAGGCGCTGGCACCCCGCCGCTGCACCTCCCACGGCCCGGCCTCGAGACTCGCGCCGACGGCGGCGCGCGCGGAGTAGGAGCAGCGGATGCGCATCACGGGATACCGGACCCTCACCACCGTCCACCGATGGGGGCGGCCGGTGGGCGACGTCAACGGCGTCGTCGCGGACGGGGTGACCGAGGTGCCGGTCGTGCTCCTCGAGACGGACGCCGGCGTCACCGGTGTCGGGCTCGGGGCGAGCGGTGACCTCGACCTCGTCTTCGGCGCCCTCGAGGGGCAGGACCCGCGCGCGGTGACCGCGCTCTACGACCGGATGCTCGCGTTCGTCTTCAAGTCCGGTCACGCCGGCAGCACGTTCGGCACGATCGGCGCCTTCGACATGGCGCTCTGGGACCTCAAGGCCAAGCTCGCGGACGAGCCGCTGTGGCGCGCCCTCGGCGCGGCCGACCGCTTCGTGCCCGGCTACGCGTCCGGGCTGGAGTACGCGCTGCCCGACGACGCGCTCGTCGAGCTCTACGAGCCCTGGGCCGAGCGCGGCTTCACCGGCGCCAAGGTCAAGGGCGGCCTGGACGTCGACCGCGACGTCAAGCGCCTCGCGATCGTCCGCGACGTCCTGCGCGAGAACACCGACCACCCCGACCTCATGTACGACGTGAACGAGGCGTGGGGCCGCCACCAGGCGGTCCGGTTCGCCCGCCGGGTGGAGGACCAGGTCGACATCATGTGGATCGAGGAGCCGGTGCGCCGGTGGGACGTCGCGGGGCACCGGGCCGTCGCCTCGGAGCTGCGCGCCGCCGTCGCCACGGGGGAGAACCTCACCGGCCTGGAGCAGTACGGGCCGCTCCTCGACCGCGACGCCGTGGGCGTCGTGCAGGCGGGCAGCGTCTGGGGCATCACCCACTTCCTGCGGGTCTCCGTGCTGGCGCTCGGGCGGGACCTGCCCGTCAGCCCCGTGGGCTACAACGCCAACCCCGTCGCGCACGCGTCCGCCGCCGTGCCCAACCACCTGGTCACCGAGGTGCAGGACCTGACGTGGCCCGTAGGGCTCCGCGTGGACCAGGAGATCCAGGACGGCGGGATCGTGCTGGGCGACGCGCCCGGACTCGGCATCGAGGTCGACGAGGAGCTCATCGCCACCAATCGCGAGTCCGGCACCTGGGCCGTGCCGTCGGGCCCCCACGTGCGACCCGTCGACGCCGGCCTGCGCCTCGCGCGCCGCCGCGCGGGTGAGCAGACGTGAGCGCCTCCCCGCGGGCGGCGGGCCGGCTCCGCGCCGTCCTGGCCTTCGACCCGCCCGGGCTCGTGGAGCGGATCTTCGGGGCGGATGGCCTCGAGCGCCTGGGCGCCGTCGTCGACCTCGACCCGGAGGTGATCGTCGAGGACGCGTCGGAGGCCGCGCGCGACAGGCTCGCCGCGGCCGAGCTGCTGGTCGCCGGCTGGGGCGCGCCGCGCTTGCCGACGGATCTCCTGCCGCGGCTGCGTGCCATCGCCTACGCGGGAGGCGTCGCGCGCGCGTGCCTCGCCGACCCGGCGGCACTCGCGGCGCGCGGGGTGACGGCGTCGAACGCCCGGGCCGCCAACGCCGTACCGGTCGCCGAGTATGCGCTGGCGATGATCCTGCTCGCGAACAAGAAGGCGCACGCCGCCGAGCGGGCCTACCGCGAGCGCCGTGCGGCCCCGGGCGCCGAGCGGTTGCTCACCGGCACGGGCAACTACCGCCGCACCGTCGGGATAGTCGGGGCCTCGCAGGTGGGACGCCGCGTCGTCGAGCTGCTGTGGCCGTTCGACCTCGACGTGCTGCTGTACTCCCCGGAGCTGTCGCCGGGCCCGGTGCCCGGCCTGCCTGGTGCCCGCGCCGTCGGTCTCGACGAGGTCGCGGCACGCAGCGACGTCCTGTCGCTGCACCAACCGCTCACCCCCGGGACGGCGGGGCAGATCGACGCCCGGGTGCTCGGCCTGATGCCCGACGGTGCCACGCTGATCAACACCGCTCGCGGCGGCGTGGTCGACGGCGACGCGCTGCTCGCCGAGCTGCGCACGGGCCGGATCGACGCGGTGCTCGACGTCACCGACCCCGAGCCGCCCCCGGAGAACAGCGAGCTGTGGAGCCTGCCGAACGTGGTGCTCACCCCGCACCTCGCCGGTTCCACGGGGACCGAGCTGCGCCGGATCGGCGACTCGGTCGTGGCGGAGGTCGAGCGGTTCGCCCGTGGGCTGCCGTTCGCACACCCGGAGGAGCTGGTGGCGTCATGACGGCGGTGCGCGAGGATGCCACCCGCAGCAACGAGGCAGGAGGACGCATGGCCGCAGGGCAGGCAGGACCCGACGTCGCGGCGCTCGCGCGCTGGATGCGCACGTGGGTGGGCGACGAGGGGCAGATCCGCGGGTTCCACAACCACAGCGTGTGGGGCACCAACCCGGCGACGTTCGTCGACTTCACCAGCGGCCACCAGGCGTTCTCCGCCCCGGCCACCGCGGCGTTCGGCGAGGTCCTCGCGAGGTACCCCGACGACCGCGGGCTCGACCTCTGGCGCCGGATGATGCTGTTCCAGGCGCGGACGGTGCAGGACGACGGGCAGTTCCGCCACATCGGGTTCCAGGTGGGGGAGTCGGCCACCGCGGGCCTGATCCACAACATGGTGGGCTGCCTCGGCCTGTTGGAGGGGTTGCGGCACGCCGGGCACCTGCTGCCCGGCGAGGAGCGGGCCGAGGTGCTCGCGGCCGTCCGGCGCGACCTCGACGCGTGCCGCGTCTACGGCGGCGGCCGGCCGACCCCCGACGGCACCGTGAACCAGGAGTACGCGCGCGTCTGGGCGAAGCTGCGGTACGAGGAGCTGAGCGGCGACGACGTGTACGCCGCCGAGCTCGAGGACGACCTCGACGCGCTGGTGCGCCTCAGCCACGTGCGCGGCGTGCCCGACGACGGGTCGGTGGGCGTCTTCCGCCAGCCGACCGACCGTGAGGGCGGCGGCATCCTCGAGCCCGCCGAGTACTACGGGCTCATGGTGGTGCCGCTCGTGCTGGGCGCGCGCCGGTTCGGCCGGCCGGACCTCCTCGACGAGGCGGTCGCGATCTGCCGGCACGTCGCGCGGTCCGCGTGGACCGATGACGCAGGGTGCACGCGTTTCCATCGCTACTGGTACGTGCAGGGCGGTACGCGCCTGCTCTCGACCACGCCGATGCTCGTCGCGGGCATGGGGCTGAGCCTGTACGGCATCGAGGAGGTGCTCGCCGACGTCGACGTGCCCGAGCTGGGCGAGTTCCGCGACGCGTGCCTGCGCACCTACGCGCACTACCAGTCGCCCGCCGGCCCCTTCGTGTCGGCCACGGGCTGGCACCACGAGGCCGACGTCGCGCCGAGCACGGCGTGGCACGCGCACGACCTGCTCTTCCTGGCCCGCCACGCGCTGGCCCGGGGCGACGTCGACGCGTCGTTCTGGGACGAGGTGTTCGCGGATCGCGACCGGCAGGCGGTGATCGTCTCCGACCGGGCGTTCTGGGCCGAGGACGGCGTGCACTGGTGCATCCTCAGCCCGTACACGGCCGGGGACCTCAGCATATTCGGGCGCAAGGACCGCGACACGTTCGCGCGCTCCTTCTTCGCCTGGACGGACAAGGAGCCGCTGCCGGCGGAGCTCGAGTACCCCGACGCGCCGGCGTTCTTCGTCGCGGACGAGGGGATCTTCCGGATCGACGACTCGGACCGGCCCACGGACGTGACCGCGGTCGGCCCCGTCCCGTTCCGAGGTCGGCTCGACTAGGGACTGGTGGCGCGCCACCTCTCACATGTAGCATGTATGACAAGTGGCCTCGTGCTCGAGGTCCACGCACCCACCCAGGGAGACAACGATGTCAGCAAGGTTTCGGCGCGGGGCGATCGGCGCCTCCGCGCTCGGGCTCGTACCCGTCCTCGCCCTCACGGCCTGTAGCTCCGACGACGGCGGCGGCAGCTCGGGCGGCGGCGACCAGGTGCGGATGCTCGTGAACATCACCGACAACCTCACGCAGGCGAAGTGGGACGAGCTCGTCGCCCCCTTCGAGGAGGAGACGGGGATCGACGTCAAGATCGAGGGGCCGAGCGGCCAGTCGGTCGCCGAGACGTTCCCGACGCAGCTCGCGGCGGGCACGGCGCCCGACGTCATCCAGTCGATCTTCCCCACCGAGGACACGGCGCCCGAGATCCTCGACCTGTCGGACTACGACTGGGCGCAGGGCACCCCGATGGCCGACCTGTACTCCACGGACGGCGCCATCAACGTGGTGGGCGTGGGCATGCAGGCGCAGTCGCTGCTCTTCTACAACAAGGACCTCTTCGAGAAGGCCGGCATCAGCGAGCCCCCCGCCACGTGGGAGGAGATGGACGCCGCCCTGAAGGCCCTGCAGGACGAGGGCGTGAAGAAGCCGATCGGGTTCGCGTCCGAGTGGGCCACCGGCGTCCAGGTGCAGGAGATCTGGCACCCGCAGCAGAACCTCACCACCCCGGGGTGGCAGCAGGCCGTGGCCGGCGGGTCCTCGACCCTCGGCGACCAGTTCCAGCCGATGTTCGAGCACGTGGCCGACTGGATCGACGCCGGCTACACCACGGCCGACGACGTGGCCACGGACAGCGGCACCCAGGAGGCTAACTTCATCGCCGGCGACGTCGGGATCTACCCCATGGGCTCCTGGTTCACCACGACGCTCGCCGGGTCGCCGCCCGAGTTCGAGGTCGGGATCTTCGCGCCACCGGTCGACGACGCCGCCGACCAGCCCGCGCCGATGGGCGCCACGATGGCGTTCCCGTACATGGTCTGGAACGGGACGCAGGCGAAGGACGCCGCCACGCAGCTGGTGGAGTACCTCGTGACGGACGAGGACGCGATCGCCGCCCAGGCAGAGATGGACAACTTCAACCGCGAGGGCCTGGACACGAGCGCGAACCCGTACGCGGGCCAGGTCCAGGAGCTGCTCGACGCGGCGCCGTCGTTCGTCGTGCCCGGCAACCAGACGGTGGGCGACTTCGCCCTCCCGGTCGCCGGGTTCAACGAGAAGTTCACCGAGGTCGCGCAGGGGCTGTGGCAGGGCACGTTGCCCGCGGACGCCGCCGGCCAGCTCACGGCGTGGTACGACGCGGAGGCAGCGGGCTGACATGGCTCGAGCGAGGACGGCACGCGTGCTGGGAAGACGGGGCGCGCTGGGCCGGGGCCTGATGACGGTCCCGGCGGCGCTGATCTACATCGGCCTCATGGTGGTGCCGGTCGGGTACGCCGTCTACTACTCGTTCACCGAGTACAACGGCATCCCGAGCCAGACGCCGGAGTGGGTCGGGCTGAAGAACTACACGCGGATCTTCACCGACCCGACGGGCGACATGCACTCGTCGCTCTGGGTCACCGGGATCATCGCGGTGGTGGGGGCGTTCGCCGTCAACGCGATCGCGCTGGGGCTGGCGCTGCTGCTGCGGCGGACCACGCCGTTCACCGCGTTCGCGCGGGCCGTGATGTTCTACCCGCACGTGCTGTCCGCGCTCATCGTGGGCTTCCTGTGGCAGGCGATCCTCGGCCCGCAGGGCGCCGTGAACAACCTGCTCACCGGGTCCGGCCGGTCGGCCCTGCCGTTCCTATCGGACCCGGGCTGGGCGCTCGCGACGATGATCGCCGTCATCGTGTGGGCCCAGCTCGGCGTCCAGCTCGTGCTGTACCTCGCGGGCCTGCAGGCCGTGCCGGCGGACCTCCAGGAGGCGGCGACGCTCGACGGCGCCGGCCGCGTGCAGGTGTTCCAGCACGTCACGTGGCCGGCGCTCGCGCCCACCGTGACGGTGACGATCGTGACGTCGGTGCTGTCGCTGCTCAAGGTCTACGAGGTGGTGCTCGGCCTGACCAACGGCGGCCCCGGGGACGCCACGCAGACCTGGGCCTACGAGATCCTCGCCGTGTCCTTCGCCAACAACAAGGTGGGCCTGGCGTGCGCGCAGGCGATGCTGCTCATCGTCGTCGCCGGGATCCTGTCGTTCACGATCATCGCGCTGCGCAGGCGCGCCGAAGAGGGAGCGGAGGCGCTGTCATGAGCCTGACCGCCAGCCGGTCGGCGCGGTCGCGCACGACCCTGCGGAACGTGGCCGTCGCCGTCCTGTCGCTCGCGATGCTGGTGCCGCTGTACATCGTCGTCGTCAACGCGTTCAAGCCGCAGCAGGAGATCCTGCTGTCGCCGCTCGGGTTCGACCCGGCCACGGCCACGACCCAGTTCCTGCAGGACGCGTGGACCAACCCCAACTTCCCGGTGGTCTCGGGCTACGCGGTGACGCTGTTCCTCGTGGTGGCGTGCAACGTCGTCGCGATCGGGGCGTCCATCCCGACGGCCTACGTCATCGCCCGCACGCCTACGGTGCTGTTCCGGTTCCTGCTGATGTTCTTCGTCGCGGGCATGTTCATCCCGGCGCAGATCATCCTGGTGCCCGCGATCTTCGTGCTGAAGGCGCTGCACCTCATGGGGACGCTGCCGGGCCTGGTGCTCTTCATGTCGTCGACGATGATCCCGTTCACCCTGTTCATCTTCACCGGGTACATCCGCATGCTGCCGAGGTCCCTCGACGAGGCGGCGGCCATCGACGGCGCGAGCCAGCAGCGCGTGCTGTGGCGGATCGTGTTCCCGCTCATGAAGCCGATCGTCGCGACGGCGTTCATCCTCAACGCGCTGAGCGCGTGGAACGACTTCGTCAGCCCGCAGCTCATCCTCGGGCCCGGGTCGTCGTTCCGGACCATCACCACCGGCGTGTACGCGGCCGTGTCCTCGTACACCACCAACTACGAGATCGTCTTCCCCACCCTGCTGCTGGCGGTGGTGCCGATCCTGCTCATCTTCGTCGTCATGCAGCGGCACGTCATGAGCGGCCTGTCCGCCGGCGCGGTCAAGGGCTGACCCGAGCACCCCACCCGTCCCTCACCCTCCAGGAGGACCGCATGACAATCGACTTCACCGACCCGGCGCAGGTCGCCCGGGCGATCCAGTACACCAACGTGAACCCCGACCTCACGCGCGACGGCGTGACGAAGCACCTGGAGACGTGCGCGGCGTACGGCTTCGACGCCGCGATGATCGCGCCCTACTGGGTGCCGCTGGCGAAGGACGTGCTTGCGGGCACCGGCGTCAAGGTCGCCTCGACGCTGAACTTCCCGATGGCGAACGACACCCCCGAGATGCGGCTCGCGGCGCTGCGGGCGCTCGTCGCCACGGGGGTGGACGAGTTCGACTTCCCGCCGCACCCGGGCCTGCTGCTCGGCGGCGACGAGGACCTCTACGCCCGCGACATCGAGGACGTCGTCCGGCTCGCGCACGCCGAGGGCGTGGCCGTGAAGGTGATGCTCGAGTTCGGCTTCCTGCCCACCGACGACCTCAAGGTCCGCGCCACGCGGATCGCGTACGAGGCCGGCGTCGACTGGGTGAAGCAGTCCTCGGGCTGGGGCAAGGGCGGCCTGGAGGCCACCGAGCACGACGTCCGCCTGCTCGCCGAGAACGTCGAGCCGCCCTGCCGGGTGAAGGTCTCCGGCAAGGTCAACTCGCTGGAGAAGATGCAGCGCCTGTTCGAGGCGGGCGCCGAGCTGGTGGGCACCAGCTCCGGCCCGGCGATCGTCGACGGTCTCGTCGGCGACCCGGACGCCTACTGACCGGACCGGACGCGCGGCAGACCGCACGACGAAGCGACACGAAGGGGAGCGATGAGGCTCACGGTGGTGGGGAGCTACGCCAAGGCTCTCGTGATGACGGTCGACCGGCTGCCCGAGGCGGGGGAGACCCTGCTCGGGCGCGAGTACCGCGAGACGTACGGCGGCAAGGGCTCCGACATGGCCGTCCAGGCCGCCCGGCTCGGCGCCGACGTCGTGTACGTCGGGGCGGTGGGCGACGACGCGCACGGCGCGGAGTTCCGCGCCCTCATGGCAGCAGAGGGGGTCGACGACTCGCGCGTGACGGTCGACCCGACCGCGCCGACGGGCGTCGGGTTCATCGTCAAGGACACCGCCGGGCGCAACCTCATCGTCGTGGACAAGGGCGCCAACGACCGGCTCCTGCCGGAGGTCCTGGACCGCTCGGCCGACGCGCTGCGCGGGGCGGACGTCGTCCTCGCCCAGCTCGAGATCCCGCTGGGCTCCGCGCTGCACGCGCTCGCCGCCGCGCGGGAGGCCGGCGTCACGACCGTGCTCAACCCGGCGCCCGCCGTCGACCTGCGCGGGGCGGACCTCTCGGCCGTGGACGTGCTGACGCCGAACGAGCACGAGGCCCGGGTCGCGCTGGGCCTGTCGCCCGGCGACCCCGCGCCCGTCGAGGAGCTCGCCCGGCGGCTGCTCGCGCTCGGGCCGCGCTCCGTCGTCGTCACGCGCGGCGAGGACGGGGCGCTCGTGGCCGACCCCGCGGGCGCGACGCCGGTGGCGACCGCGGCGGTCGACGTCGTCGACTCCAACGGGGCGGGCGACAGCTTCAACGCGGCGCTCGCCGTCGCGCTCGGGGAGGGGCGCGACCTGCGGGACGCGGCCGCATTCGCCGGCGTCGTGGCGGCGCTCTGCTGCGAGCACTGGGAGACGGTGCCGTCCTACCGGACGCGCGCCGAGGTCGAGGACTTCCTCGCCACCACGAGAGCCACGACGAAGGAGAGAGCATGAGAAGCGGACGGGTCCTGCACCCCGGGCTGGCCGGGGCGCTCGCGACGCTGGGGCACACCGACGTCGTGCTGGTGACCGACGCCGGGTTCCCCATCCCGCGGGACGCGCACCGCGTCGACCTCGCGCTGACGCGCGGGCACCTCGACGTGCAGACGATCCTGCGGGTGCTGCTGGAGGAGATCTTCGTCGAGGAGGTGCACATGGCCGGCGAGGTGCGGACGCACCACCCTCGCCTCTATGGCGACGTGCAGGACCTCTTCACCGGTTCGGGCGCCACGTTCCGCGGCACCACCCACGGGGACCTCATCGAGCACTGGGCGCCGCGGGCCAAGGTCGTGGTGCGCTCCGGGTCGTTCGAACCGTGGGCGAACTTCGCGCTCGTCGCGTCGACCGCGCCGTTCGAGTGGTTCGCCGACGACGACGTGACGATCCTGCCGGAGTACGTCGAGCGGCGGCGGCTGATCGCCGAGGGCGTGCGACCCGAGCTCGGGTAGCACGCCCCCGGCGTCGACCGGAGTCAGGCGTCCGCGAGCGCCGCCAGCCAGTCGGACCAGTAGGCCTTCCAGGCCTCCGCCGCGGCGGCGGAACCGAGCCGCTCGTGCGTCACTGTGAGCCGCAGCCGGGTACCGGCCGGGTCCAGCGAGAACATCGCGACGCCGTGCTCGCCGTCGTCGTCGGACACCCCGAACCGCGGGCTCTTCACGCCCGGCCGCGACCGCGGCGCGAGGGTGAGGCCGGGCACGAGGTCGGCGCGGGCGGCGTCGTCGTCGAGCAGGGCGCGCAGCTCCGCCGGGTCGACGTCGAACAGCCGCGAGCGGCTCACCGAGAACGTGCCGTCCGGCCGCTGGCCGGGCACGCGCAGGCCGGTGATCCGCTCGTAGCCGACCGTGACGGACTGCGCCCACCAGCCGGGCACGCCGTGCTCGCCCGCGACCCAGGCGGCGATGGCGGTGTGGCCGGCGTCGCGGCCGGGCCCTGCGTCGACGAGCGTGACCCACTCGTCCCAGCCGTGGCCGGTGTTCTCGCGGATCGCCTCCTCGGAGACGTCGGGCTCCGAGACCCAGGCGCCCGGCGCGCCGGGCTGGGTGGTGGCTCCGGCGAGGAGGGTGCGGCGCGCGGCGCCGTACTTCTCGCCGGTGGCGGCCATGCGCGCGCGGACGCGCTTCTTGAACGACTCCTGCGTGGTCATGAGGACTCCTGCGTGCTCGCTCGGTGCGCCACCCGCGGCTCGCGCCCGCCGGCAGGCACCGGTGAACACGGTGTCCTGACCGCGTCGAGCACTCGAGGTCCCCTCTGCCCCCACCGCTCGCGCGGTCCCGGCGGCGCGAGCGCCGGTCCGGGGGTCGGGCGGGACGCGCCGCCCTGCCGACCAGCATAGGGTCCGGGGCCGCCGCGCGCCTGGGATGGCCTCAGGAGGTCGGGGCGACCAGGGCGCGCAGCTCGTCGCGGGGCAGGTTCGCGCCGAACGCCGGGGTGCCGGGCTGCAGGCGCGCGCCCGCGGCCAACGGCCCGGCGACGACCGGGTCGAAGCCGAGCCGGTCGACGAGGTCGGCGACCTGTCGCACGTCGTCGGGGTCGTCCCCGGCGACGGCGATCGCCCGGCGCCCCGGGTCCCCGGCGGGCCGCGCCCCGGCGTCGAGGTCGTGGTATCCCATGTGGTTGAACGCCTTGACGACCCGCGACGCGGCCAGGAAGTCCTGCACGAGCTCGCTCGTCGACGTCTCAGGGTCGCTGAGGTCGGCCCGGTGCCCGTCCACCTCCCACCAGTAGTTCATGGCGTCGACGACGAGCGTGCCGGCCAGCGCGTCCGCCGGCACGGTGCGGTACCGGCCCAGCGGCAGGGCGAGGACGACGACGTCGGACTTGGCCGCGGCCTCCTCGGCCGTGACGGCCTGCGAGCCCGGGGCGAGCACCTCGACGGTGAGCGCGATCCTCGCCGGGTCCCCGGAGCCCGCGACGAGCACGCGGTACCCGGCCGCCACGGCGAGGCGCGCCAGCACCGTGCCGACCTTGCCCGCCCCGAGGATGCCGATCGTGGCGGGCGCGCCGGGCGCCGGGGCAGTCATGCGGCGTCACCGTCCTGGGTGGCGGCGTGCTCGGCGACGAGCTCGCGCACCCGCGGCACCACCTGCGTGCCGTAGAGCTCCACGTTGCGCAGGCGGGCCTCGGCGGGCTGCGCGCCGGTGGTGTAGATCATGTCGAAGCGCCCCACACCGAGCGTGGTGACCGCGGACGCGATCTTGCGGGCCACGGTCTCCGGCGACCCGATGTACAGCGAGCCGTGCGCCACCTCGGCGTCGTACTCCTCGCGGCGGATCGCCGGCCACCCGCGGGAGGCGCCGATGCGGTCGCGCTGCAGCTTGTAGTGCGGCCAGAAGATCTCGACGGCCTCCTCGTCGGTGTCGGCCACGAACCCGGGGGAGTGCATGCCCACCGGGTGCGTCGTCGTGCCGAGCTGCGCGGTGGCGCGCCGGTACAGGTCGACGTACGGCGCGAACCGCGCGGGCTCGCCGCCGATGATCGCGAGCATGAGCGGCAGGCCGTAGTGCGCGGCGCGGACGACGGACTGCGGCGAGCCGCCCACGCCCACCCACGTCGACAGGTGGCCGGACTCGGTCTTGGGGAAGACGTCGGCGTCCCGCAGCGCCGGCCGCGTGGTGCCGTTCCAGGTGACCGGCTCCTCCTTCAGCAGCTCGGAGAAGAGGTGGATCTTCTCCTCGAAGAGGAGGTCGTAGTCGGCCAGGTCGTAGCCGAACAGCGGGAACGACTCGGTGAACGAGCCGCGCCCGAGGATGACCTCCGCGCGGCCGTCCGACAGCGCGTCGAGGGTGGCGAAGCGCTGGAAGACGCGCACCGGGTCGTCGGAGGAGAGCACCGTGACGCCCGAGGCGAGCCGGATGCGCTCGGTGCGCGACGCGATCGCGGCGAGCACGGTCTCCGGCGTCGAGATGGCGTACTCGGGGCGGTGGTGCTCGCCGAGCGCGACGACGTCGACGCCCACCCGGTCGGCGAGCACGGCCTCCTCGACGACCTGGCGGATCGCGGCGGCGTGGGAGACGAGCTCGCCGTCGGCGCCCACCGGGCGGTCGCCGAACGAGTCGAGCCCGAGCTGGAGCGTGGTCATGGTGTCCTCCTGCGGCGGTGTCGGTCGCCGGGGTAACCTCCGAATTGACGTGTCAATTCCCGAGGGTCTGGAGGCCGGCATGACGCAGCGCCGGGACGGCGCGCGGCGCTCGCCCACCAGCGACCAGCTGCGCACCTGGCGCGCGTTCGTCGAGACGACGAACGCGCTGCGCTCGCGCCTGTCCGCGCGGCTCCAGGCCGAGTCGGGGCTCTCGTCGTCCGACTACGCCGTCCTGCTCGCGTTGCACGACGCCGAGGGACACTGCCTGCGGTCCTCGGCGCTCGCGGACGCCGTCGGCTGGGAGCGCAGCCGGCTGTCGCACCAGGTGGGCCGCATGGAGCGGCGCGGCCTGGTCGCCCGCCAGGGGAGCCGGGCGGCCGGCGTCGCGCTCACCGACGACGGCGCGGCGACGTTCCGCCGCGGGTCCGTCGCGCACCTGCGGGTCGTCCGACAGCTCTTCGTGGACGCGCTCACCGACGAGCAGCTCGCCGCGGCCGGAGAGATCGCCGCCGCGCTGCGGGCCGCGCTCGACCGCCCCGCGCCGCCGTCGGAGCCGGCCCGGGCCGAGGACTGACCCGCCCTGACGCCGCACGGGCAGGCCGCGCGCGCGTCGGTGGCCCGTGCCACGCTCGTCGCATGTCCACCTCTCCCGGGCGCGCCCCGGTGACCCCGCTCGTCGACCTGCACGGCAGGTCCGCGTGGAGCGTGCTCCCGCCGCTCATCCTCGGCTTCTTCATGATCATGGTCGACACGACGATCGTGAACATCGCCATCCCCACCCTCACCGAGCAGTTCTCCGCCTCCCTCATCGAGGTGGGCTGGGTCAACAGCGCCTACCTGCTGTCGTACGCGGTGCTCATGCTCCTGGCGGGCCGGCTCGGCGACCGCTACGGGCAGAAGTCGGTCTTCATCGCCGGGCTGATCGTGTTCACGACGTTCTCGTTCCTGTGCGGCTTCTCCGGCAACATCGGGTCCGAGCCCGAGATCGGCTGGCTCATCGGCTTCAGGGTGGTCCAGGGCGTCGGCGCGGCGATGATGACGCCGCAGACGATGTCGATGATCACGCGCGTCTTCCCGCCCACCCAGCGCGGGGCGGCGATGGGGCTGTGGGGCGCGACGGCGGGCGTCGCGACGCTCGTCGGTCCGCTGCTCGGCGGCGTCTTCGTGGAGACGATCGGCTGGGAGTGGATCTTCTACGTCAACATCCCGGTGGGCGTGGCGGCGCTGTGGTTCTCGGTCGCGCGGCTGCCGCACCTGCCGTCGCACGGCACCACGATGGACCCGCTGGGCGTGGTGCTGTCCGTGCTGGGGCTCGCGGCCGTCGTCTTCGGCCTCCAGGAGGGCGAGAACTTCGACTGGGGCTACATCTGGGGGCCGTTCTCCGTGTGGTCGGTGGTGGGCCTCGGTGTCCTCGTGCTCGCGGTCTTCGTGTGGTGGCAGCATCGCCAGGGGCCGCGGGCGCTGCTGCCGCTGCGGCTGTTCCGGTCGCGGAACTTCTCGCTCGCGAACGTCGACGGCATGGTCGTGACGTTCGCGATGATCGGCATCTTCTTCCCGCTGACGATCTTCCTGCAGTCGATCCTGGGCCTGACGCCGATCAACGCGGCCCTCGTGATGATGCCCGGCTCGCTCGTGTCCGGCGTCGTCGCGCCGTTCGCGGGCCGGCTGTCCGACCGGGTGCCCGCCAAGTGGGTGGTCGCGGCGGGGTTCGCGGCCATCGCGGGCGCGGTGCTGTGGCTCGCCGCGGTGCTCGATCCCGACCTGTCGCCGTACGCGCTGCTGTGGCCGATGGCGCTGTTCGGCGTCGGCACCGGCCTCACGTTCTCGCCGCTGTCCAACCTGGCCACGTCCGGGCTGGACGCCCGCACGGCCGGCGCGGGCGCGGGCGCGTTCAACACCAACCGCCAGGTGGGCGGCGTCATCGGGTCCGCCGTCGTCGTCGCCACGCTCTCGGCGCGCCTCGGCGTCACGGTCCCCGCGGCCGCGCAGGACGTCGCGGCCCAGCTGCCGGAGCAGTACCGGCAGGCGTTCGTCGACGGCATCTCGCAGGCGAGCGGCAGCCTGGGCACGACGGCGGTCGGGTCCGTGCAGCTGCCCGACTCGGTGCCCGCCTCGGTCGCCGAGCAGGTCGGGGCGGCGGCCCAGCAGGCGTTCTTCGCCGGCTTCGCCGACGCCGCGGCGCAGACGCTGCTGCTCGTGGGCGTGGTCCTCGTCGTCGGCGTGCTCTGCGCGGCGGCGATGTCGCCCGTGCAGCACCGTGAGCACGAGGCGGCCTCGGCCGCGGCCTGAGACGGTTCGCGACGACCCCGGGACGGCCCCGGGGACGACGACGGCGCCGCTCCTCCGTGCGGGGGAGCGGCGCCGTCGTGCGTGCGTCGCGCGCGGGGGGAGCCGCCGTCAGGCGCGGATGTCCCCGCTGAAGTCGACGTCCCTGGTCTCCTTCTGCAGCCACAGGGCGACGAACGTGATCGCGGCCATCACCGTGAGGTAGACCCCCACCAGCACCGGGGAGCCCGCGGCCTCCCACAGCCACACCGCGACGAACGGGGCGACGGCAGCACCGAGGATCGACGCGAGGTTGTAGGACACCGACGCGCCCGTGTAGCGCACGTTCGCGGGGAACAGCTCGGGCAGCAGCGCCGCCATCGGGCCGAAGGTCAGGCCCATGAGGGTGAAGCCGAAGATGAGCAGCGACTGCACGCCGATCGTGCCGCCGGCGAAGAGGGGCACGAACAGCAGGCCGAAGACGGCGATGCCTCCGGTGACGACCAGCAGCATCGGACGGCGGCCGTACTTCTCGGCCAGCGGCCCGGACGCCAGCGTGAACAGGCCGAAGAACACGCAGCCCACGATGAGCATCCAGAGGAAGTCGATCTTCTCGTAGCCCAGGCCCGCGGGGGAGCCGTCGGTGGGCGAGGTGGCCGCGACGCCGTAGTTCAGCGTGAACGTCGTCATCAGGTAGAAGAGCCCGTACGTGGCGAGCATGATGAACGTGCCCGAGACGATCTTGCGCCACGAGGTGCGGAAGACCTCGGCCACCGGCACCTTCGCCACGGCCTCGGCCTCGACGACCTTGGTGAACGCGGGCGTCTCGATGAGCTTGAGGCGCACCCACAGGCCCACGATGACGAGCACCGAGCTGGCGAGGAAGGGCACGCGCCAGCCCCACGACGTGAACTGCGCGTCGGTGAGGGTCTGGGACAGGCCGATGAAGACGAGGTTGGCCAGGATGAAGCCGATCGGCGCGCCGAGCTGCGGGAACGTGCCCCAGATCGCGCGCTTGCCGGCCGGGGCGTTCTCGGTGGCCAGGAGGGCGGCGCCGCCCCACTCGCCGCCGAGGCCGAGGCCCTGGCAGAACCGGCACAGTACGAGGACGAGCGGCGCCAGCACGGCCCAGCCCGGGGTGGTGGCGGCCGGGATGACACCGATGACCACGGTGGCGATGCCCATCGTGAGCAGGGACGCGACGAGCGTCGTCTTGCGGCCGACCCGGTCGCCGAAGTGCCCGAACAGCACGGACCCGACGGGGCGGGCGACGAACGCGACGCCGAACGCGGCGAAGGACGCGAGGAGCGCCGTCGTGCCGTCCTGGTTCGGGAAGAAGAGCGCCGGGAACACGAGCGAGGCCGCGGTCGCGTACGCGTAGAAGTCGTAGAACTCGATGGACGTGCCGATGAGCGACGCGACGATGACGCGGCCGCGCGAGTTCACGGCCGGCGTCGGCGTGCTGGGGCCGCCTGACGTGACGGAGGTGGTCATGGTCGACGACCGTACGACCGGCATCCCGCATCATGAACAGATGTCTCAGGATATGAATGCGCCTGCGATGCGGGACGGTGCCCCCGGCGTGAAGGTGTGGTGAACGTGAATAAGCCCGCCGTGGCGCGTGTTGGCACCACCGGGCCGGGCGAGGCAGGATCGACGGCGCCGCTGGGACGACACGATCGAGGCATCCCGGCACCACTGCATCCGTAACGACGGGACGAACACGACGACATGAACGATCTGCTGCACGTCAACGGCGGGACTCCTCTCGAGGGCACGATCACGGTGCGCGGGGCGAAGAACTTCGTCTCCAAGGCGATGGTGGCGTCGCTGCTGGGTGAGTCGGCGAGCGTGCTGCGCAACGTGCCGCAGATCCGTGACGTGGGTGTGGTCACGGGCTTGCTGGAGCTGCACGGTGTGACGGTGAAGTCGGACCCGGACGCCGGGATCCTGGACCTGGACCCGTCGAACGTGGAGTCCGCGCACGTGGCGGACATCGACGCGCACGCGGGCTCGAGCCGGATCCCGATCCTGTTCTGCGGGCCGCTGCTGCACCGGCTGGGGGAGGCGTTCATCCCCGACCTGGGCGGCTGCCGGATCGGCGACCGGCCGATCAACTACCACCTGGACATCCTGCGCCAGTTCGGCGCGGTGGTGGACAAGATGCCGAATGGCATCCAGCTGCGCGCGCCGCGCCGTCTGCAGGGCACGAAGATCTCCCTGCCGTACCCGTCGGTGGGTGCCACGGAGCAGCTGCTGCTGACTGCGGTGCGTGCCGAGGGCATCACGGAGCTCACGGGCGCGGCGATCGAGCCGGAGATCATGGATCTCATCGCGGTGCTGCAGAAGATGGGCGCGATCATCTCGGTGGACACCGACCGGGTGATCCGGATCGAGGGCGTGGACCGCCTGGACGGGTACTCGCACACGGCGCTGGGCGACCGGATCGAGACGGCGTCGTGGGCGTCGGCGGCGCTGGCCACCGGCGGCGACGTGATGATCAAGGGCGCGACGCAGCCGGAGATGATGACGTTCCTCAACACGTTCCGGAAGGTCGGCGGCCGGTTCGACGTGCAGGAGGACGGGATCCGGTTCTGGCACCCGGGCGGTGACCTCGACCCGATCGTCCTGGAGACGGACGTGCACCCGGGGTTCATGACCGACTGGCAGCAGCCGCTCGTCGTGGCCCTCACGCAGGCCAAGGGGCTGTCGATCGTGCACGAGACGGTGTACGAGAACCGTTTCGGGTTCACGGACGCGCTGCGCAAGATGGGCGCGACGATCCAGGTGTACAAGGAGTGCCTGGGTGGTCGGGACTGCCGGTTCGGTCAGCGCAACTTCCACCACTCGGCCGTGATCTCGGGCCCGACGCCGCTGTCCGCGGCGGACATCGTGGTGCCGGACCTGCGTGGCGGGTTCTCGCACCTGATCGCGGCGCTGGCGGCGAAGGGGACGTCCACGGTGCGCGGGATCAGCCTGATCGACCGCGGGTACGAGTCCTTCCAGGACAAGCTCGTCGCGCTCGGCGCGGACGTCTCCCGCGGCTGACCGCCTGCCGGCCGGGGCCGGGAGGTAGGCTCTGGCCCCGTGCCGATTGCCCGTCCTGACTCCCGTGGTTACCGCCTCGTCGCGCGCATCGTGCGGCCCCTGCTGTTCTCGATGGTCCGTTACGACTGGGACGGCGGCGCGGAGAACCTGCCCCGCGAGGGCGGGTTCATCGCCGCCGCCAACCACGTCACCGAGTTCGACGCCCTGACGCTGGCGCACTACCTCTTCGACAAGGGGTTCGAGCCGCGGATCCTCGCGAAGCGCGGCCTGTTCACCGCGCCCGTAGTGGGGTCGGTGCTGCGCGCGACGCGGATGATCCCGGTGGACCGGGGGACGTCGGCCGCGGCGAAGTCGCTCGAGGACGCCGGCGCCCAGCTCGGCAGCGGCGCCTGCGTGGCGATCCTGCCGGAGGGCACCCTCACGCGGGACCCCGACCTGTGGCCGATGGAGGGCAAGACCGGTCTGGCCCGGATGGCGCTGGCCAGCCGCCTCCCGGTCGTGCCCGTCGCCCAGTGGGGTGCCCACAAGATCCTGCCGCGGTACGGGCGCCTCCTGCGGCCGTTCCCGCGCAAGCCCGTGACGATCGTCGCCGGCCCGCCGGTGGACCTGTCCGACCTGTACGACCGGCCGATCGACACGCAGACCCTGCGCGAGGCCACCAACCGCGTCATGGACGCCATCACCGTGCACCTCGCCGAGATCCGCGGCGAGGCGGCCCCGTCGGCCCGCTTCGACCTGCGCAAGCACCCCGAGTACGAACGCAAGCAGACCGTCTACCCGCCCGTGGAGCGCCCATGACCGACCCGACCGCCGCCCCGACGTCCGCGGGGCCGGGCGCGCCGACGCGCGTCGCCGTCCTGGGCTCCGGCTCCTGGGGGACGACGTTCGCGATGGTCCTTGCCGACGCGGGCTGCGACGTCCGGCTGTGGGGACGCGACGCCGCCGTCGCCGAGGAGGTGACGACCCGGCACACGCACCAGCGGTACCTGCCGGGCGTCGAGCTGCCCGCGATGACCGCCACCACCGACGCGGCCGCCGCGCTGGCCGGTGCGCAGATCGTCGTCGTGGCGGTGCCGTCGCAGGTGGCGCGCGCCACGCTGACCGGCCTGCGCGAGCTCGTGGAGCCCGACGCCGTGATCGTCTCGCTGATGAAGGGGGTGGAGCTCGGCTCGGACGAGCGCATGAGCCAGGTCATCGTCGAGGCGCTCGACGTGCCGATGTCGCGCGTGGCCGTGGTCTCCGGCCCGAACCTCGCGGCCGAGATCGCCCGCCGCCAGCCCGCGGCGACCGTGGTGGCGTGCACCGACGAGTCCGTGGCGCGGTTCGTCGCCGACGCCTGCTCGAGCTCCTACTTCCGCCCGTACACCAACGGCGACGTGGTCGGCGTCGAGCTGTGCGGCGCCGTGAAGAACGTCATCGCCCTGGCCGTCGGCATGGCGCAGGGGCGCGGCTTCGGCTCCAACACGGTCGCGACCGTCATCACCCGCGGGCTCGTGGAGATCACCCGGCTCGGGCTCGAGCTCGGCGCGGACGCCGCGACCTTCGCGGGGCTGGCCGGCATGGGCGACCTCGTCGCGACGTGCACCTCGCCCCTGTCGCGCAACAACACCCTCGGCCGCCACATCGGGGAGGGCATGTCGCTGGACGAGGCCGTCGCGGCCACCGGCACGACGGCGGAGGGCGCCAAGTCCTGCCGCTCCGTGCTGGACCTCGCCGCCAAGCACGGCGTCGACATGCCGATCACGGCCGGGGTCGTCGCGGTGCTCTACGAGGGCCTCCCGGTGGAGGAGATGGCCCGCGGCCTGCTCGCCCGCCCGCAGAAGTCCGAGGGCGTCGGGGGCTGACGCGTCCGGCCGCGGCGCCGTCCTCGCGGTCAGTCGTCGGTCGGGTGCCGCACGTCCACGACGACGCGCGCCGGGTCCTCCAGCGCGAACACGCGGAACGGCAGGCCGGGCTCGTCCACGCCCACGAACGCCGTCGTGTACCCCTCGAACCAGAACCGGTAGACGACCTCCTCGACGGCGTCCGTGCCCTCGGGGTCGAGCGTGGCGCCGTCGTACTCGGCGATGTCCGGGTCCTCGCCGGGCATCGCCATGCCCGACAGCCGCACCTGCAGCACGCCGTCGCCGTCGACCGCCACAGGCTCCCCGCTGCCGTCGTCGGCCGCCGCGTCCACGTACTGCACGCTCCAGCCGGGGGCGCCCGTGCCCTCCAGGTCGAGGACGACGCGGTCGAAGCCGTCGTGCCGCCCGACCCGGACGTCGGTGACCACCAGCGCGGCGTCGGCGCTGGGGTCGGCGGAGTCCGGAGCTGCGTCGGCGACGAACGGCTCGTCGGTCGAGGGGGCGTCGCCCGTGGCGTCGTCGTCGCTGTCGTCGCCGTCGTCGCGGGTGGCGGCGGAAGGCGACCCGGCAGGGTCGGACGACGCCGTCGTGCCGGAGCCCGTGCCGTCGATCTCGGTGCCGCTCCCGGGGCCGTCGCCGGCGCAGGCGGCGAGCGTGAGCGCGAGCAGTGCCGCCGAGGCCGTGCCGACGACGCAGCGAGGTGCAGGACGGGTCCCGGTGCTGGTCATGGCGCCTCCCGTGATCGTCCGCCGCGCGGCGGTGGCACGACCGTACGCAGGTGCGGACGTTCCTGCACCGCGGACCCGACGGCCGCGCACGGTCCACGGCTACGGTGGCGACATGCCTCCCACCTCCCGGACCGTCCTGGTGTTCGACGTGCTCGGCACGCTGGTCGACCAGGCGGGCAGCCTCGAGGCCCAGGTGCGGCAGCACGCCGGGCTCGACGCGGGTGCCGCCCGCAGCGCCGTCGCGACGTGGCTCGACCGGGTCGCCGAACGCGAGGGTGCGGTGGTCGAGGGCCGCCGTGGCTTCGCGCCGAGCGGCGCCCTGGACCGCGAGGTGCTCGCCGGTCTGGCCGCCGAGGGCGTGCTGCCGGCGTCCGCCGTCGACCGGCTGGCGACCGCCGCCGAGCGGCTGCGCCCCTGGCCGGACTCCGTGGCGGGGCTCGCGGCGCTGGCGGGCGACTTCACGGTGCTCGGCCTGTCCAACGCGGACCGCCGCACGCTCGCGGCGCTGCGCGCGAACGCCGGGCTGGGGTGGCACGAGGCGCTGTCGGCGCAGGACGTCGGCACCTACAAGCCCGCGCCGGAGCTCTACGCCGCCGCGGTCGCTGCTGCGGCCGTCGCTCCCGGACGCGGGGTGGCGACGACCGGCCCGGCGGGTCCGCCCGTCATGGTCGCCGCCCACGCCTGGGACCTGCGCGCGGCGGCCGCCGCGGGGATGCGCACCGCGTACGTGCCGCGCCCGCGGGGAGACGCCCCGCGGGCCGACGACGCGTTCGACCTGCACGCCGCCGACCTGGCGGACCTGCCTGCCCGGCTGCTTGCCGGGGGGCTGCGTCCGCCCGCCGGCTGACGTCAGGCGTCAGGCGTCAGCCGGCATCGGCGCCGACCCTGAGCGCCTGGTCCAGGTCCGCCCAGAGGTCCTCGACGTCCTCGACGCCCACGGACAGGCGCAGCAGGTCCTCGGGCACCGTGGGCGACTCGGTGGCGAACCGCCGGCGCCGCTCGAGCGTGGACTCGACGCCGCCGAGCGACGTGGCGGGCACCCACAGCCGCACGGCGGCCACGACGGCGTCGGCGGCGGCCGGGCCGCCGTGCGGGCGGACGCCGAGGATCGCGCCGAAGCCGTTCATGAGGCCGGCGGCGCGCTCGTGGCCGGGGTCGCCGGGCAGCGACGGGTGCCGCACCTCGGCCACGCCCGGGTGCTCCGCGAGACGGCGCGCGAGCTCGGCCGCCGACGCGTTCGCCCGCTCCACCCGCAGGTGCAGCGTGCGCAGCCCACGCAGGGCCAGCCACACCTCCATGGGGCCGGGGATGGCGCCGTGCAGCGTGCGGTAGGCCCGCAGGCCGGCGGCGATCTCGTCGTCGCGGGTGACGGCCGCGCCGAGCACGACGTCGGAGTGGCCCGCCAGGTACTTGGTCACGGAGTGCACGACGACGTCCGCGCCGAGGTCGAGCGGGCGCTGCCCGAGCGGTGTCGCGAACGTGTTGTCCACGACGGTGCGCACGCCGCGCTCGCGCGCGGCCGACAGGATCGCGGGGAGGTCCGCGACCTCCAGCATGGGGTTCGTGGGCGACTCGGCCAGCAGCACGTGGGCGCCGTCGAGCGCGGCCACGACCTGGTCGGTGTCGGCGATGTCGACCCGGCGCACGTCGACCCCGTGCCGGGCGGCGAGGTCGTCGAGGTAGCCCAGCGACACCTGGTACGCGTGGCGCGGCACGACGACGGCGCCGCCGTCGGGCACGTCGCCGACGGCCGCGATCACCGCCGCCATCCCCGAGCCGAAGACGACGCCGTGGCGCGCGCCCTCGAGCGCCGCCAGCGCCTCCTCGAACGGGTGCCACGTCTCGGTGTCCATCCGCGTGTACAGCAGCTCGCCGGGGCCGGTCACGCCCTGGTTCACGTAGGTGGAGCTCAGCACGACCGGCGGGTTCACCGGCCCGCCCTGGACGCGCGTCGGGCGGCCCGCCGTGACGGCGAGGGTGGCGGGGGACAGGGGCACCTGCGGTCCGTGCGGGTCGTGCGTCATGGCCGCAGGGTACGACGGCGCTCGGGGCCGGCGACGCCCCGTCCCACCGAGTTGTCAGGGCCAGGGGTGGGTATACGTGACCCTGGCCCTGACAACTCGGGTCAGACGGCGGGGCGCGGCTCGACGAGGCGGGCCAGCAGCTCGACCAGCAGCCGCTCGACCAGCGGCGCGGGCAGCGCCTCGACGAGCGCCAGCAGCGGCGCCATGGGCCCGACGCCGGGCCCGACGCCGGGCTCGGCGTCGGTGTCGGCGTCCGGGCCGCCGCCGACGCCGCCGAGCCCGATGCCGTCCAGGAGCGCCGCGGCCGTCGCGGAGTCGAGGGACGCGCCGGGGTCGAGGGGCGGGAGGGCGCCAAGCAGGGTGCCGGCGTCGGGCCGGGGGAGTCCGCGCACCTCGTCGGCGGCCGCGCGCAGCACGGGCACCAGCTCGCCCAGCACACCCTCGGTGACCGGCGTGACCGTGAGGTGCGTGGTGTGCGGCAGGCGCGTGCCGTCGGCCTGGTCCAGCCCGGGCTGCGCCTGGAGCACCCAGCCGCGCCGCGCGACGGCGTCGGCCCACAGGTGCGGGTCGACGCGGCGGGCCTCCGGGACGGACTCGTCGGTGGCGACCGCCAGCAGCGGCCCGACGGGGGAGCCGACGACGCGCAGCCCGTCGATCCCGGCTCCGTCGACGGCGTCGCGCAGCGCGAGGGTGGCTCGCCGGGCGCGCCCGGCGAGCGTCGCGAGCCCGTCCGTGCCGAGGGCCTGCAGGATCGCCCACGCGGCGGCGAGCGGCCCGCCCGACCGGGAGCCGAGCAGCGTCGGGTTCACCACGGGGTAGCCGGGCCAGCGGGTGGTGGCGAAGTACTGCGCCCGCTGCCGGTCGCGGTCGCGGTGCAGCAGCACGGACGCGCCCTTGGGGGCGAACGCGTACTTGTGCAGGTCGGCGCTCACGCTGGTCACGCCGGGCACGCGCAGGTCCCACGCGGGCAGCCCCGGCCAGAACGGCAGGGCGAAGCCGCCGATGCACGCGTCGACGTGCACGGGCACCCCCTGGGCGGCCGCGAGCGCGGCGACGTCGGCCACCGGGTCGGCGGCGGCGTGCGGGTAGGACGGCGCGGACACGACGACGAGCGCGACGTCGGACGCGCCCTCGAGGCCAGCGGTCAGGCGTGCGCCGAGCGTCGCGGCGTCGACGGCGCCCGCCGTCGGGCCGTCGGCGGTGACGGGCACGAGGTCGAGCTCCAGCCCGTAGAGGTGCGCGGCCTTCTGGAACGCGGCGTGCACCGTGACGGGAGCGACCAGCCTCGGTCGTGCCTCGCCCGGCCGCAGGCCGCGGGCGGCCAGCCACGTGTCCCGCGCCGACTGCACGGCGAGCAGACAGCTCTCCGTGCCGCCGCTGGTCACCGTGCCGACCGTGTCGGCATCGCCGCCGAGCAGGTCGCGCGAGAACGCGACGACGTCGCGCTCCAGGGCGGCCACCGAGCCGAACGTGGTGGGGTCGAGACCGTTGACCGGCTGCATCGCGCGGGCCGCGTCGCCGGCGAGCGCGTCGAGCTCCGGGACGCCCGGGTCGTACACGTAGCTGAGCACCCGGCCGCCGTGGGTGGGCGCGTCGCGGTGGCGCAGGGCGGCCAGCGCGGCGAGCACGGCGGCCGGGTCCTGGGCGAGGTCGAACGGGCCGTCGAGCGCGTCGGCGGGCGGGGCGGGGCGGTTCACGGGACCTCCTGGGTTCGAGGAGAGGCGTCGTCGACGTCGTGGCGGCGCAGCGGGTAGCGGCCGAGGGGCAGCAGGCTCGCGGCGACGAGCAGCGCGGGCAGGAGGCTGAACGACGCGACGATGCCGAGCACGGCGGCGGTGGGCTGGACGACGCTCTGCCCTCCCGTGGACTCCACGTAGCCGGTGGCGGCGAGCACCACCGTCAGCAGGGTGGTGCCGAGCGCCATGCCGGTCGTCTCGCCCGCGGTCCAGACGCCGCCGAAGGCGCCGGCCCGGTCGGTGCGGGTCTCGCGGGCGTCGTGCGCGATGACGTCGGGCAGCATCGCCATCGGCAGCGACTGCATGCCCGCGTACGCGGCGCCCGCCAGGGCCACGGGCCCGTACACCCAGGCGCCCGGCGCCCAGGCGAGGGGGAGCAGCGCGAGCGCCGCCACGGCGAACAGCGCCGACGCCAGCCGGAACGCGCGCTCCTTGCCGACCCGGCGCGCGATCACGCCCCACGCCGGGGTCACGACGAGCGCCGGCCCGACCAGGGCGACGAACAGGAACGTCACGGCGGCGGTGTCGTCCAGCACCCAGGTCGCGACGTACTGGGCGCCCGCGAGCATGGCGCCCGTGGCGAGCGCCTGCAGCACGAAGGTGCCGAGCAGCGTGCGGAACGGGCGGCTCGAGCGCAGCAGCGCGAGTCCCTCGCGGTAGTGCGCGGCGAGCCGGGCCCGCGCGGGGACGGGCCGGGGCGGGGCGGGCGGACCCGCGGACGCCTCGACCGTCGACGCGACGAGCAGCGCCGCCCCCAGCGCGAGGGACGCCGCCACGGCCATCAGCAGGTAGCCGAGGCGCTCGTCGTCGCCCCCGAGCACGCGCAGCGCGGGCCCGCCCCCGCCGAACAGCAGGATCGCGGCGGTGAGCACCACGACCCGCGCGGTGAGCAGGCGGGTGCGGGCGTCGTACGTGTCCGCGAGCTCGGCGGGCAGGGCGATGTACGGCACCTGGAACAGGCTGAACGCGGTCGCGGCCGCGAGGAACGCGAGCAGCACCCAGGTCGCGGCGCCCGCGGCCCCGAGGCCGGCCGGCACGGCGAACGTCAGGGTGAAGAACACCGGCAGGGCGAGCCCGCCCACCACCATGAGGCGACGACGACGGCCCGTGCGGGCGCGCTCGCGGTCGCTGGCCGCGCCGATCAGCGGGTCGATGACGACGTCCCACACCTTCGCCGCGGTGACCAGCAGCCCGGCGAGCCCGGCCGCGACCCCGAGGGTGTCGGTGAGGTAGAAGACCAGCACCAGCCCGGGCAGCGTCGCGAACCCGCCGGTGCCGACGGACCCGACGGCGTACCGGGCGACCGTGCCCCTGCGCAGCGTCATGACGCGGGATCGTAGCGGCCCGGGAATGCGGCGGGCCCCGCCGTCCTTGTGCCTGGTGTGACCCAGGCGACGAACTCTGCCCCGGCCGGCCAGGCGCTCGGCTCCCTCGACCTCGCCGGAGCGCCGCTCGTGCTCGGCGGCAACGTGTTCGGCTGGACGGCGGACGACGCGGCGTCCTTCGCGGTCCTCGACGCGTTCGCCGACGCCGGCGGCCGCATGGTCGACACCGCCGACGGCTACTCCGCGTGGGTGCCCGGCAACTCCGGCGGCGAGAGCGAGGCGACGATCGGGCGCTGGCTGGCGCGCACGGGCCGCCGCGACGACGTGCTGGTCGCGACCAAGGTGTCCACGCACCCGGAGTACCGCGGGCTGGCCGCGCCGACCGTGCGCGCGGCGGCGGAGGCGTCGCTGAAGCGACTCGGAACCGACCGCATCGACCTGTACTACGCGCACTTCGACGACGCCGACACGCCGATCGAGGAGACCGCCGCGGCATTCTCCGCGCTCGTGGACGACGGCCTCGTGCGCGAGATCGGCGTCTCCAACTACGCGCCCGAGCGGATCGACGAGTGGTTCGCCGCCGTCGCCGCCGGCGGGCTGCACCGCCCCGTGGCGCTGCAGCCGCACTACAACCTCGTGGAGCGCGGGTTCGAGGGCACCCTGCGCCCGGCCGCCGAGCGCCACGGGCTCGGGGTGCTGCCGTACTACGCGCTCGCCTCCGGCTTCCTCGCGGGCGGCTACCGCGACGGCGAGGCGCCCGACAGCCCGCGCGCCCAGGGCGCGGCGCGCTACCTCGACGACCGCGGGCGGCGCGTGCTGGCCGCGCTCGACGACGTCGCCGCCGCCCACGACGTGCCCGTCGCGACCGTGGCGCTGGCCTGGCTGCGCGAGCAGCCGACCGTCGTGGCGCCAGTCGCCAGCGCCCGGCACACGGGCCAGCTCGGCGCCCTGCTGCGCTCGATGTCCCTGGAGCTCACCCCCGACGAGCTCGCCCGGCTGGACGGCGCCTCGTCCTGAGCCCACACCCGAAGGCGTGGGACGCGGGCGGCCGTCGGTGAGAATGGGCGCATGCCCGAGCACACCGACCCGTCGCCGCACGCCCTCGAGGACGACCTGTTCGCGTCGGCGCGCCGTCTGCGCTGGACGACCGACGGCGTAGCGGCCCTGCTCTCGCTGGTGCCGGCCGTCGGGGCGGTCCTGCTGCTGCACTACGGCGCGCGCGAGTGGAACCTCGTGCGGTGGGAGTGCGCCGCCGCGAGCTGCGCCTCCGACGACGTCGCCTCGGTGACCCCGGTCCTGGGCGGCGGGCTCCTCCTGCTCGCCGCGCTGATGAGCCGGCGCGCCACCCGCCGGGCGTCGTTCGGGCTGGCCCTCGCGGCCGCGGCGGGCGCCCTCCTGTGGGGGTGGCACGACGCCGTCGCGCAGCACCTCGCGACCCCGGAGCAGGTGCACGTGCGGATCGTCCTCGGCTGGGTGGCCGTCGGGCTCGGCCTCGTCGCCGCGGTCGTCGGGCTGGCGCGGGGGCCGGTGCCGCCGCGCCCCGCCCCCGCGCCGTCCCCGGGGCCTTCGGACGCCACGTCTCCGGGTGGGCCGGCCGACGTCGTCGACCGGCTCGAACGCCTGGAGGCCCTGCACGCCGCCGGGTCCCTCACCGACGCCGAGTACGCCGGCGCCAAGGCGCGGGTGCTGTCCGGCGGCTGATCGGGGGTCAGTCCTCGAGCGGCCCGAGGATCGCCTGCGCCACGGTGGAGTGCGCCGACTCGTCGTCGCTGGGGTGGAAGATGCCGGCCAGCACGTCGCGGTAGAGGCGGCCGAGCTCGGAGCGGTTGAAGTACGTCGACCCGCCGGAGCAGCGGATCGCCTCGTCCACCACCTGCCGCGCCGTCTCCGTGACGCGCACCTTGAGGCCCGCCGTCGAGCGGAAGAAACCGGCACCTGATCCGGATCGCACGTCCACCTGCGCGTCGACTTCGCCCGCGACCATGTCCAGCTGCGGCCACAGGCCGTCCAGCGCAAGGGCGGCGGTGGCGATGCGCCAGCGGATGTCCGGGTCCTGCGCGTAGGCCTTGCCGGTCTTCATCGAGCGCCGCTTGTTCACCGTCTCGACGGCGAGCGCCAGCGCGCGGTCGGCGATGCCGAGGTACACGGACGCGAGCAGGATCTCGAACGACGTGAAGATGCCCAGCACGTACGGGTCGAGGCTGGGGCCGGGCGCGATGCGGCGCAGCACCCGCTCGGCGGGCGCGTGCGCGCCGTCGAGCACGGTGGTGCAGGACTGCGACGCCCGCATGCCGAGCGTGTCCCAGTCGTCCTTGATCTCGAAGCCGCCGCCGTCGCGGGTGACGAAGGCGTGCACGATGCGCGGGTCGTCGGGGTCGGTGGTGTCGTCGAGCCCCATGACGCCGAGGCGGGTCCAGCCGGGGGAGTTGGACGTGAAGATCTTCGTCCCGTGGAAGGAGTACCCGCCGTCGCCGTCGGGACGCGCCTCGGTACGCGAGCCGAGCAGCACGAGGTCGTTGCCCGCCTCGGAGTAGCCGAAGCCGAAGACCTCGCCGCGCGCCGTCTCCTCGAGCAGCCAGTCGAGGGTGTGGTCGCCGCGCTCGTGCAGGAACCGGGCGACACCCACCCAGACGTGGTGCATGTTCACCGCGAGAGCGGTGGCCGGCGCGGCGCCGGCGAGCCGCGCCTGCTCGCGCGCGGCCTCCCGCAGCGTCAGGCCGGCGCCGCCGAGGTGCTCGGGCACCATCGCCTGCAGGTAGCCCGCGGCCTTGAGGTCGGCGAGGTCGTCGGCGAAGAACGCGTTCTCGCGGTCGTACGTCGCCGCGCGGCCGCGAACGGTCTCCAGGAGCTCGTCGGTGAGGATCTGGCGGGGGGCGGAGAAGGGCGACGGCGCGGCGTCCGGCGAGGTCACAGGCATGACCTCACCGTACGCCGCGCCGCCGCCCGGCTGCGCGCGATCAGACGACGCCGGCGGCGGTCGCCTCCTCCGGCTGCGGCAGCAGCCGGCGCAGCACGTCCGCGAGCGTGACGACGCCGAGCGTACGCCCGTCGCGACGCACCAGCGCGAGCTGCTCGCCCGCCTCCCGCAGCAGCGAGATCGCGGCGTGCACGGTGGTCGACGCGTCGAGCACGAACGGCGCGCGCGCCACCGGCGCCACGGGGGCGTCGTCGGCGAGCACCAGGGTGTCGCGCACGTGCACGACGCCGGTCACCTCGCCGTCGGGCCCGTCGCCGTCCACCCCGTCCGTGCCGCCGTCGCGCAGCAGGATGCGCAGGTGGCCGGACGTCACGGACGCGGCGCGCACGTCGGCGGCGGTCGCGTCCGCGGCGACGGCGGTGGGGCGCGCCCCCGGCGGCACCAGCGCGTCGACGGTGAGCGTCTCGAGCTCGAGCGCCCCGGCGATCTGCGTGGAGTACGCGGCGTCGAGCGCGCCGACGTTCGCCGAGTGCTCCACGAGGTGGCGCAGCGTCGCCGGGTCGTGGCCCGCCTCGATGTGGTCCACCGGCTCCACGCCGACGGCCCGCAGGCAGCGGTTGGCCAGCGCGTTGAGCCAGCGCAGCACGGGCCGGGTGAGCCACATGAACGCCCGCATCGGCAGGGCGAGCAGCGTGGCGGACGCCTCGGGGTGCGCGATGGCCCACGACTTGGGCGCCATCTCACCGACCACGAGGTGCAGGAACGTCACGAGGATCAGCGCGAGCACGAAGCCCGCGACGTCGGCCACCCAGTACGGCGCGCCCCACGCCGCGAACAGCGGCGTGAGCCAGTGGTGCACCGCCGGCTTGGTCACCGCGCCGAGCGCCAGGGTGCACGCCGTGATGCCGAGCTGGGAGCCCGCCAGCAGCAGCGTGAGCTCCGACGAGCTGCGCAGCGCCGCCCGTGCGGACCGGCTGCGGGGTGCGGCGTCCTCCAGGCGGTGGCGGCGCGCCCCCAGCAGGGCGAACTCCACGGCCACGAAGAACGCGCTGAGCGCGATGATGACGACGGTCGCGGCGACGACCACCCAGGGGTTGCTCATCGGTCGTCCTCCGTCGACGTCGTGGCGCCCGCCTGGTCGGCGGCCTCCTGCGGGCCCTCGACCAGCCGCACGCGCACCAGGTGGGGCACGTGCCGCTCGACGGAGATCACGTCGACCTCGATCCGCCGGGCGACGGGCTCGTCGTGCACGAGGTCCGCCGGGTCGGGCGGCAGCTCGACGGTGACGGTGTCGCCCGCGCGGGGCAGCGCGCCGGTCTGGGCGATGAGCAGCCCGGCGACGGTCTCGTGGTCGCCGCGCGGCAGGTCGTGGCCGATGGCGCGCTCCGCCTCGTCGAGGTGGACGTCGCCGCCCATCACCCACGCGCCGTCCTCCTCGGCCGTCACGGTGACCGGCAGGGCGGGGTCGTGCTCGTCGGTGATCTCGCCGACGAGCTCCTCGGCGAGGTCCTCGAGCGTGAGGACGCCGGCGAAGCCGCCGTACTCGTCGACGACGACGGCGAGCTGGTTGCGGGTGCGCGTCAGCTCGGTGAGGGCGTCCGGCAGGCCCATGAGGGTGGGCAGCACGGTGACCGGGCGCATGAGCTCGGTGACGGGCGCGGCGTCGCCGAGGCCGGTCCGCAGCAGGTCGGTGAGCTGGACCACGCCGAGCGCGCGGTCCTCGTCGTCCACCACCGGGTAGCGGGAGTGGCCGCCGGCCATGAGCGTGCGCAGCTCGCCCACCGTGAGGGCGGGGTCGACGGTGCCGACGCGCGAGCGCGGGATCATGGCGTGCTCGACGTCGTGCTGCGGGAAGTCGAGGATGCGGTCCAGCAGCACCGACAGGTCGTCGGGCAGGTCGCCGCTCTCGCGGGAGTCCGCGACGATGTGCTCGAGGTCGCGGGCGGTGGCGGAGTGCTCGACGTCGTGCACCGGCTCGATGCGCAGCAGTCGCAGCAGGGCGTTCGACGCCTTGTCGAAGACGGCGATGAGCCAGCCGAGCACCGTGAGGTACGCCGTCGTCGAGCCGGCCAGGCGCAGCGCCGTGGGCTCCGGCCGCGCGATCGCGAGGTTCTTCGGGAACAGCTCGCCGAAGAGCATCTGCACCAGCGTCGAGACGACGAGGGCTGCGACCGTGCCGACGGCCACTCCGACGCCGGTCGGGACGCCGACGCCGCCGAGCAGGGTGCCCAGCGCGTCGCCCACCAGCGGCTCGGCCACGTACCCCACCAGCAGGCCGGTCACCGTGATGCCCAGCTGGGCGCCCGAGAGGACGAAGGACGTGCGGCGCGTGACGGCGAGCGCCCGCTGCGCGGTCGCGTCACCGGCCTCCGCGCGGGCGGCGAGCCGGGAGCGGTCCACGGTCATGTAGGCGAACTCCTGGGCGACGAAGTACGCCGTCGCCGCGGTGATCACGAGGATCACCAGGATGCCGAGGAGGAGGGAGAGGACGGCGGTCACCGGTGGCGCACCGCCTCGGGGTCGACGGGAGCCGGGGGCTGCGGGCCCGGACTATGACTGGGGTCGTCGGCGGGCGCGGCCGTGTCGTCGGCCGCGGGCGCCACGATGGTGTTCGTGTCGTTCGTGGTGTCCACGTTCGCCCCAACGACGCTCTCGCGCCATCGGTTCCCGGCGCTACGCTCCCTGCCACACGGTCGACGAGGACCGTGCCGCACGAAGGGACCGCCATGTCCGAGACCAGCGCCGACGCCGACGTCGACACCACCATCGACCGTTCCGTCATCCGCAGCCCGCACCCCGACGTCGAGATCCCCGACGTCAGCCTCTACGACTTCCTCTTCGCGTCGCTCGACGACGGCGACCGCGGTCGCGTGGCCCTCGTCGACGGCCCGAGCGGCGCCACGACCACGTACGGCGAGCTGCGCGACCGCGTGGACGCGATCGCCGGGGCGTTCGCCGCCCGGGGCCTGGGCCTGGGCGACGTGGTGGCCCTGCACAGCCCCAACGTGCCCGCGTTCGTCGCCGTCTTCCACGGCCTGCTGCGGGCCGGCATCACGGTGACGACGATCAACGCGCTCGCGTCCGGGCGCGAGGTCGCCAAGCAGCTCGGGTCGTCGGGGGCGAAGGCGCTCGTGACCGTGTCCGCGCTGCTGCCCGCGGCCGAGGCCGGCGCCGACGCGGTCGGGATGGCGGCCGCGGACGTCGTCGTGCTCGACGGCGCGGACGGGCACCCGTCGCTCGGCGAGCTCCTCGCGGGCGGCCACGCGGCGCCCGACGTCACCTTCGACCCGCGCACGCACCTCGCCGTGCTGCCGTACTCGTCGGGCACGACCGGGCTGCCGAAGGGCGTCATGCTCACCCACCGCAACCTCGTGGCGAACGTGCTGCAGACGGACGCGTACGTGCCGCTCGCCGCCGACGACGTCGTCCCTGCCGTCCTGCCGTTCTTCCACATCTACGGCATGACGGTGCTGATGAACGGCGCGATCTACCAGCGCTCCACGCTGGTCACGTTGCCGCGGTTCGACCTCGCCGAGTACCTGCGGGTCGTGGAGCAGCACCGCGCCACCGTGCTGTTCGTCGCGCCGCCCATCGCGCTGGCGCTCGCCAAGCACCCCGCGGCGGCCGACCGGGACCTGTCCAGCGTGCGGATCCTCATGTCGGGGGCCGCGCCGTTCGACGAGCACCTGGCGGAGGCCGTCGCCGGACGGCTGCCGGGCACCCGGGTGCTGCAGGGCTACGGGATGTCGGAGATGTCCCCGGTCTCGCACGTCATCCCCGTCGGCCGTAGGGACATCTCCCCGGGCACCGTCGGGCTGCTGGTGCCGAACATGCTCGCCCGCGTCGTCGACCCGGCGACGGGCGAGGCGATCGCGCAGCCCGAGCACGGCGTCAGCGCTCCCGGCGAGCTGCTGTGCGCCGGCCCGAACGTCATGGTCGGGTACCTCGCGGACGAGCAGGCCACCCGCGACACGCTCGAACCGGACGGTTTCCTGCACACCGGCGACATCGTGACGGTCGACGCCGGCGGCGCGTTCACCGTCGTCGACCGCCTCAAGGAGCTCATCAAGCACAAGGGCTACCAGGTGGCGCCCGCCGAGCTGGAGGCGCTGCTGCTCACGCACCCGGAGATCGCCGACGCGGCGGTGATCGGCGTGCCCGACCCGGAGTCGGGGGAGGTGCCGAAGGCGTTCGTCGTGCGGGTCGAGGGCAGCGCGCTGACGACGGTGGACGTGCAGGACTTCGTCGCCGAGCAGGTCGCCCCGTACAAGAAGGTCCGGGTCGTGGAGTTCGTCGACGCGGTGCCGAAGTCCGCCGCGGGCAAGATCCTGCGCAAGGAGCTCCGCGCCCGGTGATCCGGTCCGGGCGGCGGGGACGGGTCCGGTAGGTTGGGCGGCGATGTCCGACGCCACCACCGCTCCCTCGACGAGCCCCGTTCCCGCCGTCCCGACCGCGGGTGACGGCACCCCGCGCAAGACCCGCGTCGCCGTGCTGTTCGGCGGCCGCTCGGGCGAGCACGCCATCTCCGCGTCCACCGCGGCCGGGGTGCTGCGCGCGATCGACCGCGACCGCTACGACGTCGTGCCCGTGGGCATCACGCGCGAGGGCCGCTGGGTGATCGCCGCCGACGACCCGGAGCGGTGGCAGATCACCGACGGCCGCCTCCCGGAGGTGACCGCCGACTCGGGCGCCGAGGTCGTGCTCTCGCTCACCCAGGGCGAGCGCACGCTGCGCGTGCTGGAGCCGGGCCAGGTGCCCGCGCTGCTCGGCGAGGTCGACGTCGTCTTCCCGCTGCTGCACGGCCCGTTCGGCGAGGACGGCACGGTGCAGGGTCTGCTGGAGCTGTCGGACGTGCACTACGTCGGCGCGGGCGTGCTCGCCTCGGCGGTCGGCATGGACAAGCACTTCATGAAGCTCGTGCTCGCCGGGCAGGGCCTCGCCGTCGGCCCGTACGTCGTGATCCGGCCCCGGGACTGGGAGCGGGACCGCGCCGCGTGCGTCGCCGCCGTCGAGCCGCTCGGCCTGCCGCTGTTCGTCAAGCCCGCGCGCGCGGGCTCGTCGCTCGGGATCACGCGCGTGGACGACCTGGCCGACCTGCCCGCCGCCGTCGAGGCCGCGCGCCAGCACGACCCCAAGGTGGTCGTGGAGGCCGGGATCGACGGCCGCGAGATCGAGTGTGCCGTGCTCGGCGGGCACGACGGCGCGCGGGCGCGGGCGTCGCTGCCGGGCGAGATCGTCGTCGACCACGACAGCCACGCGTTCTACGACTTCGAGGCCAAGTACCTCGACGAGGCGCACGTCGACCTCCGCTGCCCGGCCGACCTGCCGCAGCCCGTCATCGACGAGATCCGCGAGGTCGCGGTGCGCACGTTCGAGGCCGTCGAGGCCGAGGGGCTGTCCCGCGTGGACGTCTTCGTCACCCCGGACGAGCGGGTGATCGTCAACGAGATCAACACCATGCCCGGGTTCACGCCGTTCTCGATGTACCCGCGCATGTGGGAGGCGTCGGGCGTGACCTACCCCGAGCTCGTCGACGAGCTCATCCAGCTCGCCCTGGAGCGGCCCACCGGCCTGCGCTGACCGCGTCCTGCCCGGCGCGTCAGGGCACGACCAGCGCGCCGAGCTCGCCCGGCGCGTGCGCGACCTCCCACAGGAACCTGTCGGGGTCGGTGAAGTACCCGGAGTAGCCGCCCCACTCCCGCCGCACGCCGTCGCGCACGGTCGGGGCACCTGCCCGCCGCGCGTCCTCGAGCACGGCGTCCACCGCGGCGGGGCCGGCGACGTTGTGCGCGAGGGTGAGCGGCGCGGTGCCGCCGCGCACGACCGGGCCGATCTCCTCCGTCGCGTGCTCCTCGTCCCACAGCGACAGCACGAGGTGCTGCCCCACCTGGAACATCAGCACCTCGCCGGGGGCCTCGAGGAGGGGTTCCCAGCCCAGGCCGTCCACGTAGAAGCGGCGCGTGGCGGCGAGGTCGGCGACGACGAGGGTGACGAGGCTCAGGCGCTGGTCCATCCCGTCACCGTGCCACGAGGCCCCGACACGCGCCTCGGCGAGCGTCTCGGCAGCCGCGTCAGCTGCCCTGTGCGGTCAGCTGCACTGGGCGGTCGGCGGCACGTTGCTCACGGCCTGCGCGAGGTCGCCGATGAACGACGTGGAGTGGCTCTCGGTGACCGACGGCGGCACGACGACCTCGACGGCGGGCTCGCGGCCGTAGGTGGTGAACCGCCAGGTCCCGTCGTCGCCGGCCTCGACGATCCAGTCGACGGCGCCGGCCGGTGCCTCGACCCGCTGGCAGTCGGGCGACGGCCCGGGGGGCGTCACGCCGCACCGGAGGGTCACGGCGGCCCCCGGCTCGCCCCAGGCGGCGGTGGCCTGGGCGTTGGTCTTCGCCTTGTCGAGGTCGCCCGCGAGCACGTCGGGCAGCGCCAGCATGACGGGCGCGCAGTCCGGGTTCGCGGCGTCTTCCGCGGGCGTGGCGCCGATCGTGGTGGCGCACGCCGCCAGCGGGAGGACGAGCGCGCCCAGCGCGGCGGCGCGGGCGGCACGGGACGACATCAGGGCACGACGGGACACGGCGCCCACGCTACCGGGCGGGACGAGCCCGCCGACCGCCTACAGTCGTCCCGTGACCGACGCCACCCGCCCCCTCGTGCGCGACCTGTCCGAGGAGGACCTGCTCGCCCGGATCTTCCCCCTGCTGCCCGCCGCGTCGGCGACCCTGCTCGGTCCGGGCGACGACGCGGCCGTGGTGGCGGCCCCCGACGCGCGGTTCGTCGTCACCACGGACGTGCTCGTCGAGGACCGGCACTTCCGCCGGCGCTGGTCGGGCGGGTACGACGTCGGGGCGCGGGCGGCGACGGCCAACCTCGCGGACGTCGCCGCGATGGGCGCCCGTCCGACCTCGCTGGTCGTCTCGCTCGTGGTGCCGGGGGACCTGCCGGTCGACTGGGTGACCGGGCTGGCGCGCGGGCTGGCGGACGTGTCCGCGCCGGTCGGGGCGGGCGTCGTCGGCGGGGACCTCTCGGGCGGCGAGACGGTGGTCGTGGCGGTCACGGCGCACGGCGACCTCGAGGGGCGCGCGCCGGTGACGCGGGCCGGCGCCCGACCGGGCGACGTGCTGGCCTACGCCGGGCACCGCGGTCTCTCGGCGGCGGGGCTCGCGCTGCTCGACGCCGGCGCGGCGCGCCCCGCGGACGCGACGGCGGTCGACGACGCGGGGGTCGGGGCCTGCGTGGCCGGCTACCTGCGCCCGGCGGCGCCCCTCGCCGCCGGGCCGGCGGCGGCTCGGAGCGGGGCGACCGCGATGCTCGACGTCTCGGACGGGCTGCTGCGCGACGCGGGCCGGCTGGCGCGCGCGAGCGGCGTGGGCGTCGACGTGGAGTCCGCCGCGCTGGCCACCGACGTCGCGCGGCTGCTGCCCGCCGCCCGGGCGCTGGGCCTCGGCGGCGACGACGCGGCCCTCGCGGCGCGGGGCTGGGCGCTCACCGGGGGAGAGGACCACGGCCTGCTCGCCGCGTTCCCGCCCGGCGTCGCGCTGCCGGAGGCCTTCCGGCGGGTGGGGACGGTGCGGCCCGGGCCGGCCGCCGTCACGGTCGACGGCGCGGAGCCCGCCGGCCCCGGCGGGTGGGACCACTTCGGCGGCTGACGGACCCAGCCGCTCAGCCGCGGCGGTAGCGGACCTCGGTGACGGGGGTGTCGCCGATGTCGTCCATGCGCTCGACGCCGTCCGCCTGGAAGCCGTGGCGGCGGTAGAAGTGCTGCGCGCGCTCGTTCTGCGCCAGCACCCAGAGCGACATCGGCACGCCGTCGGGGACGTCCGCGAGGACGGTCCGCATGAGGTCGCGGGCGACGCCACGCCCCCAGGACTCGGGGTCGAGATAGATCGCGTAGAGCTCGAGGTCGCCGTCCTCGGCGTCCTCGTCGCGCGAGGGGCCGTAGCTGGCGAAGCCCAGCAGGCGCCCGTCGCCCTCGGCGACGAGCGTCGTGCGGGTGCCCTCGTCGAGGATCTTCTGCCACTGGGCGGCGCGCTCGGTCGCGTCGAGGGAGTCGAGGTACTCGGCCGGCAGCACGCTCGCGTAGGCGCCCTTCCACGAGGTGAGGTGCACCTGAGCGATCCGCCCGGCGTCGGTCACGGCGGCGGGCCGGATCTCCACGTCGCTGTCGGTCTGCACGATCATCTGCCCAGGGTGCCACGCGGGCGGTGCCTCGGCCAAGGCCGTTTGGTGAATCCTTCACGAATTCTTTGCCGGTGGCCGCGGGCGACCGGTGCGCGGGGCGACCGGCGTCGTCGACCCCCCGTCACCCGTGCCTGGGGACGACGAGACGCCCGCCGGGAAGTTCCCGACGGGCGTCTCGTGAAGCGTCGATGCACCGGGCGTGCCCGGTGCGCAGGCTCAGGCCTGGCGCGTGACCTTGCCCGCCTTGAGGCAGGAGGTGCAGACGTTCACACGCTTGGGGGTGCCCGCGACCACGGCACGGACGCGCTGGATGTTCGGGTTCCAGCGGCGCTTCGTGCGGATGTGGGAGTGCGAGATGCTGTGCCCGAAGCCCGGGCCCTTGCCGCAGACGTCGCAGTTGGCAGCCACGGTCTCTCCTGAATCGTCGTGACACGACCCGCGCCAGGGCAGCAGGACGTGAAGCTTGGTGGTTGGGGGAGCCCGGAACCAGCCGGGCAACCACACGAGGATAGCCGATCACGGGAGTGCCCCTCAACGTGGGTTGTCTCACCGCTACGGTGGGGGCGTGCCCCAGCCCGAGCTCCTCGACGCCGCCGTCGTCCGCGCCTGGCTGAGCACCGCCGCTCGCGCCCTGGCCGAGGCCCGGGCCGAGATCGACCGCGTGAACGTCTTCCCGGTGGCCGACGGCGACACCGGGACCAACATGTATCTCACCATCCGCGACGCCGCGGCGGCCGTCCGCACCGCCCCGCCCGAGGCCGGCGGCGGTCGCCTGCTGCGGCTGGCCGCGCGGGCCGCGCTGCTCGGCGCGCGGGGGAACTCGGGGGTGATCCTCAGCGAGTGGCTGCGCGGCCTGACGGTCGCGGCCACGCGCGGCGACAGCCTCGCCATCGCGCTCGACGTCGCGGCCCGGACCGCGCGGCACGCCGTCGCGCACCCGGCGCCCGGCACCATCCTCACGGCGGCGGAGTCCGCCGCGGCGGCGGCCCGGCACGCCGAGGCCGGCGGGATGGTCGGGCCGGCCGGAGCCCCGGCGCGCCTGTCCACGACGGACGCCGCGTGCCGCGGCGCGCGGGAGGCGGCCCTGCGCAGCGTGGGCGCGCTGGAGCCGCTGCGTGCGGCCGGGGTCCTCGACGCCGGCGCGTGCGGGCTCGTGCTGGTGCTGCGGTCGCTGGCGGCGGCGCAGCGGGCCGTCGCGGAGGCGGGGCTCGAGGACGTGTCGGAGGCGGACGGCAGCATCGGCCCCGTGCTGCTGGACATCGACCTGCGCGGCCACGCCGCCCCCGTCGCCCGTGCCGCGGGCGACGCCGCGCCCGGCCGCGGCCCGGGGCCGGCCGGGTCTCCCGAGGCAGGCCTGCAGGCCCACGACCACGAGCACGGTGGGGACCCGGAGGACGACGTCGAGCTCATGTTCGTGCTGGAGCGCTCCGCCGCCGCCGCGAACTTCAGCCCCGGTGCGGTCGCGGACGCGCTGCGGGCGGACCTCGACGACGTCGGGAGCTCGGTCGTCGTGGTGGGCGGCGCGGCCGACGGCGCGGGCGGCGCCGACGACGCCGACCGCTCCCTGTGGCAGGCCCACGTGCACACCGCCGACCTCGGCGCGGCCCTGGACGTGGCGCGGCGCTGGGCCTCCCGGGGTGCCGTGTCGCGGGTCTCCGTGCGCCACCTCGCCGTGCCGCCCGACCGGTGGGCCGTGGTCGTGACGACCGCGGCGCCGGCGCTGGCCGCCGAGCTCGCGCGCGGGGGCGCCGTCGTGGTGCTGGACCTGGACGTGCCGCCGACGGCCGACGACCTGGCCGCCGCGGCCCTCGGGGCGGGCGCCCCGCACGTGCTCGTCCTCGCGCCCGAGGCGCTGCACGGGGCGACCACGGGTATCGACGCCGGCGCCGGGCCCGCGGACGGCCCGGGCTCGGCGCCGGAGGTCGTGCGCGTCGTCGCGCCCGGGGACGTGCACCTCGTGGCCGGCACCTCCGCGCTCGCCGCGGCGCTCGACGACCCCCGGGAGGGGGACGCGGACGTCGCCGCCGCCGTCGGGGCGGTGGTCGCCGGGCTGCGGGTCGACGGCGGGCCGGCGGCCACGGTCGGAGCGGTCCTCGAGCGGCTCGTGGCCGGCACGCCGGCGGCGATCGTCACCCTGCTGCCCGACGACGACGTGCCCGACGCCGCGGTCGAGGAGCTGGCGGCGCTCGCCGCCGCGGCCGCCGACGGCGCGGACGTCGTCGTGATGCGCACGGGCCGGCCCGGCGACCACGTGGCGATCGGCGTCGAGCCGCTCGACGACGCGGAGGAGGCGCGCGCATGACCGGGCGCGAGGGCGAGGCGCTCACGAAGGTGCTCGGCGCCCGCAGCGCGGGGCCGCTGGCCAAGCTGGGACTCGTCACCGTCGGCGACCTGCTGCGCCACTACCCGCGCCGGTACGGCGACCCCGGCACGCTCACGGACATGGACCGGCTGGCGCTCGGCGAGCACGTCACCGTGATGGCGCGGGTGGCGCGCGCGACCGTGCGGACCATGCGCTCGCGCGCGGGTGCCATGCTGTCGGCGGTCGTCACCGACGGCCGGCACGAGCTCGCGCTGACGTTCTTCGCCAAGCGTGCCGGCGCGCTGCGGCCGCACGAGGACAAGCTGCGGCCCGGGCGGGTGGGGCTGTTCACCGGGGTGGTCAGCGAGTACCGGGGCACGCGCCAGCTCACCCACCCGGACTACGTGCTCGTGGGCGTCGACGCGGACGACGCCGAGGCGGCGATGTTCGAGGCGAGCCGCCCGATCCCCATCTACCCCGCGTCGTCCTCGGTGCCCTCCTGGCGCATCCAGCGCGCCGTGCGCACGGTGCTCGACCCGCTCACGGCGGAGGACGTCGAGGACCCCGTGCCGGACGAGGTCCGTGCCCGGCACGGGCTGCCGAGCCGGCTCGACGCCCTGCGCGCGATCCACCACCCCGTCGACCAGCGCGCGTGGCAGCAGGCGCGCCACCGGTTCCGGTTCGAGGAGGCCTTCGTGCTGCAGGCCGCGCTCGCGCAGCGCCGGGCGCGCGCCGCGGAGCAGGAGGCCACCGCACGCCCCCTGCGCGGCCCCGGGGAGCCGAGCCTGCTCGCCGACTTCGACGCCGGCCTGCCGTTCACCCTGACCGACGGCCAGCGCGCGGTGGGCGAGGACCTGGCGCAGGAGCTCGCCCAGGCCCGGCCCATGCAGCGGCTGCTCCAGGGCGAGGTGGGCTCCGGCAAGACGGTCGTGGCGCTGCGGGCCATGCTCCAGGTGGTCGACGCCGGCGGCCAGGCCGCGCTCCTGGCGCCCACCGAGGTGCTCGCGGCGCAGCACGCCCGCACGCTGCGGTCCCTGCTCGGGCCGCTGGCCGAGGGCGGCCTGCTGGGCGGGGCCGCGCACGGCACCAGGGTCGCGCTGCTCACCGGCTCGCTCGGCGTGGCCGCCCGCAAGGAGGCGCTGCTGCAGGCGGCGAGCGGCGAGGCGGGGATCGTCGTGGGCACGCACGCGCTGCTGGGCGAGCAGGTGCAGTTCGCGGACCTGGGCCTGGTCGTCGTCGACGAGCAGCACCGGTTCGGCGTCGAGCAGCGGGACGCGCTGCGCGCCAAGGGGCGGGTGGCCCCGCACGTGCTCGTCATGACGGCCACGCCCATCCCCCGCACCGTCGCGATGACGGTCTTCGGGGACCTGGAGACGTCGTCGCTCACGCAGGTGCCCGCCGGGCGCGCGGGGATCACGTCGCACGTCGTGCCCGCGGGCAACCCGCGCTGGATGGAGCGCACGTGGGCGCGCGTGCGCGAGGAGGTCGACAAGGGGCACCGCGCGTACGTCGTGTGCCCGCGGATCCACCCCGACGACGACCTCCCCGCCGGCGGCGGCGCGGTGGCGAAGGACTTCGACGACGTCCCCGACCTGCTCGAGCTCATGGACGGCGACGCGTCCGGGGCGAGCGACCGCCCGCCCCTGCGCGCGGTGCTCGAGGTGGCGGACATGCTGCGCGAGACGCCGGCGCTCGCGGGCCTCGACGTCGGTGTGCTGCATGGCCAGATGCCGGCCGCGGACAAGGAGTCCGCCATGGCACGGTTCGCCGCCGGCGAGCTGCAGGTGCTGGTCTCCACGACGGTGATCGAGGTGGGCGTGGACGTGCCCGAGGCCACGGTCATGGTCGTCTTCGACGCCGACCGGTTCGGGCTGTCCCAGCTGCACCAGCTGCGCGGGCGGGTCGGCCGCGGCGCCGCGCCGGGGCTGTGCCTCCTCGTCTCGACGGCGCAGCCCGGCACGCCCGCGGCGACCCGGGTCGAGGCGCTCGCGGAGACCACCGACGGCTTCCGGCTCGCCACCCTGGACCTCGAGCTGCGCTCCGAGGGCGACGTGCTCGGGGCCGCGCAGTCCGGGCGGTCCAGCTCCCTGCGCCTGCTGCGCGTCGTGCAGGACGCCGACCTCATCGCCGACGCCCGGCGCGAGGCGAGCGACGTCGTCGAGGCCGACGTCGAGCTCGGCTTCCACCCTGCGTTGCGCGCCGCCATCGAGGCGCAGCTCGACGACGAGCAGGAGGAGTTCCTCGAGCGGGCGTGACGGTCGTCGACGACGACGCGTGACCTAGGCTCGGCGCCATGACGAGGATCGTGGCCGGCCGGTTCGGCGGGCGCTCGCTGCAGGTGCCGCCGAAGGGCACGCGACCCACCAGCGACCGGGTCCGCGAGGCGATCTTCTCCCGCCTGGACCACCTCGACGTGCTGGACGGCGCGCGGGTGCTCGACCTGTACGCGGGATCCGGCGCTCTCGGGCTCGAGGCCGCGAGCCGCGGCGCCGCCGACGTCGTCCTGGTGGACGCGAACCGGCGCGCGGCGGACGTCGCCCGCCGCAACGTCGCGGCCCTGGGCCTGCAGCGCGAGGTGCGCGTCGTCGCCGACTCCGCGGAACGGTTCGCGGCGGGTGCCGTCGCGTCGTCAGCCGGGTCCGGGTTCGACGTCGTCTTCCTCGACCCGCCCTACGACCTGGCCGAGGACGCGCTCGCGACCGTGCTCGCGCACGTCGCCGCGCCCGGGGTGCTGGCCGCGGGCGCCGTCGTCGTGGTGGAGCGGTCCACCCGCAGCCCGGAGCCGGCCTGGCCCGCCGGCCTGGAGCCGTTCGCCCGCAAGGACTACGGGGAGACGGCGGTGCACTACGCCGAGCCTGCCGGCCCGGGAGCCGACGGCGCGTAGCGCTCGGCCCCCGCGAGGGCTGCGACCGGCACGGTGGCGAGCGCGTTCGCGTCGGCCGGGTCGACGAGGGCGACCGACTCCCCGGCCGCCGCCTCGAGCAGCCGCCGGACGGCGGGATCGTCCGACACGGTGCCCTCGCACTCCCGCAGGTGCTCCAGGAGGAAGCCGCGCACGGCCGCGGCGGGCACCGCGTCCGCGCCCGGCTCCGTCCCGAGCGCCACCAGCAGCATGGCGGGCACCCGCGGCGACCCCGGGCCCCCGATGCCCGGCTGGAAGTAGGGCACGGCGAGCGCCCGCGCGCCGTGCCGCGCGTAGAAGCGCACGCGCGCCGCCGGGTCGCCGTGGCTCGGGTGGGCGGCATGGTGGCCGGGGTGCTCGACCTCCGCCAGCACGAGCACCGGGTGCAGCTCCTCGCGCCACCCCGCGAGCGACCGGTCCAGCAGCCGACCGCCGACGCCGCCGCCGCGGTGGCCGGGCGCCAGCGCGAGGTAGTCCACGAGCAGCACCTGCGTGGCCCGCGACCAGGAGGCCACGATCCCGGCGACGGCCTGCCCGTCCTGCTCCACGCCGTAGGCCGTGAGCTCGCCGGAGGCGAACCCGGCCCGCAGGTCGTCGGGTGACGTGAGCTCGTCGGGCGGGAACGACGGCGCCAGCACGTCCCGCCACAACGAGTCGAGCTGGGCCTCCTCGATCAGCGGCACCACGGCCGGTTCCGCGGGCGACGGGTGGGGTGCGGCGTCGTCGGTCATGCCCTCAGGGTCTCCCCGCGGCGGGGTGACGGCACCCCGACGACCCTCCCCGGGATCGCGTGGCCGCTGTACTAGCGTGACCGGCGTGAGCATCGCCGTCTGCCCCGGGTCGTTCGACCCGATCACGCTCGGCCACCTCGACATCGTGCGGCGCGCGCGCCGGATGTTCGACGTCGTGGTGGTCGGGGTGGCCCGCAACGCCAGCAAGAACGCGCTGCTGGACCCGGAGGCGCGGGTGGAGCTGGCCCGGACTGCGCTCGCGGCCGACCCGGAGACCGCCGACGTGCGGGTCGAGGTGGTGCCCGGGCTGCTGGTGGACTTCTGCCGGGAGGTCGGGGCGGTCGCGGTGGTCAAGGGCCTGCGCGGCGGCGCGGACTTCGACGCCGAGCTGCCGATGGCCCTCATGAACCGGCACCTGACCGGGATCGAGACGGTCTTCGTGCCGGGGGAACAGCGGTACGCGCACGTCGCGTCGTCGCTGGTCAAGGACATCGCGCGGTACGGCGGGCCGATCGACGACCTGGTGCCGGACGGCGTCGGGGACGCCGTGCGGGCGGCCCTCGGCAGATGACACGGGGCTGACGAGCAGGGCCGGACGAGCAGGACCAAGGAGCAGGGGATGAGCGAGACGACCGAGACCACGACCGGGGCCGGCCAGGGGGACAACCCGGCCGGCGGGCTGCTGGACATCCTGGAGGACCTGGCCGCGCTGGTCGAGAACGCGCGCTCCGTGCCGCTGTCGACCAACGTGAAGCTGGACCGCGACCAGGCGCTCGCGCTCGTGGACGAGCTGCGCGACGCGCTGCCCACGCAGGTGGCCCGCGCCGACGAGGTGCTCGCGGCCGCCCGCGACACCCTGGACGACGCGCACCGGCAGGCGGAGGAGATCGTGGCCGCCGCGCGCGCCCGCGCGATCGAGCTGGTGCAGTCCGAGCAGGTCGTGGTGCAGGCGCAGTCGCGGGCGGCGGAGCTGGTCGCGGAGGCCGAGGCGCGCGCGGCGGCGCTGCGCACCGACGCGGACGCGTACTGCGACGGGCGGCTGGCGGACTTCCAGCAGGACCTCGATGCGCTGTCGAACCAGGTGCGTGCCGGGCGGGAGAAGCTGGCCGAGCGCCTCGAGCAGGGGGCGCCCCGGGTGCGCTGGGACGCCGTCTCCGACCCGCGCTGGCCGCAGGAGCGGCGCTCCTGACCTGCGCCGGCGGGTGCACCGGGGGCGACGCGCGGCGTGAGAGACGCGTCACTCCCGGGCGTGCTGCGCGGCGGCGCCGCGATGGCCTAGACTAGGTCGCTGGCCCGAGTCCGGGCCGAACCCCCTTCCCGCCCGTCGGGTCCAGCCCTGCTCATCACTGTTCATCGGAGCCTGCCATCGCCACCGCGAAGCCCTCGCCGCTCGTGCTCGACACGCACGAGCTGTCTCGGCGACCCGGTTCGATGGAGGAGGTCGCGCGCGTCGTGCCCGCCCCCGCGGACATGGGGACCGCCGTCATCGGCGTGCCCGAGGGTGACGACCTGACCCTGGGCCTCCGGCTCGAGTCGGTCATGGAGGGGGTGCTGGTGTCCGGCGTCGTGCGCGGCACGGCGGTGGGGGAGTGCGTGCGCTGCCTCGACCCGGTCTCCCAGCAGGTGACGGTGCGCGTGCAGGAGCTCTTCGCCTACCCCGAGAGGGCGCAGGCGGCGGAGGAGTCCGGCGACGAGGACGCCGAGGACGAGGCCGTCCTGGTCGACGACCAGGCCGACATCGAGCCGGCGGTTCGGGATTCCCTCGTGACTGCACTACCATTTCAACCGCTGTGCCGTCCGGACTGCCCCGGCCTGTGCTCCGTCTGCGGGGCGCGGCTGGCGGACGACCCGGACCACCATCACGACCTCGTCGACCCCCGGTGGTCGGCGCTGCAGACCATGCTCGAGGAGTCGAGCGTGTCCGACGAGACGAAAGAGAGCTAGCCGTGGCTGTTCCGAAGCGCAAGATGTCGCGCAGCAACACCCGTGCGCGCCGTTCGCAGTGGAAGACCACCGCGGCGGTTCTCACGACGTGCCCGAGCTGCAAGGGGCAGAAGCTGTCCCACGCCGCGTGCCCCACCTGCGGTGCCTACAAGGGCCGCCAGTACGCCGAGGCGCTGCGCACCGAGCACGCGGGCTGACATGCCTGCATCCGGCAACCGGCCCCGGCCGGAGCCGACCGCTCTTCTCGAGAAGCTCGGGGTCCACCTGGACCCCGAGCTTCTCGTGCTTGCCCTGACGCACCGGTCGTTCGCGCACGAGGCGGGCGGCATCCCGACGAACGAGCGGCTCGAGTTCCTGGGCGACACCGTGCTGGGGCTGGTCGTGACCGAGGCGCTGTACCGGCGCCACCCCGACCAGTCCGAGGGCGAGCTGGCGAAGATGCGCGCGGCGACGGTGTCGCAGCGCGCCCTCGCCGCCATCGCGCGCCGCCTCGACCTCGGCGGCTACGTGCTGCTCGGCAAGGGCGAGATCCGCACCCGCGGCTTCGACAAGGACTCCATCCTGTCGGACACGGTGGAGGCCCTGATCGGCGCGACGTACCTGTCGCACGGGCTGGAGACCGCGCGCGAGCTGGTGCACCGCCTCGTGGACACGACGCTCGACGCGGCCGCCGGGCTGGGCGCCGGGCTCGACTGGAAGACGTCGCTGCAGGAGGCCGCCGCCGTGCGCGGTTTCGGCGCCCCCGTCTACGAGGTGACCGGCGAGGGCCCCGAGCACGCGCGCGTCTTCCACGCGCAGGTGACCGCCGGCCCGGTGCTGGGCCTCGGCACCGGCTCCGCGAAGAAGCACGCCGAGCAGGCCGCCGCCGAGGAGGCGTACCGCGCCCTGCAGCAGCTCCCGGTGCCCGGCGCCGACGCCGTTCCCGGAGACGCCGCCGGTGCCTGAGCTCCCCGAGGTCGAGACCGTCCGCGACGGCCTCGACCGGCTGGTCGTGGGCGCCGTGGTGCGTGACGTCGAGGTGTTCCGCGACTACTCGGTGCGCCGGCACGACGGCGGCCCGGCCGGGTTCGCGGACCAGCTCCGCGGCCGGCGCCTGGCCGCCGCCGTCCGGCGCGGCAAGTTCCTCTGGCTGCCCCTCGAGGGCGACGGGCCGGACCAGGGGGCAGCCCTGCTCGCGCACCTCGGCATGTCCGGCCAGCTGCTCGTGCGCGACCCCGCCGTCGCGGGCGACTGGGCGCACCCGCACCTGCGCGCCCGGCTGCATCTTTCCGGCGCCCCGAGCGGTGCCGAGTACCTCGACTTCGTCGACCAGCGCACGTTCGGTCACCTGTCCGTCGTCGACCTGGAGCCCACGTTCGACGGCGCCCCCGGCGGCCTGGGCAGCGACCTGCCCGCGGTCCCGGAGCCGGTGGCGCACATCGGCCGCGACCCGCTCGACCCGGCGTTCGACGTCGACGCGGTGATCGCCGCGATCCGGCGGCGGCGCACCGGGATCAAGCGGGCGCTGCTCGACCAGACGCTGCTGTCCGGGGTCGGGAACATCTACGCCGACGAGGCGCTGTGGCGCGCGAGGCTCCACTTCGCGCGGGCGACGGACCGGCTGCGGCCGATCGAGGTGCGCCGCGCCCTGGACGCGGCCGCCGAGGTGATGGCCGAGTCCCTGGCGCAGGGCGGCACGAGCTTCGACGCGCTGTACGTCAACGTCAACGGCGAGTCCGGGTACTTCGCCCGCGGCCTCGCCGCCTACGGGCGCGAGGGCGAGCCGTGCCCGCGCTGCGGCGCCCCGATCCGTCGCGACGCCTTCATGAACCGCTCGTCGTACACCTGCCCGGTCTGCCAGCCGCGGCCGCGGAACGGGCGCTGGTAGCTCCGTCGCCTGACGAGGATGTCGAGAGCCGGGATCTCGACGGACTCAATCGGCGGGACGCGCGACGACGTTGCGCAGCCCGGCCGCGCCGTCGGACAGCCAAGCCCGCACCTGCTCGGTGACGAAGCCGGCCGCGCCCTGCGGCCGCCCGCCCGCGACGTGCGGCGTGAGGATGAGGTGGGGGGCGTCCCACAGCGGCGAGCTCTCCGGCAGCGGCTCGGTCTCGGTGACGTCGAGCGCGGCGCCGGCGAGCGAGCCGTCGCGCAGGGCGGCGACCAGCGCCTCCTCGTCGACGGTGGCACCCCGCCCGGCGTTGACGAACCGGGCGTGGTCGGGCAGCAGGCCGATCACCCGCGCGTCGAGGGAGTGGTGCGTCGCCCCGGTCGCGGGCAGCAGCGAGATCAGGACGTCGGTGGTGGGGGCCACCTCCTCGATCGAGTCGACCACGGGGAAGCCGTACCGCTCGCCGGCCGACGACGCGACCCCGGTCACGCGCGCGCCCAGCGCCGCGAGGAGCGGCGCGAGGACGGCGGCGATGGAGCCGAAGCCCCAGATCGTCACGCGGGCGCCGTGCAGGGTGAACCACGACTCGTGGTTCGCCTGCTCCTTGCCGAGGTCACGGTCCCAGGAGTGCTCGTGCTGCGCCGCGAGCGTGCGGTCGAGGCGCCGCACGGAGGCGAGGACGAGCGCGAGCGTGTGCTCGGCGACGGTCGCGTCGTGCAGCGAGCGGCCCGAGGAGATGACGACGTCGGGCGCGAACCCCGCGGCGAGCGCCTGGTCGGGGCCGGCGTTGAGGGTCTGCACCCAGCGCAGGTTCGTCATCCGGCGCGCCGCGTCCTCCATGACCCACTGCGGGCTGGACCACGTGACGAGCGCGTCGGCGTCCGTGTGCTCCTCGGGCACCGGGTCGCGCATCACGTACCGCGCCACCTCCACGCCCGGGACGTCGATCGTCAGGTCGAAGGGCACGTTGCCCGGCACGAGGAGCTTCACGCCTGGGGACGCTATCAGCCCGTCGGCGGGTGGTGCCGGGGTGGTTCAGTGTCGTTCGCCGTGCGCCCTGTGACCTGCCCTCTTATCGTTCGAGAGGTCCGGCGTCCGCCGGGAGGCACGGGTGTCGAGGAGGTCGGCATGACGACGTCGGGGACGGGGACGGCGCCGCCGACCCGCGAGCAGGTGCGGAAGGCGATGACGGCGCGCACGCCGCGCAACTACATCACGTGGCTCACGCTCGCGTTCATGATCACGTCGTCGGTGGCGAGCCTGCGGGCCGCGCCGACGATGGCGGTCTACGGGCTCGCGGCGGTCTTCCTGTACGTGGTGCCGGCGCTGGTCTTCCTGCTGCCGACGTCGCTGGTCTCGGCGGAGCTGGCGTCCGGCTGGTCGGGCGGCGTGTACCGGTGGGTGGCGGAGGGGCTGTCGAAGCCGCTCGGCTTCCTGGCCGTGTGGTGCCAGTTCGCGATGACGATCTTCTACTACCCGAGCCTGCTGGGGTACGTGGCCAGCACGTTCGCCTACGTCATCAACCCGGCGCTGGCGTCCAACGGCGTGTACGTGGCGATCGTCATCGTCGTCATCTACTGGGCCGGCGTCTGGGTGTCGTCGCAGGGCACGAAGACCGTGGCGGGGCTGTCCAGCGCGGGGCTGATCATCGGCACGCTCATCCCGGCCGCGATCCTCGTGGTGCTGGGCATCGTGTTCCTCGGCCAGGGCAACACCTCGGCCGCGCCGATGGACTCGTCCCACCTGCTGCCGCAGTGGACGGGCATCGCGTCGCTGGTGCTCATCGTCAACAACTTCCTGTCCTACGCGGGCATGGAGATGAACTCCGTGCACGTGAACACGCTGAAGAACCCGGGCAAGGAGTTCCCGCGCGCCATGTTCCTGGCGATCGGGCTCGTGCTGGTGATCTTCATCCTCCCGGCGGTCGCGATCAGCTGGGTGATCCCGGCCGACCAGCTCTCCCTGACGGCGGGCGTCATGCAGGCGTTCGACGCGTTCTTCGCCAACTTCGGCGTGTCGTGGCTGACGCCGATCCTCGGCCTCATGCTCATCGCGGCGTCGATCGGCGGCATGCTCACCTGGCTCGCGGGGCCGTCGAAGGGCCTGCTGACGGTGGCGCGCGAGGAGGGCTACATGCCGCCCTTCCTCCAGCAGCTCAACAAGCACGGCGTGCAGCAGAACATCCTCGTGGCGCAGGGCGTGTTCACCACGGTGATCGCCCTGCTGTACGCGTTCATCCCCGACGTCTCCAGCGCGTACTGGATCCTGTCGGTGATCACCACGCAGGTGTACCTCATCATGTACCTGCTGCTGTTCGTCGCCGCGATGCGGCTGCGGCGCACGGCGCCCGACCACCCGCGCGGCTACCGCGCCCCGGCGCTCGGCCTCCTGTGCGTGGTCGGCTTCCTCGCCTCCGTGGCCGCGCTGGTCATCGGCTTCGTGCCGCCCGCGCAGTTCTCCAGCGGCTCGGTGGGGGTGTACATCCTCATCGTCGGCGGCGGCCTCGGCATCATCGGCCTGCTGATCCCGTGGCTGTTCCTCAGGCTCCGCAAGCCGTCGTGGCGCCAGCCGACGGAGGCCGCCGCGGACGCCGGCACCAACGTCACGACGGGCGAGGGGGAGTGACATGACCACCACCACGACGCCGTCGGCCCGCCCGGAGCCGGGCGCCCCGCGCCGCCACCGCTGGATCACGTACACGGCCGCCGCCGTCCTGATCCTGGTGCTGGGCGCGATCATGATGATCCAGTTCGCGGGCTACCAGGACCGGCAGGACGAGCGCGAGGCGGAGCAGAAGGCCGCCACGCTGCACGCCGCGTTCGCCGACATCGGCATCACCGCCTTCTCCGAGGAGACCATCGCCCGCGTGCTCGGGTCCGACGGCGGAGGGTTCTGCACCGACCCGGCCGCGCTCGTGGACGCCACCGCGAACCTCGGGTCCGCGAACGGCGCCGCCGGGCCGGGCCTGCGCCCCTCCGTGCTCGACGAGCGGCGGCTCGAGGGCGACCGCCTCGTCATCGAGACCTACTGCCCCGAGCAGCTCGACGCGTTCGACGCCTACGTCGACTCGCTGAACCTGGACGACACCACGACCCAGCCCACCGACGAGACCACCAGCGAGGAGACCCCATGACTTCCCCCGACGTCGCGGCCGTGCGCGCCGCCGTCGCCCCGCTGCTGCCGCGGGCACTCGACGACCTGCGCACCCTCGTCGCCATCCCGTCCGTGGCGGACGAACGGCTCTACCCGCGCGAGGAGTGCGAGCGCGCGGCGGACTGGGTCGTCGACGCGTTCCGGGCCGAGGGCATCGACGACGCCCGCCGTGAGCGCACCACCGACGGCTCGGACGTCGTCGTCGGGTACCGCCCCGGCCCGCCCGGCGCGCCGACCGTGCTGCTGTACGCCCACTACGACGTGCAGCCGCCGCTCGACGACGCCGCGTGGACCACGCCGCCGTTCGAGCTCACGGAGCGCGACGGCCGCTACTACGGCCGCGGCGCCGCGGACTGCAAGGGGAACGTCGTCACGCACCTCACCGCGCTGCGGGCGCTGCGCGCGCTCGGCGGCGACGACCTGCCCGTGGGCGTGCGCATCGTCATCGAGGGGTCGGAGGAGCAGGGCACCGGCGGACTGGACGGGTGGGTCGAGGCGAACCCGGGCGCCCTGGCCGCGGACGCGATGCTCATCCAGGACACGGGCAACGCGACGCTCGGCCTGCCCACCCTCACCGTGTCGCTGCGCGGGGCGACGAGCCTCGTCGTGCGCGTCGAGGCGCTCGAGGGGGAGATCCACTCCGGCATGTTCGGCGGGGCCGCGCCCGACGCCCTCGCGGCCCTGGTCGCGCTCCTGGCCACGCTGCGCGACGCCGACGGGAACACCACGATCGACGGCGTCGACGCCTCGGGCACCTGGCCGGGCGTCGGGTACGACGCCGACCAGTTCCGCGCCGACGCGGGCGCGCTGCCGGGCACGCGCCTGCTCGGCGACGGCACCGTGGCCGACATGCTGTGGGCGCGGCCGGTCGTGACGATCCTCGGCATCGACGCGCCGTCGGTCGTCGGGTCGGCGGCGGCGATCCAGCCGCGCGCCGCCGCCCGCCTCAACCTGCGCGTGCCGCCCGGCGCGGACGCCCGCGACCTCCAGGACAAGCTGGCGGCGCACCTCGAGGCCCACGCGCCGTGGGGCGTGCGCGTCACCGTGGAGCGCGACACCCCCGGGCAGCCGTTCGCCGCCCGCACCGACGGGCACGTCTTCGAGACCCTGTCCACGGCGCTCGCGGACGCCTACGGCAAGGCCACCGTGACCGCCGGGCAGGGCGGGTCCATCCCGCTGTGCAACATCCTCGCGGGCCAGTACCCCGACGCCGCGATCGTGCTGCTCGGCGTCGAGGAACCGGCCTGCCTCATCCACGCGCCGAACGAGAGCGTGCACCCGAGCGAGATCGAGAACCTCGCCGTCGGGGAGGCGCTGTTCCTGGCCCGCCTCGGCCGGGGCGCGTGACAGCAGCGACCCGCCCGGCCGCCGCCCGCTACGACGCCGTCGTGGTGGGCGGCGGGCACAACGGGCTGACGGCCGCCGCGTACCTGGCGCGGGCGGGGTGCAGCGTGCTCGTGCTCGAGCGCCTCGACCACGTGGGCGGCGCGGCCGTGTCGGCGCGGGTGTTCCCGGGCGTGGACGCGCGGCTGTCGCGCTACTCGTACCTGGTCTCGCTCCTGCCTCGCCGGATCGCCGAGGAGCTGGGCCTGTCCGTCACGCTGCGCCGCCGCCGCTACTCCTCGTACACGCCCGTGGGGGACGCCGGCCTCCTCGTCGACACCGGGGACGACGCCGCCACCCGCGCGTCGTTCGCGGCGATCGGCGCTGCGGAGGACCATGCGGCGTGGCAGCGCTGGTACGCCGCCACCGGCAGGCTGGCGCAGCGGCTCTTCCCGACGCTGACCGAGCCGCTGCCGTCCCGCGCGGAGGCCCGTGCCCTGGTGGACGACGCCGCGACCTGGCGCGACGTGGTCGAGCGCCCGCTGGGCGAGGCGCTGCGCGAGCGGTTCGCGTCCGACGTCGTGCGGGGCGTGGTCGCGACCGACGCGTTGATCGGCACGTTCGCGGACCTGGACGACCCCTCGCTGGTGCAGAACCGCTGCTACCTCTACCACGTGGTCGGCGGCGGCACGGGGGACTGGGACGTGCCGGTGGGCGGGATGGGCGCCGTGTCCGGGGCGCTGCGGGACGCGGCCCTCGCCGCCGGCGCCACGGTCGTGACGCGGGCCACGGTCGTCGCGGTCGACCCCGGGAGCGGGGCCGAGGCTCGGGTCGCCTGGACCGACGACGACGGACGCGACCGTGAGGTCGCGGCGGGCGCGGTGCTGTGCGGGGCGGCGCCCGACACGCTCGACCGCCTGCTCGCGGCGGGCGGGGCCGCGCCGTCGGGCCGCGCCACCTCACGGCCCCCCGAGGGCGCCCAGCTCAAGGTGAACCTGCTGCTGCGGCGCCTGCCGCGGCTGCGGGACGGCGTCGACCCGGCCGCCGCGTTCGGCGGCACGTTCCACGTCAACGAGTCGGCCGCGCAGCTCCGCGCCGCGCACGCGCAGGCGGCGTCGGGCCAGGTGCCCGACGTGCCGCCGTGCGAGATCTACTGCCACTCCCTGACGGACCCGTCGATCCTCGGGGCGGAGCTGCGCGCGTCCGGCGCCCAGACGCTCACGCTGTTCGGCCTGCACATGCCCGCGCGGCTGTTCCGCGGCGACGCGCTCGGCCCCGACGGCTCCCACGACGCCGCCCGGGAGCGGGCGCTCGTGGCCACGCTCGCGTCGCTCGACTCCGTGCTCGCGGAGCCGGTCGAGGACGTGCTGCTGCGCGACGCCGACGGCCGTCCGTGCGTCGAGGCCCGCACCCCCGTCGACCTGGAGGGCGACGTCGGGCTGCCGGGCGGGCACATCTTCCATCGCGACCTGTCGTGGCCGTGGGCGCCGGACGGCGCCGAGGACGGGCTCGACCGCCCGGGCTCCTGGGGCGTCGAGACCGTGCACCCGCGCGTCGTGCTGGCGGGCGCCGGCGCGCGGCGTGGCGGGGGAGTGAGCGGCGTCCCCGGCCGCGCCGCGGCGATGGCGGTGCTGGGCGGCGTCCCCGGTCGGCGCCGCTAGCGGATCTCGGTGCGCAGCAGCCCGCGCAGGCCGAACGCCAGCGGGACGCCGACCCACAGCAGCGTCGACGTGCCGAGCTGCGCCCACGTCTCGCCCGTCACCTGAGGGGCGGAGAAGGCCTGCAGCGTCGTCGCGAGGTCGAACCAGAGCCCGTGCGCGGCCCACCACGCGACGTACGACGCGGCGATGGCGGAGAGCATCGGCGCCACGAGCACGAAGCCGAGGTACGCGACCAGGGCCGGCGCCGACGACCGGATCAGCACCCCGAGGGCGAAACCCACCGACGCGGAGAGCACGGTGACCAGCAGGAACCGCGCGGCCTGGTCGGCGGTGAGGTCCCACGCCGCGGGCGCGTCGTGCAGGGCGCTCCCGACGACGATCCCGACGGCGGCCACGGCGACCCCGACGGCGGCGGTCGCGAGCGTGACGAGCAGCACCGCCAGGGCCTTCGCGCCGACCACACGCCCGCGCCGGGGGACCAGCGCGAAGGTGGTGAGCGCCCCGCGCTGGCTCCACTCCCCGGTGACCGCGAGGACCGCGACCATCGGCACCAGCAGCTGCAGCGGCATCACCTGGACGGAGACGAACGACCCGAACGACGCCGTGGCGCCCACCCCCCACAGCGTGCCCATCGCGACGATGCCGAGCACCACGAGCGCGATCGTGACGAGCAGCCAGGCGCCCGCCCGCGTGTCGCGGACCTTGCGCAGCTCGACGCCGACGAGCCGCCCCAGCGGGGGCGCCGTGGTGCCCCGGAGCGTCGGGAGGCCCGCGGCCTCGGTACGGGCGGCCTGGTCGACGGCGGTCATGCGGCGGCTCCGGTGCTCGCGCGCGGGGTGTCGCGCTGGGTGTCGGTGGTGAGCGCGAGGAACGTCTCCTCGAGGCTGGCGCCGTCCGCGGCGCGCAGCTCGGTGACGGCGATCCCGGCGGCGAAGGCCGCGGCGCCGGCGGCGCCGAGCCCGGCGTCGGTCGTCACGGCGCCGTCGGACGTGGGTGCGGCCGTGAACCCGGCGCCGGTCAGCGCGGCGGCAAGAGCGACGGGGTCGGCGGCGCGCACCAGCGTGCCGTGCCCGGCGAGGAGCTCGTCCTTGGTGCCCTGCGCCACGACGCGGCCGTTCCCGATGACGACGATGTCGTCTGCGATCATCTGGATCTCCGCGAGCAGGTGGGACGACAGCAGGACCGTGCCGCCGTCGTCGGCGAACGCTCGCAGCAGGTCGCGCATCCAGCGGATGCCGGCGGGGTCGAGGCCGTTGGCGGGCTCGTCGAGCACGAGCACCTGCGGCTCGCCGAGCAGGGCGGTCGCGACGCCGAGGCGCTGGCGCATGCCGAGCGAGTAGTCGCGCACGCGCCGGTGCGCCTCCGCCTCGGTGAGGGAGACGAGGTCGAGCACCGCGTCCACGCGCCGGGCGGGCAGGCCGAGGGTGCGCTGCGCGAGCGTCAGCGTCTCGAGGCCCGTGCGGCCGCCGTGCTGGGCCGACGCGTCGAGCAGCACGCCGACGTCGAGGCCCGGGTTCGGCAGGTCGGCGTAGCGCCTTCCCAGCACGCGCGCGGTGCCGGACGTCGGCTCGCCCAGCCCGGTGAGCACCCGCAGCGTCGTGGACTTGCCGGCCCCGTTCGGGCCGAGGAACCCGGTCACGCGGCCGGGGCGGGCGGTGAAGGAGACGTCGTCGACGGCGGTCACCCCGCGGTACCGCTTCGTCAGGGCGTCGATCGTGATCATGCGGCGACCCTACGGGCGCCGGGCCGCGGCCCGGCATCCGGCATCACCCTGGGTGGACCCTGGCTTCCCCGGTGCGTTCCTGGTCGGCCGCCCACGCGTAGCCCGGCTCGTCGTGCAGCAGCGCGGCGTGCGGGCCGCGGGCCACGACCTGCGCCGCACCGCCCGCGTCGTCGCCGGCGCCGGGGGAGGCGCCGAGCAGCAGCACCTCGTCGGCGACGGCGAGCGGCGTGAGGCGGTGCGACGCCACGACGACCGCGCGCCCCGTGTCGCGGGCGTGCGCCGCGAGGGTGGCGACCAGGGCGTCGGCGGTGGCGGCGTCGAGGTGCTCGGCCGGCTCGTCGACCAGCAGCACGCGGGCGGGGGCGAGCAGCGCCCGGGCGACCAGCAGCCGTCGGCGCTCGCCGCCGGAGACGTCGGCACCGTCCGGGCCGAGCAGGGTGTCCAGGCCGTCGGGCAGCCCGGTGATCCAGGCGTCCAGGCCGACGGCGGCGAGCGCGTCGCGCGCGTCGTCCGCGGTCACGTCCGGCCGGGCGACGCGCAGGTTCTCGAGCACCGTCGTGCCGAACAGGTGCCCGTCCTCGGCGACGAACAGGGTGCCGCCGTCGCCGGCCCGGACCTCGCCGGAGCGCGCCGGCAGCAGGCCGGCCGCCGTGAGCAGCAGCGTCGTCTTGCCCACGCCGGACGGTCCCGCCAGCGCGACGACGCCACCGGGCCGCAGCGCGAGGTCGACCCCCGCGACCACGGTGCGGCCGGCCCAGCCGGCATCGACCCCGGCGAGCTCCAGGAGCGTGCCGGACCCCGGGGCCACCGGGGCGGGCCGTGCGTCGGACAGGTCCGTGCCGTCGGGGAGGAGGGCGACGAGGCGCCGGGCGGCCTCCCTCGACCGGCGCAGCTGGACGGCGGCGGCAGGGAGCGTGGACGTCGCCTCGAAGACGGCGAGCGGCGTGAGCACGACGACGGCCAGCTCGACCGGTGTCAGCGTGCCCGCCGCGACCGCCGGCAGCCCGAGCAGCAGCGAGCACAGCACGGCGAGGGTCTGCGCGCCGGCGTCGATGGCGGCCGACGTGCCGGAGATGCGCGCGCCGTCGTCGGTGGAGCGGGTGAGCCGCGCGTCGGCGGCGCGCAGGCCTACCAGGCGGTCGTCGAGGCGCCCGGCGACGCGCAGCTGCTGGCCGTCCTCCAGCAGCTCGAGCGCGCGCCCGGTCACCTCCGCCCGGGCCGCGGCGCCGCGGCGCTCGACCGACGCGGCGGCGCGAGACGCCAGCCACGGCGCGAGCACGCCCGTGAGCAGCAGGCAGCCGAGCAGGGTGGCCCCGGCGGCGGGCAGGAACGCCCCGACGAGGATCACCGAGCCGAGCCCCACGCAGGCCGCCACCCCGGCGGGGATCAGCGCCCGCACGACGACGTCGCCCACCGCGTCGACGTCGGCGCCGACGCGGGCGAGCAGGTCGCCGCGGCGCAGCGCGATCACGCGGGTCACCGGCCCGCGGGCCAGCGCGTCGTAGAGGTTGGCGCGCAGGGCGGCCATGCCGCGCAGGGCGACGTCGTGAGAGGCGAGCCGTTCGAGGTAGCGCAGCACCCCGCGTCCGGTGCCGAAGGCGCGCACGGCCACGACGGCCACCGAGAGCTGCAGCACGGGCGGCATCTGCGACGCGCGGGCGATGAGCCACGCCGCTGCGGCGGCCAGGCCGACGGAGAAGCCGAGCGCCAGGGTGCCGAGCGCGACGGCGCGCGCGACGCGGGTCCAGCGCACCTCGAGCATCGGCAGCACGCGGCGCAGCGGGTCGGCGGTGCGGCGGTTCACGACGCCACCGCCTCGGCCGGCCCGACGGCGCGCGCCGCGACGTCCACCACCTGGTCCGCCAGTGCCAGGAGTGAGGCCCGGTGCGCGACGACGACGACCGTCCGCCCGGCGTCGCGCCAGGCGCGCACGGTGTCGAGCACCACCTGCTCGCCGCGGGCGTCGAGGTGCGCGGTGGGCTCGTCGAGCAGCACCAGGGGCGGTGGAGCGCCGTCGTCGGGGGCACTGTCCGAGGCCTCGCCGTCGAGCAGCGCGGCCGCGAGCGCCACGCGCTGCCGCTGGCCCACGCTGAGACCGGTGCCGCCGAGGCCGACCGGGGTGTCCCACCCCTGCGGCAGGCCCGCGACGACGTCGTCGAGGCCGGTGGTCCGCGCGGCTGCGGCCAGGACGTCGTCGCGCACCGGGCGGCCGTCGGTGACGGCGTCGCGCACGGTGCCGGGGGCCAGGGTGGGGCGCTGCGGCACCCACGAGACCTGCGGCCACCAGGTGGTCGGGTCGACGTCGGCGAGATCGATGGGGACCTGGTCGACGGGCGTCGCCCCGCCCGAGGGCTCGACGAGGACCCGACCCTCGTCCGGGCGCAGCAGCCCCAGCAGGACGAGCGCGGTCGTCGACTTGCCCGCGCCGCTGGGCCCGCGCAGCGCGACGACCCGGCCGCCGCCGGGGCGGCCGGTGCCCAGCGGCACCCGCGCGGTGAGCCCGGCGGGGGCGAGGACGCCGCGGTCGCCGGCGCGCACGCCGACGCCGTCGAGCACGAGGGTGGCTCCGGCGAGGGGCGGTGCGGACGCGGTGCCCGCGGCCGGGACCGGCCGCTCCAGGAGGGCGAAGGCCCGCTCGGCGGCGGCGAGGCCGTCGGTCGACGCGTGGAACTCGGCGCCGACGCGGCGCAGCGGCAGGTACACCTCGGGGGCGAGCACGAGCACGGCGATGGCGGGCACGAGGGCGATCATCCCCTCGACGAGGCGCAGGCCGACGCCGACGGCGACGATCGCGACGGACAGCGTGGTGAGCAGCTCCAGCACCATCCCCGACAGGAACGCGATCCGCAGCGTGCCCATCGTGGCACGGCGCGACGCGTCGCCGAGTGCCCGCACGCGGGCGCCGGGGCCGATCTCGCGGCCGAAGGCCCGCAGGGTCGGCAGCCCGGCCAGCAGGTCGAGCACCTGCGAGCCCAGGCGCTCGATGGTGCGCAGCCGACGCTCGGAGGCGCCGGCGGTCATGACGCCGACCAGCCACATGAAGAGCGGCACGAGCGGCAGCGTCACGACGCAGATCAGCGCGGAGACCCAGTCGAGCCCGAGCACGACCAGCACCAGCGCGGGGGTGAGGATCGCCGTGAGCAGCAGCTGCGGCAGGTAGCGCACGAGGTAGGGGCCCAGGTCGTCCAGGCCGCGCGTCGCGAGCGTCGCCGTGGCGGCGGCGCCCTCGCCGTCGGCGCCGTCCTTGGCCGGTCGCGGGCCCAGGGCCACCGCGTGCGCGACGACCTGCTCGCGCAGCTCGGCGACGACGTCGGCCGCCGCCTTCTGCGCGTACCGTTCCTGCGCCCAGGCGATGACGGCGCGTGCGGCGATCGCCGCGGCGAGCGCCCCGAGCCACGGCGCGACGTCGGCGACGGCGAGCGGCGCGCCCGCGCTGCCCGCCGTCACGGCCGGGCCGAGGGTGTGCGCGATGGCGAACGCCTGGAGGACGACGGCGCCCGCGGCGGCGACGCCGAGCGCCGCCGTCAGGGCGACGTACCACCGGGCCGAGCGCGCACGCCGCAGCAGGCGGGGGTCGAGGGGCTTCACGGGAGCGGGCCAGGGATCGGCACAGTGGTCGGCACGGAGGTCGGCACGGAGGTCGGCACGGAGGTCAGTATCGACGACGGGCCGCGCGTCAGAACGCCGCGTCCTTGATCTTCTGCCACGTCAGCCCCGCCGGGGCGGGGATGTCCTTGCTGGACAGCCGGCGCCGGAACACCCAGTACGTCCACGCCTGGTAGGCGATGACGAGCGGGGTGAGCACCACCGCCACCCACGACATCACGGTGAGGGTGTAGGGCGTCGAGGCCGCCTCCGCCACCGTGAGGGCCTCGCCGCCGTCGAGGGCGGGGATGACGTCGGGGTACATGGAGCCGAAGATCAGGACGACGGCGCTGGCGATGGCGACGGCCGAGAGCGTGAACGCCCAGCCCTCCCGCCGCGCCCGGGCGGCCACGACCACGCCGACGAGCGCGAGGGCCGCGACCGCGACGGCCGCCCACGTCCAGGTGGTCGAGAAGGCGACCTGGGCCCAGATCGCCCAGCCGCCCGCGACGACGAGCGCCACCACGGACAGGGCCGACGCGAGCCGGCCGGCGCGCTCGCGCACGTCGCCGTCGGTCTTGAGGGCGACGAACACGCTGCCGTGCAGCAGGAACAGCACGAGCGTCGTGAGGCCGCCGAGCAGGGCGAACGGGTTGAGCAGCGCCCAGAACCCGCCCACGTACTGGTGGTCGGAGTCGAGCAGCAGGCCCCGCACCAGGTTGCCGAACGCGACGCCCCACATGATCGAGGGGACCCACGACCCGAACTGGATGGCGAGGTCGCAGCGCCGTGCCCAGCGGGTGTCGGAGATCTTGCCGCGGTACTCGAACGCGACGCCGCGGGCGATGAGGCCCAGCAGGATGATCAGCAGCGGCAGGTAGAAGCCGGAGAACATCGTGGCGTACCACTCGGGGAAGGCGGCGAAGGTGGCGCCGCCCGCGGTGAGCAGCCACACCTCGTTGCCGTCCCACACCGGGCCGATCGTGTTGATGAGTACCCGGCGCTCGGAGTCGCGCTGCTCCTTGCCGCCGCGCGGCAGGATCGACAGCAGCATGCCGACGCCGAAGTCGAAGCCCTCGAGCACGAGGTAGCCGGTCCACAGGACGGCGATGATGACGAACCAGAGGATCGCGAGGTCCACGGGGTCTCCCAGTCTCAGTCTCGGGCGCTCAGTACGCGAACGACAGCGGGCGGTCGGCGTCGTCGGGGTCCTGCGCCTCCGGCGACTCGTCGCGGACGACGTCCGGGACCCCCTCGACCGTGTACCGGTGCATGAGGCGGTACCAGACGACGGCGAGCACCGCGTAGACGAGCGTGAGCACGATCATCGACGTGAGGATCACGCCCGCCGGCACCGCCGTGGACACGCCCCGCTCGGTGAGCAGCCGCACCTGGTCGATGCCCGTCGGGTTGGGCGCCACCACCCAGGGCTGGCGGCCCACCTCCGTGAAGATCCATCCGAACGAGCAGGCGAGGAACGGCATGGGGATCGCGAGGATGCCCAGCCTGCCCAGCCAGACGTTGTCGCTCACCCTGCCCTTGCGGGTGGCCCACAGCGCGGTGAGCGCGAGCGCCAGGGAGAACACCGCCAGCCCGATCATCAGGCGGAACGACCAGTAGGTGATGGCCAGCGGCGGGGTGTAGACGACGGGCTCGCCCGACGCGGTGACGTCGCCGTAGCGCTCCGTGTACTGCTCCTGGACGTCGTAGACGCCGGGCAGGTAGGACTCGGGGCCGGAGAAGTGGCCGGTGCCGAGGAAGCTGGTGACGCCCGGCACCGAGATGAGGTGGTCCACGTCCTCGCACCCGGCGTACAGGGGGCCGACGGCGAGGATGGAGAACTCGGCGGCCTCGGTGCCCTCGCACAGGGCCTCGGCCGACGACATCTTGCCGGGCTGCTGCTCGTACATGAGCTTGCCCTGGAGGTCGCCGGACCAGATCACGCCGGTGCCGGCGATGATCATGGTCCACACGCCGACGAGGACCGCGGGCCGGTAGACGGTGCGCGCCTTCTCCACGTTCTCGGGCTTCTTGCTGCGCACGAGCCGCACCATCCACCAGGTGGCGATGCCGCAGACGAAGGTGCCGGCGGTGAGGAACGCTGCGGTGATGGTGTGCGGGAAGGCGGCCCACAGCGTGTTGTTCGTCAGCACGGCGCCGATGGACTCCATCTCGGCGCGGCCGGTCTCCTCGTTGTAGATCGTGCCCACGGGGTGCTGCATCCACGAGTTCGCGGCGAGGATGAAGAACGCCGAGAGGTTGGTCGCCAGCGCGAACAACCAGATGGCCGCGAGGTGCACCTTCTTCGACACGCGGTCCCAGCCGAAGATCCACAGGCCGAGGAAGACGGACTCGACGAAGAAGGCGGCCAGGGCCTCCATCGCCAGCGGGGCGCCGAAGACGTCGCCCACGAAGCGGGAGTACTCGCTCCACGCCATCCCGAACTGGAACTCCTGCCAGATGCCGGTCACCACGCCCAGCGCGAAGTTGATCAGCAGGAGCTTGCCGAAGAACTTGGTCAGCCGGAGCCACCGCTCCTTCTTGGTGACGACCCACGCCGTCTGCATCCCGGCGACCAGCGGCGCGAGGCCGATCGTCAGCGGGACGAAGATGAAGTGGTAGACGGTCGTGATGGCGAACTGCCAGCGGGCCAGTGCGAGGGCGTCCACGGGGTTCTCCTTGCTCGTTCGTCCGACCGGTCTCTCGACCGTAGGACCACCGGTGTGCGGGCGCACGACCAGCGCGGTCGTCATCACGGGACGGGGTTCGTGAAGACTTTCACGATCTAAGTCGTGAAGGTCTTCACAAGTCAAGCCGGGGTGGCTCGGGCGCGCGACGTGCGGCGTCGGGTCACGCGGTGGGGCGCGCAGGATGCGATACTGGTCCGAAGCCGTCCGGGCCCACATCCCGGGGCGGCCCACGAGCTCGCAGCACTCGCGATCCGCACGCGATGCCGCCGCCAGGCACGAGGCCGGGCGGCGGGCGTCCGCGAAGAGCGCGGTGCCGCAGCCGGAACCGAGACTTCCGTCGGCCGGCGCGCTGAGCAGCGCGCCCGTCCGACGACGACCACCGGTGGCCCGCACGTGTGGGGGCGGGGCCGCCGGAGCTGGAGCGCCTTCCGTGACGTCCGACAACCCGACCGACGCACAGCCCGCCGAGCAGGGCCGCAAGCCCGCCCGTCGTCGCGCCACCCGGCCCGCCGCAGCCCCCCAGGGCGCGCGGGCCGAGCAGCCGGCCGCGACCCCCGCGCCCGCTACCGCGTCCTCGCTCGCCGACCTCGTGCTGCCCGAGCGTGCCGACGCCCGCCCGGAGACCGGGGCGGACGCCCCCGCCGCCGGCGCCTCGTCGCTCGCCGACATCGTCCTGCCCGAGGGGCCCGCCGGACGGGCCGCCGAGGACGCGGCCGAGAAGCCCGCGCGCACCCGCCGTCGCGCCACCCGCACCGCCGGCGCGCAGCGCGTCACTGAGCCCGCCACCGAGCCCGCCGGCGAGCCCGTCGCCGCGGAGCCGGCCGCCGAGGCGCCTGCCGCCGACGCCGAGGGCGCCCCGGCCAAGGGCCGCGGCGCGTCGGGCACCACCCGTACCCGCGCGCGCCGCACCGCGACCGCGAAGTCCGAGAACGCCGCCGCCGAACCCGCGGAGGACGCCGCGGCCGCGACGCCGGCCGACGCCGAGGGCGCCCCCGCGGCGAAGGCCCCGGCGAAGAAGACGAGCAAGAAGGCCGCCACGCGCAAGGCCGCCGACAAGACCTCGGACACGGCGTCGGGCAAGGCTGCGGACAAGGCCGCGCCGAAGTCCGGCGAGGCGTCGGCCGAGAGCGCCGCCGAGCAGACGGCGCCGCGCTCGCCCGCCGCGACGGGCGGCGGGTCGGTCACCCCGCGCCTCGCGACGACGGCCGTGCTGTTCCAGGCCCCGGACCTGTCGACGGCGCGCCGGTCGCGTCGGGCGCAGGCGCCCGCCGGCCCGCCGCGCCCGCACGACGCCCCGGCGGACGCCGAGAACGCTGCCCCCGTCGAGGACACGACCCGCGCGGCGGCGACGAGCGCCCCTGCCGCCGACACCGCGCAGGGCGAGCCCACCCGCTCCCGGTCGCGGCGCGCCACGCGCGGCACCCGCGCAGCGAAGAGCACCGAGACCGCCGAGCAGACGACGCCGGACGCCGCCGACGAGACGCCCGCCGCTGGCGCGGCGCAGGTCGCGGAGCCCGTCGGGTCCCCGGCCGAGACGTCGGCGGAGCCGGTCGTCGACGTCGAGCTCAGCGAGGACGAGGCGGCCGCGGTCGAGGAGGTCGGCGCGATCGAGTCCGAGCTCGTGGCGGAGGGCATCGAGCTCGTCGACCTGGGCCCGGAGGACCTGAGCGAGGAGGACGGCGAGGACGACGAGATCCGTCCGCGCCGCCGTCGTCGCCGGGGCGGGCGCGGCCGTCGTGGCGGTCGCCGCCCCGAGGGCGAGTCCGGCTCCGACGCCGACCTCGATGAGGACGGCTCCGACGAGGGCGGCGCCGAGGACGACGAGTCGACCGAGGGCGACGGCGAGCAGGCCGACGACCGCGGCGAGGACCGGTCGGGCGAGCAGGCGGACGACCAGGGCGAGGACGACGGCGGGGAGTCCGCCTCGAGCCGCCGCCGGCGTCGTCGTCGCCGCGGCACCCGCCAGGAGCGGGCCGAGGCCGCTGTGGCGCGTACCCGCGACCGCGACGAGGTCACGGCGCTCAAGGGCTCGACGCGCCTCGAGGCGAAGCGTCAGCGCCGCCGCGAGGGGCGCGACGCCGGACGCCGCCGCCAGATCATCACCGAGGCCGAGTTCCTCGCGCGCCGCGAGTCGGTGACGCGGTCGATGGTCGTGCGCGAGCGCGACGGCCGCACGCAGATCGCCGTGCTCGAGGACGGCGTGCTCGTGGAGCACTACGTCTCGCAGCAGTCGCAGGCGTCGATGGTCGGCAACGTCTACCTCGGCCGCGTGCAGAACGTGCTGCCCAGCATGGAGGCCGCGTTCGTCGACGTCGGCAAGGGGCGCAACGCCGTCCTGTACGCCGGCGAGGTGAACTGGGACGCCGCGGGCCTCGAGGGCCAGCCGCGCCGCATCGAGGAGGCCCTCAAGTCGGGCGACTCCGTGCTGGTCCAGGTCACCAAGGACCCGATCGGGCACAAGGGCGCCCGCCTGACCTCGCAGGTCACGCTGGCCGGCCGCTACCTGGTGTTCGTGCCCGGCGGCGGCATGACCGGCATCAGCCGCAAGCTCCCCGACACGGAGCGCAGCCGGCTCAAGAAGATCCTGCGCGACGTCGTCCCCGAGGGCGCCGGCGTCATCGTGCGCACCGCCGCGGAGGGGGCGAGCGAGGCCGAGCTGCGCGCCGACGTCGAGCGCCTCGAGTCGCAGTGGGCCGCGATCCAGAAGAAGGCGAAGTCCGCCAGCGCCCCGGCGCTGCTGCAGGGCGAGCCGGATCTCGCGATCCGCGTCGTCCGCGACATCTTCAACGACGACTTCTCGTCGCTGCAGATCCAGGGCCAGGGCGCCTGGGACGAGATCGCCCAGTACGTCGAGGAGCTCGCCCCCGACCTGCGCGACCGCGTGACGAAGTGGACGGAGAGCACCGACGTGTTCGCCGTGCACCGCGTGGACGAGCAGCTCGCCAAGGGCATGGACCGCAAGGTCTGGCTGCCGTCCGGCGGCTCGCTGGTCATCGACCGCACCGAGGCCATGACGGTCATCGACGTCAACACGGGCAAGTTCACCGGCGCGGGCGGCACCCTCGAGGAGACCGTCACGCGGAACAACCTCGAGGCGGCCGAGGAGATCGTGCGCCAGCTGCGGCTGCGCGACATCGGCGGCATCGTCGTCATCGACTTCATCGACATGGTGCTCGAGTCGAACCGCGACCTGGTGCTGCGCCGGCTGGTCGAGTGCCTGGGTCGGGACCGGACCAAGCACCAGGTGGCCGAGGTCACCTCGCTCGGCCTCGTGCAGATGACGCGCAAGCGCGTGGGCCAGGGCCTGGTCGAGGCGTTCTCCGAGACCTGCGAGCACTGCAAGGGCCGCGGGTTCATCGTGCACAGCGAGCCGATCGAGAAGAACGGTGCCCACCAGCACCACGACGGCGACCAGGGCGAGGGCTCGAAGCGGTCGCGCCGCAAGCGTGGCGGCAAGCAGGCCGAGACCGCGCCGGCGCCCGCGGCCGAGGTGCCGACCCTGCCCGAGGACCGCTCCGAGGCGCGCGAGGCGGTCAAGGCCACGCTCGCGACCATCGCCGCCGCCGCGGCGCACGCCCACGAGCACGAGGTGAAGGACGGCGCGGCCCAGGACACGGCGAAGGACGCCGCCCCGGTGGCGGACGCGCCCGCCGCGCAGGCCCCTGCCTCGCCGGCGCCGCTGGTCCTGCCGGAGCCCGTCGAGCCGCCGGCCGTGACGCCCGTCGCGCCGGAGACGCTCATCTCGCTGCCCGAGCGGAAGCCCGTGGCGGACGCGGCCGCGGCCGAGCCAGCGGACACGGCGGCCGCCGAGCCCGAGGCGACCGCGCCTGTCGAGAAGCCCGCGAAGAAGGCTCCGCGCCGCGCGCGCAAAGGAGCCGGGGCCCCGAAGTCTGCTCAGTCGGGTGCTGGGGAGGCTGCGGCCGCGGGAGTGACCGGCACCGAATGACGAGCGCGGAGTGACCTGAGCCGACCACCGGGTCGGGTCGAGGGCCCGGGGGTGACGTCTGGACGTCGCCCCCGGGCCCTGTCGTGTGGTCGGGGCGTGTCATGCTCGGGCCATGACGGTGGACGACCGCAGCGCTGGGCGGCTCGAGGTGATCGCCGGCCCGATGTTCGCCGGCAAGACGGAGGAGCTGGTGCGCCGCGTGCACCGGGCGCAGGTGGCGCGCCGCGGCGTGCTCGTCGTCGCGCACGAGCTGGACACGCGCAGCGGGCCGGGCAGGGTCGCCTCGCACTCGGGGCTCGAGGTGCCGTCCCGCAGCGTCCGGGAGTCCGCCCGGATCCCGGCGCTCGTGACGGAGGACGTCGAGCTCGTGGCGGTCGACGAGGCGCAGTTCTTCGGCCCCGACCTGGTGGACGTCGCGACGGCGCTCGCCGACGCGGGCCTCGTCGTCGTGGTGGCGGGGCTGTCGGTGACGTTCGACGGTCGTGCGTTCGCCCCGCTGCCCCAGCTCATGGCGGTCGCGGAGTCGGTCACCAAGCTCACCGCGGTGTGCGCGGTCTGCGGGCGGGACGCGGCGTTCCACGTCCGGCTCGAGGCGACACCGGCCGGCGACGACGCGCTGGCCCCGACGTCGGGGCACGTGGGCGGGTCCGAGTCGTACGAGGCTCGCTGCCGGCAGCACCGCGCCCGCTGACGGCGGGCGCGCCGCCGGACGCTCAGCGGCGTCCGAGCCGCTGGCGCAGCGGGCAGTCGAACGGGTCGCGGGCGGCGAGCCCGACCTCGTTGAGGTAGCGCACCACGATGGCGTAGGAGCGCAGCAGCGACGTCTCGGTGTACGGCAGCCCGAGCCGCGCGCAGTGCGCACGGACGATGACTCGCGCCCGCGCCAGGTGCGGCCGGGGCATGCTCGGGAACAGGTGGTGCTCGACCTGGAGGTTGAGCCCGCCCATGAGGACGCTCATCCAGGCGCCGCCGCGCACGTTGCGGGAGGTGAGCACCTGCTTCGCCAGGAAGTCGATCCGGCTGCCCGCGGGGATCATCGTCATGCCCTTGTGGTTCGGCGCGAAGGTCGCGCCCATGTAGACGCCGAACACGGCGAGCTGCACGCCGAGGAAGGCGAGGCCGAGGCCGAGGGGAAGCCACCAGAGGACCACGGCGACGTACACGGCGAGGCGCACCAGGACGGTGAGGAGCTCGCGCCGCCGCGACGCGTGGTCCTCGGGCGGGCCGGTGAGCAGCGACCGGACGGCCGTCACGTGCAGGTTGATCCCCTCGAGGGTGAGGAGGGGGAAGAAGAGCCACCCCTGCCGGCGGGTGATCGCGCCCAGCAAACCGTGGTGGTCGGCCGCCGCCTCCCGCGTGAAGGAGATGACGCCGGGCGCGACGTCGGGGTCCTTGCCCACCTGGTTGGGGTTCGCGTGGTGGCGGGTGTGCTTCGTCATCCACCACGAGTAGCTGATGCCGACGACGGCGTTCGCGAGGATGCGGCCGACACGGTCGTTGAGCGGCCCGGACGCGAAGACCTGGCGGTGCGCCGTCTCGTGCGTGAGGAAGGCCAGCTGCGTGAGCACGACCCCCAGCGCGGCGGCGACCAGGAGCTGGAACCACGAGTCGCCCAGCAGGACGAACCCGGTCGCCACGCCGCCGAGCGCGAGGAGGAGGACCAGCCCGTTGACGAGGTAGTAGCCGTACGCCCGGCGCAGCAGCCCGGCCTCGCGGACCTCCTGGGACAGCGCGGCGTACGTGCTGGTGACGCGGGTCGCGGCGTCGCCGCCGCGGACGATGGTGGCCTGGGGAGCGGCCGGGACGACTGGGGGCATGCGTGCCTCGCAGGGTCGGGGTCGGCTTCCCAGCCGCGTGGTGAGCAGACGCTCGATCGTGCGGATGTCTCGAGCCTACGGACCCGTAGGTTCACGACAAGGGGGTTGTCCCCCCGAGTGCGCGCAGCCGGGCGAGCACGTCGCGCGACGTCGCGGCGTCGGCCGCCGCGACGAGGCCGCGGCCTCCGCGCACGGGTCCGCCGTCGAGATCGGTGACCACGCACCCGGCCGCCTCGCACAGGGCGGCGCCGGGCAGGAAGTGGACGCTGCCGTCGACCGCGGCCCCCGTGACGTAGGCGGCCTGCCGGCCCGCGGCCACCCAGGCGAGCGCGAGCGACGTGGACGCGACCCGCACGGCCCAGGCCGCGCGCAGCCCGGCGTCGGCGACGAGGGCGGGCGCCCCGCCGCCGTTGTCGACGTCCACGTTGACGAGGCGGCTCACGGAGGTGGGGGAGGCGTCGGTGTCGACCGCCGCGCCCCGCACGCGGGTGCGCGTCCCGTCGGACCAGACCACCTCGCCGGTGAGGGGGTCGGCGACGGCCGCGGCCAGGACGCGCTCCACGCCGTCGCGGCGCTCCGCGAGCGCGACGTTGACGCCGAACGCCGGGACGCCGGCGGCGAAGTTGAGCGTGCCGCACAGCGGGTCGACGAACCAGCGCCGCGCGGTGTCGCCGCCCGACGCGCCCAGCTCCTCGCCGACGACGGCGTCGCCCGGCCGCGCCGCGGCGAGGACCGCGCGGACCGCCCGCTCGGCAGCCACGTCCGTGTCGGTGGCGAAGTCCAGCCCCGCCTTCGCGTGGCGGGTCACGGGGCGTCGGAAGGCGGCCGCCACCTCGGCCGCGCCGGCGAGGGCGGCGCGGACCGCGACCTGGGCGTCCGACGGACCGACGGGCGGGGGCGTCGCGGGGGAACGCGGTGGGGTGGCCGTCATGACCGGCATCCTGGCACGTCGGGGCGGGCGACGGCTCAGTCCACGACGAGCGGTACGAACGAGTAGGTCCCGTGCTCGGAGATGCGCACCGTGCCGTCCTCGTCACGGGTCACCAGCACCATCACGTGCCGCACGGGGATCACCATCCGCCCGCCGCGGGCGACCTGGTCCACCAGCTCCTCGGGGAGTCGTGTGGGCGCGGCGGACACCAGCACCCGGTCCCAGCCGCCGGGCCGGGGGGCGCCGAGCCGGCCGGGGTCCGCCCGTGCCACCCGGGCCCACGGCATACCGGCACGCCGCACGTTGGCCGCGCCCCAGGCGGCCAGGTCGGCGTGCCGCTCCAGGCCCAGCACCGAGCCCGCAGGCCCGACGAGCCGCGCGAGCAGCGCCGTCGTCCAGCCCGAGCCGGAGCCGACGTCGAGCACGTCCGCGCCCGTCGGGACGTCGAGGAGGCGGAGCATCGCCGCCACGGTCGACGGCTGCGAGCACGTCTGGCCGTGCCCGATCTCGACGGGGCTGTCGGCCTCCGCCCACCGCGCGGCCGCGCGGGGCAGGAATCCCCGCCGGTCGACGTCGCGAAGCGCCGCGGTCACCGCGTCGTCGACACCCCCGGCCCCCGTCGGCAGGTCGGTACGCCCCGTCCGTCCGGTCATCCCTCCATCGTCGCCCCGGAGGGTCCCGGACACCGGGCGAGCGATTCCGGGCGGGCGCCACCGGGCGAGCAGCCCCGGCCGGGCCGACCATCGAAGGAGCGGCCGGCGACGGACGCCGGCCGCCCGAGATCGGAGGACGACATGGCAGGCACGGTCGCGCGCGTCACGGAGATCACGGCCCGGTCGGACACGAGCTTCGAGGACGCGATCCGCGTCGGCCTCGAGCGGGCGGGCCAGACGGTCCGCCACATCACCGGGGCGTGGGTCAAGGAGCAGAAGGTCGAGGTGTCGGACGGCGCGATCGTCGCGTGGCAGGTGGACCTGCAGGTGACGTTCGTGCTCGAGGGGTGAGCCCGGCCCCCTGAGCCAGGCCCGTGAGGTGGGGCACGTCACGGCCGTCGACCGCGGAGGACGTTTGAACCGATCGGCGCCGTGACGTAGTCTTGGACGTCGGCGCGCCCGTGGCGTGCCAGTCCCGTGTGCCCAGGACGCACCGCACTCGACCGCCGCGGCGGGCCGAGTTGCAGACCAAGTCGGTGACGAACGTCGTGCGGCATGCCCAGACCAGGAGAGATGAGCAGCAACGTGGTGTACGCGATCGTCAAGGCCGGTGGCCGTCAGGAGAAGGTGTCCGTCGGGGACATCGTCGTCATGGACCGAGTCAAGGCCCAGGCCGGTGACACGGTGGAGCTGCCCGCTCTGCTTCTGGTGGACGGGGAGAAGGTGACCACCGACGCCGCGAAGCTGGCGAAGGTCAAGGTCACCGCCGAGGTCGTGCGGGACGAGAAGGGCCCGAAGATCACGATCCTCAAGTACAAGAACAAGACCGGCTACCGCAAGCGCCAGGGTCACCGCCAGCCGCTGACCCGCCTCAAGGTCACCGGCATCAAGTGACCCCCGCCGGGCCGAGCGCGACACCTCGCAGCACGGCCCGCGGCACGGATCCCCTCGTTCTTCGCAGAAAGCAGGTCTGACAGATGGCACACAAGAAGGGCGCGAGCTCCTCGCGCAACGGTCGTGACTCGAACGCCAAGTCGCTCGGCGTCAAGCGCTACGGCGGCCAGGCCGTCAAGGCCGGCGAGATCATCGTCCGCCAGCGTGGCACCCACTTCCACCCCGGCGAGAACGTCGGCCGTGGCGGCGACGACACGCTGTTCGCGCTGACCGCCGGCTCGGTGGCCTTCGCGACGCGTCGCGGCCGCAAGGTCGTCGACATCGTCGCGGCCGAGGTCTGAGCCGCACACACTTCCCCGACTCCCACCCGAGTCGACGACGAGGGGCGCACCGTCGCGGTGCGCCCCTCGTCGCTTTGCCTGAGAGGATCTGACCATGGCCAGCTTCGTCGATCGCGTGGTGCTGCACGCCGTGGGCGGTGACGGCGGCCACGGCGTCGCGTCGATCCGCCGCGAGAAGTTCAAGCCCCTCGCCGGGCCCGACGGCGGCAACGGCGGCGACGGCGGCACGGTGAAGCTCGTCGTGGACCCGCAGGTGACGACGCTGCTCGAGTACCACCACTCGCCGCACCGGCGTGCCACCAACGGCACGCAGGGCATGGGCGACGACCGCGACGGCGCCAACGGCGGCGACCTCGTGCTGGGCGTGCCGGACGGCACGGTGGTCAAGGATCGCGACGGCAACCTGCTGGCCGACCTCGTGGGTGCGGGGGCGGAGTACGTCGTCGCGCAGGGCGGCCGCGGCGGCCTCGGCAACCGCGCGCTCGCTTCCCCGAAGCGCAAGGCGCCGGGCTTCGCCCTCCTCGGGGAGCCGGGCGAGGAGCGGGACGTCGTCCTCGAACTGAAGACGATCGCCGACGTTGCGCTCGTCGGGTACCCGAGCGCCGGCAAGTCCTCGCTGGTCGCGGCCATCTCCGCCGCGCGCCCCAAGATCGCGGACTACCCGTTCACGACCCTCGTGCCGAACCTCGGCGTCGTGCAGGCGGGGGAGACCCGCTACACGGTGGCCGACGTGCCGGGCCTCATCCCCGGCGCGAGCGAGGGCAAGGGCCTCGGCCTGGAGTTCCTGCGGCACGTGGAGCGCACCGCCGTCCTGGTGCACGTGCTCGACTGCGCCACCCTCGAGCCCGGTCGCGACCCGCTCAGCGACCTCGACGTCATCGAGGCCGAGCTGGCCGCGTACGCCGGCGACCTCGAGATCGAGGGCGGCCGGGTGCCGCTCACGGAACGCCCGCGCCTCGTCGTGCTCAACAAGATCGACGTGCCCGAGGCGCGCGAGCTCGCCGAGTTGGTGCGCCCCGACCTCGAGGCGCGCGGCCTGCGGGTGTTCGAGGTGTCCACGGCGAGCCACGAGGGCCTGCGCCCGCTCACCTTCGCCCTGGGCGAGCTGGTCGAGCGCGCCCGCGCCGCCGCGCCCGCGCCGGAGCCGACGCGTGTCGTCCTGCGCCCGCGGGCCGTCGACGAGTCGGGCTTCACGGTCACGGCGAAGAAGGACCACGAGGGCGTCTACTACGAGGTGCGCGGCTCCAAGCCGGAGCGCTGGGTGCGCCAGACGGACTTCAACAACGACGAGGCCGTCGGGTTCCTCGCCGACCGGCTCGCCAAGCTGGGCGTCGAGGACAGGCTGCTCAAGGCCGGCGCCGTCGCGGGCGACGAGGTGCGCATCGGCGACCCGAGCAACGCCGTCGTCTTCGACTGGGAGCCCACGCTCACCACCGGGCCGGAGCTGCTCGGCGCGCGCGGCACGGACCTGCGCCTCGACGAGAGCGCGCGGCCGACCCGCGGCGAGAAGCGTCGCGAGCACCAGGAGCGCATGGACGCCAAGACCGAGGCGCGCCGCGAGCTGTGGACCGAGCGCCAGTCGGGTCACTGGACGGACCCCGACGACGCCTGACCCGCGCTCCGGCGACAATGCACGGGTGAACGCCGCCAGCTCCCGCGCCAGCCTGCCCACGGCACACCGGATCGTCGTCAAGATCGGCTCGTCGTCGCTCACCGGCCCGGACGGTCACCTCGACCTGGCGGCGCTGCGGGCGCTCGTCGACGTGCTGGCCGCGCGAGCGGCGGCCGGCGCCCAGGTCGTGCTGGTCTCCTCGGGCGCGATCGCCGCCGGCATCGGCCCGCTCGGCCTGAGCTCCCGGCCCCGGGACGTCGCGACCATGCAGGCCGCGGCGATGCTGGGCCAGGGGCAGCTGGTGGCGCGGTACACCGAGGCGTTCGCCGCGCACGGGCTGCAGATCGGGCAGGTGCTGCTCACCGCGGAGGACACGGTGCGCCGGTCGCGGTACCGCAACGCGCAGCGCTCGCTGGAGCGGCTGCTCGCGCTCGGCGTCGTGCCGGTCGTCAACGAGAACGACGCCGTGACCACCGACGAGCTCACCTTCGGCGACAACGACCGCCTCGCGGCCCTCGTCTCGCACCTCGTGCGCGCGGACGCGATGGTGCTGCTCACCGACGTCGACGGCCTGCACGACGCGCCGCCGTCGCGCCCGGGCGCCCGGCGCATCGCGCACGTCGCGGACCTCGCCGACCTCGAGGGGGTCGAGGTGACGGCCCGCGGCAGCGCCGTGGGCACCGGCGGGATGGTCACCAAGCTCGAGTCGGCCCGGATCGCAACCGGCGCCGGCGTGCCGGTCGTGCTCACCAGCGCGCGGAACGTCGCGGCCGCGCTGGCGGGCGAGGACGTCGGCACCTTCTTCGCGGTCACCGGCCGGCGCACGACGGCGCGGCGGCTGTGGATCGCGCACGCCGCGCAGTCCCACGGCCGCCTCCACCTCGACGACGGCGCGGCGCGGGCGGTGCTCGGCGGTCGCGCGTCGCTGCTGCCCGCGGGCGTCACGCGCGTCGAGGGCACGTTCGAGGCGGGCGACCCCGTGGAGCTGGTCGCCCCCGACGGCGCGGTCGTGGCGCGCGGGCTCGTCGCGTTCGACTCCGGCGAGCTGCCGGGCCTGCTCGGCCGGTCGACGTTCGACCTGCGGGCCGAGCTCGGGGAGGGGTACGACCGGGAGGTCGTGCACCGCGACGACCTGGTGCTCGAGCACCGCCGATGAGCTCGCGCCGATGAGTTCGCCGGGCCGGCGTCGTCCGTAGGTGCAGCGGCGCGCGTCGGCGCGCCACCGGACCCAGGAGGTCGGCATGCGCCGTCCGCACCACGTCACCGCGGTCACCACCGCCCTCGTCACCGCGGTCACCACCGCCCTCGTCACCGCATGCGTCACCGTCCTCGTCACCGGGGTCACGGCGCTCGCCGTCGGCCCGCCGGCGTCCGCCGCGGCCTCCGCCCCGTCGCCTGCGTCATCGGTCGAGCCGTCCGCGTGCGCGCCGACGGGCCCGGGCGTGACGGAGTACTGCGGCGAGCTGGCGGGCGCCCGCTACCGCGTCCAGGTCCCCGACGACTGGAACGGCACGCTGGTCCTGTTCAGCCACGGCCACTACCCGTCGGAGTTCTTCGGCGGCTTCCCCGTGCCGCACCTGCTGGGCAACCAGGAGCTCAGCGCGGGCATGCTCACCGAGCACGGCTACGCCGTCGCCGCCTCGCTCTTCCAGGGCGACGGCCTGGACTTCACGGTCCCGACGGCGGTGGCCGACCAGTCCCGCCTCCTCGACTGGTTCGAGACGCACGTGGCGGAGCCGGACCGCACGATCACGTACGGGCAGTCGATGGGCGCGGTCACCGCGATCAAGCACGCGGAGACGGAGCCCGAGCGGATCGACGGCGTGCTCACCGTGGGCGGCGCCCTCGACTGGGTGGGCCACCTCGACACGATCCTCGACATCAACGCCGCGACACGTGCCCTCCTGACCGACGGCACCGACGGCCAGGGGAACCCGATCGAGCTCGTCGAGGCGGTCGACGGCGAGGCCAGCCGTGACGCGCTCGTGGCCGCGCTCACCGCGGCCCAGGAGACCCCCGAGGGGCGCGCGCGGATCGCCCTCATCGCGTCCCTGGGCACCGTCTCCGGCTGGTACTGGATGAACGAGCCCGAGCCCCGCACCCCGGAGGATCGGGCGCGCGGCCAGGCCCAGTGGCTGATCGTCGCGTACACGCTCGGCCTCGGCCCCGCCGCGCGCGACGACCTCGAGGCGAAGCTCGGCGGCAACCCGAGCAGCACCGGCCTGGACCACCTGCGCGCGCGTCTCGCCCGGTCGGGCGCCGCGCCGGAGGTCGTCGCGGCGTACGCGCGGGCCGGTCTCGACCTGCGGGCCGACCTGGCGACGCTCGAGGCCGTGGAGCCGATCGAGGCCGACCCGGGCGCCCGGGCGGCGATGGTCGCGCACCGCCCGGAGGGCACGACGCCGTCGCCCGTCCTCACGCTGCACACGACGGGCGACGGCGGGGCCCCGCCGTCGGGCGAGCGCTCGTTCGCGCACCGGGTGCGCGAGGTGGGCGACCCGGCGCGGCTGCGGAGCCTGTACGTCGAGCGCGGCGCACACCTGTCCGTGAGCCTGGCGGAGGAGCTCGTCGCGCTGCGGGCGCTGGAGCGGCGGATCGACACGGGGCGGTGGCCCACCCTGGCGTCGCGGGCGCTGAACCGGGCGGCGGACGCCCTGGGCCCGGACTACCGCGCCACCTTCGAGGTCGTCACCCTGCAGACCTTCGACCACGCCCCGGCGTTCACCCGGTTCACGCCTCCGCCCGCACCTCGTCCCTCCTGGTGAGAGGGGCCTGCCGCCGCGCGCGCCGCCGTCGTACCCTCGGGGGATGACCACGACCCTCACGGAGGACCTGACGGCGGGCGGCGCGGGAGGCAGCGCCGGCGACGACGTCACCGCCGCCGTGCGCGACGTCGCCCGGCGGGCCCAGCTCGCGTCGCGGACGCTCGCGACCGCCACCCGTGCCACGAAGGACGCCGCGCTGCACGCGCTGGCGGACGCGCTCGAGGCCGCGGCGGACGAGATCGTCACGGCGAACGTCGACGACCTCGCGCGCGGGCGGGAGCGCGGCCTGAGCGACGGCCTGCTCGACCGGCTGGCGCTCACGCCGGCGCGGATCGGCGCCATCGCCGATGCCCTGCGCGAGCTCGCGGGGCTGCCGGACCCGGTGGGCGAGGTGGTGCGCGGCCAGACGCTGCCGAACGGGCTGCGCCTGCGCCAGCTGCGGGTGCCGATGGGCGTGGTCGGGATGATCTACGAGGCACGGCCCAACGTCACGGTGGACGCCGCGGGTCTGGCGCTGAAGTCGGGCAACGCCGTGATCCTGCGCGGCGGCAGCGCGGCGGCGTCGTCCAACGCGGTGATCGTCGACGTGCTGCGCCGCGCGCTCCAGGGCCAGAGGCTGCCCGCCGACCTCGTGCAGACCATCGACGCCCACGGCCGCCCTGGCGGCGTCGCGCTCATGCAGGCGCGCGGGCTGGTGGACGTGCTCGTCCCGCGCGGCGGGGCCGACCTCATCCGCACGGTCGTCGAGTCGTCCACCGTGCCGGTCATCGAGACCGGGGTCGGCAACGTGCACGTGTACGTGGACGCCACGGCCGACGTCGCGAACGCCGTCGAGATCGTGATGAACGCGAAGACGCAGCGGGTCGGGGTGTGCAACGCGGCCGAGACGCTGCTGGTGCACGCGGACGCCGCCGAGGCGTTCCTCCCCGCGGCGCTCGCGGCGCTCGGCGGGGCGGGCGTCGTGCTGCACGGCGACGCGCGCACGGTCGCCCTGGCGCCCGAGTCGGTCGAGGTGCTCCCCGCGACCGACGCCGACTGGGCCACCGAGTACCTCGCCCTGGAGCTCGCCGTCCGGGTCGTCGACTCGCTCGACGACGCGATCGAGCACATCCGCACCTGGTCGTCGGGGCACACCGAGGCGATCCTCACCCGGGACCTGGCGGCGTCCGAGCGCTTCGTCGCGGAGGTCGACTCGGCCGCCGTGATGGTGAACGCGTCCACGCGCTTCACCGACGGCGGCGAGCTGGGCCTGGGCGCCGAGATCGGCATCTCCACGCAGAAGCTGCACGCGCGCGGGCCGATGGGGCTGGCCGAGCTGACGACCACCAAGTGGGTCGTGCACGGCGACGGCCACGTCCGGCCCGCGTGAGAGACTGACCCCCGACCCTGCCCGTCGCGACCCGTCGCACACCCACGCACAGGAGGAACCCGTGCTGCACACCGCCGTCCAGGTGGCCCAGGAGGCCGCCGAGCACGCCGAGACCATCTCCCCGATCGCGATGGGTCTCCTCGCGTTCGGTGGCCTGGTCGCCGCGCTCGTGGTGACGTACGCCTTCCGCAACGTGTCCAACCGCCACTGACGACCGCCGTCCGGCCAGCGTGAACGAGCCGTCGTCGCAGCCGCGCCGTCCGCGCCTGGGCGTGATGGGCGGCACCTTCGACCCCATCCACCACGGGCACCTGGTCGCTGCCAGCGAGGCGGCGGCGCTGCTCGACCTCGACGAGGTCGTGTTCGTCCCCACGGGAAAGCCGACCTTCAAGCAGCACCAGAAGGTGTCGCCGGCCGAGCACCGCTACCTCATGACGGTGATCGCGACGGCGTCGAACCCCCGGTTCACGGTGAGCCGGGTCGACATCGACCGTCCGGGCCTCACGTACACCGTCGACACCCTGCGGGACCTGCACGAGCAGCGACCTGACGCCGACCTGTTCTTCATCAGCGGCGCCGATGCGATCGAGCAGATCCTGACCTGGAAGGATGCCGCGCTCCTGTGGGAGATGGCACACTTCGTGGCTGTCACGCGGCCGGGGCACCAGCTCATGGTGGACGGCCTGCCCCACGACGGGGTCACGACGCTGGAGGTCCCGGCGCTGGCGATCTCGTCGAGCGACTGCCGTCGCCGGGCGCAGGCCGGCCAACCGGTGTGGTACCTGGTGCCGGACGGCGTGGTCCAGTACATCGCCAAGCACGGTCTGTATCGAGGTCTCGATGAGTGACAACAACCCGTCCCGCCCGCTGACCCGCCGCGAGATCCGCGAGCGGGAGCAGGCGGCCGCCGCCGCGCAGGCGAGCGCCGGACAGCAGGTGCCTTCCGCGCCGGACTACGGCGCGCCCGCCGCGGCGCGGTCGCCGTTCGGCCCGCCCGCCGGCCAGGCGCCGGCTCCGCGGTTCTCGGCGCCGGCCGCCGGTGCGCCGTCGCGCCGCTCGCTCCGGGAGCAGAGCCCCGCGCCCGCTGCCCCGGCCCCTGCGCCGATGGTGCGGCCGCCGTCCACCTCGGCCGGCGTGCGCGGGCTGGACGAGACCGGCCGCCTGGCCCCGATCCAGCGGCCCACCGGCGAGATGTCCCGCGCCGTCGCCCCGACGCCCGCCGTGCGTCCCGCCCCGGCGCCCGGTGCCCCGGCCGCGCCGCCCGCGCGCACCTCGACCCGCCGCGACCAGGGCGCGGCCCCGGGCGCCTCCGGCGGCCTCGGGATGCCGCCGCTGGCCGCCCCGTCGAGCCCGCCGGCGAGCGCCGCGCCCCCGGTGGCCAGCCCGCCGGCCACCGTCGCGCCGCGCCCCGACGGCCCCACCCGCCGTTCACCGTTCGCGACGACGGGCACCGCGTCGCCGTTCGGCACGTCGTCCTCGTCGCTGTCGGCACCCTCGTCGGCATCGTCGACGGCCGCCGCGGCGCCGACCGCCATGCCGCCCACCGCCACGCCGTCCGCCGCCACCACGTCGGCGGCCCCGCCGCTGCCGTGGGCGAGCCCCACGACCGAGCGACCGGCGTCCGTGCCGCCGTCGCGCCCCGCACCGGGGGCCGCGCAGCCCGCCGCCGCCCCGGAGCGTCCCGCCGCGTCCCCGTTCGACGCCCTGGTGGCGTCGGAGCAGCCTGTCCGGGCACGCTCGGCCGCGCCGCAGGTCGACGAGGACGACGACGAGGACTGGGACGAGCCCGAGGCGTCGTATACGTGGCTGCACTACATCGTCCTCGTGGTCGTCGCGTTCGTGCTCGGCCTGCTGGTCTGGAAGCTGCTGCTCTCGGGCTCGGACGACCAGAAGTTCGCCGTCGACGGCGCCGCTCCCGCGGCCGCCGTCTCCCTCACGTACGAGAACCCCGGAGCCGCCGCATGACCGCCAGCCCCCGCGCCGTCGAGCTGGCGGTCGTCGCCGCCCGGGCCGCCTCGGACCGCAAGGCGCAGGAGATCATCGCGCTGGACGTGAGCGAGCAGCTGGTGCTCACCGACGTGTTCCTCATCGCCTCCGGCACGAACGAGCGCCAGGTCTCGGCCATCGTGGACGCCGTCGAGGAGGCGATGTTCCGCGCCGGGTCCAAGCCGATCCGCCGCGAGGGCAAGGCGCAGGCGCGGTGGGTGCTGATCGACTTCGGCGAGGTCGTCGTCCACGTGCAGCACGCCGAGGACCGCGTGTACTACGCGCTCGAGCGGCTGTGGAAGGACTGCCCGGCGGTGGAGCTGCCGGAGGACGCGCGCGGCGGCGACGGCGCGGCGGCGGCGGCCGAGTACGGGGACGGCGGCGGGGACGGCGCGATCCGTCTCGCGGGCGACGAGCGGTGACGGCCGGCACCGTCGTCCTGCTGCGGCACGCCCGCACCGCCTACAACGCGTCGCTGCGGCTGCAGGGGCAGATCGACATCCCGCTCGACGAGGTGGGTCGGTGGCAGGCGGCGGAGGGCGGCGCGGCGCTCGCGTCGTCGCACCGCGCGACGCGCATCGTGTCGTCCGACCTGGGGCGCGCCGTCGAGACGGCGTCCGCGTACGCCGACGCCCTCGGCGGGGCGCCGGTCGTCACGGACGAGCGCCTGCGCGAGCGCGGGTTCGGCGCCTGGGAGGGGCTGACGGGCGCGGAGCTGCGGGAGCGCTGGCCCGAGGAGTACGCGGCCTGGCGCCTCGGCGCCGAGCCGGCGGGCGCGGGTGCCGAGACGAAGGCGGAGGTCGCGCGGCGCGTGGCCGAGTCCGTGGCCGAGCACGCCGCCGACCTGGACGACGACGCCACCCTGGTCGTCGTGTCGCACGGTGCCGCGATCTCGCTCGCGGTGACGGCGCTGCTCGGGCTCGACCCGAGCACCTGGCGCGGGCTGGCGGGGATGCACAACGTGCACTGGTCGCACCTGCACCGTGCGGGGGAGGGGGCCGTCCCGGCCTGGCGTCTCGTGGCGCACAACGTGGGCGCGGGGTACCCCCTGGACCGCTGGCAGGCGGGGCCGGACTGGAATTTGGAACCTGGCCCGAAGTCTGCCTAAGATATCGACGTTCCCGAGGGGCGCAAGCCCGGAGGAACACACCGAATCAGACGAATCGCCTGGCCGTCCGCGGTCGCGAGAGTCGGTTCTCGGGGCTGTGGCGCAGCTGGTAGCGCACCTGCATGGCATGCAGGGGGTCAGGGGTTCGAGTCCCCTCAGCTCCACCCCGACGAGAAGGCCCGGAACCACACGGTTCCGGGCCTTCTTGCATGTCCGGCCCGCGTGACCAGGTTTCACGGTGCGGGACGGTCTTGCGCGCTCCCCGTGGTCGCCTAGGGTCGGACCTGCGGCCGCGTCGTCGGCCGTTCACATCTGAAGACACCCATGACAGGGGAGCGCCGTCGAAGGGGCGCTGAGAGTGCGGGCACAGCCGCAGACCCTTGGAACCTGCTCCGGTTAGCACCGGCGAAGGGAGTTACCTGGAATGTCCGCGCCTGTTTCTCTGCGCAGCGCGTCCCTGCGGTACCGCACCGTGGACCTCGTCACCGTGGCCATGCTCGGCGTCGCCGTCGGCGTCGTCTTCTGGGGCTGGACCCAGCTCTACCACCTGTTGTCCGCCGGGCTGAGCGTCGCGTTCCCGCCCGCCACCGGGCTCCTCGGCGGCGGCTGGCTGCTCGGCGGCGTGCTGGGCGGGCTGATCGTCCGCAAGCCCGGCGCCGCGCTGCTCACCGAGGTCGTCGCCGCGAGCGTCGAGGCGCTGCTCGGCGCCGGCTGGGGTTTCTCCGCGATCGTCTCCGGCGTCGTCCAGGGGTTCGGCGCCGAGCTCGTGCTCGCCCTGTTCCTCTACCGCCGCTTCGGCACCGTCGTCGCCGCGCTGGCGGGTGCGGCGGCGGGCGCGTGCGGCGCCGTCTACGAGTGGTTCGCCTACTACCCGGACTGGGCGTGGGGCTTCCGGCTGGCCTATCTCGGCCTGTTCGCGCTGTCCGGCGCGCTGCTCGCGGGCCTCGGCGGCGCCGCGCTCGTGCGTGCCCTCGCGCGGGCGGGCGTGCTCGACGCCTTCGGGCCGGGGCGCGACCTTGCCGACCGTGCTGCCGATCGTGCTGCGGGCCGCGCCGTCGACCGCACGCCGGCCTGACGCCGTGGCGCGCGACGACGTCCGGGCGCGCGTCCGGGGGCTGCGCTGGCGGCCCACGGGGCGCGCGACCCCGACGGTCGACGGCCTCGACCTCGCCGTCGGTGCGGGGGAGCGGGTGGGCCTGGTCGGCCCCAGCGGGGCGGGCAAGTCGACCGTGCTGCACGCCCTGGCGGGCGTGCTGGGCGACCCGCTGCCGGGCGAGCTGTCCGGCACCGTCCACGTGGCCGGAGAGGTCGGGTACGTCCCGCAGGACCCGGACTCCGCGGTCGTCGCGTCCCGGATCGGGCGTGACGTCGCGTTCGGGCCCGAGAACGCCGGCCTGCCGCGGGCGGAGATCTGGCGCCGGACGGGCGAGGCCCTGGACCGGGTGGGGCTGCGCTACCCGACGAGCCGGCCGACGTCGGCGCTCTCGGGCGGCGAGCTGCAGCGGCTCGCGCTCGCCGGGGCGCTCGCGCGGGCGCCCGGCCTGCTGCTCCTCGACGAGCCGACGGCCATGCTCGACCACGCGGCGGCGGCCGAGGTGCGCGCCGCCGTCGTCGGCGCGCTGGCGGGCTCGGGCACGTCCCTCCTCGTGGTCGACCACCACGTCGGGCCGTGGCTCGAGCACCTGGACCGCGTCGTCGTGCTCGGTCCGGGCGGCCGGATCACGCACGACGTCGCCCCCGCCGCGCTGCGCGACGACGCGGGGCTCCGGGACGAGCTGACTCGCGCCGGCGTCTGGCTGCCCGGGGTGCCGCCGCCCGCCCCGCTCGACGTGCCCGCGCCCCTCGTGGTGCCGGACGCGCCCGGGCCCGACGTCGTCGTCGAGGGGCTCCGCGTCGACCTGGTGACCCGCGGCCTGCGCGGGCGCACCACCACGCGCGCGCTCGACGGCGTGGGCGCGCGGCTGCCGGCCGGGCGGCTCACGGCCGTGACGGGGCCGTCGGGGGCGGGGAAGTCCACCCTCGTGGCCGCCGTCGCGGGGCACCTGCGGCCGACGGCCGGCGAGGTCCGCGGCACGCCCGGTCGCGCGGCGCCCTCGCGCGACCTCGCCCGGTCGTGCGGGTGGGTGCCGCAGCACCCGGAGCACGGGCTGCTGGCCCTGCGCGTGCGGGACGAGGTCGAGCTCACGGGCCGGCGCCTCGGCGTCCAGGTCGACGCGGACGAGGTGCTCGCGCTGCTGCGCCTCGACCACCTCGCCCACGCGCACCCGTTCCGGCTGTCCGGCGGCGAGCAGCGCCGGCTCGCCCTCGCCGCCGCGCTCGCCCACAGGCCGGGGCTCGTGCTGCTCGACGAGCCGACCGTCGGGCAGGACCGGCAGACCTGGGCCGCCGTGGCCGGGTGGGCCGTCGCCGCCGCCCGGCACGGGGCCACGGTCGCGGCGAGCACCCACGACGCGCACCTCACCGCCCTCGCCGACCACCGGGTCGAGCTCGGGCGGCCGTCGTCCGACGGCGCGGCACGGCCGGGGCGGGTGGTGGCGGCATGACCGGCGTGCTGGCGCGGGTGAACGCCCTCGTCCTGGTGGCCCTGGGGCTGCTCGGCCTGGTCGCCTCGCTAGGCGTGCGGGACGTCGCGAGCGCGGCGGTCGGGCTCGGGGCCTGCCTGGCGTTCGGTCTGGTGCTGCTGCCGCGCGGGGCGGGGTCGCCCGCCCGCTACGTCGCGGTGCTGGTCGCGGTCGCGTCCGTGACGTGGTCGACCTGGCTGCTCGGCGGCCACGACCCGGTGGTCGCCGGCGTCGCCGGGGTCCGCATCGCGGTGCTCGCGCTGCCGGGGGTAGCGCTCGCGCCGCTGGTCGACCCGAGCGGGCTGGCCGACCAGCTCGGCCAGCGGCTGCGCCTGCCCGCCCGGTTCGTCGTCGGGGTGGGGGCGGCGCTGCAGCGGTTCGAGCGGCTCGGCACCGTCTGGGAGCAGGCCGCACGGGCCCGGCGCTCGCGCGGCGTCGGGCCCGGCCGGGGGCCCCTCTCGCGGGCGCGGCACGCGGCATCGGTGACGTTCGCGGTGCTCGCGTCCACGCTGCGCGACGCGACCGCCATGTCCGTCGCGATGGACGCCCGGGGCTTCGCCCACGCCTACCGTCGGACCTGGGCGGACCCGGCGCCGTGGACGCGGACCGACACGGCCGTGCTCGCCGCAGGCGCGCTGGCCGCCGCGCTGCCGTTCGCCGCGCTCCTCGGGTAGCCGCCGCGCGGTGACGCACGGCCACCGGGCGCAGAATGGGCGTCGGGAGGTGCCCGCAATGGCACGCCAGCCGCACGACTTCGACGCCCTGTACGCCGGCGCCGACCCGCCGCCGTGGGAGATCGGGCGCCCGCAGCCCGCGCTCCTGGCGCTCGTGCGCCGGTCGGTGGTCGCAGACCCGGTGCTCGACGTCGGGTGCGGCACGGGCGTCCTGGCGCTCGCCGTCGCCCGGGCGGGCCACCGCGTCGTGGGTGTGGACGCCGCGGCGCACGCGATCTCCCGGGCCCGGGAGCGTGCCGCGGAGTCGATCGTCGTGCCGCCCGGCGAGGTGCGCTTCGAGGTCGCGGACGTCCGCCGGCTCGACCGCCTGGACCTGCGGCCGCGGACCGTCCTCGACTCGGGGCTGCTGCACAGCCTCGACGACGCCGGCCGCACGGCCTACGTGGCGGGGCTGGCGGCGATCTGCCCGCCCGACGCGCTCGTCGCGGTGCTCGCCATGTCCGTGGCCGCCGGGCTGGGCTGGGGCACGACCGGCGACCGGCTGCGCGAGGCGTTCGAGGGGCCCGCCTGGTCGGCCACCGCGGTGTCGTACGCCGAGATCGCCGCGCGCCCCGCGGGCGAGGAGCAGCACCTGCCCGCGCTGCTCCTCACGACGCGGCGCACGTGACGAGACGTTCGTGAACGGACCGGCCCGGGTCGGCTCGCGTGCGATAGGAAGGGGTGGTGCCGTCCCCGCCGCTCTTCCCGTTCCGCAGCGTCGTCCTGGGGGCGTTCCTCCCCACCCTGGTGCTGGAGATCGGCATCGGCGCGCTGCTGCCGGTCGTGGCGGTGACCGCCACCGGCCGCGGCGCGACCCTCACGGTCGCCGGGCTCGTGGCCGCGCTGCTGCCGCTCGGCAAGATCGCGTTCGACCTGCCGGCCGGCGCGCTCTCGCAGCGCCTCGGCGACCGGGTGGCGATGCTGGTCGCCGGCAGCGTCGCCGTCGTCGCCTTCACGACGATCGCGCTGTCGTCGGCGCTGTGGGGTCTGGCCGCGGGCGTGCTCGCGCTCGGCGCGGCGAACGCCGTCTTCAACCTGGCCCGCCAGGCGTACCTCACCGAGATCACGCCGCCGCTGCGACGGGCGCGCGTGATGTCGACGCTCGCCGGGGTGCACCGCATCGGCCTGTTCCTGGGCCCGTTCGCGGGGGCCGCGGTGATCGCGGCCACGTCGCTGCACGGCGCGTTCTGGCTGGGCACCGGGTCGGCTCTCGTCGCGGTGCTGGTCATCGCGCTGGTGCGGCCGGAGCCGCGGGCCGACGCCCCGCTGCCGCGCCCCGCCGGCCGCCCCCGCGTGTCCATCGCCGCGGTCGCGCGCGAGCACCGGCAGCTGTTCGCGACCCTCGGCGTCGCCATCCTGCTCGTGAGCGCCGTGCGCGGTGCGCGGCAGACCGTCATCCCGCTGTGGGGCGAGCACCTGGGTCTCGACGCCGAGGTGACGTCCCTCGTCTTCGGCGTCTCCGGCGCCCTGGACATGCTGCTGTTCTACCCGGCGGGCAAGGTGATGGACCGGTTCGGCCGGTTGTGGGTGGCCGTCCCGTCCATGCTCACGATGGCGGTGGGGCTGGCGGTGCTGCCGTTCGCGCACACCGCCGGCGCGCTCGCGGTGGTCGCCGCCCTGCTCGGCGTGGGCAACGGCATGGGCTCGGGCATCGTCATGACGCTGGGGGCCGACGTCGCGCCCGCCGCCGTGCGGCCCACGTTCCTCAGCGTGTGGCGGCTCTTCCAGGACACGGGCGACGCGCTGGGGCCGCTGATCCTCGCGGCGGGGGCGGCGCTGGGCTCGCTCGCCGCCGGGGTGTGGGCCACCGCCACGCTGGGCGGCGCGTCCGCGGCGGCCCTCGCGCGCTGGGTGCCGCGGTACTCGCCGCTCGCGAACCTGGTGCCGCCCCGGCGGCGGACCTGACGCCGGTGCCTCACGCGCGCAGGTGCACGCCCAGCCCGCGGCGGCCGGGCGCCACCGCGTCGCACAGCTCCCCGCGCGCGTCGTAGTCCCCGCCGTCCTGGTGCCGGTAGGGCACGAAGGGCCCGTCCGGCAGCGCGAGCAGCCGGCGGCGCAGTCCCTCGGCGGCCGCGGTGAAGCCGGCGTCGTCCAGGCGGTTCGCGCCGGGCACGAGCACCGGCTCGGCGACCCGCATGCCCGTGTACCAGAACGTGCCGTGCAGCAGCGGGAACAGCACCTCGGAGAGGTCGCCGTGCAGCCCGCGCGGGCCCAGCCCGGTGCCCGCCCCGACCGTCACCACGGCGAGCGCGCGTCGCCCGGCGAGCCCGCCGTCGCCGTACCGGCGCGTGCGGCCGGCGTCGTCGCGCACGTTGTACGCGTAGCCCTGCACGAGCACCCGGTCGAGCCAGCCCTTGAGGATCGCGGGCGTGCCGTGCCACCACAGGGGGAACTGCACGACGACCGTGTCGGCCCGGGCGAGCTTGTCGTGCTCGGCCCGGATGTCGGGCGCGAGCGTGCCGCCGCGCAGCGCGCGCTCCGAGGCGGCCGCGACATCGAGCCGGTCGCCGTCGCCCACGGCGCCGCCGAAGTCGGCGGCCGTCACCACGGGGTTCCAGCCCATCGCGTACAGGTCGGACTCGACCACCTCGTGCCCGGCCCCGCGCAGCGCGCGGACCCCCTCGTCCCGCAGCCGCGCCGTGAGCGACCGCGGTTCCGGGTGAGCCAGCACCCACAGCACCCGCATCGCACCGTCCTTCCGTCGTCCTTCGTCCTGGCGGGCGCCGCTCGGCCGCCCCCTCCAGGGTGCGGGGGAAGGGCACCGGACGACCACTGGCCGGAAGGTCATGATGTGCAAGGATCGGGCCATGCCCTCCCGAGCGCCCGCTCGAACGTCCCCGCCCCGTCGGCACCTCGTCGCGGTGCTGGTGCGCGACGGCGTGATGCCGCTCGAGCTCGGTGCGGTGCACCAGCTCTTCGGCGTCGTGCGCGGCGCCGACGGCGAACGGCTCTACGACGTGCGCACGTGCGCCGCGGTCCCGGGCCGCGTGCCCACCGACGCCGACTTCTCGATCGACGTGCCGCACGGCCCGGACGTGCTCGCGCTCGCCGACACCGTCGTCGTGCCGGCGTCGCACGCGCTGGACGACGGCGGCGAGGACGGCGACGTCACCCCCGACCTGCTGGCGAGCGTCCGCCCGGACGCGCGCGTCGCGTCCATCTGCACCGGGGCGTTCGCGCTCGCCCGCGCCGGGCTGCTCGACGGCCGCCGCGCGACGACGCACTGGCTGTCGGCCGACCGGTTCCGGCGCGCCTTCCCCCAGGTCGACCTGCACCCGGACGTCCTGTTCACCGAGGACGGCCGGGTCTTCACGTCGGCCGGCGAGGCGGCCGGCATCGACCTGTGCCTGCACCTCATCCGCTCCGACCACGGGGCGGCGGTGGCGAACGACGTCGCGCGCCGCACGGTGGTGCCGCCGTTCCGCGACGGCGGCCAGGCGCAGTACGTCGACGCGCCGGTGCCCGAGCCGACCGGCGACCACACCGGCGCCGCGCGCGCGTGGGCCCTCGCGCACCTCGACGAACCGCTCGCGCTGGACGACCTCGCCCGGCACGCGGCGACGAGCACCCGCACCTTCACCCGCCGGTTCCGCAAGGAGACCGGCCTCTCGCCCGGGGCCTGGCTGCTGCAGCAGCGCCTCCTGCGGGCGCGTGACCTGCTGGAACGCTCCGACCTCCCCGTGGACGCCGTCGCCCGCCGTGCCGGGTTCGGCACCGGCGCGTCGCTGCGGCAGCACTTCGCGCGGGCGCTGGGCGTCTCGCCCGCCGCCTACCGCGCGACCTTCGGCCGCGGCCCGCGACATCAGAACATGACGGAAGCCGCCCCGCGAGTTCCTTGACGGGGCGGGCCTCGGGCACCTACATCTGGTTGATGGAGGTCTTCGAGAAGTGGGAATCCGAGATCCGGGGGTACAGCCGCACGTACCCCACGGTGTTCGCCTCGGCGTCGAACGCGCGGCAGGTGGACGAGGCCGGCCGTAGCTACGTCGACTTCTTCGCCGGCGCGGGCGTGCTGAACTTCGGGCACAACAACCCGCGCATGAAACGCGCCATGATCGAGTTCCTCGAGGCCGACGGCGTCGCGCACAGCCTCGACATGGCGACCACCACGAAACGCGACTTCATCACGAAGTTCGTCTCCACCGTGCTCGAGCCGCGCGGCATGACGATGCGCCTGCAGTTCATGGGGCCGACGGGCAGCAACGCCGTCGAGGCGGCGCTCAAGCTCGCCCGCAAGGTCACCGGTCGGCGCGAGGTGGTCGCGTTCACGCACGGGTTCCACGGCATGACCCTCGGGTCGCTCGCGCTCACCGGCAACGACGTCTTCCGCCGAGCCGCCGGGGTGCCGCTGGAGAACGTGCACCGGCTGCCCTTCGAGACCGCCCCCGGGGGCGGTCTCGCGTCGCTCGAGGCCTACCGGGCCCAGCTCGCCGACGTGTCGAGCGGGCTGCTGCCGCCCGCCGCGTTCGTCGTCGAGACGATCCAGGCCGAGGGCGGCGTCAACGTCGCGAGCGCCGCGTGGCTGCACGCCGTGCAGCGGCTCGCCCGCGACGTCGGGGCGCTGTTCGTCATCGACGAGATCCAGGTGGGCTGCGGCCGCACCGGCAGCTACTTCAGCTTCGACGGCATGGGGCTCGACCCGGACGTCGTGTGCCTGGCCAAGGGGATCGGCGGCTACGGGACGCCGCTGGCGATGAACCTCAACCGGCCCGAGCTGGACGCGCAGTGGGCGCCGGGGGAGCACACCGGCACCTTCCGCGGCCAGGGCCTGTCGTTCGTGGCCGGGCGCGAGGCCCTGACCTACTTCGACGACGACGAGCTCATGACCCAGGTGCACGGCAAGGCGGAGCGCATGGTGTCCGTGCTGGAGGGGCTGGCCGCCGAGGCCCCCGACCGCGGGTTCGCCGTCCGCGGCCGCGGCATGATCCAGGGCCTCGACGTGGGCGACGGCGCGTTCGCCAAGGCCGTCGCCGCGGAGTGCTTCGCCCGCGGGCTGCTCATCGGCCCGTGCGGCAGCGGCGGGCGCGTGCTCAAGCTCATCCCGCCCCTGACCATCCCCGACGACGACCTCGACGAGGGCCTGGAGATCCTCGCGGGGGCGGTGCGCGACACCCTCTAGCGCCTCGAGCAACCCCGCGGGGGCGCGTCGACAGCAGAAGGAGGCCGGCATGCGGCAGCGCGACGACATGACGTTCCCGTTCGAGGAGTACGCGAGACGCCTCGGCGACCTGCGCCGCCGCATGGCGGAGCGGATGCTGGACGCGGTGGTCATCACCGACCCCGAGAACCTCATGTACCTCACGGACTACCAGACCACGGGGTACTCCTTCTTCCAGGCGCTGGTCGTGCCGCTCGAGGACGAGCCGTTCATGATCACGCGCGCCATGGAGGAGTCGAACGTGCACGCGCGCACGTGGGTGGAGCTGACCCGGCCCTACCCGGACACCGGCGACGCGATCCAGAGCCTCGTGCAGTCCCTGCGCGAGTTCGGCCTCGACACCAAGGACGTCGGGTACGAGCGCAACAGCTACTACTTCCCGGCCTACCACCAGGACTACATCCACAACTCCTTCAAGGACGGCCGCCTGCTCGACTGCTTCGGCATCGTGGAGGAGGGGCGCGTGACGAAGTCCGACGCCGAGATCGCCGTCATGCGGCGGGCCGCGCGCGCCACGGAGGTCGGGATGGCCGCGGGCATCGAGGCCGTCGCCGCCGGCGTGACCGAGAACGAGATCGCGGCGGAGATCGCGTCGGCGATGTTCCGCTCCGGGGGCGAGTTCCCCGCGGTGATGCCCTACGTCACCTCGGGCCCGCGCAGCATGATCGGCCACGCCACCTGGGAGGGCCGCACCGTGCAGCCGGGGGAGCACGTCTTCCTCGAGGTCGGCGGCTGCTTCCGGAGGTACCACACCGCGATGATGCGGACCGTGGTGCTCGGCGACCTGTCGCGCAGCATGCTCGTGGCGCAGGAGCGGATGAAGCTGGCGCTCGCCGAGGTCAAGGCGGCCATGCGCCCCGGTCTCACGGTGTCCGACGCCGACACGATCGTGCGGAACATCATCTCCGACAACGGCGTCGGGGCGCGGCTGGTGACCAGGTCGGGGTACTCCATCGGCATCGCGTTCCCGCCCAGCTGGGACGAGGGCTACATCGTCAGCCTCAACCAGGGCGACCCGCGCGTGCTGCGGGAGGGGATGACGTTCCACATCATCCCCTGGATGTGGGGGGTCGACGGCGACAAGACCGTCGGCATCTCCGACACGGTCCGGGTGACCGCCGACGGCTGCGAGTCGTTCTTCACCCTGGACGAGGACTTCGCCTGCAAGCCCGGGCACGCCGCCGCGACGGAGCCCGAGGCCCTGACGCTCGTCGAGGACACGATCGAGGAGGAGACCGCATGACGATGCTCATCGCGACGGACCCCAGCACGGGCGAGGTGGTCCGCGAGGTCCCGGCAGCGACGCCGGGCGAGGTGGACGCGACGCTGGCGGCCGTCGAGGAGGCGCGCGCGCCGTGGCGGGACCTGGGGCTGGACGGGCGCGCCGAGGTGCTGCACGCGGTGGCGGCCGACCTGCGCGCCCGCGCCGACGAGCTCGCACCCCTGATGACGCAGGAGATGGGCAAGCCGATCACCGAGGCGCTCGGCGAGGTCGAGAAGGCGGCCTGGTGCGCGGAGCACTACGCGGAGCACGCCGCGGCCTACCTGGAGACCGAGGAGATCGCCTCGGACGCGACGCGCAGCTACGTGCAGCACCTGCCGCTCGGCACGGTGCTCGGCGTCCTGCCGTGGAACGCGCCCTTCTGGCTGGCCCTGCGCTTCGCGGCGCCGGCGCTGATGGCGGGCAACACCGGCGTGCTCAAGCACGACCCGCACGTGCCCGGGTGCGCGGAGGCGATCGGCGACGTCTTCGCGCGGGCGCTGTCCGCGACGGGCGCGCCCCCGGGGGCGTTCCGCAACCTGCCGCTGGCCACGGAGGACGTCGCCGCCGTCATCCGCGACCGGCGCGTCCAGGCCGTGTCGTTCACCGGGTCGTCGCGCGGTGGGTCGGCCGTGGCGAGCGTCGCGGCCGCGGAGATCAAGCCGGCCGTGCTGGAGCTGGGCGGCTCCGACCCGAGCATCGTGCTGGCCGACGCCGACCTGGACGCCGCGGCCGACACCCTCGCCCTGTCGCGCATCATCAACGCCGGCCAGTCGTGCATCGCCGCCAAGCGCATCGTCGTCGAGGACGCCGTGCACGACGCCCTGGTCGACCGGCTCGCCGGCCGGCTCGCCGCGCTGAAGGTGGGCGACCCGCGCGACCCCGCCACGCAGGTGGGTCCGATCGCCCGCGCGGACCTGCGGGAGAACCTGCACCGCCAGGTCACGCAGACGGCGGCGGCCGGTGCGCGCCTCCTGCTCGGCGGCGAGCTGCCCGACGGCCCGGGGTGGTTCTACCCGCCCACCCTGCTCGACGACGTCGCGGACGACATGACGGCGGCGTGCGAGGAGACGTTCGGGCCGGTCATGGCGGTGCTGAGGGCGGCCGACGCCGACGAGGCTCTCGAGACCGCGAACCGGACGGAGTACGGCCTCGCGGCGAGCGTCTGGACGACGGCGGAGCGCGGCGAGGCGATGGCCCGGCAGATCGCCGCCGGACAGGTCTCGGTGAACGGCATCGTCAAGACCGACCCCCGGCTGCCCAGCGGCGGGGTGAAGCGCTCCGGCTACGGGCGTGAGCTGGGCCCGCACGGCATCAAGGAGTTCGTCAACGTGCAGCAGGTGTGGGTCGGCCCGGCTCACTCCACCGTCGCGAAGCTCGGGTGCGGCGGCTGGTTGTACGCCGTGTTCTGCCACGCGACCGCCAGCCGGTACTGCCGGTCCTCCATGAGCGACGGGTGCGCGATGTCGGTCGGGATGTCCGTGGAGTAGATCCGCAGCGCGCTGGAGTCGGTCGTACGGAAGACGACCTCCTCCCGCCAGTCGCCGAGGATGTCGGCCTGGAGCGCGGGCGTCGCCTTGGTGCCGTTGTTCGAGGCGACCCCCTCGCCCGTGAGGAGCCGGGTGTCGCTGCTCGCGCCGTACTTGTCGATGCGGGTGTCGTCCAGCAGCTCGCGCTGCCCGTCGCCGTCCCACCAGATCACGAAGTTGGTGGAGCCCGGCTTACGACCCACCTCGGAGCCGTCGGTCGCGCTGCGCAGCCCGGAGACCTTGGACGACCAGACCTCGGCGCCGGGGTTGTCCGCGGTGATGTCAGCGGCCACGCCGCGCCCGTTGTCGGAGCCGGCGGCCGGCGCGCTGGACAGGATCCTGCCGGTCGCGGCGTCCGCCACCCAGTGCGCCGGGTCGGTGCCCGACTCCGACGGCTTGAACACCTCGAGGCCGGGGTTCGACGGCACGAGGTCGCTCACGTGGTACGCGTCGCCGTGGTGGGTGCCGTTCTGCCACAGCCCGTACCCGTTGTCGTCGATCGCCATCGAGCCGTAGAGGATCTCGTCGCGGCCGTCGTCGTCCACGTCCGCGATCGACAGCTGGTGGTTGCCGCGGCCGGTCCACTCGGGGCCGTTGGTGGACGAGCTGGAGTCGAACGTCCAGCGGCGGGTGAGCGCGCCGTCGCGGAAGTCCCACGCGGAGACGGCGGTCTTGGCGTAGTAGCCGCGGCCCATGACGATGCTCGGCCGGGACCCGTCGAGGTAGGCCGTGCCGGCGAGGAAGCGGTCCACGCGGTTGCCGTACGTGTCGCCCCAGTCGCCGACGTTGCCGCGGGCGGGGCGGAAGTCGACGGTGTCGAGCGCGGCGCCGTCGGTGCCCCGGAAGACGGTGAGGAACTCCGGACCGCTGAGCACGTACCCGCTCGAGTTGCGGTGGTCGGCGGAGGCGTCGCCGATCACCTGGCCGGTGCCGGAGACGGTGCCGTCGCCGGTCTTCACCGCGACCTCCGCGGCGCCGTCGCCGTCGTAGTCGTAGACCTGGAACTGCGTGTAGTGCGCGCCCGCGCGGATGTTGCGGCCGAGGTCGACGCGCCACAGCCGCTCGCCGTCGAGCTCGTAGGCGTCGAGGTAGACGTTGCCGGTGACGCCGGACTGCGAGTTGTCCTTGGCGTTGCTCGGGTCCCACTTGAGGACGATCTCGTACTCGCCGTCGCCGTCGAGGTCGCCCACCGACGCGTCGTTCGCGGAGTAGGTGTACCCGTCGCCGGCGGGCGGCACGTCGAGCGGGACGTCGAGCGAGCTCGCCCGGGCGCCCGCCACGGGGGAGAGGGTGAGCGAGTCGCCGGCGACCTGCCCGACGGCGCCCTCGGCGGCCCGTGCGGACAGCGCGGCCACGGCGCGTGCGGACCCGTCGCCGACGGCGACCACGGCGTACCGGGCGTCGGCGGGGGCGCCGCGGTCGAGGAACGACGTCGCGCCGGTCACCGGGGGCCCGGGCACGCGGGCGCCGTCGCGGTAGACGTGGAAGGCCGCGTCGTCGCCGTCGGCGGCGAGGAGCCGCCAGCTCACGCGGTTGCCGTCGGGGGTGGGCGTACTGATCACCGCCCGCCCTCCCGGCGACGGGTCGACGGCCGCCGCCGGCACGGCGGGCGCCGCGGGCGGGTCGCCGGCGGCGAGGGCGGGGGAGGCGAGGGCGAGCACGCAGACCGCGCCCACGGCGGTGGTGAGCGTGGTGGCGGCTGCGGTCGTGCGGAGTCTCGGCAGCATCATTGCTCCGTTCCGGTTGAGACGATTCACACCGTGCTCGACCAGGCTGCCAGAAACCGGTTGCTCACGTCACCCCCGGGTCTCACGACGTGGGACGCGGGGTGCGGCTCAGGGCTCCTCGGCCCGGGGGACGCTGGTCACCGTGGTGAGCAGGAAGACGGAGTCCTCGAGCGCCAGCACGGCGTGCCGCTCGTGGGTCAGCACGCGCAGCTGCCCGCCGCCCACCTCCTCGTCCCCCTCGGGGGCGGTGACCCGCACCCGCCCGTGCAGCACGAGGATGGACGCGGCGGGCGGGGAGTTGTGCTCGCCCAGCTCGACGCCCGCGACCAGGGCGATCACGGTCTGGCGCAGCGGGCCGTCGTGCACCACGATCTCGGCGCTGCGCCCGTTCTCGGCCGCGCGGGCCTTCTCGAGCTGGTGGATGGTGCGGGCGTCCAGGTTGGCCATCAGGGCTCCGTCGGTCGGCGGCGCGGGCGTCAGTACCCGTCGGTCGGGATGCTATCGCCGTCGACCATCCCCAGCCGGGCGAACGCCTCCGCCACGCCGCCGCGCGCGGGGCCGGGCACGACCAGGTCCGCCTCGGCGAGGACGGCGGGCGGGGCGCCCTCGACGGCGACGGCGGTGCCCGCGTACTGGAGCATCTCGACGTCGTTGTAACCGTCGCCGATGCCGACCGCCTGCGCGGCGGGAAGCCCCAGGTGCTCCATCACGGCCGCCATCCCGACGGCCTTGTGCACCCCGGCCAGGTGGATCTCCCCGGCGTTGTCGCCGGTGTCCGCGTACGACGAGGGGAGGATGCCGACCTCCGGGCCGAGCTCGGTGCGCAGCGCCGCGATCGGGACGGGGGAGTCGAAGTAGCTGATCTTCGCGTAGCGGACGCCCGCGAGGTCGCCCGGCATGCGCAGCACGTCGAGGATCTCGCGCGGCGCGGCGTCGCCCCGGCGCTCGAGGCGCGCGTCCAGCCCGACCGGTCCGTAGACGGCGTCGGGGGTCTCCAGCAGGTACGCGACGTCGTGGGCGTCGAGCACGTGCCGCACGCGCGTGGCGAGGTCGTCGGGGAAGCGGAGGTCGGCCACGACCTCGCCGTCGAGCCGCACGAAGGCGCCCGCCGTCGCCACCACGCCGTCGAAGCCCGCGGCCAGCAGCGCCGGCGGCAGCATCGACTCGGGGCGACCGGTGCACAGCAGCACCCGGTGGCCGGCCCGTCGCGCGGCGCGGACGGCCTCCTCGTGCGCGGGCGGCACGGCGCCGTGGTCCGCGTAGGTGCCGTCCACGTCCAGGAACGCCACGCGCGCCCCGTCACTCATCGAACCCGACACGGGCGCAGTCCTCCAGGTCTTCGGCGTCGTCGTGGGCACCGTCGAGCCTAACCGTGTCCCGGGGCCTGCCCCGTCGGTGTCCCGTGGTTGGCTGTCCACGTGACGACGAGCACCCCGCGCGCCGAGACCTGGTCCATGATCCACGCCGAGCGCGAGGCCCTCGCGGACGAGCTCGCCGGGATCGACGACGCGGGGTGGGCGGGGCCCTCGCTGTGCGGCGAGTGGACGGTGGAGGACGTCGTCGCCCACCTCACGGCCGGAGCGAGCACCGGCCGGTGGGCGTGGCTGCGCAGCATCGTCGGGGCGCGGTTCGACGCCGACCTGCACAACGCGCGGCGTCTGGCGGAGCACCGCGGCGCGACGCCCCCCGAGACGCTCGAGCGCTTCCGCGCCGTCGCGACCAGCACGGTCGCGCCGAGCGGGCACACGGCCGCGTGGCTGGGCGAGGTCGTCGTGCACGGCCAGGACGTCCGCACGCCGCTCGGCCTGTCGCGGACGCCGCCCGTCGCCGCGACCACCGCGGTGGCGCGCTTCTTCGTGCGCCGCGACTTCACCGTCTCGGGCCGGTCCGTGGCTAGCGGGCTCCGGCTCGAGGCGACCGACGGCCCGTTCGCGCACGGCGACGGTCCCGTGGTCCGCGGCAGCACCCTCGCGCTCGTCATGGTGCTGGCGGGCCGGCGGGTGTTCTGCGACGCGCTGACGGGCGAGGGGCTGGCGCGGGTCCGCGAACGGGTCTAGGCGCCCTGGGCCGCGTCGCCGGCCCCGGCGTAGAGCGCGGCGAACTCCGCGGACGGCGGGATCGGCGTGACGACGTCGACGAGCGCGCCGTCCGGCCCGGCGACGACGAAGTGCCGCTGGCCGAACGCCTCGTCGCGGAGCGGCAGCAGCACGTCGTGGCCGCCCGCCGCGAGGACGCGGGCGTGCACGGCGTCGACGTCGTCGACCTCGACGGTGACGAGGAGGCCGGCCGCGCGGGCGCCGCGGGCCGGCTCGGGGATCGTCTCGTGGTCCGCGTCGACGACGGCGAGCTCCGCCGCGCCGGAGCGCAGGCTGACGTACCAGTCGGAGGAGAACGTCGGCGTCATGCCGAGCAGGTCCGCGTAGAAGCGCGCCGCGCCCGGGACGTCGGAGACGGCGAGGACGGGGTACAGGCTGGTGATCATCGGGGCTCCCGGAAGGTATACGTACGGCGTGTACGTATCTATACATTCACGGCGTCGGTAACCTGTCAACCATGCCGAGGAGATCCAGGGCCGAGAGCGAGGCGACGGCGGCCGCGATCCTCGCCGCGGCGCGCGGGCTGTACGCGGAGCGGGGGTACGCCGCCGTGGCGGTCGAGGAGGTCGCCGCGGCGTGCGGTGTCACCCGCGGCGCCGTCTACCACCACTACGGCAGCCGTGCCGGGCTGTTCGCCGCCGTGCACGCGGCCGTGACGGCCGACGTCGGCGCGCAGATCGAGGGCGCGACCGACGGCCTGGACGACCCGTGGCAGAGCCTCGAGGCGGGCTGCCGGGCGTTCCTGGCGGCCGTCGTCGCCGACGACGCACGGCAGGTCGTGCTCGTCGACGGGCCCGCCGTGCTCGGCTGGGCACGCTGGCGCGAGGACGACGCCGCGACCTCGGGGCGGCTGCTCGACGAGGTGCTCGGCGAGCTCGCGGACGCCGGACGGGTGCGCGCGGCCGACGTGCCCGCCACGTCCGCCCTGCTGTCCGGAGCCATGAACGAGGCGGCCCTGTGGGTGGCTGCCTCGCCCGACCGCGACCGCGCGCTCGACCGGGCGTGGTCGGCGCTGCGGCGTCTGCTGCGGGGGATCGAGGCCTGAGCGCCCAGCCGGCCGTGGGCGACCGTCGCGTCAGGTGACCGCGCCGAGCTGCCAGGGCACGAACTCGTCCGCGCCCAGGTCGAGCTCCTCCGAGACGGTCTGCTCGCCGGACGCGACGGCGAGGATCTTCTCGAACAGCTCCTCGCCCACCTCCTCGACGCTCAGCCCGGTCTCGAGGATCCGGCCGGCGTCGAGGTCCATGTCCTCGCTCATGCGGCGGTAGGTGTCGGAGTTGGTGGCGACCTTGATCGACGGCGACGGCTTGCAGCCCAGGACGCTGCCCCGGCCGGTGGTGAAGACGACGACGTTCGCGCCGCCCGCGACGATGCCGGTCACCGACACGGGGTCGTAGCCGGGCGTGTCCATGAAGGTCATGCCGCGCTCGGTGACGGGCTCGGCGTACTCGTGCACGGCGACGAGGTCGGCGGTGCCCGCCTTGGCCACGGCGCCGAGCGACTTCTCGAGGATGGTCGTGAGGCCGCCGGCCTTGTTGCCGGGGGACGGGTTGTTGTCCAGCGTGCCGCCGCCGGCCGCCGCGTAGCCCTGCCACCAGTCGATGCGGTCGAGCAGCCGCTGCCCGACCTCGCGCGAGACGGCGCGGCGCAGCAGCAGGTGCTCGGCGCCGAACACCTCGGGCGTCTCCGCGAGGATCGACGTGCCGCCCTGCGCGACGAGCAGGTCGGAGGCGTGGCCGAGCGCCGGGTTGGCGGTGATGCCGGAGAACCCGTCGGAGCCGCCGCAGTTGAGCCCGAGCACGAGCTCCGACGCGGGCGCCTCCTCGCGCCGCAGCGCGTCGATCGCGGGGAGCATCTCGGTGATCGCGGCGACGCCCGCGCGCACGGTGGCACGGATGCCGCCGGTGTCCTGGATCGTGAGCGTGCGCACGGGCAGGTCGTCGCGCAGGGCCAGCCCGTCGAGCACGGAGGCGGCGGGGAGCATCTCGCACCCGAGCCCGACGACGAGCAGCCCGGCCATGTTCGCGTGCGAGGCGTACCCGCGCAGCGTGCGCAGCGTGACCTGCGCGCCCTCCGACGTCGGGACGAGGCCGCAGCCGGTGTCGTGGGTCAGCGCGACGACGCCGTCGACGTGGGGGTAGGCGTCGAGGACCGGGCCGCGGAACTGGTCGGCGATCATCCGCGCGGTGGACGCCGAGCAGTTCACGGACGTGAGGATGCCCACGTAGTTGCGAGTGCCCCAGCGGCCGTCCGAGCGGCGGTAGCCCTGGAACGTGCGGCGCGTCGTGGGCTCGGGGAGCGTGGTGCGCGCCGTGCCGAACTCGTACTCGCGGGCGCCGTCGGTGGTCGGGTCGTCGAAGCCGAGGTTGTGCGTGTGCACGTGGTCTCCCGGCGCGACGTCTCTCGTCGCACGGCCGATGGGCTGCCCGTACTTGCGCACCTCCGCGCCCACGGCGACGGGGCGGACGGCGAGCTTGTGGCCGCGCGGGAGCGTCGAACGGGTGGTCGCCTCGGTCCCGTCGGGAAGGCGCACGGTGGTGCCGGCGGGCACCTGGCGGGTCGTGACGGCCACGTCGTCGGCCGGGCGCAGCAGCAGCGCGACGTCGGCGAGGTCGACGACGTCGGGCAGAGGAGGCTCGGCCGGCGCGCCGGGCGTGGGGGTCGCCGCGAGCGGCAGCAGCGGGTGGTGCGGGGCGGTGCTCATCGGATCGCGACCTCGGGATCTGTGACGGAGGGACGGGAGCTGGCGGTGCTGTCGGGCACGAGGGGAGCGGGCGCGGTGGACGCGCGCACCACGAGCTCGACGGGGAGGCGGCGGTGCTCGGGTGCGTCGTCGGTCAGCAGGTCGACGGCGGTGCGGCCGGCGCGGGCCAGCGGCACGGCGACCGTGGTGAGCGCGGGGGTCACGAGCGACGCGGCGGCGACGTCGTCGAACCCGACGACCGAGACGTCCGCGGGCGTGGCCACCTCGCGCGCGTGCAGCCGGGCCAGGACGCCCAGCGCGACGAGGTCGTTGAAGCAGAGCACCGCCGTGGCGCCCGCGGCGAGCGCGAGGTCCGCGGCCTGGACGCCGCCGCCGTGCGTGGGGCGGAAGCTGCCGAGGTCGAGCACGGGGCGCCCGGCGTCCCCGGTCGTCGACACGGCGTCCAGCGCCGACCGGCGCTCGGCGTCCGACCACGAGGTGCGCGGCCCGCCGGCGTACGCGACGACGGCGTGCCCGAGGGCGCGCAGGTGGTCGAGCGCCTGGCGCACGCCGTCGGCGATGTCGAAGGAGACGGAGGGGACGTCGGGCGCCTCGCGGTTGACGAGCGCGACCGGACCGGCCGCCGATGCCAGGAGCGCCCGGAGGCGGTCGGCGGGCAGGCGCGGGGAGCAGAGCACGAGGCCGTCCACCCGGTCGCCGAGCCGCGTGATGACGTCGGGCTCGACGGTGACGTCCTCGTCGGTGTCGGCGACGAGGACCTCGCGGCCCGTCTCCCGCGCCCGCGCCTGCACGCCCTTGGCGACCGCGGCGAAGAACGGGTTGGCGAGGTCGGGCACGACCAGCCCGACCGTGCCGGTGCTCCCGGTGGTCAGCGCGCGGGCCGCGGGGTGGGGCCGGTACCCGAGCCGCTCCGCGGCCCGGGTCACCTGCGCGCGGTTGGCCGCCGACACGTGCGGCGCGTCGCTCATGGCTCGCGACGCGGTGGCGAGCGAGACGCCCGCCTCGCGCGCGACGTCGCGGAGCGTGACCACGCGGACCTCCCGGCTGCTGGCCGTCGGAACTGGAGCCTGGAACCTGGAACCGGTTCCAGCGCGTTTCAGCCTACCCGATCAGGCGGGCTCCTCGTCGAGCCATCGGAACCACTCCTCGGGGACGTCCTCGTCCAGGCGCCGCACCTCGTGGCCGCCGAGGACGCCCGCGGTGAGGAGGCCGGTGGCGACGAGACGGGCGACGGCCCCCGCGCCGGGCGGGTTGAAGTGCGTGTCGTCGCGGCGACCGTCGTCGGCGTGGAAGAAGTAGTGCAGCGTGCGCTCGGGGCCGAGGTCGTGCCACAGCGCGAGCGAGTCGCGCTGGACGTCCACGAGCGGCACGTCCTCGCGCGCGGCGAGGGCCCGCATCGCGTCCGGGTACTCGCCGTGGTCGGAGACGGCCCGGCCCGCGTCGTCGAACCGGCGCCGCTCGACCGACGTCGCGAGCACGGGCTGAGCGCCCGCGGCCCGCGCGACCTCGACGAACCGGGCGAGGTGCTCGGTGTACGAGGTCCACGGCTCGGTGTGCCGCTCGGGGTCCGTGACCTTCGCGTCGTTGTGGCCGAACTGGATCACCAGCACGTCGTCGGCCCGCAGGTCGCGGGCCACGGCGTCGAGCCGACCCTGGGTGATGAAGCTGCGCGTGCTGCGGCCGTTGCGCGCATGATTGGCGACGGCGACCGCCTCGTCGAGGTAGTACGGCAGCGCCATGCCCCAGCCGGTCTCGGGCGCGGCGGCGCGGGACTTCGGGCCGGCGGTCGAGTCGCCGGCGAGGTGGACGGTGCGGGTCATGCGGTCCTCCGAGGATCGGCCTGGACGGTCAGGGTGGCAAGCGCTTGCCGGTCACCCTAGCGGCGGCGGACACGACCAGAACGCGTGCATCCGCGCACGTCCAGGGCGTAGCGTCGGCGCCGAACGACAGAATGTGCCGTGCGTCACGAAGTCCGTGCCCGAAGTCAGTGCCCGATGCCAGTGCCCGAAGTCAGCGAGGAGTCAGCGATGCCCCGTCCGCCGTTCCCGGCCCCCGTGCTCGACCTGCTGCGCCGCCCCCAGCCGGCCGTGATCGGCGTCGTCCGCCCCGACGGCAGCCCGGTCACCGCGGCGACGTGGTACCTGCTGGAGGAGGACGGCGCGGGCGGCTGGCACGTGCTGGTCAACCTCGACGCGACGCGCAAGCGGGTCCAGCACCTGCGGGCGAACCCGCACGTCAGCCTCACCGTGCTGGACGACGACTGGTACACGCACGCCACGCTGCTCGGCCGCGTCACCGCGTGGCGCGACGACGTCGACCTCGCCGACACCGACCGCATCGCCCGCCACTACACGGGCGACCCGTACGGGGTGCGCGACCGCGCCCGCGTCACGGCGGTGGTCGAGGTGGACCGCTGGACGGCGTGGGGCAGCCTGCGCGACGCCGGCTGAGGAGGCGGCCATGCGTATCGGCGCTCCACGGACGGCGGGCGCGGACCCGCGCCTCGTCGCCGTCACCCCCGACGCGGCGCGCCGTCTCGCCGACCTCGGCCACGACGTCGTGGTCGAGCCCGGGGTCGGCGACGGCGCGCGCCTGCCCGCGCACGACTACGTCGCGGCGGGCGCCCGCGTCGCGGACCGAGCGGACGTGTGGGCGGCGGACGTCGTGGTCACGCTGCACGCGCCGGGCCTCGCGGAGCTCGACCTCATGCGGCCCGGCGCGACGCTCGTCGCCCAGCTGGCCCCGGCGACGAGCCCCGACCTGCTGGCGACGCTCGCCTCCCGCGGCGTGACGGCGCTGGCCCTCGACGCGGTGCCGCGCATCTCGCGCGCGCAGGCGCTCGACGTGCTGTCCGCCCTGTCCAACGTGGCCGGCTACCGCGCGGTGGTCGAGGCGGCCGAGGAGTTCGGCGGCATGTTCGCCGGCCAGGTGACGGCGGCGGGGAGCACGCCGCCCGCGCGGGTGTTCGTCATCGGTGCGGGCGTGGCCGGCCTGGCCGCGATCGGCACCGCGGTGAGCCTGGGCGCCGAGGTGCACGCGTTCGACGTACGGCCCGAGGCGGCCGAGCAGATCGAGTCGCTGGGCGCCCGCGTGGTCCGCGCGGACGACGCCGTCCAGGAGGTCAGCGCCGACGGGTACGCGAGCGCGCAGAGCGCGGACCAGGAGGCGGCCGCCTTGCGCGCGTACGCGGAGCAGTCGGCGCAGGCCGACGTCGTCGTCACGACCGCCCTGGTGCGCGGCACTGCACCGACGACGATCACGCGCGCGATGCTCGACGCGATGCGCCCGGGCTCGGTGGTGGTGGACCTGGCGGCGCCCGGCGGCGGGAACTGCGAGGCGACGGTACCGGGGGAGCGGGTGGTCACCGGCCGCGGCGTCGTCGTGCTCGGGTACACCGACCTGGCCGCGCGCCTGCCGCAGCACAGCTCGCGGCTGCTCGGCACCGTGGTGGTCAACCTTCTCACGCTGCTCACGCCGGCCAAGGACGGCCGCGTGGTGCTCGACCTCGACGACCCGGTGGTCCGCGGCATGACCGTGACCCACGAGGGAGCGGTGACGTGGCCGCCCCCGCCCGTCGCGGTGTCCGCGGCGCCGCCACCGCCGGCCCCCGAGCCCGCACCGCCCGAGCCGGCCGCCGTCGACCCCGAGGCAGAGCGCCGCCGTCGCGCGACCCGCCGTACGGTGCTCGGCGCCCTCGGCGCCGTCGCCGCGGGGCTGATCGTCGCGGCGTCCCCGCCGGACGCCGTCGGCCATCTCACGGTCTTCGCGCTGGCGGTCGTCGTGGGCTTCTACGTCATCTCGAACGTCACGCACGCCCTGCACACCCCGCTCATGGCCCAGACCAACGCCATCAGCGGCATCATCATGGTCGGCGCGCTGCTCCAGATCGGCGACTCGTCGCCGCTCGTCACGACGCTCGCCGTCCTCGCCGCGGCGCTCGCGAGCGTCAACGTGTTCGGCGGGTTCCTCGTGACGCGCCGGATGCTCGGCATGTTCCGTCGTGAGACCCCGGGCGGGGAGGCGTCATGACGGTGACGTCGGTCGCGCAGGCCGCGTACGTGATCGCGGGGCTCCTGTTCGTGCTGTCCCTGGCGGGGCTGTCCGCCCAGGAGTCCGCGCGCCGCGGCACGGTGCTCGGGATGCTCGGCATGGGGCTGGCGATCGTCGCGACGATCGCGCTGGCCCTCGACCGGTCGCAGCGCCCGTGGCCCGTGACCGCCGGCCTGATCCTGGCGGTGCTCGTCGTGGGCACGGCGGTGGGGTCGTGGCGGGCGCGGCGCGTCGAGATGACGCAGATGCCGGAGCTCATCGCCCTGCTGCACTCGTTCGTGGGGCTCTCGGCGGTGCTGGTGGGCTACGGATCGTTCCTCGCGGAGCCGGTGGGTGCCGCGGCGGCGGGCGGCGACACCGTGCACCGCGTCGAGGTGTTCCTCGGCGTGCTCATCGGCGCGGTGACGTTCACGGGCTCGGTCGTGGCGTTCGGCAAGCTCTCCGGGCGGCTGCCGTCGGCGCCGCTGACGCTGCCCGGACGGCACGCGCTCAACCTGCTGGCGCTGGTCGCCTCCGCGGGCCTGATGGTGTGGTTCGTCGCGGCGGACGACGTCGGGGCCGCGCTGGTGCCGCTCCTGCTCATGACGCTCGTCGCGCTGGCGCTCGGCTGGCACCTCGTCGCAGCGATCGGCGGGGGCGACATGCCGGTCGTCGTGTCGATGCTCAACTCGTACTCCGGCTGGGCCGCCGCGGCGGCCGGGTTCACGCTCGGCAACGACCTGCTCATCATCACCGGCGCCCTGGTCGGCGCCTCCGGCGCGATCCTCAGCTACCTCATGTGCCAGGCGATGAACCGGTCGTTCTGGTCCGTCATCCTCGGGGGCTTCGGCGCGGCGTCGTCGGGCGGCCCGGCCGGCGGATCAGGCCAGGAGGCGGGGGAGGTGCGCGAGACGTCGCCCGACGAGGTGGCCGCGCTGCTCGCCGCGGCGCGCTCCGTCGTCGTCGTGCCCGGGTACGGCATGGCGGTGGCGAAGGCGCAGCACCCGGTGGCGGACCTCGCCGAGCGGCTGCGGGCGCGCGGCGTGACCGTCCGGTTCGGGGTGCACCCCGTGGCCGGGCGGCTGCCGGGCCACATGAACGTGCTGCTGGCGGAGGCGCGCGTGCCCTACGACCTGGTGCTCGAGATGGACGAGGTCAACCCCGACCTGCCGGACACCGACGTCGTGCTCGTCATCGGCGCGAACGACACCGTGAACCCGGCGGCCCAGGACGACCCGTCGTCGCCGATCGCGGGGATGCCCGTGATCGAGGCGTGGAAGGCGCGCGACGTCGTGGTGTTCAAGCGGTCGCTCGCCACCGGCTACGCGGGCGTGCAGAACCCGCTGTTCTTCCGGGACAACACCCGGATGCTCTTCGGCGACGCCAGGGAGCAGGTGGACAAGATCGTCCAGGCTCTCTGACGCCGCCGAGGAGGGGCGAGCGCGGGGCTCAGGAGGTGCGGCTCAGAGGCGCGAGTCCGCCTGCGACTCGTAGACCGCCGCGTCCAGGACGCCGTCGGCGTGCAGGTAGGCCGGCGACTCGGGGACCGGCGTCGCGTCGATCGTGCTGGCGTCGGCGGGCACGCCGTCGAGGCTGGGCATGACCGAGGCGAGCTCGGGGCGCCACTTGGTGAAGCGGAACGGGAAGCACTTCTCGAGCAGGTCGACCATCGCGGAGGCGGCAGTCGAGGCGCCCGGGGAGGCGCCCAGCAGGCCGGCGATGGAGCCCTCGGCGCCGGTGACGATCTCGGTGCCGAACTGGAGCACGCCCTTGCCGTCGGCGTCGCGCTTGATGACCTGCACGCGCTGGCCGGCCGTCAGCTTCTCCCAGTCCTTGGGGTGGGCGGTCGGCATGAACTGCTGCAGCGCCTGGAACTTGGTCTCGGGCGCGGCCATGAGCTGGCCGACGAGGTACTGCGTGAGGTCGAGGTTCTTGAGGCCGGCGCCGAGCATCGACGTGACGTTGTTGGCGCGCAGCGACGTGATCAGGCCCAGGTACTTGCCCTTCTTGAGGTACTTGGGGCTGAAGCCGGCGTAGGGGCCGAACATGAGGTAGGTCTTGCCGTCGACCACGCGGGTGTCGAGGTGCGGCACGGACATCGGCGGGGCGCCGACGTCGGCCTTGCCGTACACCTTGGCCTGGTGCTGCGCCACGAGCTCCGGGTTGTCCGTGCGCAGGAACTCGCCCGAGATCGGGAAGCCGCCGAAGCCCTTGATCTCGGGGATGCCGGCCGACTGGAGGAGGGGGAGCGCGCCGCCGCCGGCGCCGACGAAGACGAACTTCGCGGTGACGGTGCTGGTGCGGTTCCGCGCGTTCCAGGAGCGGTCCTTGACGCGCAGGCGCCAGCGGCCGTCCTTGGTGCGCTTGAGGCTCTTGACCTCGTGCTGCAGCTTGAGCTCGGCGCCGTTCGCGACCAGCCCGTCGACGAGCTGGCGCGTGAGGTTGCCGAAGTCGACGTCGGTGCCCGACGTCGCCCGGGTGGCGGCGATCGGCTCGTCGGCGTCGCGCTCGGTGGTCAGCAGCGGCGCCCAGCGGCCGATGGTGGCGCGGTCGGTGCTGTACTCGAGGTCGCGGAACAGGGGGTGCACGCGCAGCGTCTCGTACCGGCGGCGCAGGTAGTCCACGTTCTTCTCGCCGCGCACGAACGTCATGTGCGGGGTGTTGCTGAGGAACGAGTCGTCCTTGATGCGGCCCGTGGCGAGCAGGTGCTGCCACAGCTCGCGCGAGATCTCGAACTGCTCGTTGATCGCCACCGCCTTGGTGATGTCGATCGAGCCGTCCTTGCGCTCGGGCGTGTAGTTGAGCTCGCAGAGCGCGGCGTGCCCGGTGCCCGCGTTGTTCCACGGGTTCGAGGACTCCTGCGCCACGTCGTCCAGGCGCTCGTAGATCCGGATGGACCACGACGGCTCGAGCTGCTGGAGCAGCGTGCCGAGCGTGGCGCTCATGATTCCGCCGCCGATGAGGACGACGTCGACGTCGGCCCCGGTGGGGGCCCCAGCAGTCGTAGCACTCGAAGTCACCGGCTCACCATACGCCGCGCGTGAAAACTGTCACAAAGAATGAGAGCAACCTCACACGGGCCTCTGACCTGCAGTGACGCAGGTCACAGCGGCCGCCGGGCGCCGCCGCAGGTCAGGGCTTCGGGGCCGCCGAGGGCGGCCACGGGCCGAGCTCGGGCAGCGGGACGGGCGAGCCGTCCCGGAACGCCGAGACGGGTCCCGAGGGCGTGCGCCCGGCGAGCCAGGCCGCGACGTCGCGGGCGTCGCCGACGAGCTCGAGTCCCGCCCCGCCGTCCGGCAGGCGGACGGCGAGGAAGTCGCGCAGGTGCGCGCAGAACGCGGCGTCCCACGTGCCGTACCCGAGGGCGCGGTCGCCGAGCCCGGCCGTCGCGTCGACGGCGTGGATCCGTGCCTCGCGCCACCAGGCGAGCAGCGCCTCGGCGAGGACGCCGTCCCGGTAGGCGACGGGCGCCGACCAGAGGGCGTCGTCGGGTGCGGGCCAGGCCGCGGCGAGCCGGGCGCGCGACGCCTCGAGGGTCGCCGCGTGCTCGGCCGGCGTGCGAGCCGCGCCCGCCTCGATGGCCGCGTCGCGCCCGGCCCGCCCGCCGTCGTACGGCTCGATCTTCTCCCCGCGCGCGGCGTACTCCGCCTGCCGTGCGAGCGCGGCGCCCACGTTCGCGACGTGCGAGAGCACGTGGCCGCGGCTCCAGCCGTCGAGCGGCGACGGGTCGGCGCCCGCGTCCTCCGGCAGGGTGCGCACGACGTCGATCAGGCCGGCGAGCGCGGCGTCGGCGTCGGTCAGCGCGTGGGCGACGACGTCGCGGGCGGTCGGGTCGGTCACGGGGTTCACGGCCACAACAGCTCCTTGGTCCAGGCGGGGTCGTTCCGGGGGTTGGTGTCGGTCGTGCGCGGGTCGGTGCGGTAGCGGAGGCGGGACTGGCCCCTGTCGTCGCTCGCCGCCCAGAACTCGACGGTGGCGGGGGTCAGCACCCAGGCGGTCCAGGAGGGAGCGACGGCGTCGGGGTGCTCACGCGCCTCGTCGAGGCGGCCGGCGAAGGCGTCCCGGTACTGCTGCGGGGAGGCGAGCGGCTCGCTCTGGTGGCCGACGAGCCCCGCGGCGCGGGAGCCGTCCGGCCGGGCGCGGAAGTCCGCCGCCCCGGCGTCGGGGCCCGCCGACGAGGCGCGGCCGGTGATCCGGACCTGCCGGCCCAGGTCGCGCCAGAACACGGTGAGCGCCGCGTGCGGGTTCTCGGCCAGGTCGCGGCCCTTGGGGCTGGACGCGTGCCCCGCGAACCACCAGCCGTCGGCGGTGACGTCCTTGATCACCAGCGTGCGTGCGTGCACCCGGCCCTCGGCGTCGGCCGTCGAGAGCGTCGCCGCGTGCGGGGCGCCCACGCCGGCGGCGAGCGCGTCGTCGAACCACTGCGCGAAGAGCTCCTGCGGCGTCGCGGGGGCGGTGTCGAGGTCGTCCAGGTCGACGCCGAACGGCGGCAGCCCGGGCGGGAAGGTCGGCAGCGCGCGCAGGCGCTCGCGGAAGGTCACGCGGTCTCCTCGGTGGGGTCGGTGCCGTCGGGACGGTCGGTCAGCAGGGTCACGAAGCCGCGCACGGCGGCCCGCATCGCGTCGGGGTCGCCGGTCGCGCGGGCGAGCACGTAGCCGCCCTGCACGATCGCGACGGCGGCGTGCGCGCGGTCGCGGGCGGCGTCGTCGGGCAGCCCGGTCTCGCGCAGGGTCGCGGCCACGACGTCGAGCAGGCGGACGAAGTAGGCGGTGACGACGTCGCGCAGGCCGTCGTCGTCCATGACGGCCTGGTCGCTGGTGAGGCGGCCGATCTTGCAGCCGGCGAGGGCGTCGCGCGGGCGCTCGAGGTAGGCGACGACGCGGCCGAGGGCCGGCGTCGTGCCCTCGAGGTCGCGGCGCGCCGCGGCGAGCGCGCTCTCCACGGTGGCGCCGACCGCGGCCGCGGCGAGGTCGTGCTTGGTGGGGAAGTGGTGGTAGAGGCTGCCCTGCCCCACGCCGCTGGCCGCGAGGACCTGGCGCGGGCTCGTGGCGCCCACCCCCCGGGCGGCGAACATCTCCTGCGCGGCGGCGACGAGGCGGTCGCGCGCATCGGTCGGCGTGCTCATGCCCGCCACCATACCTACCTCTAGGTATGGCGGCTACCCTGCACGCGCGGTCGAGCGCGTGACGGCCCGCGCGACCGCGACGCCGGCGACCGCGCCGACGGCCGCCCCCACCGCGGACCAGAGCAGGACCGGCGGGGCGAAGGCGGCGTCGAGCACCGGGGAGAGGGCGGGCCACCGCCCGGCGAGCGCCTGCGGCAGCGGGGTCAGGCGCAGGAGCTCCGCCGCCGCGCAGAGCGCGAAGGCGACGACGCCGGCCGTGAGCGGGCGCGTCCGCGGACGGGCGACCAGGACGAGGACGGCGACGAGGGCTGCGGCCAGCACGTCGCCGAGCGGGTCGCCGACCGGCTCCGCGAGCCGGTGCTCGGCCAGCCGCCCCACGCGCGCGACGACGACCGCCAGCAGGAGCAGCGCGAACCGGGGCGCGAGCGCGCGGGCCAGGGCGCGGGCCAGGGAGTCGCGGCGGGGCGAGCGGCCGGGCACGGGCGGAGCGCCTCAGAAGTAGTCGCGCACGTGCACCTGGCGGCCGCCCCACAGGGCGTCCCAGACGGCGTCGTGCGCGGCGGGCCCCGAGGCGCCGCCCGCGAGCCGGGCGTTGGCCGTCGACTGCGCGCCCGCCCACGTCGCGGCCAGCCCGGCGGACGTGAACGTGAGGCGGTCGCCCGCGGCGTCGTCGGGCGCGACGTGCACGGCGCCGTCGGCGGCCTCGAGCGTCCACGCGCCCTCGAGGTCTGGCGTCCTCGGGTCGACGACGGCGAACGGCACGCGGGCCGTCACCGGCGCCACGCGCGCGGCGCCGAGCGCGCCGGGCACGTCGAGCAGGCGCAGCATGTACGGGCGCGGCGCCGACGTGGCCGCGTGGTCGGGCAGCACCAGGCGCGAGACGTCGATGCCCGACCAGCCGCCCGACGTGCAGACCTGCACCCCGCCCGCGACCGACGCGAACGACGCGAGCACCCGCCACAGCGCCCGGGCCGCGTCGGGGGTGAGCGCGACGAGGTCGTCGACCTCGATGGTGTTGGTGCGGTCGTAGCCCTGACCGCGCGACCAGCTCGCGAAGCCCAGCACCTCCTCGTCCGCACCCGCGCCGCGCACCGCGAGGCTGACGCCGGTGTACTCGGCCTCGGGCCCGACCATCGCGTCGGGCTCCATGACGAACGGCGTCTCGCCGCGCGAGAGCGGACCGTTCTGCGCGGACGCCCACTGCTCGTACACCCGCCGGACGGCGGGGACGTCGGCGGTGGTGGCGCGCCGGGCGCGCACCCCCTCGGCGGGCCGGGGCACGGCCGCGAGCGCCGCCATCGGGATCCGCACGTCCTCGAACGCGCCGACCACCTCGTAGCCCAGCCCGCGGTAGATGCCCGCCGACGACGGGTAGAGCGTCGAGACGACGTCGCCGAGCGCGCGGGCCTCCGCGAGCGCGGCCTCCATCAGCGGGCGGAGCAGCCCGGAGCCCCGGTGCTCCGCGGCGACGGTGACGCCCGCGAAGCCGGCGGTGGGCAGCCGGGCGCCGTGGAACCACGACGTGAACGACCGGACGCCCAGCCCGGCGACGACCTCTCCCGCGTCCGTCGCGACCCAGGGCCGGATGTTCGGCAGGGGCCAGGCGGCGGGGTCGGGGTCGGGGAGCGGTGTCGTCGGCACGCCGAACGCCTCCGCGCCGAGGCGGCGGGCGGCGGGGACGTCGGCGATGGTGCTGCGCCGGAACTCTGGGCTCGTGTCGCTGCTCACGACGGCGACGCTAGCGGCCCGCGACCGGCGCGTCACCGACATTGCGCCGTACCGTGATCCGGTGAGCACCCCGCCCGCACCCGACGCGGCCCAGGCCCGCCTGCGCAGCCGCGTCCTGGTGGTCGCGATCCTGGCCTCGTTCGTGTCGTTCCTCGACGGCACGGTCGTCAACGTGGCGCTGCCCGCCATCGGCGACGAGCTCGGCGGCACCGGGGAGGCACGGCTCGGCCTGCAGCAGTGGGTGGTGGACGGCTACCTCGTCACGCTCGGCTCGCTCATCCTGCTCGCGGGGTCCCTGTCGGACCTGTACGGGCGGCGCCGGGTGCTCGTCGCGGGGCTGGTGGGGTTCGCCGCGGCGTCGGTGCTGTGCGCCCTCGCTCCGACCGGCCCGGTGCTCGTGGGTGCCCGGCTGCTGCAGGGCGTGGCCGGCGCGCTGCTGGTGCCGAGCTCCCTGGCGCTCATCATCTCGACGTTCGACGGCGAGGCGCAGGGCCGGGCCATCGGGCGCTGGACGGCGTGGACCGGGACGGCGATGATCGTCGGCCCGTTCGTCGGCGGCGGCCTGGTGGACCTGCTGTCGTGGCGCTGGGTGTTCTGGATCAACCTGCCGGTCGTCGTCGTGACGCTGGTGCTGCTGCGGCCCGTGCCCGAGGTGCGGCAGACCACCGGCCGCCGGCTCGACGTGCCGGGCGCGGTGCTGGCCGCCACCGGCCTCGCGGCGGGCGTGTACGGGCTCATCGAGCGGACCTGGGCCGCCGTCGCCGTCGGCGCGGTGCTGCTGGTCGCGTTCGTGGTCTACGAGCGGCGGGCGCGCGACCCGATGATGCCGCCGCGCCTGTTCGCCGCGCGCAACTTCGCGTGGGGCAACGTGGCGACGTTCGCCGTCTACGGCGCGCTGTCGCTCGGCGGGTTCGTGCTCGGCCTGTTCCTCCAGCAGGTGGCGGGCTGGTCGGCCACCGCCGCCGGGGTCGCGCAGCTGCCGTCGACCCTCGCGATGCTCGCGCTGTCGACGCGGTTCGGCACCCTCGCCGCCCGGTACGGGGCGCGCTGGTTCATGACGGTCGGACCGGTGGTCGCGGGCGTCGGCTACCTGCTGCTCCTCACGATGGACGCGAGCGCGAGCTACCTCACCCAGGTGCTGCCGGGGCTGCTGGTGTTCGGCCTGGGGCTGTCCATCACGGTCGCCCCGCTGACCGCCGCGATCCTCGGCGCGGCCCCGCCCGCGGACGCGGGCATCGCGTCGGCCGTGAACAACGCGGTGTCGCGCGTGGCCGGGCTGCTGACCGTCGCGTTCGCCGGCGTCATCCTCGGCGGGGTGCTCGACGTCGCGTCGTTCCACCGCGCGCTGCTGGTCACCGCGGGCCTGCTCGTGCTCGGCGGGCTGGTCAGCATGGTCGGCATCCGGGACGTGCGTCGTCCGGCCGCCCCGGAGGGCGCCGGGGTCACAGGGGCAGCTTGAAGCCCTCGTGCGACTGCGCGTAGCCGAGCGAGCGGTAGAAGCGGTGCGCGTCCGGGCGCTGCTTGTCCGACGTGAGCTGGGCGAGCACGCAGCCGCGCTCGCGGCCGCGGGCGTGCGCGTGCTCCATGAGCGCGCGGCCGAGCCCCTGCCCGCGCAGCGACGCGTCGACCCGCACCGCCTCGACGAGCAGGCGCGTGGCGCCGTTGCGTGAGATCCCGGGCACGAACGTCAGCTGCATGCAGCCGACCACCGCGCCGTCCAGCTCGGCGACGACGAGCTCGTCGTTCGGGCTGGCCTCGATCGCCTCGAAGCCCGCGACGTGCGCGGTGCCGAACTCGCCGGTCCGGGCGGCCGCGACGGCGTCGTCGGCGATGAGCTCGACGACGCGCGGCAGGTCGTCGCGGGTCGCGAGGCGGAAGGTGACGGCCGGGGCGGGGGAGTCGGGCACGCCCGGACGCTAGCAGGCGCGGCACTAGCCTCGCCCCGTGACCGAACATCCGACCGAGCCTCAGACCGGGTCCCCGACCGAGCGCGAGATCGCCTCCGACGTCGTCCTCTGCCTCCCGGGCGGGCGCCTGAACCCCGACGCGGTCGGCTGGTCGCGTGCCCCGGTGCACGACACGTCCGGCATCGGGCGCGGCCTGCGCGGGCTCGGACGGAACAAGCGGTGGGAGTACTGGGCGGTCGTGACGCCGGAGCACGTCGTCGCGCTCACGACGTCCGCGCTGGACTACGCCGCGCTGCACCAGGTGTGGGTCTGGGACCGGGCGTCCGGCGAGGAGGTCGACGCCGTCGCAATCGCCCCGCTGAGCGGGTCGGCCACGCTGCCCGGCCGCCTCGGCGACGGCCCCGTGCGGTCGCGCACGCGCGCGGTGGCGATCGCCGTCGACGAGGGCCCCGGCGGCACCCGCCTGCGGGCCCGGACGTCGCGCGTGGACCTCGACGTGACGGTCGCCCGGCCCGAGGGGCACGAGCTGTTGGGCGTGGTCGTGCCCTGGTCCGACCGACGGTTCCAGTACACGGTGAAGGACGTCGGGCGGCCCGCGGCCGGTGCGCTGCGGGTCGACGGCGTCGCGCACGAGGTGGCCGCCGGCGCGTGGGCCGTGCTCGACCACGGGCGGGGCCGGTGGCCGTACCGCGCCGCGTGGCAGTGGGGCGTCGGCTTCGGCCACGGCGTCGACGCCGCCGGCGTGCGGCACGAGGTGGCCGTGCAGCTCGGCGGGACGTGGACGCGCCAGGGCCCGACGACGGAGAACGGCGTCTTCGTGGACGGACGCCTGCACAAGCTCCACGACGAGCTCGACTGGACGTTCGACCGCGGCGACCACACGGCGCCGTGGCGGGTGCGCGGCGAGCGGCTCGACCTCGCCTTCGTGCCCGCCCACGACCGCGTGAGCCGCACCCAGCTCGGCGTCGTCGCCTCGTCCACCCACCAGTGCTTCGGCACGTGGTCCGGCCGGGTCACGACCGACGACGGCGGGCGCCTCGACATGGACGGCCTCGACGGCTGGGCGGAGGACGTCGCGCAGCGCTGGTGATCGTGGGTGCCGGCCGGCGGCCGGGCTATCGTGCCGCCGTGGTGTCGGACCGTGAGCGTTGCGTGGACCTCCTCGAGCGGGGGGACTGGTACGGCCTGTACCGGGCCGCGATGTCGTGGCGGGTCGCCGGCGGAGGCTCCTGGACGGCCGAGGCGTGGCTCATGGACGTCTGCTCGGCGCTGCTGCACGGGCAGCCCCGCACCGCGGTCCGGTGCTGCGACATGGCGCTGACCACCTGGGTGGAGCGACCCGGCGACCGGCTCGTGCTGCGGTACGTGCGCGGCCTGCTGGTCGCCCGGCACCTGGGCGACCCGGCCCGGGCGGTCGACGACCTCGACGCCGCGACCGCCGGGCCGTCGTGGCTCGCCGCGCTCGCCGTCGAGGAGGTGGCGCACGCGCGGGAGGCGGCGGCGCGCTCGCGGGTGCGGGTGCCCCGCGCGGAGCCGAGCCCACGGTTCACCGGAGCCCACCGCTCGGCGGTCGCGCCGCCCGAGCACCCGCTGCCGGACGACGGCGCCATGCCCCCGACGTGGGCCCTGGTGCTGCCCCGGCTGCGTCCGGAGGGCGAGGCCGCGGCGGGGGCCGGCGCCGGCGGCGCTCAGCGCACCCGGTCGGCTCCGCCCGCGGCGACGTAGCCGGCCACGACGGACCCGGGCTTGCGCGCGGCCTGCTCGCGGAGGCAGGCGCTGAACGTCTCGCGGAAGTCGAGCCGCGGCCACCGGGCCTCGAGGTCGGTGCGGAACTCCGCGGGCCAGTGCTCCAGGCCGCGGCCGCTGACGTCGGCGCCGGTGGACCGGGCGAGCAGGTACCCCTCGGGGCGCTCGCGGGCCGGGACGTCGTCGTCGTCGAGCATGTGGTCGACGACGGCGCGCGCCGCCCGGTCGCGACGGTCCACCGGCCATCCCGCGCCGGCGGTGACGGCCCACGCGACGTTGCCGCCCGCGACCTCGAACGGCTCGGCGTGCGCGTCGAACGCGGCCGTGAGGCCGGTGTCGTGCAGGAGGCCCGCGACGGCGAGCACCTCGTCGTCGACGGGGAGGTCGAGCCGTCGCCCGAGGTCGGCCGCCAGCAGGGTGGAGCGCACGGCGTGGTGCACGAGCGCCGCGGGGGAGAAGCGCTCGAGCACGTCGAACGCCGCCCGGACGGGCACGGATCGGGGCAGCCCGTCGGGCAGCTGGTCGGTCATGGCACCGGAGGCTAGCGCGTCGAGGTGCCTGACCTTCTGCCGCGGGCAGAAGACGGGACGCGCGGCGCCGGGGTGCGCCAGGGTGGGGACATGAGGCTGCTGGTGCTGGGTGGGTCGGTGTTCCTGTCGAAGGCGGTCGCGGCGGACGCCGTGGCGCGCGGGCACGAGGTGGTGGCGGCGAACCGCGGCCGGTCGGGGACGGTACCGGACGGCGTGCGGCACGTGCCGCTGGACCGCGTCGACCCGTTCCCGGAGGCCCTGGCCGCGGAGGGCTTCGACGCCGTCGTGGACGTGTCGCGCACGCCGTCGCACGTGCGCCGCGCGGTGGCCGCCCTGCCGGGCGCGCACTGGGTGTTCGTGTCGACCATCAACGTCTATGCCGACGACTCCGACCCGGGCGGGCCCGGCGTCGGGCGCCTGCGCGAGCCCCGGCCCGACGACGTCGACGGGGCGGAGGACCCGGAGGCGTACGGGGCGATGAAGGTCGCCTGCGAGGACGCCGTCCGCGAGGGGGCGGCGTCGTCGGCCGTGGTGCGCCCCGGCCTCATCGTGGGGCCGGGGGACCCGACCGGCCGGTTCACGTACTGGCCAGCCCGCCTGGCAGGGGTGTCGGGTCGCGACGGCGAGGTGCTGGCTCCCGGCGACCCGGCGGCCCCGATACAGGTGATCGACGTGCGCGACCTCGCCGCCTGGGTGGTCGACCTGGCGGAGCGACGCACCGAGGGGACCTTCGACGCCGTCGGCCCCGTGACCCCGATCGGCGACCTGCTCGACGCCGTGGCCCGCGGCGTGGGTGCGGAGCCCCGCTGGGCCTGGACGGACGACGCCCGGCTTCAGGCCGCCGACGTGCGGCCGTGGGCGGGCGAGCGGGCCCTCCCGCTGTGGCTGCCGCGGCCCGAGCACGACGGGCTCCCGGCGCACGACGCCGCGCCGGCGCTCGCCGCCGGGTTGGCACCACGACCCGTCGAGGAGACCGCCCGCGACACGCTCGCGTGGCTGCGCGCGACGCCCGACGCCGTCGTCACGGGGCTCACCGCCGAGGATGAGGCGCAGGTCCTGGCCGGGCTGGGGGCGGACCCCGGCCACCCGGAGGGTTCTGACGCAGAGGTGTAATGCGTCACTTTCGGCCTCGAGCGGGCCCGTCGCGCCGGCGGCCGGGCTTACGGTCGAAGGGTCAGCGCCCCTTCCCTCACGAGGGCGACGGGGCGGTCGTTCGTCCCTCCGGGCCGTCGTCACGCGTTCGCGTCACCCCGCCCGCCGGGGCGCGGTGCGAAGGAGATCGGACATGGCCACAGGCGGCACCTTCCAGGGCCGGGTAGCCCTCGTCACGGGCGGCGGGTCGGGCATCGGCGAGGCGGTGAGCAAGGAGCTCGCGGCGCACGGCGCGAAGGTCGTGGTCACCGACATCCGGCTGGACGCCGCGCAGCGCGTCGCCGACGAGATCGCGGCCGCCGGCGGCGAGGCCGCGGCGTTCGAGCAGAACACCGCGGTGAAGGAGGACTCGGCCAGGGCCGTCGAGTTCGCGAGGGCCACGTTCGGCGGGCTCCACTACGCCGTGAACAACGCGGGCATCGGCGGCAAGCAGGCCCCCGCCGGGGAGACGGACCTGGACGACTGGGACCGCGTCATCGACATCAACCTCAACGGCGTGCTCTACGGCATGCGCGCGCAGATCCCCGCGATGCTCGAGACCGGTGCGGGCGAGAGCGCCATCGTCAACATGGCGTCGATCCACGGCACGGTCGCGGCGCTCGGCAACGGCGCGTACACGGCCGCCAAGCACGGCGTCGTCGGCGTCACGAAGAACGCCGCCGCGGAGTACGGCCCGCAGGGGCTGCGCATCAACGCCGTCGGCCCGGCGTACATCAAGACGCCGCTGGTCGAGTCGAGCCTCCCGGACGAGGCGCGCGAGGCGCTCGTCGCGAAGCACCCGCTCGGCCGCCTGGGCGAGCCCGAGGAGGTCGCACGCGTCGTGCGCTTCCTGCTGTCCGACGACGCGTCGTTCGTCACCGGCGCGTACTGGCTCATCGACGGCGGCTACACCGCCGTCTGACCCGTCCGCGACTGCCGAACAGGCGGTTGCCACCGGTATCGCGCCGATGCGAGGTCGATACCGGTGGCAACCGCCTGTTCGGCGCTCGGGTCAACGGGAGGCGAGGGCCGCGGCGAGCTCGTCGACGAGGTCGAAGCCCTCCTGCATGCCGCCCTCCATGCCGGACTCGACGATCGCGTCGCGCACCTCCTTGCTCGGCGCGCGGGTGACGAGCGTCAGGGTGGTGGCGCCGTCCTCCTCCACGAACGTGTAGGTGTTCAGCGTGGCGGCGGAGTCGCCGTCGGGCATGCCCTCGAAGACCTCCGTGTGCACCAGGCGCTCCGGCGGGACCACCTCGGTGAACTCGCCGTGGAACGCGACCTCGAAGCCGCCGTCGGCCTGCATCGCGTACCGGTAGGTGCCGCCCGGGCGCGGGTCGATCTCGACGCTCGTGACCTTCCCTCGCCTGCCGGCCCACCAGCGGGCGATCAGCTCGGGCTCGGTGAACACGCGCCAGACGGCGGCCGCAGGGGCGGCGAACCGGCGCACGACCTGGATGTCGGTGTCGTTCGGCAGCGTCAGGACGGCGGTGCCGGTGGTGGTGCTGGTCATGATCGTTCTCCTGGGTTCTCCGGTGTGTCTTCCAGGGCGTCGAGCAGCTCGTCGACGAGCTCGAACCGCTCCTCCCACAGGCGCTCGTACCGACCGACCCACGCGTGGATCTCCTGCAGGGGCCGGGCGTCCGTGCGGTAGAGGCGACGACGGCCGTCGTCGCGGACCTCGACCAGCCCGACCTTCCGCAGCACCCTGAGGTGCTTGGAGACCACCGGCTGGGCGACGTGGAGCAGCTCGGCGAGCTCGCCGACGCCGCGCTCCTGCTGCGCCAGCGCGTCGAGGATCTCGCGGCGCCGGGGCTCGGCCACCGCGTTGAACGCATCCGTCGTCGTCGCTGCGCGTGCCATGGGACCAACCTATGCCTATATCGGAATGTGTCAAGACGACGGTCGAGGACGTCAGGTCGGGTTGCAGCGCGCGGCCATCGTCGCGACGAGCCCGACGTCCGGCCGCCACGGCTCGAGGTTCCACGAGTCCTTGTCCGGCGCGCCGATCGCATGGCACTCGAGCTGGTCGTGCATCGTCGCGGTGCCGACCTCAGGGTCGGCCGCCACCAGCTCGGCCCAGACCAGGTCGGTGCCCGCCTGCCCGGCCTCTCGCGCCCACGCCGTCGGCACGACGGCGAGGGACCGGCCGCCCTCGCGGTCGCCCCAGTCGGTCCGCTCGACGGCGGACGTGCCGAGGGTGGTGGTGACGTCGTCGTCGGGGCGTCCCGACGCGGCGTCCGCGAGGGGGCGGACCTCCAGGTGCGTGGCGTCCGCGGCGACGAGGCGCGCCCCCTGGGGTGGGGACAGCCCGCCGACCGCGGTGCCCTCCGTGTCGGCAGTGCCGGCGGCCTTGCCCGTGCGCACCGTGACGCTGCCGTCGACGCGGGGCTCGAACGAGCCGCCCGAGGTCAGGGCGAGCACCACGGGGTCGCCAGTGTCGTCAGTGCCGTCAGCGTCGTCGGCATCGTCGGCATCGGCGGCATCGTCGAACACGGACCGCTCGAGGGTCACGGTGGCCGTGCCCGCCTGCGCGTCGGGAGTGACGCGCACGTGCGGGTCGTCGAGCGTCGCGCCGGGGACGGAGACCTCCAGCGTCACGTCGCCCGCGATCACCTCGACGCGCAAGGGTTCGTCGTCCATCGCGCTCGGCGGCGCGCTCGGCGTCCCTGTCGGCGCCGGAGAGGACGGCGCGCAGGCGCCGGTGACGAGGAGCGCGACGAGCGCGGGGAGCGCTCGCGACCGGAGGGAGAAGTGCACGCCCTCAGTCTCGGGCACTGGGCGGGCCACGCGTCGGACGGGGTCTGGTCAACTGAGTGAGGTTCGCCTAACCTTACCGAGGTGAGCACGCGAACGCTGTCGAAGCCGGTCGACCCGCACGTCCTCGTCGCCGAGGTCGTCACGACGAAGCGCCTGGGCCCGCACCTGCAACGGGTCACGCTCGGCATCGACGACATCGACCGCCTGACGCTCGTGGGGGACGACCAGTGGTTCCGCCTCTTCCTGCCCCGCGCGGGCCAGGACACCCTGAAGCTCCCGACGCGCACGTCGAACCTCGGGTGGTACGCGCAGTACCTCGCGACCCCGCGTGCCCGCCGCCCGCTGGTGCGCAACTACACGATCCGCGCGGCGCGGCCCGAGCTGCGCGAGATCGACGTCGACTTCGTGCTGCACGGGCACGACGACGCGGCCCCCGCGGGACCGGACGGCGGCCACGACCCCCTCGGTCCGGGCGCGGGCTTCGCGCTGAGCGCCCGCCCGGGCGACCGCGTCGGCATCCTCGACCAGGGCACGTACCACCACCGGCAGGCCGTGTGCGACTGGCGGCTGCTCGTCGCCGACGAGAGCGGGCTGCCCGCCGTCGCCGGCATCTGCGAGGCGCTGCCCGACGACGCGCGCGGCGTCGCGGTCGTCGAGGTGCCCACCGCCGACGACCGCCAGGACTTCCGCGTGCCGGACGGCGTGGACCTGCGGTGGGTCGAGCGCGACCGCGCCGCCGCCGACGACCCGGCCCTCGGCGAGGTGCCCGGTCGGGCCGCGCTCGCGGTGGTACGAGGCGCCGAGCTGCCCGCCGGCACCGGCTACGCGCTCGTCGCCGGCGAGCAGGCGCTCGCCGCCGGCGTGCGGCGGCACCTGGTGCACGAGCGGCAGTGGCCGAAGGCGGCCGTCGACTTCGTCGGCTACTGGCGGCACGGCAAGGCCTCGCCCAGCTGACCTGCTGGATGGGTGGTCTGCGGGTTACGCGACGACGACCACCTCGTGCGGCGAGGTGTTGAGCCGCGCGCCCGAGTCCGGGGTGTCCGGCAGGCCGGGCACGCCGGACGGGAAGGCGACGACGATGTCCTCGATGCGCACGCCGAACTCGCCCGGCAGGTAGATCCCCGGCTCGACGGAGAAGCACATCCCAGCCTCGATCGGCGTCTCCTCGCCCTCCACCATGTACGGCGGCTCGTGCGTCGTCAGGCCGATGCCGTGGCCCGTGCGGTGCACGAAGAACTCGCCGAACCCGGCGTCGGCGATGACGGCGCGCGAGGCCCGGTCGACGTCCTGGCAGGTCGCGCCGGGGCGGACGGCGTCGACGCCCGCCTGCTGCGCGGTGCGCACGACGTCGTGCACCTCCTGCTCGCGGGCGGTGAGCGCGCCGACGTGCACGGTGCGGGTGGTGTCGGAGCCGTAGCCGTCGGCGAGCCCGCCGAAGTCCATGACCACCATGTCGCCCTCGCGGATCACGCGGTCGCCGGCCTCGTGGTGCGGGTCGGCGCCGTTCTCGCCCGCGCACACGAGGGTGAAGTCCACCTGCTCGTGGCCGTGCTCGCGCAGCAGGGCGTCCAGGTCGTCGGACACCTCGCGCTCGGCGCGGCCGGCGAACCGGCGGGTGACGATCTCGGCGAAGACGGCGTCCGCGCCGGCGCCCGCGGCGGCGAGGCGGGCCACCTCCTCCGGGGACTTGGCGGCGCGCAGCATCGGCAGCGCGTCCGTGACGGCGGTGTACGACGACGCGGGCAGCGCGCGCTGGAGGCCGAGCACGTGCAGCGCCCACGCCGCGTCGCTGATGGCGTACCGGCCGTCCGGGCGCAGGAGCCGGCCCGCGACCTCGTGCTCGTCCTCGCCGTCCGACCAGGCGACCGCCTCGATGCCGCCGACGGCGCCGACCTCGAGGTCGTGGGCCTCGAGCTTCGGCACGACGGCGACGGCGTCGCCACCGCCGTCGTCGGACGCGGGGATGGCGAGCAGCGTGAGCCGCTCCGTGTCCGCGGCGGGGGTGTAACCGAGGAAGTAGCGCAGGTCGGGACCGGGGGTCACCAGCACCCCGGCGAGCCCGGCGGCGGCCGCCTGGGCGGCGGCGCGGCGGCGGCGGTCGGCATACACGGCGGGGGCGAAGGGCGTCATGTGCCCAGGGTGCCGCGTGCGGCCCCGACCTGCACCACGGTCAGACGCGCACCACGATCTTGCCGCGCCCGTGGCCGGTCTCGGAGGCACGGTGGGCGTCGGCGGCGTCGGCGAGGTCGAAGACCTGGCCCACCTCGACGGCGACCTTGCCGGCGTCGATCAGCGCGCCCAGCGCCTCGAGGTCGGTGCTCGACGGGCGCACCCACACGTAGTGGCCGCCGTGCTCCGTGCGCGCGGTGGCGTCCGTGATGGACGTGACCGTGCCTCCCGGAGCCAGCAGCGCGGCGCTGGTGGCGACGGCGTCGCCGCCCGCGTAGTCGAGCGCGACGTCGACGCCGTCCGGGGCGAGGGCGCGGACGCGGTCCGCGAGCCCGTCGCCGTACGTCACGGGCTCGGCGCCGAGGCCGCGCAGGAAGTCGTGGTTCGCCTCGCTCGCGGTGCCGATGACGCGGGCGCCGAGGCTGCGCGCGATCTGCACGGCGAAGGAGCCGACGCCGCCGGCGGCCGCGTGCACGAGCACGGTCTGGCCCTCGCGGACGCCAGAGCGCAGGATCGACTGGTAGGCCGTGAGCCCCGCGAGCGGGACGGCCGCCGCCTCCTCGAACGTCAGCGACGCGGGCTTGCGCGCCAGCGTGCGCACGGGCGCCGCGACGAGCTCGGCGAACGTGCCGCCGTGCACCCAGTCCTTGCGGACGTACCCGTACACCTCGTCGCCCACCTCGTACTCCGGGGTGTCGAGGCCGACCTGCTCGACGACGCCTGCGACGTCCCAGCCGGGGACGACGGGGAACTGCGTGTCGAACAGGCTGTCCAGGTAGCCCTGGCGGACCTTCCAGTCGACGGGGTTGACCGACGCGGCGCGCACGCGCACGACGACGACGTCGGCCCCGGGGCGCGGGTCGGGCTGGTCGGTGAGCTCGAGGACGCCGGCGCCGCCGAAGCGGGAGTAGGTGATGGCTCGCATGCCCGGCACAACAGAGGCCGGGCCGCGAGACTTCCCGCGACCCGGCCCGTGCCCTGGGGGCATCGGTTCTGGCGTCAGCCCATCGTGTTGACGATCAGCCCGATGTGCGTGAAGAAGTTCATCGCGCCGAACAGCAGGAACGCGATGCCGGCGAGGCCCCACGCCCAGCCGATGACGACGCGCAGGCCGCGGCCGGCGCCGTCGCGCAGGGCGAGCGGGAAGAGGATCGCGCCGAGGCCGACGAGCGCGATGAGGCCCGACATGAAGATGGCCTCGACCAGCGGGTACGCGGCGAAGGCGCCCGAGATCGGCTCCTGCGGCGGGGCGGCGAAGAGCTGGTACGTCACGCCGGCGATCGCGATGGCGACGAGGCCGAGGCCCATGCCGAGCACGAAGACCGAGACCGGGCGGGCGACGGCGCGCAGGTGGTCGGTGGCGTCCTCGCGGGCCAGCGCCTCCTTGCCGCGCGTCCACAGGTAGAACGCCGCCGCGAGCTGCAGCACGCCGAACGCGAGGCTGGTCTCGCCGAAGATGATGTTGTCGAAGGGGAAGCCGCCCGCGGCGAGGGGCCACGTGAGCGTCATGTGCAGGCCGGTGGCGGTGAGGATCAGGCCGAGCACGCCGAACGCGAGCGCCCAGCCCTCCGTCACGACCTTCCGCGGCGCGCGGACCAGGTCGCGCCCCAGCCACACGAGCAGGATCAGGCCGGCGCCCACGGCGACGGACATCACGGTGTTGTAGGTGGGCATCTGCGCCCAGTCGATCACGAGGCCCTCCGCGGCCATCAGGTTCACAGCTCGTTCATCTCCTCGGTTCGCGCCGCCCGGCGGCGGTCTGTAGATCGACTAAACCATACGTGCGTATAGGTTATTCCGGCACCGTCGCGGCACCGCGCCTACGATGGGCGGCGTGACGGAGGACGACCGGCCGCGGCGGCGCCGCATGGTCCAGGGGCGGGGCGCCGACAAGCAGCGCCGGATGGTCGAGGCCGCGGCGACGCTGCTCATCGACGAGGGGTTCGACGCCGTCACGCACCGCCGCGTCGCCGAGGCGGCGGGCCTGCCCCAGGGCTCGGCGTCGTACTACTTCCCGTCCAGCGCGGCGCTCGTCGCGGCCGCCGTGGAGGCCGCCGAGGACGTCCGCGGCACCGCCGCGGTGGCCGCGGCCGAGGCGCTGCCGCACCGGCGGAGGTCCGCGGCGACGACGGCGCGGCTCCTGATCGAGGTCCTGTACGCGCCGCACGTCGACGACGCCGTCGTGTCCCGGCGGCTCGACCCGATGATGACCGCGATGCGCGACCCCGCGCTGCAGCCGATCATGCGGCGCTCGCGTCCCCGCCTGCTCGACGCCGCCCGCACGGTGCTGCGGGCCTCCGGGTTCGAGGCGGCCTGCGCGGACCCGCGCGACGTCGACCTCGTGGCGCACCTGGTCGACGCGGCCCTGCTCACGGCGGCGGCGTCGGGCACGGCCGGGGTGCTGGACCGTGCGGCGGGGACGGTCGCGCGGCTGCTCGAGCGGTGGCGCTGACCGCGGTCCCCCCGCCGGTGTCAGACCGCGAGGCGGAACCGGGCGCGGTACTGCGCCGGCGTGGTGTCGAGCCGGCGGCGGAACGCCCGGGCGAGGGTGTCGGTCGTGCCGAAGCCGCAGGCGGTCGCCACGCGCTCCAGGGTGTCGTCGGTGGTCTCGAGGCGCTGGCGCGCCACCTCGACGCGGACCGACTCGACATAGGCCGCCGGCGTGGTGCCCAGCTCCGTCTTGAACAGCCGGGTGAGCTGGCGCTCGCTCACGTGCGCCTGCTCGGCGAGGTCCGCGACCGTCAGCGGGGCGGCGACGTTCCGCAGCACGTGGTGGCGCAGGTCGTCCACGCGCCGGCTGGTCGCCCGGGGGTCGGTCGAGACCGAGAACTGGCTCTGCCCGCCCGGCCGCTTGAGGTACATCACGAGCTGCCGGGCCACGCGCAGGGCGAGCTCCTGGCCGTGGTCGTCGGCCACCAGCGCCAGCGTCAGGTCGAGGCACGCCGTGAGCCCGGCGCCGGTCCACACGTCGCCGTCGCGCACGAAGATCGGGTCGGCGTCGACGCGGACGCCCGGGTGCTCGGCGGCGAGCTGCCGCGCGGTGGACCAGTGGGTCGTGACGCGGCGCCCCTCCAGCAGGCCCGCCTCGGCGAGGACGTGCGCCCCGACGCAGACCGACGCCACCCGGCGTGCGCCGTCGGCGAGCGCCTGCACGCGCGGCACCAGCGCCGGGTCCACGACGGCGCGGACGCGCCGGTCGGCGTCGAGGCGGACGGCGCCCGGCACGACCAGGGTGTCGACGCGTCGGCCGGCCAGGTCGTCGAACGTGGCGTCGGGCAGGACGCGGACGCCCGCCGACGTGGTGACCGGGGCGGCGGTCTCGGCGGCCAGCACCACCTCGTAGCCGGTCGGGCCGTCGAGCTCGCGCGCCAGCAGCGCGAAGACCTCGGCCGGCCCGGTGACGTCGAGCAGGTCGACCCCGTCGAAGAGGGTGACCACCACGAGGCGTTCAATCATGGGGATCCGATCATGGGGATGTCTGAATCTGCGGGTTGCATGACATTGCCGACACGATAGCCCCGTTCGTAGCGTGGAGGTGCGCCGCGACGGCGCCCCGACCTCGTCCTCGGAAGGACCCCAGATGACCGGCACGACCAGCACGACCCTGCGCGAGCTCAGCGGCGCCGACCCGACGCCCGCGGACCTCGCCGACGCGACCGTGATCCTCGTCGACTACCAGAACACCTACACGCGCGGCGTCATGGAGCTGGACGGCTGGGCGCCCGCGCTCGACGCCGCCGCGGACCTGCTGGCCCGCGCCCGGGCGGCCGGCGCCACGGTGATCCACGTGCAGCACGACGGCGGTGCCGGCTCGCCCTACGACCTGGCCACCGACCTGGGCCGGATCCACCCGCGCGTCGCCCCCGCGCCCGGCGAGGCCGTGGTGACGAAGACCGCCCCGGACGCGTTCCGGGGCACCGACCTCGGGGATCTGGTGGACGCGGCCGGCCACGTCGACGTCGTGGTCGTCGGCTTCATGACGCACATGTGCGTCGCGTTCACGTCCCAGGGCGCGGCCCTGCGCGGCAACCGGCCCACCGTCGTCGCCGAGGCGTGCGCCACCCGGTCGCTCGCGAGCGCCGTCGCGCCGGTGCCCGCGGAACAGCTCCACCGGGCGGCGCTCGCGACGGTCGCCGACGCGTACGGCGTCGTCGTGGCCACGGCCCACGACCTCGCCGGTCAGGACCGCGCGGCCTGACGCGCTCCGTCAGACCAGCGCCTCGCCGTCGCGGGCGACCACCCGGCCGCCCGCGACGACGAGCGTCCGGCGCGGCGCGCGGACGACGGCGTCGGGCACGTTCTCGGCGTCGACGAGCACGACGTCCGCCGGCGAGCCCGCCACGAGGTCGTGCACCTCGCGGCCGACGAACCGGGCGGCGTCCGTCGACGCGACCCGGGCCGCGGTGACGAGCTCCTCGTCGTACCGCAGGCCCGACAGGCGCGCGAGCTGCGTGGTGAGGGTCAGCAGGTCGCCGGTGCCGTACGGGGACCACAGGTCACGGATGCCGTCGGTGCCCAGGCCCACCGCCACGCCCGCGTCGCGCAGCGCGAGCAGGGGCAGGGGAGCGGCGCCGATCGGCGCCACGGTGGTCATGGTGATGCCGGCCTCGCCCATCGCGGCGACCAGGTCGGCCTGTCGCGCGGCGGGGAGCTGGCCGACGGCGAAGCCGTGCGCCACGTTGACCCTGCCCTGGAGCCCCGCGCGCAGGGTGCGGTCGACCATGAGCTCGATCTGGAACGCGCCCAGCTCGCCGCCGTCGTGCAGGTGCACGTCGATCCCGACGCCGCGCCGCTCGGCGATCTCGAACAGCCCGTCGAGCTGGCCCACCGGGTCGCGGTCGATCGACGCCGGGTCGAGGCCGCCGACGTGCTCCGCGCCGGCGGCGGCCGCCCGGTCCAGGAGCTCCAGGACGCCGGGGCGGCGCAGCACGCCGTCCTGCGGGAAGGCGACGATCTCGGCGTGCACGGCGCCGCCGAGGGCGGCGACCGCCTCCCGGACCACCTCGATGCCGCGAAGGCCGACACCGAGGTCGACGTCCACGTGCGTGCGCACCGCCGTCGTGCCGGTGCGGACCGACTCGCGCAGCACCGCCAGCGTGACGTCCACGCCGGGGATGCCGAGTTCGTCGCGGTGCGCGCGCTCGTGCGCGATGCGTGCCTGGACGCCCGGCTCGCCGCCGTAGCTCACCCACGGCTTCCCCCACCACGACTTGTCGACGTGCGCGTGCGCGTTGACCAGCCCGGGCAGGGCGAGCAGGCCGCGTCCGTCGATCTCCCCCTCGGCGCCGGTCGGCGCGGCCGTCCGGTCGTGCGGCACGACGGCGGTGATCACGCCGTCCGCCACGTGCAGGTCGGCGGCGTCGCCGCCCCACGGGCGCACGTCGCGGATCACGGAGACGACGGGGGTGCTGGTGGTGCCGGTCACGGGCGGTCCTCCTGGTAGGGGACGACCGACTGCGGTCGCCCGGGGATGGTGATCTCGTAGCTCTCGTCGGCGCCGTCGAGCGCCGCCGCGAGCGGGACGACGGTGGCGCCGTCCCAGGCCTCCTGCTGGGTGTAGCCGCCGGCGAGGACGCCGTACGCCTCGTCGTCGGGTCCGTGCCACACGGCCACGGTCTCGTGGCGGCGGTCGGTGGGCAGGACGACGTCGGTGCCGTCCGGGCCGACCACCTCGATGCTCGGTCCCGACCCGGCGTTGCCGAACGGGCCGTTGCCGGCGATCACGAGGGTGCCGTCGTCGGCGCGGGCGACGCCGTGCTGGTGGGAGTCGGCGGTCAGGTCGGTGGTCGTGACGTCGCCGCTGTCCGGGTCGACGCGCGCCAGCACGCGGCCCTGGTACGGCAGCAGCAGGTCGCCGTCGCCGTCGAGCACGGCGTAGTGCGGCTTCTCGAACGACGCGAGGCCGCCCTCGCGGCCGAACGGCGCCACCTCGATCGCGCGGGCGCGCCCGCGCTCCGGGTCGACGACCGTGACGGTGAACCCGTCGTGGTCGACCGTGTACACCTCGTCGCCGTCGTCGCTCACGAGGACGTCGAACGGGCGCAGGCCCACCGGCACGGACGAGACCATCTCGCCGGTGTCGGCGTCCAGGGTCTCGAGGAACGCCGCGTCGCCCGTGCTCACCGCGACGTGCACGCGCTCGCCGTCGGGGGAGACGGCCAGGCCGAGGCCGCCGCGGCGGTACTCGCCGAACGCGACGCGGGTCGTCCCGTGCTCGTACGAGAACAGGTCGGTGCGCTCGCGGGCGTCGAGGTCGACGACGGCGACTCCCTCGGCGGTCGAGACGTACGCGCGGCGCGAGTCCTCGTCCACCGCGACGTCCCACGGCGCGGCGCCCACCGTGATCTCGTCGACGACGGCGCTGCCGCGGCGGACGGACGGGTCGACCACCGCGAGCGTGTCGCGCTCGGCCTGCGTGGCCAGCAGCAGCTCGGCGGGCGCGCGCTCGGTCGACGGCGAAGGCGACGGCGGGGCAGCGGGCGACGCGCCCGGCCGCGGTGCGTCGTTCGGTGCCGAGCTCTCCGCCGGGCTCCGGGGCGGCGCCGTCGTGCCGGCGGGCTGCGGGGCCGCGCAGGCGCCGAGGGCGAGCAGGGCGGTGGCGGCCGCGAGGGCCCCTGCGGCGCGGGCCGGGCGGCGCGTGCGGGGCGCGATCACGCCAAGATGGTATGCCATATTCTCCTCCGGGTGGCTGGCAGGATGTGCGCATGTCCTCCGAGCTCTCGGCCCCCTTCGAGCCCGAGTCCGTGCGGGTGGCGCGCGTCGTCCGCGAGCAGATCGTGGACGGCTCCCGGGAGCCCGGCAGCCGCCTGGTCGAGCGCGACCTGGCCGCCGAGCTGGGCGTGAGCCGTATCCCCGTGCGGGACGCGCTGCGCACGCTCGTCGCCGAGGGCCTCGTGACCCCGCGGCCGCGCACGTGGGCGGTGGTCCGGGAGTTCAGCGACGCCGACGTCGACCACCTGCACGAGGTGCGGGAGGCGACCGACCCGCTGCAGTTCCGCCTCGCGGCGACGCGCCGGACGCCCGAGCAGCTCGCCGGCCTGACCGAGGCGTGGGCGCGGGAGGACGCCGCCGCCCGCGCGGGCGACGGCCCGGCGGCCCGGCGCGCCGGGGCCGACTTCCACGAGCGCGTCGTCGAGGCCGCCGGGAACCCGGTGCTCCTCGAGCTGCATCGCGTGATCGCCAGCCGGGTGCGCTGGCTGCTCGCGCAGCACGTCGACCTGCAGGCGATCGCCGACGAGCACCGCGAGCTCCTCGACGCCGTCCGCGACGGGGACGGCGAGGCCGCCGCACGCCTGGCGGGCGCGCACCTCGGCACGAGCAGGGCGGCGGCCCAGGAGCGCCGGGCCTGAGGGACGGGACATCCGCCCAGGTTCGTCGCCGGCCTCCCCGTGCCGCATCGGGCCTCCGGGGCGGGAGCGCTCATCCGAACGGATGAGGTGCGGCGCCGCCTCGCCCGGCTAGCGTGCCTGTGTGCCCGGATCCCTCACCCGCGGCGTGCACCTCGCGTTCGCCGCGCTGGTCGCGACGTCCGCCGCCCGCTACCTCACCAACCACGGCCTCGACGGCCGGTGGTGGCTGGTCGTGGTGCTCGTCGCGGTGGTCGCCGCCGCCTACGCCGTGCTGGCGGTGCTCGCGCGGCGCCCGCTCCCGAGGGGCCGACGCCTCGCCGTCGACGCCGTCCTCGGCGTCCTGCTCCTGGCGTGGGGAGCCCTGGTGCTGGTGGCGCCGAGCTTCGCCTGGTCCGCCATCCCCCTGTTCTTCGTCTGCCGCACGCTGGTGCCCGTGCCCGCGGCGCACGTGCTGGTCGGTGCCGTCGCGGTCGTCACCGGCGTCGCGCTGTTCGACCTGTCCGGTCGCAGCGACTGGGCGGCCGCCGTCGCGCCGCTCGTGGTGGCCGTGCTGCTCAGCCTCGCGTACGACGCGATCGTGCGGCAGGCGGGGGAGCGCGTCCGGCTGCAGCGCGAGGTCGCCGTGCTGGCCGAGCGGGAGCGCGTGGCGCGCGAGATCCACGACACCGTGGCCCAGTCCCTGTCCTCCGCGGTGCTGCGGCTGGAGGCCGCCGACCAGCGCTGGGACGCCGACCCCGTCGCCGCGCGCGACGACGCCCGGCAGGCCGCCGTCGCCGTGCGCGCCAGCCTCGGGCAGACACGCGACCTCGTGCACGACCTCGTCGACCCGTCGCCCGCGGCCGGTGGCGTGGCCCCGGCCGACGTGGAGGCCGCGATCCGGACGGCGGCGCGCCGCCACGTCCCGGACGCCGAGCTCACCGTGGTGGGCGAGCCCGTGCCCGTGGGCGCGGAGACCGCGCACGCCCTCGCGCGCATCGCCCAGAGCGCGGTGGCGAACGTGCACCGGCACGCCGGCCCCGCGCGGCTCGGGCTCACCCTCACCTATCTGCCCGACGCCGTCGCGCTCGACGTGTTCGACGACGGCCGCGGGTTCGACGTCGACGAGGTCGCGTTGCGCGCCGTCGGGCCGGAGGGCGGGTTCGGGCTGCGGGCCATGCGGCAGCGGGTGGAGCAGCTCGGTGGCACGATCACGGTGGAGAGCGCGCCGGGGGAGGGGACCGTCGTCGGGGTGCAGCTGCCCGTCACGGCCGGCTCCGCGACGACGGGGCCCGAGGACCAGGAGGACGCATGAGCGACACGATCACCGTGCTGCTCGTGGACGACCACCACGTGGTGCGCGCCGGGCTGCGCGCCCTGCTCGACTCGCAGCCGGACATCACCGTCGTCGGGGAGGCGGGCACCGCCGACGAGGCCCTCGACGCCGTGGGTCGCCTCGCGCCCGCGCTCGTCGTCATGGACCTCGAGCTGGGGGCGGCCGACGACGGCGTCGCGGCCACCCGCCGCATCCGGGCCGCCCACCCCGACGTGCCGGTGCTCGTGTTCAGCGCGTACGACACCGACGCCGACGTGGTGCGCGTCGTCGACGCGGGCGCCATCGGGTACGTCCTCAAGGACGCCCCGCCCGCCGAGATCTTCTCCGCGGTGCGCGGCGCCGTCGTCGGGCGCAGCGTGCTGTCCCCGCCCGTGGCGTCCCGCCTGATGCAGCAGGCGCAGAACCCCGGCAGCGCGCTCACGCCGCGCGAGGCGGAGCTGCTCACGCTGCTCGCGCAGGGGCTGAGCAACCGGGAGCTCGGGCGCCGGCTGTTCATCTCCGAGGCGACCGTGAAGACCCACCTCGCGCACGTGTACGCCAAGCTCGGCGTCGAGTCGCGGGCGGCCGCCGTCGCGCACGCGCTGCGCGGGCAGACGGTGCGCTGACGACTCAGCTCTCGACGCCGACCTGGTCCGGGCGCTTGTCGTCGCGCCACCCGCGCCACACCGAGTGCCGCAGCCGCGGACCCTCGTCGTCCGCGCCGTCCGTCGCGCCCAGGTCGGCGGGGTCGCTCGTCCAGTCGCCGTACGAGACCTCGGCCACGCGCTCGGGCGCGGCCCAGCGGGCGTGCACCGCCTCGGTGCGCGGGACGCCGTCGAGCGGCGCGTCGTCCACGGGCCGCAGGTGCCGCACCACGTCGCGCCGCTCCGCCTCCTTGAAGCCCGTACCGACCTTGCCGACGTAGCGCAGCGCCCCGTCGTCGTCCGGCACGGCCAGCAGCAGCGAGCCGGCCACGCGTGCGTCCTCGCGGCCCGTGCCCGCGTGAAGCGGGCGCCAGCCGACGACCACCACCTCCTGGGTGCGGGCATGCTTGATCTTGAGCCAGTCGCGGGAGCGGCGGCCGGGCGTGTACGCGGAGCCGCGCCGCTTCGCCACGACCCCCTCGAGCCGCATGAGTCGGCTCGTCTCCAGCGCCTCGTCGAGCGTCCCGTCCAGGGCGTCGGGCACGTGCACCGGGCGGCGCGGCGTCACGACGCGCGCCAGCTCCTCGCGGCGCTCGGTGTACGGCCGGTCGGTCACGGCTCGCCCGCCCACGACCAGCGCGTCGAACAGCACCAGGTCGACCCCGACCGCGCGGCGCGCCTTCTCGACGTCGCGCGGTCGGGTGAGGCCTGCCCGCTGCTGCAGGCGGCGGAACGACGGCCGCCCGTCGGCGTCGAGGGCGACGATCTCGCCGTCCAGCGCCAGCGGCAGGTCGTCGTCGGACACCATCTCCGCGAGCGCCCTCAGCTCCGGGAACGTCACCGTGAGGTCCTGGCCCGAGCGCGACGTGAGCCGCACCGTGCGCTCGTCGTCGTGCTCGCCGCTACCCGCGCCGGGCAGCACCTCCACCACGGCGCGGAAGCCGTCCCACTTCACCTCGAACGCCCAGTCGTCCGGGTCCAGCCGCGCCAGCTCGCCCGGCGGCGCCGTGGTGGCGAGCATCGGCCGCGGCGCCTCGGTCGGCGCGTCGTCGGCCGGCCTGTCGTCGGGTGCGCGACGGCCGGTGCGGTCGGCGATCGGGGCGTCCCCGCCGGCGCCCTCGTCAGGACCGGAGGCGCCGTCGTCCTCGTCGCCGGGCTGCGCCTTGGTGCGGTGGATCAGCCACGAGTTCTGGTCGTCGCCACCGCGCCCGCCGGTGCGGATGAGGGCGAGACGTCGTGAGCCGCGGCGCTCGCTGTGCAGGACGGCGATCACCTCGTCCTCGCGCCACTTCTCCAGGTCGTAGGTGCCGGCGTCCCAGATGGTCACCTCGCCGCCGCCGTACTCGCCGGCCGGGATGGTGCCCTCGAACGACCCGTACTCCAGCGGGTGGTCCTCGGTCTGCACGGCGAGGTGGTTCTGCTTCGGGTCGGTGGGCTCGCCCTTCGGCAGCGCCCAGCTCACCAGGACGCCCTCGTGCTCCAGCCGGAAGTCCCAGTGCAGGCGGCGGGCGTGGTGCTCCTGGATGACGAAGGTCGGGGCGCCGTCGCGGGCGTCCGGGCTCTCCGGGCCGAACGGCTCCGGCGTCTTCTCGGGGTCGCGCTTGGCGCGGTACGTCTCGAGCCGCTCGGCCGGGGTGCGCTCGAAGGTCGCCATGCGCTCCGGCGTGGGCTCGAGCTGGGCCAGGTGCCCGGCCGCCAGCGGTTCCAGGAGGTCGCCGTCGCGGTCCAGGCGCTCGACCACCTCGGTGAAGGTGAGGTGGCGCAGGTCCGGGTCGTCGAGCTCCTCCCAGGTGCGCGGGGCGGCGACCGTGGGCTCGTCGCGGCCGCGCAGCGAGTACGGCGCGATCGTGGTCTTGGCGCCGTTGTTCTGCGACCAGTCCACGAGCACCTTGCCCGCGCGCAGCGACTTCTTCATGTCGCTGACCACGAGGTCCGGGTGCTCGGACTCCAGGTGCCGCGCGAGCTCGTGCGCCACCGCGGAGACGGCGTCGGCGGTGAGGGAGTCGTCGTGCCCGACGAGCGCCGCGTACAGGTGGATCCCCTTGGAGCCGCTGGTCACGGGCAGCGGGTCGAGGTCCATGCCGCGCAGGATGTCGCGGGCCAGCCGCGCGACCTCGGCGCACTCGGCCAGGCCCGCGCCGGGCCCGGGGTCGAGGTCCAGCACCAGCCGGTCGGGCGGCATCGGCGTGCCCGTGCGGCCGAACCGCCACTGCGGCACGTGGATCTCCAGCGTCGCCGTCTGCCCCAGCCAGGTCAGCGTGGCGAGGTCGTTGACCAGCACGTAGTCGTTGGTCGACGTGCGGTGCTTGATCGACCGCCGCGGCACCCAGGACGGCGTCGAGGCGTCCAGGTTCTTCTGGAAGAACATCTGCCCCGCGACGCCGTCCGGCCACCGCTTGCGCGTCGCCGGCCGGTACGACGCGTGCCGCAGCAGCGCCGGCGCCACCTGCGCCAGGTACTGCAGCACCTCGCCCTTCGTCGTCCCCGTGGCCGGGTAGTACACCTTGTCCAGGTTCGTCAGCTGCAGCCGGCGGTCGTCGACCGTGACGGTCTGCGGCTTGCTCGACGACGTGCGTGCCATGGCGCCATCGTCGCCCGAGCGGCGGGTGCGCGCGTCTCGGACGGCGGGAGGACCTACGCCTCCCTGAACTCGCTGTCGTCGGTGCCGTCGACCGTGGGCGGAGCGGTCACGGCCGGGGGGAGGGCGTCGGCTGCCAGCCCGGCGTGCGGATCTCGGCGGCGAGCGCCTTGACGCGCCGTCCGGCGGCGCCCCAGCCGACGACAGGCTCGGCGTGGACGACCTTGCGGCGGGCGACCACCTCGACGATCCAGGGCTTGCCGAACGCGACCCGGGCGAGGACGAACGCCGGGAGGAGCAAGAGCAGCACCAGGGCCTCACCGAGTACGACGAGCCCGACGACGACCGCCGGCAGCAGGAGCACGACCGCGACGCCGACGAGGATCACGGCGACGACGGGAAGCTCACCGTCGAGGTCGGGAAGGCTCCAGGAGGGGACGTCCACGACGTCCAGCTCGCGGACGCGTGGCCGCCACGGGAGCACGCGGCGACGAACCCGGACGGAGTCCCCGTCCACGGTGACGATCTTCACGGCGCGAGACTAACGAGGCTCCGCACGTGCCGGCGCCGACGGCACGACGGGGGTCGACGGTGGGGACTCAGGACTACTGCCGCCGCTGCAACAGCTTGATCTGGTGCCCCTCCGGGTCGAGCACCCACGCGTACCGCAGCCGCCCGTCGGGGCCGTCCATGGGCGCGCGCAGCGAGCGCCCGCCGGCGGCGACGGCCCGCGCGTGCAGGGCGTCCACGTCCGACACCCACAGCGCGACCTCCGCGGAGCGGTCCCGCGGCGGCACCACGCCCAGGTCGGCGACGTCGTTCGCGACGTCCACCGCGTCGAAGCCGACGCGCACGCCGGCGCCCTCGACCTCGAGCTTCGACGGCGTCCCGGTGGGCGGGAAGCGGAACGCGCGCCGCAGGCCGAGCGCCTCGAAGAACAGTGCGCACCGCTCGACGTCGGAGCAGAAGAGGTTGACCTGGACTCCCGTGATCTCGCCGACCTCGCCGTCGGCCCTCGTGTCGCTCATGGAGCGACCGTAGGGGCGGGACGGACCGCGCGCGTGGCAGGGTGTGCGCGTGACCGACGCGTACCTGTCCTCCCTGTTCTCCCTCGACGGCCGGACCGCCCTGGTCACCGGCGGAAGCTCGGGCATCGGCCGCGCGATCGCGGGGGCGCTCGCCCGCGCCGGCGCGCGCGTCGTGGTGATCGCCCGGCGCGAGGCGGAGCTGGACGCCACCGTGGCCGACCTGCGCGCGGACGGGTGCACCGCGGACCGGGTCGGCGCCGACCTCTCGACGCGCGACGGCGTCCGGGACGCCGCGGAGCGGGCCGCCGCCGTCTTCGGCGAGCCGGACGTGGTGGTCAGCTCCGCCGGCATCAACCTGCGCCCGCCGCTGGGCGAGACCGACGACGCGACCTGGGACGCGACGATGGCGGTCAATCTCGAGGCGCCGTACCTGCTCGGCCAGCGGTTCGGACCCGGGATGGCGGAGCGCGGGTACGGCCGCCTGATCCACGTGTCGTCGCAGCAGGCGCACCGGGCGTTCGTGCAGTCCGGCGTGTACGGGGTGTCCAAGGGCGGCCTGGAGTCGCTGGCGCGCTCGCAGGCCGAGGCGTGGTCGTCCCGCGGCGTCACCGCGAACACTCTGGTGCCGGGCTTCGTCCTCACCCCGCTGAACGCCCGGCTGCAGAGCGACCCGGCGCGGGTCGAGGCGCTCGCGGCCCGCACGATGGTCGGCCGCAACGGGCTGCCCGACGACTTCGCCGGCGCCGCCGTCTTCCTCGCGAGCCCGGCGTCCGCGTATGTGACCGGACAGTCACTCTTCGTGGACGGCGGATTCTCCGTCCACTAACCCTAGGGGGGTATGGTGCTGCGCATGACCGACCACACCTCGACGTCCGACCAGCTCCGGCGCCCGCAGACCCTCACGATGTACGGGGCCGCGTGGTGCGGCGACTGCCGCCGCGCCAAGCGCGTGCTCGACACCCGCGGTGTCGAGTACGTGAACGTGGACCTCGTCGCCGACCCCACACGGGCCGACGACGCCGAGGCGATCAGCGGCCGCAAGAACATCCCCGTCGTGGTGTTCCCCGACGGCGAGTTCTTCGTCGAGCCCACGGACGCCGAGCTCACCGCGAAGCTGGACGCGGTCGGTCTCTGACGGCTCACTCCCAGCGGAACCAGAGGGCCGCCGCGACACCCGCGACGACGGTGCTCGCGGCGAGCCCGACCAGCGAGGACCCGGGGACGGCGACGCCGGCCCAGGCGGCGCCGAGGGCGTCGACGGCGGCGCCGAACGGGAGCCAGCCGCCCAGCGTGGCGAGCGCGTCGGGCAGGTTCTCACGGGCGCCGAACATCCCGCCGAGCGCGCCGATCGCGAAGAACGCGACGAGCCCGATCGCCACCGCGGAGCCCGGCGTCGGCGCGACCGCCGCCACGAGCATCCCGACGGCGAACATCGCGGCGACCGTCAGCGCGAGCACGCCCGTCGCCACCCACGGGTCCGCGGGCGGCGTCGCGCCCAGCCAGGCGAGAGCCACGGCCAGCGCCAGCGCGACTCCCGCGAGGATCTGCGCCGCGCCGACGAACGCCTGCGCGCCCAGCACCATGGCCGGCGAGGCGGGGGTCACGCCGAGGCGCTTGAGCACCCCGGTGCGCCGGTAGTACGCGAGGAAGCTCGGCATGTTGATCACGCCGACCAGCGCCACCACCATCGTCAGCGTCAGCGGGAGCACGGAGAGGTCCAGGGCCGTGCGACCACCGGTCCCGGGGATCACCTCGGCCAGGCCGGGGGACAGGCCGTTCATCACGAGGATCAGCACCGGCATGCCGAGCGGGACGACGAGGCCCGCGGTGTCGCGCGCGACCATCCGCGCCTCGGCGACCGTCAGCGCCCACCAGGCACCGGCGCCGGGGCGCACGGGGTGCGGCGGCGCCCCCGGCTCGGGCAGCTCCAGCACGCGGGGCAGGCCGTCGCGCGTCCGGTCGGCAGGCGTGGTGGGGCGGGCGGCGGTCATGAGTCCTCCAGGGGGCTTCCGGTGAGGGCGAGGAACGCGTCGTCGAGGGTGGGCAGCCGCAGCCGGGTCTCGGTCGCGACGACGCCCGCGGCGGCGAGGGCGGCGCCCACCTGCTGCAGCAGGTCGTCGTGACCGGTGCCGGTGAAGGTGCCGGTGACGGTGAGCCGGGGGCCAACCGCGTCGACGTGCTCGACGACGGGCAGCCGGGCCAGGAGGTCGGCGGCGGCCGGGTCGTCGGTACGCAGGGTGACGGTGGGCCGCAGGCCCGCCCGGTCGACCAGCTCGGCGGCGGTGCCGCCCGCGACGACGCGGCCGGCGTCGAGGATCGTCAGGTGGTCGCACAGCCGCTCCACCTCCTCCATGAGGTGGCTGACGAGCAGGACGGTGACACCGTCGGCCCGCAGGTCCTCGACGAGCGACCACATGCTGCGCCGCGCCTCGGGGTCGAGGCCGGTGGTGAGCTCGTCGAGGATGACGGCGCGCGGTGCGCCCACGAGGGCGAGGGCGACCGAGACCCGTTGCTGCTGCCCGCCCGACAGCTTCTCGAAGCGGACGTCGCGCGAGGGCCCCAGGCCGACGCGCTCGACCAGCCGGTCGGGGTCGAGGCCGCGGGGGTAGAACGACCGGTAGAGGCGGACCAGCTCGCGGACGGTGAGCGCGCCGTGCAGGGACGCGCCCTGCAGCTGGACGCCGAGAACGCCGCGCACCCGCCCGCGGTCCGCGCGCGGGTCGAGGCCGAGCACCCGCACCCGACCTTCGTCTGGAACCCGCGCGCCGGCCAGGAGCTCCACCGTCGTGGACTTGCCGGCGCCGTTGCGGCCGAGCACGCCGGCCACCTCGCCGGGGCCGACGGACAGGCTCACGTCGTCGAGGGCGACCACCGGAGGGCCACCCCGTCGGCGGGAGCGGTACGTCTTGCGCAGGTGCTGCGCCACGAGTGCGGTCATGGCGGCGACGCTACGGACGGGCCCGCAGCCGCCGCGCGTGCCGCCGGTCACGACCTCGACCCATGACTTCCGGCACTCCTCGCTGCCGTGCCCCGCCGGATAGCGTGGTGCCGTGCGCCGGCTGGGACCCGAGGAGACGTCCGGGCTGACGACCCTCGTCGTCTGCCTGGCGATCGTCGTGCCCGTGCCGTTCGTGGCCGACCCGGAGCGGATGCTCGTGCCGCTCGCCGTGTGGGTGCTGCTGGCGGTGGCGTGGCTCGCCGCGACCGTCGCCACGGCTGTCCTCCCGCCGCGCGGACGCGCGGCTCTGGTCTTGCTCACGGCGCAGACGGTCCTCGCCGCTGCGCTGGTGATCACGGTGCCGGGGATCGGCTGGCTGCCGATCCTCCTGGTGTTCGGCGCGGCGCTGAGCACCTACGTGGTGTCCCTGCGGGGCAGCGTCGTCGTCATCGCCGCGAACACCGCCGCGCTCCTGGTCGCCTTCCTCCTGGCGCCCGGGCAGCCGCGGGCGTTCGAGATCGTGCTCTCGCTCGGGCTCTACCTGCTGCTGCAGGTGGCGAGCGCGGCGATCAGCATCGCGCTGCAGCGCGAGCAGCGGATGCGCACGGAGCTCACGGTCGCGCACGCCGAGCTTGCCGCCGCGGCCGTGCTCGGCGAGGAGGCCACCCGGGCGTCCGAGCGGCTGCGCATCTCGCGCGAGCTGCACGACCTCATCGGGCACCAGCTCACCGTGCTCACGCTGGAGCTCGAGTCCGCCGCGCACCTGCCCGGGGACCGCGCGGCCGAGCACGTGGAGCGCGCCCGCACCGTGGCGCGCGACCTGCTCGGCGACGTGCGCGCCACGGTGGGCGAGCTGCGCCGACGCGCCCCCGACCTGCGCGAGGCCCTGGCCGCCGTCGCCTCCGCCGTGCCCTCCCCGCGGGTCGAGGTCGACGTCGCCGAGGACGTCGTCGCGGACGAGGAGCAGACGGCGGCCCTGGTGCGCGTCACCCAGGAGGTCGTGACCAACGCCGTGCGGCACGCGGAGATGGCGACGGTGCTGCGGATCGAGGTCGCGGCGGACGACCACGGCGCGCTCACCCTCGTCGCCCGCGACGACGGCCTCGCGTCGGAGCCGGTCCGGATCGGGCACGGGCTCGCGGGCATCGTCGAGCGGGCCGAAGCCCTGGGCGGTGGCGCGACGTTCGACGCATCGGCGGGGTTCACGGTCCGGGCGCGCCTCGCCGCGCGGGCGGCGTCGTGACGGCGGCCCCCGCAGCGGCCGGGGCCCGGGACCGCGTGCGCCTCGTCCTCGCCGACGACCAGACGCTCGTGCGGCACGGCATCCGCAGCCTGCTGGAGATCGCCGGCGGCATCGACGTGGTCGCGGAGGCGGAGGACGGCGCGTCCGCGGTGGACGCGGTGCGGGAGCATGGGCCCGACGTGCTGCTGCTCGACCTGCGGATGCCCGGGCGTGACGGGATCTGGGCGCTCGAGACGCTCCGCGACGCGGGGGTGGAGGTCGCCGTCCTCGTCCTGACGACGTTCGACGACGACGCGCTCGTGCTGCGCGCGCTGCAGGCCGGGGCGCGCGGCTACCTGCTCAAGGACGTCACGCTGGAACGGCTCGCGGACGCGGTGCGGACCCTGGCCGCGGGGGACACCCTGGTGCAGCCCGCGGTGACGGCGCGGCTGCTGCGGGCGGTCCGCTCGGGGCCCGCGCCGGCCGAGGAGGTGCCGGCGGAGCTCACCGGGCGGGAGCGGGAGGTGCTGCGCCTCATGGCCCAGGGCTGGTCCAACCGGCAGATCGCGGACGCCCTGTACCTGGCGGAGGGCACCGTGAAGAACCACGTGTCGAACGTGCTGCTCAAGCTCGGCGCCAAGGACCGCACCCGCGCGGTGCTCCTGGCGCTGCAGGGCGGCCTGCTGGCCTGAGGGTTTCGTCGCAGGTTTCTTCGTCGGGAGGATCGTGGCCGATACTCGACGCCGTGGAGATCCCCGTCGTCTGGTCCGTCGTCCTGCTCGTCGCCGCCCTGTGGAACCTGGCCGTGTGGCCGTCGTTCTGGCGCCGCGTGACCAAGGACCCGCGGGCCCGCGACGCCGCCGGCCGCCCCACGCGGTTCTTCACCGTGCACGCCGTGCTCGTGGGCGTCTCGATGGTGCTCGCCCTGCTCGTCGGTGTCGTGGGCGTGCTCGGCCTGGTGGGCTGACCGGTCGGCTGACGGCGGCTCAGTCGATCCCCGGACCGACCGGGATCGTGAGGAGGAGCGCCAGCAGGACCAGCGCCACCGCGGCCCAGCAGGCGAGGGCCCACGTCACGCCCGCGCGCAGCGGGCTGCCCACCGTCGTCCGGCGCACGATCACGACGCGCGAGACCGCCAGTGTCACCAGCCCCGCGACGAGCGACCACGAGCCGAGCACCGTCAGGCACGTGAACGGTACGAGCACGCCGAGCACGGCGCCCAGGAACCGCGCCGCGTCCGCCCGGCCGTCCGCGGGACCGGGAAGGCCCGTGGTGACCCCGTCCGCCGTCATGCGCCCAGGATGCCGGTGGCCCCGCACGCCCCGCAACGCCGGCGCTGGCGCGTATCCGCAGGTCGCGTGACGATGGTCGTATGAGGGCGATCTGGAAGGGCGCCGTGACGTTCGGTCTCGTCAACGTGCCGGTCAAGCTGTACAGCGCGACCGAGGACCACGACGTGCCGCTGCACCAGGTGCACGACGCCGACGGCGGGCGCATCCGCTACCGGCGCGTGTGCGAGCTGGACGGCGAGGAGGTGCCGTACCAGCACATCGACCGCGCGTACGACGACGGCGAGCGGACCGTGGTGCTCACCAAGGACGACTTCGCGGCGCTGCCGGCCGAGGCGAACCGGGAGATCGAGGTCGTCGAGTTCGTGCCGAGCGACCAGATCGACCCGATCATGCTCGACCGCACCTACTACCTGGAGCCGGACTCCAAGAGCCCCAAGGCGTACGTGCTGCTGCGCCGCACGCTGGAGGAGACGGACCGCACGGCGATCGTGAAGTTCGCGCTGCGCCAGCGCACCCGGCTGGCGGCGATGCGCGTGCGCGACGAGGTCCTGGTCATGCAGACCCTGCTGTGGGCGGACGAGGTGCGCGAGGCCGCCTTCCCGTCCCTCGACGGCTCGGTGACCGTCTCCGACAAGGAGCTCGCGATGTCGGGCCAGCTCGTCGCGAGCTACGAGGCGGACTTCGCGCCCGAGGAGTACGAGGACGAGTACCAGGTGCAGCTGCGCCAGCTCATCGACGCCAAGATCGAGCAGGGCGACGCGCTCGACACGTCCGAGACCTTCGGCGAGCAGCCCGAGAAGGAGGACGCCGACGTCATCGACCTCATGGAGGCGTTGCGCCGGAGCGTCTCGGGGTCGAAGGGCGGCTCGAAGTCCGGCTCGAAGTCCGGCCCGAGCTCCGGCGCGAAGTCGGGTTCGAGGGGCGACGCCGAGGAGAAGGCCACCGCGAAGAAGAAGGCCCCGGCGAAGAAGCCGGCGGCGAAGAAGGCTCCCGCCAAGAAGGCGCCGGCCAAGAAGACGTCAGCGAAGAAGGCGCCGGAGCGCAAGACGGGCTGAGCGCAAGTCGGGTGAGATGCCGGGTCAGGCCGAGGAGCCACCGGCCGGGGTGCGGGCGGCGGCGATGTCGCGCACGAGGGTCAGCAGCTCGTCGATCTCCTGGTCGTCCGGGCCCGTCGCGCCGACGGAGGCGAGGGTGTACAGCCCCTCGCCCATGAGGGAGACGGCGCGCGCGAGGACCGGGTCGCCCAGCTCGTCCTGGACGGCGGCCGTCCAGGCGGTCTGGGCGTCGTCGAGGACGGCGCGGGCGCGCGGGGAGGCGGCCTGCGCGACCCGCGAGGCGGCGAGGTAGACGACCTCGAACTCGCCGCCGATGACGGTCGAGGTGCGCAGCAGGTAGTCGGTCGCGCCCTCGGGGGCGGTGCGCATGGCCTCGACGTCGGCGGCGGTGAGGACGGCCAGGTGGTCGAGCAGCCCCTCGACGAGGGCGTCCTTGGACGGGAAGTGGTAGAGCAGCCCGCCCTTCGAGACGCCGGCCCGCTCGGCCACGGCGTCGAGGGTGGCGGAGCGCTCCCCGGACTCGACGAGGAGCTCGGCGAACGCGCGCAGGACCTTGGCTCGGGCGGCGGGGGCAGGAGGCATGTCGACAGCCTAGTGGCGAGGTGTTACTGTACCGGCTGGACGGTGCGGAAGTTCGACATCACCGTGTCGCCCCGGCCGTCCGCAGCGTGTGAAAGGCACCACAGGTTCAGTCATGTCTCAGACCCAGGTGACGACGCACCCCGCTCCCTCTGTCACGGACACGGCCACGCGCCGCGACACCCCCGCGCGCCCCGTGCGCCCCGCCGGCGCCGGGCGCCGCTGGGCGGCCCTCGCCGTGCTGATGCTGCCGGTGCTGCTCGTCTCGATCGACAACACGGTCCTCAGCTTCGCCCTGCCGCAGATCTCGGAGGCCCTGGCCCCCGGCGGCACGCAGCTGCTGTGGATCGTCGACGTGTACCCGCTCGTGCTCGCGGGTCTTCTCGTGCCGATGGGCTCCGTCGCGGACCGCGTCGGACGTCGCCGCCTGCTCCTGATCGGGGCCGTCGGCTTCGCCGTCGTGTCCGCCGTCGCGGCCTTCGCGCCGACCGCCGGGGCGCTGATCGCCGCGCGCGCAGGCCTCGGCTTCTTCGGCGCGATGCTCATGCCGTCGACGCTGTCGCTGCTGCGCAACGTCTTCACCGACCGCGACGAGCGCCGTCTCGCCATCGCGATCTGGGCCGCGGGCTTCGCCGCGGGATCGGCCGTGGGCCCGATCGTCGGCGGCCTGCTGCTCGAGCACTTCTGGTGGGGCTCCGTGTTCCTCCTCGCGGTGCCCGTGCTGGCCCTGCTGCTCGTGCTCGCGCCGATCTTCGTGCCGGAGTCGCGCGACCCGGCACCCGGCCCGATCGACCCGGTGTCGATCGTCCTGGTCATGGCCGCGATGACCCCGGTCGTGTTCGGCATCAAGACGCTCGCCAAGGGCGCGCTGCCCTCTCTCGGGATCGCCGCGATCGCCGTCGGGCTGCTCATGGGCGTGCTCTTCGTGCGTCGCCAGCTGCGCCGCCGGAACCCGATGCTCGACGTGCGGCTGTTCGCCGTGCCCGCGTTCACCGGCAGCGTGCTGGTGAACCTGCTCTCGGTGTTCTCGCTGGTCGGCTTCCTGTTCTTCGTGTCGCAGGACCTCCAGCTCGTCATCGGGCTGTCGCCGGTCCAGGCGGGCCTCGTGCTGCTGCCGGGCACCGTGGCGATGGTCGTCGCGGGACTCGCGGTGGTGAAGGTCGTGCGCCGCGTGCGGCCGTCGCACGTCGTCGCCGCCGGGCTGGCGCTGTCCGCCGTGGGCTACCTCGTCACGGCGGTCGTCGCCGGGCGGGGCGAGGCCGGCTGGCTCGGGCTCGCGTTCGTCGTCCTGGCGATCGGCGTCGGCTCGGCCGAGACGGTGTCGAACGACCTCATCGTCTCGACGGTGCCCGCGGCCAAGGCCGGCGCGGCCTCCGCGATCTCCGAGACCGCGTACGAGGTCGGTGCCGTGCTGGGCACCGCCGTCCTCGGCGGGATCCTCACCGGCTCGTACCACGCGAACGTCGTGGTGCCGTCGGGCGTGCCCGCCGCGGACGCCGCGTCGGCGGCCGAGACCCTCGGCGGCGCCACGAGCGTGGCGGCCGACCTTCCGGCCGGCCAGGCCGAGGCCCTGCTGGACTCCGCGCACGCGGCGTTCGGCAGCGGCGTCGTGGTGACGTCCGCGATCGGCTTCGTCGCGGTGCTCGTCGCCGCGGGGATCGCGCTGACGACCCTGCGCGACGCACGCTCCTGACGCGCGCCCCTGACGCGTGCCGTCCGTGAGGGCGGCGTCACACCCGCGACGGCGGCGCCACCGGCGAGGACGGTGGCGCCGCCGTCCGCGTTCGGCGAGGGTGGAGCCGATGAGCGACCAGCACGACGAGCCGACCTCGGCGGACATCCCGGCGGACACCCCGGCGGACACCGAGACGCCGCACGGCGAACGGACGAGACGCGCGCGCCGGACGCCTCCGCGCTGGGCGCGCTGGACCCTCGCGGGGGTGGCCGCGGCCGTGGCCTGCCTCGTCTTCGGGGTCAGCACCGCGACGGCGGAGCTCGGCTTCGGGCCCCACGAGGCCGTCTACTCGGTGACGAACGACAGCCTCGTCGTGGTCGACCTCGGCCCGCTGGGGACGCTGGAGATCGACTCGCCCCTCCCGCTCGGGCTGGGCGTGGACGTGGTGGTCAAGGAGATCCCCGCCGACCTGACGATGGTGGGCGCGGCCAACACCCTCACGGCCCTGAGCGAGGACCTCGAGAGCTACCTGCAGTTCTTCTCCAGCCCGGACGTCGCGGTGCGCAGCGTCGCCCTCGCGCTGGTGGAGAACGCGCTGTGGCGGTCGTTGGCCGCCGCGGTCGTGCTGGTCGCGGCCGGGTTCGCGGTGCGCTGGCTGCTGGGCCCCGGCCGACGGCGTGAGCTCGCCGACGCGATGGCCCCGCGGACGGGCGAGATCACCGCGGGGGTGGCCGTCGTGGCGCTCGTCGTGACGACGGTGTCCTCCGGCGCCGTCGGCAGCACCGCCCAGGGGCAGCCCGCGTCGCCGGTGTTCGCCGGGACGGCGCTCGAGGGTGCACGGATCACCGGCCGCCTCGCCGGCGTGATCGACACCTACGGCGGACAGCTGGTCAAGCTGTACCAGGACAACGAGGACTTCTACGCGGCGGCGAACGACGACCTGTCGGCGGCGTGGGACGCCCGGCTCGCGTCCGAGACGGCGGCGTCCGTGACGGAGGCCGGCACCCGGTTCGCGTCCCCGGGCCCGGCCGAGCCCACCGCGCCGGTCGCGCCGCCGCGCGCCGCGCCCAGCGGCAGCCCCGACGACGAGCTGGTCACCTTCGTCGTCATCTCCGACCTGCACTGCAACACCGGCATGACGCCGCTGATCCGCACGACCGTCGAGCGCTCCGGCGCGGACGTCGTGCTCAACGCGGGCGACACCACCATGAACGGCACGTCGGTGGAGAAGGTCTGCGTCGACTCGTTCGCCTCGGCCGTGCCGCGCGGCGTGCCCATGGTGGTGGCGGACGGCAACCACGACTCGCAGATCACCTCCGACCAGGAGGCCGCGCACGGTCAGAAGATCCTCGACGGCGACGTGATCGAGGTCGAGGGGGTGCAGATCCTCGGCGACCGGGACGCGCTCGAGACGCGCGTCGGCGTGGGCACGAACGTCGCGCGCGAACGGACCCCCGAGCAGCAGGCGGAGGAACTCGCCACGACCGCGTGCGAGGCGCGCGACGGCGTCGACCTGCTCCTGATCCACACGCCGCCCGTCGGCCTCGACGCCCTCGAGACGGGGTGCGTGCCCTTCCAGGTCTCCGGTCACACGCACAGCCGGTCGGGGCCGGAGCAGGTGGGCCGGGGCATCCGGTACGTCAACGGCTCCACCGCCGGGGCCGCGCCCAACCAGCCGACGGTCGGGCCGCTGCACGGCACGGCCGAGATGACCGTGCTGCGCTTCGACCCCGCGACGCGGCGGATGCTCGACGTGCAGGTGGTGAGCGTCACGCCCGACGGCACGGCGACCGTGGGCGAGCGGGAGCCCGTGCCCGACGTCGTCCCGCCCGCCGACGAGGCGCTCGGGTCGTAGGGGCGGGTGCCCCCGATAGGCTCGGACCGTGCCCGAACCCACCTCACCCACTCCGGCGTTGCCCCCGCAGGCCGTCGACCCGGACGAGCTCACCCCCGTCGCCCAGGACTACCTCAAGGCGGTCTGGTCGGCGCAGGAGTGGTCGGACGAGAAGGTCACCACCGGGCTGCTGGCCGACCGGCTGGGCGTGGGGCCGTCCACCGTCTCCGAGACGGTGCGGCGTCTGACGACGCAGGGGCTGCTGGGGCACGAGCCCTACGGCGGCGTCTGGCTCACCGAGCTCGGACGGCGCTACGCGCTGGTGATGGTGCGGCGGCACCGGCTGCTGGAGACGTGGCTCGTGCGGGACCTCGGGTACGCGTGGGACGAGGTGCACGACGAGGCCGAGGTGCTGGAGCACGCCGTCTCCGACCGGCTGGTCGAGCGCATCTCCGCCCGGCTCGGGCACCCGGAGCGGGACCCGCACGGCGACCCGATCCCCTTCGCGGACGGCCGGGTGGTGCGCCCGGAGGCGGTGCCCCTCGTGGACCTCGAGGCAGGTGCCGGGGGAGTGGTCGCCCGGATCTCCGACGCCGACCCGGAGGCGCTGCGGTACCTGGCCGACCTCGGCATCGACCTGGACCTCCCGGTGCGGCTGACGTCGCGGCGGGAGTTCGCGGGGACGGTCGGCGTGGCGTGGGAGGCCGACGGGCGCGAGGTCGGCGTGGATCTCGGGCTGCTGGCGGCGTCGCGCATCTGGGTGGTCCCCGCGTAGGCTGTCCCGGTTCCCCGACGACGTGAGCGCTGGACGGCGCACCGCCGTCGACGCCTCGTCTCGAAACGATTCGCGCGCGGTTCCCGGACCCGCCCGACCCGATCCCGAGGAGAGGCGAGTGACCTCGACGACCACGCCCGCGAGCGCCGGCACGGCCCGCACCGGGCGAGCGCCCCGCCCCGAGCACGTCGGGGCCGCGCTGTTCGCGCTCGCCGTCGGCGGGTTCACGATCGGCACCACCGAGTTCGCCACGATGGGCCTGCTGCCGCAGATCGGCGCGGACCTGGGCGTCAGCGACCCGGTGGTGGGCCACGCGATCACGGCGTACGCGGTCGGCGTCGTCGTCGGCGCCCCGCTGCTCACCGTCGCGGCGGCGCGCATGTCCCGCAAGCGGCTGCTGCTCGCCCTCATGGGTTTCTACACCGTGGCCAACGTGCTGTCGGCGGCCGCGCCGTCGATCGAGTGGCTGGTCGCCGGGCGGTTCCTCGCCGGGCTCCCGCACGGCGCCTTCTTCGGCGTCGGGGCCGCGGTCGGCGCGGCGGTGGCCGGGCCGGGCCGGCGCGGCCACGCCGTCTCGATGATGATGACCGGCCTGACGATCGCGAACGTCGTCGGGGTGCCGCTGTCCACCGCCGTGGGGCAGAACCTCGGCTGGCGCGCCGCGTTCGTCGTCATCGGGGTGCTCGGCGCCGCCACCCTCCTCGGCATCTGGCGCTTCGTGCCCGAGCGCGGGCCCGTGGACTCCAGCGTCCGGCAGGAGCTGGGCACGCTGCGCAACGGCCCGCTGTGGATCTCGTTCGCGGCCGGGGCCATCGGCTTCGGCGGGCTGTTCGCCGTCTACACGTACGTCGCGCCGACGGTCATCAAGGTGGCGGGCATGTCCGAGAGCGCCGTGCCCTGGGTGCTCGCCGTGTTCGGCGTCGGCATGACCGTCGGCACGCTGCTCGGCGGAAAGCTGGTGGACCGGAACGTGCTGCGCACGGTGATCGGCGGGTTCGTCGCGACCGCGCTGTCGCTGGTGCTGTTCGCGCTGGTCGGGACGTCGCCCGTGCCCGCCGTCGTCGCGCTGTTCCTGCTGGCCGTCACGTCGCAGACCCTCGGCCTGGCGATGCAGACGCGGCTCATGGACCTCTCGCCCCGCGCGCAGTCCCTCGGCGCGGCCCTGTGCCACTCCGCCCTCAACATCGGCAACGCGAGCGGTGCCTTCTTCGGCGGGCTCGTCATCGCCGCGGGCTACGGGTACCTCGCACCGGCATGGGTCGGCCTCGCGCTCACCCTCGTCGGCCTGGTGATGGTGCTGGCCTTCGGCCGGCAGCGCGTGACGCACGCCGGCTGACCTGCACCGGGCCCCTGCCGCCGCGGGGCCGCCCCTCAGGAACGTGCGGTACGGTCGCGCCCGTGAGCCCGAGCGTGCGCGACGCGACCCAGGACGACCTCCCCGACGACGCCGCGGGGGAGGCCGTGCCCGGGCCCGGCCCGCGTGGCCTGACCGCCCGCGCCTACGGCGTGCTGCTGACGGTGCTGGGCGGCATCGGCTTCGGCGCGGCGTCGTGGCTGGCCATCGAGGAGTACCTCAAGCTGCTCGACCCGAACCGGGTGACGAGCTGCAGCTTCAACGTCTTCCTCGACTGCGGCGTCGCGATGGCGTCCTGGCAGGGCACGCTGCTCGGCTTCCCGAACCCCTACATCGGGGTCGCGGCGTTCCCCGTGGTGATCACCACGGGAGTGGTGCTGCTGGCCGGGGCCCGGCTGCCCCGGTGGTACCACCTCTCGCTCCTGACGGTCACGGCCCTCGCCCAGCTGCTGATCTTCTTCCTCATGTGGTCGAGCTTCTACGCGCTGGTGCGGCTGTGCCCCGCCTGCATGGTCGTCTGGACGATCGTGTGGCCGCTGCTCTGGTTCCAGGTCGTGCACGCCGTGCAGGAGGGTCAGGTGCGCGCGAGCGACGGGCTGCGCCGCGCCGTGGTGCGCAACCGCGGCCTGGTGCTCCTCATCGGCTACGTCGTCGCCGTGGGCTGGCTGCTGCTGGCCGTCGGCGGGCCGCTCGTCGAGTCGTTCGGGGTGTGAATATCCGGCCGGGGCGGGCAGCCCCGGCCGGTAGACTCGCCGGGTGAGCACGCCCGACACCGCACCGACCCGATCCGAGGCTCCGACCGAGTCTTCCCACGAGCCCGGCTTCCGCTACACGCCCGCCCTCGCGCAGCAGATCGAGGAGCGCTGGCAGGACCTGTGGGAGGAGCGGGGCACCTTCTGGGCGGCGAACCCGTCGGGGGCGCTCACGGACGGCGACGGCCGGAACGCGGCCGGCGAGCCGTTCTTCATCATGGACATGTTCCCGTACCCGTCGGGGGCGGGGCTGCACGTCGGGCACCCGCTGGGGTACATCGCCACGGACGTCGTCGGCCGCTTCCGCATGATGTGCGGCGACAACGTGCTGCACGCGCTGGGCTACGACGCGTTCGGCCTGCCTGCCGAGCAGTACGCGGTGCAGACGGGCCAGCACCCGCGCACCACCACCGAGCAGAACATCGTCACCATGAAGCGCCAGCTGCGCCGCATGGGCCTGGCGCACGACTCGCGGCGCACGTTCGCCACGATCGACCCCGAGTACGTGCGCTGGACGCAGTGGATCTTCCTGCAGATCTTCGACTCCTGGTACGACGCCGAGGCCGAGGCGCCCGGCGGCGGCAAGGGCCGTGCCCGCCGCATCAGCGAGCTGGAGGCCGAGTACGCCGCGGGCACCCGCGTGCTGCCCGACGGCCGCGCCTGGTCCGACCTGACGGACCTGGAGCGGCGCGACGTGATCGACGCACAGCGCCTGGCCTACGTCGACGAGTCGCCCGTGAACTGGGCGCCCGGCCTGGGCACCGTGCTGGCGAACGAGGAGGTCACCTCCGACGGGCGCTCCGAGCGCGGCAACATGCCCGTCTTCCAGAAGTCCCTGCGGCAGTGGAAGATGCGGATCACCGCCTACGCGGACCGTCTGACCGACGACCTGGAGCTCATCGACTGGCCCGAGAAGGTGAAGTCGATGCAGCGCAACTGGATCGGCCGCTCCACGGGGGCGAACGTCCGGTTCGACGTCGTCGGCAGCCAGGACTACGACGCCGCCGGCGCCGGCGCGCAGGTCGAGGTGTTCACCACCCGCCCGGACACGCTGTTCGGCGCGACCTTCATGGTCGTGGCGCCCGAGCACCCGCTGCTGGACGAGGTGCCCGCGGCCTGGCCCGACGGCACCCGCGACGTGTGGACCGGCGGGCACGCGACGCCGGTCGAGGCCGTCGCCGCGTACCGGCGCGAGGCCGCCGCGAAGACCGCCGTCGAGCGGCAGGCCGACGCCGGGAAGAAGACCGGCGTGTTCACCGGGCACCTGGCGATCAACCCGGTCAACGGTGCGACCGTCCCCGTCTTCACGGCCGACTACGTGCTGATGGGCTACGGCACCGGCGCGATCATGGCCGTGCCCGGAGGCGACCAGCGCGACTTCGACTTCGCCGAGGCGTTCGAGCTGCCCGTGATCCGCACGGTCGAGCCCGCGGGCGGGCTGCCGGACGACTTCGCCGGCGCGTACACGGGCGACGGCGTCGCGGTGAACTCGTCGAACGACGAGATCAGCCTGGACGGCCTGGGCGTGGCCGAGGCCAAGGAGAAGATCGTCGCGTGGCTGAGCGCCCGCGGCGCCGGCGAGGGCACGACGACCTACCGCCTGCGCGACTGGCTGTTCAGCCGCCAGCGCTACTGGGGCGAGCCGTTCCCGATCCTGTGGGACGAGGACGACCGGCCGGTCGCGATCCCGGCCGACATGCTGCCCGTCGACCTGCCCGACGTGCCGGACTACGCCCCGCGCACGTTCGACCCCGACGACGCGGACTCCTCGCCCGAGGCCCCGCTGGGCCGCAACGACGAGTGGGTGCACGTCACCCTGGACCTGGGCGACGGACCGAAGACCTACCGCCGGGACACCAACACCATGCCCAACTGGGCCGGGTCGTGCTGGTACTACCTGCGCTACCTGGACCCGACGGACTCGACCGACGGCCCCGCGAAGGGCACCGCCGTCGTCGACCCGGAGCTCGAGTCGTACTGGATGGGGCCGAAGCACAACGCGACGTCCGGCCCGGCCGGCGGCGTCGACCTGTACGTCGGCGGCGTGGAGCACGCCGTGCTGCACCTGCTGTACGCGCGCTTCTGGCACAAGGTGCTGCTCGACCTGGGCTACGTGTCCTCGCTGGAGCCGTTCGGCAAGCTGTTCAACCAGGGCTACATCCAGGCGTACGCCTACACCGACGCGCGCGGCGCCTACGTGCCCGCCGCCGAGGTCGAGGGCGACGAGCAGTCCGGCTTCACGTACCGCGGCGAGCCCGTGAACCGCGAGTACGGGAAGATGGGCAAGTCGCTGAAGAACGTCGTCACGCCGGACGAGATGTACGAGCAGTACGGCGCCGACACGTTCCGCGTGTACGAGATGTCGATGGGCCCGCTGGACCTCTCCCGGCCGTGGGAGACGCGCGCCGTCGTCGGCTCGCAGCGCTTCCTGCAGCGGCTGTGGCGCAACGTCGTGGACGAGGAGACGGGCGCGCTGGTCGTGACCGACGACGAGCCCGACACCGCCACGCTGCGGGCGATGCACCGCGCGATCGCGGACGTCCGCGTCGAGATGGAGCACATGCGGCCCAACACGGCGATCGCGAAGCTCATCACGTACAACAACCACCTCACGTCGCTGGACCGGGTGCCGCGCGCGGCGGTCGAGCCGCTGGTGCTCATGGTCGCGCCGATCGCCCCGCACATCGCCGAGGAGCTGTGGCAGCGGCTCGGGCACGACGGCTCGCTGGCGCGCGAGCCGTTCCCGACCGCCGACGAGCAGTACCTCGTCGAGGACACCGTGACGTGCGTCGTGCAGGTCAAGGGCAAGGTGCGCGGCCGCCTCGAGGTGGCGCCGTCCATCTCGGACGCCGACCTGGAGGCCGCCGCCCTGGCGGAGCCGAACGTGGTCCGTGCCATCGACGGGGCGCCGGTGCGCAAGGTGATCGTGCGCGCGCCGAAGCTCGTCAACATCGTCGTCTGAGTTGGCGACCGTCCGCCTCGAGGGCGCCCTGGCACGCAGCCGGGGCGCCTTCGGCACGCCCTCTCTCGCCCTCCTGCACCGCAAGGAGGGGCCGCTGGTCGTCGCCCTGCTGTCGCTGATCTTCACGCCCGGGCGCGCCACCGTGCCGACCGAGCAGATGCACGTGGAGGTCGAGGACCTGCTCGCCGAGGCGCGCGCCGCCGGCCACGACGTGCCCGACGACGCCGCCCGTGCGCTGTGCTCGCGCTGGGTGGCGGGCCGTTGGCTGGTGCGGGCGCTCGACGACGACGGCGTCGAGCAGTACCAGGTGAGCTCGCACGCGGCGGAGGCGCTCGCGTTCGTCGACCGCACCCAGGGCGCGCGGGCCCTCGTGAGCGAGTCGCGCATCCGCACGCTGCTCGTGGCGCTGGACGGGCTCGCGCGCGACGCCCGGCCCGACCGCGAGTCGCAGCAGCGCGCCCTGCGGGAGCAGATCGCGCGCGCCCGCGACGAGATCGCCGAGGCGGAGGCCGAGCTGGCGCGCCTCGAGGCCGGCGGGCCCGTGGTGCAGCCGCCCACGGACCGGCTGGTCGAGCAGTTCGACAACGTGGCCGCGCTGGTGCGCGAGCTGCCCGCCGACTTCGCCCGCGTGGCCGAGTCGATCGCGGAGCTGCAGCGCAGCATCGTCACCGGTCTGCGTCAGGACGAACGTCCCACCGGCGAGGTGCTGGGCGCCTATCTGGAGGCCTCCGACTCGCTCATGGAGCGCACGCCGGAGGGCCGCGCCTTCGCGGGCGCGATGGAGCTGCTGCGCGACCCGCAGCTGCTCGGCAAGGTCGACGAGCGGGTCCGGGCGGTGCTGGCGCACCCCTTCGCCGCGGACCTTCCCGCGGACCGCAGGGAGACCGTGCGCGCGCTGTACTCCCAGCTGCTGGCCGCCGTCGACGGCGTGCTCGACGCGCAGGCGCGCGCCTCGCGGACCATCACGCAGCAGCTCACGGTGCACAACCCGTTGCGCGACCGCGAGCTGGACGCCGCGCTGCGCGAGGCGACCGCGGCGATGGCGGAGTGGTTCCCGACGTCAGGGCGTGCGGCGCGCGTCGATCCCCTGCGCTGGCTCGAGCGGGCGCGCCTCGGCCGTTTCCGCGCCCAACTGCACGACCTGCGCCCCGACACGCCGCCCGACGCCCTGGCCGACCTCGACGACCCCGGGCACGACACCGGCGGCGAGCCCGGCCAGGTCCTCGGCGGGCTGCGCGGCATGGGCGGGCCGCGCTACGAGGAGACCACCGCGCACGCGGCACGGGTGCTGCGCGAGCGGGGCGGCGCCACGGCGGACGAGGTGTTCGCCGCCGGACCGGCCGAGCTGCGCCGGCCCGTGGAGCTGCTGGGCTACCTCGAGCTGGCCGCGCCGGACGCGCTCGACGCGGCGATCGGGGACGGCGACGGGATCGGCGACGTGCCGGCGGCCCGGCTGCGCCGTGTGACGGCGGTGCGCGCCGACGGCAGCACGCGCGACCTGGTGCTGCCGCGCGTGGGTCTCACCGCAGCGGGCGTGGTGCCCGGCCTGCCCGGCGACGAGCCCCATGACGTGCCCGACGACGAGGAGGACGCATGACCGACACGACGGCCGAGCCGGTGGAGCACGTGGCCGAGACCGACACCGTGGCGGCCGAGACGCCGTTCGTCGAGATGCCCGCGCTGGCGGACGACGACGCCGCGCTGTTCGCCGGGGACACGGGCGTGCTGCCGTACGAGGCGCGGCGCGCGCTGGCCCTCGTGCTGCAGCGGCGGTACCTGTCCGCGGCGGCGCACCCGGCCGAGTGGAAGGCGCTGCTGGCGCACCAGAACGTGCTCGCCTCCCGCTGCCACGACCTGTTCGTGGAGCTCGTCGTCGACCGCGACTACGAGATCGCGTACAAGCGGCAGGTCCGCGAGGCGGGCCTGAGCATCCCGGTGCTGCTCAAGGACGAGCCGTACAAGCGGGTCGAGACGCTGCTCATGCTGTTCGCGCGCAACCGCTTCCGGCAGGAGCAGGGCGCGGGGGAGCGGGCCGCGCACGTGGACGCGGAGGAGCTCGTCGACTACGCGCTCGGCTTCCTCGCCACGGACGAGACCAACCTGGCCGCGCGCCGGCGCGAGGTCGACAACGCGATCGCGACGCTCGTGCGTGAGCACGTGCTGGACGAGGTCGCCGAGGGCCGCTACCGCGTGCAGCCGGTCGTGGAGATCCTGCTGCCCGTGGAGCGCCTGCGGGAGCTGACGGCGTGGCTGCGCTCGCCGTCGGCCGGGTCGGCAGCGTCGGGCGAGCCGGCCGAGGCGGGGGACGACGAGACCGACGCGGTGGAGACGACGGGCGCGGCCGACGAGGCCGACGTCGTCGAAGAAGACAACGAGGAGCCGCGCGCATGACCATCACGAGCGACCCGGCGGAGCAGGTCGCCGCGCCCCGCATGCAGCAGTCGCTGTTCGGCCTCATCCCGACGGCGTCAGACGGGCGCCAGTGGACGGCGCGCTCGATGCAGCTGGTGAGCTGGGGCGGCTACCACGGCTACCACGAGGTGCGGTTCGCGGGCACGACGACGCTGCTCACGGGCGCGTCCGGGTCCGGCAAGTCGACGCTGCTGGACGCGTACATCGCGCTGATGATGAGCCACACGACGCCGTTCAACGGGGCGTCGAACACGGCCACGAGCGGGCGGGCGCGCGGGCAGGAGCAGCGCAACGTCGTCTCCTACGCCCGCGGCAAGCTCGACGAGGAGCGCACGGCCGGGTCCGCGCGGGCCAAGGACCGGGTGCTGCGCGGCGAGACGTCGGACACCTGGTCGGCGATCGCGATGACCTGGTCCTCGCAGGCGGGCGAGCGGTTCACGGCGCTGCGCGCCTGGTACGTGCCGCGCGGCGCGCAGCGCACGGACGAGACGACGGCGGTGCGCGCCGTCGTCGACGCGGACTTCAGCCTGCGCGACCTCGAGCCGCTCGCGGCCCAGCGGTTCGGCAAGGCCGGGCTCACGGCGGCCGGGCTGACGTCGTTCGACACGGACAAGGCGTTCGCGACCCGCCTGCACGCAGCGCTCGGCATCGGCGCCGCGGGCGACGGCGAGAAGGCCATGCAGCTGCTCGGCCGCATCCAGGCCGGCCAGCAGATCACCACCGTGGACTCGCTCTACAAGGCGATGGTGCTCGAGGAGCCCGAGACGATCCGGGTGGCCGAGCGCGCCGTCGAGCACTTCGACGAGCTCAGCGAGGTGCGCGCCGAGATGGACACGGCGCAGCGGCAGGTCGACGTGCTGCGCCCGATGCTGGAGCACCGGGCGGCGATCGACGACGCCGCCGCGCGCCGTCGGCTCGTGGACGCGCTCGGGCCCGACGGCGGCGCCGGCGGGACCGGGCCAGGCGCGGAGTCTGCCCGGACCACGCCGTTCACCGCCTGGCGCGACCGCCTCCAGCTCGACCTGCTGCGCGCGGCCGAGGCGGAGAACCGTGCCCAGCACAAGGCCGCGGCCGAGCGGGTCGCGGTGGCCGAGGAGCGGCTCGCGGCCGCCCAGGGCGAGCTCGAGCAGGTGCGCGCCGACCAGCGTCGGAACGGCGGCGACGCCATCGAGGCCGCGGAGCGCGACGTGCGCACGGCCGAGCAGCGCCTGGCCGAGGTGCGTCGCGCCCGCGCCGAGCTCGAGGGCCACCTGGCGCCGCTGGAGCGCGAGGTGTCCTCGCGGCGCGAGCTCGACGCCCTGCACGGCGACGCCCGCCGGTACCTCGACGAGCGCGACACGCACACCGACGCGCTGTCCGAGGCCGTCGTCGAGGCCGCAGCGCGCGAGAAGGAGGCGATGCGGTCCCTCGCGGAGCTGGAGCGCGAGGAGGCCTCCCTCAAGGCGCGGCGCGGCAACGTGCCGCGCGAGCTGCACGAGGCGCGCGAGGCGCTGGCGCGGGCCGCCGGCCTGCGGCCCGACGACGTGCCGTTCGTCGGCGAGCTGCTCGAGGTGCGCGGTGAGTACGAGCCCTGGCGCGAGGCGATCGGGCTCGCCCTCGGGGGCTTCGCCGTCACCGTGCTGGTCGACGAGGCACGGCTGGACGCGTTCCGGTCCGCCATCGACTCCGTGCGCTCCCCGGTGCGCCTGCGCTTCGAGGGCGTGCCGACCGGGCTCGCCCTGCACGAGGAGGCCGACCGCTCGCTGCTGCCCGGCCGGCTCGAGGTCAAGGCGGGGCCGTTCGGAGGCTGGCTCGCCGGGCGCCTGGCGGAGCGGTTCGCCTACATGTGCGTGGACGACCCGAGCGAGCTCGCCCGTCACGCCGAACTGAACGAGCCCGCGCTCACGCGGTCGGGCCAGACGTCGGAGGGCCGACGGGGTGCGCACGGCGGCCAGGGCCGGTCGTCGGTGCTGGGCTTCAGCAACCACCGGCGGCTCGAGCAGCTCGCCGAGCAGATCGGCGCGGCGCACCAGGAGCTGCGGCAGGCGTCCGAGGCGCTCGCGGGCGCTCGGCTGCGGCAGAAGGGCGAGGCCGACCACTTCGTCGCGTACAGCCACGCGCTGCGGGCCGCCTGGGACGACGTCGACGTGCGCGGCGCCGAGGAGCGGCTCGCCGAGCGGCGGGACCGGCTCGAGGCGCTGGTCGCCGGCTCGGACGTGCTGCGCGCGCTCAAGGCGGACGAGGATGCGCTGCGGGCCCGGGTCGACGAGCTGTACCGGGAGCGGGCCGCCGCGCAGCAGCGGGTCACCGAGCTCGGCGCCACGTGGGAGCAGCTCAGCGACCAGGTCGACCAGGTCGCGGACGCCGTCGACCGCGCCGACGACGAGGGGATCGAGCCGACGCCGGAGCAGGAGCGGTGGCTGGCCGAGCTCATGGCGCAGGTCGGCTGGTCGGGGGTCGCGGGCACGTCGGGCAGCGGCCTGGCGGACCTCACCACCGCCGTGACCGCCGTCGTGCGCGAGCTGCACCACGCGCGCGACGCCGCGCAGGAGTCCGAGCGCGCCGCGCGGGCGGCCCTCGCGGCCCTGTTCGAGCGGTTCAACGACACCTGGCCCGACCCGAACCGCAGCGCGGACCCCGACGGCGCGTACGCCGACTTCCTGCGGATCTACGAGGACCTGGAGTACCAGCAGCTGTACCGACTGCGCGACCGGTGGTCGGCGCACCTGCGCCAGATGTCCGGCGACCAGCTCACCCGGCTCAACAACGGCATCGCGCAGGCGGTCGCGGAGATCCGCGACCGCATGGAGCCCGTGAACGCGATCCTCGCGACGCTCCCGTTCCGCGACGACGCGCACCGGCTGCGCATCACCGCCACTCCGGTCGAGGCCTCGGACGTCGTCTCCTTCCGGCGCCGGCTGCGCGAGCTGGCCACCGCCCCCGCGGGGGACGTCCCGCTCGCCGAGCACGAGCGCCGGTACGAGCGGATGCGCAGGCTGATCGACCGCATCCGTCCCGACAGCCCCGAGCGCCGGCGCCTCGTGGACGTGCGCGAGCACGTGCGGGTGAGCGCCGAGTGCGTGGACCTCGCGGGCAACCACGTGAGCGTCTACGACCACATCGCCGGCAAGTCCGGCGGGGAGTCGCAGGAGCTCGTCGCGTTCATCGTCGGCGCGGCCCTGCGCTACCAGCTCGGCGACGCCGGCGCCGAGCGGCCTCGGTACGCCCCCGTCTTCCTCGACGAGGCGTTCATCAAGGCCGACGCCCGGTTCGCCGGCCGCGCGGTCGGGGCGTGGCGCGGGCTGGGCTTCCAGCTGATCGTCGGCGCCCCGCTCGACAAGGTCAGTGCGCTGGAGCCGCACGCCGACGTCGTGCTCCAGGCCATCAAGGACGCCGGTGGCAGGTCGCGGCTCGTGACGCTCGTGGGGGAGTGAGGCTCCGGCCGGCCGTGCGCGGCCGACGTCGGGCACGGGGCCGTCAGGGCGCCCCTCGCGTCGACGTGGTGGGTGCGGTCGCGAGGGGGAGGAGGACCTCGCGCAGCAGCCGCTCGACGTAGGCGGGGGTCAGCTCGGCGCCCTCGACCACCTTGCGGTACGAGATGAGCGCCGGCACCACCGCGCTCACGAGGTCGAGGTCGCGGTCGGCCGGCACCTCGCCGCGGTCGCGCGCGCGCTCGAGGACCGTGCGCATCTGCTGGATCTTGGGCCGGACGAAGCTCGCGTGGAACTGTCGCGCGAGCTCGGGGTCGTGGCGGACCTCCGCCATGAGGCCCGGGACGAGGCGGTCGGTCGCGGCCGACTTGCGGGCGCGCCGCAGGTGCTCGAGCGCCAGCAGGTCGCCCTCGAGCGATCCGGTGTCCGGGATGTCGGCGGGGTCGAGGTCGTTCCCGAGCCCGCACGTCACGGCGTCGACGGCGAGGTCCGACTTGGTGGTCCAGCGGCGGTAGAGCGTGGCCTTGCTGGCGCCCGCACGCCCGGCAACGGCGTCCATGGTCATCCCGCCGTAGCCGACCTCGGCGAGGAGCTCGCGCGCGGCGTCGAGGATCGCGACGTCGCGGGAGGCGTCGCGCGGCCGCCCGCCGCGCACGGCGGGGGAGGCGGGTGCGTCGACGGCGTCGTCGGCGGCCTTCATGGTGGTCCTTCCGTCCGTCGGTTCGGGGTGGGACGAGCATGTCACCCCGACGGCCGTGTTCGCCGTCGGTGAACACGACGTCATTTCCGGTACTCAGCGGTTTCGAAACTAACGAGTACCGCTTACGGTCGATCGTACCCGCGCCGGCACGTCCCGGGCCCGGGCCCTTCTTCCGTCTCCTGGGGAGCACCCTCCATGACCATTCCTCCGGCGCCCTCGCGCGCCACGGACCCCCGCCGCTGGCTGGTCCTGGCGACCGTCGCCATCGCCCAGCTCATGGTCGTGCTCGACGCGACCATCGTGAACATCGCCCTGCCGTCGGCTCAGGCCGAGCTCGGCTTCAGCGACAACGACCGCCAGTGGGTCGTGACCGCCTACGCGCTCGCGTTCGGCAGCCTGCTGCTGCTCGGCGGCCGCCTCTCCGACCTCCTCGGCCGCCGCCGCACGTTCCTCGTCGGGCTCGTCGGCTTCGCCGTCGCGTCCGCGCTCGGGGGCGCGGCGCAGAGCTTCGAGATGCTCGTGGCGGCCCGTGCGCTGCAGGGCGTCTTCGCCGCCGTCCTCGCGCCGTCGGCGCTCTCCGTGCTGACCACCACCTTCACCGAGCCCGCCGAGCGCGGCCGCGCGTTCGGCGTCTTCGGCGCGATCGCCGGCGTGGGCGGGGCCGTCGGCCTCCTCCTCGGCGGGTTCCTCACCCAGAACCTCGACTGGCGCTGGAACCTCTACGTGAACCTCGTGTTCGCGGCGGTCGCCGTGGCCGCCGGGCTCCTGCTGCTGCCCCGCGGCGAGCAGGGCCGCCGGCAGCGGCTGGACGCGCCGGGCGTCCTGCTGGGGTCGGGCGGCCTGTTCCTCCTGGTGTACGGCTTCTCCCAGGCGGAGCCGCAGGGCTGGGGCTCGCCGTGGACGTGGGGCTCCCTCGCGGGCTCCGTCGCCCTGCTCGTGGCCTTCGTCGGATGGCAGGCACGCGCCGCGCAGCCGCTCCTGCCGCTGTCGATCGTGCGCGACCGCGACCGGTCGGGCTCGTACGTCGCGATCTTCGTGGCCGGCGTCGGGATGTTCGGCGTCTCGCTCTTCCTCACCTACTACCTGCAGGCGACGCTGGGCTACGACCCGATGCGCACGGGCGTCGCCTTCCTGCCGATGGTGCTCGCCCTCGTCGCCACGGCCCAGGTGTCCAACAACCTCTCGCTGCCCCGTCTCGGCGCGAAGGTCCTGGTCCCGGTCGGGCTCGCGATCTGCATGATGGCGATGCTCTGGCTCTCGCGGCTCGACGTCGACAGCACCTACGCCACCGGCGTCCTGCCGGCCCTCGTGCTCTTCGGGGTCGGCATGGGCAGCGTGATGCCGCCGTCGGTCCAGACGGCCACCGTCGGGGTGCAGGGGCCGTACGCGGGCGTCGCGTCCGCCATGGTCTCCACCTCCCAGCAGGTGGGCGGAGCGGTCGGGACGGCCGTGCTCAACACGCTCGCCGCCACCGCCGCGACGACCTACGTGGCCGGGCACCTCCCGTCGACGCCCGACGTCGTCGCTCAGGCCGCGGTGCACAGCTACGACCTCGCCTTCACCTGGTCCGCCGGGATCTTCCTGGTCGGCGCGCTCCTCACCGGCGCACTGTTCCGGAGCAAGAGGGTGCGCGAGCGCCGGGCGGCGCCCCTCGCCGCCCCGGCCGTCCCGCACGCAGGGACGGCGGCCGCGGCCCGTGTGTAGTGTCGGGACGTGACCGAGACCACGCCTCTGATCACCAGCCCGGAGCCGACCGTCGAGGGGTTCGTGCGCGAGTACCTGCACGAGCTGAACTTCACCCAGGGCACGATCCTGGAGCGGGCGACGGCCAACGACCGCTACCTCGCGCTCGCGCGCACGGTGCGGACGTACCTGATGTCCCGGTGGATGCAGACCACGGTGAGCCAGTACCGCACGCAGGCCAAGGCCGTGGCCTACCTGTCCGCGGAGTACCTGCTGGGCCGCCAGCTCGACAACGCGCTCATCGCGACGGGGCTGGAGGAGGTGGCCGCCGAGGCGCTGGCCAGCCTCGGCCTCGACCTCGACGAGCTGCGGGAGGTGGAGGTGGAGCCCGGCCTCGGCAACGGCGGGCTCGGGCGGCTCGCCGCGTGCTTCGTCGACTCGCTGGCGACGATGAGCGTGCCCGCCATCGGTTACGGCATCCGGTACGAGTACGGCATCTTCCGGCAGACGTTCGTCGACGGACGCCAGGTCGAGGAGCCGGACACGTGGCTCGACAACGGCGACCCGTGGGAGTTCGCGCACCCCGAGCACGAGGTCACGGTCGGCTTCGGCGGCCACACGGAGCGCTACACCGACGACGACGGACGCGAGCGGACGCGCTGGGTGCCGGGCTGGCAGGTGCTCGGCGTCCCGTACAACTCGATGGTGCCGGGCTACCGCAACGGCCGCGTCAACACGCTCCGGCTGTGGAGCGCGCGGGCCACGCACGCGTTCGACCTCAAGATCTTCAACTACGGCGACTACGCGGAGGCCGTGCGGTCGCAGACGTTCGCGGAGAACATCTCCAAGGTGCTGTACCCGGAGGACTCCACGCCGCAGGGCAAGGAGCTGCGGCTGCAGCAGCAGTACTTCTTCGTCGCCTGCTCGATCCGTGACTTCCTCGACCAGCTCCTGCCGCCGGACTTCGACCTGCACGACCTGCCGGACCGGATCGTCTTCCAGCTCAACGATACCCACCCCGTCATCGCGATCCCGGAGCTCATGCGGATCCTCGTGGACGAGCGCGGGTTCGAGTGGGACGACGCCTGGCAGGTGACGCAGCGCTGCTTCGCCTACACGTGCCACACGCTGTTGCCGGAGGCGCTGGAGGTGTGGCCGGTCGAGCTCGTCGGGCGCCTGCTGCCCCGGCACCTGGAGATCATCTATCGCATCAACGACGAGTTCCTCGCCCAGGTGCGCGAGCGCTCGGGCGGCAACGAGCTGCTGGTGCGGCGCATGTCGATCATCGCCGAGCACCCCGAGCGGTCGGTGCGGATGGCGTACCTCGCGACCGTCGGCGGGTCGAAGGTGAACGGCGTCGCCGAGCTGCACTCGCAGCTGCTGCGCGACAAGGTGCTCGCCGACTTCGCCGACTTCTGGCCCGAGAAGTTCACCAACGTCACCAACGGCGTCACCCCGCGCCGGTTCGTGAAGCTGGCGAACCCGGGGCTGTCGGGGTTGATCACGGAGGCCATCGGCGACGGCTGGGTCACCGACCTCGACCGGCTGCGCGAGCTCGAGCCCCTCGCCGACGACGCCGAGTTCCGCCGCCGGTTCCGGGAGGTCAAGGCCGCGAACAAGGACCGGCTGGTGGGGTTCCTCGAGGCGCGCGACGGCATCGTGATCGACCCGGCCACGATGCTCGACGTCATGGTCAAGCGGCTGCACGAGTACAAGCGCCAGCTGCTCAAGCTGCTGCACGTCGTGACGCTCTACGACCGCATCACGTCCGGGGAGCTGGAGCTCGGCGACGTCACGCCGCGCACCGTCGTCTTCGGCGCGAAGGCCGCCCCCGGCTACGTGATGGCGAAGGAGATCATCGCGCTCATCAACCACGTGGGCGCCGTGGTCGCCGCGCACCCCGACGTGTCCCGGGTGCTGCGGGTCGCCTTCCCGGCGAACTACAACGTCACGGTCGCGGAGACGCTGATCCCGGCGGCCGACCTGTCGGAGCAGATCTCCCTGGCGGGCAAGGAGGCGTCCGGCACGGGCAACATGAAGTTCGCGCTCAACGGTGCGCTCACCATCGGCACCGATGACGGCGCGAACGTCGAGATCCGGCAGCTCGTGGGGGACGACAACTTCTTCCTGTTCGGGCTCACCGAGCCCGAGGCGAGCGCGGTGGCGGAGGCCGGGTACCGACCCTCGACGTACTACGAGGAGAACCCGTCGCTGCGCCGGGCCCTGGACCTGGTCGCGCGGGGCACGTTCTCCGGCGGCGACGCGTCGGTCTTCGAGCCGATCGTGTCCAACCTGCTCAGCGAGGACCGGTTCATGGTGCTCGCGGACTACCAGGCGTACCTCGACGCGCAGGAGCGGGTGGAGCGCGCCTACGCCGACCCGGACGCCTGGAGCCGGTCGGCCGTGCTCAACGTGGCCCGCTCGGGGTTCTTCTCCTCCGACCGCTCCGTGCGCGACTACCTCGACCGCATCTGGCACGCGGCGCCCCTGACGGGCGGCTGACCGGGACCGGCGCCGGGCCGCGGGTCAGCGCCGTCGGCGCGTGCCGAACATGCTGCGGGTGATCTCGCGGGCCAGGGTCGTGCCGACCGTGGTGAGGATGGCGTCCATCGGGCTGCGGGCGCGCGACGTCGAGCCGGAGCGCGAGGCCTTCTGCGCCTTCCGGGCGTCGGCTTCCGCCTCCTTGCGCGCCCGCGCGGCCTCCTTCTCGAGCTCGGCGGCGCGTTCCGCCGCCTCGTGGGTGGCGGCGTCCTGCGCGGCGCGGGCCCGCAGCAGCTCGTACGCCGACTCGCGGTCGACGGAGGCCCCGTAGCGGGCCTGGCCGGGAGAGGCGGCGACGGCGGCGTCGAGCACCTGCTGCGGCGCGGGGTCCATCGAGGCCTGCGGGGCGCGCACGCGCGTCCAGGCGACCGGCGTGGGCGCGCCCTTCTCGTCCAGCAGCGTGACGACGGCCTCGCCCGTGCCGAGCGACTGCAGCAGCCGCTCGAGGTCGTAGGGCGAGGTGGGGAACGTGCGGGCGGCCGCGCGCAGGGCCTTCGCGTCGTCGGGCGTGAAGGCGCGCAGCGCGTGCTGCACGCGGTTGCCGAGCTGGGCGAGGACGTCGGCGGGCACGTCCTTGGGGGACTGGGTGACGAAGAAGACGCCCACGCCCTTGCTGCGGATGAGCCGCACCGTCTGGACCACCTGCTGGAGGAACTCCTTGGAGGCGCCCGTGAACAGCAGGTGCGCCTCGTCGAAGAAGAACACGAGGCGCGGCTTGTCGGGGTCGCCCACCTCGGGCAGCTCCTGGAACAGCTCGGCCAGCAGCCACATGAGGAACGTGGAGAACAATGCCGGGCGGTCCTGCACGCCCGGCAGCTCGAGGGCGGAGATCAGCCCGCGTCCGTCCGGGGCCGTGCGCAGGAGGTCGGCGGTCTCGAACGCGGGCTCGCCGAAGAACACGTCGCCGCCCTGCGCCTGCAGCCCCACGATCTCGCGCAGGATGACACCGGCGGTGGCGGCCGAGACGCCGCCGATCCCCTTGAGCTCCTGCTTGCCCTCGTCGGAGGTGAGGTACGCGATGGTGGCCTGCAGGTCCTTGAGGTCGAGCAGGGCGAGCTGCTGCGTGTCGGCCCAGTGGAAGATCAGCTCCAGGCTGGAGGACTGCGTGGCGTTGAGGCCGAGCACCTTGCTCAGCAGCAGCGGGCCGAAGTCGGTGACGGTCGTGCGGATCGGCACGCCCGTCCCCAGGCCGCCGAGCGAGTAGAACTCCACGGGGAACGACGTGGGCGTCCACGCCTGCCCGACGCTCGCCGCCCGCTCGGCGACCTTGGGGTTGTCCGGGCCCTCGACGGCCAGCCCGGACAGGTCGCCCTTGATGTCGGCGAGGAACACCGGGACGCCCTGCGCCGACAGGCCCTCCGCCATGCCCTGCAGGGTCTTCGTCTTGCCGGTGCCCGTGGCGCCCGCGACCAGCCCGTGGCGGTTGAGCGTCGCGAGCGGGAAGCCGATCTGCACGGTCGGGTCAGGTGCCGGGTCGCCGCCGAGCGGCCCGGACAGCAGCGCCCCGAGCGGCAGCGTCGGGGCGTCGGAGGCGTAGCCCGCGCGCACCTCGTCGGCGTACGACGACGGTGCCGCGGGCTCGGCGTCGGGCGTCGCGGCGCCGGCGTCGTCCGGCGGGGGAGCGGCGTCGGTCGTGAGGGCTCCCGTCGCCGCCGCGTCGTCGGCGGGTCGCGGCGATCCGGGGTCCGGCGGTGCTTCCCTGCTCGCGGCCTCCGCCGCCTCGAGCGCCGCCTGGGCGGCCGCAGCCTTCGCCTCCGCCGCCTCGGCGGCGGCCTGCGCGGCGGCCGCGCGCAGGGCGGCGAGGTCGGCGTCGTCGGTGGGCGGTGTCCCCTCGGCCATGGCTCGCACGCTAGCGCGCGCCCGCACCGGGTGCGCGGCGAGCATGGCCGATCAGATTGAGAACCGTTCTCACATCTGCTTCACTGGGCGCGCACATGAGAAGCGTTCTCAAGTGCTCCCGTCGTGCTGCCCTGACCTGGAGAGAGACATGCCCACCCCCACCCGAACGACCCTCGCCCGCGGCGTGCGCCGCGGGCCGGCCCTGGGCCTCCTCGCCCTGGCCGTTCCCGCCGTCCTCGCCGGCTGCGCCTCCGGCGAGCCCGCCGGGACCGACGCCCGGACGGCCCCGGCCGAGACGACGGCGCAGGCCACCGAGGCCGCCGCCGCGACCGCCCGCCTCGCCCTCACCTACGACGGCGGCGTCGTCGTCCTCGACGCGCAGACGCTGGAGCAGGTCGCCGACCTGCCGCTCGAGGGCTTCACCCGCCTCAACCCCGCCGGCGACGGCCGCCACCTGCTCGCCTCCACCACCGGGGGGTTCCGGGCCCTGGACCTCGGGGCGTGGGCGGAGGCGCACGGCGACCACCACCACTACTGGACGTCCGAGCCGCGCCTCACGGACGTCACCTACGCCGCCGAGGAGCCCGGCCACGTCGTCGTGCACGGCGGCCGCACCGTGCTGTTCGACGACGGGACCGGCCAGGTCCGCGTGCTCGACTCGGCCCACGTGGCCGAGGGCGAGGCCCCGGTCCGGGAGCTCACGACGCCGTCGGCGCACCACGGCGTCGCGGTCCAGCTCGGGGACGACACGCTCCTCGTCACCGAGGGCACGGAGGAGGCGCGCTCGGGCGTGCGCGTCCTGGACGCCGACGGCGAGGAGATCGCGGCGAGCGACGAGTGCCCGGGCGTGCACGGCGAGGCGGTCGCGGCCGGCGAGGCCGTCGTCGTGGGCTGCGAGGACGGCGTCCTCGTCTACGCGGACGGCGAGCTCACCAAGGTGCAGGCGCCCGACGCCTACGGGCGCATCGGCAACCAGGCCGGCTCCGAGGAGTCGCCGATCGTGCTCGGCGACTACAAGACGGACCCCGACGCCGAGCTGGAACGGCCCACGCGCATCTCGCTCGTCGACACGCGCACCGGCGAGCTGACGCTGGTGGACCTGCCCTCGAGCTACACGTTCCGGTCCCTCGCCCGCGGCGACGACGGCGAGGCGCTCGTGCTGGGTACGGACGGTGCGCTGCACGTCGTCGACCCGGAGAGCGGCGAGCTCGAGTCGTCCATCCCCGTGATCGACGCCTGGGAGGAGCCCGCCGAGTGGCAGGAGCCGCGCCCGGCCGTGCTGGCGCTCGACGGCTCGGTGTACGTCACCGACCCGGTGACGAGGTCCGTGCACGCGGTCGACGTGGAGACCGGCGAGGTCTGGAAGTCCGTGCAGCTCGACGTCGCACCGAACGAGATCTCGGGCGTCTCCGGTGACGTGGAGGTGCACGGCACCGACGAGCACGGCGACGAGGCGCACGGCGACGAGGCGCACGACGAGGCTCACGACCACGAGTGACGGCCCCGGGCGACGGCGACGCCGCCCGGGGCGACCCGGGCGGCGTCGGTAGACTCCCGCCGATGCCCCTCGACCTGCCCCTCCAGCCCGGCTCCGTCCGCGTCGTCACCGACTCGACCGCGTGCCTGCCCCCCGCCGGCGACGGCGTGGTCGCGCCCGTCGTCGTCCCGCTGCGCGTCGTCGCGGGGGAGGAGTCGTGGCGCGAGGGCGTGGACATCACGCCGGAGGAGGTGGCCGCGCGCATCGCCGCGGGCGAGCGGCTGAGCACGTCGCAGCCCGCGCCGACCGAGTTCGCCGCCGCGTACCGCGACCTCGCCGCCGACGGCGCGCGGGCGGTCGTCGGCGTGCACCTGTCGGGGGCGCTGTCCGGCACCGTCGAGGTCGCTGCGGGCGCGGGGCAGCGCGCCATGATCCCGGTGCAGGCCGTCGACTCCCGGACGGTCGCCATGGCCCTCGGGTTCGCCGCGCTGGAGGCGGCCCGGTGCGCCGCCGAGGGGCACGACGCCGCGACGGTCGCCGGCCGCGCACGACAGGTCGCGGAGTCGAGCACGACGGTGTTCCTGGTGGACTCGCTGGATCACCTGCGCCGCGGCGGGCGGCTGTCCGCCCCGGCGGCGGCGCTCGGCACCGCCCTCGGCGTGCGGCCCATCCTCGGCATGCGCGACGGCGTGATCGAGATGACACAGCGTGTCCGGACGCGTCGTGCGGCGACCGACCGGCTGGTCGAGCTCGCGGTGCGGCGCGCGGCGACGTGCGAGGACGTGGGCGTGGCCGTGCACCACCTCGGCGTGCCCGAGCGGGCCGACGAGCTCGCGGCCCGGCTCGCCGCGGAGACCGGGGTCGAGCCGGTCGTCACACCCGTGAGCGCGGTGCTCGGGGCGCACGTCGGGCCGGGTGCCCTCGCGGTCGTCGTCGCCGAGCTCGGCGGTCGCCCCGGCGACCAGGGCGGACGCCGCGACGGCAGCGTGCGCTGAGGAGCCTGCCCCCAGGGACCGGTCGTCCACAGGGTGCGGCGCGCGGCGCCGGTCGGGCCGGCGGCGACCCTAGCGTCGCCGCGTGACCACCACGCTGCCCCCTGATCACGGCGACGCCGACGCACCACCGCCCGACCCCCTCGCGCTCGCCGACGCTCGGCCGAGCGACGCACGGCCCGGCGGATCCGAGGAGGGACCGGACCGGGCGCTCGGCGAGGCCGCGGCGCGGCTCCAGGCCTGGCGCGTCCTGCGTGCGGATGCCGACGCGCCGCCGAGCGCCGGGCGGGGACCCTGGGACGGCCGCGAGGGCGGCCGGCTTCCGGAGGCGTGGCCCGCGGTCGACCTGGCTGGCGGCCAGGACGGGGCGGGCCGGCCGACGCCGGACGGCGAGGACGAGCTCGCCGACCGCCTGCGCGCCCGCCGGTCGGCGCGGCACGTCGCCGCCGCGTACACGGCGGCGCACGGGCACCCCGTCGACGGGCACGACGACGGCGGCGGACCACGGCGCTGGTCGATCGGGCTCCGGGCGGCGGTCGTGGCCTCCGTCGCCGTCCTGCTCGTGGCCGTCGTGGTCGCGGTGGTCGCGACCGCGCGGCCCGACGACGTCATCACGCTCGCCGGTGCGAGCGCGTCGTCAGCGGCCTCGCAGGCCTCCGTGGGTCCGTCCGCCGCTCCGTCCGGCGCCTCGGAGCCCGCGGGCGGCACGACCGCCGCGACGGGCTCGTTCCCGGAGGGAGCCGGCGGCGCGGGACGTCCTCCGGGGACCTCCGAGGCGGCACCGGCCCCCGGCACGGTGGTGGTCCACGTGGTGGGCGAGGTGCGCGAGCCCGGCCTGGTCACGGTCCCGGCGGGCGCACGGGTCGCGGACGCCCTGGCCGCCGCCGGCGGCACCACCCGGCGGGCCGACGCCGCGGGCCTCAACCTGGCGCGCGCCGTGGTCGACGGTGAGCAGATCCGCGTGCCGAGGCCCGGGGAGACGGTCCCGGCGCCGGGCGCCGTGCCGGACGGGGCCGACGGGAGCGCGACGGGAGGCGCGCCGGGCACGTCGCCGGGCGGAGCCGTGAGCCTCAACTCCGCGACGGCGGCGGACCTCGAGGTGCTGCCCGGCATCGGCCCGGCGCTGGCCGGGCGGATCGTCGCCTGGCGCGAGGAGAACGGTCCGTTCACCAGCGTCGACGAGCTGGACGAGGTGTCCGGCATCGGCCCGTCTGTGCTCGCGCAGGTCCGCGACCTGGTGACGCTGTGACGAGCCCGCCATCCGGTGTCGCCGCCGGTGCCGCTGTCAGTGGCCCCGCCGTCGCCCCGCGCGCGGTGGCGGCCGCCCCTGACGGCCGTGGGACGCCGTCCCCTCCGTCCCGGCGCGTCGACCTGCGGCTGGTACCGGCCGCCCTGGGCGCGTGGGTGGCGGCGTGGGCGCTCACCGGGCCCCTCGTCGGGTGGGCGGGCGCAGTGGCCGTCGGCGCGGTGCTCGGCAGCGTCGGCGTCGGAGTGGTGGCCGTCCTCGCGTCGCGGCCCGCGCGCCCGTCCCGGGCCCAAGAGTGCCCCCGGTCGGTGCCACGAGACCCGCCGCGGGTGGGTGCCGCCCGGCTCGCGACGAGGCACGTCGTCGTCGCGTTGGCGTGCCTCGCGGCCGTGTCGCTCGCGGTGCACGCCCAGGTGGCGCGGCAGGCGCCCGTGCGCTCGTTGGCCGGTCAGGGCGCGCACGCCGAGCTGGTGGGTCGGGTCGTGTCGGAGCCGCGGCCCGCCGTCTTCGGCGACGGCGAGCGCTGGCAGCTGGCCGTGCAGCACGTGACGGCGCGGGGGACCGCGTCGTCCGCGTCGGGCCTCGTCGAGGTCACCGCGGACGGTTCGGCGCCGCGCTACGGGGCGACCGTCGCGGTCTCCGGGGTGCTGCGCCCCGTCGACGGGGGCGACGGGCCGCTCGCCCGACTGACGGCAGCGGGGTCCGTGACCGAGCGCGCGCCGCCCTCGGCCCTGCCGCGCGTGACCCACGCGATGCGGTCGGCGCTGCTGGACGTCACCGAGCCCCTGTCCGCCCAGGCCCGCGGGCTCGTGCCGGGCGTCGCGGTCGGCGACACGAGCCGCGTGCCGGAGGCCGTCGACGAGGCGATGCGGGTCACGAGCCTCACCCACGTCACCGCGGTCTCCGGCGGACACTTCGCGATCGTGGTGGCGGCGCTCACGGCCCTGTGCGCGCTGGCCCGGGCGCCGCGACCGGTGCGCGTCGCCGTGGTCGCGGTCGCAGCGGGGGCCTTCGTCCTGCTCGTCCGGCCCGAGCCCAGCGTGCTCCGGGCGGCGTGGACGTGCGCCGCCGCGCTCCTCGCGCTGGCGCTGGGCCGGCCGTCGTCGGGCCCACCGGCGCTCGCCGCGGCGGCCACGGTGCTGCTCGCCGTCGACCCCTGGCTCGCACGGTCCTACGGCTTCGTGCTGTCGTGCGCGGCGACCGCGGGGCTCGTGCTCCTGGCGGGCCCGCTCGCCCGGCGGCTCGCGCCGTGGACGGGCCGCCCGCTCGCGTTCGCGCTCGCGGTGCCGTGGGCCGCGCAGGCCGCGTGCGGCCCGGTGCTCCTGCTGCTCGACCCGCACGTGCCAGTGATGTCGGTGCCGGCGAACCTGCTCGCGACTCCCGCCCTGGTCCCGGCCACCGTGCTCGGCCTCGTGGCCACCCTGCTCGCCCTGTGGGCGCCGGGGGTCGCGCTGCCCGTCGCGTGGCTCGCGGGCCTCGCGACGGGCTGGATCGCCGGCGTCGCCCGGACCTTCGCCGCCGTGCCGGGCGCGCGCCTGCCCTGGCCCGCGGGACCGCTCGGGGTGGCGGCGCTGACGCTGCTCACGGTCGCCACCCTCGCGCTCGTGCTGCGACGGCCGCCCGGCGAGGGCTGGCGCCGCGAGTGGCGGGAGGTCGCGCCCCGGGCCGTGCGCCGGGTGCGGCGGCGGGTCCGGCGCGCGGCGGTGCGCCACGGGCGCGCGCGGACGGCCATGGTCGCCGGCATCGCCGGCGCGGCGCTGCTGGCCGTCCTCGTCGTCGCGGTGCCGCGGCTCGCCGGCGCCGGCCACACCGTCCCCGAGGACTGGCAGGTGGCCGCGTGCGACGTCGGGCAGGGCGACTCGCTCGCGGTGCGCACCGGCCCGTCGTCGGCGGTCGTGGTGGACGTCGGCCCCGACGGCGAGGCGGCCGGCCGGTGCCTCGACCGGCTCGGGGTGACGACGGTGGACCTGCTCGTGCTCAGCCACTTCCACGCCGACCACGTGGGCGGGCTGGCCGCCGTGCTGCGGGGCCGCACGGTCACGTCCGCGCTCGTGTCGCCGCTCGACGAGCCGGCCGGCCAGGCGGAGCGGGCCAGGTCGCAGCTGGCGGCCGCGGGCGTGACCGTCCGCGCGGCGGCCGTCGGGGACGGCGGATCGGCGGGCTCGTCGACCTGGCAGGTGCTGGCCGCGTCGGGCGGCTCCCGTGCGGCCGGGTCGGGCGGCAGGGGCGACAGCGGATCGGACGAGGGCGGGGGCGCGAACGACGCCAGCGTGGCGCTCGAGCTGCGCACGGCCGGCGGGCTCGACGTCGTCGCGCTCGGCGACCTGGAGGAGGGTGGGCAGGACGCGCTCGCCGCCGACCTCGCCGCGACCGGGCGTGCGGCCGACGTCGACGTGGTGAAGATGGCCCACCACGGGTCGCGGTCGCAGTCCGCCGCGCTCGCGGAACGCCTGTCGCCCCGCGTCACGCTCGTGAGCGTGGGCGCCGGCAACACCTACGGGCACCCGACCGACGACGCGCTCGCCCTCTACGGGTCCGTGGGGTCCGCACTCGTGCGCACCGACCAGTGCGGCACCGCGGCGCTCGTGGTCCGCGGCGACGAGATCGGCCTGGCCTGCGGCTGACGGTGGGCGCGTCCCGGCGTCGTCTCGGCGTCGTCTCCACCGGTGCGTGGTCCCGGGCGGGGCCGAGGGGAGGTGGAGGGCGCGGGCCGGGGAGGGCGGGCGTGCCGGGGGCGTCGGCGGTTCGTGGCAGGCTGGGGCCGTGCCCGCCGCCTCCACGTCCCGACAGTCCCGTCCCGCCCGCAAGGGCAGGTCCTCGGCGAACAGCCGGTCGTGGGACGACCCCACGCTGGCCCCGGTGGTCCTGGTGCGCGGGCCGGAGGGGCTCCTCGCCGAGCGGGCGGTGGACGGCATCGTCGGCCTGGCGCGCGAGCGCGACGCGACCACCGAGAAGGCGGAGCTCGACGGCGGTACCTACGCTGCCGGCCAGCTCGCCGTCGCGGCCAGCCCGTCGCTGTTCGGTGAGCCGAGCGTGGTCGTCGTGCGGGGCGCCGAGGCCGCCACGGAGGACCTCGTCGCGGACGTGGTCGCGTACGTCGCGGCACCGGACCCGGAGACGGTCGTCGTGGTGGTGCACGGCGGCGGGCAGCGCGGCAAGAAGATGCTCGACGCGATCGTCGCGAGCGGCGCCCCCGTGCTCGAGTGCGAGCCGATCACCAAGGACGCGGACAAGGTCCAGTTCGTCACGGCCGAGTTCCGTGCCGCTCGCCGCCGGGCGGACGCGGCGGCCGTCCGAGCTCTCGTCGACGCGCTGGGCACGGACCTGCGCGAGCTCGCGTCCGCCTGCTCCCAGCTCGTCGCGGACACGACAGGCACCATCAGCGAGACCGTCGTCGACCGGTACTACGGCGGCCGGGTCGAGGCGACGGGGTTCAAGGTCGCGGACGCCGCCGTCGCGGGCGACACGGGCGGCGCGGTCGCGCTCCTGCGCCACGCCCTGGCGACGGGCGCCGACCCCGTGCCGATCGTCGCCGCCCTCGCGCTCCGCCTGCGGACCCTGGCGCGGGTCGCGGCCATCCGCGGCGGCGCGGCCACCGCGCGCCAGCTCGGCCTCCAGGACTGGCAGGTGCGCAACGCCCAGCGGGACCTCGCCCGCTGGACTCCCGAGGGTCTCGCGACCGCCATCGGCGCCGTCGCCCAGGCCGACGCCGACGTCAAGGGCGGCGGCCGCGACCCCGTCTACGCCGTCGAGAAGGCCGTGCTGACGATCGCTCGGTCCCGCCGCGGCTGACCCAGACCGCCGTGGGCGGGACTGGGCCTCACCTCGGGCACGACACAGGCCCGAGCTCCCGCTCACGACAGAGGCCGGAGACGCGCGAAGGGCGCCGCACCCGCTGGGTGCGGCGCCCTTCGGAGCCTTGCTGTCCGGTCCGACGTGAGAGGCGTCGGGCGGACGGAGCGCGACGACTACAGGCGACTCAGAGAGCCTCGACCTGCTTCGCGATGGCCGACTTGCGGTTCGCGGCCTGGTTGGCGTGGATGACGCCCTTCGAGACGGCCTTGTCGAGCTTGCGGGACGCGGCCTGCAGCGCGGTGGTCGCGGCCTCCTTGTCGCCCGCGGCGACGGCCTCGCGCACCTTGCGCACGTAGGTCTTCAGCTCAGACTTGACGGCCTTGTTGCGCAGGCGCGCCTTCTCGTTCGTCTTGATGCGCTTGATCTGGGACTTGATGTTTGCCACGTGTGGACTTCCTGGTGTGTTCGCCTGCCGGCGAGCGGATAGGTCGTAGAGGGCGGCCACAGCTCCGGGACTGGGGTGGGGAACCCGTGGAGAGGAACTGCGGCTGTGCCCGCCGACCTGGGCGGACACGCAAACATCAACGATAGCAGAGGGGTTGGCAGGGCAGAACCGCGTGCGCGGGGCCGTCCTGTGAGATGCGCCGGAGATCCGGGGGCCGGACGCCCGGATCAGCGTCTGGCGTCCGCCATCGCCCGGGCGACCCGGTCGAACGTCCGACGGTCCATGACGGCGCCCTCGCGGCGCACGGCCCGCGGGTCCACCCGGATCACCCGGTTGAGGCGCACCTCGCTCGGTCGCTTCCGCGAGTCCCACGCCCCGGTGCCGACGTCCATCCACAGCCGTCCGTGGCGGGCTTCCTGCGCGGCGTCGCGGTCGTGGTCCTTGCTGGTCAGCTGCAGTGCCAGGAGCCAGGCGCCGTCGCGGCCCACGAGCAGCACCGGCCGGTCCTTGCCCTGGCTGTGGTCCTCCTCGTACGGCACCCACGTCCACACGACCTCGCCCGGGTCGGGCTCGCCGTCCAGGCTCGGGGAGTACACCGGGCGCACCGTGCCCGTGTAGTCGCCGGGGTAGCCGGCGGCCCGGGCGGGCGCCGACGCGCCGCGCCTTGTACTCGAGGGCCGCGTGGTCGCGGTGGAGCGCGAGGGGGTGCGCGTGGTACCGCGCGACGACGGGCGCGTCGCCGAGCGCAGCACGTCCACCAGCAGGTTCAGCCATCGGTTCGCCACGGCGGACAGCCTACGTGCGGCTCGCGGCGTGCCGCCTACTCCAGCACGAAGCGCGCCAGCCGGTCGGCCATCGCCTCCGGGTCCCACGAGTGGTCGGCGCCAGGGACGGTCTCGGCGGTGCCGTCGGGCACCGTCCCGGCCAGCCGGCGCGCCGCCTCGGGCATCCCGGGAAAGGTCCGCGTGCCGGTCATCGCCAGCAGCGGCACGTCGATGCCCGACAGCCCGCCGTCCTCCAGGGCGCGCGTCGCCCAGGCCAGGGCCTGCGCGTCGGCCCGCTGCGAGACGACGGACGCCGCGACGGCGGGCCAGTCCGGGGACGCCTTGGCCCCGGCGAGCCACTCGGGCGGCATGTCCTTCATGAAGTGCTCGGTGGCGCCCTCGAGGTCGTCGGCGTCGATCCGCCGCTCGATCTCGGCGGTCCAGGCGGCCGTCTCGTCGGCGCCGGACTCCAGCGGGGCCTCCCACAGCGCGAGCCCGAGGACGGGGAGGCCGCGGTCCGCCGCCCGCAGCGAGATCGCGCAGCCCGAGGAGTGCCCGCAGAGCACGGCCGGTCCGCCCGCGACGTCGAGCACCGCAGCGACGGCGTCCAGCTCGCGGTCCAGGCCGAGGCGCCCGGTGGCGGGGGAGTCGCCGCGGCCGAGCCGGTCGAAGACGACGGTCGTGACGCCCTCCTGCGCCAGGAGCTCGGCCGTGCGGGTCGTCACCGGGTCGACGGCTCGGAACGGCCCGGCGCCCGCGACGAACACGACCGCGGGGCCCGAGCCGCGCAGGTCGTAGGTCACGCGGTCGCCGCTCGCGGTGCTCACGGTGGCGGTGGTGACCGTGGCCGTCGTGACGTCCGCGGCTGCGGGGGAGGTGGCGGTCTCGTCGCTCATGCCGGGTGGACCGTGGGCCCTGTCGCGACTCATCGGTCGGGCTGTCGGAATGGTCAGGGCACGAGCGGCCCGGCGAGCACGCGCCGCGCCGCGTCACGGTCGCCCCCGACGACGGCGCCGGCCTCCTCGGGAGTGAGCCGTCCCCAGAGCAGCAGGTCGAGCCGCTGGGCCGTCGCGGTGAGCGTCGCGTCGGGCACCGACTCGCGGTCCTCGGCAGGCCCGATCGTCCACGACCAGCCGAGGTCGGACGCGACGACGCGGATCCGGTCGGTCAGCGGTGCCATCCGACCGAGCCGCACCTGCCGCGGCTGGAACACGGTCACGACCTCGTCGACGCCGTCGCCCCACACCTCGGGGGCGACGCCGACCGCGTCCAGCGCGTCCGGGCCGGACGCCAGCCGCGCGGCGTGCAGGTCGTGCAGGTGGACGAGCGTCTCGTGGGTCTGCCGTCGCCACCAGAACGACGCCGGTCCGTCGCCGACCAGCGTCCGAGCCGCGCCGTCCGGGCCCGCGGCGTCGAGCGTCGCGCGCAGGTCTGCGGCGTGCCGGGCGTAGAGCTCGGCGAGGGTGTGCCGAGCGCCGGGCCCCGCGAGGTCGGGCGCGGGCAGGTCCTCGTCGCGGGAGGGGTCGCCCACGGCCATGCCCGCCGCCCAGTGGTGCACGCCCGCGAGGTGCAGCACCAGCTCGGCCGCGCGCCAGTCGCCGCAGGCCGGCACGAGCGCGTCGGGCGCGACGTCGGGCACCGCGGCGGCGAACTCGCCCTGGAGGCGGGCGAGCAGCGCCAGGCGGTCGGGTTCCGGCCCGCCGTCGGTGCGTCGTCCCGTGCGCGGGTCGACGGCGGGGCGGGGGTGCACCGTGTCAGGCGAGGTGCCGGACGAGGTAGCGGGCGACGGCGGCATGTCGCCGAGGCTAGCGTCGCCGCGGCGCAGCGGGGAGGTGATTCCTCAGGCGCTCAGGGCGGCGTCGACCTCGCGGAGGAAGTCGTCCAGGTCGTCGGGGGTCCGCGAGGTCACGAGCGGGAAGCCGGCGCCGTCGTCGCGCACCACGGACCGGTCCACCCAGCGGCCCCCGGCGTTCCGCACGTCCGTCGCCAGCGAGGGATACGAGGTGAGCGTCGCGCCGCCGACGCACCCGGCCTCGACCACCGCCCACGGGCCGTGGCAGATGGCGGCGACCGGCCGGCCCGAGTGCGCGAAGGTGGCGACGAGCCCGACGGCGGCCTCCTGCAGGCGCAGCGTGTCCGCGTTGATCGTGCCGCCCGGCACCAGCAGCAGGTCGACGCCCTCGGGGTCGACGGCGTCGTACGTCGTGTCGGCGGGCACGGGGCGGCCCGGGTCCTTGTCTCCGACGAGGGTGCGCACGTCGCCGGGCTCGTTCGAGGCGACGACGACCTCCGCGCCCGCGGCGCGCAGGTGCTCGAGCGGCACGACCAGCTCGTCCTGCTCGACGCCGTAGCTGGTCACGATCGCCAGCACTCGCTTCCCGGTCAGCTCGGCCATCCTGGGCTCCTTCCGTCGTGTCGGTCGGTGGCCCTCGACGGTAGGCAGCGACGACGCCTGCCCGCACGCCGACCTCGGCACGGACCCATGGGACAATGGCCGGGCCTCGTCACCACCGACGACACCCACCAGCGACCCTGACGGAGCGAATCGCGTTGCCCATCCCCGGACCCGCGCTGCGTGCGCGCATCGAGCCGAACGCCACGGCGCCCGAGCTCATCCGCAACTTCTGCATCATCGCGCACATCGACCACGGCAAGTCGACGCTCGCCGACCGCATGCTGCAGCTCACCGGCGTCGTCGAGCCGCGGGCCATGCGGGCGCAGTACCTCGACCGGATGGACATCGAGCGCGAGCGCGGCATCACCATCAAGTCGCAGGCCGTGCGGATGCCCTGGCAGCTGGGCGACCAGGCCCACGCGCTCAACATGATCGACACCCCGGGGCACGTCGACTTCACGTACGAGGTCTCCCGGTCGCTCGCGGCCTGCGAGGGCGCCGTCCTGCTCGTCGACGCCGCCCAGGGCATCGAGGCCCAGACCCTCGCCAACCTCTACCTGGCGATGGAGAACGACCTCGAGATCATCCCGGTCCTCAACAAGATCGACCTGCCGGCGGCGCAGCCGGAGAAGTACGCCGAGGAGATCGCGGGCCTGGTCGGTGGTGACCCGGAGGACGTCCTCAAGGTCAGCGGCAAGACCGGCGAGGGCGTCGAGGCGCTGCTCGACCGGATCGTCGAGCGCATCCCGGCCCCCGTCGGCGACGCGGACGCCCCGGCCCGCGCGATGATCTTCGACTCGGTCTACGACACCTACCGCGGCGTGGTCACGTACGTGCGGGTCGTGGACGGCAACCTCAACCCGCGCGAGCGCATCGCCATGATGTCGACGCGCGCCACGCACGAGCTGCTCGAGATCGGCGTCATCTCGCCCGAGGCCATCCCCACCAAGGGGCTCGGCGTCGGCGAGGTCGGCTATCTCATCACGGGCGTCAAGGACGTGCGTCAGTCGAAGGTCGGCGACACGGTCACCAACATGGCCAAGCCGGCCGACGAGCCGCTCGGCGGGTACAGCGACCCGAAGCCGATGGTGTTCTCCGGCCTCTACCCGGTGGACGGCACGGACTACCCGGCGCTGCGCGACGCCCTCGACAAGCTCAAGCTCAACGACGCCGCGCTCAACTACGAGCCGGAGACGTCGGTGGCGCTCGGCTTCGGCTTCCGCGTGGGCTTCCTCGGCCTGCTGCACCTGGAGATCGTGCGCGAGCGGCTCGAGCGCGAGTTCGACCTCGACCTCATCTCCACCGCGCCGAACGTCGTCTACGACGTCACGCTCGACGACGGCACCGAGGTGAAGGTGACCAACCCGTCGGAGTTCCCGGGCGGCAAGATCAAGGAGGTCCGCGAGCCCGTCGTGCGCGCGACCATCCTCGCCCCGAGCGAGTTCGTGGGCACGGTCATGGGCCTGTGCAACGACCGTCGTGGCCAGATGCTCGGCATGGACTACCTGTCGGAGGACCGCGTCGAGCTGCGCTTCACGCTGCCGCTCGCCGAGATCGTCTTCGACTTCTTCGACCAGCTCAAGTCCCGCACCCGCGGCTACGCGTCGCTGGACTACGAGCCCTCGGGCGACCAGGCGGCCGACCTGGTCAAGGTCGACATCCTGCTGCAGGGCGACCAGGTGGACGCGTTCAGCGCCATCGTGCACAAGGACAAGGCGTACGACTACGGCGTCATGATGACGGCGAAGCTCAAGGAGATCATCCCGCGCCAGCAGTTCGAGGTGCCGATCCAGGCCGCCGTCGGTGCCCGTGTCATCGCCCGCGAGACGGTGCGCGCGATGCGCAAGGACGTGCTCGCCAAGTGCTACGGCGGCGACATCAGCCGTAAGCGCAAGCTGCTGGAGAAGCAGAAGGAGGGCAAGAAGCGCATGAAGAACATCGGGTCCGTCGAGGTCCCGAAGGACGCCTTCATCGCCGCGCTCTCCTCGGACGGCGGTGGCGGCAAGGACGCCAAGGACAAGAAGAAGTAGTGCCCGCGCTGCCTGACGGGGTTCCCGTCCCGGCGGACGGCGCGCTGCCGGGCTGGGTGCGGCCGGCCGACGGGAGCGCGGCGACCCGCCCGTTCGGCGTGTACGTGCACGTGCCGTTCTGCTCGGTGCGCTGCGGGTACTGCGACTTCAACACGTACACGGCGTCCGAGCTGGGCGGCGGCGCCGACCAGGCCGCGTACGCGACGACGGCGCTGCGCGAGGTCGGCCTCGCGCACCGCGTGCTCGACGACGCGGGCCTGGGGTCGCGCCCCGTGTCCACGGTGTTCTTCGGCGGGGGCACGCCCACGATGCTGCCCGCCGCGGACCTCGCGCGGATGCTGCGCGGCGTCGACGACGCGTGGGGGCTCGCGGACGGCGCCGAGGTCACCACGGAGGCCAACCCGGACTCGGTGACCCCCGACTCCCTGCGCCTGCTCGCCGACGCCGGCTTCACGCGGGTCTCGGTCGGGATGCAGTCCGCGGTGCCGCACGTGCTCGCGACCCTGGAGCGCACCCACGACCCGCGCCGCGTGCCCGACGTCGTGGCCTGGGCGCGGGACGCCGGGCTCGACGTCTCGCTCGACCTCATCTACGGCACGCCAGGGGAGTCCCTCGACGACTGGCGGGCGTCGCTCGAGGCGGTGCTGGCCACCGGCGTCGACCACGTGTCGGCGTACGCGCTCGTCGTCGAGCCGGGCACCAAGATGCACGCGCAGGTGCGCCGCGGCGAGCTCGCGCTGCCGGACGAGGACGACCAGGCCGCGAAGTACGAGCTGGCCGACGACCTGCTCACCGAGGCAGGCCTCGGCTGGTACGAGGTGAGCAACTGGGCCCGCGGGCCGGAGCACGCCTGCCGGCACAACCTCGCCTACTGGCGCGGCAACGACTGGTGGGGGATCGGCCCGGGCGCGCACTCGTACGTCGCGGCCCCGTCGTCGGCTCGGCCTGCCGAGACCCACGCCGGGGTGCGCTGGTGGAACGTCAAGCACCCGCGGCGCTACGCCGCCCTCCTGGAGTCCGGCGCGTCGCCGGGTGCGGGCCGCGAGCTGCTCACGCCGGCCGAGGCCCAGCTCGAGCGCGTGCTGCTCGGGGTGCGGGTCCGCGAGGGGCTGGACGTCGCGGCGCTCGACCCGTCGCGCCGCTCGGCGGTGGCCGGGCTCGTCGCGCGCGGGCTGCTCGACGGCGTCGCCGCGGTCCGCGGGCGCGTCGTCCTGACCCGCCGGGGCCGCCTCCTCGCGGACTCCGTCGTCCGCGAGCTCACCCCCTGAACCGCCCCCGACGGTGAGACGGGCGGATCAGGAGATGATCCGGATGTTGATCGGGTAGCGGTACGCCTCGTGGCGGTTCACCGCGACGGCGGCGAGGATCGCGAACACGATCGACGAGATCCACACGGCCGCCCAGAGCACGAAGCCGATGATGACGAAGAACAGGATCACCGAGACCACGTAGCCGATGAGCAGCGTGATCTGGAAGTTCAGGGACTCCTTGGCCTGGTCGGCGACGTACGCGCTGCGGTCGCGCAGGAACAGCCAGACCAGCAGCGGCACGAGGAACGGCAGGATCCCGGCGCTCAGGAGCGCCAGGATCGGCGGGCCGATGTGGGCGACCATGGCCCACGTGCGCTCGTCCGACGGCGAGAGCGGCTGGGGCCCGTACCCGTACGGCGGGTGGCCGGGAGGCGGCCCGCCGTAGGGCGGCTGACCCGGGGGCGTCCCGCCGTAGGGCGGTTCACCCGGCGGAGGTCCCGCCGGTGGCTGCTGCGGCGGGGGTCCGTACGGCGGGGTGCTCATGGGGTCATTCTCGCGCATCCGTGGTGGTCACGTGCGGTGGCGGAGCGGTTCGGGTGCGGCCAGAGTGGGCGGAGGCGCCGACCCCGCCGGGTGCGTCGCCCGGACCACGTCGCCAGGACCACTCTGGAGGAACGATGAGCGAGAACACGCCGCAGCAGCCCGGCGACCCGCAGCAGCCGGGGTACCAGCCCCCGCCCGGACGGCCGGCCCCGCAGCCGCCGTCCGCGCAGCAGCCGCCCGCCGGCCCGCCCCCGCACGGCGGGCAGCCGCCCTACGGCGACCAGCCGTACGCCCAGTCGCAGCAGCCGTACGAGGGGCAGATGCCGGACCCGGGCCTCTACCCGGGCTCCGAGTACCCGCCGGACCGGTCGGGGGGACCGATCACGCCCCACGGGGAGGGCAGCGGCTTCCTCGGGGCGCTGTTCGACTACTCCTTCAGCCGGTACATCACGCCCAGCGTGGTGAAGGTCGTCTACATCATCGTCACGGTGCTGGTGGCGCTGGCGTGGCTCTCCGGCCTCGTCGCGACGTTCTCCCAGTCGGTCTGGGGCGGGATCCTCTACCTCGTGTTCGGGTGGATCATCGCGCTCGTGTACCTGGCGCTCGCCCGCATCACGCTGGAGTTCTTCGTGGCCGTCATCTCCGTGTCGGAGAAGGTCAACGCCTACGCGGAACGGGACGGCATCCGCACCCGCTGAGCGTCGCGGGAGCCAGGGTCACGCCGTGACGAAGTCGATCAGCTCCTCGACCCGGCCCAGCAGGGCCGGGTCGAGGTCGCGGTAGTCCCGCACGGTCGCGAGGATCCGTTGCCACGCGCGCCCGACGTCCTCGGTGGACGATGCCGGCCAGCCCAGCTCGCGCAGGATCCCGCGCTTCCACTCCGTGCCCCGCTCGATCGTGGGCCACGACGCCAGCCCCAGCCGCTCCGCCTTCACGGCCTGCCACACGTCGACGTACGGGTGGCCGAGGACCAGCACGGTGCCGCGGGGCACGCGCCGCAGGGCGTCGTCGGCGAAGCGCCGCTCCTTCGAGCCGGGCACCAGGTGGTCCACCAGCACGCCCACCCGCCGCTCCGGCGTCGGGGCGAACTCGTCGAGGGCGTCCGCGAGGTTGTCCACGCCGTCGAGCAGCTCGACCACCACTCCCTCGACGCGCAGGTCGTCGCCCCACACCTTCTCGACCAGCTCGGCGTCGTGCTTGCCCTCCACCCAGATGCGCGACCCGCGGGCCACCCGGGCGCGCTGGTCGTGCACGGCCACGGAGCCCGACGCCGTCCGGGTGGGCCGCGCGGGGGCGCGGGTGGTCACGGGCGCGGTGAGCTCCACCGGCTGCCCGTCCACCCAGAAGCCCGGACCGAGCGGGAACGACCGCGTGCGCCCGCGCCGGTCCTCCAGCACCACGAGGTGGACGCCGCCCGACTTCTCCACGCGCACCACGGCGCCCACCCAGCCGGTGGTGACCTCCTCGACCACGAGCCCGTGGTCGGCCGCGCGCGGCCGGGACACCGGCCGGCGGCGGTGGTGGGCGGAGCCGTCCGGCGCGCCCGGGGCGCGGGAGCCGGAGGAGGACAGGACGTCGGAGCCGTAGCGGTCGTGCACGGCCGTGAGCCTACGGTCGCGGCCGCGGGGGAGCGGGTCCCGACACGCGCCGCGCGCCGCCCGGTCGGAACCGGACGGCGCGCGGGCGGTGGTGCGGGGTGTCCCTGCCGCACGGGTCGGCGTGCTCCGCTCACGCGGGGCGCGGTCGGTGCAGCGGCGCCACCGCGGGGCGGCGGCGGGGCTCCGTCGGCGTCGACGGCTCCGGGCCCGCGCCAGCGTCCCGGAGCGCGCGGCGCGAGGCGCGGAGCTCGCGCGCCAGGCGGCGCAGCGCGACCTCGCGCTCGAGCTCCTCCTGACGGAGCTCGACGAGCATGTCGTACACGTGCGGATCCATGATGTCCTCCAGCCGGGGTGTGGTGTCACGGCTAGGGAGCAGGTCGGACGACGGTCCGTACACGACTGCTCAGGGCATGTGTACAGGTGTGTCGGGCGAACGTCAGGAGCGCGCCTCGCGCGCCAGGACCGCCGCCTCCGTCCGGCTGGACACGCCGAGCTTGCGCAGGATGGCCGAGACGTGCACCGACGCCGTCTTGCGGCTGATGAACAGCCGCTCGGCGATCTGCCCGTTGGTCAGGCCCTCGGCGACGAGGGCGAGCACCTGACGCTCGCGGTCGGTCAGCGCGCGGTCGGGCTGCCGCGCGCGGGTGGCGCCGCGGGCGAGGCCCGCGCCGTCGAGCAGCGCACGCGCCTGGTCGGCGACCAGCCCGCACCCGATCGCGTCGGCCGCCTCGACCGCGGCGTCGAGCCGCTCGCGCGCCGCGGCGCGGTCGCCCGCCTCCAGCAGCGAGGCGCCGTCGCGGTACAGCGCGTACGGCCGCAGGTGGGCGGGCCCGTCCGCCGCGACGACCGCCTCCCACGACCCGTCGCCCAGCTCGGCGGCGAACAGCGCCGCCCAGGTGGGGAAGGTCGGCCACACGGCGCACGACGCGAGCGCCTCGCGGTACGGCGCGACGTCGACCTCGCGCCCGGCCCTGCGGGCGCGGTCGAGCACGCGTGCGGCGACCGCGAGCACCGTGAGGCGGTAGTGCGGCGAGAGGGACTCCCGGTCGAGCGCGATCGGGATCAGGTCCAGCGCGTCGTCGAGGTCGTCGCGCAGGAGCGCGAGCTCGGCGAGCGTGGAGGCGACCCGCGCGCGGATCTGCTCCTCCATCCGGCCGTACCGCACCCAGGCGCTGCGCTGGGCACGGGTGCGCGCCTGCGCCGTCTCGACGTCGCCGCGCCACATGGTCAGCCACGCCCACCGCTCGCCGAGGTACACGGCGTAGTCGCTGGGGTCGATGAGCGGCACGGACCGCTCGTACCACCCCTCGGCGTCGGCCCACCGGCCCAGGCCGATCCAGGCCTCGGCCACGTTCCCCTCGACCATCGCGCGGGTGGCCCAGCCCGCGCCGAGCGTCCGCGCGATCCGTGCCCCGGTCTCTGCGAGCCGCTCGGCCTTCTCGAAGCGGCCGAGCTTGAGCCAGACGTCCGACGCGTTGGTGTAGTAGTGGCACTGCGCACGCCAGTCGTCGCCCGCCAGCTCGTGGGAGCGTTCCAGCTCCTCGAGGGCGTCGATGTCGCCGGAGTTGAGCCGGCTCATCGCCCGCAGGTTGTGCACCAGGGAGGCGTTCCGCTCGTCGCCCGCCGCGGCCGCGGCCTCGAGGGCCCGGTCGGCGGCGACGATCGCCTCGTCGTCCCGGTGGTCCATCATCGCGTTGCGCGTCTTCAGCCGCAGCAGGGTGGCCCGGCCCCCGTGGTCGTCCGCCGGCAGCAGCGCCAGCGCCTCGTCCAGCACATCGTCCGAGCCCGGGTCGCCCGCCTTGCCGAGGATGTGCGCCAGCGTGGACAGGGCCATCGCGCGCCCGGCGGGGTCGTCCGCCGGCCACTCGGCGACGGCCTCCCGGGCCAGGGCGTCGGCGCGGTCCACCTGGACGGCGTCCAGGAGGGTCTCGGAGACGTGCCGGAGCACGGCGGCACGGTGCAGCCCGACGACCTGCTCGGCGTCGGGGACGAGATCCCACAGCTCGAGCGCCCGCTCGCCCGCGGCGACGGCCGTGGAGGTGGCGCCGTCGGGCTCGGCCGCGGTGACGACCTCCACGGCAGCGGCGAGGGCCTTGTCGGGCACGCGGGCCCGCCACCAGTGGTCGGCTGCGGCGGCGATGCGCGGGAGGGTCCGTTCGCCCGCCTCCAGCGCGCCGGCGCAGGCGGCGTGCAGGCGCCGGGCCTCCCCGGGCAGCAGCTCGGCGGCGACGGCCTCCTGCATGAGCGCGTGCCGGAAGCGGTAGCCGTCGGCGTCGGCGACCAGCACGTGCGCCTCGACCGCCTCGCGCGCGGCGTCCTCGGCGTCGTCGAGCCCCGCGGGCCCCAGCATCGCCGTGAGCAGCTCGTGGGGCGCGCGGTGCCCCGCGGCGGCGACGGCGCGGCAGAACGTGCGGGCGGTGTCGCTCAGGCTCGAGTAGCGCAGGAGCAGCAGGTCCCGCAGGGAGTCCGGCATCGCCGCTCCCGCGAAGTCCGCGAGCTCCTCCGCGTAGAACGGCACGCCCTCGGTGCGCTCGACGAGCTGGACGAGGACCGGGCCCGGCACGGCGGCGGCCCGGCCACCTGCCGGCTCCCGGGCAGTGACGAGAGCCGTGAGGAGGAGGGTCGCGTCCGCGTCGCCGAGCCGTGGCAGGTCGACGCGGGTCACGAGGCGCGCGCGGTCCAGCTCGGCGAGCGTGGTCCGCAGGGGGTGGCGTCGCCCGACGTCGTCGCTGCGGTACGTGGCGACGACGAGCAGCGTCGTGCGCGGGGCGGAGCGCGCGAGCCGGGCGAGCACGGTGCGTGTCACGTCGTCGGACCAGTGCAGGTCCTCGAGCACGACGACGAGAGGACGCTCCGCGGCCAGGGCGGTCACGAGGTCCGCGAGCACCTCGGGGAGCCGCCCCGAGTCGACGTCGCGCCGTACGGTCACGAGGCGGGGCGCGAGGACGCCGAGCGCGTCGGCGGCGGGGCCGGCGGCGGCGAGGGCCGCCTCGGGCCCGAGCGCGTCCACGACGTCCGCCAGGACGCCCGTCAGCGCCGCGAACGGCAGCGGCCCGGAGCCCGAGTCCGCGCACTGCCCGCGCAGGACGAGCGGGGCGCCGTCGCCGTCGCCGACCTCCGCGAGGAACTCCGCCACGAGGCGGGTCTTGCCGATGCCCGCCTCGCCGCCGACGACGACCACGCCGCCGGAGCCGTCGCGGGCGTTCGCGTATGCCTCGCGCAGGGTGGCCAGCTCGGCGGAGCGGCCGACGAGCGGCGACGACGAGGTTCCGGTGGGCACGCCGCCATCGTGCCAGGCCGGAGCGGCCGCCGCCGCACCCGCGAGGGCCGTCGGGCGGCCGGGGGCGGCGGTCACTGCGGCCAGGGCCGGACCAGGCCCGCGGGCAGCTCCCACGGGCGGCGGGTCGCGCGGCGGCGGCGCGTGCTCGCCCGACGGCGCAGGCGTCGCGCCTGCTGGGAGGCCGCTCGGGCATGCCGGGCGGCGGCACGTGCCGCCGCCTCGTGGCGCACCGCCTCCTCGAGGTCCGCCTGGCGGGCGCGGAACTCGTCGTAGTACAGGTACTCGTTCATCACCGGTCTCCTTCTCCGCTCGGCGCCGTCCCGTTCGGGCGGCCGCCGGTGATCCCACCATCGGTCGCTGAGGTACCGGGCCGGATCGGTCAGGTGCCGGATCTTCGCGGCGCGGGGTACCTCAGACCGCCGTCGGGGTACCTCAGGCAGGGCCGGCGCGGGTCCCGGGGCAGGTCGGCGCGGGATCCGGCCGCGGCTCCGGCGTGTCGGGCCCGGCTCCCGCGGACCTCCTGCCAGCCCGCGTAGGATGGCACTCGGGACAGGAGAGTGCTAAGGACCACCACCCCCATCCGACCCGAGGAGGACCGTGAGCGAGGAACGCCGCCTGGCCGTGCTCCGCGCGATCGTGGAGGACTACGTCCACACGCGCGAGCCCGTGGGGTCGCGCGTGCTCACGGAGCGGCACGGCCTCGGGGTCTCGCCGGCCACGATCCGCAACGACATGGCGGCGCTGGAGGAGGCCGGGTACATCGCCCAGCCGCACACGTCCGCCGGCCGCATCCCGACCGACAAGGGGTACCGCCTCTTCGTCGACCGGCTCGCAGAGGTGCGTCCCCTCACCAGCCCGCAGCGGCGGGCGATCGAGACCTTCCTGTCCGAGGCGATCGACCTGGACGACGTGCTCGGCCGTGCCGGGCGGCTCATCGCCCAGCTCACGGGCCAGGTGGCCGTCGTCCAGTACCCGTCCCTGCGGCTGTCCGGGCTGCGGCACCTGGAGCTCGTCCCCGTCGGCGGGGCGCGGCTGCTGGTCGTCGTGATCACGGACACGGGGAGGGTGGAGCAGCGCTTCCTCGACGTCGGCGTGGGCGGTGCGGAGCCCGCCGTCGTGGCCGTGGACGCCCCGGCGGGGCCGGCCCCCGACCCCGGCGCCCTCGACGAGGGCACGCTGAGCGAGCTGCGCGCCCGCCTCAACGCGGCCGCGGCGGGCAAGGGCCTCGCGGACCTGCCCGACGCGTTCGCCCGCGTCGTGGCCGGGGTGGACGCCACCCTGGCCCCCCTGGCGCGCGGCATCGCCGACCTCGTGGTCGACACCCTCGGCGCGCAGCGCGAGGAGCGCATCGTGCTGGCGGGCACCGCGAACCTCGCCCGCGCGGAGATGCGGTTCGAGCAGGGGTTGAGCCCCGTGCTCGAGGCGCTCGAGGAGCAGGTCGTGCTCCTCGGCCTGCTCACCGAGCTGGCCTCCGAGCCCGGTGGCCGGGTGGGCGGCGGGGTGGGTGTCCGCATCGGGCACGAGAACCGCCTCGACGGCCTCACCGAGACCTCCGTCGTCGCCTCCGGTTACGGCAGCGACGGCGACACCGTGGCGATCCTGGGGTCCATCGGCCCCACCCGGATGGACTATCCGGGCACGATCGCCTCCGTCCGCGCCGTCGCTCGCTACTTGTCCCGGGTGCTGCCCAGCTGACCGCCGCGGCGGCACCCCCCGAACCAGCCGACCTGACCGTGCACGTCACCGACACGTCACCGAAGAGAGACCTGTGACCGACTACTACGAGATCCTGGGCGTCCCCCGCGACGCCTCGGCCGAGCAGATCAAGAAGTCGTACCGCAAGCTCGCGCGCGAGCTGCACCCCGACGTCGCCGGCGAGGCCGGCGAGGAACGCTTCAAGGACGTCGCCCGCGCGTACGAGGTGCTGTCCAACCCGGACAAGCGCCAGCAGTACGACATGGGCGTGGACCCCAGCTCGCCGTCGGGCGGCGCCGGCGCCGGGTTCGGCAACGGCTTCGGCTTCCAGGACATCTTCGAGACGTTCTTCGGCGGCGGCGGCCAGCCCGCCGGGCCGGTGCCGCGCGCCCGGCGTGGCCAGGACGCCCTCGTGCGGATGGACATCGACCTGGCGGAGGCCGCGTTCGGCGCCAAGCGCGAGCTGCAGGTGGACACCGCCGTCGTGTGCGGCACCTGCGGCGGCAACGGCTGCCGGCCCGGCACCGACCTCAAGACCTGCGACGTCTGCCACGGGCGCGGCAACGTGCAGCGCGTGGCCCGCTCGTTCCTCGGCCAGGTCATGACGACCGCGCCGTGCGCCGCCTGCCAGGGCTTCGGCACCGTCATCCCCGAGCCGTGCGCGGACTGCTCCGGCGAGGGGCGCGTCCGCTCGCGCCGCACGCTCACGGTCAACGTGCCCGCCGGCGTCGACACGGGCACGCGCATCAAGCTCACCTCGCAGGGCGAGGTCGGCCCCGGCGGCGGCCCCGCCGGCGACCTCTACGTGGAGATCCGCGAGAAGCCGCACGACACGTTCGTGCGCCGCGGCGACGACCTGCACTGCACGCTCCAGGTGCCGATGACGGCGGCCGCGCTCGGCACCGTGCTCGACCTGGAGACGTTGGACGGCGAGCAGGAGATCGACCTGCGGCCGGGCACGCAGCCGGGGCAGGTCGTGACGCTCAAGGGCCTGGGCGTGGGGCACCTGCACGCCGGCGGGCGGGGCGACCTCAACGTCCACGTCGAGGTCCAGGTGCCGACCGGCCTCGACGACGAGCAGACCGAGCTGCTGCGCTCGCTCGCCACGCTGCGCGGCGAGGAGCGGCCCGAGCCCCGGCTCGCGGCGGCGCACCCGGGTGTGTTCTCGCGGCTGCGCGACAAGCTGAGCGGCCGCTGACGTGAGCGCGAGGAGCCCTCGCGGAGGGACACCCAGGGGTGTGGTGTGCCGGAGCGAGGCGCCGCAGGGCTCGCGTGTCGAGGGCATGGCCGAGGGCAGCGCGTGAGCGCCCCCGTCTTCCTCGCGGAGGGCGGCGCGCTCGACGCGCTCGCCCCGGGCGACGTCTACGTGCTCGACGGCGCGGAGGGGCGGCACGCGGGCGTCGTGCAGCGCCGCGGCCCGGGCGAGCGCCTCGACGTGGTCGACGGCGCGGGCACGCGCCTGCGGTGCGTGGTCGACGCCGTCGCGGACGGCGAGGTGCGCCTGCGCGTCGACGAGGTGGTCTCGGAGGAGGCACCCGGCGTGGTGCTGACCCTGGTCCAGGCCCTGGCCAAGGGGGACCGCGACGAGCTGGCCGTCGAGGCCGCGGTCGAGGTCGGCGTGGACGCGGTGGTGCCGTGGCAGGCCGACCGGTCCGTCGTCGTGTGGCGCGGGCAGCGGGCGGCGAAGTCGCGCGCCAAGTGGGTGGCGACGGTGCGCTCGGCGGTGAAGCAGGCGCGCCGCGCCTGCCTGCCGTCCGTGGCGGAGCCCGTCACCTCCCGCCAGCTCGCCGGGCGGGTGCGGGAGGTCGTCGCGGGCGGAGGCGCCGCCGTCGTGCTGCACGAGGACGCCACGACGCCGCTCGCGGACGTCGTCCTCCCGTCGCCGGCGGCCGGGCCCGCCGAGGCGCCGGCGCTGCTCGTCGTCGTCGGGCCGGAGGGCGGGATCTCCGACGCGGAGGTCGCCGCGCTCGAGGAGGCGGGCGCCGTGACCGCGCGCCTCGGGCCGCACGTGCTGCGCACGTCCACGGCCGGCCCGGTCGCCGTGGCGCTGCTCAGCGAGCGCCTCGGGCGCTGGGCCTGACCGGACAGCCCTGCCCGACCCCGGCAGGCGGTCCCGGCGCGCGGTAACGTCCGGGGCATGACGAGCGCGCCCAGCACCGACTGCCTGTTCTGCAAGATCGTCGCCGGCGACCTGCCGGCGGACGTGGTCGCCAGCACCGACCGCGTGATCGCGTTCCGCGACATCGACCCGAAGGCGCCCGTGCACGTGCTGGTGGTGCCGAAGGAGCACCACGGCGACGTCGCGACGCTCGCCAAGGCGGACCCGGCCCTGCTGGCCGAGGTGGTGGCGATGGCCGACCGGGTGGCCGGCGACCTCGCCGACGGCCAGTACCGGTTCGTCTTCAACTCCGGCCCCCGCGCCGGGCAGAGCGTGTTCCACGTGCACGGCCACGTGCTCGCCGGCGCCCAGCTGGGCTGGACGCCCGCCTGAAATCGGCTGTGCCGCCCGCGGCCGGTCGATAGACTCGAGACCTCAGAACGTCCCGTACCGACCCTCGCACCGTCTTCCGAAGGAGGGCCCCGGCGGCAGCCGGCCCATGACATCGACACCCCACACCGCCCCCGGCGCCCACGCCGAACGGTCCACCGAGCACCGCATCGTGGTGCCCCCGCACGTGCCGATGGTGGCGCTGCTCGGCAGCAGGGACTCCGTGCTGCGAGCGGTGGAGGACGGCTTCCCCGGCGTCGACGTGCACGCCCGCGGCAACGAGATCGTCGTCAGCGGGCCCGCCGGAGAGGTCGCCCTGGTCTCGCGGCTCCTCGACGAGCTCGTCGAGGTGGTCGAGTCGGGCACGCCGCTGACCCCCGAGGTCGTGGCGCGGTCCGTGCAGATGCTCACGGCCGCGTCCGTGCAGCGCCCGGCCGAGGTCCTGACCTTCAACATCCTGTCCAGCCGCGGCCGCACGATCCGGCCCAAGACGGTGGGGCAGAAGCGCTACGTCGAGGCGATCGACGCCAACACGATCACGTTCGGCATCGGCCCGGCGGGCACCGGCAAGACGTACCTCGCGATGGCCAAGGCCGTCCAGGCGCTGCAGGCCAAGCGCGTCAACCGCATCGTGCTCACTCGCCCGGCCGTCGAGGCGGGGGAGAAGCTCGGCTACCTGCCCGGCTCCCTGAGCGACAAGATCGACCCGTACCTGCGCCCGCTGTACGACGCGCTGCACGACATGATGGACCCCGACGCGATCCCGCGGCTCATCGAGGCGGGCACGATCGAGGTGGCGCCGCTGGCCTACATGCGGGGCCGCTCGCTCAACGACTCGTTCATCATCCTCGACGAGGCGCAGAACACGTCCGCCGAGCAGATGAAGATGTTCCTCACGCGCCTGGGCTTCGGCTCCACGATGGTCATCACGGGGGACGCCACGCAGGTGGACCTGCCCGGCGGCACGACGTCGGGCCTGCGGGTGGTCGAGGACATCCTCACCGGGGTCGACGACGTCGAGTTCTGCCGGCTGACCTCGGCGGACGTCGTGCGGCACAAGCTGGTCAGCGACATCATCGACGCGTACGCGCGCTGGGACGTCGCGACGGCGCGCCCGGACCAGGGCAGGCAGGGACAGGGACGGCAGGGCCGCGGCCCGCACGAGCGAGGGGCACGCCGACAGTGAGCATCGAGGTAGCCAACGAGTCGGGCGTCGAGGTGGACGAGGCGGAGTTCGCCGCGCTCGGCCGGTTCGTGCTGGACACGCTGCACGTGCACCCGCGCAGCGAGCTGTCGATCATGTTCGTCGACACGGCCGTGATGACCGAGCTGCACGTGCAGTGGATGGACGAGCCGGGCCCCACCGACGTGCTGTCGTTCCCCATGGACGAGCTGCGCCCCGGGCGCGAGGGCGAGGAGACGCCGCCGGGCACGCTCGGCGACGTCGTGCTGTGCCCGGAGGTGGCCGCGCAGCAGGCGAAGGTCGCGGGGCACTCCACGGCCGAGGAGCTGCTGCTGCTCACCACGCACGGCATCCTGCACCTGCTCGGGTACGACCACGCGGAGCCGGAGGAGGAGAAGGAGATGTTCGCGCTGCAGCGCCGTCTCCTGCTCACCTTCCTCGCCGGCCGGTGACGGCGACGACGGACCGGGCGGTGGCCTGATGGACGGACCGGAGCTGCTGCTGGCGCTCGTGGCGGCGGTCGCGCTCGCCCTGGCGGGCATGCTGTCCGCCGGCGAGGCCGCGGTGCTGCGGATCACGCGCACCTCCGTGGCGGACGCCCTGATCGAGGCGGAGACGTCGGAGGACCTCACGGCCACGGCCCGCCGTACCCGGCTGGCCCGGCTGCGCGCCGTGCAGGGGCTCGTCGTCGACCCGCCCGCGGCGGTCGCCGCCTTCGCGCTGGTCCGGGTGTTCGCCGAGACCGTGGCGCTCGCGGCCGCGACGCTGATGATCGCGGACTGGTTCGACGAGTGGTGGCAGGTGCTGCTCGTCGCCGGCGTGGTGGGTCTCGTGGCGGGCGTCGTCTTCGTGCGGCTCAGCCCGCGCGCGCTCGGCCTGCGCCGGCCGCTGCCCGTGCTCGTCGCGCTCGCCGGGCCGCTGTCCGCGGTGCACCGTGCCGCCGCGTGGCTCACCGACCGCACCTCGGAGCGCGCCGCGGCGAGGGGCCCCGAGCGCGACGGCGAGCACGACCCGGGCGAGGACGCGCTGCGCGAGGTCGCCGAGCGGGTCCGCGACAACGAGGCGATCGAGGACGCCGAGCGCGAGCTCATCCGCTCCGTCGTCGAGCTGGGCGGCACGCTGACGCGCGAGGTCATGGTGCCGCGCACGGACATGGTGACGGTCGCCGCGACGACGCCGCTGCGCAAGGCCATGAGGCTCTTCCTCCGGTCGGGGTACTCGCGCGTGCCGGTCGTCGGCGAGGAGGTGGACGACCTCGTCGGCGTCGCCTACCTCAAGGACGTCGCGCGCGTGCTCGAGAACGAGCCCGCGGCCGCGGACCGGCCCGTGGTGGAGGTCGCCCGGGACGCCGTCTTCGTGCCGGAGTCGAAGCCCGCGGACGAGCTGCTCCGGGAGATGCAGGCCTCCCGCTCGCACATCGCCGTCGTGGTCGACGAGTACGGCGGCATCGCGGGGCTCGTCACGGTGGAGGATGTCATCGAGGAGCTCGTCGGCGAGCTCACGGACGAGCACGACACCGCCCCGGAGCTCGAGCCGGAGGACCTGGGCGACGGCACGTTCCTCGTCTCCGCGCGGATGCCCGTCGACGAGCTCGGCGAGCTGTTCGACCTGCGGCTCGACGACGACGACGTGGACACCGCGGGCGGCCTGCTCGCCAAGGCCCTCGGCAAGGTGCCGCTCACGGGCGCGACCGCCGACGTCGGCGGGCTGCACCTCGTGGCCGACCGCGTCGAGGGACGGCGCAAGCAGCTCGCGACGCTCCGGGTGGGCCGCGCGACCCCCGCCTCGCACGACCAGGACGACCCAGCAGCGGGTGGCGAGCACGCCACGCCGCCAGACCAGAAGGAAGCACACGCATGACCACCGAGCGCCACCATCCCTCCGTCGTCACCCCGCACGACGAGCCGGACACCCACCGGTCGGGCTTCGCCTGCCTCGTAGGTCGCCCCAACGTGGGCAAGTCGACGCTCACCAACGCGCTGGTGGGGGAGAAGGTCGCGATCATGTCCGCGCGCCCCCAGACCACGCGGCACACGATCCGCGGCATCGTGCACCGGGACGACGCCCAGCTGGTCCTCGTCGACACGCCGGGTCTGCACCGCCCGCGCACGCTGCTCGGCGAGCGCCTCAACGCGCTCGTGCAGGACACGCTCGGCGAGGTCGACGTCATCGCGTTCTGCCTGCCCGCGGACCAGAAGATCGGCCCCGGCGACCGGTACATCGCCTCCCAGCTGGCTCCCCTGATGGAGGGGCGGCGGGCGGTGCCCGTCGTCGCCGTCGTGACCAAGTCCGACCTGGTCGACCGCGGCCGGCTGATGGAGCACCTCCTGGCGGTCGACGAGCTCGCCCGCTCCATCGACCGCGACTGGTCCGCCATCGTGCCCGTCTCGGCCCGCGACGGCTACCAGGTGGACGAGCTGACCGACGTCCTCGTCGCGCACCTGCCCGCCGGGCCCGAGCTCTACCCGGGCGGCGAGCTCACCGACGAGCCGGAGCAGGTCATGGTCGCCGAGCTGGTGCGCGAGGCCGCCCTGGAGGGCGTCCGCGACGAGCTGCCGCACTCGCTCGCCGTCGTCGTCGAGGAGATCCTCGAGCGCGAGGGCACCGGCGACCCCGACCGGGGGAAGCCGCCGCTGCTCGACGTGCGCGTCAACCTGTTCGTGGAGCGCGAGAGCCAGAAGGCGATCGTCATCGGCAAGGGCGGCTCGCGGCTGCGGGAGGTCGGCACCACGGCCCGCAAGGGCATCGAGAAGCTGCTCGGCACGCGCGTGTACCTCGACCTGCACGTCAAGGTGGCCAAGGACTGGCAGCGCGACCCCAAGCAGCTCCAGCGCCTCGGGTTCTGACCTGCGGTCCGAGCCGGCCCGGGGGACGTCCCCCGAGGTCGCGGGGGAAAACCTGGCCGCCCCGGCGGAGGGCGCCGAGTAGCATCGCTGCGTGGTGTTCCGGACTATTGCGACGACGGCGGCGATCCTGGTGGGCCTGGCACTGACCGGGGCGGTGGCCGGCCCGCAGTGGGACCCGGTCCCCGTCACGGACCACCTCGAGCCCGCCACCGACGACACGGCGATCGGCGGCGTCGCCCCGGACGCGCAGATCGGTGAGGTCGGCGAGTTCGAGGTCCGCGAGACCGCCGTGACGGTCCCGCTCGACGGCGCCGTCGTCGGCGGGCTGCTGCGCCAGCCGCTGGGCGGCGACGGCGAGCTGCTGGCCGACCGGCCCGGCGTCGTCTACGTGCACGGCGCGGGCACGGGCAAGGCCTCCGAGGCGTTCACCGAGTCGGCCACCGCGCTCGCGAGCGCCGGTGTCGTCACCCTCGTGCCGGACAAGCGGCTCGACACCTACACCACACGCGACCGGGACTACGTCGCGATGGCCGCCGACTACCAGCACTCGGTCGACCTGCTGCGCACGATCGACGGGGTCGACCCGGAGCAGGTCGGCGTGTACGGGGAGTCCGAGGGCACCTGGATCGTGCCGATCATGCAGGCCCAGGACCCGACGATCGCGTACACGGTCCTCGTGTCGGCACCGGTGGTGCCGCCGCGCCAGCAGGCCGCGTTCGCGGTGGACAGCTACCTGCGCAACACCGGCGTGCCCCAGCAGGTCTTCCGCGCCATCCCGCGAGCGGTCGGCATGCAGCTGCCCGGCGGCGGCTTCGAGTACGCCGACTTCGACGTGCGCCCGTGGCTCGAGCGGCAGACCGCCCCCGTCCTCGTCGTCTACGGCACCGCCGACCCGTCCATGCCGGTCGAGCAGGGCGCGCGCCAGGTCATCGCCGACACCGCGGTGAACGGCGACGACGCTCCTGTGACGGTGCGTTACTACGCGGGAGCGAACCACGGGATCAACGTGCCGCTGGACGGGGGGATGCACCTGCACCCCGACTTCGCGCGCGACGTCGCCACCTGGATCCAGGGCATGCCCGGCACCGCCGACGCGCCGCCCCGGGTCGCCGGGGACACGCCGAACCAGCTCTACCTCGCCTCGGCCGTCCCGCAGCCGCGGTGGTGGGGCAACGGGGACATCGTGGTGGGCGGGGTGATCGCGGGCGCCGGGCTGCTCGTGCTCGGCCCGCTGGTGTGGGGCGTGCACGCCCTGGTGCGGCGCGCCGTCCTGCGCCGGTCGTCGACGACCGCGCCGCGCCTCGCCCGCGGGCTGCGGTCGTCGCTGCTGGGGCTCGGCCTCGGGTCGGTGGCGACGATGGTCGCGCTCGTCGTGTACCTCCTGGCGGTCGCGCGCCTCGCCCTGGACTACCAGCGGGACGACCTCGTCGTGCAGGGCGGCTGGATCGTCGTGCGGCTCCTCGGGGTCGCGACCGCCGTCGCGGCCGCGCTGGTGATCCGGCGGGTGGTCGACGCCCGGACGGAGCGCCGGGCGGGGGCCGACGTCGCCGTGGCCCGTGGGTGGCCCGCCGTGCTGACGTTCTGGTGCACCCTCGCGGGGTCGCTCGCGTTCCTGGTGACGCTCGCGTACTGGGGCGTGTACCAGCTGGGTATCTGAGCGCGGCGTGCGGGAACGGTGACGGTGTGACCGACCCGTCCGCGCGGGAGACGACGTGGGCGCCCGGCGTCGGGTAGAAACAGGTGCGGGGGCACCGTGCCCCGGCCCCCTTCGGATCCCAGCCCAGGAGACGCACGCATGACCGACCCCGACACCCTCGACGCCCCCGAGCAGGAGCGCTCGCCGTTCGGCGGGGTGACGGTCCGCGAGCTCGTGCGCGACGTGGTGGCCGCGTTCGCGCTGCTCGTCGCGCTCCCGCTCCCGTGGGACCACGCCCACCGCGGCAGCGACCGGCTCGAGATCGTGCTCGCGACCGTCCTCGCGGTGCTCGCGATCGCGGCCCCGTACCTCCGTCGCGGCGGCGTCGGCCCCTCCTCGTGGGACGTCCTGACGTCGCGCCGCACGGTGACGCTCGCCTGCGTGCCCTACGCCGTCGTCGCCGTCGTGTACCTGGTGCTGGACGCCCTCGCCCCGGCCGACGCCGCGGGCGGGGTCGGAGCAGGGCTCGCCGTCGGCCTCGCGGGCGCGGCGCTCGCGGCCGCGCCCCGGTGGGCGCACGCGCCCGCCGTCGTCGCGGGGGTGGTGGCGCTCGGCACCCTCGCCACCCCGGTCGCGGCGCTCGTGCAGGGCGCGCCCTGGGCGGTGTGGGTCGTCGGGCTCCTCAACGCCCTCGTGGTGCTGGGCGTGCTCTGGTTCACCGTCGGCACCTACCTGCGCTCGGGCGACCTCGCCTCCGGCTACGTGCTGCTGGCGCTGGGCGGGGCGGTCGCGCTCGAGCTCGTGCTCTTCGCGGGCGGCAACGTGGACCCGTGGTTCGAGAGCGTGCACGAGCAGCGGCTGGGCCTCCTGCTCCTGCCCGTGGTCGCGGGGGTCGCCGCACGCCGCATCGTCGACGACGCCGCGGCGACGGTGGACGAGCCCGACGACGCGCGCGCGGCGCGCTGGGTGGCCGTCGCGCTCCGCGCTCTCGGCCTGGTCGCGCTGGTCGCGGCGTTCGTGGCGCTCGTCGCGCTGGTGCTGATCGTGTTCGACGGAGTGAGCGTCGGCCGGGTCCTGCGGCTGGTCGTCGGCGCGCTGATGGTCGCGGTCGCGGTCGCGGCGCGGCGGTCGCTCGCGCGGGACCCGCGTGCGGGGCACACCACCGCCGTGGGCGCCACGTGCATCGTCGTGGTGCTCGGCCTGGTGATCGTCGTCGCGCGCGCCGGCCTCGGCACGCAGTCGAACGTGGAGGAGCTGCTGGTCGCGTTCGGCCTGCCGGCCATCGCGCTCGCCGTCCTGCTCGTGCCGCCGTCGGTCCGCGCGCTCGTCGCGTCGGCCCCCGAGACCACCGAGCCCGAGCCGGCGCGGACGCCCGAGCGCGCGGCCCCCGAGCCCGCGACCTCCACGGTGGACGCCGCCGCGCAGACGGCCGCACCGTCCGGGGCCGCGCAGCCCGGCGCCGCGGCGTCGGCACCCGCGACCGACACCGGGGCGCAGCCTGCCGCGGCGCCCGCGGTGTCGCGGCCCGCGGCGCGGCCGATGGACGCCACCCAGCAGATGGAGCCCGTGCGGGTCGCGCAGGCGCCGGACTCCACGCAGGTGCTCCCGCCCGTCCAGGCGGCGCCCGCGCAGACGGCTCCCGTGCAGGCCCCGGGCTGGACCGCGGCCCAGGCGATGGACCCGTCGACGCCGCTCGCGGACCTCGCGCGGATCTCGGCGGAGGCGCCGCACCTGCGCTCGTACGTGGCCGCGAACCCCTCGACCTACCCGGCGCTGCTGGACTGGCTGGGCGCCCTCGGCGACCCCGCCGTGGACGCCGCGCTGCGCTCCCGGCGCTAGGTCAATACGCTGCGGCGAGGCGGGCGTCCGGTCAGATCCTGGACGCCCCAGGCGACGCCCTGACGAAGGTGTACGGTGGCAGCGTGCAGCGCACGGTGAGCCTTCTCCTTCGGTGCCGCGGCGGGGCCCTCTAAGGCCGGACCCCCGTCGCGGAGGTTGTGGCGCGCCGGCCGACTGGTCATGACCGACCACCCCACCCGGGCGGCGGTCACCGAGCCCCCACCGAAGGACGCGACACCATGCAGAACCATCACCCCCAGGGCATCGCCGGCGCCAACCCCCAGCGCCCCTCCGGGATGCCGTACACGCGCTACCTCCCGTTCCACGAGCAGATCGCCGTCGACCTGCCGGACCGGACCTGGCCCGACAAGCGCATCACGAAGGCGCCGCGCTGGTGCGCCGTCGACCTGCGCGACGGCAACCAGGCGCTGATCGAGCCGATGGACGCCGAGCGCAAGCTGCGCATGTTCGACCTGCTCGTGCAGATGGGCTACAAGGAGATCGAGGTCGGCTTCCCGTCCGCGTCGCAGACGGACTTCGACTTCGTCCGCCAGCTCATCGACACCGGGCGCATCCCCGACGACGTGGTCATCCAGGTGCTGACGCAGTGCCGCGACCACCTCATCGAGCGCACCTACGACGCCATCCGCGGCGCCAAGCAGGCGATCGTGCACATCTACAACTCGACGTCGATCCTGCAGCGCGAGGTCGTCTTCCGCAGCGACATGGACGGCATCGTCGACATCGCCCTGCAGGGCGCGCGGCTGTGCCGCAAGCTCGAGGAGACCATCCCCGAGACGACGGTCTACTACGAGTACTCGCCCGAGTCGTACACCGGCACGGAGCTCGAGTTCGCCGCCCGTATCTGCAACGAGGTGCTGGAGGTGCTGGAGCCCACGGCCGAGCGCCCGGTGATCGTCAACCTGCCGGCCACGGTCGAGATGGCCACCCCGAACGTCTACGCCGACTCGATCGAGTGGATGAACCGGAACCTGGCCTTCCGCGAGCACGTGGTGCTGTCCCTGCACCCGCACAACGACCGTGGCACCGCCGTCGCGGCCGCGGAGCTCGGCTACCAGGCCGGCGCCGACCGCATCGAGGGCTGCCTGTTCGGCAACGGCGAGCGCACCGGCAACGTCGACCTGGTGACCCTCGGCATGAACCTGTTCAGCCAGGGCATCGACCCGCAGATCGACTTCACCGTCGGGGGCGGCATCGACGGCATCCGGCGCACGGTCGAGCACTGCAACCAGATCCCCGTGCACGAGCGGCACCCCTACGTCGGCGACCTCGTCTTCACCGCGTTCTCCGGCTCCCACCAGGACGCGATCAAGAAGGGCTTCGAGCACATGGCGGCCCGCGCGGAGGCGGAGGGCAAGCCGGTCGACGAGCTCACCTGGGGCGTGCCGTACCTGCCGATCGACCCGAAGGACGTGGGCCGGTCGTACGAGGCCGTCATCCGCGTCAACTCGCAGTCCGGCAAGGGCGGCATCGCCTACCTGCTGTCCACCGAGCACTCGCTGGACCTGCCGCGTCGCCTGCAGATCGAGTTCTCGGGCGTCGTGCAGCGGTTCACCGACGCCGAGGGCAGCGAGGTCACCGGCTCGGACATCTGGCGGATCTTCAGCGACGAGTACCTGCCCGTCGAGGCCGGTGACCCGCGCGGCCTGGAGCCGTGGGGCCGCCTGCGGCTGCGCGAGACCCGCACGACGTCGGCCGAGGGCGGCGCCACCGCGCTCGCTGTCGACGTGCTGGACCAGGGCGTGGAGCACACGCTGGAGGGCACCGGCAACGGGCCGCTCGCCGCGTTCGTCGACGCGATCTCGAAGGTCGGCGTGGACGTGCGGGTGCTGGACTACGCGGAGCACGCCCTGTCCGAGGGCGGCGACGCCACCGCCGCGGCGTACGTCGAGTGCCAGGTGGGCGACGACGTCCTGTGGGGCGTCGGCATCGACCCGTCCATCACGACGGCGTCCCTCAAGGCGATCGTCTCCGCCGTGAACCGCGCCGCCCGCGCCTGACCCGTCCCGCGAGCTGTCAGAGCCACGTCGGGCCCAGTCCCGACGTGGCTCTGACCGTTCTGGGTCCCCGCGAGTTGTCAGAGGCAGGAGGGGCCCTACGCCGTCGTGGCTCTGACACCTTTCGTGGGTGGGGGCTGAGAGAATGGGCCCGTGCCCCTGTACCGAGACGACGCGATCGTGCTGCGCACCCACAAGCTGGGCGAGGCCGACCGGATCGTCACGTTCCTCACCCGCGAGCACGGCAAGGTGCGCGGGGTCGGACGCGGGGTGCGGCGCACGTCGTCGCGCTTCGGGGCGCGCCTGGAGCCGTTCATGGTCGTGGACGTGCAGCTGCACACCGGGCGCAACCTCGACACCGTGACGCAGGTGGAGACGGTGGGGCCGTACGCCCGCGCCATCTGCGAGGACTACGCGCTGTACACGTCCGGGGCGGCGATGCTCGAGGCCGCCGACCGCCTGGTCGCCGCGGAGCACGAGCCCGCCGTGCAGCAGTACTGGCTGCTCGCCGGCGCGCTGCGCGCGCTCGCCGAGGGCGCGCACGCGCCCGGGCTGGTGCTCGACTCCTACCTGCTGCGCGGCCTCGCCGTCGCCGGCTGGGCGCCGTCGTTCACCGACTGCGCCCGCTGCGGCGAGCCCGGCCCGCACCACGCGTTCTCCGTCGGACAGGGCGGGGCCGTGTGCTCCCGCTGCCGGCCGCCCGGCTCCACCGCCCCCGCCCCGGAGACGTTCGCGCTGCTCGGCGCCCTGCTCGGCGGGGACTGGGAGACGGCCGACGCCTCCGAGGCGCGCCACCGCACCGAGGCCTCGGGCCTCGTCGCCGCCTACTCCCAGTACTACCTGGAGCGCACGCTGCGCTCGTTGCGCATGATCGAGCGCGCCTGACCCGCGGGCCCGACCCCGTGTACTGATCGAGAGAGAGAGGCCTGATGCCCCGCACCTCCGACGCCCGGCCGCGCGAGTACGCCGAGCCCTACCCGCACCCCTCGGGCGCGACGCCGCCGAACATCCCGGCGCAGTTCGTGCCGAACCACGTCGCGATCGTCATGGACGGCAACGGACGGTGGGCCAACGCGCGCGGGCTGCCGCGCGTGGAGGGGCACAAGCAGGGGGAGAAGTCCCTGCTCGACGTCGTGGCGGGGGCCGTGCAGATCGGCGTCAAGCACGTGTCGGCGTACGCGTTCAGCACGGAGAACTGGAAGCGGTCGCCGGACGAGGTGAAGTTCCTCATGAACTTCAACCGCGACGTCATCCGGCGGCGTCGCGACGAGATGTCGTCGTGGGGCGTGCGCATCCGCTGGGCCGGCCGCCGGCCGAAGCTGTGGGGGTCGGTGATCAAGGAGCTGCAGGTCGCGGAGGAGATGACCCGGGAGAACGACCGCTGCACGCTGACGATGTGCGTCAACTACGGCGGGCGGGCGGAGATCGCCGACGCCGCGGCCGCCATCGCCCGCGACGCGGCGGCGGGGAGGCTGAACCCGGCGCGCGTCTCGGAGAAGACGGTCCAGAAGTACCTCGACGAGCCCGACCTGCCGGACGTCGACCTGTTCCTGCGCTCGTCGGGGGAGCAGCGCACCTCGAACTTCATGATCTGGCAGGCCGCGTACGCGGAGATGGTGTTCCTGCCGGAGCCGTGGCCCGACGTCGACCGGCGGCACCTGTGGCGCGCGGTGGAGGAGTTTGCCCGCCGCGACCGGCGCTACGGCGGCGCCGTCGACACCCCCGACGCCGGCTGACCGCACGACGAACCCCCGCCCGGTGGCCGGGCGGGGGTTCGTCGTGGTGTCGTGGGTCGGGGCGGCGGTCAGTCGCCGAGCACCTCGGCCATCGAGTCGACGAGGGCCGGGAAGCCGTCCTCCCAGTACACGGAGAGCGCGGTGGGCGGCGACACGGCCGACACCTCGGGCGGGCCGACGACCTTCACGACCTTCCCGGCCTTGACGGCGGGGATCGCCTGGAGGTCCTTGTTGTCGTCGAAGGCCTGCGCGGCCTCGTCGCTGTAGGCGTAGGCGACGACGAAGTCGGAGTCGAGCTTGTCGAGCTCCTCGTAGGACAGGTCGTAGTAGAAGCTGCCGTTCGAGCTGTCGAGCTCGCTCACCGACGGGGCGTTCTTCACGCCCAGGCCCTCGAGGAAGGTGGTGCGCGGGTCCAGCGGGGTGTACACCGACACGATGCCCTTGCTCGGGTCGTCGACGATGGCCGCGAACGTCTTGCCGGCGAACTCGGGGTGCGCGGCGGCCTTCTCGGCGACGAACGCGTCGATGTCGCCCAGGATCTCGTCGCCGGCGTCGGAGCGGCCGAGCGCCTGGGCGGTGATCGAGATCGTGTCCTGCCACGTGGTGGTCCACGGGGCGTCCGGGTAGGCGACGACGGGGGCGATGTCGCTCAGCACGTCGTACTGCTCCTGGGTGAGCCCGGAGTAGGGCGCGACGATGAGGTCCGGCTCCGCCTTGACGAACTCCTCGTAGGGCACGGTGGAACCGCCGTCGGGGTCGGACAGGATGGCGGGCTTCTCCACGCCCTCCTCGTCGTAGGCCTCCTCGACCCAGGGCAGCAGCGCGTCCTCGCCGACGGTGAAGATCTGCTCCGCCACGGCGACGGGGTAGACGCCCGACGCGATGGCTGCCTCGGTGGAGCCCCAGCCCCAGGTGGCGACCCGCTGCGGCGCCTTCTCGATCACCGTCTCGCCGAGCGCGTGCTCGATCGTGATCGGGAACTCGTCGGTGGGCTCGGACCGGACGTTGCCCGAGGCGGCCGGCTGCTCGCTCTCGGGGGCGTCGTCGGACGCGCAGCCGGCGAGGGTCAGGGCGGCCGTCGCCGCGAGGGCGGCGGCAGCGGCGAGAGGGCGGCGAAGACGCACGGGTTCTCCTCGGTGTGCTCGCGCCGGCGGCGCGAGAGGAACATTAGGTGAGGAGAGCCTAACCTATCCTAGAGTGCCGTCGTGCGTCCGGCCGAGGGGGACGACGAGTGGCGTTCCCGACACCGGGTCCGGCACCACCTGGGCCCGCAGGCCGAACGCGGCGTGCACGGAGGCGGCGGTGAGGACGTCGCCGGGGCGGCCCTCGGCCACCACCTGCCCGGCACTCATCACCACCAGGTGGTCGGCGTACCGGGCGGCGAGGTTGAGCTCGTGCAGCACCATGACGACGGTGGTGCCGCGGGTGCGGTTCAGCTCGGTGAGCAGGTCGAGCAGGTCCACCTGGTGCGCGAGGTCGAGGTAGGTCGTGGGCTCGTCGAGCAGCACGACGTCGGTCTCCTGCGCGAGCACCATCGCGATCCACACCCGCTGGCGCTGGCCGCCCGACAGCTCGGCGACGGGCCGGTCGGCGAGGTCGGCGACCCCGGTGGCCTCGAGGGCGCGGAGCACCGCGCCGTCGTCGGTGGAGCTGTGCCGCCCGAACCACCCCTGGTGCGGGTACCGGCCGCGGGCCACGAGCTCGGCGACGCGGACGCCGTCGGGGGCGATCGACGACTGCGGCAGCACGCCGACCTGCCTCGCGAGCTCCTTGCGCGACAGGGTGCCGACGTCCTCGCCGCCCAGCGTGACGCGGCCGCCGTCGAGCGGGTGCAGGCGGGCCAGGCCGCGCAGCAGGGTCGACTTGCCGCAGGCGTTGGGGCCGACGATCGCCGTCACGCGGCCGGCGGGGAGCTCCAGGTCGAGCCCGTCGATCACGCGGCGGCCGTCGTAGCCGAGGCTGACGCCGTGGGCGCGCAGCGTGACGTCGGGCGCGGCGGCGCGGGTCGCGTCGTGGTCGGGGGCCGGCGTCGAGCCGGGACGCGCGGACGGCGCGGCGGGCCGGTGCACGTCGGTCATGCGAGCCTCTTCCTTCGGTCGGTGGCCAGCAGCCACAGCAGGTAGGGGGCGCCGATGAGGCCGGTGACGATGCCGGTGGGCGCCTCGAGCCCGAACAGCAGGTGCTGGCCGACGACGTCCGCGGCGAGCACGAGGAGGGCCCCGGTGAGCACCGACACCGCGAGCGCGGCGCCGCCGTCGGACAGCAGCCGGCGCGCGATGGCGGGGGCGACGAGGGCCACGAACGCGAGCGGGCCGACGAACGACGTCGCGACCCCCACGAGGCCGACGGCCAGCAGCAGCGACGTCACGCGTGCGGCGTCGACGGGGACGCCGAGGGCGCGCGCGTTGTCGTCGCCGAGCGCGAGCGGCCGCTGCCACCGCGAGACCGCGGCGATGCCGGCGCCGAGCACGAGGGCCGAGGCGGCGAACGTCACGAGGTCGGCGCCGCGGACGTCCGCCACGCTGCCGACCGTCCACACGAGCGCGGACTGGGCGGCGCGGATCTCGACGCTCGCCAGCAGCCAGGCCAGCAGCGACGAGCACAGGTAGGCGAACCCGACGCCGACCAGGACGAAGCGGATCGAGTGCAGGCCCTGGCGCCACGCGAACACCCAGATGGCGAGGGCGACGAGGAGCGCGCCCAGGAACGCCGCCCCGGACACGGCCAGCCCGGTGAGCCCGAGCACGAGCATCGCGGTGACGGCCCCGAGGCTCGCGCCGCTGGCGATGCCGAGGATGTCGGGGCTCGCGAGCGGGTTGCGCAGGGTGGTCTGGAACATGGCGCCGGCGAGCCCGAAGGACGCGCCTGCGAGGACGGCCGTCTCGATGCGGGGCAGGCGCAGCCGGTGCACGACGAACACGTCGGCGTCCGACCCGACGCCGAACAGCGCCGCCAGGGCGCGGCCGGGCGCGAGCGCCGCCTCGCCGAGCGTGAGCGCGAGGGTCGCGAACGCCACGAGCAGGACGACGAGCGACGCGACCACGAGGGTGAGCCGGCGCCGCCGGCGGCGGCGCAGGGCGACGACGGGGTCGGCGGGGCCGGCGAGGCCGTCAGGGGTGTCCGGGTCCGCGGGGCGGGCGGTGAGGTCGGCGGTCATCTCACACCCCCGCCACGGTCCGGCCGCGGGCCACGGCCACGAGGACGGGCGCGCCGATCGCGGCGGCGACGACGCCGGCCTCGAGCTCGGAGTGCGGCAGCACCAGGCGGCCGATGACGTCGGCCCCCAGCAGCATCACCGGGCCGAGGACGGCGGTCAGGGGCACGATCCAGCGGTAGTCCGTGCCGACCAGGCGGCGGGCGGCGTGCGGCACCGCCAGCCCGACGAGGGCGATCGGGCCGGCCAGCGCGGTGGCCGTGCCGGCGAGCAGGATGACGGCGACCGCCGTGAGCCCCCGCGTCACCCCGACGCGCTGGCCGAGCGCGGACGCGACGTCGTCGCCGAGCGCGAGCATGGAGAGCCGGTGCGCGAGCGCCCCCGCGAGCACGATGCCGACGACGACGAACGGCCACAGGACGGCGAGGGTCTCCGTGCCGCGCCCGGTGAGGGAGCCCACCGCCCAGAAGCGGTACATGTTGAAGGCCTCGGGATCGCGCAGCAGCACCAGGGTGATCAGCGGCGTGATGAGCGCGGTGACGGTCGCGCCGACGAGAGCGAGCTTGACCGGCTGCCCGGCGCCGATCGAGAACACGAGCAGCGCGGCCGCCGCGGTGCCCGCGAACGCGAACCAGACGAACCCGAGCGGGGAGACCACGCCGAACATCGAGGTGGCGATCACGACGGCGAGCGACGCCCCCGAGTTGAGGCCGAGCAGGCCCGGGTCCGCGATGGGGTTGCGCGTGACGCCCTGGACGAGGGTGCCGGCGATGCCGAGGGCGGCGCCGGCGGCGAGCCCGATCAGCGTGCGCGGCACGCGCTGGTCCCGCACGACGTCGTGGTCGACGTTCCCCGCGACCGGGTGGGTGAGCGCCTGCCAGACGGTCGCGACGTCGATGTCGCGCACGCCCAGCGCGAGGCTCGCCAGCACGACGACCGCCAGCAGCGCGAGGGCGGCCAGGACCATCAGGAGGCGACCACGGGCGCGCCGGGCGACGAGCGCCGACGCGGGCCGCGTGGCGGGGGCGACGGTGGCGGCGCTCACGACGCGTCCTCGGTCGCGGGGGCGACCGCGGGCTCGGACGACGACGCCGCACGGCGCGTCAGGCGGTAGACCACCCAGGAGACCAGGGCCACGGCGCCGAGTCCGACCGCGACCAGCGTGACGGGGTGGCGCAGGCCCACCGCGATCGCCGCGTTCACGGCGGCCGTGCCGATCGTCGTCCAGATGCCCGCCCACACCGCGCAGCCGGCGAGCAGGGCCACGAGGTAGCGCCCGAAGGGCATGCGCAGGTAGCCGGCGGCGAGGTTGACGAGGGTCTGCACCCCGACGGTGAAGAACGACAGCGTCACCGCGGGCGGGCCCCAGCGGTTCACCCGCTCGACGACGGCCACGGCGCCCGGGCGGGCCAGCGCGTCGGCGACCCGGCCCCGGGACGTGCCGCGGGCCACGCCGCGCCCGGCCCAGTAGGTGGCCTGCGCGCGCACGAGGACGATCCCGAACGCCGCCGCGTACACGACCCAGAACGGCACGCCGGGGATCGTGTACACGCCGGCGGGTTCCTCGGCGGCCGCGGCGAGCGCGGGGGTGGTCAGGTGCACGGCCTCATTGTGCCCGACTGAGGTATGCCTGTCCTAATTCGACGACTCGTCCGCCCGGCAGGCGGCGCAGGTTCCCCACAGCTCCACGGTGTGCTCGATGTCGGCGAAACCGTGCGCGGCGCCGACCGACGCGGACCACTGCTCGACCGTCGGGCCGTCGATCTCGACCGCCCGGCCGCAGGCCCGGCAGACCAGGTGATGGTGGTGCTCGCGCCGGGCGCAGCGGCGGTACAGGCTCTCGCCGTCCTCGCTGCGCAGGACGTCGACGTCGCCGCCGTCGGCCAGGGCCTGCAGCGTCCGGTACACGGTGGCGAGGCCGACCGTGTCGCCGCGGGAGCGCAGCAGCTCGTGGAGCTGCTGCGCGCTGCGGAACTCGTCGGTGTCGCCGAGGGCGTCCGCCACGGCCGCCCGTTGCCGCGTCATCCGCGGCGGTGCGGCGGTAGGGGTGCGGGTGGTGTCGTTCACGGCGTGCACTCCTCCTGAGGTGCGCCCCGGCCGGCGCCGGCGGGGGAGACGGCGACGTCGTCGGGGATGTCGGGATGCGGGTCGACGGGCGCGCTGCGACGCGCGAGCAGCGGGTGCAGCGCAGCGACCACGACGTAGACGGCGATCGCGAGCACCACGATGAGCGCGCCAGGCGAGACGTTGTGCCAGTAGGTGATGGACAGCCCCGTGACGCAGACGACGACGCCGACGACCGACGCCACGAGCATGGTGCGGCGGAACGACCGGGTGACGAGCTGGCCGATCGCGACCGGCACGATCATGAGCGCCGAGACGAGGAGCAGGCCGACCACCCGCATCGCGACCGTCACGGTGAGGGCGGCGAGCACGGCCACCGCCATGTTCAGGGCCCACACGGGCAGCCCCGAGGACGTGGCGAACTCCTCGTCGTGGCTCACCGAGAACAGCGCCGCGCGCAGCCCCAGGCCGACGAGCAGGATGAGGCCGCACAGGGCCACGGTGACCCAGACGTCGGACAGCGTGACCGACGAGATGGAGCCGAACAGGTAGGCCATGAGGCTGCCGGACGAGCCGCCCGCCAGGCCGATGAGCAGCACGCCGCCCGCGATGCCGCCGTAGAACAGGATGGCGAGCGCCAGGTCGCCCGACGTGCGGCCGCGGCGGCGCACCACCTCGATGAGGACCGAGCCGGCGACGGCGGCGAGCACCGCGCCGGGGACCGCGAGGACGTCGTCGGGCACCAGGCCCATCGCCGCGCCGACCAGCCAGCCGAGCGCGACACCGGTGAGCGCGACGTGCCCGATGCCGTCGCCCAGCAGGGCGAGGCGCTTCTGCACCAGGTAGGTGCCGACGACGGGGGCGCTGACGCCGACGAGCAGGGCCGCGACGAGCGCCCGCTGCATGAACGGGTCGGTGACCATCTCCCACAGGCCGCTCATCGCGCCACCTCCTCGTCGGTGTCGTCGGGTCGCTCGAACGGCCCCTCCGCGAGGCGCACGTTCTCGGGGTGCTGCACGGTGCGGGGGTGCGCGTGCGGGTGCACGTGCTCGTGGGCGTCGCCGCCGTGCCCGGGCTGCGGCGTCGGCGGGGCGCCGTCGTGCACCACGCGCCCGTGCCGCAGCACGACGCAGCGCTGCACCAGCGGGGCGAGCTCGCCGAGCTCGTGCAGCACGACGAGCACCGTCATGCCCTCGGCCACGAGTCGCGTCATCGTGGCGGCGAACGCCTCCTGGCTGGGTCGGTCGACGCCCGCGACGGGCTCGTCCAGCACGAGGAGCTCGGGCCTGCGGACCAGGGCGCGGGCGATGAGCACGCGCTGCTGCTGACCGCCGGAGAGCTGGTGGGTGGCGTACCGGGCGCGGTCGGCGAGGCCGACGAGGTCGAGCGCCTCGCGGACCTGGGCTCGCCAGCCCCGCGGGAGGCGGAGGCGCCGGCCGTGCAGCAGGCCGGAGGCCACGACCTCGGCGGCCGTCGACGGGACGCCGGCGGCCGCGCTGACCCGCTGCGGCACGTAGCCGACACGGCCCCACGGGACGCCGTTGCCGAGCGGGTGGCCGAACAGGTGCACGCTGCCGGCGGTGGCCGGCAGCACGCCGACGAGGGTGCGCACCAGGGTGGACTTGCCGGAGCCGTTGGCGCCCAGCAGCGCGACGACCTCCCCGCGCCGGACGGTGAGGTCGACCCCGCGCAGCACGGGGCTGGCGCCCAGGCGCACGTGCACGTCGCGGGCCTCGATGGCGGGGACGGCGTCGTCGCGAGGGGTGGTCGTGCCGCTCGGCGAGTCGGTGGCGAGCGTGGTCATGAGCACTGCAGCCCTTCGGTGAGCGCGGCCAGGTTGTCCTGCATGACCGAGACGTAGTCGTCCCCGGCCTCGGCCGCGTCCTTCGAGAGGCCCTCCAGCGGATCGAGGACGGCGGTCGTGACGCCGATGTCGTTCGCGAGCGTCTCGGCCACCTTGGGGCTGGTCAGCGTCTCGGTGAAGATCGTGCTGACGTCGTTCTCCTCGACGATGGCACCGACCTCGCGCAGCCGCGCGGGGGACGGCTCGGACTCCGGGTCGAGGCCGACGATCCCCACCTGCTCCAGGTCGTAGCGCTCCGCGAGGTAGCCGAACGCCTCGTGCGACGTCACGAGGGTGCGCGACGCGCACTGCTCTAGGCCGGCGGAGAACTCGCCGTCCAGGTCCTTGAGCTGCTTCTCCAGGGTGCGCGCGTTCTCGGCGTACGTGGCCGCGTGCTCCGGGTCCGCCTCGCCGAGCGACGCGGCGACGGCGTGGCCGACGTCGATCACGCGCGTCGGGTCGAGCCAGAAGTGGGGGTCCGTCGCGCCCTCGGCGGCGTGGTCGTGGCCGTCGCCCTCGTCGGCGTGCTCGTCCAGCTCCTCCTCGAGGTGGTCGGCCGCCGCGTCCTCGCCGGTCGGGGTCCCGGGGTGCTTCTCGAGCGTCACGACGTCGGTGGTGTCGACGACGTGCTCCGGCGCCTGCGTCTCGACCGCCTCGTCGACCGCCGTCTGGAAGCCGGAGGAGTAGACGACGAGGTCCGCCGTCCCGATCTCGCGCACCTGGGCGGGGGAGAGCTCGAGGTCGTGCGGCTCCGCGGCCGGCGGCGTGAGGTTGGAGACGGTGACGAGGTCGCCGCCCACCTGCTCGGCCACGTACTGCAGCGGGTAGAACGAGGCCAGCACCTCGAGCGTGCCGTCGGCGGTGCCGTCGTCGGTGGAGCAGCCCGCGAGCACGGCGGGCAGGGCGAGGGCGGGCAGGGCGGCGAGGGCCGCGCGTCGGCGAAGCATGAGAACGATTCTCAGGTAGTTGAGAACGGTTGTCAAACAAGGGTCCGTGCGCGCGGTCGCGGCCCGATCTCACCCGCGCCCGCGCGTCACGGGCCACGGGGCAGGACGTCCCATCCCCAGACGGCGTCGTGCCGGGAGGAGGGCGGCCGTGGCGTTGCAGTGGCGGGTGCGCCTGCTCGGGGCGGCGATCAACCGGGCGGTCGTCCCGTACGCCCGGATGTCGGACGCCACGCGCCACAGGCTCAACTCCCGCTCCGGGCCGCGCTGGGTGGGCCACGTCCTCAACGGCCGCCCGGACCCCGTGGCGAGCGTGGACGAGCTCGTGGTCCCCGGGCCGGCGGGCGGGATCCCCGCGCTCACCTACCGCCCGGTGGGGGTCGACGGGCGTCTCCCGCTGCTCGTCGTGCTGCACGGCGGCGGGTTCGTCTTCGGGCACCCCACCAGGACCGCCTGGCTGTCGAGCCACCTCGCGACGAGCGTCGGCGCGGGCCTCACGTCCGCGCCCAGGGTCTGGCGCAGGGCGCGTACGACCTGCGCCCCGGGGCGCCGATGATGATCCCGCAGGCGCCCTGGCCCTTCGGGCGGTCCACCGACGCCCCGGACACGGTCGCCGCCTACCTCGGTGCGGCGGGCGACCCGGAGGACGCGCTGGTGTCGCCGCAGCTCGCCGACCACGCCGGGCTGCCCGCGGCGTTCGTGCTCACCGCCGACCACGACTACCTGCGCGAGGACGGGGAGCGCTACGCCGCGGCGCTGCGCGCGGCGGACGTGCGCGTGGACCACCTGCACCTGGTCGACAGCCCGCACGGGGTCTTCTCGTTCCCGGGCTGGTGCGCGGCGGCCGAACCCGCGCTCGACCGCCTGACGGCGTTCCTGCGTCGCGAGCTCGCGGTGCTGCCGTAGACCCGTCGCGAGGAGGGCCGATGCGGTTCGACGAGCTGGTGCTGGTCCGGCTGGTGCGGCCGGACGACTGGGCGCCGCTTCCCGAGGACGACGCGGCAGCCGTCCAGGACGCGCACCTGGCGGCCGTCGCCGACCTGCACGACCGCGGGCTGCTGCTCGCGGCGGGCCCGGCCGACGGCGACGACGAGCGGGTGCGCGGGTTCGCCGTCATGGTCTGCGGTCTCGAGGAGGCTCAGGAGCTGTGGGCCCAGGACCCGGCGGTCCTCGCGGGCCGGTTCGTCGCCGAGTGCACGACTTGGCTGGTGCCGGCCGGGACCGTCGTCGCGGGGCCGGGCTCCTTGCCGCGGTCGGCGGCCGAGGCCGAGGGCTGATGCCCGCCCGGGGTGCCGGGCGGCCCCGGTAGGCTGGGGGCACCGCAGCCGGTCGACGTCGGACTCCGACGTGCCGACCGGGCGGCGTTCCCCGCACCGGCCCCACGAGCCACGTGGCGGCCCGACACCCAGGAGTGATCCGTGGCAGCACCGTCCCCGACCGCCAAGCTCGACGCCGTCGTCTCCCTCGCCAAGCGGCGAGGTTTCGTGTTCCAGTCCGGCGAGATCTACGGCGGTACGCGCTCCGCGTGGGACTACGGGCCCCTCGGCGTGGAGCTGAAGGAGAACATCAAGCAGCAGTGGTGGCGCGCGATGACGCGCCGCGACGACGTCGTGGGCCTCGACTCCGCCGTCATCCTGCCCACCCCGGTGTGGCACGCGTCCGGCCACCTCGGCGCGTTCAACGACCCGCTGACCGAGTGCCTCAGCTGCCACAAGCGGTTCCGCGAGGACCACATGATCGAGGAGTTCGAGGAGAAGAAGGGCCGCGCGCCCGAGGGCGGCCTCGCCGAGATCGCCTGCCCCAACTGCGGCACCCGCGGGCAGTGGACCGAGCCCCGCGACTTCAACATGATGCTCAAGACGTACCTCGGCCCGGTCGAGGACGAGTCCGGCGTGCACTACCTGCGCCCGGAGACGGCGCAGGGCATCTTCGTGAACTTCTCGAACGTGGCCGCGGCGTCGCGCAAGAAGCCACCGTTCGGCATCGCGCAGATCGGCAAGTCGTTCCGCAACGAGATCACGCCGGGCAACTTCATCTTCCGCACCCGCGAGTTCGAGCAGATGGAGATGGAGTTCTTCGTCGCCCCGGGCACGGACGCCGAGTGGCACCAGTACTGGATCGACACCCGCATGGCCTGGTACACGGACCTCGGCATCGACCCCGAGAACCTGCGCCTGTACGAGCACCCGGCCGAGAAGCTGTCGCACTACTCCACCCGCACGGTGGACATCGAGTACCGCTTCGGCTTCGCGGGCGGCGAGTGGGGCGAGCTCGAGGGCATCGCGAACCGCACCGACTTCGACCTCAAGACGCACTCGGAGCACTCCGGCAAGGACCTGTCGTTCTTCGACCAGACGACGAACGAGCGCTGGCTGCCGTACGTCATCGAGCCGGCCGCGGGCCTGACCCGCTCGCTCATGGCGTTCCTCGTCGAGGCGTACGCCGAGGACGAGGCGCCCAACACCAAGGGCGGCGTCGACAAGCGCACCGTGCTGCGCCTCGACCCGCGCCTCGCGCCCGTCAAGGCCGCCGTCCTGCCGCTGTCGCGCAACGAGGCCCTGTCGCCCAAGGCCCGCGACCTCGCCGCGGAGCTGCGCCAGAACTGGAACGTCGACTTCGACGACGCGGGCGCCATCGGCCGCCGCTACCGCCGCCAGGACGAGATCGGCACGCCGTTCTGCGTCACCGTCGACTTCGACACCCTGGACGACGACGCGGTGACCATCCGTCACCGCGACACCATGGCGCAGGAGCGCGTGGCGCTGCCCAAGGTCACCGCCTACCTCGCGGAGCACCTCGCGGCGTTCTGACGTCCTCCCTCGGCACGACGGGGCCCGGGTCCGCAGCTGCGGACCCGGGCCCCGTCGGCGTTCCCGGTGCGGCGCTCTGCGTTCAGGTACGGCTCCTGCGGAGCAGGCCGAGCACCAGGCTCACGACCAGCACGATGACTCCGATCCAGATGAGGAACTGGCCGATGTTGGTCGCGACGCCGAGGATCACGAGGACGACCCCGACGATGATGAGGATGAGCCATGCGGGCATGGGGACCTCCAGTCTCCGCGCGCCGTCCGGGTGACGGCGTGCGGACCGAAGATGGCACGGTTGCCGGTTGCACGCACGATGTCGGGTACGTCCTGGATGCCCGTCACGCGCTCAGGCGTCGCCGACCTGCCTGAGCGCGCCGGCGACGCAGGTCACGGCGACGTCGTCCCACGGCTGCGGCGTGACGAGCACGAGGTGGGTGACGCCCCAGCCGGCGGCGGTCTCGGCCTTCGCCGCGAGGTCGTCGGCCGTGGTGCCGGGCTGCAGCCGCGCGCTCAGCGTGCGGTCGATCGCCGTCACGTCGCGCCCGACGGCGGCGCAGTGCTCGGCCAGGACGGCGAGCTTGTGGCGGACGGTGACCCCGTCGTCGGGCAGGTCGAAGACGTTGCACGCGTCGGCGTGCTCGGCCACGAGGCGCAGGGTGCGGCGCTCGCCGGCGCCGCCCACCAGGATCGGCGGCCCGCCCGGGGTGGCCGGCGCGGGGCGGCAGCGCGGGCGCTCCAGCCGCAGCCCGCCGCTGCCCGTGAACGGCGACTCGTCGCCCGCCCACATCTGCCGCGCGAGGCGCAGCACGTCCTCCAGCCGGTCCAGACGGGCGCGCGTGCCGGGCAGGTCCAGCCCCATGTCCGCGGCCTCCCGCGCCTCGTGCCCGGCGCCGACACCGAACCAGGCCCGGCCGCCGCTGAGCACGTCGAGCGTCGTCACCGCCTTGACGAGCAGCGCCGGGGCGCGGAACGTCGCGGCGCTGACCATCGTGCCGAGCCGGATCCGGGACGTGCGCGCGGCGAGGTACCCGAGCGTCGTGTAGGCCTCGAGCTGGTCGTCGTGCTCCGGCGGCAGGGTCGGGTCGGCCTGCACGAGGTGGTCGGGCACCCACAGCGTGTCGACGCCGGCGTCCTCGGCGCGACGCGCGACGTCGGCTAGGGCGGTGGGCAGGGCGGTGGGCCGTGACCGCTCGGGCCGTGACCGCTCGGGCCGTGTCTGCTCGGGCCACGACTGGTCGGTGACGTTGATGCTGATCCGCACGGGAGTGCTCCTTGGTCGACGACGGCGTCAGGCCGCGGGGCGGGCGCTCACCACGCGGACCGGGGCGCGGCGTCGTCGTGGGTGAGGCTGCCGTGCACCACCGCCTCGATCACCCGGGTCAGGGCGTCGACGGCGGGGCGGTGCGGCGCGGACGCCGGCTCCAGCAGCACGATCTCGCGCTCCACGAGGTCGCGCAACGTGCTGGTGCGCAGCTCGCCCGCCGGTCGCAGCGTGCGCATCATCGGCGTCGCGAGCGCCACCCCCAGACCCTGGGCGACGAGCGCCAGCGTGGTGGAGGTGTCGTTGACCTCGTGCGCGGCGCGCGGCTCGAAGCCGGCGGCCCGGCACGCGTGCCGCACGGCGGCGCCGTAGTGGGTGGGCAACGGCGGCAGGATCCACGGCACGTCGGCCAGGTCGGCGAGCGCGAGCCGGTCGGGCAGGTCCGACGTCGGCGCGGACACGACGCCGAACCGCTCGGTGCGCAGCGGGCGCAGCGTCGTGCCGGGCACGCGGGGGATCGGGGCCCCCGGGTAGTCCAGGCCGAGCCCCAGGTCGACGTCGCCGCGGCGCACCGCGGCGGCGACGTCGTCCACGGTGAGCTCGTACCCCTCGAGCGTGACCCGGGGGTGCAGCGCCGCCAGCCCGGAGACGAGGCGGGGGAGCATGCTCGCCGCCACGGTGGCGAACGCGCCCACCCGCACCGTGCCGACCGTGTCGGCCGTCGCCGCGCGCGCCGCCAGCACGGCGTCCCGCTGCGAGACCAGCAGCCCCTCGGCCCGCGCGGCCAGCACGGCGCCCGCCTCGGTGAGCGCCACCCCGCGGCCGTGCGGGCGCACCACCTCCGTACCCAGGTGGCGCGCGAGCACCGCGAGCTGCTGCGACACCGCCCCGGTCGTGTATCCCAGCGCGGTCGCGGCGGCCGTCATCGTGCCGTGCTCGGCCAGTGCCCGCAGCGCCCGCAGCGCGGGCCAGGGCAGGTCGTGCGAGGACGTGTCCACGTCGTCACCTCCGCCACCATCGTGCGCCCTTCGGCGCCCGCTCACCGTATAGCGCGCCTGAACGGTGGGCGTCACGAACCTTCGATGGTCCTGGACGCTCCAGGTCGGCACGATGAGACCGGGTCGCCGAGCGAGGGAGGTCGGGTGGAGCACAGCGCGCCGGGAGCGGACGGACTGCCGGGGACGGCGGACGTCGTCGTGGTCGGCGGCGGGGTGATGGGGACGTCCGTGGCGTTCCACCTCGCCGAGGCAGGGGCGCACGTCGTGCTCCTCGAGGCCGGGGAGCTCGGCCGCGGGAGCTCGGGCAAGCCGAAGGGCGGCGTGCGGGCGCAGTTCTCCGACCCGGCCAACGTCGCGCTGGGCCACCGCAGCCTCGAGCTCTTCGAGGACTTCCGGCGCCGGCCCGGCGGCGACATCGGGCTGCGGCAGACCGGATACCTCTTCGCGCTGCCCACCGACGACGACGTCGCGCTGTTCGGGCGGTCCGTCGCGATGCAGAACGACCTCGGCGTGGACAGCCGCCTCATCACCGTCGCCGAGGCCCGCCGCCTCAACCCCTACCTGTCCGCGACGGCGTACGCCGGCGCCGCGTTCGCGCCCCGGGACGGCTGGGCGCACCCCGCGGCCGTGGTCGCCGGCTACGCGGACGGCGCGCGCCGGCACGGGGCGAGCGTCGTCGCCGGCGCGCGCGTGACCGCGGTCGACCCCGCGCCGGACGGCCGGGTCGCGGTGGTCACCTCGCGCGGGTCCGTCGTCGCGCCTGCCGTCGTCGTGTGCGCCGGCGCCTGGTCCCGGGCGATCGGCACTCTCGTGGACGTCGACCTGCCCGTGGACCCCGTGCGACGCCAGATCGCGTTCACCGGCCCGCTGGAGCCCGCGCCGCCGACGCTCCCGTTCACCATCGACTTCGGCACCACGTTCTACCTGCACAACGCCGACGCCCGCGGCACCCTGCTGCTGGGCGCCTCCGAGCCGGACACCCCGGTCGGCTTCGACGCCGCCTACGACCCGGCGTGGGAGCCGTGGCTGCGCGACCTGGCCGCACGGGCCACCCCGGCGCTCGCCGACGCCCCGCTGACCGGCGGCTGGGCGGGGTTGTACGAGCTCACGCCCGACCACGACGCGCTGATCGGCGAGGCGCCGACGGGCCCCGGCGGCGCGCGCGTCCTGTACGCCTGCGGGTTCTCCGGGCACGGCTTCTTGCAGGCGCCCGCCGTGGGCGAGGCCGTCACCGACCTCTACCTGGGCCGGGCGGGCACCCCCGCGGCACGCGGCGTCGACGTGTCCGCGTTCGACGCCGGGCGGTTCGGTGCGCGACGGTCGCGCACCGAGGCGAACATCATCTGAGAGAGGACGCACGCACCGTGACGACCGACGCCTACCAGGACGCCTTCCACGAACCGTGGCAGCTGAGGGCCGCGTTCGCGCGCTCGCTGTCCGACATGTACGGGCGGGAGGTGCCCGCCTACACGACGCTGCTCGAGGTGTCCCACGACGTCAACGCCGACGTCGTCCGCGCCCGCGGCGCCGACGCCGAGCGGCTGGGCTCCATCGACCGCGTCACCGCCGAGCGGCACGGCGCGATCCGCGTGGGCACGCCTGCGGAGCTGCAGCAGGTCGCGCGGATCTTCGGCGCGATGGGCATGCACCCCGTGGGCTTCTACGACCTGCGCGACGCGTCGTCGTCCTCCGTGCCCGTCATCTCCACCGCGTTCCGGCCGACCGACCGCGCCGAGCTGGCGCGCAACCCGTTCCGCGTCTTCACCTCCATGCTCGTGCCGTCCGACCGCCGGTTCTTCAGCGCCGACCTGCAGGCGCGGCTCGAGACCTTCCTGAGCGGTCGGTCGCTGTTCGGCCCCGAGCTGCTGGCGCTCGCGGACCGCGCGGAGGCCGACGGTGGCCTGGGCGCCGCCGACGCGGCCGACTTCCTGCGCCTCGCGACCGCCGCGTTCGAGCTGGGGCGCGAGCCGGTCGACCAGGCCTGGTACCGGGAGCTGGAGGCCGTCTCGGCCGTGGCGGCCGACATCGGCGGCGTGCCGTCCACGCACATCAACCACCTCACCCCGCGCGTGCTCGACATCGACGACCTGTACGCCCGCATGGCGGCGCGCGGGATCACGATGATCGACGCCATCCAGGGCCCGCCGCTGTGGGAGGGGCCGGACGTGCTGCTCCGGCAGACCTCGTTCCGGGCGCTCGCGGAGCCGCGCACGTTCCGCACGCCGGACGGCGACGTCGTGCAGGACTCCCTGCGCGTGCGGTTCGGCGAGGTCGAGGCGCGCGGGATCGCGCTCACGCGGGCCGGCCGGGCGCGGTACGACGCCGCCGTCGTCGAGGGGGCGACGCCCGAGGTGTGGCGCCGCACCTTCCCGGACACCGAGGCCGAGCTCGCCCGGCAGGGCCTGGGCTACTTCACCTACGAGGTCGGCGACGACGGGACCCTGACCCGCGAGCCGATCGTCTACGAGGACTTCCTGCCCCGCTCGGCGGCCGGCATCTTCCAGTCCAACCTCACGGAGGAGGGCTCCAAGGACGCCAGCCAGACGGGCGAGGAGCGCGACGCCGACTGGATGGCCGGCGCCGTCGGGCGCGAGCTGTTCGACCCCTTCGACCTGTACGCCGCGCAGGTGGCGGCGTCGCGCGACCGCGCGGCGCAGCGCCTCGGCGTCGACCCCCACCACCTTGAGACCCAGGGAGCGGAAGCATGACCACCCAGACCTCCACCACACTCACGACCGAGCTGCGCGACGCCGCGCTCGCCGCCCTGACCCGGATCGGGGCGGACGTCCCGGCGGCGTCGGACGTCGGGCTGCCCGTCGTCTCGCCGCTGAGCGGCGAGACGCTGCTGACGCTCCCCGAGGCGGGCGCCGCCGACGTCGACGCGGCCGTGACGTCCGCCGCGGAGGCCTTCCGCACCTGGCGATCCGTGCCCGGGCCGGTGCGCGGCGGCGTCGTGCGGCGCCTCGGCGAGCTGCTCACCGAGCACAAGGCGGACCTGGCCGAGCTGGTGACCATCGAGGCGGGCAAGATCACCTCCGAGGCGCTGGGCGAGGTGCAGGAGATGATCGACGTCTGCGACTACGCCGTCGGCCTGTCGCGGTCCCTCGGCGGGCGCACGATGCCGTCCGAGCGCCCCGGCCACCGGCTCATGGAGCAGTGGCACCCGCTCGGCGTCGTGGGCGTCGTCAGCGCCTTCAACTTCCCGGTCGCGGTGTGGTCGTGGAACACCGCCGTCGCTCTGGTCTGCGGCGACACCGTCGTGTGGAAGCCGAGCGAGAAGACGCCGCTGAGCGCGCTCGCGTCGAACGCGCTGCTGCGGCGGGCGCTCGCGGAGGCGGGCTTCCCCGAGGCCGTGAGCCAGGTGGTGCTCGGCGCCCGCGAGGCGGGGGAGGCGCTCGTCGCGGACCCCCGCGTCGCGCTGCTGTCCGCCACCGGGTCGGAGCGGATGGGCCAGCAGGTGGCGCCCGTCGTCGCCGGGCGCGGCGGCCGGTACCTGCTGGAGCTCGGCGGCAACAACGCGGCCGTCGTCGCGCCGTCGGCGGACCTCGACCTCGCCGTGCGGGGCATCGTGTTCGCCGCGGCAGGGACGGCCGGGCAGCGGTGCACGTCGCTGCGGCGGCTCATCGTGCACTCCTCCGTCGTGGACGACCTCGTGGGGCGCCTCGAGACGGTCTACGCCGGGCTGCCGGTCGGTGACCCGCGCGCCGACGGCACGCTCGTCGGGCCGCTCACCGACGCCGGCGCACGCGAGCGGATGCTCGCGGCGCTCCAGGAGGCGCGCGCCGACGGCGGCACGGTCGTCGTCGGGGGAGAGGCGGTGGACGTCGACGGCGCGCCGGGCGCGGCCTACGTCGCGCCCGCGCTGGTGCGGATGCCGGGGCAGACGGACGTCGTGCGCCGGGAGACCTTCGCCCCGATCCTCTACGTGCTCACCTACGACACGCTCGAGGAGGCCATCGCGCTGCACAACGACGTCCCGCAGGGGCTGAGCAGCGCCATCTTCACCCTCGACGTCCGCGAGGCGGAGACGTTCCTGTCCGAGGTCGGCTCCGACTGCGGCATCGTCAACGTCAACATCGGCACGTCCGGGGCGGAGATCGGCGGCGCCTTCGGCGGCGAGAAGTCCACCGGCGGCGGCCGCGAGTCGGGCTCCGACTCGTGGAAGCAGTACATGCGCCGCGTCACCAACACCGTGAACTACTCCACCGAGCTGCCCCTGGCCCAGGGCGTGAACTTCGGCTGACCGGAGTGTTGTGAGCGCGATTTCGGGGACTATTCGAGGGCGAATAGTCCCCGAAATCGCGCTCACAACACTCCGAGGCGGGTGGGCATGACAGCATGACAGGTGTCATGGCCACGTCGTGACAGGCGACCCTGCAGGTCAGGGCGCCGCGCGACGACGATCGAGGCATGACCTCGACGAGCACCACACCGCCCGCGCCGCCGGCGCTCAGCCTGCGCGGGCTGCGCAAGGAGTTCCCCTCGCCGGCCGGGCCCGTCCGCGCGGTCGACGGCATCGACCTGGAGATCGCCCCCGGCGAGGTGGTGGCCTTCCTCGGCCCCAACGGCGCCGGCAAGACCAGCACGATCGACATGGTGCTCGGCCTCAGCGCCCCCACCGCGGGCACGGTGCAGGTCTTCGGCGCCGACCCCGCCGACGCGATCGCCGCCGGCCGCGTGGCCGCCGTCATGCAGACGGGCGGGCTGCTGCGCGACATCACCGTGGGCGAGACCGTCGCCCTCACCGCGGCGCTGTTCGGCCGCGACGGGTCCCCGGCGCCGTACCTGGAGCGGGCCGGCATCGCCGACCTCGCCGACCGCATGGTGGGCAAGTGCTCCGGCGGGCAGCAGCAGCGGCTCCGCTTCGCGATGGCGCTGGTCAGCGAGCCCGACCTGCTGCTCCTCGACGAGCCCACCACCGGCATGGACGTGGAGGGCCGCCGCGAGTTCTGGTCGGCCATCCGCGCCGACGCCGCGGCCGGCCGCACCGTCGTCTTCGCCACGCACTACCTGGAGGAGGCCGATGCGTACGCCGACCGCGTCGTGCTGGTCAGCCGGGGCCGCGTGGTCGCCGACGGCTCCACCGCGGAGGTGCGCAGCCTCGCGTCCGGCCGCACGGTGAGCGCCCGGATCGACGACGACGGCGAGCGCGCCGCCGTCGTCGCCCGGCTGCGCGACCTGCCCGTCGTCGACGCCATCGACCACCGCGGCTCGCGGCTCGTCGTGCGCACCCCCGACTCCGACGTCGTCGCCCGCTACCTGCTCACGCAGACCGGCGCCCGCGACCTCGAGGTCGCCTCCGAGAACCTCGAGGACGCGTTCGTCGCCCTCACCACCACCGCGGCGCCCGGCGCCGCCCGGACCACCGACGGAGCCACCCGATGAGCGCCACCACCTCGACCGCCGGCGCGGCGCCGGTCGCCCCGACGACCCCTGCCGCGCGGCCACGCATCCGCACCTCGGCGGCGGTGCGCACCTACCTCGCCCTCGAGCTGCGCCGTGCGCTGCGCAACCGGCGCACCCTGATCTTCTCGACGGTCATGCCGCCGGTGCTCTTCCTGATCTTCGGGCTGCAGGGCGACTACGCGAACCAGAGCACGGGGAACGGCAACGTCACCGGGTGGATCGCCGTCTCGATGGCGCTGTACGGGGCCATGGTGACCGCGACCGGCGGCGGGGCGAGCGTGTCCGTGGAGCGCGCCCAGGGCTGGACCCGGCAGCTGCGCCTGACCCCGCTGCGGCCCGCCGCGTACGTCGCGGTCAAGGTCGCGGGCTCGATGGTGCTGGGCGCGGTCTCCGTCGCTCTCACGCTCGTCGTCGCGGCGTGCACCGGGGCCCAGATGTCGGCGGGGGCCTGGGCGCTGTGCGCGCTGCTGGCCTGGGTGGGCTCCCTGGTGTTCGCGGCGTTCGGCCTGTTCATGGGCTATCTCCTGCCCGCGGAGAACGTCATGCAGATCCTCGGCCCGCTGCTCGCCCTGCTGTCGTTCGCCGGCGGCCTGTTCGTCCCGCTCGGCGACGGCTGGTGGGCCACCGTGGCGCAGTTCTTCCCCACCTACGGGCTGGCCGAGCTGGTGCACGCGCCGCTCGGGGGCGACCTCGGGCCCGCGGCCGTCGTGAACGTGGTGGCCTGGGCCGCGATCTTCGCCGCGGGCGCCGCCTGGCGGTTCCGCAAGGACACGGCGCGGGTGTGAGCAGCCGTGCCGGACCTCCTGCCCGCCGCCCGCCGGGGCGTGGCACGGTGGGGGACGTGACCCCGACGTCCCCCGCCGTGCCGTCCGCCGGGCCCGCGAGCAGCGCCACGGTCGACCGCGCCGCTGCGGCCGCGCCCGGCGCCCCGCCCTGGGCGCGGCGCCGCATGGGGCTCTTCGTCTCGGTCGTGTGGGTCGTCTTTCTCGCCGAGCCCTTCACGGCGTCGCTCGACGCCGAGACCCTGGCGCTGCGCGTCGTCGGGGTGCTCGGGGTGCTCGGCGTGGGCGGGGTCTTCGCCGGGACGGTGCTGACCCTCCAGCGCCGGGGCCGGGTGCCGCGCCGCGCCGCCGTCGTCCTGATCGGGGTCCAGACGGCGTGCGTCGCCCTGTCGTGCCTCGCCGCGCAGGAGCACGGCCTCGTCGGGCTCGTCTTCGTCTGCGTCACGGCGATCTACTCGCTCGGGGGGCGGGCCCCGCTGTGGATCCTCGCGGCGAGCATCGTCGTCATGCTCGTGCTGCCGCGGGTGCTGCCGGGCTGGGCGACGGAGGACGGCAACGCGCTGGCGGTGGTGCTGGCGAGCGCCGCCGTCTACGGGTTCACCCAGGTCATCGACCGCAACCGGCGCCTGATCGCCGCGCAGCAGGAGCTCGCCGACCTCGCCGTCGCCCGCGAGCGCGAGCGCATCGCCCGCGACATGCACGACGTGCTCGGCCACTCGCTCACCGTCATCTCCGTCAAGGCGGAGCTCGCTGCGAAGCTGCTGCGCGCCGGCGCGCCCGACCGGCCCGAGACCGCGCCCGAGGCGCGCGCGGCGGACGAGGTGGCCGACATCCAGGACCTGGCCCGCGGGGCGCTCGCCGACGTGCGCGGCATGGTCGCCGGGTCACGACGGATCACCCTCGCGGGCGAGCTGGCCGCCGCCCGGTCCGCGTTCGACGCGGCGGGCGTCGCGGCCGACCTCCCCGGCGCCGTCGACGCCGTCCCCGCCGACCGGCGCGAGCTGTTCGCGTGGGTGCTGCGGGAGGGCACCACCAACGTGCTGCGGCACGCGGGCGCGTCGCGCGCGGTCGTCACGCTCGCCGCCGGCTCGCTCGCCGTGGAGGACGACGGCCGCGGCCACCCGGGGCCACGGGACGACGGCGGCGGGCACGGGCTGACCGGCCTCGCAGCTCGCGCCCGGCAGGCCGGCGCGGTGCTGGAGACGGGCCCGAGCCCGCTCGGCGGCTTCCGCCTCGCCGTGACCGCGCGCGACGGCGCCCCGGCGCCCGGTGCCAGGATCGACCCGTGATCCGACTGCTGCTCGCCGACGACCAGGCCCTCGTGCGCGGCGCCCTCGCCGCCCTCCTCGACCTCGAGGCCGACCTCGAGGTCGTGGCCCAGGTGGGGCGTGGCGACGAGGTGCTGGACGCCGCCCGCGAGCACGCCGCCGACGTCGCCCTGCTGGACGTCGAGATGCCCGGCCTCGACGGCATCGCGGCCGCCGCGGCGCTGCGCCGCGAGCTCCCCGCCTGCCGCTCCCTGGTCGTCACGACGTTCGGGCGGCCCGGCTACCTGCGTCGCGCGCTCGACGCCGGCGCGAGCGGGTTCGTCGTCAAGGACACGCCCGCCGAGCAGCTCGCCGACGCCGTCCGCCGCGTCCACGCCGGGCTGCGCGCCGTCGACCCGGAGCTCGCCGTCGCGTCCCTCGCCGTCGGCGCGAGCCCCCTCACCGAGCGCGAGCGGCACGTGCTCGCGCTCGCGGCCGACGGCGGCACGGTGGCGCAGGTGGCGGCGGACGCGTTCCTCTCCGAGGGGACGGTGCGGAACTACCTGTCGGCCGCCATCGGCAAGACGGGCGCCCGCACGCGGGCCGAGGCCGTGCGGATCGCGCAGGACAACGGCTGGCTCTGACCCGGCGGGTGTTGCGGGCGTGACGAATCTGACCGTGGGTGCGCATCGACGGTTTGCGACAATGGAGGACGTGACCTCCACCCTCGATCCCGTCAGCACGCCGGCGCCCGGACCCGGCGTCCCCGCCGACGCGGCGCGCGTCCTGCCGCCGTTGCAGATCGGGCCGATCACCGTGGACACCCCGGTGGTGCTGGCCCCGATGGCCGGCGTCACCAACCGGGCCTTCCGCACGCTGTGCCGCGAGGCCGGCGCGTCGCAGGGCTACGACCCCGGGCTGTACGTCGCGGAGATGGTCACCAGCCGCGCCCTCGTGGAGCGCAACGTCGAGGCGCTGCGCATCGTGACCTTCGGCGACGACGAGACGCCCCGCTCCGCGCAGGTGTACGGCGTCGACCCCGCGACGGTCGGCGCAGCGGTGAAGATCATCGCCGGCGAGGACCGGGCCGACCACGTGGACCTCAACTTCGGCTGCCCCGTGCCCAAGGTGACGCGCAAGGGCGGCGGTGCCGCGCTGCCGTGGAAGCGGCAGCTGTTCACCGACATCGTGCGCGCCGCGGTGACGGCGGCCGAGCCGCACGGCGTCCCCGTCACGGTCAAGATGCGGGTGGGGATCGACGACGAGCACCACACGTTCCTCGAGGCGGGGCAGATCGCGGAGTCCCTGGGCGTGGCGGCGGTCGCGCTGCACGGGCGCACCGCGGCCCAGCACTACTCCGGCACCGCCGACTGGTCCCAGATCGCTCGCCTCAAGGAGGCCGTGCGCACGGTCCCGGTGCTCGGCAACGGCGACATCTGGTCTGCCGAGGACGCGCTGCGCATGGTCCGCGAGACCGGCGCCGACGGCGTCGTCGTCGGGCGCGGCTGCCAGGGCCGCCCGTGGCTGTTCGCCGACCTCGCCGCCGCCTTCCACGGCACGACGACGCGCGTGCGCCCCGGCCTGCGCGAGGTCGCCGACACGATCTACCGCCACGGCGAGCTGATGATCGACTACTTCGACGGCGACGAGGGCAAGGGCATGCGCGACCTGCGCAAGCACATGGCCTGGTACCTCAAGGGCTACGTCGTCGGCGGGGACGCTCGGCACGCGCTCGCGATGGTCTCGACGCTGGCCGAGCTGCGCGAGCGGCTCGACGCCCTCGACCTGGAGCAGGGCTACCCGGGCGAGGACGCCGAGGGGCCGCGCGGCCGCGCCGGCTCGCCGAAGCAGCCGCACCTGCCGTACGGCTGGCTCGAGTCGCGCGACCTCGACGCGGCGTTCGAGGCCAAGCTCCGCGAGGCGGAGCTCAGCGTCAGCGGCGGCTGACAACGACCTCGGCTCAGGGGTCAGGCGCGCAGCCAGACCGTGGTGTCGGCGGGCACGCGCGTCTGCGGGTGGGCGGAGCGGTCGGTCATGACCGGGCCGGAGGCGAGCAGCACCTCGGCGCCACGGGGCAGCAGCACCGGCTCCGTGCCGAGGTTCGCCAGCACGACGACGTCCCGGTTGCGCAGCGCGACGACGTGCGGCGAGTCGGCCCAGGCGTCCAGCCACGCGAGCGCCCCCTGGCCGAGCCCCTCGGCCTTGCGCAGCGCGAGGGCGGCCCGGTAGGTCTCGAACGTCGAGCCGGGGACGCCGTACTGCACGTCGGCGGCGTAGCGTGCGAACGACTCGGGCTGGGGGAGCCACGGCTCGCCGGCCGGCCCGAAGCCGTACCCGGGGGCGTCGGCCGCCCAGGGCAGCGGCACGCGGCAGCCGTCGCGACCGGCCTCGGCGCCGCCCGTGCGGAAGTGCCCCGGGTCCTGGCGCACCTCGTTGGGCAGGGACGTGTGCTCGGGCAGGCCGAGCTCCTCGCCCTGGAAGAGGTACGCGGATCCCGGCAGGCCGAGCATGAGCAGGCTGGCGGCGCGGGCGCGGCGCAGGCCGAGCTCCTCGTCGGGCTGCGGGTCGGTGGCGAAGACGCCGTTGACCTTCCGCGACGGGTCGGCGGAGCCGAGCCGCGACGGGTGGCGCACGACGTCGTGGTTGGACAGGACCCAGGTGGTGGGCGCGCCGACCTCGTCGTTGGCGCGGTACGACGCCTCGACGACGGTGCGCAGGGCGGCGGCGTCCCACCCGGTGGTGAGGAACGAGAAGTTGAACGCCTGGTGCATCTCGTCCGGGCGCACGTAGCGGGCGAGGCGGCTCAGGGGCTCCACCCACGCCTCGGCGACGAGACAGCGGTCGCCGTCGTACTCGGCGAGCACGCGGTGCCAGGCGCGGTAGATCTCGTGGACGCCGTCCTGGTCGAACATCGGGCCCTGGTTGCCGGCGCCGGTGGAGCCGTCCTCGGGGGCACCGGGGTCCACGTCACCGGTGCTCTCGTCGGCCGTGTCGTCGGCCGAGCCGGCGACCATCTCGACGTGCCCGTCCCAGTCGGGCAGGCCGTCGGCCTTGATCATGCCGTGCGCGACGTCGACGCGGAACCCGTCGACGCCCCGGTCGAGCCAGAAGCGCAGCACGTCCTCGAACTCCGCGCGCACCTCGGGGTTCGTCCAGTCGAGGTCGGGCTGCGTCGAGTCGAACAGGTGCAGGTACCACTGTCCCGGGGTGCCGTCGGGCTCGGTGACGCGCGTCCAGGCGGGGCCGCCGAAGATCGACTGCCAGTTGTTGGGCTCCTGCGAGCCGTCGGCCCCGCGGCCGTCGCGGAACAGGTACCGCGCCCGCTCCGGGGAGCCGGGGGCGGCGGCGAGCGCCTGCTGGAACCAGGCGTGCTGGTCGGAGGTGTGGTTCGGCACGAGGTCGACGATCACGCGGATGCCGCGGGCGTGGGCGCCGGCGAGCAGGTCGTCGAAGTCGGCCAGGGTGCCGAACAGCGGGTCGACGTCGCGGTAGTCGGCGACGTCGTAGCCCGCGTCGTTCTGCGGGGAGCGGTAGAACGGGGACAGCCAGACGGCGTCGACGCCGAGCGTCTCGAGGTGGTCCAGGCGGGCGGTGACGCCCGGGATGTCACCGATGCCGTCGCCGTTCGCGTCGGCGAACGACCGCGGGTAGACCTGGTAGATCACGGCGTCGCGCCACCACTGCCGCGCGGCGCCGCTCCCGGCGTGCACGACGGCGCCGGTGCGGAGCAGGTCGGCCGTGTCGCCGCCCGTGCGGTGGGCCGGGGGAGCGGCGGGTGCGGACGGGGTGGAGGTCATCGCTGGCTTCCTCACCTGATCGGGGTCTGGGGTCGGCACGGTCGGGTCGATCCGTGTCAGACCGTCGAGTGTAAGCGTTGCTGCAAGAGTTGCAGCAACCGCCCCCGGAATGCGACCCCTCAGGCCTTCGGCGCGGCCCCCGTGGAGCCCCGCACGACCAGCTCCGGCGCGAACAGCAGCTCGGTGCGGGTGGCCTGCTCGCCCTGGATCTCGGTGAGGAGCGCGCTCACCGTGGCCCGGGCCATGGCCTCGACGGGCTGGCGCACCGTGGTCAGCGGCGGCTCGGTGAACGCGATGAGCGGCGCGTCGTCGTACCCGACCACCGAGACGTCGTCGGGCACGGACAGGCCGCGCGACCGCGCGGCGCGCACGGCACCGAGCGCCATGAGGTCGGAGGCGCAGACGACGGCCGTGTGCCCGGCGTCGAGGAGCTCGGCGGCCGCGGCCTGCCCGCCCTCGAGGGTGTACAGGCTGGAGCGGACGTGCTCCCGGGCGGCGGTCTCGTCGTCGGCCAGGCCGTGCCGGACGAGCGCGGCGAGGAACGCGGCGAGCTTGCGGCGCGAGGGGACGTAGCGCTCCGGGCCGATCGCGAGGCCGATCCGGCGGTGGCCGAGGGTGACCAGGTGCTGCACCGCGACGTCCACGCTGGCGGCGTCGTCGGGCGAGACGAACGGTGCGTCGATCCCCGGCGCGTAGCCGTTGACCAGCACGATCGGCACGCCCTGGCTGCGCAGCATCGAGTAGCGGGTGTGGTCGGCGCGGGTGTCGGCGTGCAGCCCGGAGACGAAGACGATCCCGTCGACCGAGTGGTCCACGAGGGTGCTGACGTACTCGTCCTCGGTGGTGCCGCCCGGCGCCTGCGTGCACAGGAGCGGCGTGTAGCCGCGCTGGGCGAGGATCGACTCGATCGCCTGCGCGAAGGCGGGGAACACGGGGTTCGTCAGCTCGGGGACGATGAGGCCGACGAGGCCGGCGGACCGGCCGCGGAGCACCGACGGGCGCTCGTACCCGAGGACGTCGAGGGCGGCGAGCACGGCCTGCCGGGTGGAGCTGGCGACGCCGGGCTTGCCGTTCAGCACGCGCGACACGGTGGCCGTCGACACGCCTGCCTGCTCCGCCAGGTCGCTCAGTCGGGTTCGCACCCGAGGAATCGTAGGGGACACGGGACCTCCTCGTCCTGGGGTGGGACGCCGGCGGGTCGGCCGCCGGTCGCCTGCGCGTCGCCTCCTGGTTGCCGCGCGTTGCTGAAAAGTTATCGCAAGATCTTGCATACGGCTGCAACGGTCCGTACGTTGTGGGCATCAAGGGCCCCGCGACGAACGCGTCGCGTGGGTCGTCCACCGATGACAGCTGGGAGTTACCACGATGCGAAGGAGCATCCTTCTCGCCTCGGCCCTGGCCACCACCCTGGCCCTGACGGCGTGCGGCAGCGGCGAGCCGAGCGGCGACGCGAGCGCCGACGCGGACGCGAGCGCCACGCCCTCGGCCTCGGGCTCGCTGACGGTCTGGGTCGACGAGACCCGCGAGGCCGCCGTGACGACGGCCGCCGAGGCCTACGAGGCGGAGTCCGGCGTCGACGTCGAGATCGTCCAGAAGAACTTCGAGGACATCCGCGCCGACTTCCTCGCCCAGGTGCCCACCGGCGAGGGCCCGGACATCACCGTCGGCGCCCACGACTGGCTCGGCGAGTTCACCGCGAACGGCGTGGTCGCGCCGATCGAGCTCGGCGACTCCGCGGGCGACTTCATCCCGGTGTCGGTGCAGGCGTTCACGCAGGACGGTCAGGTCTACGGCCTGCCCTACGCGATCGAGAACATCGCGCTCATCCGCAACACGGAGCTCGCCCCCGAGGCGCCGAAGACCTACGACGACATGGTCGCGGCGGGGAAGAAGGCCGGCACCAAGTTCCCGTTCCTCATCCAGTCGGACGGCGACAAGGGCGACCCGTACACGTACTACCCGTTCCAGACGTCGTTCGGCGCCCCGGTCTTCGAGCAGAACGACGACGGCTCGTACCGCCCGGAGCTCGCCCTCGGCGGCGAGAACGGCGAGGCCTTCGCCACGTGGCTCGGCGAGCAGGGCGAGGAGGGCAACCTCAGCACCGACATCTCGTACGACATCGCGGTCGAGGCGTTCGCCAAGGGCCAGTCGCCGTTCGTCATCGGCGGGCCGTGGATGCTCGAGCAGTTCAAGGACCTCGACCTCGCCGTCGACCCCATCCCGGCGCCGGGGGACCAGCCCGCGCAGCCGTTCGTGGGCGTCCAGGGCTTCTACGTGAGCGCGCAGAGCAAGAACGCGCTGCTCGCGAACGACTTCCTCGTCAACTACATGTCGACGCCCGAGGCGCAGACCGCGCTGTTCGAGGCCGGCGGCCGCCCGCCGGCGCTGGTCGAGGCCGCGGACGCCGCGTCCGAGGACCCGCTGGTCGCGGGCTTCCGTGAGGTCGGCGCGTCGGCCGTGCCGATGCCGTCGATCCCGGAGATGGGCTCGGTCTGGTCCTTCTGGGGCGTCACCGAGGCGAGCATCATCTCGGGCAAGGCCGACGACCCGGTCAAGGCCTGGAACAAGATGGTCTCCGACATCGAGGGTGCGCTCGGCTGATGTCGCGTGCCCGCTACAAGGGCGCCGTGGCCGGCTCCGGGACCTTCTCCGGAGCCGGCTTCGCCGTCAAGCTCGTGCTCATCGCGCTCGTGGACGCGCTCGGCGTCTTCGGCGTGCTCGCCGCGTGGCGTGCCGGGTCGTGGGGGATCCTCGCGGCCATGGTGGCGCTGCTGGTCGCCGCGAACTGGGTGTACTTCACCAAGCGTGCGCTGCCGCTGAAGTACATCCTGCCGGGGCTGGCGTTCCTGCTCGTCTACCAGGTGTACGTCGTCGGCTACACCGGCTACGTCGCGTTCACCAACTACGGCGACGGCCACAACTCCACCAAGGAGCAGGCGATCGACGCCCTCCTGGTGCAGAACGAGCGCCGCGTCGAGGGGTCGCCGGCCCTGCCGCTGACGGTCGTGGAGGACGGCGACGGCGAGCTCGGCTTCGCGGTCGTCGAGGACGGCGTCGCGGAGGTCGGCACCGCCGAGGAGCCGCTCGCGGCCGCGCCCGACGCCACGCTCGACGGCGGCGCCGTGACGGCGGTGCCGGGCTGGACGGTGCTGGACCGCGCGACGGTGCTGCAGCGGCAGGAGGAGGTCACCACCCTGCGGGTGCCGGTGTCCGACGACGCCGCCGACGGCTCGGTGCGCACGCAGGACGCCCGGACGGGCTACGTCTTCCAGCCGGTGCTGGAGTACGACGAGGCCGCCGACACGATGACCGACACGTCGACGGGCGTGGTGTACACGCCGAACGACGAGGGGCAGTTCGCCTCCGCCGACGGCGAGACGCTGCCGGTCGGCTGGCGGGTCACGGTGGGCTTCGAGAACTTCGCGACGGCGTTCGGCGACGAGCGGTACGCGGGCCCCTTCGTCAAGATCCTGCTGTGGACGTTCGCGTTCGCGGTGCTGTCGGTGGTCACGACGTTCGCGCTGGGCATGTTCCTGGCGATGGTCTTCAACGACACGCGGCTGCGCGGGCGCAGGATCTACCGGACGCTGATGATCCTGCCGTACGCGATGCCGGGGTTCCTCGCGGCCCTGCTGTGGTCCGGCATGCTCAACAAGAGCTTCGGCGTGATCAACCAGGTGCTGCTGGGCGGCGCCGCGATCCCGTGGCTCACCGACCCGTGGCTGGCCAAGCTGTCGGTGCTCGGGGTGAACCTGTGGCTCGGCTTCCCCTACATGTTCCTCATCTGCACCGGGGCGCTGCAGTCGCTGCCCGGCGACGTGTACGAGGCCGCGCGGATCGACGGCGCCGGGAAGTGGCGCACGTGGCGGTCGATCACGATGCCGCTGCTGCTCGTGGCCACCGCGCCGCTGCTCATCTCGAGCTTCGCCTTCAACTTCAACAACTTCACGCTGATCAAGATGCTGACGGGCGGCGGGCCACGGTTCGACGACGCGTCGGTGCCCCTGGGGCACACGGACATCCTCATCTCGATGGTCTACAACGTGTCCGGGCTCGACGGCTCGGCCCCGCGCGACTACGGCCTGGCCAGCGCGCTGTCCATCGTGATCTTCGTGGTGGTCGGGGTCATCTCCGCCGTCGCGTTCCGCCAGACCCGCAAGCTCGAGGAGATGGTCTGATGACGACGGCGACCGAACAGGTGCTGCGGCACCGGATGAAGCCGGGCCGCTGGGCCCGGGAGCTGGGCTGGCGGCACGTCGTCGGCGTGCTCGCGGTCCTGTACGCCGTCTTCCCGATCGTCTACGTGGTGTCCGCCTCGCTGTCGCCGAGCGGCACCCTCACGGGGTCGAACGAGCTGTTCGCCCAGGTGAGCGGCGTGAACTATGCCGACCTGGGGAACACGAAGTTCTGGACCTGGATGGGTAACACGCTGGTCATCGGGGTCGCGACCGCCGTCGGCACCGTGCTCATGGGCGCGGCCGCGGCGTACGCGTTCTCGCGCTTCCGGTTCGCCGGTCGCCGGCTGGGGCTGACGTCGCTGCTGATCATCCAGATGTTCCCGCAGATGCTCGCGTTCGTCGCGATCTTCCTGCTGCTCATCTCCCTCGGCGAGGTGGTCCCCGCGCTGGGCCTCAACTCGAAGCTGGCGCTCATCTGCGTCTACCTCGGCGGCGCCCTCGGCGTGAACACGTTCCTCATGTACGGGTTCTTCAACACCGTGCCGCGGGAGCTCGACGAGGCGGCCAAGATCGACGGCGCCACGCACGCGCAGGTGTACTGGACCATCATCCTGCGGCTCGTGACGCCGATCCTCGCCGTGGTGGCACTCCTGAGCTTCATCAGCACGTTCGGCGAGTTCATCATCGCCCGCGTGGTGCTCCAGTCGGAGTCCAACTGGACGCTGGCGGTGGGGCTGTACGGCTGGGTGTCGTCGCTGCTCGAGGCCAACTGGGGCCTCTTCGCCGCGGGGGCCGTCCTCTCGGCGATCCCCGTGCTCGCGCTGTTCCTCTTCCTGCAGAAGTACATCGTGGGCGGCCTGACGGCGGGCTCCGTCAAGGGCTGAGCCGCGCACCGCACGGCGGCCGCCGCACGGACCCGGGAAATCCGCCCGGGATCCTTGTGGCGGTCGCCACACCAGGGTCCTAGCCTGATCGTCATGACCGACGACACGCGCTCCTACGCCCCGGACCTCGCACGGCTCACCGACGCCGCCGACGACTCGTTCTCCGTGCGCCGCGCGTACGGCGAGCCCTACGAGCACCAGGGGCAGCTGATCATCCCCGTCGCCAAGGTGTGGGGCGGGATCGGCACCGGCTCCGGGGGCGGCGCGGGCAACGGCTCCGCCAACGGCGCCGGCACCGGGTCGGGCAGCGGCTCCGGCCGCGGCACCGGCCAGGGCAAGGGGGACGGCAGCGCGCCGGGCTGGCGCCGGTCGTTCAGCATCGGCTCGGGCACCTCGGACGCCGACGCCGCCGAGGGCGCGGACGCCGCGACGGGCGAGAGCCCGCGCGGCGGCGGGTCCGCGCACGGCGACGCCTCCGGCGAGGCGCAGGGCGACGCCAAGGGCGAGCTGCAGGGCGAGGCCCACGGCGAGGGGCACGGCGAGGGCGGCGGCGGTGGCGGCGGCTACGGGCTGCGCGTCAAGCCGCTGGGCGTGTACGTGGTCTCGGCCGAGGGCACGCGCTACCAGCCGGTGCTGGACCTCAACAGGGTGATCCTCGGCGGGCAGGTCGTCGGGATCGCCATCGCGCTCGCCGCCGGGTGGGCGATCGGGCGGCGCCGCCGCTGACCGTCGTCCCGCGTCGGTCCGGCGGCCAGCCCTCCGGACCGACGAGAGGACGACATGACCACCCACGCCACCCCGACCACCACCACCCGCACCCCCGTCTGCACGCTTCTGGACGCGCCGCACCACGACGGCTCCGCGCTGTACGCCCCGGCCACGACGCCGGCGCTCGGCGACGAGGTGACGGTGCGCGTGCGCGTGCCGAAGGGGTCGGCCGTGCGCGACGTCCGCCTCCGGACCGTGCGCGACGGCGAGCCCCGCCTGCTGCCGGCCCGTCGGGACGGCGGCGACGCGCACGAGGACTGGTACGCGGCCGACGTCGTCGTGCACCACCCGGTGACGTCCTACCGCTTCTTCCTCGACGTGCCGGGCGGCTACCGCTGGCTCGACGGGCGCGGCGTGCACGACCGCGAGGTGCCCGACGCGGCGAGCTTCCGCCTCTCCACCCACGCCCCCGCGCCTGCGTGGCTGCGCGACGGGCTCGCCTACCAGGTGTTCCCCGACCGGTTCGCGCGCTCGGCCGCGGCCGACGGGCGCCCGACGCCCGCGTGGGCCGTGCGCGCCGGGTGGGACGACGAGCCCGCCGGCTCCGGACCGCTGGCCGGCACGCAGCTCTTCGGCGGCGACCTCGACGGCGTGGTCGAGCACCTCGACCACCTGCAGGCGCTGGGCGTGCGCACCCTGTACCTCACGCCCGTCTTCCCGGGCCGGTCGAACCACCGCTACGACGCCGCGACCTTCGACCACGTCGACCCGCTGCTCGGCGGCGACGCGGCGTACGCGCGGCTGGCCCGCGCCGTGCACGCGCGGGGGATGCGGCTCATGGGCGACGTGACGACCAACCACACCGGCGACGGGCACGAGTGGTTCGCCCGGGCGCTGGCGGACCCGGCCTCGCCCGAGCGCGACCTGTACCTGTGGGACGACGGCGGGCCGGACGTCGTGCGGCCGGACGGCGGGGACGCGTACGTCGGCTGGCTCGGGCACGGCTCGCTGCCGAAGCTCGACTGGGCGTCGGACGAGACGTGGCGTCGCATGGTCACCGGGGACGACGCCGTGATCGCGCGGTACCTGCGCGAGCCGTTCGCCCTCGACGGGTGGCGCGTCGACGTGGCGAACATGACGGGGCGGCGGGGCAGCGCGGACCGCACGCATGCCGTCGCGCGGGCGCTGCGCGCGCGCATCCTTGCCGAGCGGCCCGACGGCGCGCTGGTCGCGGAGCACTTCCACGACGCCGCCGCGGACCTGGCCGGCGACGGCTGGCACGCGACCATGAACTACGCGGGCTTCACCCGCCCCGCCTGGTCGTGGCTGGTGCCGGAGGGGTCGGACGTGCCGTTCCTCGACCTGCCCGTGCCGGTGCCGCGCCGCCCGGCGGCCGCGATGGTGGAGACGATGCGCGAGGTCGCGGCCCTGGTGCCCTGGGGCGTGACGGCCACGCAGTGGAACATGCTGAGCTCGCACGACACCCCGCGGCTGCGCTCGATCGTCGGCTCCCGCGAGCTGGTCGAGGTCGCGGCGACGCTCCTGTTCACGTACCCCGGCGCGCCGGTCGTGTTCGCGGGGGACGAGGTCGGCGCCACCGGCACGAACGGCGAGCACGCCCGCACCACGATGGCGTGGGACCAGGCCGCGCGCGGCGGCCCGCGGTGGGACACCGCCACGCTGGACGTCTACCGGCGCCTGTCCGCGCTGCGCTCGTCGTCGGCCGCGCTGCGCGACGGCGGGATGCGCTGGGTCGCGGTGCACGACGACGCCGTGGCCTACCTGCGCGAGACGCCGGACGAGCGGGTGCTCGTGGTGCTGGCCCGGGCGTCGTGGCCGGGGGTGCGGCTGCCGCGGCACCTGCTCGCGCCCGGCGCCGACCCGGAGGTGCTGTACGGCGGCCTCGGCGTCCGCGTCACCACCGACGGCCTCGACGTCGCCGGCGACGGGCCGGGCGTCGCCGTCGTCCGCCTGGTGTGACCCGCCGATCGGCCGCCTGTTCGGCACCGGGGGCGGCGTGGCAGCATCGGGGCGTGACCCGAGACCTGGAACGCATCGCGATCATCTCCGACGTCCACGGCAACCTCGGTGCGCTGGAGGCCGTGCTCGCGGACATCGCGGCGCGGGGCATCACCCGCGTGATCAACCTCGGCGACGACGCAGGGAAGGGGCCGCGCGGCAGCGCCGTCGTCGACCGGGTGCGCGAGGCCTGCGAGGTGAACGTCCGCGGCAACTGGGACGACTTCCTGCGCACGATCGGCGACGGTGACGACGACGGGCTGGTGTGGTGGCGCGACGAGCTGCGCCCCGACCAGCTCGAGTGGCTCGGCACCAAGCCGCTGAGCCACGACCTGCTGCTGTCCGGACGCCGGGTGCGACTGTTCCACGCGTCGGCCACGAGCGTGCACACGCGGGTGCACTTCCACCACACGCCGGAGGAGTTCGCGGGCATGTTCGCCGCGACGGAGCTCACCGGGCCGGGTCCGGAGCCCACCGTCGTGGGGTACGGCGACGTGCACGACGCCTACCTCGAGACGTACCGCGGGCGTGCCCTGTTCAACACCGGCAGCGTGGGCAACCCGCTGGACGACCCGACCCCGGTGTACGCGATCCTCGAGGGCGTCGCGGACTCCCCGGAGCCGGGGCCGTTCGGCATCCAGCACGTGCGGGTGCCCTACGACGTCGAGGCCGAGCTCGCCGTCGCGCGGGAGGCAGGCATGCCCCTGTACGCGGAGTGGGCGCAGGAGCTGCGGACGGCCGTCTACCGGGGCGCGGTCGCCTCCGCCTGACGCGCGGCGTCGAGGACGGCGCCGACGAGGGGCCCGTTCTCGGGCGCCGCGCCCCCGCCCGCGCCGAACCGCGATCGTGCGTAGCCGTACGCCACCCCCGAGCCCGGGTCGGCGAAGCCCAGCGCGCCCGCCGCGCCCGAGTGCCCGAACGCCCCGGCCGGGGCGTGGCCGAACCGCGAGGCGATGCGCTCGAACCCGGCGCCGAAGTGGTCGGGCTCGCCGGTCACGAGGTCGCGCCCGGTCTGCCGCGGCGCCGCCAGGCGGTGCACGGTGGCGGGCGCGAGGAGCGGCGCCCGGCTCGCGGAGCCGCTGATCGCCGCCGCGTAGAGGGCGGCGATCCCGCGCGCCGAGCCGAACCCGCCCGAGGACGACGGGCCGCCCGCGTGCACCCGCGGGTCCGAGGCGAGGGCGACGACGTCGGTGGGCACCGCGGCGTGCTGGTTGAACGCGAGGTCCATGAGGCTCGCGCGCTCGAGCGGCACGGCGGTGGTGGAGCCCGCGGGCGCGCCGGTGGCGCGGACGACGGGCACGAAACGGTCCCGCGCCGTCTCCGGCAGGCCGAGGTGCAGGTCGAGGCCGAACGGGGCGCGCACGCGCTCGGCGTACAGCTGCGCCAGCGTCGCGCCCGTCGCGCGGCGCACGACCTCCGCGACGAGGGCCCCGATGACCAGCGCGTGGTAGCCGTACCCGCTGCCGGGCCGCCACCAGGGGCGCTGCCCGGCGAGCCGGTCGGCGAGCGCGGCGTCGTCGGCGAGCTCGTCGACGGTGAAGCCGCCGGGCACGGCGACGAGGCCCGCGCCGTGGGACCAGAGCGTGCCGACGGTGACGTCGGCCTTGCCGGCCGCGGCGAACTCGGGCCAGTAGTGGGCGACCGGGCGCGCGAGGTCGACCGCGCCGTCCTGCACCGCGAGCGCCCCGACCAGGTGCGCGATCCCCTTGGCGACGGAGAACAGCCCGGTCACCGTGTCGGCGGAGGTGTCGGGGGCCCAGAGGTCGACGACGGTGCGGCCGTGGTGCCGGACGGCGAGCTGCGCGCCGGCGGGCTCCGGGTGGGCGGCGAGCGTACGGGCGAACGCGTCGCGCACCGGCTCGAAGCCGGGGGCGACGGTGCCGTGCACGACGGCGCCCGCGGCGACGGCGGTCATCGGACGGCCTCCGGCGCGTCGGCGCCGGGGTCGGTCGCCGGGCCGGACTCGGCGGCCAGCAGCTCGGCGATGGGGGCGAAGAACGCGGCGACCGCGGGGGAGTCCGCGCCGCGGCGTCGCGACTCGGCGAGGTCCTCGGGGCGGGCCCAGCGCACGACGTCGACCCAGGTCTCGTCGTCGAGCCGGACGAGCTCGGCGCCGAGGAAGCCCGGGCGGTGCGTGGCGAACGCTGCCACCATCCCGGCCCGGGCGGCGAGCAGCTCGCCGGCGCGCGCCGCCGGGACGCGGAACCGGGTGAGCTCGACGGTCACCGTGGCGGCGCCGTCCGGGCGGCCGGTGGGGAGGGTCATGAGGGTCTCCGTTCGTGGGACGTACGATGTGGTCGCGAGGTGGTCACCGATTCATATCGTCAACATAGGTGACTATATTCCCGCATTGCCACCGGAGGAGGAGATCCCGCATGGACGACCCCCGCGCGTCGCGCGCCGCGGCGAAGGCGGAGCACCCGGACCTCGGCGTGCTCGCGGGCCGGCTGCTGTTCGCCGTCCAGGGCGCGCTGTTCGGCCGGCTGGCCGCCGAGGGCTTCGACGACCTGCGGCCGCAGCACGGCGCCGTGCTGGCCTGGCTGGACGCCGACGGCAGCCGGGCGACCGACCTCGCGCGCCGCTCCGGCCAGCACAAGCAGGTGGTCGGCAAGCTGGTCGACGAGCTGGAGGCGCTGGGCTACGTCGAGCGGCGCCCGGACCCCGACGACCGCCGCGCCAAGCTCGTCGTGCCGACCGCCCGCGGGCGCCGCCAGATGGCCCGCTCCGACGCGATCGTCGCCGACCTCGAGGGCGAGCTCGGCGCCGCCGTCGGGTCCGAGGCGTACGCGCGGTTCGACGCCGGGCTGCGCGCGGTCGTCGAGGCCGCCGGGACCGTCGGCGGGCCTCGCTAGGCTGCCCCCGTGCAGACGTTCGAGCAGGGCGCTTTCGACGCCGACGTGCTGGGCCCGGCGGCGCGCCCGGACACGGGCGAGGAGTGGCTCGGGTCGTACACCGACGCGGACACCGAGCGCTGGTATCCGGAGCCGCCCAAGTCGAAGCACCGCACGGCGTTCGAGCGCGACCGGGCCCGCGTCGTGCACTCCTCCGGGCTGCGCCGCCTCGGCGCGAAGACGCAGGTGCTGGGGCCGGGCAGCGACGACTTCGTCCGCACGCGGCTCACGCACTCGCTCGAGGTGGCCCAGGTGGGGCGGGAGATGGGGCGCGCGCTCGGCTGCGACCCCGACCTCGTGGACACCGCCTGCCTCACGCACGACCTCGGCCACCCGCCGTTCGGGCACAACGGCGAGCGGGCGCTCGCGGAGGTCGCGGCGGGCATCGGCGGCTTCGAGGGCAACGCCCAGACGCTGCGGCTGCTCACGCGGCTGGAGCCCAAGATCTTCGCCGGCGACGGGTCGCCCCGCGGGCTCAACCTCACCCGCGCCAGCCTGGACGCCAGCGTGAAGTACCCGTGGGCGTTCGGCGCCGGTCCGGCCCGACCCGACGGCGCGCCGACGCCCAAGTTCGGCGTCTACCCCGACGACCGGCCCGTCTTCGAGTGGCTGCGCCGCGGCGCGCCGCGCGGCCGTGCGCGGTGCATGGAGGCGCAGGTCATGGACCTCGCCGACGACATCAGCTACTCGGTGCACGACGTCGAGGACGCGGTCGTGGGCGGCCGGCTCGACCTGCGGGTGCTCGACGACGCGGACGAGCGGGCGCGCGTCGCCGCGCACGTGCGCGCCTGGTACGGCAGCTGGCACGAGCCCGACGCGATCGACGCGGCGTTGTGCCGGCTGCGGGACACCGGCTACCTGGTGACGGACTTCGACGGCTCGCGCCGGGCCCTCGCCCGGCTCAAGGACGCGACCAGCCAGCTCATCGGCCGGTTCAGCGGGGCGGCGCAGGACGCGACGCGGGAGGTGTTCGGCGACGGCCCGCTCACCCGCTACGTGGCCCGGCTCGTCGTGCCGCAGGAGACGGCGGACGAGATCCTCGCCCTCAAGGGCGTCGCCGTGGCCTACGTCATGGCGCCGCGCGAGTCCGAGCCGGTCTACGGCGCCCAGCGCGAGATCGTCGGCGAGCTCGTCGACGTCCTGGCGGACCGCGCCCCCGACGTCCTGGAGGCGCCGTTCGCCGCCGACTGGCGGAACGCGGCCGACGACGACGCGCGGCTGCGCGTCGTCGTCGACCAGGTCGCGTCGCTCACCGACGTCTCGGCCCTGCAGTGGCACGACCGCCTGGTGCGGAACGCCTGACGGGCGGCCCTCAGGCCTGCTGCTGGGCCATCCAGGCGTCGCTGGCGCGCTGCACGTCGGCGGCGGTGACGTCGTCGGCCACCTGGGCGAAGAACCACCGGTGCCCGGCAGGGCAGCGCACGGCCGCCTGGCGGAACCCCGGGAACCAGTCGCCGGGCTCCTGCGTGCTCGTCGCCCCCGCGGCGACCGCGCGGGCGTGCGAGGCGTCGGCGTCGTCGACGTAGAGCGTGAACGAGCCGGTGGTGGCGCCGTCGGGCTCGGGCGCCACCGCTCCCTCGGCGGGGAAGGCGGCCGCCACGGTGAACGTCGAGCTCCCCGCGCGGGTCGAGATCCGCAGGTCGGAGTGGATGATCGCGTCCCCCGCGGTGATCGTGTCGATCACCTCGGCGCCGAGGCCGGCGACGTAGAAGTCGATGGCGGCGCGCGGGTCGGCGACCGTGAGGTTCGGGTGCAGCGGTGACAGGTCCATGGCTCTCCCTCCAGCGTGCGTCCGGGCGGTCCCGGTGTTCGCTCCCCATGCTGGTGTCGGTGGGTGGGGGCAGTCTTGGAGGAATGCGACAGGTGTTCGAACGACGTCCGGCCGACGGCGGCCCGCGGAGCCCGACGGCGACCACCCGCGGGCTGGTCGACCCGGCCGCGGCACGCGGCGGGTTCGCGCTCGTGCGCCTGGACCCGGCCCCCGACCTGGCGGACCTCGTGGAGCGGCACTGGATCGTCCGGTGGGACCTGCCGCCCGGGGCGGAGTTCACCCAGGTCGTGATCCCGCACCCGAACGCCAACGTGGTCGCCGAGGCGGACGGGTTCGCCGTCCACGGGATCCCCGGCGGCCTGTTCTCGCGGACCCTGCGGGGGACGGGCGCGGTGCTGGGCACCAAGCTGCGCCCCGGCGGGCTCCGGGTGCTCCTCCCGGGTCGGGACGCACTGCGCCCCGGCCTGGTGGTGCCGGCCGCCGCCGCGCTCACGGGCACGCCCGGACCGACACCGCGGGACGTCGAGGACGCCGGACGCCGTGCGGTGGGCGCCGCACGGGCCGGCGACGACGCGGCGGCGGTCGCGGCCGTCACCCCGGTGCTGCGGGCCGCGGCCGCGCGGCGCCGCACGCCGCGCGCCGCCGTCGCCCTCGACCGGGTCGCCCGCGTGCTCGGCGCGGTGGTCACGGGGGAGCTGGGCCCGGACGCCGGCGTCACGGACCTCGCCGACCTGGTGGGCACGACGCCCCGCTCGCTGCAGCGGCTCTTCGCCCAGTGGGTCGGCGTCAGCCCCAAGTGGGTCCTCCAGCGGCACCGGGTCCACCTCGCCGCCGACCTGCTCGCGGCGGACCCCGGGATGCCGCTCGCCGACCTCGCCGCCGCCGTCGGCTACTACGACCAGGCGCACCTCGGCGTCGACTTCGCGCGCGCCCTCGGCACCACGCCCGCCGTCTACGCGCGGCGGTGCGCCGCGTCACGGGCGGCCGCCGACCTGGTCACGTCGGGGCGCGCATAGACCCTGCATAGACTGAGCGCCGTGGCGGGACTGATCAAGCGCGAGGACGTGGAGGCGGTACGCGAGCGCGCACGGATCGAGGAGATCGTCTCCGCCCACGTCACCCTCAAGCCCGCCGGCGTCGGCTCCCTCAAGGGCCTGTGCCCCTTCCACGACGAGCGCACGCCGTCGTTCCACGTGCGGCCGGGCGTCGGGCGCTGGCACTGCTTCGGCTGCGGCGAGGGCGGCGACGTCATCTCGTTCGTCCAGAAGATCGACGGGATGGGGTTCACCGACGCCGTCGAGTACCTGGCCGACCGGGCCGGCGTGCAGCTGCGCTACGAGGACTCCCGCACCGGCGCCGCCGCCGACCGGGGGCCGCGCGAGGAGCCCGGCAGGCGGCAGCGCCTGATCGAGGCGCACCGGGTGGCCGCCGAGTTCTACTCCGAGCAGCTCTTCGGCCCGGGCGCGCAGGCCGGGCGCGCGTTCCTCGCGGAGCGCAGCTTCGACCGCGCCGACGCCGAGCGCTTCGGCGTCGGGTACGCCCCGACCGGCTGGGACGCGCTGCTGCGCCACCTGCAGGGGCGGGGTTTCACGCAGGCGGAGCTCGTCGCCTCGGGGCTCGTCAGCCAGGGGCAGCGCGGCATCTACGACCGGTTCCGCGGACGACTCGTCTGGCCGATCCGCGACGTGACCGGTGCGGTGATCGGGTTCGGTGCGCGCCGCCTGTACGACGAGGACCAGGGCCCCAAGTACCTCAACACCCCGGAGACGTCGCTCTACAAGAAGTCCCAGGTGCTGTACGGGATCGACCTGGCCAAGAAGGCCATCGCGCAGGGCAAGCGCGTCGTGATCGTCGAGGGCTACACGGACGTCATGGCGGCGCACCTGTCCGGGGTGGACTCCGCGGTCGCGACCTGCGGCACCGCGTTCGGCGGCGACCACGCGAAGGTGGTGCGCCGCCTGCTCGGCGACACCACGGCGGGCGGCGGCCTGCAGCTCGCGTCGGGGGCCTCGCTGGGCGGCGAGGTGATCTTCACGTTCGACGGCGACGCCGCCGGGCAGAAGGCTGCCGTGCGCGCGTTCGGCGAGGACCAGCGCTTCCACGCCCAGACCTTCGTCGCCGTCGAGCCCGGCGGCATGGACCCGTGCGAGCTGCGCATGGCCCGCGGCCCCGAGGCGGTGCGGGCCCTGGTCGACGGGCGTCAGCCGCTGTTCGAGTTCGTCATCCGCACCACCCTCGACACGTTCGACCTCGACACCGTCGAGGGGCGGGTCGGGGCCCTGCGCGCGGCCGCGCCGCTGGTCGCGGGGATCCGCGACCGGTCGATGCAGCTCGGGTACTCCCGGTCGCTCGCGCGCTGGATCGGCATCGACACCGAGGACGTCCGCCGCGAGGTGGCGCGGGCCGCGTCGACGCCGTCGCGCGGCTCGCGCCAGGACCAGCGGCAGGACCAGCGTCGCGACGCGCGCCCCGAGGCCGAGGCCGCCCCGGTCACGCCGGTGCTCGCCGCGCCCGACCCGCGCGACCCGGTGGCCCGGTTGGAGCGGCAGGCGCTGATCGTCGTCCTGCAGTACCCGCAGCACGTGCCGGCGTCGTTCGACGAGCTCGGCGAGGACGCGTTCGGGGTCCCGGCCTGGCGCGCGGTGCACGACGCCGTGCGCGCCGCGGGAGGGGTCGCGGCGGGCCGCGAGGTGGGCGGCGGCCGGTGGGTGGAGAGCGTCACCGAGCAGGCGCCCGAGACGGTCGCCCCGCTCGTTACCGAGCTCGCCGTCGCGCCGGTGCCCGAGGACCGCGAGTCCGTCATCGGGGCGTACGTGGCCGACGTCGTGCGCGCCCTCGTGGATCTCGGCCTCACGCGCCGCATCGCGGACGCGAAGAGCCGCCTGCAGCGTCTCGACCAGGAGAAGGACCCCGAGGCCTACCAGCAGGCCTTCACGGACCTGCTCGCCATCGAGCAGCAGCGGCGCGCCCTGCGGGAGCGCGGCGAGTCCTGAGCCCGCCGCAGGTCGTCACAGGGCCCGCGTGAGGAACAGCGAGTCGCCGTGGGCGGCGTCCGGCTCCACCCGGCCCGACTCGACGAAGCCGGTCTTCGCCAGTACCCGGAGCGAGGCCGCGTTCCAGGCGCGGACGGTGGCCCACAGGCGGCGGTGGCCGGACTCGCGCGCCCAGCCGACGACGGCCCCGACGGCCTCGGTGGCGTACCCCGCGCCCCGGGCGCGCCGGAGCAGCTCGTAGGCCACCTCCGGCTCGTGGGGGCCGACGGCTCCGTCGATCAGCCCGCAGTACCCGACGACGTCGCCCTCCTGCCGGCGCTCCAGGGCCAGGAGCCCGGTCCCCGGCGCGCGGGAGCCGTCGCGGATCCAGGCCTCCATCTCGTCGAGGGTGGGGCGGCCCGCCTCGTCGAGGCGGCGGTGCGGCGGGACGCGTGGGTCCCGCTCGGCCCACAGCTCGCGCTGGACGGGCGCCTCCTCGACGCGCCAGGGACGCAGCAGCAAGCGCTCGGTCTCGAGCTCGGTCTCCGGCCCCCGCGCCGACAGGACTCCCATCCGCCGACCCTAGCGGCCGGCGGACCGGGGCCCGGGTGCGTGCGTCAGCTCAGCGCAGGTGTCGCTCGAAGAACCGCCCCGCGTCCTCGCCGGCGAACGCGGGGACCCCGGTGTGGCCGCCGAGGTTGGCCTGCAGCGTCTTCTCCGTCGAGCCGAACGCGTCGAACAGGTCCAGGGCCGCCTGGCGGTCGTTGCCCTCGTCGTCCCACTGGAGAAGCACGTGCACGGGGATCGTGACGCGTCGGGCCTCCTCGAACGTGGCCCGGGGCACGTAGCTCCCGGCGAAGAGCCCGGCGGCGACGATCCGCGGCTCGACCACCGCGAGCCGGACGCCGACGGCGATCACGCCGCCGGAGAACCCGACGGGCCCGTCGATCTCGGGCAGCGCGAGGAGCGCGTCCAGGGCGGACCGCCACTCCGGGACGGCGTGGTCGACCAGGGGGAGGACCAGCCGGTCGACGACGTCGTCGGTGACGGGCTCGCCGGCGGCCAGCGCCCGGCGCAGGTCCGCGCGGGCCTGGTCGGCGCCGGGGAGAGGAGGGCGCTCGCCGCTGCCGGGGCCCTCCAGGGCGACCGTCGCGATGCCGGCGGAGGCGGTGTGCCGCGCCCGGTCCGCCAGCCGGGGATACATCCGGTCCATACCGAGCCCGCCGGGCTGGCCCAGCAGGACGAGGGGGGCGGGTTCCGACGGCGTGGCGGACGGCGGCGTCCAGAGGATGCCGGGGATCCCCGGGGCGTCGCCGAGGGTGAAGCGGCGCTCGAGGACGCCGTCGTCGAGCTGCTGCTCGGTGGTGAAGGTCAGGGTGGAGCTGGGTGCGGTGTGCACGGTCGTGCCTCTCGGGAGTGCTCGGTGGACGGCGCTCCCGGGCGACCTACCGCCCGACCATGACTCCGCGGGGGAGCACCTGTGTCGCTACGTTCACGGGTACCACCTCCAAGCTCTGTCTCGCACGGCCGCCGCGAGGCTAGCAGCGGCCGCGGCGCGTCCTCAACGAGTTTTCGGCCACGGTCCCGGTCAGCAGGCCGGCGCGAGGCTGCCGTGCACCATCGCCCGGGCGAGGCGTCGGGTGGTGGCGGCGTCGACGGGGACCGCGCCGGTGACCAGCGTGAGCAGCGCCCCGCCGTACAGCAGGACCAGGGTGGGCACGGCCGCCGGGTCGACGTCGAGGCCGGTGTCCGCGTGCATCGCGGCGGTGAGGTCCGACGCCTGGGTCGCCAGGCCGGCGAGGGCCTGGGCGAGCGCGGGCCGGCGACGAGCCTCGAGCTGGAGCTCCGCGATCGCGAGGTAGCGGTCGCGGTGCCGCGTCGCGGCGTCGAGCAGCGAGGCGGCGAGGAGGTCGGTCATCCGCTCGAGCGTCGCGGCGCGGCCGTCGTCGCCGGCGAGCCGGCCGGCACCCCACGGCTCGGCCGTCACGGACGCCTCGGTGGCGGCGCGGGCGTCGGCGAGGTGCAGCTCCACGATGCGCCGTGCCGTGGCGACCAGCAGCTCCTCGCGGCCCCGGAAGTAGTTCGCCGCGGTCCCGGCGGGGAGGCCGGCGGCGCGCTCGACCGAGCGGTGGCTGAGGCCGTGGACGCCCGCGTCGACGAGCAGGCCGATGGCGGCGTCGGTCAGCGCGCGGCGTCGCTCGGGGTTCGTCCGGGGCACGTGCGCCAGTATGGCAAGATCGATACCACTACGCACGTGGTGGTATCGGCACGGAGGATCGAGGACGGCATGACGGGGACGGCGATCGTGGTCGGCGGCGGCATCGGCGGGCTCGCGTCCGCCGTCGCGCTGGCCGAGGCGGGCTGGGGCACGACCGTGCTCGAGCGGGCGCGCGAGCTGGGCGAGGTCGGCGCCGGGGTGGCGCTCACGCCGAACGCGGTCGCCGCGCTGGGCGGCCTCGGGTTCGACGACGAGGCGGTGGCCGGCCTCGGCCCGCGCACCTGGGCCACGGGCACGTGGGACGCCCGGGGCCGACCGATCCTGCGCCTGCCCGACGACCCCGGCCTGCGCGCGACCACGGCCCTGCGCGGCGTCCACCGGGCGCGCCTGCACGGCGCGCTGCTGGACCGGGCCCGCGCGCTCGGTGTCGACGTCGTCACCGACGCCCGCGTCACGACCGTCGTCGCGGGCGCCCCGGGCGGCGAGCGCGCCGTCGTGCACCACGCGGACCGCGCGGGGGCGGAGCGGGCGCGGGAGGCCGAGCTCGTCGTCGGCGCGGACGGCGTGCGCAGCGCGGTGCGGGCCGCGCTGTTCCCGGGCCGGCGGCCCGTGTACTCGGGGTTCTCCAGCTGGCGCGCGGTGGTGCCGGGCCTCGACGCGGGACCGGGCCTGGCGCAGTACTGGGGCCCGCACGCCGAGTTCGGCACGATGCCCGTGTCCGACGGCGCGACCTACTGGTACGGGTACGTGCGGATGCCCGCGGGCACGCGCCTGGACGACGAGCACGCGGCCGCCACCGCGCGGTTCGCGGACTGGGCCGACGAGGTCCGCCGGGTGATCGCCGCGACGCCGCCCGGCGCCGTGATCCGGCACGACGTGCTGCACCTGCCCGGCGGGCTGGCGCGCTACGTGCGGGGCCGCGTCGTGATGGTCGGCGACGCGGCGCACGCGACGGTCCCGACGATGGGCCAGGGCGCGGCCACCGCCCTCGAGGACGGCGTGTGCGTGGGCCGGATCGTGGCGGCCCGCGTCGCGTCGGGACAGCCGCTGGGCGAGGCGCTCGCGGCGTACGACGCCGCCCGTCGGCCGCGGTGCCGGGCCCTCGCCCGTGCGTCAGTGGCCAGCGGCCGGTTCGGCTCCCACCTGGGGCCGCGCGGGCAGGCGCTGCGCAACGCGGTGATGCGGCGCGTGCCGGCCGCCGCCGTCACGCGAGGTGCGCGCGCCGTCATGGGCTGGACGCCGCCCGCCCTGCCGTGAGCGGTCAGGCGGCCGCCTCGGCGCGGGCGCGGCGCTCGCGGGCCTCCTGCAGGTCGGCGGGCATGAGCGTGGCGAGCACGACGAGCACGACGGCCACGCCCACCAGGAGCACGAAGACGAGGTGGATCGCGGACATCAGCCCCGGGCCCACGGGCGTGCCGTCCGGGCCGAGGGTCGTGCGCGCGTTGACGATCGCGCCGCAGACGGCCACGCCCACCGCGGAGCCGAGCGACCGGGCGAACATGTTGGTGCCGGTCACCGCGCCGCGCTCGGTGAACGACGCCTGCGACTGCGCGGCGATGAGCGTCGGCACGGCGGTGAGGCCCATGCCCGCGCCGATGACGAAGCAGGCTCCCGCGACGGCGAGCACCGACGTCCCGGAGGCGAGCAGCAGCGTGAGCGACGTGCCGACCACCACGAGCGACGTCCCGATCACGGCCGTGTACCGGAAGCCGATCCGGAGGTAGAAGCGGCCCGCGTTGGACGCCGACAGCGGCCAGCCGACGGTCATCGCGGCGAGCGCGAAACCCGCGACGAGCGGGCCGGTGCCCAGCACGCCCTGGGCGTAGATCGGCACGTACGTGGACAGGCCGAGCACCACGACGCCCACGAGCAGCGAGACCGTGGTCGAGACGCCCACCACCCGGCGGCGCAGGATGGCGAGGTCCACGATCGGGTGCCTGGTACGGCGCGCCTGCACGGCGAAGGCGGCTAGCAGCAGCACCGCGACGGAGAAGACCACGACCGAGGGCAGCGAGCCCCAGCCCCAGCGCGTGCCGCCCTCGAGCAGGCCGAGCAGCAGCATCGTGCTGCCGCCCGCGAGGAGCGTGGCGCCGAGGTAGTCGATCGGCTCTCGCTCACCCGTGCGCGGGGCCTCGTGGTAGCGGCGCGCGAGCATCCCGGCGGCGAGCGCGCACAGCGGGACGTTCACCCAGAAGATCCAGCGCCAGCTCGTGAACTGCGAGAACACGCCGCCCAGCGTCGGTCCGACGACGGCCGAGATCGCCCACACGGACGCGAGGTAGCCCTGGGTCTTCGCCCGCTCCTCCAGGGTGTAGATGTCCGCGGCGATCGTCATCGACACCGGCATGACGGCCCCCGCGCCGAGCCCCTGCAGCACCCGCCCGGCGATCAGCACGCCCATCGTGGGCGCGGCGCCGGCGAGCACCGACCCGGCGAAGAACAGCGCCACGCCGGCGAGCATCAGGCGCTTGCGACCGAGCACGTCGGCCAGCCGCCCGAACACCGGGGTGCTCACGGCCTGGGCGAGCAGGTAGGTGGAGAACAGCCAGGGGAGCTGGTCGAAGCCGCCCAGCTCGCGCGCGATCGTCGCCGACGCGGTGGCGATGATCGTCGAGTCGAGCGCGACGAGCGCCGTCGACAGCATCAGGGACAGCAGGATGGGGCCGCGCTCGGAGCGCAGGCCGACGGAGGCATGACCGGTCGTGGGCACGTGAGGCACAAGCCCGTCGCCCGGGGCGGGTATTCCCGCCGGGCCACGCCGGGCCACGCCGGGCCACGCCGGGCCACGTCGTGTCGCGGCTCAGGAGGTGACGGTCTGCAGCACCCGCAGGTGCCCGGCGCGCGGCGGCACGATCACCTTCGCGAGGTAGAGCGGGCGACCCCCGTGCCGGGCGGTCTGCGTGAGCACGAGCACCGGGTCGTCGGCCGCGACGTCCAGCAGCGCGCCGCGGGTGTCGCCCGGCACGCCGGCGACGATCTCGCACTCGCCGGCCGAGAGCACCGGGCCGAGCAGGTCGGACAGCCCGGCCAGCAGGGTGCCGTCGCCCTCCACGGCGCGGGGGAGCGCGTCGGCGACGGTGCGCGAGACGTCGTCCAGCTCGCGGCCCGCGGGCAGGTGCTCCTGCACGAGGGCGACGGGCTCGCCGTCGCGCAGCAGGACGGTCTCGGCGAACCAGGTGCTCGCGTCGTCGCGCAGGCCGAGGGCCTTCGAGACGAAGTCGGTGGTGGGCTGGGTGCGGACGTCGACGCGCCGGACCTCGACACCGGTCCCGCCGTCGGCTCTGCCGTCTGCGTCGACGTCCGAGAACACCTGCTCGTAGGGTCGCACCCGCTCGAGTCCCACGCGGGGGAGCGCCGTGGCGACGAACCGCCCGATGCCGCGGCGGGTCCGGATGAGGCCGTCCTCCTCCAGGAGCATGAGCGCCTCGCGGACCACCGTGCGCGAGACCCCCAGCGCGGTGCCGAGGTCCGTCTCGTTGGGGAGGACGGAGCCCAGCGGGAACACGGCGCGCCGGATGCCGTCGGCCAGCCGCGAGTACACCGCGACCCGCATGGGCTGCCCGGGAGGGACGGTGACGGGGCGGGTCAGGAGCTCGGCGACGGGCTGGTCCACGCGTGCCTCCGGGGCGTCGGTGCGGGTCGGTGCGGGGTGCGGCCCCATTCAAGCACGTCAGAAGCGTGGTGCTTAGACGTCATACGAGGTCGTATGATGTCCGACGGATCCCGCGGAGCCGCGGGCCGGACGAAGGAGTCATTCGTGCACACACCCACCGCCTCGCCCGACGTCGCGTCGCCGGACGCGACCATGACCGGACTGGCCGGCCGCCGGGCCGCCGTCCTCGTCGCCTCGCTCCTGGTGGCCGTCGTGGCCTTCCAGCTGGGCGCCAGCATGGTCACGCCCGCCCTGCCCGCGATCGCCCGGACGCTCGGCGTCGGCGCCGACGACGTCGCGGGCGTCTCGTCCTACTTCTTCCTCGCGGGTGCCGTCGCGGGCGTCGTCCTCAGCCGCTGGAGCGACTACGTCGGCCGGCGCCGGATCATGCTCCTGACGCTGGGCATCATGCTCACCGGCACCGTCGTGTGCCTGGTCGCCACGAGCCTGCCGCTGCTGCTCGCCGGCCGGGTCATGCAGGGCACGTCGAGCGCGATCTTCCAGCTCTCCTACATCATCCTCAGCGAGCGACTCGCCCCGCGGGTCTTCGGGACGGCGCTCGGCGTCGTCACGGCGATCAACGGGGGTGTGGGCGGCGTCGACGGGTACGTGGGCGGACTGCTCACCGACCGGTTCGGCTACCGGTCGGTGTTCCTCGTGATCGCCGTCGTGGGCGTGCTCGCGGTGCTGTGCGTGCTGCGCACCGTGCCCCGCGCCGGAGGCCCGGCGACGACCGGCTCCATGGACTGGTGGGGCGCCGCCGCGCTGTCGCTGACCCTGGTGTGCGTCACCCTCCTGGTCAAGGCCGGCCCGGCCGACGGCTGGACGGCTCCCGGCACGCTCGGGCTGCTCGCCGGCACGGTGGTGTCCGCCGTCGCGTTCTGGCAGATCGAGCGCCGCCGCCGCTCGCCCCTGTTCCCGCTGGCGCAGCTGCGCTCGCGCGAGGTGTGGCCGCTCGTCGTCACCACGCTCCTCACGCTCTCCAGCGTGTTCGCGGTCATCAACTTCACCGTCGTCATGCTCAGCCAGGACGCCGAGGTCGGCTTCGGGATGTCCGCGTCGACGTCGGCGCTGCTCTTCCTGTCGCCGCCGGCGCTCATCGGGCTCTTCGCCGCGCCGCTCTCGGGCTGGCTCGCCGGACGACGGGGCTGGGTCGTCGTGCTGCGCTGGGGCCTCGTCGCCTGCCTCGCGCTGCTCGTCGTCATCGCACTGTCGCCCACGCGCCAGTGGGTCGTCGTCGCGGCCGTGGCCTGCCTCGGCATCGCGTACAACGGCCTCGTCATGACGACGGCGAACGGGCTGGGCGTGCTGCAGTCGCCGCCCGACGCGCCCGGCGCCCTGCCCGGCCTCAACAGCTCCGCGTTCGGCATCGGCGCCGGCCTCGGCATCGGGCTCGTCGCCCCGTTCGTCGCCGAGGGCGGCCTGGGCGGCTACACCACCGCGCTCTGGATCTCCGCCGGCATCACGGCCCTGGCGCTCGGCACGAGCCTGCTGCTCGTCGCCCGGCCCGCCGCCCGCGCCGGTGGTCAGGCGTGACGTCGCCCGTGCGCGACACTGGACCCCGTTCCCACCACACCGAAGGACCCGCAGTGACCACGACCGTCCCCGCCAGCCCGGCACCGCTCTACCTCGACTGCGACACCGGCGTCGACGACTCGCTCGCCCTCGCCTACCTCCTCGCCTCCCCGGAGATCGACCTCGTCGGGGTGGGGAGCGTCCACGGCAACGTCGACGCGGCGCAGGGCGCGGTGAACACCCTCGACCTGCTGGCGCTCGCCGGCCGTGCCGACGTGCCCGTCGCCGTGGGGGCCCGTGACCCCCTGGCGGGCGCCTACGACGGCGGCGTGCCGCACATCCACGGACGCAACGGGGTCGGCGACGTCGCCCTCCCCGCGTCCGGCCGCGCGCCGGCCGCCGAGTCCGCCGTGGAGCTCCTCCTGCGGCTCTCGCACGAGCACGCCGGCCGGCTGCGCGTCGTCGCCGTCGGTCCGCTCACCAACCTTGCCCTCGCGCTGCGCGCGGACCCCACGCTGCCGGAGCGGGTCCTCGACGTGACGGTCATGGGCGGCGCCGCCCTGCACCCGGGCAACGTGTCCCCGGTCGGCGAGGCCAACATCGCGAACGACCCCGAGGCGGCCGCCGAGGTGCTCGCCGCCGGCTGGGACGTCACGCTCGTGCCGCTCGACGTCACCATGGCGAACCTCCTCGAGGAGACCGACCGCAAGGCGCTGCTCGAGGCGGGCACCGCGCTGGCCCCGTGGCTCGGGGAGGTGCTGGACCTGTACTTCGGGTTCCACGTGCCGACCTTCGGCCGCCGCTGCTCGGCCCTGCACGACCCGCTCGCCGCGGCGATCGCGGTGGGCGGGGTGAGCCCGACCCTGGCGCCGCGCGTGCCCGTCGTGGTCGACGCCACCGACGGCCCGGGCCGCGGCCAGACGGTGTGCGACCTGCGCGGCCGGTACGCGGGCTACCCCGACGTGCCCGGCGCCCGCACCCGCGTCGTCCTCGCCACGGACCGTCCGCTCGCACCGCACCTCCTCGAGCGCCTGCTCACGCTCTGATCCGCCGCCGACCGCCGACGCCCACCGAGAGCCCGGAGAGACCATGCCCGAAGCACCGACGCCGTCCGCCCCCGCCCCGCACGCCTCGTCCGTGGTGGTCGTGGGCTCCGTCAACGCCGACCTGCTGACGCGCACCGAGGTGCACCCGGCGCCGGGGGAGACGGTGCTGGGCCGCGACCTGCGGGTGCTGCCTGGCGGGAAGGGCGCCAACCAGGCGGTGGCGGCCGCGCGGCTCGGTGCGCGGGTCACGTTCGTCGGCGCGGTCGGCGACGACGAGTTCGCCGACGCCGCCACGTCGGGGCTGCGGGAGGCCGGCGTCGACCTCGATCGGCTGGCGGTCGTGCCGGGAGGCACCGGGGTCGCGGTGGTGACCGTCGCCGCGGACGGGGAGAACTCGATCGTCGTGATCCCCGGGGCGAACGGCGCGGTGGGGCCGGACACGGTGCGCCGGCACGCCGACCTGCTCGCCGCGGCCGACGTCGTCGTGCTCCAGGGTGAGATCCCGCGCGACGGGATCGAGACCGCCGCCGGACTGGCCGGCGGGCGGGTGGTCGTGAACCTGGCACCGGTGATCGACGTCGACCCCGAGGTGCTGCGCCGCGCCGACCCGCTGGTGGTCAACGAGCACGAGGCGCACGGCGCGCTCGAGCTCCTGGGCGGCGCCGGCGCCGCCGGCGAGGGCCTTGCGGACCAGGACGTCGTCGCGCGGCTCCGGGCCGCCGGCGTGCCGTCCGTCGTGCTCACCCGTGGGGCGCAGGGTGCCCTGGTGGCAGGCGCCGACGACGACTGCGTCGCGGTGCCCTCGCCGCGCGTGGAGGCCGTCGACACGACCGGGGCGGGCGACGCGTTCGTCGGCGCGCTGGCGGCCGAGCTCGCGCGGGGGAGCGCTCTGGCGGACGCCGCCCGCCTCGCCGTCCGCGTCGGCGCGTTCGCCGTGCGCGGCTCGGGCGCGCAGCCGTCGTACCCGTGGGCGGGTGACGACCTGCCCTGAACCGGGCGGCCCGTGGCGCCTTGGCGGCGTCGCGGGCCGGCACGACGAAGGCCCCTGTCCTGCGCTGCAGGTCAGGGGCCTTTCTCGATGCTCCCGCGGTTGGACTTGAACCAACGACCGTCCGATTAACAGTTGCAGGACGCCCATCCGGCCCCGTCGGGCGTGGTCCGTGATTGGCGCGGGATCGTGCGGAAAGCGAGGTGTCAGCGTCCGGCTCCGGGTGGCTCGGTTCGCGCTAGGGACGGCATCGTTCCCTAGCGCGAACCTAGCCCGCGTCAGACCCCCCACCCCCTGCCGATTCGGTTTACAGCAACCCGGACGGGACGCTGTCCGGCTCTGTGAGCAATCGCCACCCGGGCTGAAAATCGGAAAGGGGCATTCCGGTCAGACCGAGCGCTTCGCGTGCGAGCCCCGTTCCAGGAGAGCGCCGGAGCAGGTCTCGATGTCGGCGGTCGGCTGTATCGTCGCGGCCGCCAGGGATATCGGGACGTGGGGGATGCGGTGCCGGATAGTCGGGAGTGGGCGTCGATCATCATCGTCGTTGCGATCGTCGGTGTGGGGCTCGCAGTCCCGGGCGTTCGCAACGCATTCCGGGGCCAAACATGGCGACGCGTCATCGTGACCGCGTTGCATCCACGCCTCGCGGTGCTCTGGTTGACCTACCTGGTCTATGCCACGGCCGTCTTCATCGGCGCCTCCGAGATCGGTTGGTGGGAGCCGTCGATGACGTGGACGAGCATCCTGCTTGTGATGTTCGGCGGCATTCCCCTCGTCACCAAGTTCGTGTCGCTACGAACGTCGCGCGACGTGCACCCTGTGCGCGACGTGGTCCGCGACACGTTCGGATTGGCCGCCATTCTTGGGGCGTACGCCTACCTCCTGCCCATGCCACTGGGCTGGGAGATCGTCATTCAGCTGGCGCTACTCGTGTTCGGCATCGCGGCCGCCGTTGACGCACGTGCCCAGCGCCCGTTCCTGCTGGTCGTGGTCCTGGTACTCGTCGTGGGATTCCTGCGAACGACGGAACTTCTCTCCGGGGGCATGGCCGCGGACGGTTGGTTGGAGCTCGCCCGGGTGTGCGCGCTGCCCTTCTGGTACCCGATCGCGTTGCTACCGCTGCTGTGGGGTACGGGGTACTACGCGGCGGTTGAGGCTGCAGCGTGCCACGTCGCGGTGTCCCGCCATCCTCAGAGGTCGAAGCGTCGATGGATGGTCACGCTCGCTGTCGGGTTGCGGTTGCGACTCGCGCGCGCCCGAGACTTCGTCCACCCATGGCCAGGGTTGCTGGCCGACACCCGTACACGTGCGGAGCGTAGAGAAGTGCTCGCCGCGTACCGCCGGTCGACTGCCCGCCGCCCTTCACAGACTCTGGTGTTCGGGAAGATCGCGGACCAGACTCGGGGAGCATGACGGGTGCCAACGGTGGGCCTACGGGCGGTGTGGTGGACGGGGCGTCGAGTGCCAACAACGTGCCTACGTTGCGGGCGTTGAACATGAAGGTGTCGGCGGAGGTGCGGGCTCAGCGTGCTTGGGGCGGCCCGGATGGCTGGGGCGACGTGGGGTCAGGTCGCGGAGGTCACGGGGTATCACGACCAAGCGTCGGCGCACCGGGCGGTGAAGAACTACTTCGGCACGACGCCGCACCCGGACGCGGCCCTGGCGCGGGAGATGTGGCGCGACCGGCTGGAAGTGTTGTGGCGGCAGGTGTTGAAGGATGCGGAGCAGCTGCGTCCGGGGGCGGTGCGGGCCGGGGTGGCGGTGGTTCAGCGGGCGGCGGCCCTGGACGGGCTGGACGCGCCGCAGCAGTTCGAGATTGCTCCGATGGGCGACGCGGCCCGGTACGGGGGCGACGGCCCCGACGCCGCGCGGCCGTCGACGGCGGGTTGTGGCCCCTGACCTGGCGGAGGTCTACCAGCAGGCAATGACTGCCATCGGTGCGGGCCGCAGCGCCCGGCAGGAACTTGCCCGCATCTACGACGTCGAGCCGCCCACCGTCTCCGACTGGCTAGGCAAGGCGAGAGACGCCGGATATGACATCCCGAAGAACCGAGCACCACGACCGAAGAAAGCAGCACGATGAGCACGAACTCCGCTGGGGTCCACCTGCGACTGTCCGTGGGGGTGGTTGATCGAGGTCCCGGCGGCCGCGGGGGGCAAGCGTCGCCAGTTCACGAAGTCCGGCTCAAGTCGAAGACGGAGGCCCGCCGCGCCCGAACGGAGGCGTTGGTGGAGTACCGCGCCGGGCAGGTCGACGTTGACCGCCGGATCACCACGGGGGACTACCTGACTCGGTGGCTGGACGGGAAGGAAGCCGCCGGGTCGATCCGGCCGTCGACGGTCCGTGGGTATCGGGACGTCATCACCAAGTACGTGGCCCCGACCATCGGGACGGTTCGGCTCGCGGACCTGACGGCCGGGCACCTGGACCGCATGTACTCGCAAATTCGCCGCGATCACCCGAACGTCACTCCGGCGACGATTCAACGTGTGCACCGCACGCTGCGGTCCGCGATCCGTACGGCGGTCAAGCGTGGCGAGGTGAAGCACGACGTCACGGCGCACGTCGAGCTGCCGCAGCATCGCCGTCCGAAGGTCCGCCCGTGGGAGCCCGCCGAGTACGCGGCATTCATCGGCTCGGAGGCGGTCCGGGGGCACCGGCTCCGTCCAGCGTTCGTCCTCGCTGCGATGGGCGGGCTGCGGCGTGGCGAGGTGGTCGCGCTGCGGTGGGATGACGTCGACCTGGACCGGGCCGTCCTCACGGTGCGGCGGCAGGCAACCCAGGTGGGGGACACGATCCGTGTCCGACCCCGAAGACGGCGGCGGGCACGGACCGCACCGTCGACCTGGACCGGCAGACGGTCGCCATGCTCCGCGAGCAGCGCACCGCCCAGGCTCGCGAGCGCCTGGCGTTCGGGCCCGCGTACGAGGACAACGGGCTGGTGTTCGCGTGGGAAGACGGGCGCATGTATTGGCCCGACTACCCGGGCAAGACGTTCACCCGGCTCATCGGTCAGGTGACCTACGCGGGGGAGCCGCTGCGGCGCGTGAAGTTCCACGACCTGCGGCACCTACAGGCGTCGCTCATGCTCGCGGCGGGGGTGCCCATGGCGGTAGTGTCCAAGCGGCTCGGGCACTCGAACACGGCGGTCACGAGCGACACCTACTCGCACTTGCTCGGGGGTGTCGGAGCGTCGGCAGCGGAGGCTGCGGCGGCCCTCATTCCGGCGGCTTCGGACGGCCGACCCTAGCGAGTCCCTAGCGTCCAGGCGCGAAAACGACTCTGCGGCCCCACCCCGAGAGGTGAAGCCGCAGGTCAGAAGGTGCTCCCGCGGTTGGACTTGAACCAACGACCGTCCGATTAACAGTCGGATGCTCTGCCAGCTGAGCTACGCGGGATCGCGTGGTCGTCCGGCCGGTGGCCTTCGAACCGGGAAGAACAATACCAGGCTCACACGGGTAGTCCGGACGCCCCTCGCACCCTGGACTCCGTGGCGTCCACCACTCGGGCGACGCGCGGGTCGTCGAGATCGACCCCCGGCCCGGCGACGGCCTGGGAGAAGAACTGGCCGTCGGCGGTCCGACGGACGGCGACCTTGACGTCGCCGCCGGGCACGGCCACCGTCTCGGCCAGCACCACCGACCACTGGACCCGCTCGCGCAGGGCCTGGGGGAACGACGTGCGCTCGGCGTCCACGAGCCGCAGCACGGTGTCCGGGGCGGAATCCACCCACTCGATCGACAGCTCGGAGCGCTCGGGGTCGAACACGCCGCGGTCGACGTCGCACCACGGCCGCCGGGCCACGACGTCGCCCGCCCCGGGCCCGACGACGACCAGGTCCGCAGTCGTCGCCACGGCCCAGCGCTCGTCGTGGAGCTCGGCGGCCGCGAGGATCCGCTCGCCGCGGGCCAGCGGGAGAGCACGGCGGTGGTCGTCGGGAAGGGGGGAGCGGCGGAACCACATGGCGTCACCGTACCGAGGGGCGCCGTGGTGCGGTGCGCGGAACCCTTCGAGCCGACACCATCGGTCGATGACCGTCCACACCCACGAGGACACCCCTGCCTCCGAGCGTCGAGCCACGGCGGTCCGGCTCGTCGTCGTGATGGTGGCGACCGTGGTCGCCGCGCCCGTGCTGGCGTTCACGGTCGTCGCCGGAGCGGTGAGCGGCGGGATCGGCTTCGTCGTCGTGCCGCTGCCGCTCGTGGCGGCCGCCTGGGTGGGATCGGAGGCCATGCTCCCGGCCGGTCGCGCGGCACGCAGGGCAGGCGCCGCCGGTCCTGTGGTCGGTCTCGCCGCCTGGGCCGCCACGCTGAGCCCGGGGGCGTCGACGCCGGTCGGGCCCGTGCTCGCGGCCGCGGGCGCCGGGGTGGTCGCCGCGGCTGTCGCGGCGCTTCCGTTGCGAGCGGCCTGGCGCGTGGCCGGGGCGACGGTCCTGGTCGGGCTCGCGCTGGCCGCCTGGCTGACGTACGGCGTCGCGGACCCGTCGGCGGGGTGAGGGGGCGTGCGCGGTGATCTTCGGGCGGGGGAACGCTCGGGGTCAGCCCGCGGCGCCGCGCTCGTCGTCCTGGGCCGGAGGGTGCGCCGACCCGGCAGCCTGTTCGCGCTCTCGCTTGAGCCGCGCCTGCTCCAGGAGCCAGCGCATCTCGGCGTCGTCGTCCGGGTCGGCGGAGGCGGAGTCGTCGGTCTCCCACGTGCGCCGCCGCCCCGGGTACTGCGCGGGCGGCACCGGCCCTGCGGGGTATCCCGTCCGCGGTGCGGGCCGTCGGTGGGCGCGGGCGCGCCGGCTCACGACGAGCCACGCGATCGACCCCGCGAACGGGAGCAGCAGGATGATGAGGATCCAGAAGCCCTTCTGGATGCCGCCGCCGTCCTCCTCGTCGGACTGGACGACGTCCACGAGGGCGTAGACGACGAGCGCGAGGTAGGCCAGCATCGGCAGCACGCGGAGCATGGCCCCGGAGCGTAGCGGGTCCGGGCGTGGGGCCAAACCCCCTGCGACCTGGTGAGACATGGCACGCAGGGCGCCGTCGGTGCCCCGTGCAGGACTTGAACCCGCGACCGAGAGATTATGAGTCTCCTGCTCTGACCAGCTGAGCTAACGGGGCGCGCGGCGAGCATACCGGCGCGGACGTCCCGGGCGTGCGGCGGGCCGCGCGCCGCGGTGTCATGGGGGAGTGACCATCAGCGTCAAGCGCGTGTACGACGACCCGTCGCCGGACGACGGTGCCCGGGTGCTCGTGGACCGGCTCTGGCCGCGGGGGATCTCCAAGGAGCACGCGCACCTGGACCGGTGGTGCAAGGAGGTGGCGCCGTCGACGGACCTGCGGCACTGGTTCCACCACGACCCGGAGCGGTTCGAGGAGTTCGAGCGACGCTACCGGGCGGAGCTCGCGGACAACCCCGAGGTGGCCGAGCTGGCCGCGCTGGGTGCCGGCGACCGGCGACTGACGCTGCTCTACTCGGCGCGCGACACGGAGCACAACCAGGCGTTGGTGCTGCGCGACGTGCTGGACGCCTACCTGGAGGACGCGCCCTCCGGCTCGGGGGCCTGAGCCGCGCGCACCTCTCGCCTGCCGCGGCCGAGCGCCCGTCCGGCCAGCTCCAGGTCGCGCGCGACGGCACGGCGCAGGCGCGGCCCGAAGGGTCGCTCCACGAACCGGTGCACGAGGTACGCGACGGCGAGCATGACGACGGTGACGAGCGCGAACGTGGCCCCCGCGGGCAGGTACGGGCTGGTCTTGCCGATCATCCACTGGCCCCACGAGGAGTGGAGCAAGTACAGCGGGTAGGTCAGCGCGCCCACGACGGTGAGCCACCGCCACGACAGCCGGTCGAGGCGCGTGAGCGCGACGGCGGCGACGAGGGCGAAGCAGGCCAGGATGGCGATCCAGTACGTCTGCGGGCCGATCGTGACGTCCGTGCTGGTGGCGATCCGCAGCGACTGGCTGCGGCCCGACATCACGCCGGCGAGGGCGACGTTGAGGGCCAGCACGAGCCACAGCACCGGGGACCGGCGCTCCTGGGTGAGCAGGAAGAGCACCATGCCGCCGGCGAAGAGCGGGGCGTCGGTGCCGACCAGCACCGTGGCGCCCAGGGTGCTGCCGGACTGGACGGCGACGGCGGCCACGACCGGCCAGACCGCGGCGAACGCGACGAGCCGGTTGCGCGTCATCCCGAGCGCCAGGAGCACCCCGACCAGCACGTAGAAGCGCAGCTCGGCCCACAGGGTCCAGTACACGGACTCGACGTCCTGGACGCCGAAGGCCCGCTGGACCATCGTGAGGTTGGCCGCCGTCTCGGGGATCCCGACGTCCTTGTGCCCCGGCGCGACCACGACGAGCAAGAGGACGACGGCCGCCACGGAGAGCCAGTAGGCGGGGAACAGGCGACCGACGCGGGACGCCGTGAACGACCGCACGTCGCGCCCCCACGCCGACATGAGGATGACGAAGCCGCTGATCACGAAGAACAGCTGGACCCCGAACGAGCCGAACGCGGCGACCGGCTGGAGGTTCGGGAACGAGTCCTCCGTCCGGGCGCCCCAGGCGGAGTGGTTCACGGCCACGTAGTGGTACGCGAGCACCGCCATCGCAGCCAGGAACCGCAGCCCGTCGAGGGCGGCCAAGCGTGGGCGGCCCGCGGCGGGGGCGGCCGCCCGCCCGGGGTCGAGGGCAGGCGTCGTGGTTGACCCGGTCATCCGTTGCAGCATCGTCGGGCACGTTATCAAACCGTGATAAACGGCGCTCCCAGCCGCTCACGACGTGGGAGAATGCGGGCCATGGCGATGCGAGAGATCCGGGTGCTGCCCGACCCCGTGCTGCGCACACCCTGCGACGAGATCACCACCGTGGACGACCGTGTCCGCTCCCTCGTGGAGGACCTCGTCGAGACCGTCGACGCCGACGGCCGGGCGGGGCTCGCGGCCAACCAGATCGGCGTGAGCCTGCGGGCGTTCTCCTGGAACGTCGACGACGAGATCGGCTACGTGCTCAACCCCCGGATCGTGGACCTCTCGGAGGAGACCCAGGACGGCGACGAGGGCTGCCTGTCCGTGCCGGGGCTGTGGTACCCGACCACCCGTGCGTGGTACGCCCGCGTCGTCGGTCAGGACCTCGACGGCAACGAGCTCGTGGTCGAGGGCACCGGGCTCATGGCGCGCTGCCTCCAGCACGAGTGCGACCACCTGGACGGCAAGCTCTACCTGGACCGCCTCGAGCGCACCGCGCGCAAGAAGGCCATGCGGGAGCTGCGCGAACGCCTCTGAGTTCCTCAAGAGGTGCTCAAGAGGGCGCATGAAGTCTGCGTTTCCTCTCGCACCTCGGCTCGGCATCGGGCAGGATGTGTCAAGACGACACACCGTCGGAGCTCGCCGACCAGCAGGCCTACCGGTTCGAGGACGTAGGGGAAGACGGACCTCGGAACCAGGGAGGACAACATGGCTGGTGCGATCACCCGCGGTGTGCTGTTCGTGCACTCGGCACCCCGTGCGCTCTGCCCTCACCTCGAGTGGGCGGCAGGCAACGTGCTCGGAGGACGCGTGTCGCTGGACTGGACTGCCCAGCCGGCGGGGCGCGGACTTTACCGTGCCGAGTACTCGTGGCAGGGCGCCCAGGGAACGGGCGCCCGGCTGGCCTCTGCCCTGCGGGGCTGGGACCACCTGCGCTACGAGGTGACGGAGGAGGCCAGCCACGGCGCCGACGGCGCGCGCTGGTCGCACACCCCCGACCTCGGCATCTTCCACGCCATGACCGACGTGCACGGCAACGTCGTCGTCCCGGAGGACCGGGTCCGGGCCGCGATGGAGTCCGCCCACGACGGCCGCGGCGTGCGCGAGGCGCTCGACCTCGCCCTCGGCACCGCCTGGGACGACGAGCTCGAGCCCTTCCGCTACGCCGGCGCCGGCGCCCCCGTGCGCTGGCTGCACCGGGTGGGCTGAGCACGGCCTGACACGACAACGCCCCGCCACCTCCTGCGAGGTGGCGGGGCGTCGTCGTGCCCGCGGCCGGTCAGCCCTTCGACGTCGCTCGTCGCCGCGTCGTCGCCACGGTCGTCGCACCGGCGGTGAGGAGCAGCAGTGCGAGCAGGCTCAGCGCGAGCAGGTCCCCTGGGCCCGTACGGGGCAGGGTGCCGGCACCTGGCGTGGTGGGTCCGGCGCCGGGCGTGGTGGGTCCGGTGTCCGGCGCGCCGGGGGCGCCGCCGGACTCGGGGTCGAGCCCGGCGTCTGTGAGGACCACGCGGAACGTCGCCGCGGCGGAGTCGCCCACCTCGACGCTCGTGGCGGTGCCGGTGTGGATACCGAGCTCGAAGTCCGCAGGGACGTCGAACGTCCACGTCGCAACCCCGTCGGCGTCCGCCACCGTGACCGGGAGGTTCACCGGTTCGGACGCGACGACGGCCCGCACCTGCTCGCCGGGTTCGAACCCGGAGGCCTGGAACGTCTGGACGTCGCCACGGCCGACCACGTCCTCGGAGAACCAGGCGCGCAGCTCGCGCTCGCCGGGTGCCGTCCCGGGGTCCGTGACGGTCAGCGGGGCCTCGGCGGTCGTGCCGTCGGGGCCCGTGCCGACCACGGCGTAGTCGCCGGGCTCGGTGTCGTCCGGTACCGGCAGCTCGACCGTGCCGCTCCCGTCGTCACCGGGCACGCACTCGACCGGGTCGCCGACCGGCGCCCCGTCCGGCCCCACGAGCTGGACGCTCACGGTGCCGTCGCCGAACCCGTCGCAGGTGACCGTCACGGTGTCGCCGGGGGCCGCCGTGCCCGGGTCGACCTCGATGGTCGGCTCCTGCGGCGCGCCGACGGTGACGACCAGGGCCGCCTCCACCGTGCCGCCGTCGGAGGTGGTCGCGACGACCGTGTGCTCGCCGGGTGCGGCGTCGTCCGGCACCGGGAGGACGACCGTGAAGGTGCCGTCCGGACCGACGACGACGTCGATCGCGTCGCCCACCGGCGCGCCCGCGGCGTCCTCGAGCTGCACCGTGACGTCGTCGCCCGGGACGAACCCACCGCCGGACACGGTCGTCGTGCCGCCGGCCGGGACGCTGCCGGGGTCGGCGGTGAGCGTCGGCCGCTCGGGCCCGGTCACGACGAGCGGGGCCTCCGCCGTGGCGCCGGAGGCGTCGGTCGCGACGACGGCGAGGTCGCCCGGGGTGGTGTCGGCCGGGACCGGGACGTCGACCTCGATGGTGCCGTCGTCCCCGGCAGTGGTGGTGACGGGGTCGCCGACCGGGTCGCCGTCGGCGTCGACGAGCTGGACGCTCACCTCGCCTCCGGGGGTGAAGCCCTCGCCGGTGACGGTGGTGGTGCCGCCGGCGGGCACGGTGCCGGGGTCGACGGCGATGGTCGGTGCCGCGGTGACCGCGAGCGGGGCCTCGGCGGCGGCGCCCGTGGAGTCGGTGGCGACGACGGTGAGGTCCCCCGGGGTGGTGTCGGCCGGGACCGGGAGGTCGACGCTGATGGTGCCGTCGTCCTCGGCGGTGGTGGTGACGGGGTTTCCGACCGGGTTGCCGGTGTCGTCGGTGAGCTGGACGGTGACGTCCTCGCCGGGGGTGAAGCCCTCGCCGGTGACGGTGGTGGTGCCGCCGGCGGGCACGGTGCCGGGGTCCACGGCAACAGTCGGGGCCGCGGTGACCTCGAGCGGGGCCTCGGCGGCGGCGCCCGTGGAGTCGGTGGCGACGACGGTGAGGTCCCCCGGGGTGGTGTCGGCGGGGACGGGGAGGTCGACGCTGATGGTGCCGTCGTCCTCGGCGGTGGTGGTGACGGGGTCGCCGACCGGGTCGCCGGTGTCGTCGGTGAGCTGGACGGTGACGTCCTCGCCGGGGGTGAAGCCCCCGCCGGTGACGGTCGTGGTGCCGCCGGCCGGGACGCTGGTCGGGTCGGCCACGATCGTCGGGGCAGCGGTGACCGCGAGCGGTGCCTGGGCCGTCGCTCCGCTGACGTCCTGCGCCACCACGGAGTGGTCACCGGGGACGGCGTCGGCCGGGACGGGGACGTCGACCTCGAAGCCGCCGTCGTCGCCTGCCGTCACCGTGATCGGGTCGCCGAGCGGCTCCCCGTCAGGGTCGGTGAGCTGCACGGCGACGTCCGACCCCGGCGTGAACCCGGTGCCCGTCACCGTGGTGCTGCCGCCTGCGGGCACGGTGCTCGGGTCGGCCACGAGGGCCGGGGCGGCGGTGACCGTCAGCGGAGCCTCGGCGGTGGCGCCCGTGACGTCGGTGGCGACGGCCGTGTGGTCGCCCGGGGTGGCGTCGGCCGCGACGGGCAGGTCCACCTCGATCGTGCCGTCGTCCCCGGCGGTGGTGGTGACGGGGTCGCCGACCGGGTTGCCGGTGCCGTCGGTGAGCTGGACGGTGACGTCCTCGCCGGGGGTGAAGCCCTCGCCGGTGACGGTCGTGGTGCCGCCCGCCGGGACGATGTCGGGGTCGACGGTGATCGTCGGGGCAGCGGTGACCTCGAGCGGGGCCTCCGCGGCGGCGCCGGAGGGGTCCGTGGCGACGACGGTGAGGTCCCCCGGGGTGGCGTCGGCCGGGACGGGGAGGTCGACCTGGATCGTGCCGTCGTCCCCGGCGGTCGTCGTGACGGGGTCGCCGACCGGGTTGCCGGTGTCGTCGGTGAGCTGGACGGTGACGTCGGCGCCGGGGGTGAAGCCCCCGCCGGTCACCGTGGTGGAGCCTCCGGCGGGCACGGTGCCAGGGTCGACGGCGATGGTCGGGGCGGCGGTGACCGTGAGCGGGGCCTCGGCCGTGGCCCCGGTGACGTCGGTGGCGACGACGACGTGGTCGCCGGGCGGTGTGCCGGCCGTCGTCGGTACGGCTGCCTCGATCGTGCCCGTGCCGGTGGCGGTCGTGGTGACCGGGTCGCCGACGGGGGCGCCGTCGGCGTCGGTGAGCTGGACGGTGACGTCGGCGCCGGGGGTGAAGCCCGCGCCCGTGACGGTGGTGGTGCCGCCTGCCGGGACGGTGCCGGGGTCGGCGACGATCGTCGGGGCGGCGGTGACCGTCAGGGGTGCGTCGGCGGTGGCGCCCGTGACGTCGGTGGCGACGGCCGTGTGGTCGCCCGGGGTGGTGCTCGCGGGAACCGGGAGGTCGACCTCGATGGCGCCGCCGTCGTCGGCGGTGGTGGTGACGGGGTCGCCGACCGGGTCGCCGGTGTCGTCGGTGAGCTGGACGGTGACGTCGGCGCCGGGGGTGAAGCCGTCGCCGGTCACGGTGGTGGTGCCGCCTGCCGGGACGGTGCCGGGGTCGACGGCGACGGTCGGTGCCGCGGTGACCGCGAGCGGGGCGTCGGCGGTCGCGCCGGAGGAGTCGGTGGCCACGACGGTGTGATCGCCCGGCACGGCGTCGGCCGGGACGGTGAGCTCGACCTCGATCGTGCCCGCGTCGGTGGCGGTCGTGGTGACCGGGTCGCCGACCGTCTCGCCGTCCTCGTCCGTGAGCTGCACGGTCACGTCCTCGCCCGGCGTGAAGCCCCCGCCGGTGACGGTCGTGGTGCCGCCGGCCGGGACGGTGCCCGGGTCGACGGCGACGGAGGGCGGGCCGGTGACGGCGAGCGGGGCCTCGGCCGTGGCGCCCGTGGCGTCGGTGGCGACGACGGTGGTGGGGCCGCTCGGCGTGCCCGAGGGCACGGTCAGAGGAGTGCTGACCTCGCCGCCCGGCCCGGCCACCACGGTCACCGGGGAACCCACCGGGTCGCCCGCGGCGTCGGTGAGCTGCACCGTCACCTCGCCTCCGGGCGTGAAGCCGTCGCCGGTGACGGTCGTGGTGCCGCCGGCGGGCACGGTGCCGGGGTCGACGGCGATGGTCGGGGCGGCGGTGACCTCGAGCGGGGCCTCGGCGGTGGCGCCCGTGGAGTCGGTGGCGACGACGGTGAGGTCCCCCGGGGTGGTGTCGGCGGGGACGGGGAGGTCGACGCTGATGGTGCCGTCGTCCTCGGCGGTGGTGGTGACGGGGTCGCCGACCGGGTTGCCGGTGTCGTCGGTGAGCTGGACGGTGACGTCGGCGCCGGGGGTGAAGCCCCCGCCGGTGACGGTCGTGGTGCCGCCGGCCGGGACGGTGCCGGGGTCGACGGTGATGGTCGGTGCCGCGGTGACCTCGAGCGGGGCCTCGGCGGTGAGGCCGGAGACGTCGGTCGCGACGACCGCGTACGACCCCGGGGCCGTGCCCGGAGCCGTCGGAAGGGCGACCTCGACGGCTCCCGCGTCCGTGGCCGTCGTCGTGACCGGCTCGCCGACCGGGGTGCCGCCGGGGCCCGTGAGCTGGACGGTGACCTCCCCGCCCGGGGTGAAGCCCGTGCCCGTGACGGTGGTGGCGCCGCCGGCCGGGACGGTGCCCGGGTCGGCGGTGACGGCGGGGTCGATGACCGTGAGGTCCGCGGCGGCGGTGGCCCCCGTGACGTCCGTGGCGACCACGGAGTAGTCGCCCGTCGCGGCATCGGCGGGCACCGTGACGGGGACGACGATGGCGCCCACGTCGGTGGCCGTGGTGGTGATCGGGTCGCCGACGGGCTCGCCGCTCTCGTCCGTGAGCTGGACGGAGACCTCGGAGTCGGGGGTGAAGCCGGTCCCGGTCACGGTCGTGGTCGCGCCCGGCGTCACGGTCGTCGGGTCGAGCGTGATCGCGGGGGCCGCGGTCAGGGTGAGGTCCGCCTCCGCGGTCGCGCCGGTCGCCTCGTCCGTGGCGACCACCGTGTACGCGCCCGGGGCGGTGCCCGCGCCCGTGGGCAGGGGGACCTCGACGGCGCCCGCGTCGTCGGCGGTCGTGGTGACAGGGGCGCCGACGGGGTCACCGTCGGCGTCGGTGAGCTGGACGGTGACGTCGGCGCCGGGGGTGAAGCTCTCGCCGGTGATCGTGGTGCTGCCGCCGGCCGGGACGGTGCCGGGGTCGGCGGCGATGCTCGGCGCGGCGGTGACCGTGAGCGGGGCGGACGGGACGACGCCGGACGGGTCGCCGGTCGCCGTCACCGTGTAGTCGGCCGGCGAGGTGCCCGCACCGACCGGCAGCGGAACGCTGAAGGCTCCGTCGCCGTCGGTCGTGACGGGGACCGGGGCGCCGACGGGGTTGCCCGTGGTCGCGTCGGTGAGCTGGACGGTCAGCGACGTCGCTGGCGCGAAGCCCGCGCCGGTGATGGTCGTTTGGGCACCGGCCTGGACCGTCGCCGGGTCGGCCGCGATCGTGGGCGCCTCCGCCGTGCGGACGGTCGCCGACGCGAGGTTGACGGTGGCGAGGTCGTCGGCGGTACCGAGGGACAGCAGGCGCAGCGACAGGGCGCGCTCGGTGAACGACGCGGTACCCGACGGGTCGTGGTCCGGAAGGTCGCCGGGCTGCTCCTGCACGTTGCCGGTCAGCGAGACCACGCCGGTGAGGACGTCGAGGACGGGGCCGACCACGTCGGTCGCGAGCGAGCCCGTGATGCCGTCGAGCGTCGTCTCCAGCGTGTCGACGAGAGCGAACACCGCTCCGACCGGCGCGACGAGGGTGTTGACGACGTCCGACGCGAGGTCGTCGAGACTGGTGCCGATCACCCCGAGGACGACGTCGAGCAGCTGTTCCGTGCCCGGAACCGTGGTGACGTCCGCGGTGGCGGAGCCGTCGTCGATGGCGGACAGCGGGGCGTCCAGGCTGATTCCGGCGACGGTCGTGTAGGGACCCGTGGGCAGGAGCCGGGCGCCGATGCTGATGTCGAGGGAGACGGCGGTGCTCTCCACGGCGGTGCGGACGCCGTCGGCGACGTCCTGGACGATCGACGTGATGGCGCTGGTCACGGCATCGGAGATCGCGGCGATCACGTCGCCGTTGAGGATCTCGTAGTTCGCCGGCAGCGCGTTGAGGTCCGGGAGGTCGGGGTCGTCCGCGAGCAGCTGCTCGAGGTCCACGCGCACCTGACCCGTCTGCAGGTTGACCTGCACCGCGCCGTCACCGACGAAGCCCGACGGGAGCACGGACTGCAGGTCGGGGACGTCGACGTCGACGTTCGTGGTGGCCTGCGTGAGCGGCGACGCGTCGATGAGGCCGAGGGCCCCCTCGGCGGCGGTGGTCAACGTCCCCGTGAGCCCTGCCAGCGAGGCCTGGACCGGGGTGATCGCGTCCTCGAGCTGGGTGTACACGCCGCTCACCAGCGGGCTGGCCAGGTCGATGGTGGCGCCGGCGATCTGGTAGTCGCCCGCGGGGGCGGATCCGGGCTGCGCCTGGGCGGTGGCGGACAGCGCGCCGAGCGTGAGGTCGAGCTGGGAGACCGTCGTGTCGCGCAGCGCCTCGGGCACCAGAGGTGTGAGGGTGAGCTGCGCGTCGGCGGGGAACTCCTCCGAGCCGCCCACCGAGATGGCGCCCTGGTCGGTGACGGCGCCCGAGGCCGCGGACGCCCCGCTTGCGTCCGCGGAGGCGTACTGGTTCACGGCGCCGAGCTGCACGATCCCCCCGGGACCGAAGAGCTGGAGCGTGCCCGTGAGGTCGACTCCGAGCGTGTTGAGCACGTCGGCGGCGAGCGGGTTGGTCTCGGGTGACGTCCCCGAGGGGTAGGCCGCGTCGGCGCCCGCGACGGCGGCGATCGCGTCGAGGTCGACGTTGTCGAGCACGACGTCGCCCCCGAGGAACTTGCCCAGGGACTCCGCCACGTCGGTCGGGGCGGCCGACGCGCTCGGGGCGCCCGCGAAGGCGAGCGCCCCGAGCACGGCGGCCGAGGTCACCGCGGCGGTGGCGTGCCGCAGAGCATCGTGGCGGTCTCGTCGTCCGGATCGGGGCGGGGGAGCCGCCCCGATCCCGTCAGCTGTCGAACGACCCTGGCTCGAATGACGGCGTGAACGTCCCACTGGTCTCCCCCTTGGACCGGCCCGCGGCTCACCGACCTTGGTGGCCTCGGGCGCCAACCTAGGTTGCTCGGGTCATTCGGGCAGGCCGAGGGAGGCACTTCACCGGGTGAAATCTCCCGGCATCAGCGACAACCCTCGCGAACCGTGCGAGGGGGGTGGAACGGGCGTCTCAGGCGCTCGTCACCGTGAGGGCGACGTTGTGCCCGCCGAAGCCGAACGAGTTGTTGAGCGCGACGATGTCGCCGTCGGGCAGCTTCTCCGGGGTGTCGCGCACCAGCGGCACCTGGAGCTCCGGGTCGGGGTTCGCCACGTTGATCGTGGGCGGGGCGAGGCGCTCGTGCACCGCCTTGACGGTGAACAGCGTCTCGAGCGCGCCGGCGCCACCCAGCAGGTGACCGGTCATGGACTTGGTGGCCGAGAGGCGCACGTGGTCGGCCTCGCCGCCCATGAGGGTGCGGATCGACGCGGTCTCGGTGAGGTCGCCGACCTTGGTGGACGTCGCGTGCGCGTTGACGTGCACGACGTCGCGGGAGGTGACGCCCGCGTCCTCGAGCGAGCGGCGCATGGCGGAGACCTGCCCCGTGCCCTCGGGGTCGGGGGAGGTGATGTGGTAGGCGTCGGCGGACAGGCCGACGCCGGCGATCTTCGCGTAGACGCGGGCACCGCGGGCCGCCGCGTGCTCGGCGCTCTCCAGCACCACGATCGCGGCGCCCTCGCCGATGACGAAGCCGTCCCGGTCGACGTCGTACGGGCGCGAGGCGCCCTGCGGGTCGTTGTTGCGCAGCGAGAGCGTGCGCGACGCGGCGAAGGCCGCGATCGGCATCGGGTGGATCGTCGCCTCGGTGCCGCCGCACACGACGACGTCGGCGCGGCCGGCGCGGATCATGTCCACGCCGTAGCCGATCGCCTCGGCGCCCGACGCGCAGGCGGACACCAGGGCGTGGGCGCCGGCCTTGGCGCCGAACTCGAGCGACACGTACGCGGCGGGGGAGTTCGGCATGAGCATCGGCACCGTCATCGGGAGCATGCGGCGCGCGCCGCGCTCCTTGAGCGTGTCCCAGCCGTCCAGGGTGGTCCAGATGCCGCCGATGCCGGAGGAGACGACCGCGCCGAGACGCTCACCGTCGACCTCGGGGGCGCCGGCGTCCTGCCAGGCCTCGCGGGCGGCGACCATCGCGTACTGCGTGGACGGGTCCATGCGCTTGGTCTCGGGCCGAGAGAGGACCTGGTCGGGGGTGACCTTGATCGTGGCGGCGAACGTGACGGGGATCCCGTACGTCTCCGCCCAGTCGTTGTCGAGGGTGCGCGCGCCCGACTCTCCCGCGAGGGCGGCAGCCCAGGTGCTGGGGGCGTCGCCACCGAGGGGGGTGGTGGCGCCGAGGCCGGTGACGACGACGTCGCGCGAGGCGGGTGCGGCAGTCATGGGTGGGTCACTCCTGAGGTGAGAGCGGGAACGGGTGGTTCAACGTGCCGGGCGGGCCGGGGTCACCGGCCCGCCCGCGCGGCGGGGCGGGCGCCCCGCGACGTCACGCGGCCTGCGCACCCTCGATGTACGAGACGGCGTCGCCGACCGTGGTGAGGTTCTTGACCTCGTCGTCGGGGATGCGGACGCCGAACTTGTCCTCGGCGTGGGTCACGATCGTCATCATCGACAGCGAGTCGATGTCGAGGTCGTCCGTGAACGACTTCTCCGACACGACCGCGTCCGTGGGCAGACCGGTCTCCTCGGCGACGATCTCGGCGAGGCCCTCGAGGATCTCCTGGGAGGTGTAAGCCATGGGGTGCGTCTCTCCTTGAAACGGGGTACCGGCCGTCCGGCACCGTGGGGTGTTGCGGTGCGATTGTCCCGCACCGCGGGGGTCGCTCACGACCCCGGGCGACCGAGAACCGTCGATCGTCGGGGTCGCACCAGAGGCTAGGGCAGCACCACGACCTGGGCCGCGTAGACGAGGCCCGCGCCGAAGCCGATCTGCAGGGCCAGGTCGCCGGAGCGGGCCTGTCCCTCGGCGAGGAGCCGCTCGGTGGCGAGCGGGATCGACGCGGCGGACGTGTTGCCGGTGTCGGCGATGTCGCGCGCGACGACGACGCCGTCCGGCAGATGGAGCTGCTTGACGAGCTGGTCGATGATGCGCATGTTCGCCTGGTGCGGCACGAAGACCTGGACGTCCTCGGGCTCGACGCCCGCCTCCGCCATCGCCTTCGCCGCGATCGGGGCCATCTGGAAGCTGGCCCACTTGAACACGGTCGGGCCGTCCTGGCGCAGCGTCGGCCAGCCGGCCGTCGGCTCCGTGCGCAGGTCCTGCCAGCCGCGCGTCTGCGAGATCGCCTGCGACTTCGCGCCGTCCGAGCCCCAGACGGTCGGGCCGATGCCCGGGGTGTCCGAGGGCCCGACGACGGCCGCGCCCGCGCCGTCGCCCAGGAGGAACGAGATGGAGCGGTCGGTCGGGTCGACGAAGTCGGACATCTTCTCGGCGCCGATGACCAGCACGTGCCGGGCGGCGCCGGAGCGCACGAGCGCGTCCGCCTGGCCGATCCCGTACGCGTAGCCGGCGCAGGCGGCCGAGACGTCGTAGGCCGCGGCCGGGGTGGCGCCCAGGCGCTCGGCGAGCACCGCGGCGCCCGCAGGCGTCTGGTGGAAGTACGTCACCGTCGACAGGATCACCACGTCCACGTCCGCGCCGGTGAGGCCGGCGGCGTCGAGCGCCTTGCGCGCCGCCGCCTCGGCCAGGTCGAGCACGTCGACGTCCGCGGCGGCGTACCGCCGGGTGACGATGCCGGTGCGCTGGCGGATCCACTCGTCCGAGGAGTCGATCGGGCCGGCGACGTCGTCGTTCGTGACGACGCGCTCGCCCCGCTCGCCGGCGATCGCGAGGATCCGGGAGAAGCGGACCGGCTCGGCCTGGCGCAGCGCGCGGCGCTGTCCGGCCTGGGACCGGACGGCCTGGCTCACGCGGGGGTCCCGGCGCCCGCGGCGACCGAGTGGCGGGCGATGAGGTCGCGTGCCGCCTCGACGTCGTCGGGGGACTTCACCGCGACGGACTCGACGCCCTTGAGCGCGCGCTTGGCCAGGCCCGTGAGGACGCCGCCCGGGGCGAGCTCGAGGATGCCGGTGACGCCACGGTCGGCGAGCGTCGCCTGGCACAGGTCCCAGCGCACCGGCGCGGTGACCTGCGCGGAGAGGCGCGCGAGCACGTCCTTCGCGGTCCCGTGCCCGTGCGAGCCCTCCGCGAGCGTGTCGTAGGACGCGCCGTCGGCGTCGGACAGCAGCGGCAGGCGCGGGTCGGTCGCGAGCCAGCCGGTGGCGACCTGCTCGAACGCGACCCGCGCGGTCTCCATGAACGGCGTGTGGAACGCGCCCGCGACCTGGAGCGGGATGACCCGGGCGCGCGTCGGCGGCTCGGCGGCCAGCGCGGCGAGGCGCTCCAGGTCACCGGCGGCGACGACCTGGCCGCCGCCGTTGACGTTGGCCGGGAACAGTCCGGCGGCCTCGATCGAGGCCAGGACCTCCTCGGGGTCACCGCCGACGACGGCGCTCATCCCGGACGGAGCGGCCGCGGCGGCCTCCGCCATCGCGCGGGCGCGGTGCGAGACCAGGCCGACGGCGCCGGCGTCGTCGAGCGCGCCCGCGACCGCCGCGGCGCTGAGCTCGCCGACCGAGTGGCCCGCGGTGACGTCCACGACCTCCGTCGTGGGGCGCCCGTCGAGGATCGCGCGCAGGGCGAGCAGCGACGACGAGACGATGAGCGGCTGGGCCACGGCGGTGTCGCGGATCGTGTCCGCGTCCGACGTCGTCCCGTGCTGGGCGAGGTCGGTCCCGGCGGCGGCCGAGAAGGAGTCGAGCAGGTCGGCGGTGCCGGGCAGCTCCAGCCAGGGGCTGAGCATCCCGGGGGTCTGAGAGCCCTGTCCAGGGCAGACGACGGCGAGCACCTGCCCACGGTGTCACCCCGCGCCCGGGGCGCGTCGTCGCGACGCGCACGAACCTGGCGGAGAGCGATTGTGGGAATCCTCCAAGGCGGCGGGTGCCGCGAGGGCCCGTGACCGCACCCGCCGGGCTCAGACGGCGCCCGGGTCCCCCTCGAGCTGCCCCAGGGCCAGGGCGATCTGCAGGACGAACGACTCCCGCGCGTCGAGCGGGTCCCAGCCGGTGATCTCGGAGACCTTGCGCAGCCGGTAGCGCACGGTGTTCGGGTGCACGTACAGGCGGCGTGCCGCGGCCTCGAGCGACCGACCGGTGCCGAGGTACGCCGACAGGGTCTCGAGCACGGAGCCCGACGCCTCCTGCAGGGGCCGGTACGCCTGGGCCACGAGGGTGCGGCGCGCGGTGACGTCGCCGGTGAGCACCCGCTCCGGCAGGATCTCGTCGGCCAGCACGGGGCGCGGCGCCTGCGGCCACGCGGGGGCGGCGGCGAGCCCCGCGAGGGCCGCGGCGGCCGACGCCGCGGCGTCGGAGACGTCGGGCACGACGGCGCCGATCACCACCGGCCCGGGGCCGAACCGGTCCAGGAGCGACGTGGCCGCGGCGACGAGGTCGCCCTCACCGCCCAGCACGAGCACCAGCCGGTCGCCGTGGATGCCGACCAGGGCGTCGCCCGCGGCGCGGCGCGCGAGCCGCCGCAGCTCGGCCGTGCGGACGTCGTCGAGCCGCGTCGTCGCCTCCCCGACGACGACGAGGGCTTGGCCGCGGCCGCTCCAGCCGAGTGCGGACACGCGGGAGCGGAGCGCGTCGCCGCCGTCGCCGCGCACCAGCGCGTCCACGACCAGGGCCTCGAGGCGGGCGTCCCACGCGCCGCGGACCTCGGCGGCGCGGGCGTACACCTCGGCGGCCGAGAACGCGATCTCGCGCGAGTAGCGCAGCACCGCCTCCCGCAGCTCGCGCTCGTAGCCGGGGGCCGCGATCTCGTCCGAGTGCTGCTCCACGACGTCGACCATGAGGCGGACGAGCTGCAGCGTGTGCTGCAGGGAGATGGAGCGGGTGAGCTCCGGCGGCGCGGCGGCGAACATCTCGCCCACGCCGTGCGGGGTGGGCGTGGGCTCGGCGAACCAGCTCACGAACGCGTTGATCCCGGACTGCGCGACCAGCGCCACGTAGGAGCGGTCCTCCGCCGGCAGCTGCCGGTACCAGTGCACCTCCTCCTCGAGGCGGCGCATCGCGGTCGAGGTGAGCAGCCCCATGCCCTCGCGCACGCGCTGCACGTTCTCGCCCCGGGAGACGTGGGCGTCGTCCGCCGCGGTGGCGCCCTGGGGGCCGGCGGTGCCGTCGGTCGCGGGGGTCGTGGTGCCGCTGCTCGTCATGGGTCGAGGATACGGGCGCGGTTGTGGGGAGTGCACAAACGGCGTCGAGGGCCGCGCGACTCCGAGCCTCGGCGGGAGCCATTGGATAGTGTCGGTGGCATGGCCCTCATGCCCCGGCTGCGGCAGCTGCTGCGCCGCCCGTTCTCCGCCTCCACGGTGGCGGCGCGGCGGCCCTCGCCCTCGCAGGAGCACGGTGACACGGTGTCCGAGGACGCCCTGCGGGCCATCCTCACCGACGACCCCAACGACGCGGCCGCCTTCCACGCCCTCGCGGAGATCGTCCGCCGGCGCGCGGCCGAGTCGCCGAACGCGGAGGACCCGCTCACCGCCCCGGCCGACGAGGCCGCGCAGCAGCGCGCCGCCGACCTGGCCGTGTGGTCGCTCGCGGAGGAGCTCGCCGGGCACCCCCGCGGGTGGCGCCCGTTGCTCGAGCTCGGGCGCCTCTCCGTCGCCGACGACCCGGAGGGCGCGGCTCGCCGCCTCGCCACCGCGGCCGAGCGCGACGCGGGCGGCGAGGCGCTGGCCGAGGGCCTCGCGATCCTGCGCGACGCCGGCATGCCGACCGAGGCGCTGGGCCTCGGCATCGGGCACTGGCGCGCCCGCGAGCACACGCCCGAGGTGGGGCGGCAGCTCGTGCTCGCCGCCCTCGAGGCGGGACGCATCGGCGAGGCGCGCCAGCACCTCGAGTCGCTCGCCCTGCACCCCGGCACCGCGGACCTGCGGGCGGAGCTGGGCCGCGTCGTCGCCGCCCGGGAGCAGACCTCGGCCACCTGAGCGCGGACCCGAGGGGCGACCTCGTGACGACAGCAGGAAGCCCCGCCCGCCGGATCGACCGGCGGGCGGGGCTTCGTCGTGCGTGCTACCTCGGCGTCAGCTGTCGCCGCCCGCGACGCCGGACGTGCCGGCGTTGACGTCGAGCAGGCGGTACTTCTCGACCGCCTTGGCGACGACGTCGGCCGGGACCTCGCCACGACGGGCGAGCTGCTGCAGCGTCTTCACGACCATCGACGGCCCGTCGATGAGGAAGTAGCGCCGCGCGGCCGCACGGGTGTCGGAGAAGCCGAAGCCGTCCGCCCCGAGCACCGCGTAGTCGCCCGGCACCCACGCGCGGATCTGGTCCGGCACCAGGTGGTCGTAGTCGCTGGTGGCGACGAACGGCCCCTGGGCGCCCGACAGCTTCTGCGTCACGTACGGGGTGCGCGGCTCGGCGGCCGGGTCGACCAGCGCGTCCTTCTCCGCGGCGAGCGCGTCACGACGCAGCTCGTTCCAGGAGGTCACCGACCACACGTCGGCCGACACGCCCCAGTCCTCGGCGAGGAGCTGCTGCGCCTCGAGCGCCCACGGCACGCCCACGCCGGAGGCGAGGAGCTGGGCCTTGGGGCCCTCGACGTCGGACGTCGAGATCCGGTGGATGCCGCGCAGGATGCCCTCGACGTCCACGTCCTCCGGCTCCGCCGGCTGGATCATCGGCTCGTTGTACACCGTGAGGTAGTACATGACGTTCTGGTCGCGCCCGTCGGACCCGTCGCCGTACATGCGCTCGATGCCGTCACGCATGATGTGGCGGATCTCGTAGCCGTACGCCGGGTCGTACTGCACCATCGCCGTGTTGGTGCCGGCGATGAGCGGCGAGTGCCCGTCGGCGTGCTGCAGGCCCTCACCCGTCAGGGTGGTGCGACCGGCGGTGGCGCCGATGATGAAGCCGCGGGCGAGCTGGTCGCCCGCCGCCCAGAACTGGTCGCCGGTCCGCTGGAAGCCGAACATCGAGTAGAAGATGTAGACCGGCACCATGGCCTCGCCGTGCGTCGCGTACGACGTGCCGACGGACTGGAAGGCGGCGGCGGAGCCGGCCTCGTTGATGCCGGTGTGCATGATCTGCCCGGCCTCGGACTCCTTGTAGCTCAGCATGAGCTCACGGTCCACGGCGAGGTAGTTCTGCCCCTGCGTGTTGAAGATCTTCGCGCTGGGGAAGATCGCGTCCAGACCGAACGTGCGGGCCTCGTCGGGGATGATCGGCACGATGCGCTTGCCGAACTCCTTGTCCTTGATGAGGTCCTTGAGCAGGCGGACGAACGCCATCGTGCTGGCGACGTGCTGGGTGCCCGAACCCTTCTTGAGGATCTCGTAGGCCTTCGGCTCCGGCAGCGTCAGCGGCTTCGGCGTCGAGCGGCGCTCGGGCAGGAAGCCGCCCAGGTGCCGGCGGCGCTCCAGCATGTACTGGATCGCCTCGTCGTCCATGCCCGGGTGGTAGTACGGGGGCAGGTACGGGTCGGCGTCGATCTGCTCGTCCGTCAGCGGGATGTGCAGGTTGTCGCGCAGCGCCTTGAGGTCGGAGTTCTTGACCTTCTTCATCTGGTGCGTGGCGTTGCGGCCGGCGAAGCTCGAGCCGAGGGCGTAGCCCTTGACCGTCTGCGCGAGGATGACCGTCGGCTGGCCCGTGTGGGCGCGGGCCGCGGAGTACGCCGCGTAGATCTTGCGGTAGTCGTGACCGCCGCGCTTCATGTTCCAGATGTCGTCGTCGGTCATGTTCTCGACGAGGGCCTTCGTCCGCGGGTCGCGGCCGAAGAAGTGCTCGCGGATGAACGCGCCGGACTCCGCGCGGTACGTCTGGTAGTCGCCGTCGGGCGTCGCGTTCATGAGGTTGACCAGCGCGCGGTCCTTGTCGGCGTTGAGCAGGGCGTCCCACTCGCGGCCCCAGATCACCTTGATGACGTTCCAGCCGGCGCCCTTGAACTGGGCCTCCAGCTCCTGGATGATCTTGCCGTTCCCGCGGACCGGGCCGTCGAGGCGCTGCAGGTTGCAGTTCACGACGAACGTCAGGTTGTCGAGCCCCTGGTGGGCCGCGAGCTGGAGCATGCCGCGCGACTCCGGCTCGTCCATCTCGCCGTCGCCGAGGAACGCCCAGACGTCCTGCTGGCTGGTGTCCTTGATGCCGCGGTTGTGCAGGTACTTGTTCGTCCACGCCTGGTAGATCGCCGACGCCGGGCCGAGGCCCATGGAGACCGTCGGGAACTCCCAGAAGTCCGGCAGCATGCGCGGGTGCGGGTACGAGGGCAGGCCGCCGCCGGCGTGCGACTTCTCCTGGCGGAACCCGTCGAGCGTCTCCGCCGACATGCGGCCCTCGAGGAAGCTGCGGGCGTACTGGCCGGGGGAGGAGTGCCCCTGGAAGTACACCTGGTCGCCGCCGCCGGGGTGGTCCTTGCCGCGGAAGAAGTGGTTGAGGCCCACCTCGTAGAGCGTCGCCACCGACGCGTACGAGGAGATGTGGCCGCCAACCGAGATCTCGGGGCGCTGGGCGCGCGTCACCATGACGGCGGCGTTCCAGCGGATCCACGAGCGGTAGCGCCGCTCCATCGCCTCGTCGCCCGGGAAGTACGGCTCGTCGTGCACGGCGATCGTGTTGACGTAGGGCGTCGCCAGCGTCGCGGGGATGTGCACGTTGCGCTCCCGCGCGCGACGCAGCAGGTTGAGCATGACGTAGCGGGCCCGCGGGCCGCCCTTGTCGTCGATCAGGCCGTCGAACGACTCGACCCACTCGCCGGTCTCGGCGGGGTCGATGTCCGGGACGGCGCTGAGCAGGCCGTTGATCAACGGTCCGGTCTCGTCGTACGAAGCCACCAGCAACCTCTCTCTTCTTCGGACGGGCAGCACGTGGTCGCCGCCGCGGTCCGTGTCAGGCATCCCGTCGTGAGGGCACCGCGACGCGTGGTCGCGACGGTGCGGACCACGAACGGGTGGTCATCACTCATTGTGTCCCCAGACGGGCCGGGGGAACACCATCGGGCGGTCAAGGATCCGTGATCTACGTCATGCCGACCCCGCGGATGTTGCCGAGATCACTCCCCGGGCCCGGCGATCGCCAGGTGATACCCCGGGTACTGGCAAACGGTGGGACGAAGGGGTTGCCGGGCGCCGCCGCGTCCGGTGGACTACGTTGGCGCACACGAGTGACGACCGCCCGCGCGCGGTCCGCGCGGCTGAGCATGACGTCCGACGGAGAGGAACGAAGGTCCAAAGTGGGTAAGCAGGCGGAATCCCCGGCAGCACGCTTCGGGTTCACCACCGGCCAGGTGGTGCAGGAGTTCGGGTGGGGAGACGACGTCGACGACGCGCTGCGGGCCGACATCGAGGCCCTGGTCGGCGGCGAGCTCGTCGACGAGGACTACGACGACGTGACCGACGGCGTGATCGCGTGGTGGCGGGACGACGACGGCGACCTCACGGACCTGCTCGTCGACGTCCTGACGGTGCTCGACGACGGCGGCCTCATCTGGCTGCTAACGCCGAAGCCGGGGCGCGACGGTCATGTGGCGCACGACGAGATCCAGGAGGCCGCGACCACCGCCGGCCTGCACGCCACGAGCACGTTCGCCGTCGCGCCCGACTGGTCGGCCACGAAGCTGGCCAACCGCGGCCGCGGGCGCTGACCCGGTGACCCGCCTGTGACGGTCTCAGCCCCCGAGGTGCGCTGGCGCGCGGGAGACCCCGCGCCCGACTTCACGCTGCCCGACACGCACGGCACCCCCGTGCACCTCGCGGACCTGCGCGGCGAGCCGGTGCTGCTGGTGTTCTTCCCGTTCGCGTTCTCCGGCATCTGCACCGGCGAGCTGTGCGAGCTGCGCGACAACATCGAGGACTTCGAGGCGGCCGGGGTGCGGCTGCTCGGAGTCTCCACCGACCCGGTGTTCACGCTCAAGGCCTGGCACGAGCAGGAGGGCTTCGGCTTCGACCTGCTCAGCGACTTCTGGCCCCACGGCGCCGTCGCCGACGCCTACGGGGTCTTCGACCCCACCAGCGGCCACGCGCTGCGCGGCACCTTCCTCGTCGACGCCGACGGGATCGTGCGATGGTCGATGGTCAACCCGCGCGGGCAGCGGCGCGACCTCGAGGCCTACCGCGAGGCGCTCGCCGAGATCTGACCGACGCGGCCAGCGCGGCGTCCGGCGAGGTGGTCTCCGCCGGGTATTCTTTGCTGCGCTGTCCAGGGCCTGTAGCTCAGCTGGTCAGAGCGCCACGCTTACACCGTGGATGTCGGGGGTTCGAGTCCCTCCGGGCCCACCATCCTTGATTTTGCGGTCCTGACCTGCACCTTTGCTCCGACCGCTCGTGGACGCGAGTGGACAGTTCTACCCCCACAGGGCCATTCCTACCCCCACCAGACCCCCACAGGGTTCTGGTGCCGACGGCACACCTTCCTCGCTGAGGGAGGTGAATGACGTGGCTCGACCAACGTCGCGAAGGCCGTTCGGCGAGCTCGAGGCGCGCCGCAGCCGGAGCACCGGCAAGGTGACCGGCTGGCGTGCGCGGTACTGGGGACCAGACCTCGGTCGACACACGCGGACCTTCGGCGACCGGATGGCGGCCGAGGCGTGGCTGGCCGACGAGCGCCGGCTCATCGAGCGCGGCGAGTGGCTTCCGCCGAATGGGCGCGACGCCGTCGTCGAGCGCCTCACGCTGAGCGAGTGGTCCGCCGAGTACATCGAGGGCCGCACGTTGGCGCCGGGCACGCTGCGGGACTACTCGCGGATTCTGCGGGTCCACATCGACCCGACGATCGGCACCAAGTACCTCGACGAGGTCACTGTCGCCGACGTCGCGGCCTGGCACGCGCGACTCAAGAAGGACCTGCGAGCGCGTGCCCGGAAGGCGAACCGGACGACCGACGGCTCGGGAGAGGCCGCACAGACCTACAAGTTCCTGTCGGCGGTGTTCAAGGCGGCTATCGCCCGCGGGCTCATCGACGCCTCGCCCGCACGCGTGGTCGCCGGCGGCCGGCACAAGCGACAGCGGCAGCCGGTGCTGCTCAGCGCGGCAGAGGTCCAGGCGCTCGCCCAAGCCCTGCCCGAGCACCTGCGGGCGCTGGCCGACCTGCTGAGCTGGACGGGGCTGCGGATCGGCGAGGCCCGGGCGCTGCGGCGGCGGGACGTGGACCTTCGGGACCCGGCGTCGGCGTCCGTCAGCGTGGCGCAGAACGTCTCGCAGGGCGGCAAGGGCATCAACGCCGTCGTCGGGCGGGTGAAGACCGAGGCCGGGTACCGGACCGTCGCGATCCCGGAGGAGCTGGCGCTCGTCCTGAAGGCCCACATCGAGCGGTTCGCCCAGCCCGGTCGCGACGGGCTGCTGTTCCCCGGCAGGTCCGGGGGAGTGCTGCCGGAAGGCACCTGGCGGTACGCATGGATCCGCGCCCGGGAGAAGGCGGGGCTGCCGGATGTGCGCACGCACGACCTGCGGCATACCAGTCTGACCATGGCGGCCCGAGCGGGCGCAACCACCGCCGAGCTGATGCACCGCGCCGGGCACTCCGAGGCACGGGTCGCGATGATCTACCAGCACGCCGCCGCCGACCGCGACCGCATGATCGCCGAGCGCATGGCGGCCATGGCTCGCGAGGACGAGCTGGCCGCGCGGCGTGCACGCGGCGCGGCGTCGGGGCGATGAGGCCGCATTGCTGGGGAGCGTCGTCGTGCTGTCGGAGCCGGAGTCCACGCGTGGCAACGAGTGCACACCTGAGTCGTGAGAGGCGGTGCGAGCGCACCGCCCAGGAAGGAGCAGACCATGCGATCGGCAGAGGTACAGAGGCGGGCACGCGGCCACGGGAGACTCGTCGCCCTCGCCGCCGCGGCAGAGGAGTTCAGCGTCTCGGTGAAGACGATCCGCCGTCGCATCGCGGACGGCACCGTCACCGGCTACCGCGTCGGCAGGCTCATCCGCGTCGACCTCGACGAGTTGCGCGAGCGACTCGCGGTGGCCATCCCGGCCTCGAGGGGGCGGTTCGGGGCGTGACAGTTGGGCAGCGCGGCCGTGGATGTCCGCGCGTCTCGACGTCATGCCCGCCTGCGATCCCGCATCCCTGCGCGCGATCGAGTCCTCGCGGACACGGAGCGCCCTCGGGACGCGAAACAGTAAACACGCAGGTCCCACGGTGGTGTGGAGTCCGCACCACCGTGGGATCCCCGCAAATCGCGGTGCCGGGAGGTTCCGCGGAGAGGCTCCCGTGCCGTGCCGCAGCGCCGCGACTGGGGTGCCGAGTCGGCATGATGGTTCGCTCCATGCGCGGATCGTCCCTCGAGTGCGTTACCGAAAACGTACGGGGTAGCGACCCCGTACGCACCCCGCGAGCAGACGTCTATGCAGGTCAGCGTGCGTACGGGGAGAAGTCAGCGCGGACGTTCCTCGAGGTTCGGCAGCCCGAGCACGCGCCCGACGGAAGCTAGGACCAGGGCCAGATGGCCCACTGCGACCCGGACGCCCTGAGGACCTTCAGCACTTCCGCTCGGGCAGGCGGGGGGCGAACGCTGGAACGCCGAGGCAAGCTGAGGAGCACTCATGAGCGAGCGTGCGCCCGTCGCACTGACGTTTCTCGGTGCCGCCGGAACGGTCACGGGGAGCCGCTTCCTGCTTGAGCGTGGCGATCGGCGGCTCCTGGTCGACTGCGGCCTCTACCAAGGTGAGCGACAGTGGCGGCGGAAGAACTGGGATCCCTTCCCCGCCACGCCAGAGACGATCGACGGCGTCGTCCTCACGCACTGTCACCTGGATCACTGCGGGTACATACCGGTGCTCGTCCGGGACGGGTACCGAGGCTCGATCTGGATGACCGAGGGCACCGCCGCGCTCACCGCGATCGTGCTGCGCGACAGCGGGAACCTGCAGGAGCGGGACGCCGCCCTCGCACATGCCTCGGGCTGGTCCCACCACGACCCGCCGCTTCCGCTGTACACGGTGGCGGACGCCGAGCGAGCGATCGGCCGGTTCGAGGCGGTGCCGTTCGACGTCGACGTCGACCTGAGCGAGGAGTTCGGCATCAGGCTCGTCCGAGCCGGCCACGTGCTGGGCTCGGCCAGCGTGCTGGCCCGCGTCGGGGAGTCGCGGGTCCTGTTCTCCGGAGACCTTGGCCGTACGCAGCATCCGGTGCTGCGCTCGCGCGGCGAGCCGCCGTCGGCACGGACCGTGGTGATCGAGTCCACCTATGGCGACCGCGAGCACGTCGACCCAGTGCGATCGCACGCGGCGTTCGCTGACGCCGTCCGGCGCACGATCCGCCGCGGCGGAGTGGTGCTCGTGCCCGCGTTCGCCGTCGACCGCACGGAGCTGGTGCTGCACGCGTTGTCCACGATGATCCGCGAGGGGCAGATCCCCCCGGTCCCGGTGTACGTCGACAGCCCGATGGCGCTCGCGGCCCTCGACGTCTACGGGCGGGCGGAGGTCGCAGGCGAGCTGCGCCCCGGGTCGTCGAGCCTGGTCGATCTCCCGTCGTTGCACGCGGCGCGCACCCCGGAGGAGTCGAAGGCTCTCAACTCGACGGCGCAGCCCTGCGTCATCGTCTCCGCGTCGGGCATGGCATCGGGCGGACGCGTCGTCCACCACCTGCGCCATCTGCTCCCGGACCGCCGGAACTGCGTCGTGCTGACGGGCTACCAGGCGGCCGGCACCCGAGGCCGGATGCTGCACGACGGCGCCCGCGAGCTGAAGATGATGGGCCGGTACGTGCCGGTGCGGGCGGAGGTCGTCGAGGACGAGGAATTCTCCGTCCACGCCGACGCGGGCGAGCTCGTCGGCTGGGTGAAGCAGATGCGCGAGCCGCCCGACGTGGTCTACGTCGTGCACGGCGAGCTCCACGCGTCGACCGCGTTGGCGGACCGGATCCGCGACGAGGTCGGTTGTGTCGCCGTCGTGCCCCGGCTCGGCGAGCGGGTCCTGGTGGACTGACGGAAAGCGCCCTGGCGTCGTCCCCGCAGGCGATTCGTCGGCAGCGTTGGTGGCCGTCGTGGCACGGGGGTAGAACGGGGTCATGGGGCCGGTGCGGGTGTATCTCCTCGACGACCACGAGCTGGTGCGCCGCGGGCTGGAAGGGCTGTTCGAGGCGGAGGGCGGCTTCGAGGTCGTCGGCGAGTCGGGCTCGGCCCGCGAGGCGCTCCAGCAGATCCCGCGGTGCCGGCCGGACGTGGCGCTGCTCGACGTCCGGCTGCAGGACGGCTCCGGGATCGAGGTGTGCCGGGAGCTGCACTCCACGATGCCAGAGCTGCGTGCCCTGATGCTGACGTCGTACGACGACGACGAGGCCCTGTTCTCGGCCATCATGGCGGGGGCCTCCGGCTATCTGCTGAAGGTGATCACCGGCTCGGACGTGATCGACGCGGTGCGTCGCGTCGCGGCGGGGCAGTCGTTGATCGACCCGGCGTTGACGTCGCGTGTGCTGGAGCGGCTCCGTGCGGGTCCCGCAGAGGCACCGGCCCTGGCGGCCCTCAGCGACCAGGAGCACAAGGTGCTGACCCTCATCGCCGAGGGGATGACCAACCGGCAGATCGGGGCTCGGATGTTCCTGTCGGAGAAGACCGTGAAGAACTACGTCTCGAACATCCTGACCAAGCTCGACCTCGAGTCCAGGACGCAGGCCGCGGTGCTCGCGACGAGGCTGCTCGGAGGTACCCGCGAGCGGTGAACCGCGCCCTGACGCGCCCATCCGTCACGACGGACGGGGCGGAGGCGTGGCGATCGGGACGCGCCAGGTCAGGACGCTGCCGCGCGGCTCGCCGGCAGTGATCTCGAAGGTGCCGTCGAGCTCGGCGGCGCGCTCGGCGAGGTTGACCAGGCCGCTGCGCGCCTCGGCCGGGTCGAAGCCCACCCCGTCGTCGCTGACGGTGCAGACGAGCTCACCCGGCGTCGCGGCGACGCTCACGCGCACGGTGCTGGCCGACGCGTGCCGAGACGCGTTCGAGAGGCCCTCACGCAGCACAGCGACGACGTGATGACGCAGGGCCGGATCGACCAGCGTGTCCACGGGCCCTTCGATCCGGAGCACGGGCTCGGAATCGAGGACGCGTCCGTACTCGGCCACGACGGCCTGGATCTTCGCGCGCATCGAGTGCTGCTGGCGTTCCGACGGGCGCAGGTCCGCGATCGACTGGCGGACCTCGCGGATCGTGGCGTCGAGATCGTTCGTCACCGTGCGCAGCCGCTCCCGGACCCCAGGGGGGGACTGCCGCTCGACGGCCTGCAGCTGCAGGCCGAGCGCGAAGAGGCGCTGGGTGACGCCGTCGTGCAGGTCGCGCGCGATCCGGTTGCGCTCGGCGAGCACGGCGATCTCCTGCTGCATGGCTCGGGTGTGGCGGCGTTCCAGGACCAGGGACGCCTGGCCGGCGAAGTTGGCCACGAAGTCGAAGTCCTCGCCGAGATGTTCCGCGTACGCACGTCGGGGGAGCACGATGACGAGGGCACCGCGGGTCATCGTGTCGAGGGAGAGTCGGGTCATGATGGCGCTGCCGTCGCCGGGAAGCTCGGCCCAGCGGGTCTGGCTGCTGGCCATCGCGAGCATGAGGGCCGGGTGCAGGTCGGCGAGCGTGCGACGGGGGTCGCGGCTCAGGTCCCCGGCCGCGGCGCGGACGGTGAACGTGCCGAGGGCGTCGGGCGCGGCGTCGGGGGCGATCGCCAACGCCGTCGTGCCCTCCGACGCACGCAGTGCCGCGCGGAGGACGGCATCGACGGCCTGCTCGGTGTCCGCCGCCCGCAGCACCTCCGACGGGGTCGTCGCCGCGGCCTCGAGCCAGCGTGCGCGGCGCTCAGCGGTCATGAGGAGCCTGGCATGGTCGATCGCGAGGCCCGCGAGGCCCGCCAGCGCGGTGACGGCGTGCTCGTCGTCGGCGGTGAACGCGGGGCCAGTCGTCTTGTCCGTGAGGTAGAGGTTGCCGAAGACGTGACCGCGCACCTTCACGGGCAGGCCGAGGAAGGTCTTCATGGGCGGATGCCCGGGCGGGAAGCCCGACGACGACGGGTGTCGCGACAGGTCGTCGAGCCGGAGCGCCTCCTGGTGGACGATGAGGTGCCCCAGCAGGCCGCGGCCCGTGGGCAGGTGCCCGATCCGTGCGCGCTCCTCGTCGGTGACGCCCTCGGTGACGAACTCGACGAGGTGGCGGCGGGACCGCCCGATGACGCCGAGGGCGCCGTAGCGTGCCCCGGACAGCGTGCACGCGGCTCGCACCACGCCGAGCAGCAGGTCGCGCAGGTCGAAGTCTGCGGCGACACCGCTGACCGCCTGCAGGACGGCGTCCTGCACCTCGGCCGAGGTCTTGTCCACCTCTCGAGGGTAGGGCGCCCGGGGTTCGACGGCGCTCCCGGGCGACGGCCGTGGGCCGGCGCCCGGAGGCGTCCTCACACCAGGACGGGCCAGCGCCGTACCAGCGCCGTGCTCTGCCACCAGCCGCCGAGGCCGAGAGTGCGTCCGGCGTCGCCGAGGGCGAGCGCGACCAGGACGAGCGCGTAGATGAGGTGGTCGTCCATGAACGGGTTGTTCGCCGGCGGCAGGACGGCCGACCACATGAGGACGAGCATGAGCGCGCCTGCCACGGCGGCGATGCGCATCCCGATCCCGAGGATCAGCGCGAGCCCGATGCCGAGCAGCCCGATCATGAAGACCCAGTCGACCCACGCCTGGCCCGCGAGGCCCTGGTAGAAGTCGGCGAAGGGTCCGGCGGTCGCGTTGCCCAGGAAGCCCGCGGTGGGCTGACCACCGTCGAGCCAGGCGCCCTCGGCCGGGGTCTCGTGGCCGAGGCCGAAGAGCTTGTCGAGGAACGCCCACAGGAAGACCCACCCGAGGCAGATCCGGATGACGGCGCCCACGTACCGCAGGGCCGTGCGCTGCCCGGGCGAGATCTCGGCGGAGGTCTCGACGGTGGTGTCCGACCGTGCGACGGCCGGAGACGACGCACCGGCGTCGTGACGGTACTCGAACGTGCTCATGATGACGTGCCTCCAGTTGACAGGCCACCGAGGGGTTCGGCGGCGACGGGTGGGGAGAGCGGACTGTCGGAGGGGGAGGCCTGCGCCTGCGCCGTGACGGCGGGCTCGCGGGATGCCTCCATGGGCGGACGGGGCGGGACGACCTCGACGGGGCACCGCGCGTGCTGGAGCACGGCGCGCGTCACGCTGCCGAGCACGGCGGAGATCATGCGCGAGCCGAGAGCACCGTGCCCGTGGCGGCCCATGACCATGAGGTCGGCGCCGGCCGAGTGCCGCACCAGGGTGTCGGGGATGTTGGCGTACTCGAGGTGGAGCTCGAACGGCACGTCGGGGTGGTCGTGCGCGGCCGCGTCGACGAGTCCGTCGATGATGCCGCGTGCCTGGATGCCCCACTCCTCCTGGACCGACCACTCGTCGACCAGGTAGCTGTAGAACGGGTCCAGACGCCAGCAGTGCACGATCTCCAGGCGGGCGTCCCGCTCCTCGGCGACGGCGAACGCGTGCTCGAGCACGTCGGCCGAGCACCGCGACCCGTCGACGGCGGCGACCACGCGGTGCGCGTCGGCCTCCTGCACCCAGTCGTGGGGCACGCTCACCACGGGGCAGACGGCGCGGGACACCACGCCGAAGGTCGTGCTGCCGGAGAACATCCGCTCCAACATCGACGTCGAGCGGTGCCCGAGAACGACGAGGCGGGCGCGCTCCGCGGCGGCGACGAGGAGGTCGATTGCCGGCCCGAGCGCGACCTGGAGGCGGACGGGGACCGTGCCGTTCGAAAGGTCCTCCACGACCTCCTTGGCCTCCGCGAGGAGCTGGTGCCCGACGTCGACCAGCGGCTCGCCGCTGATGAGCGGGAGCATCGGCCCGACCGGGACGATCTCGTGGACGGCGTTGATCAACCAGAGAGGGCAGCTCTCGCGCTCCGCCCGTCGGACCGCGTACGCCAAGGCGCGCGAGGCCTCCGCCGACCCGTCGATCCCGACGACGATCGGGCGGTCCGGCGCGGGGCCGCCTGCCGTGCTGCTCTCCGAGGCGTGGACCTCCGGTGTGCTGCCGGGAGTGGTGTCGGTCGTGGTGCCCATCGTGCGCTCCGTTCCGTGACGTGGTCGCGGGTGTCGTTGCTGCTTCCACGGTTCTCCGTCCCGCGCTCGGCCGGCAGTGCCATGTGCCACCTGACGAGGGGGCCGTTGGGCACCGGTGCCCGTCGAGAGACCATTCGCCCGAGCCCGTCACCGGGTGACCAAGGACCCTGTCGGCCTGGGTCGAGTGGTCCTGTCGCTCACAGCCAGGGCGCGGAGCGTCAGGCGTCGGGGGCGACCGAGTCCTCGACGGTGCGGCGCAGGGTGCGACGTGGCGTGGTCCCGTACCCGAGGCGCATGAGCATCTGCGGCGGGGCGTCGAGCGAGAGCGCCTGGCGCAGGTCGTGGCGGGTGGTCGGGTTCTCCAGGACCGTGGTCGCGAACGACGCACGCACGAAGTAGGTGGTGGCCACCAGCAGCAGGCGCTCGAGCGCCTGGCCGGCAGCGATCCAGTCACGGGGCGTGTCCCCGGCAGTCAGGAGGACCGCCATCGTCGATCGCTGCTCGAACTGCGCGTTGCCGGCACTGGCGAGGAACCGGCGTACGGGGGAGCGGTCGTCGAACGTCCAGGGGCCGAGCATCTCCTGCGGGATGCCGTCGGGGCGGTCAGGCGCGACGGCGGTCCACGCCTTCTCCTCGCCTCGGGCGGCCGGATCCTCAGCGGCCAGGGCCTCGGCGCGCCGCACCAGCGACATCACCTGGTCGCGCGCCGGCTCCGAGGGCTGGATCAGGCGGAGCACGGCGCCCTCGTCGTGGGCGGCGATCTGGATGGCCTGGAGGACGTCCGCGTCCAGCGGCTGGTCGTCGAAGGGGCTGCGCGTCGTGACGCGGCGGGTGATCGCCACCGCGAGCTCGAGCTCGTCGATGTCGGGGCCCGGGCCCGGCCGCAGCCCGATCTCCGCCACCAGCAGGTGATCGTCGGGGTCGGGAAGCACCGTCACCACGGGCAGCAGCGACTCACGACGGGCGGCCAGCCGGGCGTTGAGGACGAATGCCCCGCAGCTGATGAGCATCTCCCGGCCCTGCGGATCGGAGTGGCGCAGCTGCCGGGACGGATCCGCGCGCACGACGACGCGGTTGCCGTGCACGCGCACCTGCCACGGCTGCGTGTTGTGCACGCTCGGTGCACGCCCGGCCGCCCTGAGGATCCGCTCGATCCGGGCATCAAGGAGCTCCATGAGATCACCTCCCTGCAGCGGGCCGTCTGCGATGGCCGAGATGCGAGCGCCAACCCAAGCCTTCTGGTGTGGCGCCGCTGGGGAGCAGCGGCGCCACGACCACAGCAGACCGCGAGCAGCATGCGTCCAGGTAGGGCAGGACGTCCTCCCAACCGGGTCCATCGGTCCTGGACCTTCGCCTCTGGCCCGCCACGCGCACCGCCGGCACGGTGGACATGGGGACGTGATCGCACGGTCGACCCGTGCCAGGGATGGTTCCGGAGGTGATTCCTCGTGGGGACGACGAACGAGCGCATCGCGCGGATCATCGGCGCAGGCACCCGAGCGCCGAGCGTGCACAACACGCAGCCGTGGTCGGTTCAGATCCACGACGAGCGCCACCTGACCGTGCGTGCCGACCCGTCGCGGCAACTGCGCCACTGCGACCCGCAGGGCCGGGAGATGCTCATCAGCTGCGGAGCATTCCTGATGAACCTCCGGGTGGCTGCAGCGCACGAGGGACTGGACGCCCACTTCCAGCTCGCACCCGATCGGCGCGATCCGTGGCTGGCCGCTCGCGTCACCCTGAACCCCTTGGCCGCGCCGGGCTTCTTCGACGCGAGCCTGTACGCCGCAATCATGACGCGCCGCACGGCGCGGGGAGCGGCGGCGGTCCGGCCGCTGGATCCTGCGGACAAGGAGCTGCTGCGCCGCGCCGTGGACATGGAGCATGCCGGCGTCGTGTTCCTCGACCCCCGCGACGCCACCCGCGGTCATCTGGTGTCGACCATGCGCCGGGCCGAGGCGCTCGCGGTGCGCGACCGTGCGCCGCTGGCCGAGGAGCGGTCGTGGCTCGGGGTGTCGCGCGAGCGCACTGACGGCGTTCCCGTGGTGGCGATGGGCGGATGGTTCGACGAGCCGATCGTCGACGCGCACGCGGTGGTGCGTGACGACGCCGACGGCGCGCGGACCTTCGAGGGCAACGCCACCGTCGCGATCATCACGACGCTCGGCGACGGTCCGTGCAACTGGCTTGTCGCTGGGCAGGCGCTGGAGCGCATGCTCCTCGTCGCCGCGACCCGTGGCATCCAGGCATCCTTCGCGACGCGTGTGCTGGAGAACCCCGCGACGCGCTCGGAGCTGGAGGACGCGTTCCATCTGGAGTCCCGCGCGCAGTTGCTGCTTCGCTTGCGCTACGGCGCGGGCGCGCCGTTCACGCCGCGCCGCGACGTCGACCAGGTGACCGGACCTGCCCCGGTCGGGTACGGGTACGCCGCGACTCCTGCCCGAGGACGGCAGCCCGCCGAAAGGAGCCCAGCATGATCGACAACACGATCGGGGGAGGCGATCCCGGAGCCGGCCGCGACACCTGGACGAGAGGCGTGGTGGTCGGCGTCGACGGCTCGGCCGAGGGCTATCGTGCCTTCGACTGGGCCCTGGCCGTCGCGGACCGGCACCACTCCCTGCTTACCGTCTCGCACGCCGAGCCGCTCCCGGTGGGGCCGACCGTGCCGTTGCCGACCTACGACCGCGCGCCCTTGCACGACAGGGGAGACGAGATCCTGCGCACCGCTCTCGCGCGTGCGGGGAACCGGCCACCAGGGGCGAAGGACGTCGAGGTCTCGGTCAGCATCGGTACCCCCGCCGCCGTGCTGACGGCGCTCTCCGAGGACGTCGACCTCGTGGTCGTGGGACGCCGTGGGTCGGGCGGGTCGGCCCATGCGCTGGGATCGGTGTCCGCCGCGACCGCCGCCCGCGCCCGCGGGTCTGTCGCGGTGATCCCCGCCAGCACGGAGGGCACCCGACCGAAGCGTGTCGTCGTCGGGGTGAGCTTCGAGCACGACCTCACCACGGCCCTGACCCTGGCGTTCTCCGAAGCGCGGCAGTGCGCTGCCCCGGTGAAGCTGGTGCACGCCGTCCAGCCGTTGACGCCACTCGCCTCCCAGAGCGGCTCGGCCGGGACCGACGAGCTCTACCGCGAGCTGCAGTCGCTCCTGGACCTGTGGACCGCTCGGTACCCGTCGGTCACCGCCACGGCAGAGGCCCGCCGGGGTGAACCCGCCGAGGTGCTGCTCGCCCAGGTGACCGCCGCCGACGTGCTCGTGGTCGGGGGACGCCGCCACTCGCGACTCGTGGGCAGGCTCCTGGGCTCGGTCCCGGACATCCTGCTCGCCGACGCGACCGGCGCGGTCGTCGTCGCCCACGCGTCACGGCTGGACCCGGGACCGCACTCGGAACTGTCATGAGCAACGACGAGACGGAGCTGCGCATGAACGCCTGGACGGCCGGCGACGTGCCGGGAGAGATCCAGATGTGCGATTTCGAGAAGCCATGGCCCGCCCCGGACGAGGTCCTCGTGCGGGTCGAGGCGTGCGGGGTGTGCCGGACCGACCTTCATTTCGTCGACCGCGACCTGCCCGTCCACCGCCGTCGGGTCGTGCCGGGACACCAGGTCGTGGGCACCGTGGAGGTGCCCGGACCCGCGGTACGGACCCTGGCCCCGGGCGACCGCGTGGGCATCGCGTGGCTCCGGCGCACCTGCGGGGTGTGCCGATGGTGCCGGGAGGGGCGGGAGAACCTGTGTCCCGACTCGGAGTACACCGGTTGGGACGCCGACGGCGGGTTCGCCGAGTACACCACCGTCCCGGAGGCCTACGCGTACTCCCTGCCGCCGTCCGTCGACGCGGTGGCGACCGCCCCGCTCCTGTGTGCGGGGATCATCGGCTACCGCGCGCTCACCCGCGCGAACCTGCCGCCCGGCGGCCGGCTGGGCATCTACGGCTTCGGCTCGAGCGCCCATCTCACGGCGCAGATCGCACTCGCCCAGGGGGCCCGGCTGTCGGTCATGACCCGTGGCGAGGCCGGCCGGGAGCTCGCGCGTGACCTGGGCGCGGACTTCGTCGGCGGTGCCACGGACGCACCGCCGACGAGGCACCATGCCGCCATCGTCTTCGCACCCGCCGGTGAGCTGGTACCCCACGCGCTGCAGGCCACCGAGGCCGGGGGAACGGTCGTGCTGGCCGGGATCCACATGAGCGACGTCCCCGCGATGGCCTACCAGGAGAACCTGTTCCACGAGCGGGACCTGCGGACGGTCACGGCGAACACCCGTGCCGACGGCGCGGCCCTCCTGCGGCTCGCCACCACGCTGGGTTTCGCCCCCGTCGTGACGACCTTTCCGTTCTCTCGCGCGGACCAGGCGCTCCGAGCCCTGCGGACGGGCGCCGCCGCCGGTTCGCTCGTTATCACGCTGGGTTGATCGGCACGCTAGGTCCTGCTCCACGCCTCGGCCGCCGCCCGTCCGAGGGTCTCGCCCCAGGCTCTGGCGCGCGTCAGCTCCTCGGGCAGGAGCGGGCCCTCGGTGTCGGCGACGTAGAAGGACGCGGGCTCGGCGATCGTCCGGTGGCCGTGACGGTGCAGGGCTCGGGCGGCCGCGTGGGCGGCGGATCCGGGCAGGTGCTGGACGGCCCTGGCCCGAGTGTCGAAGGTCGCGTAGACCCGGTCGGCGTGGTCGGCCGGCAGGAGGGAGATCCACTCGCGGATGCCCACCGACTCGTGCGGGGCGCTGCCGCCGCGCTCCTGCGCGTCCCGGCGGGTGCGTTCGCGGCTCATGCTGAAGGCGTGGGTGGGCCCGCCGACGACGACGAGGGTCTCGTCGTCCGACGCCTCGACCGGCGCGTCCGCGACGGACACGACCCGCACCCTGGTGTGCCGGGCGACGCCGTCGGCGACGGCGCGGGCGACGGCCTCGGTGTTGCCGAAGCTCGTCTCGAACACGATGAGCGCAGACATGGTGATCACGGTCCTCCGATCGGGTGCTTCCTCCGTGACCAGCAGAACGCTCCGACGGGCATGTCCGGAAGTGGCGGTCGTCGCGAGCGGGCCGAGACCAAGGTCCCCACGACTCCGGGCCGGTGGCCCCTGCCTGCGGCCCTCGGGGCGCGAGCATGCTGGCGAGACGGACGGCACCTCGCGACGCCGTCCCCGGACGTCAGGGAGGACCGAGTGCTGGCCGCCGACATCATGACCACTGCCGTGGACACGATCGATCCGGACGCCCCGGCGGACGATGCCCTGCGCATCCTGGGAACGCACGCGATCACCGCGCTGCCCGTCGTCGACGACCGCGGCCGCCTCGTGGGGATCGTCAGCGAGGGCGACCTGCTGGCCGGAGGCGTCGCCCGTGATCCACGGTCGACGCTGCGCCGGGACGACGGGGAGGCCGCCGCACTGCCGCTCCCTGTCGTACGGGTCGGCGACCTCATGACCCGACCGGTGGTCACGGCCGTGCCGAACCAGGACGTCGCGAGCCTCGTCGGTGCGATGCTCGCCCGTGGCATCCACTCCGTCCCGGTCGTCCTCGGTGCGCGCGTGGTCGGCATGGTCAGCCGCAGCGACGTCGTGCGGGCGCTGGCGCGCACCGACGCGCAGATCGCCGCCGACGTCACGGCACAGCTCCGGGGCGCGGGCCTCGACCGCTGCGCGTGCGTCGTCCGCGAGGGCACGGTGCGACTCACGGGCGGTTCCCCCGCGGACCGGCGACTGGCGGTGTCGCTCGCCCAGGTGGTTCCGGGGGCGCGGGCGGTGGTGGCGGTCGACCCGACCGCCGGTGGGTAGGGTGCGCGCTCGGCGCGAGCGCATCGCCGGCAGGCGGGACCTTCGGATCCGAACCGTCGATCGTTCGGCCCTGCCGAGCTGAGAGGACCTGCCACCACGCTGGAAGCGTCCGAGGAGGCGCATGATGCGACGTCCCATCGCGTGGGTTGCCGTGGCCACCGTGGTCGCCCTGGCGGCTGCGGTCGGCGTTCTGATGACGGGTGCGATCCTTCGTGTGTCCGGCGGAGGGCACGTGCCCATGACGCTCGGGTGGTCGGACAGCACACCCGGGTGGGACAGCATGCCGGGGATGAGAGGTGCCGGGGCGCAGGGTGCTGCGATCGGTGACCTGGAGAGCGAGTACCTGGTGGACATGGTCGCCCATCACCAGGAGGCGATCGTCGCGGCCGGGGAGCTCGCTCGGTCCGACCGCCCGGAGATGCGCGCCCTCGGGGCGTCGATCGTCGCGACGCAGACGGCGCAGGCCCGCCAGATGCGGGAGTGGCTCCGCGAGTGGTACCCCGACCACCCGGTCACGAGCTATCGGCCGATGATGCGTGACCTGTCGGGGCTGTCCGGGGACGATCTGGACCGAGCGTTCCTCCAGGACATGATCGGCCACCACATGGTCGCCGTGATGATGTCGCAGCAGCTGCTGCGGCACGGCGTCGAGCACGCGCAGGTCGCCGCGCTGGCGCGCGACGTGCGGGACGGGCAGCGCGCCGAGATCCTGCTGATGCGCTCCTGGCTCGCGTCGTGGTTCAGCTCTTGAGCACCTCGCCGAACCGCTCGAGGACGAGCGGTGCGTGCTTCGGGACCCCGGTCAGCGGCACGACCTCGACAGGTGCTCCGGGGTGCCCGAGGATCGCCCGGCTGGTGGGCCCGAGGCGTCCGGGGTGCTCGACGTCGCGTCGCCGCCGGGCCAGGAGGAGCACGTCAGCGCGCACTGCGGCGTCTACCAGCTCCTGCGCCGGCCGACCCGGGACCACGGAGATCTCGACCTCGACGTCCGGGAAGCTGGCCTGCCAGTCGGCCACCGTCTGCTCGAGGAGCCTGGTGGCGGCGATCACCCATTCGCCGGTGATGGAGCGTTCGTGGTCGAGGGCCGCGTACGGGTCGGGCACCTTCCAGACGTGCATCACCTGCAGCAGCGCGTGCCGGGCGGCAGCGAGGGGGAACGCGTACGCGAGAACCTCGCTCGACCTGGGCTCGACGCCGACGAGGACGCGGCCGTGCTCGGTGGGCTGCCAGTCCCCGTCGATCACCGCGACCGGGACCGAGGCACGGGCGGCCACGCCGGCCGTGGTGGTGCCGACGTACACCCTGTCGAGACCATGCCGGGTCTCCCGGCCGAGCACGACCAGGCTGCCTGCCGCGGCGGCCACCGTGAGCTCGACGACGCGGCGTCCCTGCCGCAGCACGCCGTCGACGGTGAGGTCGGGTGCCAGGGCACGGGTGCGGTCGACCGCGTCGTCGAGGACCTTCCGTGCCACGCCCACGAGCGCGTCGCGCGGGTAGTCCATGTACGGCATGGAGCCGCCGACCGGCAGCGCTGCGGGGGCGACGTGCACGACCGTCAGTCGTGTCCGGCGCCGTCGCGCCTCGTGGATCGCGTACCGGACCGCGCCGTCGCTGCGGTCCGTCCCGTCCACGGCCACGACGACCGGTGCAGGGTGTGCGGTGGTGTTCATGGTCTCGTCCTTCCTGGTGCTACGACGACCGGGCCGCGGTGACGGCGGGGCCGGTGACGGCGACGACGACGCGCGTGCGCCAGGTCGCGGGGTCCGGGTCGGACTCCGGCCCGGCCTCGTAGAGCTCCCACGACTCGCCGAGGGGGCGCAGATGGTGCTGCGTGATCCACGAGTCCAGCCGGGCGTAGGTCGCAGGGAGGTCGTCGTAGGGGCCGGCATGGACGGTCTCGACCACGCGGGTGGCCGGCAGCGGCTCGGCGACGACGACACCGGCGTCGGGCCCGAGCCCCGGCACGTCCTGGACCTCGGGGAGATCGACGACGTCGTCGACGGGAAACCCGACCTCGACGTCGAGGTCGTCCCCGGGCCGGTCGCGGTAGCGCCCGTAGGGCGGGCCCGCCGGCCGGGCGCCGAGCCGGTCCAGGAGCTCGGCGACGTGGGGGAGAAGAGTGGAGAGCACCGTGGTGAGCTCGTCGGGGTGGGCGATCCGCCGCACTCCGACGGCGGCCTCCCCAGGATGGTCGATCAGCCTGATCTCTCGGTCGTCCACCGTCGTCCTCCCTCGTCCTGCCGCTTGCCGAGGCCGGCGTCGTGCGCGACAACTCCACGGTCGCAACGCGCGACGTCGGACGACAGGGCCGTTGGTCACGACCCGGTGGGCCGCACTCCCTCGTGCGGTCCGGTCGGACGGCACTGTGCCCGTGACACCGACGGACGGACGATCGGGGCAAGGAGCCTGCGCGCAGGTGCGTCGGCCTCGTCACGAAGGAGACCGCCATGACGCACACCTGGAAGGCCGAGATCCAGCTCTTCGACGCCGACGACCCGGGGGCCGACGGTGTCGTCACGGCGGCCCACGCCCTCCTGACGACGTCGGCCGGGACGCGGGTCGAGGGGCGTGGCTACGCACGCCGCAGCCCGCGGGACGTCGGCGTGACGGAGATCGGCGAGGAGCTCGCCGTGAGCCGTGCCCTGCGTGACGTGGCCGACCGCCTTCTGAGCGCGACCGAGGACGACATCGCGGAGATCGAGCACCGCGACGTCCAGCTGCGGCGATAACTCCTCGGGACGGGACGGGGACGTGAGATCGGTCAGGGCGCGGGGCCGTCGACTCAGCACGCTGCTCGTGGTGATGGGTGCGGTCGGCCTCGGCATGCGTCTGCTGCACGCCTGTCGGCACTGGGGTGCCACGGCCGACGAGATCGTGGGGGACCTGCCCGGTGACGACCTCGTCCCCGAACCGGCCGAGTCCACGACTCTCGGGACCACGGTTGCAGCGCCTGCGGCGACGATCTGGTCGTGGCTCGTCCAGATCGGGCAGGACCGCGGGGGATGTACAGCGACGACTGGGCCGCGAACCTGGTGGGTCTCGACATCCACAGCACGAACGAGGTGCGACCGCCGTGGCAGCGCCTGTCGCCGGGGGACCGGGTCGTCGTCGTGCCGGAACGGTACGCAGGCATGCCATCCGGCTACGCGTTCCGCGTCGCGCACGTCGACCCGCCACGGACTCTCGTGCTCCGGCAGAGTCCCCCGGAGCATCCGTGGAACGGTGTCTGGTCCTTCCACGTCCTCCCATGCCCCGACGGGACCAGCCGGCTCCTTGCGCGCTCGCGCACCGAGACGCCGGACAGCCGCGCGTTACGCCTCGCCACACGCCTCGGCGAGCCGGTGACCCTGGTGATGACCCGACGCATGCTCCGGGGGATCCGACTGCGCGCCGAGCGGGCGAGCGTGCGGAACAGCGTCCCATAGCACCGCCTGGCGTCAGACCGGCGCCGATAGAGGAAGGTCTTCAAGGGCGCGTCGCCGAGGTCAGCGATCTGGCCGTCCCGTGGCGCCGCGCGCTGTCTCAGCATCGGGGTGTCTCGGACTTCGTGGCCTTGATCGTTGGGGATGCCCGGACTCGCACCGCGGAGCGTGCGACCGTGGCACCGCAGATCCATGCCCCCGAGCTCACCGTCGTGCCGTCGCTGGACCCCCCCACTGGATGGATGCGGGAGGGAGGCTGCCCTCGCCTCTTCGGCCTACGGCTCACGGCCCCGCCGAGCCGGCCGCAGTCCGCGGGTCGGCGAGGAACGCCGTCAGCTCGTCTCGGGTGGGGAACGTCGTGACCCCGGGCCGGGAGAACGTCTCCAGGAGCCGGTCGGCGAGCTCACGCACTGGGATGTTGCTGTCGTTGGACGCGGCACGCAGGCGGTCGAACGCCTCGTCCTCGTCGAGCGACAGCCCGACGACCAGCACGCCCTTGGCCTGGTCGATCGTGGACCTGCTCCGAGCGGCGGCTTGGATCGACGCGGTCGCCTCGCGCTGGGCGAGCCGGCGGCTCGCCTCGGTCACGTCGATGAAGTAACCGAAGAGCTCGACGATCTGCCCGGTCTCCGGGTCCGCCTTCCCCTGGCCTGTCACGGCCAGAGTCCGGGTGGTGCCCTGCGCGTCGAGGATGCGGTGCACCGAGCTGAACGGCTCGCCTGTCGCGGCAGCCTTCTTGAGGACGCTGTCCACCCGCGCACGGTCGTCCGGGTGCTTGTGCGCGAGCATCAGGTCGGTGGTCGGCACGATCTCTCCGGGCCGGAATCCGTGCATCTCGAAGATCTCGTCCGTCCACGCCCACTTCCCGGTGGCGAGGTCGAGCCGGTACCGCCCGAGCGGGGGCCGGCTCCCGGGCGCGAGCGCGGCCTCGAGATCTTCCTGCTGCTGCTCGTCGCTCACGGACCGGCCTCCTCGTCGCCACACCGCCACGGTCCTTCGTGTGAACCCTCGGGGTGCCGGGTGGTGGATCCCGACGTCGCGGGGAGCGACCGGTGGGAGTTCGACGCTGAGACTCTGGTGCGGTACTGCACCGCGGTGCAGTACCGCCCGACCAGCATGAGTTCGGTCAGCGGCGCTCGCAACCCCCTCGGCGCCGGGGACCCGTCGTCGACCGTCCCGTTCCGTGCGGGGGGCAACGATCCGGCGAGCAGGTTCCGCGTGTGCCACCTTGGTCGAACCAGTCGAGCAGCGAGCTGGCCACCACCAACCACCCCTGGGGTTGCGATGGACGAGAAGCTCAAGCTCGCGGGAATTCTCCTCGGCGGATATCTCCTCGGCAGGACCAAGAAGCTGAGGACGGCCGTTCTTCTGAGCGCCGCCGTGGCAGGTAACCGGCTGCGGGACGAGTCCGCGCGCGGTGCGTTGTTCGACAGTCTGGGCGGGTTGCGCGATTTCGCGTCCTCGCCGGAAATCAAGCGGCTCACGAGCGACGTGACCGGCCGGCTCGTCGACGCCGGCAAGGTCGCCGCGGTCGCAGCGGTGACCAGCCGCGTCGACGACCTCACCTCCCGGCTCGAGGCCGGCGGGAGGGGCGCGAAGGACGACGAGCCCGCCGACGAGTCCGACGAGGTCGATGACGAGCCGCCGGAGGACGAGGCGGCTCCCGAGGAGGACCAGCCGGACGAGGCCGACGACCAGTCCGAGGACCAGCCCGCCGAGGCCGAGGACGACGCCGGCGAGGGCGCCGACGACTCCGCCGACGAGCCCGCCGAGGACTCCGAGGAGCAGCCCGAGAAGAAGACGCCGGCCCGGCGCAAGAGCTCCACGTCCGGGCGGGGCGCGACGTCGAAGAGCAGCTCCTCCGGTTCGGGCTCCACGCGCTCGCGCACAGCGTCCGGGGGCCGGTCGTCGTCGGGCACGAGCCGCACGTCGTCGAGGTCCGGCTCGTCCGGTGCGAAGTCGTCGGCATCGAAGTCGTCGGGCTCGCGCTCGTCGGGCTCGAAGTCCTCGGGCTCGCGCACGTCGGGCTCGAAGTCCTCGGGCTCCCGATCCTCGCGCACGTCGTCCTGAACTCGAGCGGACTGGAGAGAGCCATGAGCGAGAATGCCAAGTCCCCCGCGTCCGACGGGTTCGGCGGTCTGAAGGAGTCCGTCGGCGGCCTCGCGCGGGCGTTCGGCGACCGCGCGGTCAGCGCCGTCAGCGACAAGGTCGGCTCGGTCACGGACCGCCTGACCGACTACGCACAGAACCCCGGCAGCTCCGCGGTCGGCGAGGGCGCCAAGACCCTCGCCGAGGGCGGGTCGCCGCTCAAGGCGGGCGCGAAGTCCGCCATGACGGCGGTGAAGGACAAGGTGTCCGACGTCTTCGGCGGCGGCGGGGGCGACGGCGGCGGCAGCGGCGGCGGCCACCGGTTCATCAACATCGTCGAGGCGATCGACGTCGGTGCCCCCGTTGACGTCGTGTACGACGCATGGACCGAGTACGACAGCTGGCCCGACTTCATGAAGAAGGTCGAGAAGGCGCAGCTGGACGAGGACGAGGGCACCGTCTCCTTCGAGGGCAAGGTGTTCTGGTCGAACCGGCGCTGGGAGGCGACGATCGTCGACCAGATCGCCACCCGGCGGATCGTGTGGGACTCGACCGGCGACAAGGGGACGTTGAGCGGCGCGGTGACCTTCCACCCGTTGGCGGACGACCTGACCCGCATCGTCGTCGTCGTCGAGTACCGGCCGCGCGGCTTCATGGAGAAGGTCGCCAACGTGTGGCGGCCCGTCGGGCGACGGCTGCGGCTGGAGCTCAAGTTCTTCGTCCATCACGTCATGACCGACGTCGTGCTGCACCCCGACGACCTGGAGGGCTACCGGGCCGAGATCCAGGACGAGGAGATCGTCCGCTCGCACGAGGACGTCGTCGCCGAGCAGGACCAAGGCGACGAGGACGGTGCCGAGGAGGACGAGGGCGAACCGGAGGAGGACGAGGGCGAGCCGGAGGAGGACGAGGGCGAGCCGGAGGAGGACGAGGGCGAGCCGGAGGAAGGCGACCAAGAGCCCGAGGAAGAGTCCGAGGAGGAGCCCGAGGAAGAGCCGACGCCCAGGCGTCGCAGGTCTCGCTGAGGCGGGGCGCGACTGACCGAGCACGTAGTGAGGAGGGGACATGAGTGAGGTCGCTACCCGCCGCTCGAGCGGCTATCTGGACCGCCCACAGTCGTCGTCGCTGGCCGACGTCGTCAACATCATCCTCGACAAGGGCCTGGTGATCGACGCGTTCGTCCGGGTTTCCGTCGTCGGGATCGAGCTGATCACGATCGACGCCCGCATCGTCATCGCCAGCGTGGACACGTACCTGCGCTTCGCCGAGGCCACGAACCGTCTCGACCTGGAGCAGACCGGGGGCCGCGAGCTGCCCGAGCTGATCGACGACCTCTCGGAGAGTGGCTCCAAGGGCAAGACCAAGGGCATGGTCTCGGGCGCCAAGGAGGCGCTGACCGGGGGCAAGGACGACGAGGGCGACGACGACAAGAGGTCACAGCGCTCCCGCCGTCGCAGCAGCCGCCAGGAGGCCTCGTGACGGTGCGCACCGAGGAGGGGCCCGCCGTGGGCGCGCACGGCCTGTACCTGTACGGGCTGGTCCTCGGGGACGCCCGGCTGCCGTCCGGGCTGGCCGGGATCGGCGGCGCGCCCGTGCGCACCGAGGCACTGGGGCGCCTGCGGGCGGTCGTCTCGGACGCCCCGGCCGATCGGGAGGTCGGGCTGCCCGACGACGTTCGCGACCACGCCCGCGTGCTCGACGCGGTCGCGGACGTCGTCACGGTGCTCCCCGTGCGGTTCGGCACGCTGGCGACCGCCGCCACGCTCGAGGAGGCCGTGCCGGCGGACCGTCAGGACCGGCACGCCGCGGACCTCCGCGTGCTCGAGGGGGCGGTCCAGCTGACCGTCTCCGCGCGGTACCGGGAGGAGGCCGTCATGGCGGAGCTCGTCGCCGAGGACGACGAGATCCGGCACCTGCGCGAGCGGACGAGGGGGCGGGACGAGCTGGCCACGTACGGCGAGCGGATCCGGCTCGGCAAGCTGGTCGTCGCCGGGTTCGACGCCCGGCGTCCCGCGGACGCCCAGCGGCTCGCGGAGGCCGTGGCCCCGTTCGCGCGAGCGACCGTCGCCCACGAGGTGACGCGGACGGGCGACGTCGCCGAGCTTGCCCTCCTCGTGTCGCGCGAGGACGTGGCCGCGCTCGAGGACGCGCTGGAGACGCTCGCCGCCCAGGTCGCCGCCCGCATGACCGTGCGACTGGTGGGCCCGCAGGCGGCCTACGACTTCGCCGAGGAGGTGTGACCGTGGGTCTCCTGACCGCACTCGTCACGCTGCCGCTCACGCCGGTGCGCGGCGTCGTGTGGGTGGCCGAGCAGGTCCGTTCCGAGGCCGAGCGCGAGCTGTACGACCCGGGCACGATCCGCCGGCGCCTCGACGACGTCGCCCGCGCCCGGGAGGCGGGCACGATCGACGACGCCGAGGCGGACGCGATCGAGCGCGAGCTGGTCGCCCGGCTCCTGGAGTCGAGCCGACGACGCCGAGGAGGTGGAGCATGAGCCCGGCACGCAAGGCGCACGACGTCCCGACACGGCGCCGCCCGCCCGCGACGCACGATCGGGCCGCGCGGCGCGAGCGGTCCGAGAACGAGCCGCCCGAGGACGAGCCGCCCGAGGACGAGCCGCCCGAGGACGAGCCGCCCGACGACGCCGACGACGAGACGCGCGACGACGTCGACGACGAGGCGCGCGAGGAGCCCGACGCCGACGAGCCCGACGCCGACGAGCCCGACGCCGACGAACCCGGCGACGAAGGCCCGGAGGAAGACCCAGGCGAGGACGACGCCCCGGACGAACCGGCCGAGGACGACGAGTCGCCGGACGACTCCGAGCCCCCGCCCGCCGGGGGGCTGGACGCGCAGGACGCGGCCCGGCACGCCGTCCGGCACCTGCGGGAGCTCACGAACCACCGGCCGGAAGGCGTGGTGGGCGTCGCCCGCGACGACGAGGGCTGGGTGGTGACGGTCGAGGTGCTGGAGGACGCGCACGTGCCCAGCACGTCGGACGTCCTCGCGGAGTACGAGGTGCGGCTCGACGCGGACGGCGGCCTGCGGGGCGTGATGCGCGGTCGACGGTACGTCCGCGGGCAGACGGAGCGCTGACCGCCGTCCGCCACCAGGTGTCCTGAGGAGAACCCGGAGGGAGCAGCATGACCGTGGTCCCCGGCTCGGACGGCCCCATGGAACCGCAGCGCGCGCGTGAGGGCACCCTCATGCAGGTGGTCGAGACGCTGCTCGACAAGGGGCTGGTGATCAACGCCGACATCATGGTGTCGGTCGCGGGGGTGGAGCTGCTGGGCATCCGCATCCGCGCGGCGCTCGCGTCGTTCGACACGGCCGCGCGGTACGGCCTGGAGTTCCCGGCCGGGACGGACCGGGACACCGTGGCGTGGCAGCAGGCGATCGAGCCGAAGGAGACGTGCCCGAGCTGCGGCAAGACCGCCCCGACCAAGCAGCTCCTCGAGGAGTACTGCCCGTGGTGCGGGTGGCAGAGCGCGCTGGCGGAGCGCGGCGACGCGCCGCGGCCCGAGGTCGAGGGCACCGCGGTCGACGGCGACGAGCAGGTCGGGGGCGGGCGATGACCGACGTCCTCGCCCGCACTACGCCGTCCCTCCGCGCGGCGGTCGACGACGGCCCCGCCCTGCAGCCCACCCGCGACCTGCACGCCACCCTGCCCGACCTTCTGGACGCGCTGCTGACGAAGGGGGTGTACCTCGACCTCGACCTCATCATCACCGTGGCGGACATCCCGCTCGTCGGCGTGAACCTCCGGGCCGCCGTCGCCGGCATCGAGACCATGCTCGAGCACGGGATGATGCGGGGCTGGGACGAGCAGACCCGGGCGTGGGTGCGGCAGTCCCTGGCCCGACGCGTGCCCCTCGAGGCCGACGAGGAGGTCGTCGCCCGCATGGCGGGCGGTCACCGCCAGGACGACCCCGCGACCGTCTGGCGCCCGGGGACCGTGTACCTCACGACGCGGCGCCTCTTCGTCTGGCGCGCGGACCCGCGCGAGCTGCTGTGGCAGACCGGGCTGGACGACGTGAAGGGTGTCCAGGTGCGCACCGAGGCCACGCTCGGCGGCGAGGAGCGCGAACGCCTGGCGGTCACGACACCCACCGGCACGACCCTGCTGTCCGCCGCCGCGCCGGGCCGGCTGGCGACCCTGCTGCGCCGTGGCGGCGCCGAGGGCGCAGCGCGTCCGTCGCCCGGCCGCCAGGCCCCGGTCTGGTACCGCGAGGACCGTGCCGGCCCGTCGGTCTGGCGTGGCGGCACCGGCACCGTCGGCCCGGACGGGCTGACCTGGCAGGGGGCCGGCGACGCGCGGCCCGCGGTCCGTCTGCGCGAGGTCCGGGACGTCCGGGCGCAGGCCGGCCGGTCGCCCGTGGGCCGACGGGTGCTGCACGTGACGGGCGAGGCGGGCACCGTGCGCTTGGCGACGCGCGACGAGGACTGGGCCCGGGCCCTGGCGGCGTCCGTCCACGCCCCCGCTCAGACTCCCGAAGGAGGCGAGACGTGACGCTGACGATCGACGAGCACAGCCTCAAGAACGGCGTCCTCACCCTGGTGGTGACGCTGGTCGAGGTGATCCAGGAGGCCCTGGAGGGCCAGGCGATCCGCCGGCTCGAGGGAGGCGAGCTCACCGAGGAGGAGCAGGAGCGGCTCGGGCAGGCACTGCTCGACCTCGACGACGCGCTCGAGTCCATCAAGGCCGACCACGGCCTCACCGCCTCGGTCGCCGACCTGCGCCGCGGCCTCGACGACGTCGTGGACGACGTCGTCGACAAGCTCCTGAACCCCGAGCGCTGGGCCGAGGGGGAGGCCGGAGCCGGGCAGCGGGGGCTCGCGTGAGCGCCGGGACGGGCGACGCGGCCGCGGCCGGGGGGCTGTACCTGTACGCGGTGGCCCGCGGTGCGCCGGACGATCTCGGCACGGGCATCGACGGCGCCCCGCTGGAGCGGGTCACGGCCCACGGGCTAACGGCCGTCGTGCACCGGCACGGCGCGGCGCCGTACTCCGGCGCGGACGACGACGTGCGCCGCTGGGTCGTGGAGCACAGCGAGGTCGTGGAACGGTTGTGGCAGGCGGACGTGGTGCTGCCGATGAGCTTCAACGTGATCGTCGCGGGAACTCCCGACGAGCCGGCGAGCCGGCGGCTCGACGCGTGGCTCGGCGAGCACGCCGACCGCCTCCATGCGCGCCTCGAGCGGCTCGCGGGCCGCGGGGAGCTGCAGGTGGAGATCGGGCTGGACCAGCACCGGGCGGCCGCGGGCGACGCGCGCGTCGAGGAGCTGCACGCCGACCTCGACGGCCGGCCGCCCGGCGTCCGGCGTCTGCTGACGAAGCGGCTGGCGCAGCTCGAGCGGGAGGTGACCGACGCGCTCGCCGACGGGCTCCACCCCTCCCTGCGCCGCCGCCTGGCGGCGACCGCGGAGGAGGTGACGGAGACCCGCCGCGTGCACCCGCCGCCGGGGGTCGTGCCCGTGCTGGCCGTCGCCCTCCTGGTGCCGCTGGACGGCGTCGAGCGTGTGGGGCACGAGCTCGCGCGCGTCCGCGACGAGGAACCCGCCGCCCGCATCCGCTTCGTCGGGCCGTGGCCGCCCTACTCGTTCGCCGAGCTCGCGCCGACCACGTGAGAAGCAACAGACGCGACAGGCCCTCACCTGGCACGACGGCGCTCGCCTGCGGGCACGGGCCGCCGGTGTCACGGTGTGCGTCATGCGGGTCGTCGTGGTGGGGCAGACCGGGAACGTCGGGACGGCGCTGCTGCGCGCGCTGGCGGACGAGCCGGAGGTGACGTCGCTGCTTGGCGTGGCGCGACGGCTGCCGGACCGGACGGCCGAGCCGTACCGGCGCGCGGAGTGGGCGGTCGCAGACCTCGCGGGCGACGAGGGTGAGGTCGTCGAGCGCCTCACGGGGCTGTTCCGCGGCGCGGACGCCGTCGTCCACCTCGCGTGGCTGATCCAGCCGAACCGCGACCGGGACCTGCTGCGCACGGTCAACGTGGAGGGCACACGCCGGGTGGGCCGCGCGGTCGTCGCCGCCGGCGTGCCGCACCTGGTCGCCGCGTCGTCCGTGGGCGCGTACTCGCCCGTGGACGATGACGTACCCCGCGCCGAGGACTGGCCCGCCGACGGCGTCCCGACCTCGCACTACAGCGTCGACAAGGCCGCGCAGGAGGACGTGCTGGACGAGCTCGAGCGCACGCACCCGGAGGTCATGGTCGCGCGGCTGCGCACGGCGCTGGTCTTCCAGGGCGACGCGGGCGCGGAGGTGACGCGGCTGTTCGTCGGGCGGGTGCTGCCGGTGGGCCTGCTGCGGCTCGGCCGGCCGCCGCTGCTGCCGCTGCCCGCCGGGTTGCGGCTCCAGGCCGTGCACGCCTACGACGCCGCGGACGCCTACCGTCGCGTGCTGGTGCGTCGCGCGGGCGGCGCGTTCAACGTGGCCGCCGGGGACCTGCTGCGCGGCGTCGACGTCGCGCGGCTCGTGGACCACGGACGCCTCGTCGAGGTGCCACCCGCGGCGGTGCGTGCGGCGGTGTCGCTCGGCCACGCGGCGCGCGTCGTCGCCGCCGACCCGGGCTGGGTGGACATGGCCATGAGCGCGCCCGTGATGGACACGACGCGGGCGGTCACGGAGCTCGGCTGGCGGGCGCGGACGCCGGCGGGCGACGCGCTCCAGGAGGTCGTGGCGGGGATGGCCGAGGGGCGAGGGCTGGGCTCCGCGCCGCTGCGACCGTCGGCCACCCGGCCCGCCGGTGCGTCCACGCTGCCGCTGCGGGGGCCGCACCCGGCGGTGCCGCCGCAGGTCGACCGGGAGCTCCTCGGCCTGTACCTGTCCGACCACCTCACCGGCGCCACGGCGGGCCTCGGCCGGATCGAGCGGATGGTGGGCGACTACGCGGACCTGCCGCTGCACGCCGAGCTGGTCGAGGTGGCGGAGCAGATCCGGGCCGAGCGCGAGCTGTACGTGCGGCTCCTGCGGGAGCTCGGCCTCCCGCGGCGGCGCCACCGCCAGCTCCTGGCGGGCGTCGCCGAGCGGGTCGGGCGGCTCAAGCTCAACGGCCGGGTGGTCGAGCGGTCGCCGATGTCCGTGGTGCTGGAGGCCGAGCTGATGCGGTCCGCCGTCGCCGGCAAGCTGGGCGGCTGGCAGACGCTGGAGGAGCACGCCGGCGAGCTCGGTCTCGACGCCGCCCAGTTCCGCGAGCTCGCCGAGCGCGCGCAGCGGCAGCTCGCCACGCTCGACCGCCTGCACGAGTACGCGCGCCGGCGGGCGTTCCGGGACGACGAGGCGCCGGCGGGCTGATCGCTACGCGGCGTCGGCCCAGGGGTCCAGCACGACCTTGATGCAGCCGTCCTCCTTGCGCTGGAAGGCGCGGTAGGCCTCCGGCGCCTCCTCCAGCGGGAGGCGGTGCGTGCGCAGGTCGAGCACGCCGAGCGGGTCGGCCGGGTCGGCGGCCAGGGGGAGCAGGTCGTCCGTCCAGCGCCGCACGTTCGCCTGGCCCGTGCGGATCGTGAGCTGCTTGTCGAAGACCTGCATCAGCGGCAGCGGGTCCTTCGCGCCGCCGTAGACGCCCGAGAGCGACACCGTGCCGCCGCGCCGCACCAGCGCGATCGCGGCGAGGAGGGCGGCGAGCCGGTCGGCACCGCCCTTCTCGGTCAGCGGGGCGGCGAGCATGTCGGGCAGCAGGCCCACGAGCTTCTGCGTGGTCTCGGCCAGGGGCGAGCCGTGCGCCTCCATCCCGACGGCGTCGATCACCGCGTCGGGCCCGCGGCCGTCGGTGAGGTCGCGCACCGCCGTACGGACCCCGCGCTCTGCCGGGTCGAACGTGATGACGCCGTGCCGCTGCGCCATGATCCGCCGCTCGGGCACCGGGTCGATCCCGACCACGGTGCTCGCCCCGCGGTGCAGGGCGACGCGGGCGGCCATCTGTCCGATGGGCCCGAGCCCCAGCACGACGACGCTGCCGCCCTCCGGGACGTGCGCGTACTCCACCGCCTGCCACGCCGTGGGCAGGACGTCGGACAGGTAGAGCCAGCGCTCGTCGGGCGTGCCGTCGTCGGGCACCACGACCGGGCCGTACTGCGCCTGCGGCACGCGCAGGTACTGCGCCTGCCCGCCCGGCACCTGGCCGTACAGCCGCGTGTACCCGAAGAGGGCCGCGCCCTTGCCCTGGTCGCGGACCTGCGTCGTCTCGCACTGGCTCTGCAGGCCGCGGGAGCACATCCAGCAGCGCCCGCACGCGATGCCGAACGGCACGACGACGCGGTCGCCGACGGCGAGGTGCCCGACGTCGGACCCGACCTCCTCGACGACGCCCATCGCCTCGTGGCCCAGCACGTCGCCGGCGTCGAGGAACATCCCCAGCACGCCGTACAGGTGCAGGTCGGACCCGCAGATCGCGGTCGACGTCACCCGGATCACGGCGTCGGTCGACTCCTGGACCCTCGGGTCCGGGACGTCCTCGACGCTGACGTGCTCCTTGCCCTGCCAAGTCAGTGCGCGCACCGTTCCGCCCTTCCGCCGTGGGGTCGTGGCCCCTCGGCCGGCGAGCTGCTGCACCGACGTGGCCAGTGAAGCACCACCGGCGCATGCACACCCGTCGGCGGCCGAGGCCGTGCGAGCACGTGGTCGCGCGGGCACGGTGAGAAGACCGGTGAAGCAGTCCGCCGTCGCTCTCCCGAAGAGATGGAGGACGACATGACCATCCGTACCGTCGCCGACTGCATGACCTCCGCCCCCGCCGCCGTCGACGTCTCGGGCACCGTCCGGACCGCGGCGCAGGCCATGGGCCAGCTCGACGTGGGGGCGCTCGTGGTCCGGTCCGGACGGCAGATCGCCGGGATCGTCACCGACCGCGATCTCGTCGTGCGCGGGCTTGCCGAAGGCCGGGGACCGGACGACCGGCTCGACGGGATCGTCAGCGAGCAGCTCGTGGCCGTCGGCCCCGGTGACCCGGTCGAGGTCGCCGTCCAGGTGATGCGGGACGCCGCCGTGCGTCGCGTGCCCGTGGTGGACGGCGACGTGCTCGTCGGGATCGTGTCCCTCGGGGACCTCGCCGTCGAGCGGGACCCCTCGTCGGCGCTCGCGGACATCTCGGACGCCCCGCCGAACCGCTGACCGGCCCCCGTCGCGGGAGCCGGGTGCCACGCTGCTGGACATCCGGCCCGCGGCGGCCGCACGGGTCGCCGCACGTCGATCGTGCCCGGCCCGCGGACATGGTCGCCACCCGGGCCGACGTGCGGGGAGAGCGGGGCGGTCCCAGGCTGGGACGACGCGTCGAGCCGTGGCGCCCACCGACCCGCCGGAGGCCTCCGTGTCCCGTGCTCCCGCCGAGCTCACCGCGGCCGAGACCGCTCGCGTCGTCGGCACCGTGCTCGCGCCGCTCGTGGCGCAGGGCGCGATCGTGCGCCGTCCCCGCCTCACGGCGTGGGCGGAACGCAGGCAGACCGACCGCGCGGCCCGTCGCGTGCTCGGCGGCCTGCGCGACCGGTACGACGGCGCGCCCCTGGCGCTGCGGCTCGGGCCGCGCCGTCTGGTGCTGGCGACCACACCCGACGACGTCCGGCGCCTGCTGGAGGGCACGCCCGACCCGTTCACGGCCGCGTCGAACGAGAAGCGGGGCGCGCTCGCACACTTCCAGCCGCGGGCGCTGCTGATCTCCGGCCCGGACGACCGCCGCCGGCTGCGGCCGCTCAACGAGGACGCCCTCGACGCCGCGCACGCGGTGCACGACGACGGCTCGGCGTTCGTCGCGGCGGTCGAGCGTGCCGCCGAGGAGCTGGCCCGGCGGGTCGACGCCGCGGGCGGTCTCGACGCGGCCGCGTTCTCCGACGCGTGGTGGAGCCTCGTCATGGAGGTGACGTTCGGGGCACGGGCCCGCGACGACCTGCGGGTGGTGGACCTGCTGAACGCGCTGCGCCGCGACGGCAACTGGTCGTGGTTCCGCCCGCGCCGGCCGTGGCTGCGTGCCGAGCTGGAGCGGCGCGTCGCCGAGCACGTGGCGCGGGCGCCGTCGTCGTCCCTCGCCGGCCGGATCCGCGACGCCGACCCCGACGAGGCGCCCGGCCAGGTGCCGCACTGGCTCTTCGCCTTCGACGCCGCGGGCGCGACCACGCTGCGCGCGCTGGCCGTCGCCTCGGCCCGCGACGACGTCCGGGGCCGCCTGGTGGGCGAGCTCGCGGACGACAGGGGAGGGCCGGCGGCGCTGCTGCCGTACGGCCGGGCCTGCCTGCTGGAGGCGGTGCGGCTGTGGCCGACGACGTTCGCGGTGCTGCGCGACGCGGTGCGGCCCACCGACTGGGGCGGCGCGACCGTGCCCGCGGGCACCGGGTTCGTCGTCGTGAGCGCGTTCTTCCACCGGGACCCGGAGCGCCTGGCGTTCGCCGACGCCTTCGTGCCGGAGGCCTGGTGGGACGGGAGGGCGGACGAGGACTGGGGGATCGTGCCGTTCAGCGGCGGCCCGGCGGCGTGCCCCGGCCGTCACGTGGTGCTCCTGGTGGCGTCGCACCTGCTCGCCCGGATGGCGAACCTCGGCCTGGAGGTGGAGCGCGGGCAGCATCTCGCCCGGGACCCGCTCCCGGCCACGGTCGACCACCTCGGGCTGCGGTTCGTCGCGCCGCCCCTCGCCGGGGTCCGGTGAGGTCGGCGGGTGGGGAGGCATGCGCCGCGTTACCGTGGCGCGAGGTCCAGGAGCGGCCGCCGCGACGCGAGGTACGGAGAGCGCGATGAAGGCCCTGTTCGTCAGCTGCACGCTCAAGAAGTCCCCCGAACCCTCGAACACCGAGCTGCTGGCGAGGGTGGTCGCCGAGGCGCTGGAGGAGCGCGGCGTCGACGTCGGGCACGTGCGCCTGGCCGACCTCGACGTCCCGCCGGGAGTGGTGACCGACCTCGGCGGCGGGGACCGGTGGCCGCAGGTGCACGCCCGGCTGCTCGACGCCGAGATCCTCGTGGTCGTGACCCCGACGTGGCTGGGCCGGCCGTCGTCGGTCGCGCAGCGCATGCTCGAGCGGATGGACGCGATGCTGTCCGAGACCGCCGACGACGGCACGCCGGTCGCGTACAACCGCGTCGCGGGAGTCGTCGTCACCGGCAACGAGGACGGCGCGCACCACGTGATCTCGGAGATCAGCGGCGCGCTCGCCGACATCGGCTACACGATCCCCGGGCAGGCGTGGACCTACTGGAACCAGGGCCCTGGCCCCGGTCCGGACTACCCCGACACCGAGCACGGCCACGCGTGGTCGCACCGCACCGGCCGGCTCATGGCCCACAACCTGCACGCGGTGGCCACCGCGCTGCGGGCGCTGCCGGTGCGCCCGTTCCCCGAGAGCTGAGCCGGCCCGACCGGCGAGCGGGCCGGTCAGGACTCGGGCTCGGCCTGTCCGCCGCTGCGGGGGTTGAGCTGGTCGGGGTCGGCGTCCGGGTCCTGCACGGTGTCGTCGTCGCCGTCTCCTGCCCTGTCTCCTGCGGCGGCTCCCGTGCGCGGGTTCAGCTCCTCCGGATCGGCGTCGGGGTCCTGGGCGGGGTCGTAGCCGGGCTGGTCGGTCATGGTCGTCTCCTGTCGCACGAGCTGTCGTGCGAGCACGGCGGCCGGGGCTGGACCGCGCGGCTCTCCGGGCACCGTGGCACGCGCGGCCGACGCACGCACCCGTGGCGCCGGGTCACGACGTCAGCGCCTGCGCGGACAGCACCTTGATCGTCGCGTTCGCCCACCGGAGCTGGCGGAGCGTCCCGGGGTGGCAGCGCTGGCACAGGGCGAGCAGGTCCGGGTCGCGCACCGCCTGCGCCGCCTGGGCCACCATCTCCCACTCGGTGGAGACGCCGTAGGCGTGCATCGCCACCTGGCGCAGGTCGCGGAGCAGCTGGAGGGCGTCGGTCGGTACGTCCGCGGGATCACCGACGACGGCCTCGGCGGCGGTCGCGTCACCGAGAGGGTCGTCGAGCGCTCCGCCGAGGGCCGCCCCGAGCTCCCGGCCCAGGCCCTCGCCGGGCCCGTCGCCCTCCGGCGCGTCCTCGTAGCGCCGCGCCGCGGCCGCGACGTCGACGGCGTGGACGCGCGACCAGGACGCCACGTCGCGGCCGACGTGGAAGACCTCGTGCTCGGCCGGGTGCCGTGCCGCGAGGTGCTCCAGGCCGCGGGCCAGGCCGCGCTCCGACCGTTCCAGGTCGCGCAGGGCGGTCCCGATCCTCATGGCGTGCCCCACCTTCCGGCAGCCCACCCGACCGCGACGCCCTCGTCGCTCAGGGCGTCCGCCCCGCCCGCGGTGGGTGGGACGCCCGCGCCGGCCGGCGCGGACGCGGTCGTCGTGGGCGCCGGAGCCGGACCGGTCCCGTCGCGCACCTTCCGCACCGCCGCGACGCCGGCCTTGAACAGCGGCTGCTTCGAGGCGGGGTCCCAGTCGGTGGGCGTGAGCTCGTTGGCGGCCCGGCCCGTCGTCCCGTCCGCGCGCGGGCCGGTGTCCCAGGAGCCGTAGTGGAACGGGACGAACGCCACGCCGCGCCGGATCCCGCCCACCCGCACGCGGGCCTCGATCCCGCCGCGCGGCGTCGTGACGGCGGCGACGTCGCCCTCGGCCAGCCCGTACGCCTCGGCGTCTGGGGGGCTGAGCTCGACCCACACGTCGGGGGCGGCGTCGCGCAGCTGGGGCACCCGGCCCGTCTTGGTCCGGGTGTGGAAGTGGTAGAGCGTGCGGCCGGTGGTGAGGTGCAGCGGGAACGCCTCGCTCGGCTCCTCGTGCGGAGGCAGGTACTCGGCCGCCTTGATGACGGCCCTGCCGTCGGGGTTCAGCGCGCGGTACTCGGTGGGCTCGACGGGCGCCCCCGTGACGAGGTCGCGGCCGTAGCTCTCGCACGTGTCCGGCGCCGCCCAGAACGCCCCGTCGGCGTACAGCCGCTCGGTGCCGTGCGGGGCGTCGGCGGTGCACGGCCACTGCACGCCGCCCTCGCGCAGCACGGCGTAGGTGAGGCCGCTGTAGTCGCACGGCCGGCCGCGCGAGCACTCCTTCCAGGCCTCGAAGGCGCCCTCCGGGTCGGTCCACGGGACGAGCGGGCCGCCGTCCTTGTCCCGCAGGTTCAGGCGACGGGCGAGATCGAGGAAGATGTCGAGGTCCGGCCGCGCCTCGCCGGGCGGGTCCACGGCCCGCTCGGACAGGTGCACGGTGCGATCGGCGTTGGTGAACGTCCCCGACTTCTCTCCCCACGCGGCGGCGGGCAGCACGACGTCGGCCAGCTCGGCCGTCTCGGACAGGAAGATGTCCTGCACCACGAGGAACAGCCGGTCCTGGGAGAGCACCGAGCGGACGCGGGCCAGCTCGGGCAGGGACACCGCCGGGTTGGTGGCCTGCACCCACAACAGCCGCAGCGAGCCCTGCTCGGCGTACCGCAGCATCTGCATGAGGTGCGTGGGGGGCGAGTGGTGCGGGATCTCGTCCGGCTCCACGTTCCACACCCGGGCCAGGTCGGCGACGTGCGCGTCGTTCGCCCAGTTGCGGAAGCCCGCCAGGTCGCCGTCCGCGCCGCACTCGCGGGTGTTCTCGGCCGTGGGCTGCCCGTTCATCTGCAGCACCCCCGCTCCCGGGCGGCCCAGCATCCCGCGCACGAGGTGCAGGTTGTTCACCTGCACGGCCGCCGCCGTCGCCTGGTGCGACTGGTAGAAGCCCTGCAGCACGGTCGAGAGCAGGCGCTCCGCCGTGCCCACCAGCTCCGCCGCCGCCCGCAGGTCGCGCTCCGGCACGTCGCAGATCCGCGCGACCACGTCCGGCGGGTACGCCGCCACCTGCTTCTCCAGCTCCGCGAACCCCACCGTGTGGGCCGCGACGTAGTCGTGGTCCACCCAGTCGTGCGTCAGGACCTCATGGAGCAGGCCGTCCAGCAGCGCCACGTTGGTGCCCGGGCGGGGTGCGAGGTGCACGGTCGCGGCCCGGGCGACCGGCGTCTGCCGCGGGTCGACGCACAGCAGAGCCGGCGGCCGCGGCCCCGCGAGCCGGTCCAGCATGCGCGTCCAGAGCACCGTCTGCGTCTCGGCCACGTTGTGGCCGAACAGCGCGATCGCGTCCGCGTGGTCGACGTCCGAGTACGAGCCGGGCTGCCCGTCGCACCCGAAGGACTCCTTCAGCGCCTCCGCCGCCGTGGCCGTGCACAGCCGGGTGTTGCCGTCCACGTGGTTGGTGCGCAGCCCGGCATGGGCGACGAGTGCGAGCGTGTAGTACTCCTCGAGGAAGAGCTGGCCCGACGTGTAGAAGCCGAGCGCGCCGGGCCCCTGCTCGTCGAGCAGCTCGCGCGTGCGCGCCACGACCCGCCCCATCGCGTCGTCCCACGACGTCTCGACGAGGCGGCCGTCGCGCCGCACGAGGGGGCGGGTGAGCCGGTCCGGGGAGGCGTTGGCCTGCCAGCCGTACAGGTCCTTGGGGCCCAGCCGGCCGTGGTTGACCCGGTCGCCGGCGCGGCCCCGGACGCCCACCATCCGCCCGTCCTTGACGGCGATGTCGAGCGCGTCGCCGTTGGAGTGCAGCACCGTGGCGGACGGGACCCACCGGTCGACGTCGTCCGGCTCGATGCCGTCGGCGAGGTAGGTGTCCGTGCGCGCCGGCCACGTCTCGCCCGGTCCGTAGGGGGTGCGCGTGCCCCAGGGCTCCGCCACCCGGTCGATGGAAGCCACGAGGCCTCCTCTCGCCTCGAGGACGGCCGGCCGCGTCCTGACCGGCTCTGTCGACGCTAGCCCTCCGCCGCGGACGTCGCCGGTCGGCGCAGCCCGGCTCGGGCGCCGTCGGCGGGCCGGCCTGACGCGTGCGTGGCCGGTCCCTCACGACCTGGCCGCGTCCCGGTCCGGAGCACCAGCCCTGACCAGGGCGGGCACGCTGCGAGGTGCGCGGCCGAGGGCTCTTCGTGCGCTAAGTTATTGGCATGACCGCCAATAGCAGGGGCGCGCGCGGACGGGACGGCCGCCGCCGGCTCACCCCCGAGCGGTCCCGCCAGGAGATCCTGGAGGCCGCGACGGCGCTTGTCGCCGAGCACGGCCCCGACGCCGTGACCCTCGCCCAGGTCGCGGGCGCGGCCGGCGTGACCCGAGGGCTCGTGAGCCACTACTTCGGCACCCATCGCGGCCTGATCCGCGAGGTGCTGCGCGCGGAGGACGCGCGCCACCGCGAGCGCGTCCGCGCCAGGGTCGCGGACGACGCGGGCGTCCCGTACGCGGCCCGGATGCTCGACGTCGTCTTCGCGACGCTCGACGACGAGCGGTACCTGCGGCTGTGGGCATGGTCGGCGCTGCACCCCGAGCACGGCACGCTCGCGACCGACGGGCTCGCCGGCATCGCCGACATGATGGAGGCCGGGCTGCGCGCGGCGCTGCCCGCCGACCGGGTGCCGTCGCGCGACCGCATCGAGGCGGTGCTGCTGCTCGGCATGTCCGGCGCGTACGGCTACGCGCTGGGCGGGTGGTCGTGGCAGTCGGCGCTCGGTCACGACCCGGCCGACCCGGCGCGGGCCAGCGCGTTCCGTGCCGCGCTCGCCGCCGCGGTGGCGGCGTACCTCGTCGGCGAGGAGGCCGCCTGATGGGCACGACGCTCGACGCGACGCTCGACTCGATGCCGCCCCAGGTCCTCGTCGGCCTGGTGACCCTCGCCGTGGTCGTCCTCCTCCGCCTGCGCGCCCGCCCGGCGCGGACGAGGCGCCTGGTCACCGGCCCGGTCGTCGTCATGGTCGTCGGCGCGTTCCTGCTGGTGCCCTGGCTCGGGCTGCCGTCGCCCGGCGGCGGGGGAGCCACCGTCGCCGTGGCGGCCGCCGATCTCGTGCTCACCGTGGGTCTCGGCGTCGCGCGCGCCGTGACCGTCCAGCTCTCGCCGGGGGCCGGGGACGTGGTGCGCTACCGGTACACGGCGGCGACCGTGGTGCTGTGGGCGGTCTCGGTGGCGCTCCGGTTCGAGCTCGCGGACGCCGGCGCCCGGCTCGGCGCGTCGCCCGCGGTCACCGAGGGCAGCGTGCTGCTGACGCTCGGGCTCGCCCTGCTGACGCAGAACCTCGTGGTGGCGCGGAACGCCGCGCGCCTGCGGCGCGCGGCGGCCGGCGCCGCGCCACGCGAGCGAGCACCCCGGCTGGGTGCCGCCTAGCCTCCGCGCGTGCGCTACCTCGCGGCCCGCCGCTGACGCGCACCACGGCCCGGCCGGGTGGGTCGTTCCCCGGCCGGGCCGCGTGCCCGGGTCACTGGCCGGGTCCCGCGTCCGCGGCGTCGGTGCCACCCGTGCCCCCGGCGTCGCCATCGTCGCCACCGGCGAGCTTCCCCCGGACGGTCTCGGCGTCCGCGTCGATCGTCGCCTGGTCCACACCGGCGGTGACGGGCACGCGCGCCGCCACCTCGTCGACCAGGGCGGCGGCCTTCCCGCTGTCGATCCACTCGGCGGTCAGGTCGTCGACGGCGGCGTCGATCTTCGCGGAGAAGTCGGCGTTCTCCTCGAAGCGGGTGACCAGCGCGTTCTGGCTCATCATCCCGCCCATGCCGCCGCCCCCGCCGCCCCCGCCGGGGCCGCCCTCCATGCCCTCGGGCGGGCCCTGGACGTCGCCACCGGGCGCGGCACCGCCAGCCATGCCGCCACCCGTGCCACGGCCGGACATGCCGCCCAGGGCCAGGTTGAGGTCCCAGGACACGACGCTGAGGAGCCCGGTGTCGAGGTCGTAGTAGAGGTACGCGTTCTTCCCCGGACCGGAGATGGTGTCGACGTTGTCGAGCACCTCCTGGGTGCCGAGGTACCGGGCGAAGGACTCGACGTCGACCCACTGGTCGAGCTCGTCGGCGAACTCCTCGTCCGACGCGCCGTCGAGCCACTTCAGGAACGACACGATCGGCTGCAGGTCCTGGTTCCCGACGAGGTTGACCTGCTTGAAGTCGTCCGTGTACTCGGTCTGGTCGTCCCCCTGGTACTCGAACGAGCTCGTCGACAGCAGCTTGTAGAGCACCCCCTCGCCCTCGAGCCCGTCCGCGTACTGCGGGTCGGGGTTCTCGACGACGAGCCGGGTCGTGGTCGGACGGTCGTTGACGGCGTAGGTGGTGAACGCGTAGTCCTGCGTGGGCTGCCCCGACTGCTCCGTGAGCTCGAGCGCCACCGCCTCGTTGAGCGACGACTCGCTCGACGCGCTCGCGGGGCGGATGGAGAGCTCGGTCCGCCCCTGGTAGGCACGGCCCGGCTCGTTCTCGTCGAAGCTCACCAGCAGCGGCAGGTTCTCCGGCTCGTCGGTGGTCAGGGCCACCCCGGTGCCGCCGAAGCCGCCCCCGCCGTCCTCGCCGCCGGGCATCCCGCCCTCCGGCAGCTGTCCGCCCTCCGGCAGCCGTCCGCCCTCGGGCGGTTCCATGCCCTCGGGGAGCTCCATGCCCTCGGGCAGCTCAGGCATCCCGCCGCCCTGCCCACCCTCGCCGCCACCCATGCCGCCGATGCCGCCCGGGGCGCGCTCGCCCTCGGTGTCGGACCCCTCGCGGTCGTCGACCAGCGACGACAGCGTGGAGTTGCCCTTGAGGCGCACGGCGACGTCCTGGATGGTGGTGCCGTCGATGGTGATGTCGGCGGACATCCACTCCTTCTCGCCGTCGGCGAAGTAGGCGTCGAGCATCTCGTCGTAGCGCTCCTGCGTGTACGACAGCGAAACCTCGTGCTCCACGGAGTCGTCGAAGAGATCGACCGTCCCCGTGATGTCCTGCGTGATCCGTTCCTCGTCGGTGACGGCGGCCGAGCTCGTGGAGTACGGCCGGATCGTCAGGTCCCCGAAGAACGTCAGGGCGACGGCCACCCCGACCACCCCCGCGGTGAGGGGCTTCCAGTGCTGGCGCAGTCGGACGGGGAGGCGCTTGCGGAGGCTTGCGAGACTCATGTTCACCTGGGCTGTTCCCCGCTCACATGTCGGACTGGTCGTACCCGGTCAGCACGGTGACCTTCTGGCCGGAGTTGATCGCGCCGAGCTCCTCGATGACCTCGGCGGTCGTGACCCCGCCCTTGAGGCGCACGGAGTAGAACAGCTCCGTGAGGGCGCCGCCGCGCACGGTCTCGACGCTCACGAGCTCGAACTCCTGGGTCAGGCGGACCAGCACGTCGGCGACGTCCTGCTGGTACCGCGGCTCGGGCGGCACCTGGACCTTGACCACCTGTCGCTGGATGTCGAGCTTGAACCAGTCGAAGCGCTGCATGAGGAAGACGACGAGCAGGATCATCGCGGTCGCGGCGGCGGCCAGCAGGTAGAAGCGCGTGCCGACGGCCATGCCGATCGCCATCACGAGGAAGATGAACCCGACGTCGCGGGTCTCCTTGATCGCGTTGCGGAACCGGATCACGGACAGCGCGCCGACGAGGGCGAACGCGCGGGCGATGTTCGACCCGACGACCAGCATGATCACGGCGACGACCATGCCGATGACGACGAGGGTCTGGACGTAGGACTGGCTGTAGGAGATGTTCCGGTGCGTCCGCTTGTACACCCAGCCGATGGCCGAGGACAGGACGAAGGACAGCACCAGCGTCATCGCGACGTCGAAGACGGAGAAGGTTCCGCTCAGATCTTGCAGGTTCATCGGACGAGGACACTCTTTCGGTTCGGGGCGTCGGTGACGCCGTCGTCGGTGGACCCGGGGACGGGCCCGTCGGTCAGCTCGGTGGCGGGCGCGTGGTCGCCGAGGACGGCGTCGAGCTCGTCCGGGGCGTGCATCGTCGAGCGCGGCACGAGGCCGAAGGCCTGCACGCTCTGGCAGTACTTCGAGATCCGCACGACGTCGAGGCTCATCCGGGCGGTGAGATCCGTGACCCACGCCGGCACCCGTTCGTTCGCCTTCACCTCGAGCACGGACAGGCGGGCGGGCAGGATGAGCCGGTTCGCGGCCTCGGAGGCGAGGTGGAAGTCGCGGTCGCGGCCGCGCAGGCGGTGGTCGAGGGTGACGCGCAGGCCGAGGTCGGCCTCCCGCCCCACCCAGGCCTCGCGGTGGTACCCGGTGGTCACCGTCGGGCGCAGGTCGAGCTCGCCCACCAGGGTCGACACCTCGTCGAGGAACGCGCGCTCGCGGGCGCCGACCTCGCCCTCGGGCTCGTAGCCCTCCGGCGAGCACAGCCGCAGCGCGTCCCGGTACGGCAGCACGACCCGGCGCTTCTGCGTGACCCGGTTGACGCGCTGCTTGATCTCGACGAAGACCCTCGAGTCCGGCGACAGGTCGTCGGCCGTGCCGTAGTGCCGCACGCGCAGCTTGCGGCGGAACTTCAGGCCCTCGATCTTCTCCCAGTAGAACTTCAGGCGGGCCGTGTCGTAGTAGACGCTGGTGATCGGGTAGCCCCGGTCGCCGGAGTACGCGTCGTCGTCCATGTGCCGGCGCAGCTCGGCACGGAGCTCCTCGGCCCGGTCCTGCGGCACGAGGTACTTGATCTCGAAGCGGTTGAACGCGTGCAGCCGGCTCGCGGTGGCGGTGCGCGCCGAGGTCGCGGCGGCCGTCGGCCCCGCAGGCCCGGGGTCGCTCGGTGTCGCGCGGGGTTCGGTACGTCGGGACCGACGTCGCACGGGACGCTCCTCTCGTCGGTGCCGGGCCGGCGCCGTGGGTGAACGACGGCCGTCCGGCAGGTGAACAACCGGGAGCCTGCAGACTGTCGGGGCAACTTATGCGCCCGCTGGGACGGGCCGGGTCGCGGGCGAAGACATAGCCGGCTCACAGGTTCGGCACAGGATGCGCGGGGGTGGACGACGCAGGCTGGCGCCCATGTCGACGCCCTTCGTCCCCTCCTCCGTGCCCGCCGGGCGCCCGGACCTGCCGCCCCTCACCCGTCCGGACGGGGCGGCCGTCAGGGCGCTCGTGGTGGACGACGAGCTCAACCTCGCCGAGCTCCTCACCACCGCCCTCCGCCTCGAGGGGATGGACGTCGCCGCGGCGCCCGACGGCGCGTCGGCGCTCCGCCTGGCGCGGGAGACCGGCCCCGACCTGGTCGTGCTGGACGTGATGCTCCCGGACCTGGACGGGTTCACCGTGCTGCGGCGGCTGCGCGCCCAGGGCGCGCGGATGCCGGTGCTGTTCCTCACCGCGCGCGACGCCGTCGAGGACCGGGTCGCCGGCCTCACCGTCGGCGGCGACGACTACGTGACGAAGCCGTTCAGCCTCGAGGAGGTGGTCGCCCGGGCGCGCGGCCTGCTGCGGCGCGCGGGAGCGGTGACGCGGTCCGAGGACGGGCTCCTCGTCGTCGGCGACCTCGAACTGGACGAGGACGCGCACGAGGTGCGCCGGGCGGGTCAGGAGATCCACCTCACGGTGACGGAGTTCGAGCTGCTGCGGTACTTCATGCGCAACCCGCGCCGGGTGCTGTCGAAGGGGCAGATCCTCGACCGTGTGTGGAACTACGACTTCGGGGGCCAGTCGAGCATCGTCGAGCTGTACGTCTCCTACCTGCGTCGCAAGATCGACAAGGGCCGGGAGCCGATGATCCACACGCTGCGCGGGGTGGGTTACGTGCTCAAGCCCGCCGCCGTCGCGGAGGACGGCGGCGCCCGTGTGTGACCGTCGTCGCGCGGGACGGCGTCTGCGCCCGACAACCCTGCGCCGTCGCCTCGTGGTCGTGCTCGCCGCGGTGGTCGTCGTCGTGACGGTCGGTCTCGCGACGGTCTCGACGGCGGTGCTGCGTTCGCAGCTCGTCGCGCAGACCGACCAGCGGCTGGAGCAGGCGGGCCGGCGCCTCGTCGACGGTCCGGGACCGCGGCCGCCCGGCGCCGACGCCGGGGACGGCGCGGCCGCCGCGGACGACGTCCCGCCGCCCGCCCCGACCGACGCCCCGTCGGACTTCCCCGCGGGCTTCGGCCCGGGGAGCGCCGTCGTGCACTCCGTGGACGGCGAGGTGGTGCTCGCCGACCACGTCACGGACGCCCTCGAGCGCACGACGCTCGACGACGCCCAGGTCGCCGCCCTCCAGGCGGTGCCCGCGGACGGTCGTGCGCACGACGTCACCGTGCCGGACCTCGGCGCCTTCCGGGCCGTGCACCGGACCGGCGACGACGGCGCGGACGCGGTCGTCGCCACGAGCACCGCGGCGGTCGCCGAGACGGTGCGGGGGTACGTCCTCGTGCAGGTGGCGCTCGGGGCGGCAGGCCTGGCCGTGGCGGTGGTCGGCGGCGCGTGGCTGGTGCGCCGCTCGCTGCGCCCGCTCGACGACGTCGCCGAGGCCGCGGTCCGGGTCTCGGAGCTGGAGCTCTCCCGGGGCGCGGTCGCCGGCATCCCGCGCGTGACCGAGGGGCTCACGGACGAACGCACGGAGGTGGGCCAGGTGGGCGCCGCGCTCAACCGGATGCTCGAGCACGTCGAGACCTCGCTCCAGGAGCGCCACGACTCGGAGCAGCAGGTGCGCCGGTTCGTCGCGGACGCGAGCCACGAGCTCCGGACCCCGCTCGCGACGATCCGCGGCTACGCCGAGCTCGTGCGTCGCGCGCCCGACGATGCCGCCGGCCCCGCCGGTGACACCGCCCGGCCGCTCGACCGGATCGAGTCCGAGGCGGTGCGCATGTCCGGCCTCGTCGAGGACCTGCTGCTGCTCGCACGCCTCGACGCCGGCCGGCCCCTCGACCGGTCCCCGGTCGACCTGGCGGCGCTCGCCGTCGACGCGGTGATGGACGCGCACGCCGCGGGCCCGGACCACGACTGGGTGCTCGCGCTGCCGGGCGACGGCGACGATGCTGACGAACGCGGGCTGCCCGAGGAGGACGAGCTGGCCGTGACCGGCGACGAGGCGAGCCTGCGCCAGGTGCTGGCGAACCTGCTCACGAACGCCCGCACGCACACGCCGCCCGGCACCCGCGTGCAGGTGCGGCTGCGGGACGGCGGGGACGCCGTCGAGGTCGAGGTGGCCGACGACGGACCGGGCATCGCCCCCGACCTCCGACCCGCGCTCTTCCGCCGCTTCACGCGCGGCGACGCGTCCCGCCACCGGGCCGGCGGGTCGACCGGCCTGGGCCTCGCGATCGCCGACGCGATCGTGGCCGCGCACGGCGGCACGATCGACGTCCGGTCCGCCACGGCCGGCGAACGGCCGGGGGGCGCGACCGGCACGACGTTCGTCGTGCGGCTGCCGCGCGGCCGCACGCCGGACGCCGCACCGCGCTCAGCGTGACGCGCCCGTCGGCGGCTGGAAGCCCTCCGGCAGGCCGCCGCCCGGGAACCCGCCCTGCGGCCCGGACCGCTCGCCGGAGCCGCCGAGCCTGCTGAGGCCGCCCGACTCCTCCTCGTCGTCGTCCTGCACGAGCTGCTGGTCCAGGTCGGCGAGCACGACCTCGTCGCCGGCGGCCAGCCCGTCGGTGATCTCGGTGCGCTCCGGGCCGACGGCGCCCGTGGTGACGTCCACGGTCCGGACCGAGCCGCCGTCGAGCATGCGCACGGTCCGGGTGGACCCGTCCGCGCTCACCGCGGACGTCGGGACCACGAGCACGTCGTCCACGGTCGCGACCTCGATCGTCGCCGAGGCCGACGCGCCCTCGGGCAGGTCGGCGCCGGAGTCGTCCGAGCCGTCGACCGGGTCGAGCGCGATCGTCGCCGCGTACGCGGGGGTCGACGTCTCCGAGGAGTCGAGGACCCCCACGTTGCTCACCGTGCCGGTGTACTCGCCGCCGGTCGCGGGCAGCGTCGCCGTGACCGGCTGCCCGACCTCGACCGTACGCACCTCGGCGAGGTCGAGCGTCGTGGACAGGACGTAGCCGCCGTCGCCGAGGATCGTCGCGGCCGCGTCGCCCGCGCTGACGCTCGCGCCCTTCGAGGCGTCGACCTGCGCCACCGTGCCGGAGATCGGTGCCGTGAGGGTACCCGCCGCGGCGGCCGCCTTCGCGATGTCGACGTCGTTCTCCGCGACCGTCACCGCGGCACGGTCCGCGAGGATCCGCTCGGCCGTGACCGTGCCCGACGTGCCGGAGCCGCCGAGCGCGCCGGTGCCGGACCCGCCCGCCGTGCCCGAGGTGCCGGACCCGGCTGATCCACCGGACCCGCCCGTCCCGTCTGGTCCGGTCGGCAGGTCGCCCCTGCTCGAGCCGCCCGACGGCGTCGACCCGTCGACGGTGCCGCTCGGGGCGCCGCCCTGCGGGGTGTCACCGGCGCCCGACCCCGTCTCGGGTGACTGTCCCGAGGAGGTACCGCCGCCGGTGGATGCGTCGCCGGATCCGTCGCCGGACCCGGACGGGGCGGCGTCCTCGAGGGCCTGGACCGCGTCGTCGAGCGCGCCGGCCTTCTCGCCGAGCGTCGTCACGGCGTCGTCCAGGTCGGCCACGAGGTCGGTGAGGGCGCCCTCGGCCGTCCCGGTCGCCTGCTGGGCAGCGTCGGTCGCCGCGAGCGCGTCCTGCGCCGCGACGATCGCGTCCACGCAGGCGGCGAGGTCGTCGGCGGTGGCCCCGTCGTCCGTGGTCTCGTCGTCCGAGGCGTCCGCCGCGAGGACGGCGGCGCACGCGCCGTCGTCGCCCGTCGCCGCGGTCACGGCGTCGCCCGAGGTGCCGAGAGCCGTGGTGCCCTCGGCCAGCGCGTCCTCCACGGCCTCGTAGCCGTCGAGCAGCGCGTCCTGTGCCGCCTGCACGTCCGCCCGAGCGGCGGTGAGTGAGGCGCGGGCGTCGGTCACCGCCTGCTCGAGGTCGGCGGTGCCGCCGGCGGCCGGGGCCGTCGCGGCCGTCGGGCTCGTCGCGCTGACCAGCCGGACGGTCGCTGTGGTCGTCGTGCTGGTCGTCGTGCTGGTCGAGGTGTCGGACGTCGCCGCGCTGCTCGCCCGCACGTCGCCCGACGCGGACGACCCGGACGGGGTGGCGGCGGTGCCGCTCGTCGAGCTGGTCCCGGCGGCCTGGGCCTCGAGGTCGTCGGCGAGCGTCTGCTTGGCTTCGGCCAGCGCCTCGGTGGCGTCGTCGACGGCGTCCTGCAGCGCGGCGGCGTCCAGCGTGGCGAGCGTGTCGCCCGCCTCGACCTCGTCGCCCGCGGCCACCGTCACCGAGGCGACGGTGCCGGCCGTGCCGAACGTCGCGTCGGCGCGGCGGGCGGACGCGACCGTCGCGCTCACCGACACGTGCTGCGCGACGTCGCCGGTGGTCACCGCCGCCGTGCGGTAGCGGGCGTCGGCCGGGCGCAGGGCGAACGCCGTGCCCCCGGCGCCCAGGACGACCACGGCGACGCCGGCCGCGACGAGGCGACGCCGTCGGGTGCGGCGCCGGCGGACGGCGGCGTCACGCATCGCCGTCACCGCCCTGCCCGGCGGCCTGCTCGTCGCCCTCGCCGTCGCCCTGCCCGCCGGGGAAGACGCCGCGGCCACCGAAGCCGGTGGAGCAGCCGTCGTCGCCGGGCGCCGCGACCGTGAGGCCGGTCGCCGCGACCGTGCCGCTGTCGTCCTCCTCGCCCTGCGCCGTGACGCACTGCCCGACGGCGACGTCGTCGGCCGTGCCGTCCTGCTGCACGGAGTACCGGGTGGCGTCGTCGACCGTCACGGTCTCCTCGGTCGTCTCGCCGTCCGCGGACGCGGTCCGCACCGTGAGGGTGGCGCCGTCCACCGCCGTGACCTCCCCGGCGGTGACGCCGCCGAACCCGCCGCCGCGGCCGCCTCCCGGGCCGCCGCTCGGCATGTCCGTCGGCAGGTCGGTGGGCAGGTCGGAGGGCATGTCCGTCGGCGCGCCCTCCGGCCGCTCGCCGCCACCGCCGCCGGGGAACCCGCCGCCGAACCCGCCGGTGCACTCGCCGTCCACCGGCTCGCTCACGGAGACGGACGACACCGCGGAGGCCTCGTCGTCGGAGGAGTCGGACGAGCCGTCGCCGGGCGTCCCGCCCGTCGTGGCGACGACGCAGGAGCCCACGGCGACGTCGTCGAGCGTGCCGTCGACGGTGACGGTGATCGTCGTGTCGTCGGTCCAGGTGACGGCGGTCTGCGAGTCGGAGCCCTGGACCTGCGCCGTCGTGCCGTCGACGGCCGCCACCTCGCCCGAGACGCCGGGGGCGCGGCCGCCGCCCGCGGGGCCGCCCTGACCCTGTTGCTGGCCCTGCTGCTGGCCCTGCTGCCCCTCGGCGGCGGGCGTGCCGTCGGACGTCGCGGCGTCCGAGGAGGAGCACCCGGCGAGCGCGAGCACGAGGCCGACGACGCCCACGACGCCGTACGACGCGAGGGTGGCCCGCGAGCGCCGGGCGGCGGCCTGGGACGGGGCGGTGCGGGACGAGGTGGTGCTGGACAGGGCGGTGGTGGACACCGTGGTGCGGCGGGTCATGGGGGTCTCCGGGACGTGGGGGACGGTTCGGGCGCGGACGGTGGCCGCTCGGGGTGGGGCGCGGTGCACGGCTACTCGCTCCGCAGCGCGTCGATCGGGGCGAGCCGGGCGGCGCGGACGGCGGGGTAGACGCCGAACACCAGGCCGATGGCGAGCGCCACGGCGAGCGAGCCGGCCACCGCGACGGGCGACACGACAATCGACGAGCCGAGCACCGAGGGCAGGGTGACGGCGGCGAGGACGCCGAGGCCGGCGCCGACGAGCCCGCCGGTGACGCCGAGGATCGACGCCTCCGTGAGGAACTGCCGCCGGATCGCGCCGGGCGGGGCGCCGAGCGCCTTGCGGAGCCCGATCTCCCGGGTCCGCTCCGTGACGGACACCAGCATGATGTTCATGACGCCGATGCCGCCGACCAGCAGGGACAGCCCCGCCACGCCGGCCAGGAGCACCGTGAGGGTGCGGTAGACCGACGTCGCCGTGGACACGAGCGAGTCCTGCGAGTCGATGGTGAAGTCGGCGGCGTCCGCGCTGGTCGCGCCGTGCAGCGCGAGGAGGAGCGACTCCGCCTCCTGGTACGCGGCCGAGATCGCGTCGGTGTCGGTCGCCTTGAGGTAGATGGTGCTCACCGACGTGTCGGCGCCGCCCGTGATGCCCGACGTCATCGCCGTCATGGACACCACGGCGGTGTCGTCGAGGTTGGTCGACGCGCTGGACCCGGCGGGCTCGAGCACGCCGACGACGTCGAACGTCGTCCCGGCGATGCTCACCGTGCGCCCGACGACGTTCGTGGTGCCGAACAGCTCCGTCGCCGTCTCGGGGCCGAGCACGACCTCGTCGGTCGAGCCGTCGCCGACGAACTCGCCCGACGCGAGCTCGCGCGAGCGCACGCCCAGCCAGTCGCCGGTGACGCCGGTGACGGTCGTGGTCCAGTTGGCGTCGCCGGCCTCCAAGGACTGCGACGACTCCTTCTCCGCGGTGACCGCGGCGACGTCGGGCACGGCGACGCCGGAGCCCAGGGCCTCCGCGTCCGCCGTCGTCAGCGTCGACGCGGTCCCGAAGCCGCCGCGCATCCCGGAGGAGTCGGTGGACGACCCGGGCGTGACGATGAGCAGGTTCGAGCCGAGTGAGCTGATGTCCTGGGACACGTCCTTCTGGGTGCCCAGGCCCAGGCCGACCGTGAGGATGACCGCGGCGATGCCGATGAGGATGCCGAGCACCGTCAGCAGCGACCGCATCGTGTGCGCGCGGATCGCGTGCCACGCCGTCGCCAGGGTCTCCGCCCAGCTCATGGCGTCACCGCCCGGCCGCTCGGGGCGTCGGACGTGATCAGCCCGTCGAGCACCCGCACGACGCGGCGCGACCGCTCGGCGACCTCGTGCTCGTGCGTGATGAGCACGATGGTGCGGCCGTGGGCGTGCAACGCGTCGAACAGGTCGAGCACGTCGGCCGTGGAACGCGAGTCGAGGTTGCCCGTCGGTTCGTCCGCGAGGACCAGCGCGGGCTCGCCGACCAGGGCGCGGGCCACCGCGACCCGCTGCTGCTGGCCGCCCGACAGCTGCCCGGGGCGGTTCGCGGTGCGGTCGCCGAGGCCGACGCGCTCGAGCGCCTGCGTGGCCCGTGCGCGGCGCTCGGCCGGCGCGACGCCGCGGTAGACGAGCGGCAGCTCCACGTTCCGCAGCGCCGACAGCGAGGGCAGGAGGTTGAACTGCTGGAACACGAAGCCGATCTGCTCGTTGCGGACGCTCGCGAGGTCGGTCTCGTCCATGTCGTCCACGTCGTCGCCCGCGATCCGGTAGCTGCCGGACGTGAGCGTGTCGAGGCAGCCCAGCACGTTCATGAGCGTCGACTTGCCCGAGCCGGACGGCCCGACGATCGCCACGTACTCGCCGCGCCTGATGCGCAGGTCGACGCCGCGCAGCGCCTCGAACTCCAGGTCGCCCGTGCGGTAGGTCTTGCGCGCGTCCCGGAGGTCGATCACCGCGTCGGGCGTCGGGTGCAGCACCTCCGGGCCGACGGCGGCCGGCGCGGTCACGAGTTCCCTCCCCGGCCGCCGCCGGGCACGCCCAGCTGCGACGGGTCGAAGCCCTCGGGGAGGCCGCCCTGGCCGCCGCCCCGCACCTGCGACGGGTCGAAGTCCTCCGGCAGCTGGCCCTGCCCGCCGGTGCCCTGCCCGCGCCCGGCGCCCGGGGTGAACGTCGTGTACTGGACGGTGTCGCCCTCGGACAGGCCCGAGGTGATCTCGACCAGCTGGCCGGACGTCTCGCCCGTCTCGACCGCCTGCTCGGTGGTCGAGCCGTCGTCGGCGACCAGCGTCACCGTCGACGAGCCGTCGTCGCCCGTGGTCACGGCGGCCGCGGGGACGGACAGCACGTCGCTGCGGCGCTCGGTGACGATGGAGACGTCGACGCTCACGCCGTCGTGCAGGCCGTCGGGGTCGCCCGTCACCGCGACCGTCACGGGATAGGCCACCGCGCCCTGCGACGTCGACGGCAGCCTGCCGATCTCGCTGACGGTGCCGAAGACGGTGTCGGCGAGGTCGTCCGAGGTCATCTCGACCTGGTCGCCCTTCTCGACGGACGCGACGTCCGCCTCGCCGACGCTCACGTCGACCGTCCATGCGTCCGTGCCGACGATCGTGAACGCCGCGGTGGCGTCGGTGGAGCCCGAGCTCCCGGACCCGCTCGCGGAGCCGGAGGCGCTCGGCGCCGAGCCGGAGCCGCCCTGGTCGGAGGTCGAGCCGCCGCCCGCGGAGGAGCCGGACGTACCGCCCGCCGTGTCGCCCACCGTATCGCCCACCGTGACCCCGACCGAGGTCACGAGCCCCGCCGCGGGGGCCTTGAGCGTGGCGTCCGACATCGCGGCCTCGGCGTCGTCGGCCGCCTGCCGCGCGACCGCGACGGCGCTCTCGCGCGCCTCGACGGCGGCCTCGGCGGCGTCCGTCCCGTCGTCGGAGTCCTGCGCGTCGGCGAGGTCCGCCTCGGCCTGGGCCAGGTCGGCCTTGGCCTGCGCGAGCGCGGCGTCGAGCTGCAGCGTGTCGACGGTCGCGAGCGTCTGGCCCTTCGTGACGGTGTCGCCCTCGGCGACCTCGACGGTCTGCACGGTGCCCGACGCCTCGAAGGAGACGTCCTCCTGCACGGCCGGTGTCAGCGTCCCGGTGGTGGTGACGGACTGCTCGAAGGTCGCCGTGCTCGCGGTGGCGGTGGCGGTGCGGGTGGCGGCCGCCGCGTCCGGCGCGGCGCTCCGCGGCCGCAGCACGGTGAGCCAGACGACGAGCGCGGCCACCACCACGACGGCGACGGCGCCGAGCAGGATCGCGCGGCGTCCGGGGCGGCGCCCGCGCAGCCGCAGGGCGACGCGTCGGCGGCGGGCGGGCGGGTCGTCGGGGACCCCCGACGACGGTGAGGTCACGGACGACCGTGAGCGCTGGAGCAACACCCTCGACTCCCTGGATCGGTGCCACCGGACAGGTGACGGGTGATCCGGAGGCTAGGGAGCGCGCCTGGGACGTGATGAGCCCGGGCCTATGGAGTTCCTGAGAGTCAGGGGGCGGGGCTCGAGGTGGTCCCGCCGGCGTTGTCGACGGGACCGTCGGTCGGGTCGGGCTCCGCCGGCGGGGTCGTCGTCTCCTCGTCGGTCGGGTCCGGCTCGGGCTCCGTCGGCTCCTCGGTCGTCGGCTCGTCGGTCGGCTCGTCCGTGGGCGTGGGCGTCGAGGTGGGCTCGTCGGTCGGCGTGGGCGTCGACGTCGGGGTCTGCGTCGGGGTCTGCGACGGCGTCTCGCTGGGCGTGGGCGTGCTGGTCGGGGTGGGCGTCGACGTCCGCTGGGGGCGGGACGTCGGCTCGGTCGGGGCCTGCGTCGTGGGGGCGGTCGTGCTGCGCGTCGGCGACGGGGTCGACGACGGCGACGGGCTGTGCGTGACCGGGGCGACCGGGCCGTTGCCGTCGGTGTCGCGGAAGAACCAGAAGGCGCCCGCGCCGAGCGCGACCGCCAGGAGCGCGGCCAGCACGATCAGGAGGATCCGACGCCGGCGTGACGGCCCGGGCTCGTCGGCGGCGGGCACCCCGCCGACCGGGGCGTCCGTGGGGGGCTCGGGCGGCGGGCCGCCCAGCACCTCCGTGGGTGCCTCGCCGGAGGGGGCGAGGGGCTCCGTCGGTGCGCCGTCGTCCGGCGTGAGCGGCTCGGTCGCGTCGACGGCCCCGAGCATCCGGGTGCGCTGGAGCTCGGCCTCGGCGGCGGCCGCCGCGGCCGCGCCGGCCGCGACACCCGCCACGCCGAGCGCTGCCGTGCGGTGCGGGTCCTGGGCCGCGATCTGACCCATCGTCATCGTCTGGTCGCCGTCCGGGGTCTCGGGTCCCGCGTCGGGGTGAGGGACGGCCACGCGGGGCGCCCCCGCGAGCAGGGTGGCGACCGTCTCGCCCATCGCACCCGCGGTCGCGAACCGCCGGGCCGGGTTCTTCGCCATCGCACGGGCCACGAACCGGTCCACGGCGGACGGCACGGCGGCCCGGCGCGCCGACGGTGCGGGCACGGGCGCGCCCACGTGGGCCAGCAGGACGTCGCCCGGGCGAGAACGTTCGTACGGCGGGTGCCCGGTGAGGGCGAAGTAGGCGAGCGCCCCCACCGAGTACAGGTCGCTGCGGGCGTCGAGCGGCCGGCCCTGCGCCTGCTCGGGGGACATGTACGACGCCGAGCCGGCGACCCGCTCGCCGTCGCCGTCGCCCCCGCCGGGCGCGGTGAGGCCCAGGTCCAGCAGACCGACCGTCATGCTGCCGTCGTCATGCCGCTCGACCACGACGTTGCGCGGGCCGACATCGCGGTGCACCAGGCCCGCCTCGTGCACGGCGGCCAGGCCCTCGAGCAACCCGGCCACCACGGTGAGCGCCTCCGGCCAGGGAAGGCCGTCGCGGGCCGCCAGCTCCGACAGGGGCGTGCCGGGCAGGCGCCGCATGAGCAGCCAGGGGACGTTCGCCCCCGCGACCTCGTCCTCGCCCGTGTCGAGGACCTTCGAGACGCCCGGGTGGTCCATCAGGTCCGACGCCGCGATCTCGCGGGCGAGGCTGGCGCGCGCCACCTCGTCGTCGACCAGGTGCGGGTGGAGCACCTTCACCAGGAGCGGGGTCTCGTCGCCGGTGTCGCCGGTGTCGCCGGTGTCGTCGCTGGTCTCGGCGGTGGTCTCGGCACCGGTGTCGGCACCGCCGGGCAGGCGGGTGGCCTCGTAGACGGTGTACGTGCCGCCCGTGCCGAGGATGTCGCCCAGCACGTACTTCCCGCCGAGCACGACGTGCCCGGCGGCCGGCTCCTCGGCGGGGTCGTTCGGCGTCATGCCGGGCACCGCGGCGAGAGCGGGGCGTCGAGGCGGATGCCTGCGCAGGAGGGCGTCGGGGCGGCGAACTCGGTCATTTCAGTCATGGGCGATCACAGGATAAGTGGTGGCCACGCGTGCTGCAGTGTGCCCCGTCACGACTCCTGGAGGTCCGCCAGCGCGCTCTCGATCGCGCGGTGGAACGTGGGGTAGGCGTAGATGAGGTGCCGCAGCTCGGAGACGGGCACCCGGGCCTGCACGGCGAGGGTGAGGACGGCGAGGATCTCGCCGCCCGCGGGCCCGGCGGCCGTGGCACCGACGAGCACGCCGGCGTCGGCGTCCTCGACCAGCTTGATCAGCCCCTCGTTGCCGGGCCCGTGCACGAAGCCGCGCGACGACGCGGCCAGGTCGGTGAGGCCCGTACGGACGGTCAGCCCGGCGTCGCGGGCGGCGGCCTCCGTGAGCCCGACGCCGCCGATCTCGGGATCGGTGAACGTGACGTGCGGGACGGCCCGGTAGTCGGCGTGCTCCTCGCCGCCGTCCTCGCCCCCACCGTCCGCGCCACCGCCCGCGAGGATGTCCGCGGCGGCGATGCGCGCCTGGTACATCGACACGTGGGTGAACGCCCCCTTGCCCGTGACGTCGCCGACGACCCAGACGCCGTCCGCCGCGCGCAGCCGGTCGTCGACGGCGATCGTGCGGCCGGTGTCGTCGATGCCGACGGCCGCGACGCCCAGCGCCTTCAGGTCGGTGCGCCGGCCCGCGGCGACCAGCAGCCGCTCGGAGACCAGCTGGGTGCCGTCGGCGAGGGTCAGGGTGAAGCCGCCGCCGTCGTGCGACACCGACGTCACCTTCGCGTCCGTGCGCACCCCGATCCCCTCGGCGGCGAAGCGGTCGGCGAGGAGCGCGCTCGCCTCGGGCTCGTCGGGGGCCAGCAGACGAGGGCCGGCCTCCACCACCTCGACCGCGGTCCCGAACCGGGCGAAGACCTGCGCCAGCTCGCAGCCGATGGCGCCGCCGCCCAGCACGGTGAGCGACGCCGGCGCCTCGGTGGCACGCACGGCGTCGCGGTTGGTCCAGTACGGGGTGTCGGCCAGCCCGTCGACGGGCGGCACCGCGGGCTCCGTGCCCGGGTTGAGCAGGACGCCGCGCGTCGCCCGGAAGCGGCGCTCGCCGTCGGCGGTCGCGACGACGACCTCGCCCGGGCCGACCAGGCGACCACGGCCGCGCACGACGTGCGCCCCCGCCTTCTCCAGCCGCTCGACGGCGGCGGTGTCGTCCCAGTCCGCGGTGGCCTCGTCGCGCACGCGCGCCGCGACGGGTGCCCAGTCCGGGGCGACGTCGACCCTGCCGGCCAGCCTGCCCGCGCGGCGGGCCTCGGCGAGCGCGTCCGACGCGCGCACCATCATCTTGGTCGGGATGCAGCCGAAGTACGGGCACTCGCCGCCGACCAGGCGCGCCTCCACGGCGACGACGTCCAGCCCCGCGCGGGCCAGCCGGCCGGTCGCGTCCTCCCCGCCCGGTCCGGTGCCGATCACCACGACGTCGACGGTCTCGACGGGCTGCTCGGTCGTCATGCGGTCCTCCTCGCGCGGTGGGGTGGCCGGGTGCGCCGGCCTCGGCCAGCGCACCACATCGGCGGGCTCGTCGCGCGGCGAGGATCGCGGGAGGTGGTGAGTCGGTCGTGCGTCGGTGGCGGGCGGCAGGATGGCGGCGTGCACGTCGTCCTGACCCGAGAGCCCGGCGGCACGGTCCGCGTGCACGACGGTGCGCAGCGCGCCGTGCCGGCGGTGCCCGTGGCGGACCTGCCCGCCCTCGTGGCGGACGCCGAGGGCGGCGGGCGCGACGGAGGCGTCGTGCCGCGGTGGACGTGGGACGACACGAACCGTTGGTACCTCGGCCTGCTGCGGGCGGGCGTGCGCGTCGAGCGGTCGCACGACCTGCGGCTCGTGCACCGCATCCTGCGCCACTCGACGGCGACGGCGGGTTCGGCGCTCGCGACGGCGCCGTCGGACGCGTGGGACGCGATGCCGCCCACGCCGGCGGGCGCGGCGTCGCCGGTGGGCGCCCGCCGCGCGCCGCAGGGCGAGGCGCTCTTCGACCTCGCGACGCCCGCGCCGTCGGCCTCGGCCGAGCGGACGGCCGGGGCGGTCGACCCGGCGGTGGAGCTGCGGCGCCAGGAGGACGCGGTGCGCGGCTCGACCGCGCCGGGGCGGCTGCGGCTGCTCGCGGCGGGGGAGTCGGCGGGCGCGCTCGTCGCGGCCGAGATGCACCACGCCGGGCTGCCGTGGCGCGCGGACGTGCACGACGCGATCCTCACCGAGGCGCTGGGCCCGCGGCCGCCGGAGGGTCAGCGCCCCGCGCGGCTCGAGGAGCTCGCCCGCCAGATCCGGGCTGCCCTCGACGCGCCGCCGTCGCTCAACCCCGACTCGCACCCCGACCTGCTCAAGGCGATGCAGTACGCGGGCGTCGGGGCGCGCAGCCTGCGCAAGTGGGAGCTGGCGACGATCGACCACCCCGTCGTCGCGCCGCTGCTGGAGTACAAGAACCTGTACCGGCTCCTCACCGCCAACGGCTGGCACTGGCTCGACGAGTGGGTGACCGACGGCCGGTTCCGCACCGAGTACGTGGTGGGCGGCGTCGTGACCGGGCGCTGGGCGTCCACCGGGGGCGGGGCGCTGCAGCTCCCCAAGGGCGTGCGACGCGCGGTGGTCGCCGACCCGGGCTGGTGCCTCGTCGTCGCGGACGTCGCCCAGCTCGAGCCGCGCGTCCTGGCGGGCATGGCCGGCGACGAGGCGATGGCCGGTGCGGGCCGGGCCGGCGACCTGTACGCCGGCATCGTCGCGTCCGGGGCGGTGCCGACGCGCGAGCTGGCCAAGGTGGGCATGCTCGGCGCGATGTACGGCGGCACCACGGGGGCCAGCGCCCAGGTGCTGCCGCGCCTCGGCAGGGAGTACCCGCGGGCGATCGCCCTCGTGGAGGAGGCGGCCCGCACGGGGGAGCGCGGGGGCGTCGTGACGACGTGGCTCGGCCGGTCGTCCCCGGCGCCGGGATCCGCGTGGGACGAGGCGCAGGCGGGCGCGTTCGCGGACGACGCCGGGGCCGACGCCGCGGCGCGCGCCCGGTCGGCCACGCGGTCCTGGGGGCGGTTCACGCGCAACTTCGTGGTGCAGGGGACGGCGGCGGAGTGGGCGCTGTGCTGGCTCGCGTCGATCCGCCGCCGGCTGTGGGCGCTCGGCGTCGCCGACGGCACGCGGCCCGGGCTGGCCCCCGCCCCGTTCGCCGCCCGCCCGCACCTCGCGTTCTTCCTGCACGACGAGGTGGTGGTGCACGCCCCCCGGGAGCTCGCCGAGGTCGTCGCCGCGGAGGTGCGCGCGGCGGCCGAGGAGGCGGGCCGCCTGCTGTTCGGCGACTTCCCGGTCGACTTCCCGCTGACCGTCGCGGCGGTCGACTCCTACGCCGACGCCAAATAGTGCCCCCGCCTTTAGGGTCGGGCCATGACCACCGGCACCGGAGACAGCAGCCGAGACAGCACCGCACCGCACACCCTGCGCGACGTCGTCGCCGCCCTCGAGGACCTGTACCCGCCGTCGACGGCGGAGGGGTGGGACGCCGTCGGCCTGGTGGTGGGCGATCCTGCGGCACCGGTGCGCAGGATCCTGTTCGCCGTCGACCCGGTGGCCGCGGTGGTCGACGAGGCGATCGACTGGGGCGCGGACCTGCTGGTCACGCACCACCCGCTCTTCCTGCGGCCCGTGCACTCCGTCGCGGCCACGACGTTCAAGGGCGACGTGGTGCACCGGCTGCTGCGCGCGGGCTGCGGCCTGTACGTGGCGCACACCAACGCGGACGCCGCCCCGCGCGGCGTCGCGGACGCGCTCGCGGACCTCGTCGGCATCACCGACCGCAGCCCGCTCGTCGTCGGGGACGCCGGCGACGGCACCGGTGCGGGTGCGGTGCGCGGCATCGGCCGGGTCGGCCGGCTCGCGGAGCCCACGACGCTGGGGGCGTTCGCCGAGCACGTCGCGGCGGTGCTCCCGGCGACGGCGCAGGGCGTGCGCGTCGCCGGCGACCTCCACGCGCCGGTCGCGACGGCGGCCGTCGTCGGCGGGTCGGGGGACTCGCTGTTCGACGCCGTCCGTGCCGCCGCCGTCGACGTGTACGTCACCGCCGACCTGCGCCACCACCCCGCCTCGGAGCTGCGGGAGCGGGCGGACTTCGAGGCCCGCGCCACCGGCCGGGCGGCGACGCCGTTCCTCGTGGACGTGGCGCACTTCGCGAGCGAGTGGCCGTGGCTCGAGTACGCCGCCGAGGATGTCGTCGCACGGCTCGGCGAGACGGCCGGAGAGGGGAGCGGCGGGGGCACCGGCGAGGGTTCCGGAGAAGGTACGGTGACCACGAGGGTGAGCACGATCGGCACCGACCCGTGGACCGCGCGGGTGGCGAGCACCGTGCGCGCGACGTGACAGTCCGCTGATCGCCCGACCAGCTGAATCACTGCGAGAGGACCGCCCGTGGCCACTGCACCCCCCGAGGACCAGCGCCGACTGCTCGAGGTCCAGGCCCTCGACACCCGGCTGCAGCAGCTCGTCCACCAGCGCCGCAACCACCCGTCGCTGGCCACCATCGCGGAGCTCGACGGCCGCATCGGCGACCTGCACACCTCGCTCGTCGACTCGCGCACGGCCGTGGCCGACCTCGAGCGCGAGCTCGCCAAGGCGGAGTCCGACGTCACCCAGGTGCGCACGCGCGCCGAGCGCGACCAGCAGAAGCTCGACTCCGGCGCCCTCTCGGCGAAGGACTCCCAGGCGCTGGTGAGCGAGCTCGAGTCCCTCGCCCGCCGCCAGTCGGTCCTGGAGGACGCCGAGATCGAGGTCATGGAGCGCCTGGAGGCGCACCAGGCCTCGCTGGCCGAGGTGGAGTCGGCGCACGCCGAGCTCGAGGCCGCCAAGGCGAAGGCCACGGCCGAGCGGGACGAGGCCTGGGCCGAGATCAACGCGACCGGGTCGAAGGTCAAGGCGGAGCGCGAGGCGGCCGCGGCCGCGCTCGACGCCGGGCTCGTCGCCCTGTACGACAAGCTGCGCGCCCAGCTCGGCGGGGTCGGGGCCGCGGCGCTGCGCGGCGGCCGGTGCGAGGGCTGCCGGCTCGACCTCAACCCTCGTGACCTGGCCGCCGTCAAGGCGGCCCCCGCCGAGCAGGTCGTGCGCTGCGAGGAGTGCGGCCGGATCCTCGTGCGGCTGCCGGACGACGGCGCCGCCGCCTGATGTCCCGACCGTCCGGAGCGAGCCCCGCGGCGGGCACGGGGACGGGCACAGGAGCGGGCACCGATCTGCGCACCGTCGTGCTCGTCCGGCACGGCGTGACGGAGCTGACCGAGGCACGCGCGTACTCGGGCGGGGGCGTGCCGGGCCCGTCGCTGACCACGCGGGGACGCACCCAGGCCGCGCGCGCCGCGGACGCCGTCTTCCGCGTCGGCAAGGACCTGTGGCCCGACCTGCCGCGTGCCGGGGCGCTCGTCGCCTCGCCGCTGGTGCGCACGCTCGAGACCGCCGCGGCGGTCGGGCGACGCATCGGGCAGCACGTGCGCCCGGACGGCCGGTTCGCCGAGTGCGACTTCGGCGCCTGGGAGGGCCTCACCCCCGACGCCATCGCCGACGGCTGGCCCCACGAGTTCGCCGCCTGGTCCACGACCGGCACCGACCGGGCTCCCGGAGGCGAGTCGTACGCCGACGTGGGCGAGCGGGCGTGGGCCGGGCTGCGGGACGTCGTCGCCGCGACGGACCCGGGGGCGACGAGCGTCGTCGTCTCGCACACCGTGACGATCCGCGCCCTGGCGGGGCGGGCGCTCGGCGCTCCGGTGTCGTCGTGGCGGCTGCTGCGCGTGCCGCCCTGCTCGCTCACGGTGCTGCGCTTCGGCCTCGGGGACGACGGCGAGCCCGCGCTCGCGGAGGTCACCGCGACCGGGTTCCCGACCGACGTCTGACGCGGTCAGCGCTTCGGCGGCTTGGGCGGCAGCGCGAGCGCGAGGTCCACGCCGCGGTCGACCCAGGCGTGCAGCGCGGCGTCGTCGGAGGTGATCTCGGTCCCCACCACGACCGTGCCGCGCATCGTGCGCTCGCCCATCCGCATCTCGTGGGCGCCGTCGGCGAGCGCCTGCGCGTGGCCGTCCGTCCCGACGTGCACCATGAGCTCGTCGCCGCCGACGCCCACGGCCATGTGGGTGTTCACCATGAACGCGACGCCCCCGAACATCTGCCGCTCCACGAACGGCGCGCGCTCGCCGACGGCGTCGCGCACGCGGGCGGCGAGGTCCTGGTCGTAGGCCATGCGGCCAGTGTCGCCGGGCGCCCGACGACCCGCCCGTCAGGCGATGACGACCTCGAGGGTGCGCGGGCCGCGGCGGGTGGCGGCGTCGTGCAGCGTGGCCTCGACCATCCGGTACGACAGGCCCGTCCCGACCTCCGTGCCGATGACCTGACCGTCGAGCTCGCGGGCGGCGTCGAGCAGCTCGGCGGCGGTGGTCGGCGCGGGGCCGGAACGGCGCAGCAGGTGGCCGGTGAGCACGCCGCGCGTGTGCTTGGCGTTGTGCGACACGACGGCGCGCTTCCCGTCGGTCTCGCGCACGACGCGGACGGTCACCCAGTCGGCGGCCGTGCCGCCGGTCGTGACCGGCTTCCACGCGGCGAGGTAGGCGGCCGAGCGGCAGTCGACGACGACGTCGCCCGCGGCGCGCTCGTCGAGGGCGGCGGACAGGTGGGGCCGCCAGGCGGTGGCGAGCTTGCCGACGCCGGGCAGGTCCACGCCCATCGACAGGCGGTACGCGGGGATGCGGTCGGCGGGGGAGACGGCGCCCCACAGGCCGGAGAAGACGCGGACGTCGTCGGCGGCGCGGCGGGCGGCGTCGTCGGGCAGGTCCGCCAGGCCGGCGGCGGCGTACAGCACACCCGTGTAGACGCGGGAGGCGGGTGCCGTCGGCGCCGACTTGAGCTCGGTGTTGCGGGCGACCTCCGCGCCGAGCGACGCGCCCACCCCGAGGACCTGGGCCGCGTCGGCCCGCGCGCTCACCGCGGCGAGGGCGTCGAGCACGACCCGCCGCTGCTCGGTGAGCTGCTCCGCGCCCGTGAGGCCCTCGAGGTCGACGGGCGGGGCGCCGGCGGGCGCGGGCGTCTTGCCCTCGGAGGGCGGCAGGCAGATCAGCACCCCGACACCCTACGGTCGGTCTCGACGCGCGGACCCTCTGGTGACAGTGCCGTCGGTCACCGCTACCGTCCTCGGGCATGGTCCAGGTGAAGGTCTACGGCAACCGACGGGTGTGGGGTCAGCGGCGCGCGGAGGTCTCCGACGCGCTGCACGCGGCGCTGGTCGGGGCCTGGCGGATCCCCGAGGACAAGCGGTTCCACCGGTTCTTCCTGCTCGACGACGGCGACCTCGTCGCCCCGCGCTCCGACGACTACCTGATGATCGAGATCGTCGCCTTCGCCGGCCGCACGCGGGAGGCCAAGCGTGACCTGATCCGCCGGGTGTACGACGACGTCGCGCCGGCCCTGGGTGTCGCGACCGACGACGTCGAGCTCGTCGTCATCGAGTCGCCCGCCGAGAGCTGGGGCATCCGCGGACGGTCGGGCGACGAGCTGTCGCTGACCTACAAGGTGGACGTGTGACCGTGCTGAGGTGAGCGGGCGTCCGGCCGGCTCGAGCGCGCATAGACTGTGCGACGCGGACGAGTCGGTCGGACGGTCGCGTCGGCGGTGCCCTCGGGTGCCGTCGCCGAGGAACGTCCGGGCTCCGAAGGGCGAGGTGGTGGCTAACGGCCACCCGGGGTGACCCGCGGGACAGTGCCACAGAAAACAGACCGCCGTCGCCGGGCAACCGGCGGCGGTAAGGGTGAAACGGTGGTGTAAGAGACCACCAGCACGGCCGGTGACGGTCGTGGCTCGGTAAACCCCACCTGGAGCAAGGTCAGACAGATTGTGTTTGAGAGTTGCCCGCTCGATTCTCTGTTGAGAAGCACAGTCGGGTAGACCGCTCGAGCCCTGCGGCAACGCAGGGCCTAGATGGATGACCGTCGCCCGTGCCGGGGCAACCCGGCACGGGAACAGAACCCGGCGTACAGACCGGCTCGTCCGCACTCATCTGCTCGCGGCCAGCACCGCCGCGAGGCCGTCCTGCAGGTCGCGGACGAAGTAGTCGGGGACCTCCAGCGACGGGAAGTGCCCGCCGCGCTCGGGCTCGTTCCACCGGACGACGCGCCGGTAGCGCTGCTCGGCCCAGGCGCGCGGGGTGCGCGACTCGATGTCGCCGGGGTACATGGTGATGGCGGCGGGGACGTCCACCCGCAGGTCGGGGTCCAGCGAGCCGGGGCTCTCGGCGTAGATGCGGGCCGCCGACGCGCCCGTGGAGGTCAGCCAGTACAGGGTGACGTCGTCGAGGATCCGGTCCCGCGAGATCGTCTCGAACGGGCTGTCCTCGGTGTCGGACCACTCGGCGAACTTGTCGAGGATCCAGGCGAGCAGGCCGACGGGCGAGTCGACGAGGGAGTACCCGATGGTCTGCGGCCGGGTCGCCTGCTGCGTCGCGTACGCCCGGTGGTGGAGCCAGAAGTCACGGGTCTCCTCGGCGTGCCGGCGCTCCTGCGTCGTCAGTCCGTCCGTCGTCATCCCGGGCGGTGCCAGGGCGAGCGTGGTGTGGATGCCGAGCACGTGCGCCGGGAACCTCCCGCCGAGGACCGCGGTGACGTTGCCGCCCCAGTCGCCGCCGTGGGCGAGGAACTCGTCGTAGCCGAGTCGTCCCATCACCTCCACCCACGCGGCCGCGGTCTTCTCGACGCCCCATCCGGTGACGGCCGGCCTGTCGCTGTAGCCGAAACCGGGCAGCGACGGGACGACGACGTGGAACGCCGGCGCGTCGGGGTCCGCCGGATCGGCCAGCTCGTCCACCACGTCGACGAACTCGGCGACGCTGCCGGGCCAGCCGTGGGTCAGGACCAGCGGCGTGGCGTCCGCGCGCGGGGACCGGCGGTGCAGGAAGTGGATGCCCAGGCCGTCGACCGTCGTGCGGAACTGGCCGATCTCCTCGAGGCGCCGCTCGAACGCCCGCCAGTCGTACCCGGTGCGCCAGTGGTCGACGACGTCCACGAGGTCGTCCAGAGGAACCCCCTGATCCCACCGGCGCGGGTCGGGCGCGGGGCGGCGGACCGTCTCGGGCTCCGGCAGCCGTGCCGCGGCGAGCCGCGCGCGCAGGTCGTCGAGGTCGGCGTCGCTGGCCCGGGACTCGAACGCCTGGACGTCGCTGGACGGAGGGGGCATGAGGGCTCCTGGTCGTCGCGAAGCCGGCTCCGCCGTCGGGAGCCGACCTCACGGTTCTACCAAGCGGCCCTGACACACCGGGGAAGTGCTCCGCCCCCGGCGAGCCAGCAGCGAGACCCGGCCCGGGGCGGGCGGCCGTGCAAAGGGGGTCGACCGTGAACCGCTGCGTGTCTTGACCCCGCTGCGCGGAGGCGCGTACCACCGCGACCTCGGACGAGGTGAGTCGGAACGCACCTCGTCATGGAGCCGTACGCGCGCGTGCCCGAGCGTGGAGACGGAGGTCGTGGCAGGCTCGGGGTCCGCGCCCCGTCGACGGCGGGGCGGGGCCCACCCGAGGGTTCCGCGTCTGTGAACACTGCGTAAAGAGTTCCTATGCCGAGGTTCCGTTCCGGGTTGGGGGAGGTGTAGCGTTGCCGGCGTCGTGACAACGAGGTCACGAGTCCGGGACGCAGCGCTCGAGACCGAGGCGCGCAGGGACGCAGGACGTGGGACGAAGGTGTGGCAGTGACTTTCACCGACGAGGCTCAGGCCGGGGGGATCTCCCTGGTGGAGCGGACCGACGTGAGCGTGGTGGACATGTGGGGCGAGATCGACATCGCCCTGCGCAACGAGGCGAGCGCGGCGCTCGCGAGGGCGTTCGAGCGGGATCTTCCCGTCGTCGTCGACACGTCGCGGGTGACGTTCATCGACTCCGCCGGGGTCGCCTTCCTCGTCCAGCTGTGCCGTATCGGTCGTGACGAGGGCCTGCGGGTGTCGCTGCACCGGCCGCCGGCCGCGGTGCTCGACGTGCTGCGGATGCTCGACCTCGACATGCCGCCGGACACGACGGTCCTCGACCGGCCCGCGGCCCCGACGGCGCCGACCCCGGTCGCGCCGCACAGCCTCGCCGGCTGAGGGGCGGACGACGGCGCGTCAGTGGTCGCGGCCGCTGGCCGCGAGCGCGGCGGCCCCGACGATCCCCGCGCGGTTGCGCAGCGTGGCCGGGATGATCGGCGCGCGCAGGTTCAGCAGCGGCAGGAACTTCTCGTGGTGCTTGCTCACCCCGCCGCCGACGACGATGAGCTCGGGGGCGAGCAGCATCTCGACGGTCTCGAAGTAGCGCTGCAGCCGCTCCGCCCACTGGTGCCACGACAGGTCGTGGCGCTCGCGGGCGGACTCGGCGGCCCGCGACTCGGCGTCGTGCCCGTCGATCTCGAGGTGCCCCAGCTCCGTGTTCGGCACGAGCACGCCGTCCACGAGCAGGGCGGACCCGATGCCGGTGCCGAGGGTGACCATGAGGACGACGCCGTCGCGCCCCTGGGCCGCGCCGTACCGCTGCTCGCCGACGCCGGCGGCATCGGCGTCGTTGACGGCGGTCACCTGCCGGCCGGTGGCCTCGCTGGCCAGGGCCGGCAGGTCGACGCCCTTCCACGACTTGTGCAGGTTGGCGATGAATCGGACGACGCCGTGGTCCATCGGGGCGGGGAAGGCGACGCCGACCGGCACGTGGGGCGGCAGCTCGAACGAGTCGACGAGCTCGGCGAGCACGCCTGCCACGGCGTCCGGGGTGGACCTCTCCGGGGTCGGGATGCGGCGGCGCTCGTCCGCGAACTCTCCCGTCGCCAGGTCGACCGGCGCCCCCTTGATGCCCGACCCGCCGATGTCGATGCCGAACGCGACCGGCTGCGCTGCCTCCACCATGGGCCCCATCTTGATGCAGGATCGTCCTATGAGCGACACAAGCCCGGTGCAGTACTGGTACAACACGAAGACCGGTGAGGTCGAGGAGAGCCACGACCGCTCCAGCTGGACCCACCGGATGGGCCCGTACCCCACGCGCGAAGCCGCCCGCAACGCCCTGGACTCCGCGCAGCGCCGCAACGAGGAGTGGGAGGGCGAGGACGCCGACTGGCGCGGCAAGGACTGACGCCGACGCCCGTGCGTGCGGGCTGACGCGGAGGGCCGATGAGTCCGTGTCACCCCCGAGGTCGACCCCGCATGACGACGACGATCGAGGCGAACGGTGTCACGCTCGGTGTGGAGCACTTCGGGGACGAGGCGGCGCCGCTCGTGCTGTGTGCGGGCGGCACGACGATGCTCTCCTGGCCCGACGCGCTCTGCGACGCCCTCGCGCGCGGCGGCCGCCACGTGGTGCGGTACGACCTGCGCGACGCCGGGGCGTCCACGACCGTGGACCCCGGGGCGCCGGGCTACACGCTGCGAGACGTCGCGGCCGACGCCGCGGCGCTCGCCCGGGAGCTCGACGACCGGCCGGCGCACCTGGCGGGCATCGGCGTCGGCGGGATGGTCGCGCAGGTCGCCGCGGTCGACCACCCGGAGGCGTTCGCGGCGCTGACCCTCGTCGGTACGCGGTCGGTCGCGCCGGGCCCGGTCGACGACGACCTGCCCGACCACGACGCGGCGACCATGGGCCGGCTGTTCGCGCTGCCGGAGCCGGACTGGTCCGACCGCGACGCCGTGGCCGAGCACGCCGCCCGCAGCGCCGAGATCCTCGGGGACGATCCGGCCGCGGCGCGCGCGGTCGCCGGTCGGGTCTGGGACCGGACGCCGGGGACGACGCCGGTGGTGCACGCGGCCAACCAGCAGGGCATGGTCTTCGCCGCCCTCGACTGCACCCCGCGGTGGCGCGAGCGCCTCGCCGAGATCGCCGTGCCGACCCTCGTGGTGCACGGACGCCGCGACCCGTTCTTCCCCGTCGGCAACGCCGAGGCGCTCGCCAGGGAGATCCGGGACGCGCACCTGCTCGTCCTCGACGACGCGTCGACGGCGATCCCCGACGCCGACGCCGACGTCGGCGCCGTCGCGGCGGCGATGCTCGCCCTGACGTCCGCCTAGCGCTCGAACGAGTGCGCGGCGTCGGGGAAGGAGCCTGCGCGGACCTCGGCGGCGTAGTCCTGCGCCGCCTGGCGCAGCAGGTTGCCGACCTCGGCGAACCGGCGCGCGAACCGCGGCGACCAGTCCGTCATCCCGGCCATGTCGGTCCAGACGAGCACCTGCCCGTCGACGCGCGGGCCCGCACCGATGCCGATGGTCGGGATGCGCAGGATCTCGGTGGCCCGCGCGGCGACCTCGACCGGCACCATCTCCAGCACGACGGCGACGGCGCCGGCCTCCTGCACGGCGAGGGCGTCCTCGCACAGCGCCTCGGCGGCGTCGTCGCCCCGGCCCTGCACGCGCGGGCCGCCGAGGATGTTCTCCGACTGCGGCGTGAAGCCGAGATGCCCGACGACGGGGATGCCGGCCTCGGTGAGCGCGCGGATCTGCGCCGCCGACCGGCGGCCCCCCTCCAGCTTGATCGCGGCGGCGCCCGTCTCCTTCATGACCCGCACCGCGGAGGCGAGGGCCTGCTCTGGGCCCGCCTCGTAGGTGCCGAACGGCAGGTCGACGACGACGAGCGCGTGCTCGGCCGCCCGGGCGACGGCTCGCGCGGGCGGGATCATGTCGTCGAGGGTGACGGGCAGCGTGGTCGCGTGGCCGTGCATGGTGTTGCCGATCGAGTCGCCCACGAGCAGCAGGTCGAGCCCCGCGGCGTCGAAGATCCGGGCCGTCACGGCGTCGTACGCCGTGAGCATCGTGAGCTTCTCGCCGCGCTCCTTGGCCTCGGCCAGGTGGTGGACCCGGACGCGCCGTCGGCGCGTGAGGTCGGCGGCGGGCGAGGGGGCAGCGGCGACGTCGGCGGCGGCGTCGTGACCGGGGTTCGACATGGCGGTCAGCCTATGCCTCCGACGCGTGGTATCGGGTATCCGTCCAGGTCGGAGCCCGGCGCGCGCGGGGAGGCCGCCAGGACATACCCCGTTAACACTTCTCGGGCAGGATGGGCTCATGGACAGGCAGCAGGAGTTCGTGCTCCGCACGGTCGAGGAGCGCGACATCCGCTTCATCCGGCTCTGGTTCACCGACGTGCTCGGGGTGCTGAAGTCGGTGGCGGTCGCCCCGGCCGAGCTCGAGCAGGCGTTCACGGAGGGCATCGGCTTCGACGGCAGCTCCATCGAGGGGCTGACGCGGGTCTACGAGGCGGACATGATCGCCAAGCCCGACCCCACCACGTTCCAGGTGCTGCCCTGGCGCGGCGAGCGGCACGGCACCGGCCGCATGTTCTGCGACATCCTCACGCCCGACGGCGAGCCCTCCCTCGCGGACTCGCGCAACGTGCTCAAGCGGCAGCTCGCCAAGGCCAGCGACCGGGGCTTCACCTTCTACACGCACCCCGAGGTCGAGTTCTACCTGTTCAACCAGCTCGCGTCGCCGGAGGACCCGCTGGTCCCGGTGGACAACGGGGGCTACTTCGACCACCTGGCCCGCGGCAGCACGCACGACTTCCGCCGCGCGGCGATCACGATGCTCGAGTCGATGGGCATCTCGGTGGAATTCTCCCACCACGAGGCCGGGCCGGGCCAGAACGAGATCGACCTGCGGTACGCCGACGCACTGACCACGGCGGACAACCTCATGACCTTCCGCACGGTGGTCAAGGAGGTCGCGCTGGAGCAGGGCGTGTTCGCGTCGTTCATGCCCAAGCCGATGGCCGACCAGCCGGGCTCCGGCATGCACACCCACCTGTCGCTGTTCGAGGACGACCAGAACGCCTTCCACGAGCCCGGCGCCCAGTTCGAGCTGTCGAAGACGGCCCGGCAGTTCATCGCCGGCCTGCTGGTGCACGCGGCCGAGATCACGGCCGTGACCAACCAGTACGTCAACTCGTACAAGCGGCTCTGGGGCGGCGCCGAGGCCCCCAGCTACATCTGCTGGGGCCACAACAACCGCTCCGCCCTGGTGCGGGTGCCCATGTACAAGCCGGGCAAGGGCAACTCGGCCCGCGTGGAGTACCGGGCGCTCGACTCGGCGGCCAACCCCTACCTCGCGTTCGCGGTGCTGCTCGCCGCCGGCCTCAAGGGCATCGAGCACGGCTACGAGCTGCCGGAGGCCACGGGCGACGACGTCTGGGAGCTCACGGACCGCGAGCGCCGCGCCCTCGGCATCGCGCCACTGCCGCAGTCCCTCGACGAGGCGATCGAGCTGATGGAGCGTTCCGAGCTGGTGGCAGAGACGCTCGGGGAGCACGTCTACGACTTCGTCCTGCGCAACAAGCGGCAGGAGTGGGACGCGTACCGCGCGCAGGTCACGCCCTACGAGCTGCGCCGGTTCCTGCAGAACCTGTGACCGCCCGCCCACCGACCCTCACCAGCCGGCTGCTGCACGCGGGCTTCGCGGACCTCACCCGGTCGGCGTCGCTCTGGTCCGACCCGGCGCTGCAGGAGGCGCTCGCCGAACCCGGGCGCGCGGACGCGCTCCTGGGGGCGATCGGCACCTGCGCCGACCCGGACCTCGCGCTCCTGCAGCTGGTGCGGCTCGCCGAGCACCCCGACGCCCGGGAGCGGCTCGGGGCGCTGCTCGACGCGGACGCGCCCCCGCGGGCGCGCACCCGGCTGCTGGCCGTGCTCGGGGCGTCGTCGGCGCTGGGCGACGAGGTGGTGCGCCGTCCCGAGCTGCTCGACGTCCTCGCGGTGCCGGACGGCGCGGCGCGCGACGACGACATCGACGACGTCGACGACGACACCGATGACGACACCGACGACGAGGACGAGGGCGAGGGCGACGAGGGGGAGGGCGGCGACCCCGGCCCGCGCACCGCGTCGGGCCCGGCCGAGGTGCGCGCCGCGCTGCTGCGCGCCGTCGGCGCGGACCCGGACGTCGCGGTGCCGGTGGCCGCGGATCCGGACTCCGGGCCGGGCGTGGGCTGGCCGGACGCCGGGGCGGCGACGACGACGGACGCGCTGCGCCGGGCGTACCGCGCCCGGTTGCTGGCGCTCGCCGCCGACGACCTCACCGCGAGCGAGCCGCTCACGCGCATGCCCGTCGTCGGGGCGGCGCTCGCCGACCTGGCGTCGGCCGCCCTGGAGGCCGCCCTCGCCGTCGCGCGGGCCGAGCTGGAGGACCACGGCGCGGGCGTGCGGCTCGCCGTCGTCGGCATGGGCAAGACCGGCGGGCGCGAGCTGAACTACGTCTCCGACGTCGACGTCGTGTACGTGTGCGAGCCGGGCGAGCTGCCGGACGGCGGCGTCCTCGACGAGGAGACGGCGCTCGCGGCGGGCACCCGTCTCGCGACCGGGCTGCAGCGCGTGTGCTCGGCCACCTCCGCGGAGCCCGCCCTGTGGCCCGTCGACGCGGCGCTGCGGCCCGAGGGGGCGCAGGGCCCGCTGGTGCGGACGCTGGCCAGCCACGTCGCGTACTACGAGCGGTGGGCCGAGACGTGGGAGTTCCAGGCCCTGCTCAAGGCGCGACCCGTGGCCGGCGACGCGGCGCTCGGGCGCGACTACCGGGCGGCCGTCGACCCGTTCATCTGGGCGGCCGTGCACCGGGAGCACTTCGTCGAGGACGCGCGGGCGATGCGGCGCCGGGTCGAGCAGCACGTGCCGCCGGCCGAGGCCGACCGGCAGATCAAGCTGGGCAAGGGCGGCCTGCGCGACGTCGAGTTCACCGTGCAGCTGCTGCAGCTGGTGCACGGCCGTGCCGACCCGAAGATCCGCTCGCCCCACACGCTGTCCGCGCTCGCCGCGCTGGCCGCCGGCGGGTACGTGGGCCGCGAGCACGCGGCGCGGATGGCGGTCTGCTACCGGTTCCTGCGGGCGCTGGAGCACCGGGTGCAGCTGTACCGGCTGCGCCGGACGCACCTGCTGCCCACCGCGGAGGAGGACCTGCGCCGTCTGGCCCGGTCGCTCGGCATGCGCGCCGAGGGCGCCGCGGGCCTCCTCGAGCGCTGGCGTGCGACGCGTCGCGAGGTCCGCGCCCTGCACGAGGAGGTCTTCTACCGCCCGCTGCTGCCGGCGTCGGCCCAGCTGTCCGACGCCGAGCTGTCGCTCTCGCCCGACGTCGCGCGCGAGCGGTTCGCCGCCGTCGGCTACCGCGACCCCGACGGCGCGATGCGGCACGTCGTGGCCCTCACGGCGGGCACGTCGCGGCGGGCCGCGCTGCAGCGGCAGCTGCTGCCGGTGCTGCTCGGCTGGTTCGCCGAGAGCGCCGACCCGGACGGCGGGCTGCTGGCGTTCCGCAAGCTGTCCGACGAGCTGGGCGCCACGCCCTGGTACCTGCGCCTCCTGCGCGACTCCGAGAACGCGGCGTACCACCTGAGCCGGCTGCTGGCGTCGTCCACGTACCTCGCCGACGCCCTGGCTCGCTCGCCCGAGTCGGTGCGCTGGCTGGCGGACACGTCCGGGCTCGAGCCCCGGGGCCCGCAGCGGCTGGCCGCCGAGGCCGACGCGCTCCTCACCCGCGCGGACGAGCCGAAGGCGGCCGCCCAGCGCCTGCGCGCGCTGCGCCGCCGGGAGCTGGCCCGGACGGGGGCGGCCGAGGTGCTCGGGCTGCTGCCCCCCGTGGACGCGGCGGCCGCGGTCTCGGACGCCGCCGACGTCGTGCTGGCGGGGGGCCTGCGGGTCGCCGAGCACGTGGCGCGGGCCAAGCTCGGGCTGGGGGAGTCTCCGGCGGCGAACCCTACGCGGATGCTCGTCGTCGCGATGGGGCGGCTCGGCGGGCGCGAGATGGGCTACGGCTCGGACGCCGACGTGATGTTCGTGCACGAACCGGTGCCGGGCGCCGAGCCGCAGCTCGCGCAGGACTTCGCCACGCGCACGGCGACGCGCCTGCGGGCGCTGCTGTCGGAGGTCGGCCCCGAGCCCGCCCTGCCCGTGGACGCCGACCTGCGCCCGGAGGGCCGGCAGGGGCCGCTCGTGCGCACGCTCGACTCGTACGCCGAGTACTACGGGCGCTGGTCGAGCGTGTGGGAGGCGCAGGCGCTGCTGCGTGCCCGGCCGGTGGCGGGAGACGTCGGCGCAGGCGGCGGGCTCGGCTCCCGGTTCGAGGAGCTCGTGGACCCCCTGCGCTACCCGGAGGGTGGGCTCGACGACGTGCGCCTGCGCGAGGTGCGCCGCATCAAGGCCCGCGTGGAGGCGGAACGGCTGCCGCGCGGCGCGGACCCGGCACGGCACCTCAAGCTCGGCCGCGGCGGGGTGTCCGACGTCGAGTGGACCGCGCAATTGCTCCAGCTGCAGCACGCGGGCGAGGTGCCGGGCCTGCGCACCACCGGCACGGTTGCGGCGCTCGACGCCGCGACGGCGGCGGGACTGCTGGACCCCGAGGACGCCGCGCAGCTGCGCGACGCGTGGGTGCTCGCCTCCCGCCTGCGGTCCGCCGTCGTGCTCTGGTCCGGGCGGACCACGGGCGCGCAGACCGACCGGCTGCCGCACGACTCGCGCGACCTGGCCGGCGTCGCCGCCCTGCTCGGCGACGTGGGCACCGGGGGAGAGCTCGAGGAGCTCTACCTGCGCACCGCCCGCCGTGCCCGCACGGTCGTGGAGCGCGTCTTCTACGGCGAGGAGTGATGCGCTGCCGAACGCGGGTCCCTCCGCGCCGCGGCATGCGGCACGATATGCCCATGCTGATGTCACCGCCGTCGCCCGCGGGCGCGCCGACCCCTCGCTGCCGACTCTCGGGAGCGGTCGCGTGAGCGCCGGCCTGCTCGGCCTGCTCGACGACGTCGCCGCGATCGCGAAGCTCGCCGCCGCGTCGCTCGACGACGTCGGGTCCGCCGCCGCGAAGGCGACGGCGAAGGCGGCGGGCGTCGTCGTCGACGACACCGCCGTGACCCCGCAGTACGTGCACGGAGTCGCCGCGAACCGCGAGATCCCCATCGTCAAGAAGATCGCCTGGGGCTCCATCCGGAACAAGGTGTTCTACATCCTTCCGGTGGCCCTGATCCTCAGCCAGTGGGCGCCGTGGCTGCTCACGCCGATCCTCATGCTCGGCGGTACGTACCTGGCGTTCGAGGGCGCGGAGAAGATCTGGGGCCGCCTGCGCGGGCACGAGGGGCACGACAAGCCTGCCGCGGCGGTGGGTCCCGACGCCGAGAAGACCCTGGTCGCCGGCGCCGTACGCACCGACCTCATCCTCTCCGCCGAGATCATGGTCATCGCCCTCAACGAGGTGGCGCACGAGCCGTTCTTCTCACGGCTGGTCATCCTGCTGGTCGTCGCGCTCGCCATCACCGTGGTGGTCTACGGCGTCGTCGGACTCATCGTGCGGATGGACGACATGGGCCTGGCGCTCGCGGGTCGCGACTCCCGGGGCAGCCAGCGCGTCGGCCGTGCCCTCGTGACCGGGATGCCCAAGGTGCTCGCCGTCATCTCCGTCGTCGGCACCGTCGCGATGCTGTGGGTCGGCGGCCACATCCTGCTCACCGGCACCGACGAGCTCGGCTGGCACGCCCCGTACGAGTTCGTGCACCACCTCGAGGAGGCCGTCGCGCACGCCGTGCCCGGCGTCGGAGGATTCCTCGGCTGGCTGGTCAACACGTTCTTCTCCGCCCTCGTCGGCGTCCTCGTGGGCGCCGTGGTCCTCGCGGTGATGCACGTGCTGCCGTTCGGGAAGAAGCACGACGAGGGCCACGCGGCCGACGCCGAGGCGACGGCTGCCACCGAGCCCACCGACGAGTTCACCGACGAGCAGAACGAGGGGCCGCGGGCCTGAGTCGGCGCGAGCGCGGCATCACGGGCAGGGCAAGGTAGAACACCTGTTCGAAGCGGGGCTATCCTGCTGCCGTGGGTAGCAGGAGACGGGACGACGTCGGCAGGTCGCCGAGCGCGGTCGACAAGGTGCCGCTGCGCGACGCCGCCGAGGGCGCGCCGGGCCGGTCGCGCGACGGCGCGCACATCACCCGCCCCGAGAGGGGTGTCCCCGTGCGCGCCTGGATCACGTCGCGGCAGTCCGGCGAGCAGCTCGTCGACGGCGAGGCCACCGCCTGGACCGACGCGCAGGTGCACGTGCGCTACGTCGACTCCCACGGCCGCGAGGGGTTCGTCTGGCTGTGGGCGGGCGCCGTGACCCGACGGTAGCCGTGCGCGCGGTCGCGGCTGTCGGGTCGGCGGGCTGCGGCCTAGCCTGAGATGGCGACCCGTGGCGCCCGTCGCCACGCCCGCGTCGTCGAGAGGAGCACGTCATGAGAGACGTGCGCTGTGTGCTGGGCATGCATCAGTGGCTCCGGCGCCAGAACGAGGACTCCCAGTACCTGCTCTGCGCGCGCTGCGGGCGGGACCGACCGACGGACGGGCGGGTGCCGCCGATCGGACGGATGGTCTGACGTCGTCCAGCCGCCCTCGGACACCTGCGTCGTCCGGCGTCCGGTCGTGACCGGCCGTACTGGCGGGCCTACGCCGAACGGCGGCCCGCCCCCAAAAGGGTGGGCCGCCGTCCGGGCGACGTCAGCAGGCCCTGATGGGCCGCCGATCAGATGTCGTAGTAGAGCTCGAACTCGTGGGGGTGCGGGCGCAGGCGGATCGGGTCGATCTCGTTGCTGCGCTTGTAGTCGATCCACGTGGCGATGAGGTCCTCGGAGAAGACGTCGCCCTGCGTGAGGAACTCGTGGTCGCGCTCGAGGTTGTCGAGGGCCTCCTCGAGGGACGCGGGCACCTGGGCGATCTGCGCGTGCTCCTCGGGGGGCAGCTCGTACAGGTCCTTGTCGATCGGCGCCGGCGGCTCGATGCGGTTCTTGATGCCGTCGATGCCCGCGAGGAGCTGCGCGGCGAACGCGAGGTACGGGTTGGCCGTCGGGTCCGGCACGCGGAACTCGACGCGCTTGGCCTTCGGCGAGGAGCCGGTGACCGGGATGCGGATGCACGCGGAGCGGTTGCGGGCCGAGTAGACCAGGTTGACCGGAGCCTCGTAGCCGGGCACCAGGCGGCGGTAGGAGTTCACCGACGGGTTGGTGAAGGCCAGCAGCGACGGGGCGTGCTTGAGCAGGCCGCCGATGTACCAGCGCGCCGTGTCGGACAGGCCGCCGTAGCCCTTCTCGTCGTAGAACAGCGGCTCGCCGTTCAGCCACAGCGACTGGTGCGAGTGCATGCCCGAGCCGTTGTCGCCGAAGATCGGCTTCGGCATGAAGGTGACGGTCTTGCCGTGCTGCCAGGCGACGTTCTTGATGACGTACTTGAACTTCATCAGGTCGTCGGCCGAGTGCAGCAGGGTGTTGAACTTGTAGTTGATCTCCTGCTGGCCGGCGGTGCCCACCTCGTGGTGCGCGCGCTCGACGTCGAGCCCGACCTCCGCCAGGACCGCGCACATCTCGTCGCGCAGGTCGGCGAACTGGTCGTTGGGGGAGACGGGGAAGTAGCCACCCTTGTAGCGGGTCTTGTACCCGAGGTTGCCGCCCTCCTCCTCGCGCCCCGTGTTCCAGGCGGCCTCGACCGAGTCGAGGCTGTAGAAGCTCTCGTGCTGGTTCGTCGAGAAGCGCACGTCGTCGAAGATGTAGAACTCGGCCTCGGGGGCGAAGAACGCCGTGTCCGCGATGCCGGTCGACTTCAGGTAGGCCTCGGCCTTGGCGGCGATCGTGCGCGGGTCGCGCGAGTACGGCTCGTCGGTGAACGGGTCCACGATCGAGAAGTTCACGATGAGCGTCTTGCGCTTGCGGAACGGGTCGAGGTAGGCCGTGGTGACGTCCGGCACGAGCTTCATGTCGGACTCGTGGATCGCCTGGAAGCCGCGGATCGACGACCCGTCGAACATGAGGCCCTCGGTGAAGGAGGACTCGTCGAACTGCTCCACGGGGATGTTGAAGTGCTGCATCACGCCCGGCAGGTCGATGAAGCGGACGTCGATGAACTCCACCCCCTCGCGACGGGTGAAGGCGATGGCCTCCTCGGCGTTCGTGAACATGCATGCACTCCTTGCGTGGATGGTGCCGTTCGGTCGGGGCCGCCGGACGGTTCCGAAGGACGGGCGCGGCGGGCTCGTGCTCACCGCTCGACGACCACGACCGTAGGGTGACGGCGTTTCTCCGGCGTGGCGCCATTGTTTCGAACACGTTACGGCGGTCGCGCCCGGAGCGCCGCGTAGCCTTGACGCATGGCATCGCGGGAGGACATGGGTTCGTGGCTCGAGGGCGGACGCCGGGAAGACGCCGGGAGCGACGGACGCCTGGGTCTTCCCGAGGCCGGTCCAGGCTCGCTCGCCCGGCTCGGACGCCGGGCCGTGGCCCTCGTCGTCGACTGGGCGGTGGCGACGCTGATCGCCTACCTGCTGACGAGCCCGGCGTCGTTCGCGGAGCTCAACTCGTGGGTGACGCTGGGCGTCTTCGCGCTCGAGAACCTGCTGCTGGTGAGCACCGTCGGCTTCACGATCGGCCACCGCCTGCTGGGCATGCAGGTGCGCACCCTGGGCGCCCCCGACGTCGCCCCCGGGTTCGCGCGGGGCGCGGTCCGCACGCTGCTGCTGTGCCTCGTGATCCCCGCCGTCGTGTGGGACCGCGACGGGCGCGGCCTGCACGACCGCGCCGCGGGCACCGTCCTCGTCCGCCGCTGACGCCGGCACGACCACACCGGCCGCAACGAGATCGACCCACCCGCCGCGACGTAGACCCTCGGTGGGTCGATCTCGCGGCGGGTGGGTCGATCTCGTGGGAGCGGCGCCGGTCAGCGGCCCTTGAGGCCCTTGCGGTCCGGCCGCGCCTTCATCGGGTCGACGCCCTTGGGGATCGGCAGGCGGGCGCCGCCGAGCGCCTTGAGCCGCTTCTTGACCTGGTCGGCCTCGGGCTTGGTGAGGGTGCGCTTGAGCTTCTGCACCTTCTTCGCGACCTTGGGGAGCGGGACCTGCCCCTCCTCGTTGCCGACCTGGATGAGCGTGATCGGCACGTTGGGCAGCACGCGGGCCGTCTTGCGGCGCTCGTCCTCGAGGAGGCGCTGCACGCGGTGCGACGGGCCCTCGGAGACGAGGACGACGCCCGGGCGGCCGACGCCGCGGAACACGAAGTCCTGCGTGCGCGGGTTGATCGCGACCGGCTCGTCCGCGAACTCCCACCCGCCGCGGACGGTGCCGAGCGCCGCGCGGGCGGCACCGGGCTGGCCCTCGATCTGGGTGTACGCGGCCTTCTCGGCCTTGCGCGTCAGGGTGAACATCGCACCGAGCGCCGCGAACGGGACGCCGAGCACGACGATGTACAGGATCTGGAAGCCGGTCGGCAGGTCGAGCAGCAGCACGATCGCGGCGACGACCGCGAGGATCCCGACGAACACGCCGAGGATCAGCCACGTCACCGTGGGGTCCTGCTTGCGCGTCATCTGGTACGCGGCCCACACCTGGTGGTACCAGCGCTGCTTCTTGGGCTTCTTCTGCTTACCGGTGGCGTCGGCGGGCGCGCCGGCGTCGGACTTGGTGCGGGCCATGGTCGTCAAGTCTAGTGGGGTCTCTAGTGGGCTCGGGGCGCAAGCAGGCTCGCGGCCTCCTGGCGCGACGTCGTCGGCTCCGCGAGGTGCGACAGCGACTCCGGGATGGGCAGGCCGCGGCGGGTCATCGCCTGGCCCCACAGGCGGCCCGCGCGGTACGACGAGCGCACCAGCGGACCGGCCATGACGCCCAGGAAGCCGATCTCCTCGGCCGCCTCGGACAGCTCGACGAACTCCTCGGGGCGCACCCAGCGGTCCACCGGGTGGTGACGCAGCGACGGGCGCAGGTACTGGGTGATCGTGACGAGGTCGCAGCCGGCGTCGTGCAGATCCTGCAGCGCCTCCCGGGCCTCGTCGATCGTCTCGCCCATGCCGAGGATGAGGTTGGACTTCGTGACGAGCCCGGCCTCGCGCGCCCGGGTGAGCACGGACAGGGACCGCTCGTAGCGGAACGCCGGGCGGATCTGCTTGAAGATGCGCGGCACGGTCTCGACGTTGTGCGCCATGACCTCGGGCCGCGACTCGTTGACGACGTCGAGCAGCTCGGGGATCGCGTTGAAGTCGGGGATGAGGAGCTCGACCCCGGTGCCCGGGTTGAGGGCGTGGATCTGGCGTACGGTCTCGGCGTACAGCCAGGCGCCGCCGTCGGCCAGGTCGTCGCGCGCGACGCCGGTGATCGTCGAGTACTTCAGCCCCATGGTCCGCACGGACTCGGCGACGCGACGCGGCTCGTCGGCGTCGAAGTCGGCCGGCTTGCCCGTGTCGATCTGGCAGAAGTCGCAGCGCCGCGTGCACTGGTCACCGCCGATGAGGAACGTGGCCTCCCGGTCCTCCCAGCACTCGAAGATGTTGGGACAGCCCGCCTCCTCGCACACCGTGTGCAGGCCCTCGCCCTTGACCAGGCCCTTGAGCTCCCGGTACTCGGGACCCATCGTGGCCTTCGTCTTGATCCACTCGGGCTTCTTCTCGATGGGGGTGGAGGCGTTGCGGGCCTCGATGCGCAGCATGCGGCGGCCCTCTGGTGCGATCGTCACGGGTGTCTCCCGGTCGTCGTCGAGCAGGTGGACGTCGGGCGGCGGGCCTGTGCGGACCTCACCGCCGGACCTGGTCAGAGTACGTGAGCGGCGCGTCGCGGCGCCGCGACCTGCTCACCGTGTGGACGTGACCTCAGCAACACCCGCCCCCGCGGCGTCCGGGGTGCAGTCGGCGCGCAGCGGGCCGAGGTGGCGGACGAGGGCGTCGACGAGCGGTGCGCGGACGTCGTCGAGCGTGACGCGACGGCCGGTCTCGATCGTCAACGAGGTGACGTCGGCATCCGTGATGCCGCACGGCACGATGCTGTCGAAGCGGCTCAGGTCGGGGTCGCAGTTGAGGGCGATGCCGTGCATCGTCACGCCCTTGGCGGTGCGGACGCCGATGGCGCAGACCTTGCGCTCGAGCCGGTCGCCGTCGGCGGCGAACCACACGCCGGTGCGGTCGGCGACCCGGATCGTCGTGAGGCCGAAGCCGGCGCACACCTCCATGACGGCCTCCTCGAGCGCGCGCACGTACGCGACGACGTCGATGGGCTCGGCGAGGCGCAGGATCGGGTAGACCACCTGCTGCCCCGGGCCGTGCCAGGTGATCTTGCCGCCGCGGTCGACGTCGACGACGGGGGTGCCGTCGGTGGGGCGCTCGTCGCGGTGCGTGCGCCGCCCGGCCGTGTAGACGTCGGGGTGCTCCACGACGATCAGGGTGTCGGGGCGGTCGCCGGCGACGACGTCGGCGTGCACGCGGCGCTGGAGCTCCCACGCCTCGTGGTAGTCGGTCAGTCCGGGCAGCGTCATCACGTCCACCCGGCCGAGGCTAGCCCCCTGCCGTGCGATCAGGCGTCGTCGTCCCGCTGGGCCCGCACGAGGGTGACGAGGATCTCACGCAGGCGCGCCACGTCGTCGTCGGCGAGGCCCCGGGCGGTGAGGTCCTCCGCCGGCTGCAGACGCCCGGCCTCCGCGGCGGCGCGCCGGCCGGCGTCGGTGACCGCGACGGCGCGACGTCGGCGGTCGCGCGGGTCCGCGCCGCGGGTGACGTAGCCCGCGCGCTCGAGCCGCGCGACGATGCGACTCATCGTCTGCTCGGTGACGCCGTTGAGCGCTGCGAGCTCGCGCTGCGTGCGCGGCCCGGCGAACAGGTGCAGCAGCACCGGGAAGCCCGCGTGGTTGAGGTTCCAGCTCGCGAGGTGGGCGTTCCAGTCGTGCTCGATGCGTCGCACGACGGTGAACAGGAGGCGCCCGGTGGGCCACTGGTCCGGGTCGTCGCTGGTGGGGTCGACCGGGTCCGGCCAGGAGTTCTCGTCGCGACCGTCGTCGAGCTGCACTTGCTTCCTCCCAGGTGCGCCGTCAGAATACTCAGCATGCTGAGTAATCGGGCGCGGGGCAATCGGGGTCGAGGTCTGCTGCGGGGCCTGGTCATTCTGGCAGCGATCGGCGTCTGGCTCGCGATCGGTGCGTTCGGGGGACAGGCCCAGGGCAGCCTGAGCAGCGTCCAGACCAACGACGACGCGGCGTTCCTGCCCGCGAGCGCCGAGTCCACGCAGGCCGCCGCGCTGGCCGAGGAGTTCACCGACTCCGAGACGCTGCCGGCGCTGGTCGTGGCCGAGACGGCGGACGGGTCCGAGCTGACCGAGGAGCAGCTCGCCGACGTCCGGGCCTTCGCGGAGTCGATCGCGGACGCCCCGCTCGAGGGGACCTCGGGGGAGGAGCCGCGCACCGTCGGTGACCTGAGCGTCGCCGACCCGGTCGTGGTGCCGTCCGAGGACGGCCAGGCCGCGCTCGTCGTCGTCTCGCTCGACGCCGCCGAGGCGTCCGAGGACCTGGGCGCCGAGGAGTCGAGCGGCTCGGAGCTCGCGGTCGCGGCGCTCCGTGCGCTCGCCGCCGCCGACGTCGCGGACGGCGGGCTCGCCGGCACCGGGCTCGACGCGTGGGTGACCGGGCCGGCGGGCTTCGTCGCGGACCTCGTGAGCGCGTTCGGCGCGATCGACACCGTGCTGCTGCTCGTCGCGCTGGGCGCCGTCCTGGTGATCCTCGCGCTCGTCTACCGCTCGCCCGTCCTGCCGTTCGTCGTGATCTTCACAGCGGTGCTGGCCCTGTGCCTCGCGGGGCTGGTCGTCTACCACCTCGCTGCGAACGACGTGCTGACGCTGAACGGGCAGTCGCAGGGGATCCTGTCGATCCTCGTCGTGGGCGCCTCCGTCGACTACGCCCTGCTGCTCGTGGCCCGGTACCGCGAGGAGCTGCGCGCCACCAGCTCCCCGTACACGGCGATGCGCCGGGCCGTGCGCGCGTCGATCGAGCCGATCGCCGCCAGCGCGGGCACGGTGATCGTGGGGCTGCTGTGCCTCCTGCTGTCCGACCTGTCGTCGAACCGCAGCCTGGGGCCGGTCGCCGCCATCGGCATCGTCGCCGCCTTCCTGTCGGCGATGACGCTCCTGCCCGCGATGCTGCTGGTCGGCGGGCGCCGGGCGCGGTGGGTCTTCTGGCCCCGCGTGCCGCACGCCGTCGGCCGGCACTCCGGCCCGGCGGACGTCCCCGATCCTGCCGGGAACGGGGACGACGACACGCACGTGGAGGTCGCCGGGCACGGCGTGTGGTCGCGCGTCGCCGGCTTCGTCGGGCGGCACGACCGCGTCGTGTGGGTCGTCACCGCCGTCGTCCTGGCCGCCGGCGCCGCGTTCGTGCCGACGCTGGACGCGAACGGCACGGGCGACTCGGAGGTGTTCCTCACGCAGGTCGACTCGGTCGACGGCGAGGAGGCGCTCACCCGTCACTTCGAGGGGGTGTCCGCGCAGCCCGCGATCGTGATCGCGCCCGAGGAGGACGCCGACGCGGTCGTCCAGGCGGCGGAGGCCACCGACGGGATCACGGCCGCGACGGTCGTGACCGACCAGCCGGCCGCCGCGCCGGGCATGCCCGCGCAGGGCGACCCGCTGGTCGTGGACGGCCAGGTGCGTGTCGACGTCACCACCGAGGCGCCGTCCGACAGCCAGGAGGCCGTGGAGACCGTCTCCGCCCTGCGCACCGCGGTGCACGACGTGAGCCTGGACGCGCTGGTGGGCGGCGCGGCCGCCGAACGGCTCGACACGCAGCTCGCCGGCCAGCACGACCTACGGGTGATCGTGCCGGTGGTGCTCGGCGTGATCCTCCTGATCCTCGTGCTCCTGCTCCGGTCGGTGCTGGCCGCCGTGCTGCTCATGGCGGCGAACGTGCTGTCGTTCGGGTTCGCCCTCGGAGTCTCGGCCGTCGTGTTCAACCACGTGCTCGACTTCCCGGGCGCCGACCCGGCCGTGCCGCTGTACGCCTTCTGCTTCCTCGTCGCGCTCGGTGTCGACTACTCGATCTTCCTCATGACGCGCGTGCGCGAGGAGAGCCTGCGGGTGGGGACGCGTCAGGGCGTGCTGCGCGGGCTGGCCGTCACCGGTTCCGTCATCACGTCGGCCGGCGTGGTGCTCGCCGCGACGTTCGCCGCCCTGGGCGTCATCCCGCTGCTGTTCCTCGCACAGCTCGCCGTCATCGTCGCGTTCGGCGTCCTCGTGGACACGCTCGTCGTGCGCAGCCTGCTCGTGCCGGCGCTCGTGCACGACGTCGGGGATCGGGCGTGGTGGCCCTCGCGGCTCGCCCGCGGCACGGTCACGCCCGAGGTCACGCCGTCGAGTCGATGAGCTCCAGCAGGGCCCGGGCCGCGTCCCGGATCTCGTCGTGGTCGTACTGGCCGGCCCGGCTCTCCAACGACACCACCGCGCACCGGTGGACCTTCGACAGGTCGCCGTAGGGGAACGACACCGCCTGCTTCGTCTCGGGGTCCTCGTCGTCGTCCAGGCCGAGGTACCAGTGCCGGAACTCCGTCCAGCCCTCGCGCTCGACGAAACGGTTCTCGGCGTCCGTGCTCGGGGCGTGCTCGCTCCAGTCGTCCCGTTCGTCGCGCACCACCCTGCCCTCGCGCACCAGCGCGCGGGCCTGGTCCAGGCCCGGCTGGTTGAGTCGCGTCGCCATGGTCGTGGCTCCTCCCGATCGGTTCGTCGTGGGCCCGTACGGGGCCCTTCGTCCGGTCTACGGGACGGTCCGGATGCCCACAACCTCGTGCGGGGTCCGACCGGCCGCCGGGGCGCGCCGGTGCGGTGCGGGGGCGCCGGGCGCGCCGTCGGGCACGATGGGTGACATGGTCACGGACGAGGCGGCACTGGCGGGCGCGACCGACGGCGCGACGGCGGCACCGCCGCCGCGCCTGGCGATCGTGGGGTACGGGGGAGCGGGCCGGGAGATCCACGCCCGCCTCGCGGCGGAGGCCGGGCTGCCGGTGACGGCCGTCGTGACGCGCGACCCCGGCCGGCGCAACCAGGCGGCGGGCGACTGGCCGGGAGCCCGGCTGCTGTCGGACCTCGACGAGCTGATCGCCGCGCGCCGCTCCTACGACCTCGTCGTCGTGGCCAGCCCCACGCCCCTGCACGCCGAGCAGGCCGCCGCCCTCGCCCGCGCGGAGATCCCCTTCGTGCTCGACAAGCCGATCGGCCTCGACGCGCACCAGGCGCGCGCCGTCGTCGAGGAGGCGGCCGCCACCGGCACGCCGTTCACCGTCTTCCAGAACCGGCGCTGGGACCCCGAGCAGCTCACCCTGGCGAGCCTGCTCGACGCCGGGGAGCTCGGCGACGTGCACACCTTCGAGCGCCGCTGGGAGCGCTGGCGGCCGGTCCCGCGGCAGCGGTGGAAGGAGAACGACCCGGTGGGCGGCGGGCTGCTGCTCGACCTGGGCCCCCACCTGGTGGACTCGGCGACACAGCTGTTCGGTCGGGTGGAGTCCGTCTGGGCGCAGACCCGCAAGCTCACCACGCCCACCGAGGACGACGTCTTCCTCGTCCTGGAGCACGAGGCGGGCGGCGGCCGTGCGGCGAGCCAGCGGTCCGTCGTCTCCCGCCTCTGGGCGGGGTCGGTCGTGGGCGCGCCCGGCCCCCGGACCCGCGTGCTCGGGTCGGCGGGCGCCTACCTGGTGACGACCTTCGAGCAGGACGCCTCGCCGCTGGAGGTGCTGGACGACGACGCGCCCGAGGGCTCGGTGGGCTGGCTCACGCGCGGCCGCGACCGTCGCGCCGTGCCCGCGGCGCCGGGCGGCCACGCCGACTTCTACCGGGCGCTGGGGCCGTGGCTGCACGGCGACGAGCCCGCCCCCGTCGACCCGGCCGACGCCGTGCGTACCGCCGAGGTGCTGGACGCGGCCCGGGTGTCGGCACGCGAGGGGCGTCGCATCACCCTCTGAGCCCGACCGCGGTGCTGCCCCGGCCGTCGGTTGACGGTCTGGGGGACGACGGGCCTGTGGATGACGGCGACGGCGGGCGGCCCCGAAGGTGTTCGATGGCACCGTGCCGACCCAGACGCTCCCGATCCCGACCGACGCCGGCGCCCGTGACGCCCTCCTGGAGCGGGTGCGCGCGCTCGCCGCGCTCCGGCACCCGTGCGTGGAGCCCGTCGTGGCGGTCGACGTGCGCGACGACGGGACCCTGGCCCTGCGGCGCAGCGGCGCGGCGACCGACCTCCCCACCGTGCTCGCCGTCCGCGGCCGCCTGACGTCACGGGAGGCGGCGGGAGTCCTCGTCGCCCTGGCACGCGGACTGGCCGCCCTGCACAGCTCCGGGCTGCGGCAGGGGAGCATGGGAGCGCGGGACGTCGTGCTCGACCGGGGCGGCGGGGCGCTCCTGCGCCCGCGGGTCGGCGGGGTCGACGACGTCGGCGGCGCGGGCGGCGCGGGCCTCGGGGCGGGCGACCCGGCCGAGGCGGAGGCGGCGGACGTGCACGCGCTCGCCACGCTCGTCGCCGACCTGCTCGGCGACCGCAGCGACGACGACGCCACCGCGTTGCGCGCCGTGCTGGCCCCGGCGGCGGCGCCCGACCCGCGGGTGCGTCCGGAGGCGGGCACGCTCGCGGCCCAGGCCGACGTCGTCGTGGCCGCCGACCCGGTGCGGCTCCCGGAGCCCGCGGTGCTGGCGGCCGCGGCGCTGGGCCGGCGGCC
>NZ_JBNOZM010000005.1:0-373769 GCF_050311655.1 Isoptericola variabilis
GCGTTCACGGACTTCCGGTCGGGGTTGGCCGCGACGGTCGAGTGGTATCGGGAGAACGAGGACTGGTGGCGCCCGGCCAAGGCCGCCGTCGAGGCGAAGTACGCCCGCACCGGCCAGTAGGGGCGCGGTGTCAGCCGCGCAGTGACGCGAGGTAGTCCTGGACGGCGACGTGGGTGGGCAGCAGGTCCTGGTTCTTGGCCTCGGTGAGGCTGGGGGCGGCGGTGTCCTTGTCGGACAGCTGCGGGGTCAGGGGCGACCCGTCGCGGGCGGTGGTGGGCCAGGTGATGCCGACCTCGGGGTCCAGGGGGTGGATCCCGTGCTCGTGGCCGGGGTTGTACCCGGCGGAGCACAGGTAGAGCACGGTGGAGTCGTCCTCCAGGGACATGAACGCGTGGCCGAGGCCTTCGCCGAGGTAGATGGCGCGGCGGTCGACGTCGTCGAGCAGGACGGAGTCCCACTGGCCGAACGTCGGCGACCCGACGCGGATGTCGACGACGACGTCGAGGACGGCGCCCTTGGCGCAGGTGACGTACTTGGCCTGGCCGGGCGGGACGTCGGCGAAGTGGATGCCGCGCAGCACGCCGGCCGCGGACACCGACGCGTTGGCCTGCTGCAGGTCCAGGGGATGGCCGACCGCCTCGGTGAACGGGCCGGCCTTGAACCACTCGAGGAAGACGCCGCGGGGGTCGCCGTGCTGCTTCGGGGTGATCTCGTAGGCGCCGGGGACGGTCAGCTCGCGGATCTGCACGGGGACTCCTCGATGGTTCGGCTGGGCCTGGTCGCGGGCCCGTAGGATCCTACGGTGACCGAGACGACGCCCGCACCGCTCACCACCCCCGCTCCCCGCCGCTGGCTGGTCGTCGGCGCGGCCGGGATGCTGGGCACCGACCTGATGGCCCGCCTCCGCGACGATGCGACCAGCTCGTCTGTCGAGGTGGTGGGCGTGGGTCGGGCGGACCTGGACGTCACGGAGGCGGACGCCGTCCTGGCTGCGGTGCGGGGGTTCGACGTGGTGGTCAACTGCGCGGCGTGGACGGCGGTGGACGACGCCGAGGCTCACGAGGGTGACGCGTTCCGTGTCAACGCGACGGGGGCGGCGAACCTGGCCCGGGCCGCGCACGCGACGGGTGCGCGTCTGGTACAGGTGTCCACGGACTACGTGTTCGACGGCGCCGCGACCGCGCCCTACGCGGAGGACGCACCGCTGGCGCCGGTGTCCGCGTACGGGCGCACGAAGGCGGCGGGGGAGTGGGCCGTGCGCGCGCAGGCGCCGGACCACCTGATCGTGCGCACGGCGTGGCTGTACGGGGCGCACGGCGGCTGCTTCCCGAAGACGATGGCGCGCCTCGGAGCCGAGAAGGACCGGCTCGCGGTGGTGGACGACCAGGTCGGGCAGCCCACCTGGACGCGCGACCTGGCCGACCTCATCGTCAGGTTGGTCGAGGCGGGCGCCCCGGCGGGCACGTATCACGGCACCGCCTCGGGGCAGACGTCGTGGTTCGGGTTCACCCGCCGCGTCCTCGCCTCCGCAGGGCTGGACACGCCGCTGGAGCCCACCACGAGTGACGCGTTCGTGCGCCCCGCCCCGCGACCGGCCTACTCGGTGCTCGGCCACGACGCCCTGCACGCGGCCGTCGTCGCGCCCATCGGCGACTGGGCGGAGCGCTGGGACGTCGCCGCGGCCGAGGTGCTGGCCTGAGCTACTGGTCGAGCAGGCCGAGCAGGTAGGTGCCGTACCCGGACTTGGTGAGCTTCTCCGCGCGGGTGCGCAGGTCGTCGTCGGTCAGGAACCCGCGCCGCCAGGCGACCTCTTCGGGCGCGCCGACCTTGAGCCCCTGGCGGCTCTCGATGGTGCGGACGAAGTCGGACGCCTCCAGCAGCGAGTCGAACGTGCCGGTGTCGAGCCAGGCGGTGCCGCGGGGCAGGACCTCCACGTGCAGGTCGCCGCGCTCGAGGTAGGCGCGGTTGACGTCGGTGATCTCGTACTCCCCGCGGGCCGAGGGTTGCAGGTTCTTCGCGATCTCGACGACGTCGTTGTCGTAGAAGTACAGGCCGGGCACGGCGTAGCTCGACTTCGGCCGGGCGGGCTTTTCCTCCAAGGAGATCGCGCGGCCGGCGGCGTCGAACTCGACCACCCCGTAGGCGGTGGGGTCGGCGACCCGGTAGGCGAACACGGCCCCGCCGTCGAGGGTCGTGTACTTCTGCAGCTGGTCGCCCAGCCCTTGCCCGTAGAAGATGTTGTCGCCCAGCACCAGGGCCGCCGCGTCCGACCCGAGGAAGTCCTCGCCGAGCACGAACGCCTGCGCCAGCCCGTTGGGTACCTGCTGCACCGCGTAGCTGATCGAGATCCCGAACTGCGACCCGTCGCCCAACAACCGCCGGAACTGCTCCGCGTCGTGCGGCGTCGTGATCACCAGCACGTCCCGGATCCCCGCCAGCAGCAGCGTCGAGAGCGGGTAGTAGATCATCGGCTTGTCGTACACCGGCACCAGCTGCTTGCTCACCCCGAGAGTGATCGGGTGCAGCCGGGTACCGCTCCCACCGGCCAGGATGATTCCACGCATCGTTGCCAGTCCTCCGCCGGTTCGGTCTTACCCCGCGGTGCACACGGTACTGGAGACTCCGCGACACGGGTGGGCCAGGTCACTCCACGGGCGGGGAATAGAACGATTCGATAGCCTGTTGCTACGGTCGACGACACCCCGAGGAGAAGGAGATCCGTGGCCCCCGCGAGCGACGAACAAGCCGGGGAGCTCGACCGATGAGCGCCACCTTCTCCTCCCTCAAGTACACGAACTACCGCATCTGGTTCGCGGCCGCCCTCGTCGCCAACGTCGGCACGTGGATGCAGCGCATCGCCCAGGACTGGATCGTCCTCACCGACCTCAGCGACGACTCCGGTATCGCCGTCGGCCTCACCACGGCCCTCCAGTTCGTGCCGTTCCTGCTGCTGTCACCGTGGGCGGGCGTGCTCGCCGACCGGCTGCCTCGCCGTCGTCTCCTCATGGCCACCCAGGGCGGGATGGGCGTGCTGGCCCTCGCCCTCGGCGCCCTGGTGCTGTCCGGGCAGGCGGAGCTGTGGCACGTCTACGTCTTCGCGCTGCTGCTCGGCGTCGTGTCCGCGCTGGACAACCCCGCGCGCCAGACCTTCGTCGCCGACATGGTGCCGGCGGACAAGCTGCCCAACGCCGTCGGGCTGAACAGCGCGTCGTTCAACGCCGCGCGCCTCATCGGGCCGGGCGTCGCCGGGCTGCTCATCGCCGCCGTGGGCGCGGGCTGGGTGTTCATGATCAACGGCGTCACGTTCGGCGCGACGATCGCGGCGCTGGCCCTCATGCGGGTCCGGGAGCTGCGGCCGCAGCCGGCCGCGCCTCGCGCCAAGGGGCAGATCCGCGAGGGCGTGCGCTACGTGCGCCGGCGCTCCGACATCGTCGTGATCATGGTCGTGATGTTCGTCGTCTCGACGTTCGGCCTGAACTTCCAGCTCACCTCGGCGCTCATGGCGCGCGTCGAGTTCGGCCGCGGGGCGAGCGAGTACGGCATCCTCGGCTCGGTGCTGGCGATCGGCTCCCTCGCCGGGGCGCTGCTCGCCGCCCGCCGCGACCGGCCCCGCGTGCGGTTGGTGATCGGCTCGGCCTTCGCCTTCGCGGTCACGACGGCGGTGCTGGGCCTCATGCCCACCTACTCGTCGTTCGTGCTGGCGTGCATCCCCGTGGGGCTCGCGTCGCTCACGATGATGACGGCGGCCAACAGCGCGCTCCAGGTCTCGACCGACCCCGTGATGCGCGGCCGGGTCATGGCGCTCTACGTGATGATCTTCCAGGGCGCGACGCCGATCGGGTCGCCGATCGTGGGCTGGATCGGCGAGGCGTGGGGCCCGCGCTGGTCGATCCTCGTGGGCTCGATCGCCACGTTCCTCGTCGCCGCCGGCGCGACCGTCTGGGCGGTGCGGCGCTGGCACCTGCGGGTGCGCTACCGGGTGCTGTCCCGCCCGCACCTCGAGGTCGTCTACCTCGACCGCGAGGTGGTGGAGGGCGTCACCACGCGCGACGGCGTGCGACGCGAGCTGAGCCGCGCCGACGCCGAGCGGGTGCCGACGACGGCCTGACGGCGTCGGGCCCGACGGAGGAGAGCCGGACGCCGCCAGACCGGGCTCAGTGCCGGTGCGCGGCCGGCTCCCGCCGGGACGCGCGCGCCGGCGGGGTGATCCCGTCCTGGCGGCGTCGCATCCGCGCCTCGAACTCCTGCTGGTCGCGCATCTCCTCCTCGTTCGGCCACATCAGGACGACGAAGATGAGCGCGACGGTGAGCGCCGCGATCCCCAGGATGAGCGGGCCGAGCAGGTCGATGGCGGTGGTGCCGGTCGTCGGCACCCCCGGCGTGCCGGTGATGGTCAGCGCGGCCATGCCGGTGTAGTGCATGCCGCTGACCGCGACGCCCATGATGAGGGCGGCGCCGAGGGTCGCGGCGCGGCCGCGCACGTTCACGCTGAGCCAGAGGGCCGCCGTCGCCGCGACGATCGCGATGAGCACGGAGAGGCCGACGACGGGCAGGGAGAACTCCATGTGGCCCGTCATGCGCATCGCGCCGATGCCCATGTAGTGCATCGCCGCGACGCCCAGCCCGGCGACCACGCCGCCCGAGACCAGCCACAGCGGGCGGTCGCCCGCGAAGCCGACGAGGAACAGCCCGAGCGCGACGACGACCACGGCCACGAGGGCGCTGAGGATCGTCTGCGGCACGTCGTAGTTGATCGGCATGCCGGTGACCGTGAAGCCGAGCATGGCGATGAAGTGCATCACCCACACGCCCGTGCCGCCGATGGCGACGGAGGCCACCAGCAGCCAGGCCGCGCGGGTCTTCGTGTCCGTCGCCGCGCGGGCGCGCGAGGTGGCCGACAGGCCGGTCGCCGCCCCGAGGCACGACGCGACGTACGCGAGCAGGGGGGTGATCAGCCCGTAGGTGAAATGGTGCATCTCCGGCATGCGGGGCCTCCCGGCAACATCGCCCGTCTGTGACGAGGCGGCACGTTATCAGCCCGTGACCTGGCGGGTGAAAAATGCCCGCTGAACTGGGACGATGCTCGGCGCTGCGGGCGGGTCCTTCGCCGGACGGGTCAGCCGAGGTGCGCCACCACGTGGTCGACGCACGCCGTGAGGGCGCGCACGTCGTCGGGCTCGACGGCGGGGAAGACGCCCACGCGAAGCTGGTTGCGGCCCAGCTTGCGGTACGGGAAGACGTCCACGACGCCGTTCTCCCGCAGCACGCGGACGACGGCGGAGGCGTCGATCGCGTCGTCCAGGTCGATCGTCGCCACGACGGTGGACCGCTCGGCGGGGTCGGCGACGAACGGCGTCGCCCAGTCACGGGCGCCGGCCCAGTCGTAGAGCACCCCGGCGGACTCCGCGGTGCGCGCGCTCGACCACGCGAGGCCGCCCTGCTCCAGCAGCCACTCGACCTGCTCGGCGAGCAGCACCAGCGTCGCGACGGCGGGCGTGTTCAGCGTCTGGTCGAGGCGCGAGTTGGCGAGCGCGGTGGTCAGGGAGAGGAACTCCGGCACCCACCGGCCGGTGGTCGTGCCGGCCGTCGCCTCGACGCGCTCGGCCCGCTCCACCGCGGCGGGGGAGCAGACGGCGAGCCACAGGCCGCCGTCGGCCGCGAAGACCTTCTGCGGGCCGAAGTAGTAGACGTCGGTGTCGGCGACGTCGACGGGCAGCGCGCCCGCGCCCGACGTGGCGTCGACGAGCAGCAGGGCCCCGTCGGCGCGCGCGCCGGGCACCTGGCGCACGGGCGCCATCGCGCCCGTCGAGGTCTCGTTGTGCGGCGTCGCGTACACGTCCACGCCGTCGACCGGCGTGAGGTGCGCCACGGTGCCGGGCTCCGCCGACACGACGTCCGGGTCGGCGAGGAAGGGCGCGCGCGTCGTCGCCGCGGCGAACTTGCCGCCGAACTCCCCGAACACGGCGTGCTGCGCGCGTCGCTCCACGAGGCACGCGGCGGCGACGTCCCAGAACGCCGACGAGCCGCCGTTCCCGAGGGCCACCTCGTACCCGTCGGGCAGGGCGAACAGCTCGCCGAGGCCCCCGCGGACCCGACGGACCAGGTCCTTCACCGGGGGCTGCCGGTGCGACGTCCCCAGCACCGGGGACGCCGGGTCCCCCGCCACGGCCAGCGCGGAGACCTGGGCGGCGCGCACCTTCGACGGGCCGGAGCCGAACCGGCCGTCGCTCGGCAGGAGCGACGCGGGGATGACCACGGTCGGGTGGCTCGAAGGGCGCGGGTGGCTCGACGCGACGGGCATGGTGTCTCCGGTTCCGGGCAGGGGAGCGGTCGTCGGTGGGGCAGGGCAGGATGTCTCGCCGGGAGCGCGCACGACGGCGCCGCGCGACCCCGCCTGCGCCCACGCGTGCGAATAGACTAGGCCGCGCCGAACGACGGGAGTGGACGTGACCGACCTGATCGACACCACCGAGATGTACCTCAAGACGATCTACGAGCTCGGTGAGGAGGGCATCCCGCCGCTCCGCGCCCGCATCGCGGAGCGCCTGGGGCACTCCGGGCCGACGGTGTCGCAGACGGTGGCGCGCATGGAGCGCGACGGCCTCGTCGTCGTGACCGGGGACCGGCACCTGGAGCTCACCGAGGCCGGCCAGGCCAAGGCGACCCGCGTGATGCGCAAGCACCGCCTCGCCGAGCGACTCCTCACCGACGTCATCAAGCTCGACTGGGAGCACGTGCACACCGAGGCGTGCCGGTGGGAGCACGTGATGAGCGACCTCGTCGAGAAGCGCCTCGTCACCCTGCTCGACCACCCCCACGCCGACCCGTACGGCAACCCGATCCCGGGGCTGTCGGAGCTGGGGGAGCAGTACCAGGACGTGCCCTTCCTGGAGGGCGTGCAGTCCCTGCCGGGCGTGCTGGAGGCGCGCCGGGCCACCGGCCTGGCCGACGGTGACGGCGTCGACCTGGTGCTCCAGCGGATCGCCGAGCCCCTCCAGGTCGACATCGAGCTGCTGGCCCGCCTGGCCGAGTCCGGCCTCATGCCGGGAGCGCAGATCACCGCGCGCACCGCCGGCGAGGACGTCGCCGTGGAGGTCGAGGGGTCCGGCATCGTGCTCGACCTGCCCGAGGAGCTGGCCAGGCACCTGTTCGTCGCGAGCCGCTGACCTGCGGTCCGGCTCCCGCACCGGGGCGGCACGCCACATCGTGACCGCAGCGTGACATCGCCCGGGGTTGTCCGGTACGGTCGGGGCGCTCGCCGGAGTTCATCCTGCGGGCGCTCGACCGGACGCCGAACCCTGCCACCGGCCGAGCTCCACGGACATCCGCACGGCAGGAGCGGGGGACCCACTTCGGGCGTCGGTGACGACGTCCTCGGGGTGAAGCCGGACGGGCCCGGTCACGGGAACGGACGGCCGGGTGTTTCTCCCACCCGAACCCGACAGCTGACCTCGCAGGCGACAGGAGAGGTAGACACGTGAGCGCACGCACGAACCACGGCCGGCACCGCGCCGCCCGTCGTCCGATCGCCCTCGCCCCGTCCGGCACCGCCGGCCGCCGTGTGGCCGTGGCCGCCGCCGCCGGTGGTCTCCTGGTCTCGACCTTCGCCAGCGCCAGCGCCGCGCAGGCCGCCCCGGTCGACACCGACGCCGCCAAGAAGCTCAGCACGGTCGACCTGGGCGCGCTGACCGACCAGGCGCGCGAGGCCCTCGAGGCCGCGCCGGTCGTCACCATCGACGCCAAGGCCAAGGTCGACGTCGAGCAGGTCTCCAAGAAGATCGCGGCCAAGGCCGAGATCACCCCGGCGCCCGAGCCGGAGCCCGTCGTCGAGGAGGTCGCCGCCGACTCGTCCTCCGACGACGCGACGCGCTCGACCGAGTCGGCGTCCCGCTCGGAGGAGCGCGAGGCCGTCGAGGCCCCGGCGTCCGCGAACGGCTCGTCGATCGTCTCCATCGCGATGCGCTACGTGGGCGTCCCGTACGTCTCCGGCGGCAGCAGCCCGTCCGGCTTCGACTGCTCCGGCCTGACCCAGTACGTGTACGCGCAGGTCGGCATCAGCCTGCCGCGCACGTCGTCCGCGCAGCGTTACGCCGGCACCGTCGTCTCGGCGTCCGAGGCGCAGCCGGGCGACCTCATCTGGACCCCGGGCCACGTCGCGATCTACGCCGGTGGCGGCATGCAGATCGACGCCCCGAAGCCGGGCGACGTCGTCAAGTACCGGTCGATCTGGCAGTCGAACCCCACCTTCATCCGCGTCGGCTGAGTCGGTCCGCCGCGTTCGCGGAGCCCCGTCGTGCCACGTGCACGGCGGGGCTCCGTCGTGCACGGGTAACCGGTTCGACCTGGGCGGACGCGTGGCCCGAGGCCGCCGTCCACAGGCGCTGTGATCGAAACGTGACATCGCCTCGCGCGTCCGCTACGGTGTCAACCACTCGGCGGGTGATCCGCCGGGTCTCGACCGGAACGCCGAGCCCTGCAGCCGGTCGGGGACCTTGACCGCACGCAGGGGCGGGGGACCCAATTTTGGGCGCCGATCCATGGCGTCCTTGGGGTGAAGTCGCACGGACCTGGTCCGTGCGGCCGGGTGTTTCTCCCACCCGAACCCGACAGCTGACCTCGTAGGCGACAGGAGAGGGAACACGTGAACGCACGTACCACGCGCGCCCGGCACCGCGCCGCGCGCCGTCCGCTCGGCGGGCTGGTCCAGAGCGTCGGCTCCTCGGTGACCGGTCGTCGGGCCGTCGTCGCCGCCGCAGCCGGTGGCCTGCTCGTCTCGACCTTCGCCAGCGCCAGTGCCGCGCAGGCGGCCCCGGTCGATTCCGACTCGGCGAAGAAGCTCAGCACCGTCGACCTGGGCGCCCTGAGCGACCAGGCTCGCGAGGCCCTCGAGGCGGCCCCGGTCGTCACGGTCGAGGCCAAGGCGAAGGTCGACATCGAGACCATCAGCAAGAAGGCGATCTCCAAGTCGGAGATCACCCCGGCCCCCGAGCCCGAGCCGGAGCCGGAGCCCGTCGTCGAGGAGGAGAGCACCGAGCGCTCCACCGACACGGCGTCCCGCTCCTCCGAGCGCACCGAGGCGCCGGCGGCCGAGACGTCGTCCAGCTCGTCGCTCGGCCAGCAGGCCGTCTCGATCGCGATGCGCTACGTCGGCACGCCCTACGTCGTCGGTGGCGCCAGCCCGTCCGGTTTCGACTGCTCGGGTCTCACGTCCTACGTCTACGGCCAGCTCGGCATCGACCTGCCCCGTACCTCGTCGGACCAGCGCTACGCCGGCAAGCAGATCCCGTTCTCGGACCTGCAGCCGGGCGACCTCATCTGGAGCCCGGGCCACATCGGCATCTACGCGGGCGACGGGATGGTCGTCGAGGCCTCCCGCCCGATCAACTGGGAGACGGGCTACCACAAGATGTGGCAGTCGCCGTCGGAGGCCATCGCTCTGCGGGTCTTCTGATCCCGGCGGCCGCCCGGCCGATCACCGTCGTCGACCCCCGTGCCTTCGGGCACGGGGGTCGACGTGCCTCAGCCCGGCTTTGCTATGCCTTGCGCCGTCCTTTCGCTAGGCTTGAACCAGGCGCCCTCGACGACGAGGGCGGGCTCCTCGCCAGCGGACAGGAGGCGCGAGATGACACGGCCTGAGGTCGTCCTGGTAGGTGTCGACGGGTCTGCAGCCAGCCTGCACGCCCTCGACTGGGCCGCCGCGTACGCGCGGCGTGTGGGGTGGGGGCTGCACGTCGTGTGTTCCTACTCGTTGCCGTCGTTCACGGCCGCGTCCCTGGACGGCGGGTACGCCGCGCTGGACGACACCGCGATCCAGGAGGGTGCCAAGGCGGTCCTCGCCGAGGCCGAGGAGCGGGTCGCCGCCAGCGGCGTCGCCGTCACGGGCACGGTCGCGACGGGGGACGCGGCCGGGGTGCTCGTCGAGATGTCGCGCGAGCACGCGCTCGCCGTCGTGGGGACCCGGGGCAAGGGCGGCTTCACCGAGCGGCTCCTCGGTACCGTCTCGTCGGCCCTGCCCGCGCACGCCCACTGCCCCACGGTGGTGGTGCCCTACCGCGGCGCCGACGGCGGCACGGACGACGCCGAGCGGCGCGACGGGGACGCCGTGCACGAGGTGCGCCGCATCGTCGTGGGCGTCGACGGCTCGCCGTCCGCCGAGGTCGCGCTGAAGCACGCCGTGGCGCAGGCGAAGGCCTGGGACGCCGAGCTCGTGGCCGTCGCCGGGGTGCCGCTGGGCGGCGGGGCGGGGATCCTGGCGTGGCTGCCGTCGCAGATCGACCACGAGACCGTGCTGGCGGACGTGAAGGCCGGCCTGGACGTCACCGTCGACCGCGCCCAGGCCGCGAACCCGGGCATGACGATCAAGCGGCACGTGCTCGACGGCACGGGCGCCGAGCTGCTCACGGAGTTCTCCACCGGGGCCGATCTCGTCGTCGTCGGCTCCCGCGGCCGCGGCGGCTTCCGCGGCCTGCTGCTCGGGTCCACCAGCCAGGCGGTGCTGCACCACTCCGCCTGCCCGGTGCTGGTCGTGACGCGCAAGTGCGACGAGGAGCTCAGCGAGGACGGTACCGACTCCGCCTCCGCCGCCTGACGCTGTGAGCGGGCGTTTGGCCCCGATTCGTGACCGAATCGGGGCCAAACGCCCGCTCACACTCGCGACGCGGCGCGCAGGGCGCTGCGGACCCGGGCGACGAGCTGCTCAGGTCGGCGGAGGTCCTCCGCGACGACGACGATGACGGTCCAGCCGAGCGCCTCGAGGAGGCGGCGGCGTCTGATGTCCTCCTGCCACTGCTCGCGATCCGTGCGGTGGTGGTCACCGTCGTACTCGATCGCGACCTTCTGTTCCCGGTAGAGCAGGTCGACCCGCTTGACGTAGCTCCCGTCGGGTCCCAGCACGACCTCGTTCACGCGGGGGCACGGGAGGCCCGCGTCCACGAGGAGCAGCCTCGTGCGTGTCTCGGTCGACGAATCGGTGTTCGGCCGCATCCGGGGGATCGCGTCCCGGACCTGGACGATGCCTTTGACCTTGTGCGTCCGCGCGCTGATGTCGAGCAGCTCGGCGGGCGACGTCAGCCGGTGCTTGCGACGCATCATCGCGTCGCCGAGGACGACCACGTCGTCCGGCAGGCGGAGCTCGCAGGCGACGTGAGTGAACGTCTGTGCGGGCGACGTCACCAGGAGCCCGTCGATCTCCACGGTGTCGAGGAACGGCTGCCGGGTCCAGTGCGCGACGACGCCGGGGCGTTCGGCCCGGTCCCCGCTGCGCATGGTGACCACGTGCAGGCGGGTGTCGTCCGCGTGGGTCCACGGGCGCTCGACGCGGAGCAGGTCGAGGGCGGTTGTGTGGCTGAACGCGACGTCGTCGTCGAGCATGAGCCTCAGGGCCCGGCACCGGTCGTGCAGGTCCGTGGCGGAGCTAGCGGGGAGTCGCACCCCGGTGAACGGCGCGTCCCACCGCCGTCCGGCACGGAGCTGCTTGCGGCTGAGGCCCGTTCGGAGCCCGTCGGCCACGGTGAACGGGGACGGGCTGTCACCGACCAGATCATCCATCGTCACAGCGTGGCGGGAGGAGTCGGAGTTCGGTACGCGTCATCCACAGGCTTCCGTTGTGAGCGGGCGTTCGGCCCTGTTTCGCGACCGAAACAGGGCCAAACGCCTGCCCACAACAGGTAGGCGGTCAGTGGCGGGTGCGGTACAGGCGCATGGTGATGGGCCCGAGGACGGCGGTGAGGACGACGGAGGCGACGAGCACCCAGACGATCTCGCCGCCGTCGGGGGTGCCGGCCATCAGGCCGCGGACGGCGGTGACGAGGTGCGACACCGGGTTGATCTCGACGAACCGCTGCAGGGCGGTCGGCATGGTGGCCGGGTCCACGAAAATGTTCGACGCGAACGTCAGCGGCATCAGCACCATCATCGACACGCCCATCACGGCGTTCGGCGTCCGCAGCAGCAGGCCCAGGATGGTGAAGATCCAGCTCAGCGAGAAGGCGAAGACGAGTAGCAGCAGGACGCCGAGCACGACGCCGACGACCCCGCCGTCGGGGCGGAACCCGAGGATCAGTCCGAGGCCGATCGTCATCACCGACGCGATGGAGTAGCGCACGGTATCGCCCAGCAGGGCGCCGACGATGGGCGCCGGGCGCCAGATGGGCAGCGACCGGAACCGGTCGAAGACGCCCTTCGTGATGTCCGTGTTGAGCGTGTAGCCCGTGTACACGGTGACGATGACGATGGTCTGCACCAGGATGCCGGGCAGCAGGAACTGGATGTACGCCGACGTGGACCCGGCGAGCGCGCCGCCGAACAGGTAGGTGAACATCAGCGTGAAGATCACGGGGGACACGAGCACGTCGAACAGCTGCTCGGGCACGTGCTTGATCTTCAGCAGGGCGCGCCACCCGAAGGTCAGGGTCATCGAGAGCGCAGACGGCCGTGCGGGCGGCTCCGTGAGCGCCACGGCCTGGCGCAACGTCGTGGTCGTGATCTCGGCGGGCTCTGCGGACGCGGTCATCGGGACACCTCCTGGGCGTCGGCGGGCTCGGCCTCGTCGTCGGCCGGCAGCGGTTTGCCCGTCAGGGTCAGGAACACCTCGTCGAGGCTCGGCTGGCCGAGCGTGAACTCCGGCACGGCGATGCCCGCCTCCCCGAGCGCGGGCAGCAGCTGCGCCACGGAGTCGGCGCCGTCGTCCGGGACGCGGGCCGACAGGGCGTACGGGTCGGTGGGCAGCGTGGGCTCGGTGCCCAGCACCTTCTCGACGACGCTCGCCGCGGCGGACCGCTGGCCGGCGTCGGCCAGCCGGAGCGACACCGCCCCCTGGCCCACGGAACGCTTGAGCTCGGTCGACGTGCCCTCCGCGATGACCGTGCCGTGGTCGATGACGGCGATGCGGTCGGCGAGCTGGTCGGCCTCCTCGAGGTACTGGGTGGTGAGGAGCACGGTGGCGCCGTCGGCGACGAGCACGCGCACGATGTCCCACACCTGGTTGCGGCTGCGGGGGTCGAGCCCGGTGGTCGGCTCGTCGAGGAACAGCACGCGCGGGGCCAGCACCAGCGAGGCGGCCAGGTCGATGCGCCGTCGCATGCCGCCCGAGTACGTCTTGACCTGCCGCGGCCCGGCGTCCGACAGGCTGAAGGCGTCGAGGAGGCCCTCGACGCGGCGTCGCGCCGCCGCCCCGGTGAACCCGTAGAGCCGGGCCAGCATGAGCAGGTTCTCGGTGCCGGTCAGGTCCTCGTCGACGGACGCGTACTGACCCGTGAGCCCGACGGCGGAGCGGACGGCGTCCGCGTCGGTCACGACGTCGTGGCCCAGCACGCGGGCGGTGCCGGCGTCGGGGCGCAGCAGCGTGGCGAGCATGCGCACGACGGTGGTCTTGCCGGCGCCGTTCGGACCGAGCAGGCCGAAGACGCTGCCGGTCGGGATCTGCAGGTCGACGCCGTCCACGGCCTTGGTGACCTGCTTGCGGGTGGTGAAGTGCTTGACGAGCCCGTGGGCGTCGACGGCGAGGTCGTCGCGCGGTGGGCCGGGGTCGGACGCGGACATGGGAGCTCCCGGGATGTCGGTGACGTGCGTCACGTCCCAGGCTAGGACGGACCGCCGACGCCGAACTCATCGGTGCCGCACGCCGAGCGGTGCTGCGGCCGTGGCAGGGTGTCGCCCATGACCACGGAGCCGATGACCACGGAGCCCGCGACCCCGCACCCGTTCGACCCCGACCACCTCGCCGCGTGGGTCGGCACGCAGGCCGGCTTCGCCCGCGTGCCCGGCGTGCAGTACGCGGTGCGCGTCGGGGGCGACGTCGTCCTCGAGGGCGCGTGGGGCGTCGCCGACGTCACGACCGGGGAACCGCTGCGCACCGACCACGTCTTCCGGGTGGCGTCGCACTCCAAGACGTTCACGGCGACGGCGGTCGCCCGGCTCGCGGAGCGGGGCGCGCTGCGCCTCGACGACGCCTTCGAGGCGCACCTGCCCGAGCTGGTCGGCACCGGCGTCGGGCGGGTGACCCTCCGCGAGGCGCTCGGCCACACCGGCGGCGTGCGGCGCGACGGCACCGACGCCGACTTCTGGCAGCTGGGCCCACCGTTCCCGGACCGGCGTGCCCTGGTGGCCTCGGTGCGCGCCGCCGGCCCGGTCCTCGGCCGCGGCGAGGTCTTCAAGTACTCGAACCTCGCCTACGGGCTGCTGGGGCTGGTGGTCGAGGCGGTGACCGGCCGCCCGTTCGAGCGTCACGTGCAGGACGACCTCCTCGGCCCGCTCGGGCTGGACCGCACGTCCCCGGAGCTGGAGGACGGTGCGCCCGCCGTCGTCGGGCACTCCGCCCTGGGCGTCGCCGACGACGGGCGGTTGCCCGTCGCCCCCGTGCGCACCGGGGCGCTGGCCGCGGCGACGGGGTTCTGCTCGACGGCGTCCGACCTCACGCGCTGGTTCGCGGCGCACGCCGAGGGGTCGACGCTGCTCCGCCCGGAGACGCGCCGCCTGCTGCAGCGCGACGAGTCGGCGATCGACCGCCCGCACGCCCGGCCGCGGCGCTACGGCCTCGGTTTCGAGGTGCGCGACATCGAGGGGCGTCGTGTGGTCGGGCACAGCGGCGCGTTCCCGGGCCAGCTCAGCCGCACCTGGGCCGACCCGGCCGCGGGCGTCGTCGTGTCCGTGCTGACGAACGCGGTCGACGGCCCGGCCGACACGATCGCGACCGGCCTGTTCGCCCTGGTCGCGACGGCCCTCGACGCCGGCGCGCCCACGCCCGCGGAGGCGGCCGACCTGGACCGTCGCACGGGGCGGTTCGCCAACCTGTGGGGGCTGACCGACGTCGTGCGGCTCGGTGGTGACGTGTGGCTGATCGACCCGCGTCGCGACGACCCGCTCGCCGGCGCGGAGCGCCTGGTCGCCGACGGCGAGACGCTGCGGCTCCCGGTCGAGCCGGGGTTCGGTGCGCCCGGGGAGCCGGTCGAGGTGCTGCCCGGCGAGGACGGCCGGCCGGCGGGGATCGTCGTCGCGGGGGTGACGTCGTGGCGCGCCGAGGACTACGAGGCGGGGCGCCGCGCGCAGCTCGCCGCCCGGCACGGGGGTTGAGCGACGGCTACGGCTCGGGGAACGTGGGGGTGATCGGGTCGAGACGGGTCGCGGGGGAGGGACGCGGCTCGTCGAAGGTCTCGACCGCGACGGACTCGGGCTCGAGCAGGCGGGCGACCGCCTCGTCGAGGTTGGTGCGGATCGCGGCGACGAGGCCGTCGGCGTCGCGGGCCTCGAAGCGCTCGACCAGCTCGACGTGCGACTCGGCGGCGTCCTTGCGGACGGCGTAGTCCTCGCTGAGGGTGAAGCTCGCGATCCGGACCTCGACGATGAGCGTGGTCATCCAGCGCAGCAGCCACGGGTTGCCGCTGGCGGCCACGAGCGACCAGTGCACGTTGAGGTCGGCGTCGCCCACGCGGCGGGCGTCCTCGCTCCGTTCGGCGTCGACGAGGACGTCGTGCGCGGCGCGGACGGCCGCGACCTGGGCGGGCGTGGCGCGCTCGACGGCGAGCGGCGCGGCCGACGTCTCGACCGTCGCCCGCGCCTCGTACAGGGCCCGGACCCGGTCGGCGCCGATGCGCACCACGCTGAGGCCGCGGCCGGGCGTCGAACGCAGCAGCCCCTCCTGGACCAGGCGCTGCGCGGCCTCGCGGAACGGCCCGCGACTGACGCCGAGCTGGCTGGACATCTCGACCTCGCGGATGGGCGACCCCACGGGCAGCGCGCCGGAGTAGACGGCGTTGCGCAGCTCGACGGTGATGAGGTCGACCGTCGACGGTCGGGTCACCGGCGACAGGAACGGCGCGCTGCCGACGGGGGCCGGCGACGATGGGGTCATCTGCTCTCCTTCCAGGCGGTCGGGGCCTCCCGACCGGGACATATCATCCCGTGCCGCGACCTCCGGCCAGATCGTGACCCTCTTGTGACCATGGCATGACCGCGTTCCCCGGGGTGCGCGGGCGCTCCCGGACGGTCGTTCGGCCCGGCGGCACCGCCCTGACCTGCGGCGACGTCGAGTCGGGGGCGTCGAAGCGGCGCGCCCTCGAAGATTGTAGACAATCCGACATGCGGATACATAGATTGTCATAGCGTCGGCATCGCCGCTACGGTGTCGCACCGTCCAGACCAACGGCTCGGCGTGGACTCCCGCCGGGCGACGAAGGGAGACACCGTGTCGTCCACCAGGACCACGAAGCGCCGCCGGGCGTTCCTCGCAGCCGGTTCCGTGCTCACCATGACCGCGCTGGCCGCCTGCTCGAGCGTCGACGAGGGCGGATCGGGGGACGGCGCGGGCTCGACCCTGCAGAAGATCCAGGACTCCGGCACCGTCAACGTCGCCTTCAACGGCGAGAAGCCGTACAGCTACAAGGAGGGCGACGAGCTCACCGGCGCGACGATCGCGCTCGACAAGGAGATCTTCGGGGCGCTCGGCGTCGACGACGTCCAGGGCACCCAGACCGAGTGGAACTCGCTCATCCCGGGGCTCAACGCCGACCGCTACGACACCGTCTCCGCGGGGATGTCGATCCTGCCGGAGCGTTGCGAGCAGGCGGCCTTCGCCGAGCCCACGATCATGTACACCACGGCGTTCCTCGTGCCCGAGGGCAACCCCGAGAACCTGACCGACTGGCAGTCGGTGGAGGACTCGGGCCTCACCCTCGCCGTCACCAGCGGCGCGATCGAGGACGGCTACGCCAAGAAGACCGGCGTCAAGACGATCACGGTCGGCGACTCGACCGACGGCCTCAACGCCGTCGTGACCGGCCGGGCCGACGCGTTCGCGCTCACCGGCATCTCGATCCGCGCGCTCGCGGACAGCACCGACGAGCCCGTGGAGGCCACGGAGGCGTTCGTCGCCAACATCGACGGCGTGGCGCAGATCGGCGCCGGCTCCGAGGTGTTCCGCAAGGGCGACACGGAGCTGCTCGAGGCCTACAACGAGGAGCTCGCCAAGATCAACGGCGACAAGGAGAAGTGGCTCGAGATCATGGAGCCGTTCGGCTTCACCGAGGCGGAGTTCCCGCCCGAGGGGCTGACGGCCGAGATGCTCTGCAAGGGCGACCTCGCGGCCATCACCGACGAGCTGGGGCTGGATTCCTGACCACATGTCAGATGATCTCCAGGCACTGGTCGACCGTCTTCCCAGTCTCGGCGACGCGGTCCTCGTCACCCTCGAGATGACGCTCGGCGGCGCCATCCTCGCGATGGTCGTCGCGCTCGTGCTGGGGTTCGGCGCGCGCACCCGGACTCTCTGGGTGCGGGGGCCGTCCCGCGTCGTCATCGAGTTCTTCCGCGGCACGTCGCTGGTGGTCCAGATCTTCTGGATCTTCTACGTGCTGCCCACGTTCGGCTTCAAGATGGAGGCGCTCGCCGTCGCCATCGTGGCTCTCGGGCTCAACTACGGCGCCTACGCCGCCGAGGTGGTGCGCGGCTCCATCGAGTCCGTCCCGACCGGGCAGTGGGAGGCCGCCACGGCCCTCAACCTGGCCTGGCCCCACAAGGTGCGCCGCGTGATCTTCCCGCAGGCGTGGGCGCTGATGATCCCGCAGCTGGCGAACCTGCTGATCCAGCTCCTCAAGGGCTCGGCGCTCGCGTTCTACATCACCCTGCACGACGTGTACTGGTGGATCGACGAGCTCCAGCGGGACACCCGCGACACGTTCTTCAGCTACGGGATCGGTCTCGTCATCTACTTCGTCATCGCCTACATCCTCACCTGGGGCATGAACTGGCTGGAGGAGCGGGCCAAGCGTCGGCTCGGCCGCGGCACCCGCCCGCGGCTGCGTGACGTGTTCGGCCTCAAGCCCGGCGTCCCGACCGAGATCGCCCGCGTCCAGGGAGGTGTGGCATGAACGAGGACGGCATCTGGAACTGGGACAAGGCCTGGGACGTCCTGCCCGACCTGCTGCGTGGCCTGGTGATCACCATCGAGGCGACCGTCGTCGGCATGGTCATCGCCTCGATCCTGGGGCTCGTCATCGCCCTGGCGATGCGCGCACCGACGCGGTGGGTCCGGGCGCCCCTGCGGCTCGTCGTCGACTTCATCCGCATGACGCCGCTGCTGGTGCAGCTCGTCTTCGTGTACCTGCTGCTGGTCGACGTCCCGCCGCTCGTCATCGGGTTCGCCGTGCTGGGCGTGCACTACGCCACCTACATGTCCGAGGTGTACCGGGCGGGCATCGAGGCCGTGCCGCCGGGGCAGTGGGAGGCCGCCACGGCCCTCAACCTGCCCAAGGGACGGACCTGGTTCGCGATCATCCTGCCGCAGGCGATCCGCAAGACGCTGCCGGGCCTGGGGAACTACGCCGTCTCGATGTTCAAGGAGACGCCGTTCCTCTTCGCGATCACCGTGGTGGAGATGTACCAGGCGGCCCAGAACTACGGGGCCAACACGTTCTCGTACATCGAGCCGCTGACGATCGTGGGCCTGCTCTTCCTCCTGGTGAGCTACCCGACCTCGCTGCTGGTGCGCAGGATGGAGATCCGCCTTGCCTGACCCGACGACCTCCGCTGGGAGCCAGACCATGACCACACCGACCACGGCGGGCTCGAACGGCACGCCCGCCATCGAGTTCAAGGACGTCGTCAAGCGCTTCGGCGACAACGTCGTGCTGGACAAGCTGAACTTCAGCGTCGCGAAGGGCGACCGCGTGACGCTGATCGGCCCGTCCGGATCGGGGAAGACGACGATCCTGCGCCTGCTGATGACCCTCGAGGAGGCGAACGGCGGGCTCATCCTCATCGACGGCGACCCCTACACGCACGAGTACAAGGGGTCCAAGTGGGTCGAGATCCCGGAGAAGCGCCGCCGTCAGGTGCGCAAGCGGGTGGGGATGGTGTTCCAGCAGTTCAACCTGTTCCCCAACATGACGGTGCTCGAGAACATCATCGAGGCGCCGATCCACGTGCTCGGCATGAGCAAGGCCGACGCGGTGCAGCGCGCGGAGGAGCTGCTCGAGCAGGTCGGCATGACCGACAAGCGGGACTTCAAGACCAACCAGCTCTCGGGCGGTCAGCAGCAGCGCGTCGCCATCGCGCGGGCGCTCGCCATGGACCCGGAGATCCTGCTGCTCGACGAGGTGACCTCGGCGCTCGACCCGGAGATCGTGGCCGACGTGCTGGGCGTGCTCCGCGAGATCGCCCGCACCACGGACATCACCATGCTGCTCGTGACCCACGAGATGCAGTTCGCTCGTGACGTCTCGAACCGCGTGCTGATGTTCGACCACGGGAAGATCGTCGAGGAGGCCGACCCCGAGACGATGTTCACCAACCCCAAGCACGAGCGCACGCAGGAGTTCCTCAAGGCCGTGCTCGGGGGCTGAGCTCCCGGACCCGGACACAGGCGGTCGCTCCCTTCTCACGCGTCACCTCGCGTGAGAAGGGGAGCGACCGCTGTTCGGCGTCAGGGGTCAGGACGCCGGGGTGGGCGTCGGCGTTGCGGCGCCGTCCTGGGCGGAGCCGGACGTCGACCCGGTGCCCTGTTCGGCGTCGGGCACCGTGGTCCCCGTCCCCGTGTCCGTGCCGGCGTCCCCGCCCTCGCTGGTGCCGCCGGTACCGCCGGTCGTGTCCGTGCCGTCGCCCGTGGTGCCGTCGTCCGAGCCGTCGGTGCCGGTGTCGGTGCCGCCGTCCGTGCCGTCGTCCGTGCCGCCGGTGGACCCGTCCGTGGGCGTGTCCGTGTCCGGGTCGGTTCCCGTCGTGCTGTCCGGAGTGGAGCCGTCGGTCGGCTCGTCCGTGGACCCGTCGGTGGTGCCGGTCGTGGACTCATCCGTGCCCCGGTCGCCAGTGCCCGTGCCGGAGTCGTCCCCGGGGATGTTCGCCGGGTCCTCGGCAGGACTCGTCGGGGTGGGCACGGTGGTCGAGTCGTCGGCGTCGCGCGACGTGCGGCTGATGCTCGTGCCGGAGCCCTCCTGGCCGCGCACGGCGTCGGACAGCGGCTTGCCGATGACGAGCTCGACGACGAGCACCACGCCCATGACGACGACGAACAGCGCGGCGGCCGACAGGGCCAGCACCTTCTTGGTGCCGTGCTTCTCCACGAAGCGCAGCCAGGCGTTGCGCGGCTCGGGCTCCTCGCCCTCGGGAGCGTCGCCGTCGGGAACCTCGCCGTCGGACCCGTCGCCGTCCTCGGACGCGAGCGCGGCGCCGGCGGCGCCGACGGGACCCAGGGGCCGTGTCTCGTCGAGCGGCGCGGTGGCGTCGAGCGGCTGCGTGCCGGGGACGGTGCCGTCGGCCAGCGTCTCGGTGACGGACCGGCGCTCGACGGTCGTCGCGCCGTCGCCCCCCACCGGTGCGTCCGCGGCGTCCGACGTGCTGACCACCGTGCCCCGCGCCGTCGTGGCGGTGCCGCTGACACGCATCGCGACGGTGCGCGACCGTGCGGAGGCAGGTCCCGTGCGCGCGACGACCTTGGTGACCACGGGCTTGAGCTGCTCGTGCGTCTTCTCGATCGAGCGGGTGTAGAGGAAGTTGCCGATGACCGTGACGACGCTCGCCAGGCCCGCGCCGATGATCGTCCCGGCGACGCCGAAGAAGGACATCAGCACCGTGGCGCTGACGGCCGCGAGGGCGCTCGCGACCACCTGGGTGAGCGAGAGCCGGGTCGTGGCGGGGGCGTCCTTCGCGTCGTCGTGCGGGTCGTCGACGGGGTCGCCCGGTGCGGGGCTGCGGGGGGAGGAGGTCACGGAGCGTGTGGTCCAGGTCGGGGTCGTCGGTCCGACGCCCACCGCACCCGCCGGCACGAGGGCCGCGCGCCGCGGGGCTCCGGCGTCTGCCGCGGGCGTCCCCAGCAGCCTAGGCCGGTCGTGTGCAGGTCGCAGCGGGCCGTCGTGAGCCGCCCCGAGAGGAAGCGCGAAGATCCTGTGTTTCCGCACGTTGTGGGTGTGACGGTGGCCCCGTTCCGACGCGGAACGGGGCCACCGTCACACCCACGACGGAGGGTGGGTCAGGAGGTCGCCGCCTCCGCCGCGGCGAGCAGGATGCAGGTGGCGACGCCGTCCATCGCGACGCGCACCTCGTCCAGCGGCGGCATGGTCGGCGCGAGGCGCAGGTTCCGGTCGTGCGGGTCCTGGTGGTACGGGAAGGTCGCGCCGGCGGGCGTGAGCGCGATGCCGGCCTCCTTCGCGAGCTGCACGACCCGCGCCGCGGTGCCCGGCACGACGTCCACCGAGACGAAGTACCCGCCGTCGGGCCGGGTCCAGGTGGCGACGCAGGCGTCGCCGAGCCGCTCGTCGAGGATGTCGACGACGGCGCGGAACTTGGGCGCGAGGATCTCGCGGTGCTTGCGCATGTGGGCGCGCACGCCCTCGGCGTCGCCGAAGAACTGCGCGTGGCGCAGGTGGTTGATCTTGTCCGGGCCGATGGAGCGGATGCCGAGGTGCTTCGTGAACCAGGCGACGTTGGCGGGCGACGACGCGAAGAACGCGACGCCCGAGCCCGCCAGGGAGATCTTCGACGTCGACGCGTACATCAGCACGCGGTCGGGGTTGCCGGCTTCGGCGGCGAGGTCGATCGCGTTGGCGGACTTCGCCTCGTGCTCCGTGAGGTGGTGCACGGCGTAGGCGTTGTCCCAGAAGATGCGGAAGTCGGGCGCCGCGGCGGGCATCGACACGAGGCGCCGCGCGACGGCCTCCGAGACGACCGAGCCGTCCGGGTTGGCGTACGTCGGCACGACCCACAGGCCCTTGACCGTCGGGTCGTCGGCGACGAGCGCGGCGACGGCCTCCGCGTCGGGGCCGTCGGGCGTCATCGGCACGGTGACCATGCGGATGCCCAGCTCCTCGCAGATGGCGAAGTGCCGGTCGTACCCGGGCACCGGGCACACGAACGTGATCTGCTCCTCGCGGGACCAGGGCCGCTCGGAGCCCGGCACGCCGAACAGCAGGGCCTGGACGATCGTGTCGTACATGAGCGTGAGGGAGGCGTTCCCCTGCGCGAGGAGCTGGTCGACGGGCACGCCGAGCAGCTCGGCGAAGATGCGGCGCAGCTCGGGCAGACCGGCGAGGCCGCCGTAGTTGCGCGTGTCCGTGCCGTCCTCGGCCGTGTGGTGGCCCTCGCCGGGCAGGGCCAGCAGCGCCTCGGAGAGGTCGAGCTGCTCGGCGGACGGCTTGCCCCGCGTGAGGTCGAGCTTCAGGCCGCGGGCCTGCAGGTCGGCGTACTGGCGGCGCAGGTCCTCGAGCCTCTCGGCGAGGCCGGCAGCCTGGGCGGTCGGGGTGGTGGACGACGGCGCGGTGGAACCCTCGGTGCTCACCCCACGGACCTTACCGGCCGCGCCGGAGCGGCGGCAGGGCGTCCCACGACGGCGGGCGGGCGCCGGTCAGCGCCGGCGGTCGAGCGCCCGTGCGAGCCGGCCCAGCGAGAGGCGCATGAACACGCGCAGCGCCAGCCCCACCAGCGGGGCCGTGACGGCGCGGGGGAGCGGGCCGGCGAGGTACGCCTCCTCCCACCACACGACGCGGCAGCGGCCGGCGTCCATCGGGACGACGTCGAAGCCCGCCTCGCCGAGCAGCACCGGCCCGAGCTTGCGCAGCCGGGTGCGCCCGACGCGTGCCGCCGCGGTGGAGGGGCGCTCCAGCTGCTCCACGACCATGCGGTCGACGACCACCAGGCGGCCGAGGGCGCTCGCGGGGTCGCGCCGCGCACCCGGTCCGCTCGCCATCGTGCAGCGGTCGCCCAGCTCGGGGCCGTGACCGGCGGGCCCCTGGAGCCGCGTGGCGACCATCCAGCGCGGGTGGGTGCGCAGGTCCGCGACCCACGCGAACGCGACGGACGCCTCCACGGGGACGACGCGCGCCATCTCGACGCGGTGGGCCGGGGGCGGGCCGGGCGCCGTCACGCGCCGTCGTCCCCGTCCGCGCCGCCGCGTCCCTTGCGGCGCGCCCTGCCCCGCGGCAGCCAGCGGCTCGCCGACGTGCGGCCCGGTGCCTCGAGGGCGCGCAGCGTGGGGACGTCGTCGCCCGGCTCGAGCACGAGCTCCACGACGCGCGGGAAGTGCTCGGGCGGCGGGCCGAACGCGCGCCGCGACTGCGCCACGACGCCGTGGCCGAGGGCGCGCCCGCCCGCGACGCCCACCACGAACCCGACGCCGAACGGCAGCAGCCGCCCGAGCGCGAGCGAGCCCTGCTTGGCGACCTGCCGCTTGAGGAACTGGCGGGCGAGGGTCTTGTTGACGCGCTTGATCGTGGTCTGCGGCATGGACGTGAGCAGCACCTTCCCCCACGCCACGGACGAGCCGCCGATCGCGTTCTCGACGTCCTTCGCGCCCCGGTCGCCCAGCACGGTCGCCAGGAGCAGGGCGCGACGGCGCGGCACGTCGTCGATCTCGATGCCGTGCACGTCGGCGACGGCGAGCGCGAACGCGGCCGAGGCGCCGAAGAACGTCGCCACGTCGCCCGTCGTGAGGGCCGTCGCCGCCGCCGTCCCGACCGACGGCGCCGCGGCGGCCGCGCCCACCGCGCCGCCCGCCGTCGTCAGCAGGGTCAGGTACTCCTTCTCGAGGATCCGCACGATCCCGGCCGGGTCGGCCTCGGGGTTGCGCGCCCGCAGCCGGTCCACGTGCTTGTGGATCGCGGCGGACGGGATCGTCACGGCCTTGTCGAGGAGCGCGTCGAGCAGCGGCGTCGGCCGGTACCGGGCCCACTCCTCGCGGCGCGTGGCCGGGTCCTGGGCCTCGGCGAGGTCGTCACCGGGCAGGTCGGGGCCCACGACCTCGCCGCCTCCGCCGCGCGCGCTCACGACGCGGGGCCCTCCGTGTCGTCCTGCGCGTCGCCCCCGGGCTGCTCGAAGACCGCCGGCGGCACCAGCGCGCCCGCCTTGAGGGTGCGGCCCACGGTGCAGGCCCGGTCGATCGAGCGCTGCGCCAGCAGGAGGGTCTTGTCGCGCGTCTTCTCGTCGAGGCCCGACAGGTCGATCTCGAAGCGCTCCGTGAGCACCGGGTACCGGTCCTCGTCGAGGTCTTTCGCGTCCTCGACGCGGATCACGGCCTCGTACGCCTCGCCGAGCACCCGGGCGAACTTGGTGTCGCTGCTCATCCCGGCGCACGCGGCCAGCGCCACCTTGAGCAGCTCGCCCGGCGTGAAGACGGCGCCCGCCTCCACCGGCCCGATCTCCACGCTCGCGCCGCGGGCGGTGTGGCCGCGGTAGGTGCGGTTGCCGGTGCGCTCCACCCACAGCGGGTCGGTGGGCGACGGCGTCACGGGGGCCGCGACGTCGGTCTCGGGGCCGGCGGCGGTGTCGGGCGCGATGCTCTGGTCCGTCATGAGGCGATCCTCCCACTGGTCTCGCGATGGTCGCCCAGGGGTGTCCGGGCGGTCCGGAGGAGAACGTGCGGGGACGGTGCGAGATTCCGGCGTGACCCGGATCACGGGCCGGGATCTGTCACGGAGCGCCGCCGTCCGCGGTCGACAGGGTGTCGGGCGGCCTCCGGGCCGTCGCGAGAACACCTCAGAGGTACCGCAGAGAGGACAGGCTCATGAAGATCGTGGTCGTCGGTGGGACGGGACTCATCGGGACGCAGGTCATCGCCCGGCTCACGGAGGCCGGGCACGACGCGGTCGCCGCCGCGCCGAGCACGGGCGTGGACACCCTGACCGGCCAGGGCGTGGACGATGCGCTCGCGGGCGCCGACGTCGTCGTGGACGTGTCGAACTCGCCGTCGTTCGCGGACGACGACGTGCTGCGCTTCTTCAGGACGTCGACGCGCACCCTGCTCGACGCCGAGAGGCGGGCGGGCGTGCGGCACCACGTCGCGCTGTCGATCGTGGGCGCCGACCGGAACCCGGACTCCGGGTACCTGCGGGCCAAGGTGGCGCAGGAGGAGCTGGTCCGTGACGGCGGCGTCCCGTGGACGGTCGTGCGGGCCACGCAGTTCTTCGAGTTCGCCCCGCGGATCGCGGACGGCGCCACCGTGGACGGCGCGGTGCGCATCCCGCCGGTCGGGTTCCAGCCGATCGCGTCGGCGGACGTGGCGCGGCTCGTGGCCGAGGCGGCCGCGGGGGAGCCGCGGGGCGCGGCGTACGACGTCGCCGGCCCGGAGCGGTTCCGGTTCGACGAGTTCATCGCGGCCGCGCTCGCGGCGGCGGGCGACGACCGCCCGGTGGTGGCCGACCCCGCCGCGCCGTACTTCGGGGCCGTGCTCGCCGACGACGCGATCGTGCCGCAGGGCGACGCGCGCCTCGGCGCGACGACGTACGCCGACTTCGCGGCGGCGCGTGCCTCGGCGTGACCGGCCTCGTCCGCCCGGCCGGCCGGGTCGGGCCGGGCGTACGTTGACCGCATGACGACGCACCCGCCCGCGCCGCAGCGCCCCGGCCCCCTCGACGACACCGAGGGGGCCGGGGCGCTCGACGCGTTCCTCGCCGTCCGGCCGCAGCTGTTCGGCATCGCCTACCGGATGCTCGGGAGCGTCGTGGAGGCGGAGGACGTGGTGCAGGACGCGTGGCTCCGCTGGCAGGGCACGGACCGGGACCAGGTGCGGAACCCGGCGGCCTTCCTCACCACCGTGACGACGCGGCTCGCGATCAACGCGGCGACGTCGGCCCGCGCCCGGCGCGAGACGTACGTGGGCCCGTGGCTCCCCGAGCCGGTCGACACGTCCGACGACCCGGCGCTCGGCGCCGAGCGTGCGGAGGCGCTCGAGCTGGCGACGCTGCTGCTCATGGAACGGCTCACCCCGGTGGAGCGCGCGGTGTACGTGCTGCGGGAGGCGTTCGGCTACCCGCACGCGCGGATCGCGGAGATCCTCGACCTCACCGAGGCGAACGCGCGCCAGCTCGCCCGGCGGGCCCGCGACCGGCTCGGCACGCGCGAGGCGGTGCCCGTCGACCCGGGCGAGCACCGGCGCCTGCTCGACGAGCTCGTGGCCGCCGCGCACGAGGGCGACCTCGCCCGCTTCGAGCGCTACCTCGCCGACGACGTCGTCGCGCGCCCCGACGGCGGCGGGCGGGTGCACGCGTCGCGCGTCGAGCTGGTCGGCCTGGCGCGCGTGTCGCTGTTCCTCGACAACGTGTGGCGCAAGTACTGGGACGCCGGGACGGTGCGCGCCGTCGAAGCGAACGGGCTGCCCGCCGTCGTGGTCGACCTGGACGGCGCGCCGTTCGCGCTGCTGGCGCTCGACGTCGCGGACGGGCGGGTCGAGCACGTGTACGTCCAGGTCAACCCCGACAAGCTGACGGGCTACGCGGCGACGTCCTGAGCGGCCTTCGCACCGTCGTCGGGCGCGTGGTCGGGCGCGTGGTCGGGCGCGTCGTCGGGCGTGGTCGCCGCGGCGAACGCGGCGCGAGGCGCCTGCACCGACGCGAGGGAGACGACGTCGCGCCCGAAGACCGCGGCGGTGAGCCATACCGCGAGCACGCGGGCCTTGCGCTCCCACGTCGGGACGGCGAGCAGGTGGTACCCGCGGTGCACGAGCCACGCCAGGCGGCCGCGCACCACGATCCCGTGGGACTCGAAGACGCCCGACCCCAGGCCCAGCGTGGCGATGATGCCGAGGCTGCCGTGCACGTAGGGACGGGTGGGGCGCCCGCGCAGGGTGGCGACGAGGTTGCGCGCCAGGAGCCGGCCCTGCCGGACGGCGTGCTGCGCGTTCGGCACGGCGAGGGCGCCGGGGCGGGCGACGGCGAGGTCCGGGACGGCGGCGCCGTCGCCCGCGGCCCACGCGTCGGCGACGGGCTCGTCGTCGGTGCCGACTCGCAGGTCGGGCCGCACGACGACGTACCCGCGCCGGTCCACCGGCAGGTCGGTGTGCGTCGCGACCACGGGGTTCGCCGCATTGCCCGCCGTCCACACCAGCAGGCCCGACGCGAACGACTCCCCGGTCGAGAGGCGGACGACGCCGTCGGCCGCGGACTCCAGGCCCGTGCCGAGGTGCACGTGCGCGCCGCGGCGCTCGAGCTGCTGCACGACCCATCGGCCCGGGCGGTCCGTCACCTCCGGCAGGATCCGGTCGCTCAGCTCGACGAGGTGGAACCGCAGCTCGGCGGCGTCGATCTCCGGGTACCGGGGGAGCAGGTCGTGCGCGAGCGACAGCAGCTCGCCGAAGCCCTCGACGCCGGAGAAACCGCCGCCGACGAACGTCACGGTGAGCAGCCGCTCCCGCTCCGGCCCGCGCGGCAGGCTCGCGGCCCGGTCGAACGACGTCAGCAGCCGGTCGCGGATGGCGACCGCCTCCTCCACGTGCTTCATCCCGATGGCGTGCTCCGCGACGCCGGGCACCGGGAAGACGCGCGTCACCGCACCCGCCGTCACCACGACCGTGTCGTAGGGCAGGCGGTACGTCCCTCCCGAGCGCGGCCGCACGACGACCACCCGGTCCGCGTGGTCGACCCGCACCACCGACCCGTCGACCAGCCGCGTGCGGCGCAGGTGCCCGCGGTGCGCCACCGCCGCGTGCCGCGCCTCGACGGACCCTGCCAGCACCTCCGGCAGGAACGGCTGGTACGTCATGTACGGGCGCGGGTCGACCAGCACCAGCTCGACGTCCCCGCGCCGCAGCTCCCGCCGCAAGCCCTTCTCCAGCTCCCGGGCCGCCGTGAAGCCCGCGTAGCCGCCACCGACGATCACGATGCGTCGCATCACTGCCTCCTTCGCGCCCCTCGGGCGCTCTCACCACGTCGACCACGCAGCGGGTCGCGGCGTGACGCCCGGGCGGTGTGACGTCGGAGACGTCGGCGCGGCAGTTCGTGCTCAGGTCGGCAGCTCGAACTGCCGACCTGAGCCGGAACTGCCGCGGTGAGCGTGCGCACGGGCTGCGCGACGGCGCGCCGTCGCGGGGCAGCCGGCGGTGTCGGGAGGGTCGTAGGGTTGCCGCATGGCTGCGATCCCCACCCCGTACGAGGACCTGCTGCGCGACGTGCTGGAGCACGGCACGCACAAGGAGGACCGCACCGGGACCGGCACGCGCAGCGTGTTCGGCCGCCAGCTCCGGTACGACCTGCAGCAGGGGTTCCCGCTGATCACCACCAAGCGGGTGCACCTCAAGTCGGTCGCCTACGAGCTGCTGTGGTTCCTGCGCGGCGACTCCAACGTGCGCTGGCTGCAGGAGCACGGCGTGACGATCTGGGACGAGTGGGCGTCGCCGGAGGGCGAGCTGGGCCCCGTCTACGGCGTGCAGTGGCGGTCGTGGCCGACGCCGGACGGCCAGCACGTGGACCAGATCGCGGGCGTGATCGACCAGATCACGGTGAACCCGGACTCGCGCCGCCTCGTCGTCAGCGCGTGGAACGTGGCCGAGCTCGCCGACATGGCGCTGCCGCCGTGCCACCTGCTGTTCCAGTTCTACGTGGCGGACGGGAAGCTGAGCTGCCAGCTCTACCAGCGCTCCGCCGACCTGTTCCTCGGCGTGCCGTTCAACATCGCCTCCTACGCGCTGCTCACGCACATGGTGGCCGCGCAGACCGGGCTCGAGGTGGGCGAGTTCGTCTGGACGGGCGGCGACTGCCACGTCTACGACAACCACGTGGAGCAGGTGCGCACCCAGCTCTCCCGGGAGCCCTACCCGTACCCCACGCTCCGCCTCGCGCCCCGCGACTCGATCTTCGACTACGCCTACGAGGACATCGAGGTGCTCGGCTACCAGCACCACCCGGGCATCAAGGCCCCGGTCGCCGTCTGAACCCGGCGACGACGTGATCGGTCTGATCTGGGCCCAGGCGCGCGACGCCGCGGGCCGGCCCGTCATCGGCGCCGCGGGCGAGATCCCCTGGCGCGTGCCGGAGGACTTCGCGCACTTCAAGGCGACGACGGCGGGGCACCCCGTCGTCATGGGGCGCCGCACCTGGGAGTCGCTGCCCCGCCGCCCGCTGCCCGGGCGCACCAACGTCGTCGTCACGCGGCGGCCGGGCTGGTCCGACGACGGGGCCGTCGCCGCCGGATCGGTCGACGCCGCCCTGGCGCTCGCCGCCGCGGCCGCCGGCGGGGACGAGGTCTGGGTGATGGGCGGCGGCGAGGTCTACGCCGCGACCCTGGCGCTCGCGGACCGGCTCGTGGTCACCGAGATCGACCTGGCGGTCGAGGGCGACGCGTTCGCACCCGCCGTCGACCCTCTGACCTGGGAGATCGTCGACGACGGCGCGTGGGCGACGTCGTCGGGCCCCGGCGCCCTGCACCACCGCGTGCGCACCTACGCGCGCGCCGTCCGCGCCGCCGTGTAGCGCCCTCGGGCGCCCGGCGGTCGCGCCCGCGCGGGCGCGCTCCCCCCGCCCCGCAGCGACGACAGATCACGATCTCGACACCGATCGGTGGAAGGCGCTTGCCGATTCCGGTACCCGTCCGGTACGTTTCCGAGAAACCGGTTACCGGCGCGTTTCACCAGGAGCGCGAACAGCTCGAGGAAGAGCAGAGGGGCACGCCAATGGTGGTTGTGATGAACGAGGGGACGGCGCGATGAGCGCGGTCACCGCCGCGAAGGCCGCGGCACCGACGACGCCGACGTCCGGTGGCGCCGCGCCGGCGCGCCCGCGCCGCAAGCGGGTGCCGGCGCTGTGGAAGCACAAGGCGCTCTACCTCATGGCCGTGCCGGGGATCCTGTACTTCATCCTCTTCAAGTACGCGCCCATGGGCGGGCTCGTCATCGCCTTCCAGGACTACCTGCCGTTCCTCGGCATCGGCGGCAGCCCGTGGGTCGGCTTCGACCACTTCGTGCGCTTCTTCTCCGAGGACACGTTCTACATCCTCCTGCGCAACACCCTGATGATCTCGCTGGGGATGCTGATCTTCTCGTTCCCCGTGCCGGTGATCCTGGCGCTGCTGCTCAACGAGGTCCGCACCAAGTGGTTCCAGCGCAGCATCCAGTCGGTCGTCTACCTGCCGCACTTCCTGTCGTGGGTGATCGTCGTGTCGATCTTCTACGTGCTCCTCACGACGGACGGCGGGTCCGTGAACAACCTGCTGGTCTCGTGGGGCTTCGACCCCGTCCCGTTCCTCACCGACCCCGACTGGCTCCGGCCCATGTACATCTTCCAGGAGATCTGGAAGGGCGCCGGCTGGGGCACCATCGTCTACCTCGCCGCGATGACCGCGGTCGACGTGCAGCTCTACGAGGCGTCCGAGCTCGACGGCGCGGGTCGGCTGCGCCAGGCCTGGCACATCACGCTGCCGGCCATCCGCCCCACCATCATCGTGATGTTCATCCTGGCCATCGGCGACTTCCTCGAGCTGGGCTTCGAGCACATGTTCCTCGTGATGAACTCGCTGAACCGCGACGTCGCCGACATCTTCGACACCTACGTGTACACGGCGGGCATCGAGAACGGGCAGCTGAGCTACGCGGCCGCCGTCGGACTGTTCAAGGGCCTCGTCGGCCTGATCCTCGTGGTCTTCGCCAACCGCCTCGCCAAGCGGTTCGGCGAGGAGGGCGTCTACTGATGTTCTCCTTCGAGGGCTTCGTCCGGATCGACGCGATCTGCCGCGGCATCTTCCGGGTCGCCGCCCTGAGCGTGCTGTGGCTGGCGACGACCGTCCTCGGGCTCGGCGTGCTCGGGTTCGGCCCGGCGTCGTACGCGACGGCGAAGTCCATGGACCGCTGGCTGCGGCACGGCGAGACGCCGTCGGTCGCCCGCACGTTCGTGGCCGACGTCCGTGAGCGGCTGCGCGAGTCGATGCTCGCCGGCGGGGTCGTGCTCGCGGCGGGAGCGGTGATCGTCACCAACGTCTTCCTCGCGCCGACCTGGATCCTGCAGGCGGTCAACGTGCTGGCGCTCGTCGTGCTCGGCGTCGCCACCGCCTACGTGTTCCCGGTCATGGTCGCCACCGACATCGCCACCACGCGTCGCCGGTTCGCCGCGGCGCTGCTCATCGGCTTCGGCTCGCTGCACTGGACGATCATCGGGGCCGCCACCGTCGGCGCCGCCTGGTGGCTGCTGTGGACCTACGCCACCCCGCTCCTCCTGCTCTTCGGGGCCGGGCTCCCGGCGTTCGTCGTGGGCCTGGTGACCCGCATCGTCTTCCGCCCCCTGGAGGAGTCCCCGGAGGTCCCGGGGCTCACCCGCCGTTCCGTGCACCACCCGATGATCGCGCCTGCGACGGAGCAGGTGTCATGAGAGGAGCAGTACCCATGCGCAAGACCCTGTTCGCCAAGGGCGCGGCTGCGGCCGCGGTGACCGCGCTCGCGCTCACCGCGTGCGGCAGCGACGGTTCGGGCAACGACGACGGCGGCAAGGCCGACGACAGCCCGATCACGTGGATGTCGATGCTGCACACGCCTGTGACGCCGGACGCCGACGGCCCGATCCAGACGGCGCTGGAGGAGTACACCGGCCAGGAGTTCAAGATGCAGTGGGTCCCGGACGCGTCGAAGGAGGAGAAGATCAACTCCGCCCTCGCGTCCGGCCAGCTCGCCGACATCGTGTCGCTGACCGTCACCGACAGCACGACCGTGCGCCAGGCGCTCAAGGCCGGGCAGTTCTGGGACGTCGAGCCCTTCCTCAAGGACTTCCCGAACCTCGCGAAGATCGACCCCGACACCCTCAACGCCGCCAAGCTGGACGGCAAGCTCTACGGCGTGCCGTTCCAGAAGATCAAGACGCGCTACGGCGTCGTCGTCCGCCAGGACTGGCTGGACAACCTGGGCCTCGAGGCGCCGCACACGATCGAGGACCTGGAGAAGGTCGCCGTCGCGTTCGCCAAGGACGACCCGGACGGCAACGGCAAGGACGACACGACCGGGTTCATCGACCGCGAGGAGAGCTTCCTCGTCGGCTTCCGCTCGCTGACCGGCTACTTCGGCGCGGGCGACAAGTTCTCCGTCGACGACTCCGGCCAGGTGCACGCCGCGTTCGCCAGCGACGAGTTCAAGCAGGCGATGGAGTGGTACCGCGGCGTGTACGAGCAGGGCGGGGTGAACCAGGAGTTCGTCACCGTCCAGAAGCAGAACCAGCAGGACGCCATCGCCCGCGGCAAGGGCGGCATCGTCGTCACCGGCCTGTTCGAGGCGAAGAACTACATGGACCTCGCCCAGAGCGCCGACCCGAAGACGCCGATGAAGTGGGCGCTCATCAACGACATGACGTTCGACGGTCAGCCGCACCACATCATCACCGACACGGGCGGCGGCATGGGCGGCTGGCTCGCCCTGCCGAAGTCCGAGGTGAAGGACGAGGCCGAGGTCAAGAAGGTGCTCGGGTTCATCGACAAGCTCATGGACGAGGAGCCGTTCGGCCTCATGACCAACGGCGTCGAGGGCGAGCACTACTCCGTCGACGGCGACGGCGTGGTGACGATCGAGGACCAGACCGCCTGGGAGCAGGAGGTGCAGCCCTACTCGTCGTCCCGCCCGTCGGAGAAGGTCGTGACGTACAAGAGCACCAAGCCGTACGTGGACGAGGCCAACGAGAAGATGGCCGAGCAGGAGCCCGACGCCGTCATCAACCCGACCCAGTCGCTGACCTCGGAGACCTTCGACCGGCAGTGGTCGACGATCGAGGACAAGGCGATGGACGCCTACAACCGCTACCTCACGGGCCAGATCGAGATGGCCGACTACGAGGCCGTCGTCGAGGACCTGCGCGGCCAGGGCCTGGACGACATCGAGGCGGAGTTCACCGCGGCCTACGCCAAGGTGAACGGCTGACCTTCCCGACGCGGTGAGCGGACGTCCGGCCCTCGAGAGGGCCGGACGCCCGCCCGCCACACCAGGCACCACCGAGAGGCGACACGTGCACACCCTCGACGACACCCTCGCGACCACGACCCTGCAGGCCGCGATCGACGACGCCGCGGCGTCGGGCGGCGGCACCGTGGTGGTGCCCGCCGGGACCCACCGCACGGGCGCGCTGCGCCTGCGCTCGCACGTCGAGCTGCGCCTCGAGGCGGGCGCGCGGCTCGAGTTCGTGCCCGACCCCGCGCTCTACCCGCCGGTCGAGGCGCGCTGGGAGGGCGCCACCTCCACGATCCACCAGCCGTGCCTGTGGGCGCACGGCGAGACCGACGTCGCGATCACCGGTCGCGGCACGATCGACGGCGGCGGCGCGGCCTGGTGGGACACGTTCCGCCACGACCGGGAGTCGCTCGCGTACCCGCGGCCCACGCTCGTCGGCATCCACGAGTGCACCCGGGTGACGATCCGCGACGTCACCCTCACGAACTCGCCCGCGTGGACGGTCCACCCGCTGCTGTGCGAGGACGTGAGCGTGTCCGGCGTGCGGATCCACAACCCCGCCGACTCGCCCAACACGGACGGCATCGACCCCGAGTCGTGCCGCAACGTGCGGATCAGCGACTGCCACATCGACGTCGGCGACGACTGCATCGCCATCAAGGCGGGCACCGAGCGCACCGCCGAGCGGGTGCCGTGCGAGAACATCACGATCACCGGCTGCACGATGGTGCACGGCCACGGCGGCGTCGTGCTCGGCAGCGAGATGAGCGGCGGCATCCGCAACGTCGTCATCACGAGCTGCGTCTTCTCCGGCACCGACCGCGGCATCCGGCTCAAGTCGCGGCGCGGGCGCGGCGGCGTCGTCGAGGACGTGCGCGTGGCGAACGTGGTCATGGACGGGGTGCTGTGCCCGTTCGTCATCAACCCCTACTACTTCTGCGGCCCCGACGGCAAGGAACCGTGGGTCGCCGACCGGTCCCCGTACCCGGTGGACGAGCGGACCCCGTCGTTCCGCCGGATCCACCTGGCCCACGTGACCGCGCGGGGCGTGCACGCGGCGGCCGCGCACCTGTACGGGCTGCCCGAGGCGCCCCTGAGCGAGATCACCCTCGACGACGTCGCGATCTCGTTCGCCGACGACGCCGAGCCCGGCGTCCCCGCCATGGCGGCGGGCGTCGACGCGGTGGCGCGGGCGGGGATCCGCGTCGGGTACCTGGCCGACTCCACGTTCACCCGGGTGCGCGTGGTCGGGGCGGTCGGCCCCGAGGTGTCGGCGGAGGCGAGCCCCACGCTGCGGCTCACCGACGTGACCGGACTGATCGAGCGGGACGACACCGACGTCGCCCGCGCGCCGAGCACGCCTGCGACGGAGCAGGCGGCAGGAGAGGAGCACCTCGCATGAGGAAGAGCCTGTTCGTCAGGGGAGCGGCCACGGCCGCGGTGGCCGCGCTCGCGCTCGCCGCGTGCGGCAGCGACGGGTCCGGCGACGGCGGCGGGGACGCCGACGGTCCCCTCACCTGGATGGCGACGCTGCACACCCCCGTGACGCCCGACGAGGACGGCCCGATCCAGACCGCGCTGGAGAAGCACACCGGCGAGGACTTCGAGGTCCAGTGGGTGCCGGCGGCGTCGTCGGCCGAGAAGCTCAACGCGGCGCTCTCGTCGGGCGCGCTCGCCGACATGGTGTCGATGGCGCCGGTCGACAGCTCGACCGTGCGGCAGTCGCTGACGTCGGGGATGTTCTGGGACGTCGAGCCCTACCTCAAGGACTTCCCGAACCTGGCGAAGATCGACCCGCAGACGCTGGACGCGGCCCGCCTGGACGGCAAGCTCTACGGGGTGCCGTTCCAGAAGATCAAGGCGCGCTACGGCGTGGTCGTGCGGCAGGACTGGCTGGACAACCTGGGCCTGGAGGTGCCGCACACGATCGAGGACCTGGAGAAGGTCGCCGTCGCGTTCGCCAAGGACGACCCGGACGGCAACGGCAAGGACGACACCACGGGCTTCATCGACCGCGAGGAGAGCTTCGACCTGGGCTTCCGTTCCCTGTCGGGGTACTTCGGCGCCGGTGACGACTTCGAGGTGGACGACGCCGGGCAGGTGCGCTCCACGCTCGACGGCGACGCCTTCAAGCAGGCGATGGAGTGGTACCGCGGCCTGTACGAGCAGGGCGCGGTGAACCAGGAGTTCGTCACGATGCAGAAGACGAACCAGCAGGACGCCATCGCCCGCGGCAAGGGCGGCATCGTCGTCACCGGGCTGTTCGAGGCCAAGGGCTATCTCGCGCTCGCGCAGGACGCGGACCCGAAGACGCCCATGAGGTGGGCCCTGATCAACGACATGACCTACCAGGACGTGCCGCGCAGGATCCTCACCGACACGGCCGGCGGGCTGGGCGGCTGGCTGTCCTTCCCCAAGTCGGAGGTCAAGGACGAGGCCGAGCTGAAGCGGGTGCTCGGGTTCGCCGACAAGCTGCTGGACGAGGAGGCGTACGGCCTCATGACCAACGGCGTCGAGGGTGAGCACTACTCGGTCGACGGCGACGGCGTGGTGACGATCGAGGACCAGACCGCCTGGGAGCAGGAGGTCCAGCCGTACTCGTCCTCGCGGCTGTCGGAGAAGGTCGTGACGTACAAGAGCACCGAGCCCTACGTCGACGAGGGCAACGAGAAGATGCTCGAGAACGAGGAGTACGCCGTCGTCAACCCGGCGCAGTCCCTGTCCTCCGAGGCCTACGACCGGCAGTGGACCACGATCCACGACGCGGCCAAGGACGCCTACAACAAGTACGTCGTGGGGCAGATCGAGATGACGGACTACGAGGCCGCGATCGAGAAGCTGCGCGGCCAGGGCCTGGGCGACATCGAGCAGGAGCTCACCGCCGCCTACGCCGAGGTGAACGGCTGACATGGCCATGACCGAGACGGCCGCCCGCCGCGACGCCGCCGAGCCCGGGGCCGCCGAGGAGGCGGTCACGGTCCGGCGCACCGTCGAGCTCTGGGTGGCCGGGGTGGCGGCGGCCCTGACGACGCTCTTCCTCGGCGCGTTCACGGTGGTGGTGAACGGCGTCGACGAGGCGACGTTCGCCGACACCCTCTACCCGCTGCTCGCCGACGGCGGCGTCGCCGGCGCGGCGGGCGTCCCGGTCGACGTCGCCTACGAGGCGACGCGCACCCTCGCGGCGTGGTTCAGCTTCACCGTGCCGATCGTGCTCGGCCTCACCGTCGTCGGCTTCATGCGGGCGCGCCGCCGTCCCGCCCGACGGTCGACCGGGTGGTGGTTCCTCGCCGCGGGGCTCGCGTGCCTCCTCGGCAGCCAGCTCCTGCTGTACCCGATCGCCTTCGGCTTCTTCGTCACCGCGGGGCTCTTCGCCCTGCGCACGACCGACCACCATTCCGACCAGCATTCCGACCAGCCCCGAACCGGGAGTTCCAGATGAGCAAGATCGCCGCGGCACCGCCCGCCGCCCGACCCCTCCGCAGCACGGGTCGGGCCCGCAAGCCCTCGGTCGGGGTGCGCGTCTTCCAGGTCGTCAACGCGGTCGTCCTGACCGGATTCGCGCTGCTGTGCCTGATCCCGTTCCTCAACGTGCTCGGGAGCTCGCTCGCCACCCCGGGCGAGATCGCCACCCGGCCGTTCATCCTCGTCCCGCACACGTTCACGCTCGACGCGTACCGGTACATCCTGTCGACGTCGACGATCTTCCAGGCGATGGGGGTCTCCGTCATCGTCACCGTGGGCGGCACGTTCCTCAGCCTGCTGGTCACGGCGCTCATGGCGTACGCGCTGTCGAAGCGGTACCTCAAGGGCCGACGGGTGATCAACTTCCTCGTCGTGTTCACGATGCTGTTCAGCGGCGGCATGATCCCCACGTTCATCGTGGTGCAGAAGCTGGGGCTCATCGACTCCCTGTGGTCGCTGATCCTCCCGGTGCTGGTCAACGCGTTCAACTTCGTCATCATGCGCAGCTTCTTCCAGGGCATCCCCGACAGCCTCGAGGAGGCGGCGCGCATCGACGGCTGCTCGGACCTGGGAGTGTTCCTGCGGATCGTGCTGCCGCTGTCGCTCGCGTCGATCGCGACCATCGGCCTCTTCTACGCCGTCTACTACTGGAACACCTACCAGGCCGCGATCCTCTACATCAACGACTCGGAGAAGTGGCCCATCCAGGTGCTGCTGCGCCAGATCGTCATCGTCGCGTCCGGCATGAACGCGGACGAGGGCTCCGTCGACGTCGTCCCGCCCGCCCAGTCGGTGAAGATGGCCGTGATCTTCGTGGCGACGCTGCCGATGTTGCTGGTCTACCCGTTCATCCAGCGGTTCTTCGTCAAGGGCGCCCTGATCGGCTCGGTCAAGGGCTGACCGGGGGTTCGCCGCCCATCACGGCGGCGGCGGTCAGACGACGGGGGCGTAGGCCGCGTGGAACGTCCAGCGCGGGTCGAGCGTCTCGCCGAAGCCCTCCGACTGGACGGCGAGGGTGCCGTCGTCGGCCAGGGCGAGGCGGAGTCGGAGCGTGGCCAGCTCGTCGCCGTGCGTCCCCGCGCGCACGTCGAGGGTGCCGGGGGCGGACCAGCCGGCGGTGACGACGGCCGGTTCGTCGCGGATCGTCGTCGCCAGCGGGCCGGTGGTGTCGAACGAGATCGCCCAGCCGTCGGACGACGCGACGCTGCCCCCGGCGGCGTCGACGTCGAGCGTGAACGTGCCCGGGCCGGCGTCGGGGGTGCGGGTGGTCCAGGTGCCGGCCAGCGGGCGCGCGTGCACGGCGCCGTGCCGCGGTGACAGCCAGGGGAGCGGGGCGACGTCGCCGGCCGGCGGCGCGTCGACGTCCCCCCGCGCCAGCTCGCGCGCGGGCTCGACGAGGCGGTCGAGCACCAGGTCGAGCAGCTTCTGGTCGCCGGCGACGGCGGCCTGCGAGTCGGCGGTGACGACGACGCTCACCCCGGTCTCCGGGTCGCCGTAGACGATCTGCCCGGCCATGCCGAACATCAGCCAGCCGCCCGCGGGCGGCAGCCACAGCTGGTAGCCGTAGGCCGCGCGGAACGGTCCGCCCCACCGCACCGTCGCGGGGTCCGACTGCGGCGACGTCGCGGCCGCGAGGTAGTCCGCCGGGAGCAGCCGCGCGCCGTCGTGCACGCCGTCGTCGTTGAGCAGCCGTGCCAGGCGGGCCAGGTCGTCGGGGGCGCAGATCAGGCCGGAGCCGCCGTGGCTGAAGCCGTCGGGGCCGGGCAGGAAGCGCAGGCCGGGGGAGGCGCCGATCGGGTCGAGCACTCGCGGGCGCAGGTAGTCGGCGAGCGTGCCGCCCGTGGTCCGCTCCACCAGCGCGGCCAGCGTGTACGACGCGCTGGTGTCGTAGGTGAAGAGGGTGCCGGGCGGGTGCGTCGGCGGCACCCGGAAGTACGACTCCAGCCAGCCGCCCTCGCGCACCTTGTACGTCGTCGAGCGGTGCGGCCCGACCATCGCGAGCATGTGCCGCAGCGTGGTGGCCTCGAGCCACGGGTGCGGCGGGTGGCCGGCGACCAGGTCCGGGAAGTGCGTCACCACGGGGTCGTCGAGGGAGAGGCGCCCCTCTGCGGCGAGGAGCCCGACGGCCAGGCCCGTGACGGTCTTCGACACCGAGTACATCCGCTGCGGGACGTCGTGGCCGCGCGTCGGCGCCGCGGCACGGACGAGTCGGTCGTCGCCCAGGCGCACGTCGACGGTGTGCAGGGCGACGTCGAGGGCGGCGGCGCGCTCGACGAGCGGGTGCAGGTCGATCATGACGCCAGCCTAGTAACCGCTTTCCCGTGGTGCCAGGACTGGCACGTCAAGGACGAGCACCATGCCAGACGAGCGCCGGTCCGGTGCCCTCGCCGCGGCGAGGGGGCGCGGCGAGGGCTCGGCGGCTCAGACCAGGTCGCGGACGGCGGCGTACTGCTCGCGCACCACGGGCCGCGGGTCGGCGTCCAGCGTGGTGGCGACCGTCGTCGACCACGAGGGCGCGGCGGCGCCCGGGGAGGCCGCCGCGGCGAGGACCCACGCGGCCTGGCGCGCGGCGCCGTCGGCCACGTACTCGCCGGGCTCGGGGACGCCGATCGCGAGCCCGAAGACCTGCGTGGCCACCTGCTGGACCGCGGGGGACTGCGCGGCCCCGCCGATGAGCATGACGCGCTCGATCGGCACGCCCTGGGCGCGCAGCGCGTCGAGCCCGTCGGCCAGGCCGCAGAGCATCCCCTCGACGTACGCGCGGGCGAGGTGCTCGCGGGTGGACGTCGCGAGGCGGACGCCGTGCAGCGTGCCGGTGGCGTCCGGGCGGTTGGGAGTGCGCTCGCCCTCGAGGTAGGGCACGAGGACGAGGCCGTCGGCGCCGGGAGGGGCGGCGAGCGCGAGGTCGGCGAGCTGGTGCACGTCGACGTCGAGCACCGCGCGGGCGGCGTCGAGCACGCGCGCCGCGTTGAGCGTGACCGCGAGCATGAGGGCGTTGCCGGTGGCGTCCGCGAAGCCGTTGATGGCGCCGGAGCCGTCGGCGGTGCGGGAGGGCGCGACGGCGGACACGACGCCCGACGTGCCGATCGAGATCGCGATGTCGCCGGGCGTCATGCCGAGCGCGAGGGCCGCTGCGGCGTTGTCCCCGGCGCCGGGGCCGACGAGGGCGCCGCCCTCGACGTCGGCGCCGGCGACGGACGCGTGCGCGACGCCGCCCGACTCGGCCGGGCCGAGCACGCGGGGGAGCGTGACGTCGTCGCGCCCGAGGGCGAGCGAGAGCAGGTCGGGGCGGTACGCGCCCGCGCCGCCCTCCGCCTCGGCGTCGTAGTAGCCGGTGCCGGACGCGTCGGAGCGGTCGGTGACCAGCGCGTCGAGCCGCGGCCCGAGCGGCGACTCGCCCTCCGGCCCGTAGCCGGCGATGCGCCAGGTCAGCCAGTCGTGGGGGAGCGCGACGGCGGCGACGCGCGCGGCGTTCTCCGGCTCGGCGTCGCGCAGCCAGCGCAGCTTGGTGACGGTGAGGGACGCGACGAGCACCGACCCGACGGCGTCGGCCCAGGCCTGGGCGCCGGCATCGCGGTCGCCGTCGCCGAGCTCACGGATCAGGTCCTCCGCTGCGGCGGCGGAGCGCGTGTCGTTCCACAGGATCGCGTCGCGGACCACGCGGCCCTCGGCGTCGAGCGCGACGAGGCCGTGCTGCTGGCCCCCCACCGCGAGAGCGGCGACGTCGTCGAGGCCGCCGGCCTCCTGCGCCGCGGCGAGGAACGCGTCCCACCAGTGCTGCGGATCGATCGACGTGCCGTCGGGGTGCTTCGCCGTGCCGGAGCGCACCAGCGCGCCGGTCTCGGCGTCGCGCACGACGATCTTGCAGGACTGCGTGGACGTGTCCACGCCGGCGACGAGGGGCATCGTTGCTTCCTTCTCGGGTCGTTCAGTGTCGTGGGTGGGATCGTGGCCCTGTTTCGACACGAAACAGGGCCACGATCCCACCCACAACGACGGGGGTGGTCAGCCGATGAGGTGCTGCAGCGCGAGCTGGTGCAGGCGCACCAGACCGTAGTCGCGCTCGGCGATCGCGTCGACGTCCACGTCCTCGTACGCCGAGGTGTCGGCGAGGAACGCGTCGAACGACTCGCCCTCGGCCAGCGTCGACTCGCCCAGCTCGAAGATGCCGGCGTGCTCGAACGCCTTCTGCACCTCCGGGTCCTCGCGGTAGGCCTTGGCCTTGGCGGCGAGCATGTCGTAGGTGGCCATGTTCGCCTTGGCCGACTCCCACACGCCGTCGAGGTACTCGGTGCGGCTCGGCTTGTAGTCGAAGTGGCGCGGGCCCTCGTAGCGCGGGCCGCCGTTGGGGGCGCCGTTCTCGAGCAGGTCGACCGTGAAGAAGGCGGAGAGCAGGTCGCCGTGACCGAAGACCAGGTCCTGGTCGTACTTCGGGCCGTGCTGGCCGTTGAGGTCGATGTGGAACAGCTTGCCGCAGTACAGCGCGAGCGCGATGCCGTGCGTGTAGTTGAGGCCGGCCATCTGCTCGTGGCCGGTCTCCGGGTTCAGGCCGACGATGTCGCCGTTGTCCAGCGTGTTGATCAGCGCGATCGCGTGGCCGATCGTCGGCAGGAAGATGTCGCCGCGGGGCTCGTTCGGCTTCGGCTCCAGGCCGATGCGCAGGTCGTAACCCTTCTCCTTGATGTAGGCGGCGACGGTGTCGATGCCCTCCGCGTAGCGGGCGTGCGCCGAGATGAGGTCCTTCGAGTTGTCGTACTCGGTGCCCTCGCGGCCGCCCCACATGACGAACGTGGAGGCGCCCATCTCGGCGGCGTTGTCGACGCTGCGCAGCACCTTCTTCAGGCCGTAGCGGCGCACGGCGCGGTTGTTCGAGGTGAACGCGCCGTCCTTGAAGATCGGGTGGCTGAAGGTGTTGGTGGTGACCATCTCGCAGACGAGGCCGGTCTCCTCCGCGGCCTTCTTCACCGCGTCGATGCCGCGCCGGCGCTCGGCCTCGTCGGCGCCGAACGGGAAGACGTCGTTGTCGTGGTACGTGAAGCCCCACGCGCCCAGGTCCGCGAGCTTGCGGATGGACTCCGCCGGGTCCAGGTCGGGGCGCGTCGCGGTGCCGAAGGGGTCGTTGGCCGGCCAGCCGACGGTCCACAGGCCGAACGAGTACTTGATGTCGCTCACGGATCTCTCCTCGTCGAGTTTTGTTGTACGGCTGAACTATTGCGCGTCGCTGGGCTAGAGTCAACACGTGCCAGCCACCTCGACGACGACGCCCGCAGCGGCGCCCCGCGTGCCCGACGGCGGGGCCGCGTCGCGCCAGCACACCCTCCGCGAGCGGAACCTGCGCCTCGTCGCCGCGGCCGTGTTCGAGGCCTCCGCACCACCGTCCCGCGCCGACGTCGCCGCCGCCACCGGCCTGACCCGCGCCACCGTCTCGACCCTGGTCGACCGGCTCGTGGCCGGGGGTCTCGTCGCCGAGCTCCCGCCCGTCGCGGCCCAGAAGGCCGGGCGGCCCGCCGTCCCGCTCGTGCGCGCCGGGCGGTCGGTCGTCGGGCTCGGCCTCGAGGTGAACGTCGACTACCTCGGCGCGCGCGCCCTCGACCTCGTGGGCGACGTCGTCGCCGAGCGCGTCGTCACCGGGTCGCTGCACGACTCCGACCCGCGCGAGGTGCTCGCCCGGCTCCGGGCCCTCGCCGCCGAGGTGATCGCGGAGGTCGAGGGGGGCGTGATGCGGGTCGCCGGGGCGCGGCTCGCGCTGCCCGGGCTCGTGGACGTGCGCGACGGGCGGCTCGAGGTCGCGCCCAACCTCGGCTGGTCGTCGGTCGAGCCCGTGCCGGAGCTCGACCTGCGCACCGGCGACGGCGACCCGCTCGACGTCGAGGTGGCGAACGAGGCCAAGCTCGCCGCCCTCGCCGAGCTGGCCGGCGACGTGCCGCCGTCCTTCCTCTACGTCTCCGGCGACGTCGGCGTCGGCGCGGGCATCGTCGTCGACCGGCACCTGTTCCTGGGGGAGCGGGGCTGGAACGGCGAGATCGGGCACGTCGTCGTCGACCCCGCCGGCCCGCGCTGCACGTGCGGCGCCACCGGCTGCCTCGAGCAGTACGCCGGCAAGGAGGTGCTGCTGCGCGGCTCCGGGCTGCCGTCGTCGGCGCCCGTGCGCGCGATCGTCGACCTGCTGCGCGCCGGCGACGACGCGGCCCTCGACACCGTCCGCCGTGCCGGCCGGGCGCTGGGTGCCGCGCTGGCCACGTTCGTCAACCTCGTCGACGTCTCCACCATCGTGCTCGGCGGCGCCTACGCCGAGCTGTTCGGCTGGGTGGGGCACGTCGTCGGTGGCGTCGTCGAGGAGCGCGCCCTCGCCGCGCCCTTCGCGCCCGTCGACGTCCGCCCCGCCGCCGCCGGACCGCACGCCGCCCTCACCGGCGGCGCGCGCGAGGTGCTGCGGTCGGTGGTCGCGGACCCGGCCCGCTGGGTCTGACCGTCGATCGCCCGTTTCGCAGACGGGGCCGTCGCGGCGGCAGTTCGTGCTCGCCGCGGCAGTTCGAACTGCCGCCGTGAGCGCAAAGTGCCGCCTTGAGCGGCGGACCATCGTCGGCGTCGCGCGAGGCGGGCGCTAGGCTGTGGGTCGCCTTCGTCGTCGAAGGTGCCGGCGCTTGTAGCTCAGTGGATAGAGCAACCCTCTCCTAAAGGGTAGGTCGGAGGTTCGAATCCTCTCAGGCGCACTTTGGTAAATAGATTGCAATAAATGCTGGTCAAGGGCCCGCATCGTCCCGGGCATCGTCCAGGGAGACGGCATAGGCTGACGTCGTGACTCCCCCCGACGTCGAACCCCGCCTGGACTCCGCGAACCCGGCGGAGCAGTTCGCCGCCTACCTCGACTACTACCGCGCGGTGGTGGTGCGGAAGCTGGCAGAGCTGAGCGACGAGCAGCTGCGCTCCAGCCTGCTGCCGTCGGCGTGGACGCCGCTGGAGCTGCTGGCGCACCTGGTGCACATGGAGCGGCGCTGGTTCGTCTGGGGGTTCCTGGGTGAGCAGGTCGAGCAGCCGTGGGGCGACAACGCCGACGGCGCACCGGACAGCCCGTGGCACGTGCCCGACGACGTGGGCCGCGACGAGCTGGTCGCCGACCTGCACGCGGGCGGCGCGCGGACACGCGAGATCCTGGCGAGTCACGACCTCGCCGCGCGGGCCGCCGTCGGCGGGCGTTTCGCGGCAGAGGACGAGTCGCCGACCCTGCTGTGGATCTGCTTCCACGTGCTGCAGGAGTACGCCCGGCACGCGGGGCACCTCGACGTCGTGCGGGAGCTGGTCGACGGCGCGACGGGGGAGTAGTCAGTCCGCCTGGGCATGCGCGATGTGCGCGAGCTGCCGCCATACCAGCACGAGGGTGAGGCCGGCGCCGACGAAGCCGAACCACATGGGGGCGGTGAGCCCCCAGTGCTCGGCGAGGACGCCGCCGACGGCGTTGCCGACGACGATGCCGCCGAACACGCACATCATGTAGACCGACCCGACGCGGCCCTGGAAGCGGGTGGGGGTGGCACGCTGCCGCACCGTGTTGGACACGGTGCCCCACACGAACGAGTAGGCACCGAAGACGAACAGGATCGCCATCGCGGCCCAGCCGGTCGTCGCGAGGGCGAGCGCGAGGTGGAACAGCACCTCGAGCGTCAGGCACACCTTCATCAGCGCGGACAGCGACCACCGCCGCTCGAGCGCGCCGTAGGAGAACGTGCCGATCAGCCCGCCGACGGCGGCGGCCGTGGTGAGCAGGCCGTACCCGACGGGGCCCATGTGCAGGTAGTCCAGCGAGTACTTCACGAGGATGCCCCACGGCGCGGCCCACGTGGCGTTGAAGACGAGGATCACCAGCGCGAGGGTGCGCACGGGCGGGTTGGTCCAGATCCAGCGCAGCCCCTCGGCGATGTCGTGCCGCACCTTGCGGGGTGTCGCCGGGTCGGCGCCCTCGGCCGGCGGGACCGGCGTCAGCACGACCTTGCTCACCAGCAGGACGGCGAGCAGCACGGTCAGCACCTGCACGGCGAACGGCCACGCGGCCCCGGCGGCGAACAGGGCGGCGCCGAGCGGCGGGCCCACGAACTGGTTCGCGGTGAGGAACCCGGCCTGCAGCCGCGAGTTGCCGATGCCGAGGTCGGCGGGGCGCACCAGCATGGGCAGCAGGGTCTGGGAGGTGGTGTCGGCGAACACCTCGGCCACACCCATGAGCAGCATCGCGGCCAGGACGACGCCGATGTTCACGTGCCCGGTCACGATCACCACGCACAGGGCGGCCACGACGACGGCGCGCAGCAGGTTGGCCACGATGACGAGGCGGCGCCGGTCGAGGCGGTCGGCGAGCACGCCGGCCCACAGGCCGAACACCAGCCACGGCAGCCGCTGCAGCATCGCGGCGAGCGCGACGAGCATGGCGGAGCTCGTCTGCGACGCCACCAGGAGGGGGCCCGCGGCGAGGGCGACGCCGTCGCCGATGTTGCTCACCCAGGACGCCGACATCAGCCACCGGAACCCGGTGCCCATCCGCGCGGGAGCCACCGCCTCGACCACTCGTCTCACGGGCGTCCAGCCTAGGTGCGCGGGGCGGGCGGTCCTCCTCTGATAATCCTCAGACGGCTTGCAAGGTTCGCCCCCATGCCTTATTGACGTCGTCCCTGCTGGGCGGCACACTCTCGGTGACGGCGCGCATCGCCCGCCCCCTGCGCGGTGCGCGCTGTCCCTTGCCGGGCCGCGCCCGGCCCGACGCCCCTTCGGACCCCCCGCCGAGGGGGCGTCAACACGTCCACTCCGTCGGCGGGCCCTCGCGGGCCCCGGAAGCGCGTGCTCCGGCGGTCCTCGGCGCGCCGACACCGGCGCGGGGGCAGCCCGTTCTACCGTGCTGGCGTGAGAGCCGCCCGACGATCCACCGCCACGACCGCGGTCGACCCCTCTGCCGGGGCACCCGCCGCGCCGGACCCGTCCCCCCGGACGGGCGCGGACGGCGGCCCCGGGGCGGGAGCCGACACCACCGACGACACCCCCGCGCGCGACGCCGGCGCCCGCAAGGACCCGAGACCGGCGGCGATGCCCGGCGCCGACGGCCGGCGGGAGAGCGCGTCGTCCGCGGCGGCCGCGTCCGTCGAGGCCGCGACGCGCCGCTGGCGCGCGTCCCTGGTGGACATGGTGGGCGGCTCGTCCCTGTCCGACGTCGGCCTGCTCGGCGAGGCGATCGTCGACCTCTCGAAGGCGCACCCGAACGGGGTGGCCGGCCTCTTCGCCGGCCGCCCGACCCGCCTGTCCAACCTGGTCCGGGAGGGCGAGGCGCTCCCGGCCGCTCGGCGTCGCGCGCGGGCGGTGGCGGCCCGCGCCGCGGAGCACGCGTCCCGGTACGGCGTCGCGCCCACGTACCTCGCGATCGGCGTCGCGACCTGGACGGAGCACGACGACGGACCGGAGGTCCCGTTCGGGGGCGGCGGACCGCAGCGGCACGACGTCGCGGCGCTGGCGCGGGTGGCGTCGTCGCGCACGACGGCGGCCGCCGGTGCGGACGGCGACCCGGCCGACGCCGCCGAGGGCGACACCCCGGAGCCGGACGCGGAGGCCGCGACCGACCAGGGCGGCGCGACCGCGGGCACGGACGGCCCGGCGGCACCGGAGGACCAGGACGCCGAGGGTCCCGCGCTGACGACGTCGATCCCCGTCGTGTCCATGGCCGCCCGCGAGCCGGCCGCCGCGCCGCGCGCGACGCCGTCGGACCCGGACGCCGCGGCGCCCGCCGGCCGCGTGGTGCACGCGCCCGTGGTGCTGCGACCGGTCACGCTCACCCCGCGGGGGGACGGCGGCGCCGACTACGACCTCACGCTGGAGCCGACGGTCGAGATCAACCCCGTGGTGGCGCGGACGCTGCGCGCGCACGGGGCGCTGCTCGACCCGGCGGCGCTCGCCAAGGCGACGTTCACGCTCGCCGGCTTCGACCCGACCGACGTCCTGGCGCGTGTGGCGGCGCTGGGCGAGGCCGTGCTGGACGACTTCCAGCTCGACCGCCGCGTGCTCGTCGGCACGTTCGTGCACCCGGGCCAGGCGCTCGTCGACGACCTCGACCAGCTCGCGCCGTCGCTGCACCGGCACGAGGTGGTCGCCGCGCTCGCCGGGGTGGACGACGCGGCCCAGCGGCTGTCCGCGCTGGAGCTCCCCGCCCCGCGCCGGGGCGACGCGGACCCGACGCGCGAGCGCGGCGTGGGCGACCTCGACCCGCAGCAGCGCTCCGTGCTGGACGCGCTCGCCACGGGCGGGCACCTGTTCGTCGACGCGCCCGTCGGGTCGGACGTGGCGGGCACGCTCGCCGCCGTCGTCGGCGAGGCGACCGCCGCCGGCCGCTCCGTGCTCTACGTGACGGGGCACCGCCGCGCCGCTGACCGGCTGGCGCTGCGCCTCGAGTCCCTCGGCCTGGAGAGCCTGCTGCTCGACGTGCCGCCGCACCCGACGTGGCGCGAGGACGTGACCCGCCGGCTCCTGTCCGCGATGGCGAGCGAGCCCGAGCAGGTGGACGTCGACGGCGCGGCGCGCGTGCGCGACGCGCTCATCGGCACCCGGTCCCAGCTCACCGGCTACATCGAGGCGCTGCACCAGCCCCGCTCGCCGTGGCAGGTGTCCGCGTACGACGCGCTGCAGGCGCTCGCGCGCCTCACCGCCGAGCGGCCCGCGCCGTCGACCACCGTGCGGCTGGCCTCGGAGTCGGTGCTCGCGCTGACGCCGGAGCGGCGCCGCGAGATCGCCGCGGGCCTGGAGCGGGCCGCCGCGCTGGGCGCGTTCACGCTGCGCCCGTCCTCCACCCCCTGGTACGGGGCGCACCTGCTCACCGACGACGACGCACGGCAGGCGCTGGTGCGGGTGGAGCGACTGCGCGACGTCACGCTGCCCCAGCTGCGCCGCCAGCTCGCGTACACCGGCGAGGTCACGGGGCTGACGACGCCGACGACGGTACGCGGCTGGGGCGAGCAGCTCCAGATGCTCGGCGGCATGCGCAGCACGCTCGACCTGTTCCACCCGATGGTCTTCGAGCGGACGGCGGCCGACCTGGTGCAGGCGACGGCGTCGCGGCGCTGGCGCGCCGAGCACGGCATCGAGATGGGCTGGTTCGCGCGCCGCCGGCTGCGCAAGCGGGCCAAGGACATGGTCCGCCCGGGCGTGCGGGTGCCGAACCTGCACGAGGCGCTGGTGCAGGTGCAGGAGCAGCGCGACGTCTGGGCCGAGCACGCGCAGCGCGGCGGCTGGCCGACGCTCCCCGAGGGCCTCGCCTCCATCGAGGACACCTACGAGGCGGTGCGCATCGACCTCGAGGCGCTCGAGCCGGTGCTGGCGCCGACCACCCTGGGCGGCCACCTCCTGGACCTCGACCTGGACGGCCTCGCGGAGCGGCTGCAGCGGCTGGCCGGCGACGCGGACGCGCTCGCCGTGCTGCCCGAGCGCACCAGCCTGCTGCGCGCGGCGCGCACCGCGGGCGTGGGCGACCTCGTGGACGACCTCACCGACCGGCGGGTGCCCGGCGACCTCGTGGCCGCGGAGCTCGAGCTCGCCTGGTGGTCGTCCGTGTTCGAGCAGCTGCTCGCCGCCGACCCGGTGCTCGCCGGGCAGGACGGCGTCGGGCTCGACGCGCTCGCCCGCCGCTTCCGGGACCTCGACCGCGAGCACCTCGCCGCGCTGTCCCAGCCGGTGCGGGTTGCCGCGCGGGCGCACCTCGGGTCGGCGATGCGGGAGGACCGCGACTCCGCGGAGGCGCTGTTCACCGAGCTCATCGAGGGCCGCATGACGACGCTGCGCGACCTCGCGGAGCGGCACGGCGACATCCTGCGCCGCCTCCGCCCGGCGCTGGTCGCGACGCCCACCCTGGTGCCGCACCTGCTGCCCGAGCACCGCACGGCCGACGTCGTGATCCTCGACGCCGTGCAGCACGTGCCCACGGAGGTCGTGGTGCCCGCGATCGCGCGCGGGCGGCAGGTCGTCGTGGTGGGGGACCCGCGGTCGGCGTCCGGCTCCAGCGTGCACGAGCTGTCCGCGCTGCTGCCCTCCGTGACTCTCCAGCCGCACGAGCACAGCCGCGACCCGGAGCTCACCCGCCTGCTCGCCGCGCACGGGTACGAGGGGCTGCTGCGGCCGGCGCCCCTGCCGCGCGCCGAGCCGCTGGTGCACCTCGACGTCGTGGAGGGCACCGGGATGCCGGACCCGGTCTCGGGCACCGTCGAGAGCACGCAGGCCGAGGTCGACCGTGTCGTCGAGGTGTCGATCGAGCACGCCCTGACCCGCCCGGAGGAGACGTTCGCGATCGTCACGGTGACGGCCGCGCACGCCGACCGGGTGCGCGAGGCGCTGCTCGCCGAGGTGCGGGCCAACCCCGCGCTGGCGCCGTTCTTCTCGGGCTCGCGGCCCGAGCCGGTCGTCGTCGCGGACATCACCGGCGTGGCGGGGCTGTCACGCGACACGGTGCTGCTGTCCGTCGGCTTCGGTCGGACGCCGCACGGCCGCGTGCTGCACCGCTTCGGCGTGCTCGGCGAGGCCGGCGGAGAAGCCATGCTGGTGGGCGCGCTGGGCGCCACCTGCAAGCGGCTGCACGTCGTGTCCTGCTTCACGGCCGACGCGCTCGACCCCGAGCGTCTGCGCAGCGCCGGCCCGCGCCTGCTCGTCGAGACGCTCGAGCTGGCGGAGCGTCGCTCCGGCGTGGCCGACCAGGTGCGGCTCGGCAACGGCGTCGACGTCGGCCGCGCGCCCGACCGCCTGCTCGTCGACCTCGGCGAGCGGCTGTGGAAGCTCGGCTACCTCGTCGAGACCGACTACGGCGCCGCCGACGGCGACCGCATCCCGCTGGTCGTGGGGCACCCGGACCTGCCGGGCGAGCTGCTCGTCGCCGTGCTGACCGACGACGCCGCGTACGTCGCGGAGCCGTCCGTGCGCGTGCGCGACCGGCAGCTCGCGGAGCGGTTGGAGCGGCTGGGCTGGGTCGTCACCCAGGTCTGGTCCGCCGCCGCGTTCCTCGACCCCGACGGCGAGGCCGACCGCGTGCGCCGGCTCGTGCAGCGCGTGCGCGACGAGCGGATCGGCACCGCCGGCGGCGTGGTCCCCCCGCGGGAGGTCGTCGTGCCCGTGCTGCCGGACGAGGACGAGCCGCCCGTCGACCTCGGCGGCACGCCCGACGTCGTCGAGGTCGGTGCCGAGGACCTGGCTGCGGCGGCGGTGCGGAACGACGATCTCGAGACCGCCCCGATGGACGCCGCGACCGTCCTGGAAGGCGATGCCGCCCCGGCGGACGGCGCGGCGGTTCAGGACGGCGCCGCGGTGGACGCCGACGACGTGACTGCCGACCCTGCCGAGGACGTCGCTGACGACCCGGCCGTCGAGAAGGCCGCCGACGCCGCGCCCGCGGACGAGGCGGATGCCGAGACCCCCGCCGGGGACGAGGGTGAGGGACGCCCCGAGGCCTGACAGGACCCGCGCACGATGCCCGACAATGGTCGGGTGATCGACTCCACCGAACCGGCCGGCCCGGCGTCCGGCGACCCCGCGGGGGACGCGGCCCCGCGCAAGCGGGTGCGGCGCCGCGTGGTCCGGCAGGGCACCGAGCGGGAGACGGTGCTGGGCGAGACGGCGGACGACCGCGGCGGTCACGACGACAACGACGACCGCCTGCTGCGCGACGTCCCGCCGCACTGGGGCCGGCGCTGACGCCGCCGGCCGGCCCGAGGACCTCGTCCGGACGGGCTCGGCCGACGGCGCCGCGGACGCGGGAGCGGGTTGCCGCTGCCGCAGGGTGACGACCGCGGCGTCGGGACCGCGGGTCAGTACTGCGAGCGGCCGGACTGCGCGGCGAGCAGGTCGCGGATCTCCTGCAGCAGGACGGTGTCCTGCGCCAGCGGCTCCGGCTCCTCCTCCTGGCCGCGGGCGCGACGCTCGGCGAGCTTGTTCAGCGGCATGACGATGGCGAAGTACAGCGCCGCCGCGATGATGAGGAAGTTGAGGACGGCGTCCAGGAAGCCACCGACCGACAGCACCGAAGGACCGATGCCGTCGTGCGGGCCCCGCAGCGTGATGTCCCAGAGGTTCGTCAGGTCGGGCTTGCCGAAGATCGCGCCGATGATCGGGTTGAGGATGTTGTCGACCATCGCCGTCACGACCGCGGTGAACGCGCCGCCGATGATGATGCCGACGGCGAGATCGACGACGCTCCCGCGCATGATGAATTCCTTGAAGCCCGCGAAAATGCTCTTCACGTGAGTCCCCCTGTGGTGTGGCTCGCCCTGGACGAGCCGGGCCTGCGTTGACGGTCGCCGATTCTCGCGGGCGACGCGGCGGGCTGCAACGGCTGGCGCCGTACTCCTGCGGTCGGGTCACCGGACGAGCACCGCGCCGACGGTGCCCCACCCGGACGCGGCGGACAGCCCGGGCGCCTCGTCCTCGGACACCGCCACGAGGGTGACGTCGGCGTCCTGGGACGTGCCGGTCGCCCCGGACAGCAGGCCGCCGCCGGCCGGTTCGGCGGCCTCCGGACGTGGCAGCACCAGCGCCCGCCGCGCGAGGTAGGCGTCGTCCCGGTCGTCGTCGCGCCTACCCGCGCCGCCCTCGCTGCCGGTGGCGGCGGCCCGCGCGGCCTCGCCCGTCAGGACCAGGTCCACGCGGTCGCCGGGCCGCAGCCACCCGGCCGCGGTGTCCTCCAGGAGGACGGGCACCACCACGGTCCCCCGAGGGGCGAGCGAGACCACGCCGCCGCCCGGCAGCAGCCCGGGGTGGAGGGGGAGCCCGGCGGGCAGCGCGGTCACCGGCGTGCGCCCGACGAGCTCGGCGGGATCCGTGGCGACGCCGTCGGGGGCGAGGGCCGTGGCCACCGCGACGGTGGTGAGGTCGTCGGCAGCCACCGGCTCGCCAGCGGCCAGCGCGTGCGCGGGGACGACGACGTCCACCGTCGGCGGCGGGGCGGGCCGCACGGCCTGCACGACGGCGGCGGCCGCGAGGCCGCAGCACGCGGCGGCGAGGACGAAGCGCGCCCGCCAGAGGAACGACCGCAGCCGTCGCGTGACCCGGCGCCGTCCGGCCGGACGGCCGGGCTCGGGCGGCCGCGAGGGCCCGGCCGGTGAACTCGGGGCGCGGCGGGCGGCGGGGCGGGGGAACGTGTCGGGCAGCGGCATGCGGGCGACGCTAGGTCGCCCCGGCTCCGTGCGTCGCCGTGGTGCGCCGGCCTGTGGACGGCGCGGTCCTGGGGGCAGCGTCCACGCCCGGAACCACCGCGCCTGCGTCGTCGGCGTCGTCGGCGGGGTGCCGCCAGGGGATCAGGAGGCGGCGGCCTTGGAGGCGCTCGACGACCCGGAGGACGAGGAGCTCGAGGAGCCCGACGAGCCGGTCGACGACGAGCCGCTCGACGACCCCGTGCCGGACGAGCTGCTGGACGAGCTCGACGAGCCGCTCGACGACGAGGAGCTGGCGGAGGAGCCCTTGCCGGACCCGGAGCGGGAGTCGGTGCGGTAGAAGCCCGAGCCCTTGAACGTCACGCCGACGGAGCCGTACTGCTTGCGCAGCGTGCCGCCGCACTCGGGGCAGACGGTCAGCGAGTCGTCGGTGAACGCCTGGTGGACGTCGAAGGCGTGGCCGCAGTCGGCACACCGGTACGCATAGGTGGGCACGTGATCTCCTCGGGGCGGACGCCGGCACCCCGCCGCGACGGGCGTGATGCTGGCACTCAGGTGATGCGAGTGCCAATCATACGCCGGACGGTAGTCTCGCCTGCGTGTCAGCGACCGTCACCCCTGCAGAACCCGGAAACCCGTCCGAGCCCGACCCCTCCCAGGACGTGACGGAGACCGACGAGGCACCCCGCCGGCGCTCGCGGCTCCGCAGCGCCGTCGTCGGCGTCGCCGTCGTCGTGGTGCTGGCCCTGGTGGCCGGCACGGTCTTCGCCGTCGTCACGCTGCGCCGGCCGCTGCCGGACCACAAGGGCTCGCAGCAGGTGCCGGGCCTGAGCGCCGCCGTCGAGGTGCGTCGTGATGCCCAGGACGTGCCGCAGGTCTACGCGGACACCCCCGAGGACCTGTTCCGCGCCCAGGGGTACCTGCAGGCGCAGGACCGCTTCTTCGAGATGGACTACCGCCGTCACGTGACGTCCGGGCGTCTCGCCGAGCTGGTCGGCGACGTCCCCGCGGCGATCGAGGCGGACAAGGTCACCCGCACGTTCGGGTGGCGACAGGTGGCCGAGGAGGAGTGGCACCTCATCTCGGACGAGTCGCGCGACTACCTGCAGGCCTACGCGCAGGGCGTCAACGCCTACCTCGAGAGCCGCGACCCGGAGGAGCTCGGCGTCGAGTACACGGTGCTGGGCGCGCGGGTGGACGTCGCCGAGCCGGAGCCGTGGGACCCGGTGGACTCGCTCGCGTGGCTCAAGGCGATGGCCTGGGACCTGCGCGGCAACTACGACAGCGAGCTCGACCGGGCCCTGGCGTACAGCACCCTCGGCGAGACGGACCTGGTCGACGAGCTCTTCCCCGCGTACGACGAGAGCGGCAACCGGCCGGTGCTGCACACCCGCGACCTGGACAACGACCGTGCGGCCCGGACGTCGGGCGACGAGGCGTCGTCGGACGGCACGGGCACCGACGGTGCGACCGACGCCGAGCTGACGTCGGCCCTCGTGGGCCGCGCGTCGGGCGGCGACGAGGCCGTCTCCGCGCTGGGCGCCGCGATGGAGTCGACGCGCAGCGCGCTGGACGCGGTGCCGGTGCTGGTGGGCCGCGGCGACGCGGCGGGTTCCAACTCGTGGGTCGTGTCGGGGGAGCACACCGAGTCGGGCGAGCCGATGCTCGCGAACGACCCGCACCTCGCGCTGTCCGCGCCGGGGATCTGGGCCCAGGTGGGCCTCCACTGCAACGAGGTCTCGGCCGAGTGCCCGTTCGACGTCGCGGGCTTCTCCTTCGCGGGCTTCCCCGGCGTCGTCATCGGGCACAACGGCGACCTCGCCTGGGGCCTGACCAACATGGGCGCGGACGTGACCGACTTCTTCATCGAGCGGGTGCGCGGCGACACGTGGCTGAAGGACGCCGGCGCGGAGCAGTGGGAGCAGCTCGACACGCGCCAGGAGACCATCCGGGTCGCGGGCGGCACCCCCGTCGACCTCACGGTCCGCAGCACCGAGCACGGGCCGATCATCTCGGACGTGCTCGACGTCGGAGACGTCGTGGGCTCGCCCACCTCGGAGGGCACGGAGTTCGGCGAGTACGCCGTCGCGCTGCAGTGGACGGCCCTGCAGCCGGGCCGCACCGCCGACGCCGTCTTCGCGTTCGACACCGCGAAGGACGCCGACGACGTGCGCGCCGCGGCCGAGCTGTTCGAGGTGCCGGCGCAGAGCATCGTGTTCGCCACGACGGACGGGCACATCGGGTACCAGGCGCCCGGTCGGATCCCCGTGCGCTCGACGGTGAAGGGCCCCGTGCCGTCCGACGGCACCTGGCCGCGCCCGGGCTGGGACCCGCGCTACGACTGGCAGGGCTGGGTGGACGCCGACGACATGCCGCGAGCGCTCGACCCGGAGGAGGGCTTCATCGTGGCGGCCAACCAGGCCGTGCTGCGCGACGGGTCCAGCCCGTACCTCGCGGACGACTGGGACTACGGGTACCGCTCGGAGCGCATCCGCACCCTGCTCTCGCAGCAGATCGCGTCCGGCCGGCCGTTCACGGCCGAGGACATGAACCGCATCCAGAACGACGACTGGTCGGCGTTCGCGGAGGCCCTCGTGCCCACGCTGCTCGACATCGACCTCGACGACTCCTACGTCGCGGCCGGGCAGGAGCTGCTCGCGGACTGGGACTACCGGATGGACGCGGACTCGCCGGCGGCCGCCTACTTCGCCGCCGTGTGGCGCAACCTCCTGCAGGAGGCGTTCTGGGACGACCTGCCGCCGAGCATGCGCCCCGACGGCGGGTCGCAGTGGCTCCTGGTCGTGAAGTCGATGCTCGACCGGTCCGAGGACGCGTTCTGGGACGACCGCACGACGGCGAACGTCGTCGAGTCGCGCGACGAGATCCTCACGCGGGCCCTGACCAGCGCGCGCCGCGACCTCACGGTCGAGCTCTCGAAGGAGCCGGCCGACTGGGACTGGGGCACGCTGCACACGCTGCAGCTCGAGCACCCGGTGATCGGGGGCGAGGAGGTGCCCGGGCTGGTGCGCGACCTCGTCAACCCCGGCCCGGTGCGGATGCCCGGGGGCTCGTCCATCGTCAACGCGACGGGGTGGGACGCCGGCACCGGCAGCTTCGCCGTGACGACCGGTCCGTCCATGCGGATGGTGGTCGACCTGGCGGACCTGGACGCGTCGACGTGGGTGACCGTCACCGGCGTGTCCGGCCACCCGGCGTCGTCGCACTACGACGACCAGCTCGACGACTGGGCCGCGGGGAAGACGTTCGCATGGCCGTTCACCCGCGAGGCGGTCGAGGAGGCGGCGGAGACGCGCGCCACGCTCGTGCCCTGACCGGCTGAGCGGCTGACGAGCACCCGACGAGCCCCGGACGTCCCGACGTCAGGGGCTCGTCGACGTCTCGGCTCAGAAATCGTCCGCGAAGGCCTCGCCGTAGGCGTCGGCCCACGCGAGCTGCTGCGCCAGGTCGCCCGCGTCGACGACCTGGTCCGACCCGGCGGTGGGAGGGGTCGTGGAGTCCTCGAGCAGCGCGATGCCGGTGACGGCGGTGGCGGTCGCCGCCACGAACGCGGCCCCGAGCGCCAGGGCCGTGCGGCCCGGGCCGCGCAACCAGCGGCGGACGACGCCGTGCGGCCCGGCCGGGTCGTCGGCCCGCGCCGGCGACGGGGCGTCGACCGCGCCGTCGTTCCCGGTGGCGGCGAGGAGGGCGTCGAGCTGGCGGGGTGTCAGCCGCTCGAACGCCTCGACGACGGCGGGCGACAGGCTCCGGCCGGCCCGGCGGTCGGCCTCCCGGAACCGGTCGAGCGCCTCCTGGTCGGCGCGGTCGAGGCGGGGTGCGGTGGTCATGGTGTGGTCTCCGAGGTCTCGTCGAGGTGGGGTATCAGCGGCCCGGCGCGCGGGTGACGACCTGCTGGAGCACCCAGCCGTTGCCGTCCGGGTCGGCGAACGACGCGTAGGTGGCGTAGCTGTCGGCGGCCGGGTGGGGGCCGGGCACGCGGTGGGCGTCCCCGGCCCAGTGGAAGACGCCGTCGGCGTCGTGCCAGAGCTCGCTCACGTCCGCCCCACGGTCGCGGAGCTCCTGGCGGGCCCCGGCGATGTCCGTGGTGACGAGGTGCAGCCCCTGCAGCGAGCCGGGGGCGGCGTCGGTGAGGTGCTCGCCGAAGATGACGGACGCCCCGGATCCCGGGGGAGTGACCTGGACGACGCGCAGGCCACGCTCGCTGCGGAAGTCGGCGTCGAGGCGGAAGCCGAGCGCGGTGTAGAAGTCCTTCGCGCGGTCCACGTCGGAGACGGGAAGGACGACGATCTCGAGGGCGAGCTCCATGGTGTTCCTCCGTGTTCTCGGCGACCGGCGTCACCGGTCTGACTGGTGACGACCTTGCTCCAATCGCCGTCACCTGTCAAAGTGGTGATGGTCACGCGGCCCGGCCTTGCGCAGGCGGGCGTCACCTGTCAGGGTGGTGACGTGTTTCATGCCTTTCCCTGTGGAACCCTCGCGCTCGACTTCGTAGGAACGCTCCGCGCGCGCCGCAACGACGAGCCCACCGAGAAGCTGGCGTCCGCTGCGGACCTCGACGCGTGGTTCGTGGAGTCGGGACTGCTGTCCGCCGCCCCGTCCTCCGGCGCGGCCGACGTCGAGCGCGCCGTCGAGCTGCGGGAGGCGGTCTACGCGCTGGTCTGGGCGCGGTTGCACGACAGGCCCCTGCCCGCTGGGGCGGTCGGGACGGTCAACCGCTACGCCGCGGACGCCCCGCTTGTTCCGGTGCTGACCGACGCGGGGTGGTCACGGGTAGGTGGCGCCGGGCAGGTGCTCTCCCAGATCGCGCGCGAGGCCGTCGAGATCGTCGGCGGGGACAGCGCTGCGCTGCTGCGCGAGTGCGGGCGGCCGGAGTGCACGCAGGTCTACCTCGACCATTCCCGAGGTCGGCGCCGCGAGTGGTGCTCGATGGCCACCTGCGGCAGCCGGATGAAGGCGGCGGCCTACCGCGCGCGGCAGCGCGCGGGCGCGGACGCCTGACCCGTCAAGTCCTGTCAGGGAGCTCCCGCCAGCCGTCGGGGGTGACGACGGCGTGCACGGGCACGTCGTGCTCCTCGGCGGGCAGCGGGTGGGTGGCGGAGTCGTAGAGCTCCTCGGGGAAGACGAGCGCGACGACGGGCACGCCCGGGCGGCGGATCTTCAGCAGGCGGTCGTACCAGCCGCCGCCCTGGCCGAGGCGGACGCCGCGGTCGTCGACGGCGAGGGCGGGGGCCACGACGACGTCGGCCTCGGTGATGGCCTCGGCGCCGAGGGCGGGCCCGCTCGGCTCGGGCGGGCGGCCCGGGGCGCGCTCGAGCAGGTCGTCGGGCCCGGCGTACTCGGCCCAGTCGCGGGCCAGGCCCGCGCCGAGCACGGGCAGCAGCACCCGAGTGCCCCGCGCGGCGAGCTGCTCCAGCAGGACGTGCGTGCCGGGCTCGGTGGGCCGCGAGACGTAGGTCGCGACGACCTTCGCGTCGCGCACGGCGGGCACCGTGGCGAGCACCTCGGCGAAGGCGTGCGCGGCCTCGTCCCGCAGGCGCGGGGAGCGCTCGGCGCGGTGCGCGCGGATGGCCCGGCGGAGCTGCTCCTTGGCGTCCGCGGCCTCCATCCCGGCGACGACGGGGTACGGCTGGTGTGCTCTCGATCCGTTGCGGTCGCCGTGCATGGGGCCATTGTGGCAGGGTCCCGTCCGGGGAGTTCCCGGCGCGCGCCGGAGACGCCGAGAACGGCTCCGGCCCGCGGGCAGGGGCGTCGGGACGGAACGAGGTGGCATGACGCACAAGCTCGCGCGCGGATGGGCCGTGTCCCGGCCGTGGCCGGTGACGCTGCGCGAGGACGGCCCCTCGGGCACGGTCGTGCTGCGCCCGCTGCGCCGCAAGGACGGCCCGGAGTGGCTGCGCCTGCGGTCGGCGAACGCGAGCTGGCTGGAGCCGTGGGAGGCGACCTCGCCGGGGGAGCGGCCCGCCGCGTCGACGTTCGGCGACTACCTGCGGGCGCTGTCCGCGCAGGCCCGCGCGGGCACCACGCTGCCGTTCGCCGTCGAGCTCGACGGTGCCCTGGTGGGGCAGCTCACCGTGTCCCAGATCGTCTACGGCTCGCTGTGCTCCGCGAGCATCGGGTACTGGGTGTCGCGCGACGTCGCGGGCCGCGGCGTCATCCCCACGTCGGTCGCGATGGCCGGCGACTACTGCCTGGCCGTGCTCGGCCTGCACCGGATCGAGATCAACATCCGCCCGGAGAACGGCCCGAGCCTGCGGGTGGTGCAGAAGCTCGGGTTCCGCGACGAGGGCGTGCGCGAGCGCTACCTGCACATCCAGGGTCACTGGCGCGACCACCGCACCTTCGCGCTCACCACCGAGGACGTGCCGGAGGGGCTCCTGGCCCGCTGGCAGCAGGTGCGCGACGGCGACTGACCCGCGTGTCGCGCGGTCCGACCACGGACACGCCGCGACGGCGTGCGTCCGCGGCGTCGCCACGTCCCCTACCGTCGTGACGTGGAAACGTCGGCGGCAGGACTCGCGGTGCTCGCGCTGTTCGTCCTGTGGCTGGGCTTCTGGGTGCCGCACCGGCTGCGGCACCGTCAGCAGCTGCTGGACGCGCGGGTGGACGACAGGTTCTCCGGCGGGCTCCGGGTGCTGGCGGTGGCGGGCGCGGGCGGCACGCGCGGGGTGACGACCCCGACCGGCGGTGCGACCCCGCTGCTGGTGCCCGGCACGTCGTCGGAGGGCGGACGAGGGGAGCGACCGATGGGTCTGGACGACGACGGGGGCGCGACGCGTGCCCTGACCGCCCCGCGCGCCACGGGGCAGGGCGACCGGCCCCGCGAGTCCCGCCTCGCCCTGCTCGAGCAGCGCGCCGCGAGGGCGCGCCGCCGGCTCCTGCTGACCGTCCTCCTCCTGCTCCTCACGATCGGCGGCTGGGTCGTCGTCGGGCTCGGCCTGGTCGGCTGGTACGCCGGTGCCGCGCCCACCGCGCTCCTGCTCGTCGTGCTGGTGCTGGGCCGGGTCGCGGTGCTGCAGGCCCGCCGCGCGGACGCCCGCTGGGTCGCGGAGCGCAAGGCGGCGCAGCGGCAGGCCACCGAGGCGCGCGCTCTCGCCAACGGCGGACCGCACGCGCCGCGCAACCGTCCCCGGGTGACCGGCCACGCGGTGCGCCCCTCGACGACGCACACCCAGCTCATCCCGCGCGTGGCGGCGCCCGCCGACCAGTCGGCGCGCACCTCTCCGCGCGCGACGCGGCGCACGGAGCCCCGCGCCCGCGTGACGGTCCCGGTGGACGACGCCGGCGGCGAGGAGAGCGCGGAGCCCGAGCCGGCCACGCCTCGCCGCCCCGCCTCGTCGCCGGAGCGCCTGGTCTTCGACGTCCGCGCGGACGAGCCGGCGGCGACGCGGGAGCCCGTCGTGGTCGTGGACCCGGGCGAGGACGGCGTTCCCGCCGGGCCGCCGCCGGTCGGGAGCGAGCCGTGGGAGCCGGTGCCCGTGCCTCTGCCCACGTACGTGACGAAGCCGGCCGCCCCCCGGCGGGAGCCGCGCGCCGTCCCGGCGCCCGACGCCGGCCGTGAGGTCGTCCGTGCTGCCGGCCGTACGCCGGCGGTCGACGCGGCGCGCGGCGCGGCCCTGGCGGCGACGATGCGTGCGACGCTCGGCCCGACCGCCACGCCGGCCGGTGCCCCCGCGGCCGAGCGGGCGCCCGGCACGCTGGACGTGCCGTCGTCGACCCCGGACCGGTCGGTGGACCTGGCCGCCGCCGACGAGCCGCGACCGCGCACCGAGACCCTCGGCCTGCCGCTGGACGAGATCCTCGCCCGCCGTCGCGCGGCGGGCTGAGCCGATTTGGCGACCTGCCGTGACGGGGTGCTAATGTTGGCACCGCTCTCGGGGCTATGGCGCAGTTGGTAGCGCGTCTCGTTCGCAATGAGAAGGTCGGGGGTTCGAATCCCCCTAGCTCCACCGAAGGCCGAAGGCCGCCGCACCTGGTGCGGCGGCCTTCGTCGTTCCCGGACCCTTCCGGGCCCCTCCCGGGTCAGGCCGTGCGCCGCGACAGGAGCGCCGCGACGAGGAAGCAGACCGCCCCGGTGAGCGTCCCCGCCTGGTCCCACCACGCGCTGAGGTAGGTGCCCGTGGCGGGCTCCACGTACGCCCCGACGGCGGAGGCTGCGAACGCCACCGAGCCGACGGCGTTGAGCCAGGTGCCGTGCCAGGTCCGCGCGTCCAGGTCCCACAGGTGCCCGCGGTCGCGGGTCGCGACGATCGCGCACGCCGAGGAGACGAGGAACGCGACCGAGCCGTACGCGTCGGGCTTCCATCCCGCCCCGAGCCGGTCCGGGTCGGCGACGGACGCGGCCAGGGCGGCGACCGTGCTCACGTTGAAGCACACCGTGCCGACGAGCTGGACCGCGGCGGCGCACCAGTCCCACCGGTCGGCGGGGTGCGTGCCCGCGCGGGGCGGGCGGCGGCCGCTGAGGCTCAGCTGGACGAACGCCGCCGCGGTGAAGAACACGGACCCGACGACGAACGTGACGCCCGTCCCGACCGCACCCACGGCGTCGGCGTACGGGGGGAGGGCCCCGACGAGGAAGCACAGCGACCCGACGGCGAAGCCCCACGCCTCGCGGCGCAGGCGGCGGCGCGAGGTGCTGACGGCGTCGCGGCCCGTCTCGGACACCTCTGCAGCGTAGGAACCGGCGCCGGACGACCTCAACAGGCGGCCCTCTTTTCACCCAGCGGCAGCTCTCACCAGCTGCGGCGCACCGTCGCCTTGCCGCCGGTGACGAGGCTGCGCGGCGGCACGTCGTCGGCGACGACGGACCCGGCGGCGATCACGGAGTCCCGGCCGATGGTGACGCCCGGCAGGACGGTGGCTCCCGCGCCGATCCACACGTTCTCCTCGACGTCGATCGGGCCGCCGGTGAGCCACACCTTGCGGTCGTCGGTGTCGACCGGATGGCCCACGGTGATGAACGTGACCCGCGGCGCCACCATGACGCGCTCGGCCAGCCGGATGCCGGCGTAGTCGAGGAACGTGCAGTTCTGGTTGACGAACACCCGCTCGGCGAGGTCGAGATGCAGCCCGTGGTCCGTGTAGAAGGGCGGGTAGATCGTCGTTCTCGGCGGGAGCGGGCGGCCGAGGAGCTGCTCGAACAGCGCGGCCTTTCCGGCGTCGTCGTCGAACGGCAGCACGTTGAGGCGGGACGTGAGCTCGGTGGCACGCAGCACCCGCTCGGACATGGCCCGGAACTCGGGGCCGTGGATGCGCATCAGGAGGTCGCTCGGCATGGTCCGATCGTGCCTGCCGGGTGCGACGCCCGGCTCACGATGCCCGGGGCAGGACCTCCTCCCAGGGGAGCCGCGTGGTGACGGGCTCAGGCGCGGGCAGCGGTGCCGGGGTGGTGCCACGCGCCGCGGGTCGCGGCACTTCGCCGATCCGCACGACGGCTGTGCGGTCGTCGACACGGACGGCCGCGAACGCGCCCTGCGTCGGGACCGCCGGCGGCAGCGGGATCGCGTGGAGCCCGGCCGGAAGGGTGGTGTCGAGGAGCGCGAGCACGTGCGGCACCGGGTCTGGCGGAACGGGCACGGCCCAGAGCGCCGTGGCCGTGACGTGGGCGGTGGCGGAGAGCGTGACGCGCAGCTCGTCGGTCTCGACGTCGTGCTCGACGCCGGAGGCCCGGCCGCCGAAGTGCTCCTCGACCTGGGCGGTGAGCAGCGGCGCGAGACCGCCCAGCCCGCTGCGGAGCCGGACCTCGGGATGGCGACGGAGCATCTCGGCCGCCAGGCGCTCGCGCTGGGCGGGCGGCACCTGGCCGCCGAAGAGAACGAGGTCGAGGTCGCGGGCGTCGTAATCGTCGAGTACCCGGTCGAACTGGTTCGTGGCGTTCGCCGCGATGCCGCGCGCCCGCAGCATCGCGACCGTCTCGGTGAGGGCTCGCGCGCTGCGGCCCACCACGAGGACCCGCGTCGTCCTGTCGGTCATCATCCTGCTCCTTTGTTGGCCTAGCCAAGGTTGGTCGTACCAACATACACGAAACGTGGGTCGCGCCAACATCCCGCTAGGCTCGGGACATGCGCGAGCCCCTCCCTCCCCGCCGCACCCCCGATCGGCAGAAGGCCCGGCCGACCTGGCTGCTGGGGCGTGCCGCGGCGCGGTCGTCGGCGCTGCTCGCTGCCGCGTTCGCCGACCACGGCGACGGCCTGCGCGGCTACCACTACCGCCTCCTGGCGGCGCTCGAGCAATGGGGGCCGGAGAGTCAGGCCGACCTCGGGAGGGACACCGGCATCGACCGGAGCGACGTGACCGGCGCCCTCCGGGAGCTCGAGGATCGGGGTCTGGTGGAGCGGGAGGAGGACTCGGGGAACCGGCGCCGCAAGATCGTGTCGGTCACGCCGGCCGGCGTCGCAGCGCTGCGGAGGCTCGACGGCGTTCTCGACGATGTGCAGAAGGCGCTCCTGGAGCCTCTCTCTGCCGCCCAGCGGCGTCAGTTCACCGAGATCATGGCCCTGCTCGGTGACTCCTGACCCGCGGCGGGGCGCATGGTCGGGCCGCACGTCGGCGTGTGCAGGTGACGAGGTCGTGGAAGCCGTCGACCGGCGGTCCGCCGATGCGCAAAGATGAGGGGCGTGCCCCTCCGGAACGTCCGATTCGTCCTGCCCGTCGTCCTGACCGGTGCACTCGCCCTCGCCGGCTGCACGGCCTCGCCGCCCGGCGAGGCGGCGAGCCCGTCGACGGGCGCGCCGGCGGTCGCGGTGCGTGACCTGTCCGCGCACACGGTGCTCCTCGACGCCGCCGACCCGGTCGAGCTCGCCCTGACGACGAGCCAGGCCGTGTTCGCGCGCTCGGAGGTCGTGGTCGTCGCGGACGCGGACGACGCGGGGGCGCGGGAGGCGCTGTCCGCCACGGCGGTCGCGGTGCACGCGCCGGCTCTGCTGGCGGACGGGACCACCGGGACGGGCGTCGTCGAGGAGCTGGGCCGCCTCGGCGCGCGCGCCGTCGTCGTGGTCACGGGTGACGAGCGGGCCGCGGGCGACGACGCCGCCGCGGGCGCCCCCGGAGAGAGCGCCGAGGACGACCCGGGCGCGGCGGCGCGCCAGGCAGCGGACGCCGCGGGCGTCCAGGCGATCACCATCAGCCCCGACGTCGTCGCCGGGGCGGACGGCGCCGACGCCGGCGCGGGGCCCACGCTCGAGGACGACGACCTGGACGACCTCGTCGACCAGCTCGACTCCCTGCTCGGCGGCGCGGACGCGTCCCCGTCGGCCTCCGGCGGTGGCGAGGGGGCGCCGCGCCTGCTGCGTGAGGTGCTCGCGCTGGTCGACCCGCAGGAGGGTCAGGAGGCCGCGATCGCGTCGCTGCGCGCGGCGGGCGCCGTGACGACCGAGGTCCCCGGCGGTGACATCGCCTCGCGGCACGTCGTCGAGACCGTCGACCGGGCGCAGGCGCTCACCGTCGTCGGGGTGGGGCGGTCGTTCGGCGACGCCGGCACCTTCGCCTGGCGCGTCGCGGCCGCGGAGCGCGCGGCGCTGCTGCCCACCGGGTCGCAGCACCTGCTGCCGGCGCGGTACGTCGCCGTCGACGCGTCCGTCTGGGACGACCCCGCCGTGGCCGTCGCGCGGGCGCAGGCCGCGGCCGCCGCGTACGCGCCGACGGGCGACGTCGCCCCCGACGGTGACGGCGACGAGGCCGGGGACGAGGCCGCGGACGCCCCCGTCGTCCCGACGCTGGTGCTGCCGGTCAGCACCACCGCGAGCGGGCCGGGGGACGACGGCGACTGGGTGACGCAGGAGGACGTGGACGCGCTGCGGCCGCTGGTGGAGGCGGCGCAGGACGCCGGGGTGTACGTGCTGCTGGACGTCGGCGCGGGCCCGGGCGCCGTCGTCGAGCAGGTGCGCGCGGCCGAGCCGCTGCTGCGCGCACCCGGTGTGGGCGTCGCGCTGCACCCCGAGTCGCGGGTGGGGGACGGGGTCACGACCGCCTCCCACGAGATGTCCGCCGCCGAGGTGGGCGAGGTGACCGACTACCTGGCCGACCTGGTGTCGCGCGAGGGGCTGCCGCCGGCCCTGCTGGTCGTGCACCAGACGCGGCCCGAGTCGGTGCCCGACCGGTCGCTGCTGCGCTCGGTGCCGCAGGTGGAGACGCTGGTCCTCGCGGACCTGACCGGCGGCGCCACGACCGGCGAGTGGGTGTGGAACCAGGTGAGCACCGGCCTGCCCGACGGCGTGCACGCCGGGTGGTCGGGGCCGGCCGGCGGGGCCGGGGCGCTCGTGCCGACCGATCCGGAGCCGGTGCTGATCGCCACGTCCTGAGCGGGGGCCTGAGCGCGGGCGGCGGCTCCCGGGAGCGTCGTTGACACGGGTTCGACCAATTCGGCAGGATCGCTAACGTAACGTTTCGATCGACGGGTCGGCGCCGACCCGTCGACCTGCGCCCCTGGAGACCCGATCACCGTGCTGCCCCTCATCCCCTGGCCCACCGCCGTCGACGAGCAGGACGCCGCGCCGCTCGCCCTGGTCGCCGCCCGCCTCGTCGTGCCGGACGACGCTCTCGCGGCCATCGCGGCCGAGCAGCTGGAGGCGGCGGGCGTCCGCGTCGTCGACGACGCGGCGGGCACGGCGAACGCCACGCCGGTCGTGCTGCGGCTCGACGACGCCGCGGGCCCCGAGGGCTCGGACAACCCCGAGCGGTACACGCTGCGGGTCACGACGACGGGGGTCGAGGCGACGGCGCCCGAGCTCGTCGGCCTGCTGCACGCCGTGCGCACGCTGCGCCAGCTCGTCCCCGCGGGGGATGTGGGCGAGCGCCGCGAGGTGCCCGCCGTCGTCGTGCACGACGCGCCCCGGTACCGCTGGCGCGGGCTGTCGTTCGACGTCGTGCGGCACTGGTTCGCCCCGGAGGACATCCGTGCCGTCGTCGACCTGGTCGGCGCGTTCAAGCTGCGGGTGCTGCACCTGCACCTCACCGACGACCAGGGCTGGCGGATCGAGACGCCGTCGCGCCCCGAGCTGGAGAAGGCGTCCGACAGCCAGGTGGGCGGAGGCACGGCCGGCTTCCTCACGGTGGACGACTTCCGTGAGCTGCAGGAGTACGCGGCCGCGCGGTTCGTGACGATCGTGCCCGAGTTCGACATGCCGGGGCACATCAACGCAGCCACGCAGGTGTACGGGTCGCTGACGAAGGACGGCCTGGCCACGGAGCCGTACGAGGGCATCGAGGTCGGCTTCTCGCGCCTCTGGTTCGACAACCCGGCCACCGAGCCGTTCCTGCGCGACGTCATCGGCGACATCGCGGCCATGACCCACGGCGAGTGGGTGCACGTCGGCGGCGACGAGGTGCTCACGATGGAGGTCGAGGAGTTCGCGAAGTTCGTCGAGCTCGCCGGCCGCATCGTGCGCGAGCACGGCAAGACGCCCATCTTCTGGCAGGAGGGCGCCCGCGGCCCCGTGGAGCCCGGCACGCTGCTGCAGTACTGGGAGCCCAAGGGCGAGGAGTTCGCGCGCTTCGTCGCGGCGGCGCAGGCGGGCGCGCGGTTCATCATGTCGCCCGGCAACCACGCCTACCTCGACATGAAGTACACGCCCGAGCACGAGCTCGGCCTGCACTGGGCCGGCTACGTCGAGCTGCGCGACTCCTACGACTGGGAGCCGACCGCGGTCATCGACGGCCTGCCCGCCGACGCCGTCGAGGGCGTCGAGGCCGCCGTCTGGACCGAGACGATCACCACCCGCGACGAGCTGTTCTCCATGCTGCTCCCGCGACTCGGCGCCGTCGCCGAGGTGGCCTGGTCCGCTCCCGAGCGCAAGGACTGGGACGCCTTCCGCGCCCGCACCGCCGCGCAGGCCCCCGCCTGGCGCGCCGGCGGGTGGGCCTTCCACGAGACGCCGCAGGTCGACTGGCCCACCGCCTGAGCAGGGCGGTCAGCCCTCGGGCCGCACGGACTGGCGGAGGAACTCGAGCACCGCGGCGACGCGGGAGTTCACGCCCTGCGGGAGCTCCAGCATCCTGTAGATGCCCGTGAGGTGGGCCTCGACCGCCTTGGGCGTGATCCCCAGCTCGGCGGCCACCGCGCCGTTGCCCCGGCCCTCGGCCACGAGCTGCAGCACGCGGAACTGCGCGGCCGACAGCTGCGCCAGGAGCGTGTCCGAGCGGGGCACCGAGCGGCTCACCAGGGCGGGGTCGATCACGACGCGGCCCTGGGCCACGGCGGACAGCGCCCTAACGAGCTCGCCGGGCTGCGCCGACGACCGCTTCGAGAGGTAGCTCCACGCCGACGGCGCGCTGGAGCTGATGGAGCGGACCAGGGCGAGGAGGTTGTGGCTGGAGACCAGCAGGATCCGCAACCGCGGGTCGCGCTCCTGGAGCGCGAGTCCCAGGGCGATGCCGTTGCCGTCGTCGAGCTCGATGTCGAGCAGGGCGACGTCGGCCGAACCCGGCGGGATCGCCTCCAGCGCGGCGGCCTGACCTGCGGCGTCGGCCACCACCTCGATCCCGGGCTGGGCGCGGAGCAGGGCCACGACGAGGCCGCGCATCATGGCCTCGTCCTCGACGACGGCGACACGCAGCGAGCGGCGGGCGGCGCTCATCGCCGGCCGTCCGGGTCGGACGAGGGGCCGGGCACCGGCACCCGGGCGGCGAGCCGGGCACCCCCCAAGGGTGACGGCCCGAGCGTGAGGTCCCCGCCACGCCCGCGCGCCCTCGCGCGGAGCCGGCCGAGCCCGGAGAGGGTCGGGTCGTCCGGCAGGCCCACGCCGTCGTCGTCCACGGTGAGCCCGGCCGTGCTGCGACCGGAGGCGTCCGTCTCTCCGCTGATCACCACGTCGATGACGCCGGCCTTGCCGTGCAGCACGGCGTTGCTCACCCCCTCCTCGACGATGGAGAACAGCATGACCCGGTCGGCCGCGGGCAGCTCGTACCCGGCCACCAGCGCGTCGGCGACGCCCTCGTAGCGCACGTCCATCCGGACCGACGGCGGCAGCCGGTCCGCGAGGAGGAGCAGCGCCGCGGACAGGGCGAAGTCGCCCGCCGGCGGGTAGAGGGCGTGCGCCGTGGCCCGCACCTCGGTCTCGCGGAACTCGTCCAGCCGCTCGGAGACCTCCTCGAGGACGAGCGCCGCGCGCTCCTGCCCGTCGCGGCGCAGCTCGTCGCGGATCGCCTCGACGTCCCGGTTCGCGAGGACGAGCCGCTGCTGCAGGCCCCCGTGCAGGTCGCGGGAGACCTCGCGCCGCACCCGCAGCTCCTCCCTCTCGGCCTCGATGCGGGCGCGCTCCGTCCGCTGCGTCTCGAGGAGGTGCCGACGCTCCTCCTCCCGGATGCGTTGCCGTGTCCCCACGTAGAAGAGCGCGACCGAGATGGCGAAGCACGCCTCGGCCGCCGCGAGGAGGGTCTCGGCGACCAGGAACTCCGCCGTGGCGCCGCGGGGGAGGCCGAGCGAGATGGCGGCGGTGCGGACGACCCCGATCGCGAGGCTCAGGCAGGCGACCAGCGTGATCCGCAGGGCGCGCGAGCGGTGCAGGATGCGCAGCCGCGCGAGCAGCGCGGCCGAGAGCGCGCTCGCGACCGTCACCCCGGCGACCAGGAGGAGGGCGAGGCGGACGACGACCGCCAGCCTGGTCTCGCCCAGGAGCAGGCCGCCGCCGTGGGCGACCGGGGCGATGCCCTCGATCCCCCACAGGGCGAGCTCGACGGCGGGGACGGCGGCGATCAGGGCGACGGCCGACACCGCGACGATCATGAAGACGCGGCGCTCGGCTCGATCGACGTCTCGGACCACGCCTCATCGTCGACAGGGGGGGTGCGTGCCGGCAACCCGAGGGCCGCCGATCAGGCGCGGACGGCCTGGATCACCAGGTTGTCCCGCGCTGGCCCGGTGCTGCCCGCGCGCTGGACGCAGGTGAGGACGACGAGGCGGTCCTCGCCGCCGGGACGGTGGCCCCAGACGTCGGGCGAGGCTGCGGCGTCGGCCTTGCTCAGCACCTCGGTGCTCTCCACGAGGTAGGTGTCCCCGTCGACCCGCAGCTCGTCGCCGGGGGAGACGGCGACGGCGGGGGCGTGCGCGGCGGGCTCGAAGAACGCGTTGCCCGGGGCGCGGCCGCCGCGCACGGCGTGCACGGCCACGATCCGGGGCCGGGTCCCCTCGGCCCTCGTGCGGTCGGGGTCCCGGACCTCGAACGCCTCGGTGAGCGAAGGCGGGTCGAGGACCCCGCCCGCGGCGGACATCGAGGTGAGAGGGACGTCGAGACCCTGGGCCGGGGCCTCGAACCGGCCCCCGGTCGGGCGCAGGTCCGCGTGCGCGACGTCGGGCCGGGCGTCGAGTCGCACGCACCGGCCGTCCAGGTCGCGCTCGGCGGCCACGCACGTGTCGCCGCCCTGCAGCCCGCCGTGCAGCCCGAGCCAGGTCACGGTCGCCGCGCCGCCGAGCGACAGCACGACGACCGCGCCCAGGAGCACCCGCACCCAGCGCCTCACTCGGGCACCTCGCGGGGTACGGCCCGGCGGCGCAGGGCCCGCGCGGCCCCGGCTGCGACGAGCGTGAGCGCCGCGCCGACGAGGAGCAGCCAGGGCGGGGCGTCCGAGAGGGCCGTGCCGCCCGTGCGGGCGACGAGCCCGCTGGTGCCGCCGTCGCCGGTGGTCGCGCGGGCCGCGCCGTGGTCGGCGGTGCCGGTGCCGGTGCCGCCGCTGCCTCGGTCCGCGGTGCCGGCGCCCGGCCCGTCGTCGCCCGGGGGCGTACCAGGGTCGGCGTCGCCCGGTGCGTCGGGACCGGGGGTGTCGCCGAGGATGCGGAGCAGGAGGTCGAACGAGAAGACGCGCTCGCCCACGAAGGCGCGGTTGCCGCTCGTCGCCTCCACCGGGAAGGCATAGTCGACGGGGATGTCGACGGTGGCCCCGCGGCCCAGGGCGGCCTCGTGGATCACCGTCCGACGGCCCTCCAGCTGCGTGGCGGGGACCCCGTTGACGGTCAGGTCGTCGTAGAACGAGTCGTCGACCCAGCTCGCGTCGTCGGGGTCGCGGAGGGCGACGGCGTCGACGACGCTCGCCGTGAGCGTGCCGGCGGTCGGGCCGTCGTTGCGCACGCGCAGCACCGCCCGTCCGGAGTCGCCCGGGACGACGACGACCTCGCCCAGAAGCGAGCCGTCGACGAGGATCGCGTCTCCCGGCGTCACGGCGCCGGTCAGGCGGAGGAGGGGCGTGCCGTCGGTGTCGTGCTCGGGGGTGACCGGGCTCGCCGCGTCCGCCCGCACCACCCCGGCCCGGGCGGTCACGGGGGCCGCGACCACGGCGGAGGCCGACGGGGCGACGGTCCCGGCGGCGGCGAGCACCACGGCGAGGGCGAGGGCCCTGGTGCGGTTCCTGGTCATCACGATGCTCCCTGCTCTCGGTCGGTGGTCCGCTCGGCGCGACCGCGGGTGCGGCGCGAGCGGTCGGGCGTCACGACCGCGACGACGCCGTAGAGGATGAGGCCGACGGCGGCGACCTTCACCGCGGTGGGCGCCCACGACGCGTTCGTCAGGTGCCCGACCAGCGGGACCGAGTACACGACGCGGCCCCGCACCTGGTCGGCGACGATCGGGTCGTCGTCGGCGCCGTTGGCGTCGCCTCGGGTGACGAAGCCGGCAGGATCGCCGTCGCCCCACATGACCCCGACGACCCGGTGGGTCACCAGGGTGGGGTCGCCCGAGACCGGCTGGAAGGTCAGGACGTCACCCACCTGGACGTCCGCCGGCTCGACCGGTCGCACCACGACGACGTCGCCGGGGGAGAGCGCCGGCTCCATCGAGCCCGTCAGCACCGTCAGCGGGGTGGCACCCATGGCCTTGGGGGCGACGACGGTCGCGCCTGCCAGCGCGAGGAGGGCGACCATCACGGCGCCGAGCACGACGGACGCGACCCTGCCGAGGGCGCGCCGCGGGCGCCCGGCGGGGCGTGACCGGCCTGCGGTGGACGGCGTGACGTCGGTGGTCGGGGCCTGCCCGGTGCCGGTGGTCATGACGCCCTCCCCTCGAGCCAGGCGCGGACGTCGTCCAGCGCGATCCCGTGGGCGTCGGCCCACTCCTCGACCTCGGCGGGGAGGTCGTCAGGGTCGACGTCGGCCTCGTCGACGCCGATCTCGTCGAGGAGCTCGAGCAGGTCGCCGGACCACTCGGGCTCCGGGTCGGCGGGCGCCGACTCGGCGGGGGTGGTCTCCGAGGGCTCGGGGTCGTGCTCGGCGGGGGCGGTCGTGGTGGGCTCGGGGTCGGGCTCCGGCTCGGTGCTGGGCTCGGTGCCGGGCTCGGTGCTGGGCTCGGCGTCCGGCTCGGGCGCCGCCGCGGCGTCGTCCGGGGCGTCGGCAGGATCGGTCTGTCCGGTGCCGGAGGCCTTGGTCGAGGCGTCGGACCCGGTCGCGTCGCTCGGCCCGGCCTCGTCGGCCTGAGCGCGCGGGGCCGCGTCGACCTCGACCCCCAGCGAGCCGCTGACGACGTCCGGCGCGGGGGCCGCTGCGCCGTCGCTCCACAGGCGCTCGCGGTCGTCCACCGACCCGCCCGCCCGGACCTGCCACAGGTCCGCGACGAGGTTGCCGTCCTCCAGCCGGAGGCCCTGGTAGGCGTTTCCCGCCTGCGGGTCCATCGCGACGGTGAGCGTCACGGTCAGCGCACCGACGGCGTCGCGCGGGAGCTCGACGGGGACGTCGGGCGCGCCGTCGAACCGGAACGCGCCCTCGGTGTCGAGCGTCCCGGTCGCCACCGGGGCGCCGTCCTGCTCGACCACGGCCGAGATCTCGAGCACGTCGAGCAGCAGGCTGTCGCGCCAGGCGGGGACCGCGAGCCGCAGGATCGCGTCGAGGTTGTCCCCGCGCAGCGACGTGCCGAGGTCGTAGGACGCCGTGAGCCTGCCGTTCGGCTCGATCACGCCCGGGTCCCCGGGCTCGCCCGCGGCGTCGAGCGTGACGTCGAGGTCGCCGGCCGCGACGGACGCGGCGGGGACGGGCGCGTCGGCCCGCCAGGCCGCGGTCGTGGTGCCCGTCGCGGTGAGGAGAAGGACGACCGCGAGCGCTCCGGCGGAGAGGCTGGCTGCGCACTTCATGGAGAGCCTCCTTCCGAGGGTCTGCAGCGGCGCCTCCGACGCGGTCCCGGGCCGCGGTGGTCGCCGGGCCCGGGTGGCGTCGGTGGCGAGCGTCGTCAGCGGACCTGCTCCAGCATCACGGTCATGTCCTGCAGGGCCGCCTCGGTGCCCGTCAGGTCCTGCTGGGACACGTCGCGCGGAAGCGTCCCGAGGACGAACACCCGCAGCTCGTGCCCGCCCTGCCCCGGCAGGTGCAGGTCGGTGGCCTCGGACACGTCATGCGCGCCGGCCATGACGTTCCCGTCCCGGTCGGTGACGAAGAACTTCAGGCCGAGGCCCTGGGCGAGGTCGCCGCCGGCGGAGAGGCCGTGGACGGAGAGCCGCGCGTCCATGTTGTCGCCCTCGGTGTGGGCCATCACCTGCGTCTGCCCGAGGACGAAGTCGCCCGGTACGGCCTGCCAGGTGGGCAGGTCGATCGGGTGACCGACCACGCCGCCGGTGCCCGAGCCCGTGTCGTCGGGGTCGACGGTGCGGAACTGGGTCGTGACGCCGATGGGGAGCGTCTGCTCCTGCCCGAGCCAGTTGACGTCCCAGCGCAGGTTCGGGCCGACCTCGTTCGTGAGGTCCTGGACGTCGCCGCGGTCGGGGGAGACGTCGAACCAGCGCGTGTCCTCTGCCACCACCTTCAGGTGGCCGGCGCGGATGACACCCCCGGCGACCTGTCCCTCGTCGTGCCAGAGGGCGAATGTGCCGCCCGCGCCGAGCAGCAGGGCAGCCCCTGCGACGCCGGCGACGATTCCCTTGGTCTTCGTGTTCATGTTGAGCCTCACCCTTCGTGCGGTCGCGTTGCGCATCGCGCGAGAGTGCTCGCCGTGGAGATCTTCTCCGTCGTCCGGTGACTCGCCGTCGCAACGGTCCCCAGTCTTCGGCGGCGCACGGGCGTGGCCTGACCACAACTAGGGGAAACCCCAGTGCGGAGGTCGGAGGGTCCTCGGAGCAGCCCGGATCCGCCCTAGACCCAGGACTCCAGCCGCATGACGTTCTGCCAGTAGGAGTACGGCACCTGGATGCCTGTCCACAGCGGGTAGAAGATCGCCGACACGGCGAGGATCACGGCCAGGACGGCGACGATCACCGCCACGGCGAGCGAGCGCTCGCGGCGCCGCCCCTCCGTGCGCTCCAGCGCCACGACCATGGGGTAGACGAGCGTCAGCACCACGAACGGCGTGAACACGATCGAGTAGAAGGTGAAGATCGTCCGGTCGCTGAACGGCGGCGCGTAGGCGAACCAGGGCAGCCAGCCGGCGGCGGTGCCGCTCAGCACCGCGAGGGCGCGCCAGTCGCGCAGCCGGATCCCCAGCCAGATCGTCACGACGATGGCGATCGCGCCGAGCAGCCACAGCAGCGGGTTGCCGAGCGACGTGACGGCGCGGGCGCACGCCTCCGCAGCGTCGGCGGGGCAGGTGCCCTGGCCCGGCGACTCCTTCTCCCAGAAGAACGACGTGGGTCGCCACTGCACGATCCAGCCCAGCGGGTGCGAGGCGTAGGGGTGGTCGGAGGAGAGCCCGGTGTGGAAGTCCCACATCTGCTGGTGGTAATGGAGCAGGCTGCGCAGCGGGTCGGGCAGCCAGGTGACGCCCTCGCCGGGGTGCTCGGCCGCCCACTGCCGCAGGTAGGCGCCCTGGTTCACGAACCACGACCACCACGACGCGAGGTAGACGACGAACGCGGTGGGCACGATCGTGAGGAAGGCGGGGACGGCGTCGACGACGAGGGAGTCCTCCCACCAGCGGCCGACGCCGGCGGCGCGCCGGGCCGCGAGGTCCCACAGCACGGTGAGGATGCCGAAGACGGCGACGAACCACAGGCCCGACCACTTGGTGCCGCACGCCAGGCCCAGGCTGACGCCGGCGGCGAGGCGCCACCAGCGGAAGCCGAGCCGCGGGCCGTAGCGCGCGACGGTCCCGCCGGCGTCGAGGATCTCGGCGACGCGCCCCGCGAGCCGCCGTCGGGCCTGCTCGCGGTCCATGACCAGGCAGCCGAACGCCACCAGCACCCAGAACATGAGGAACTGGTCCAGCAGGGCCGTGCGCGAGTGCACGATGGCCTCGCCGTCGACGGCGAGCAGCAGGCCCGCGACGATCCCCATCGTGGTCGAGGCGAACAGCCGCCGCGCGATCCGCACCAGCAGGAACACGGCGAGGATCCCGATGACCGCGCTGGACATCCGCCACGCGAACGAGCTGGTCGCGCCCCCGCCGGCCTCCATGCCGAGCCAGATCATCCACTTGCCGATCGGCGGGTGGACGACGTACGCGGCCTTGTCGAGATAGGTGAGGACGTCGCCGGCCTCGAACGCCGGGTTCGGCTCGTCGGGCCACTGCGCCTCGAAGCCGAGGCGGCCGAGCGTGAACGCGTCCTTGACGTAGTAGGTCTCGTCGAACACCAGCTTGTGAGGCTGGCCCAGCTGCCACAGCCGGGCGGCCGCCGCGAGCAGCGTGACGACGATCGTGCCGAACCAGCCCCAGAACCGGTCGCGGCGGCGCAGGTCGAGCCGGACGCGCCGGGCGCCGAGCAGCCGTTCGAGCAGCTTTGCCTGGGTGGTGCGGCCGTCGCCGTCCGCGGGCGTCGGGGACGGCGGGGCTACCGGGACGTCGGGGAACGCCGGCGGCGGGTCCGCGTGCGCCTCCGGCGAGCCGTCCGGCTCGGGCGTCCCGTCCGGCGTCGTGTCGGGCGTCGTGTCGGGCGTCGTGTCCGCGCGGTGGCGCGCGTGGCTCGGCGGCGTGCCCGCGGGCGCGGGATCGCCGGTGGCGGTGGCGTCGGCGTCGGGGGCGGTCACCGGGTCATCGTAGGGGGCGTGCGACGCTGGTCACCATGACCTCCGAGCCCTCCGCCGCGCCGTCTCCCGACACTCGTCACGCCCCGCATGCCGAGGCCGGCGCGGTCGTGCTGGCGGCGACCCCCATCGGGAACGCGGAGGACGCGTCGCCGCGGCTGCGCCGGCTGCTCGCCGAGGCGGACGTCGTGGCGGCCGAGGACACGCGCCGCCTGCACGCCCTGGCCGCGCGCCTGGGCGTGACCGTGGCCGGGCGCGTGACGTCGTACCACGAGCACAACGAGGAGGCGCGTGCCGACGAGCTGCTCGACGTCGTCGCGGACGGCGGCACCGTGCTCGTCGTGTCGGACGCCGGCATGCCTGCCGTGTCCGACCCGGGCTACCGGGTCGTCGCCCGGGCCGTGGAGCGCGACCTGCGCGTGACGGCGGCGCCCGGACCGTCGGCGGTGCTCACCGCGCTGGCCCTGTCGGGGCTGCCCACGGACCGGTTCACGTTCGAGGGGTTCGTGCCGCGCAAGGCGGGGGAGCGGTCGCGGTGGCTGGGCGCGCTCGCCGCGGAGCCGCGCACGATGGTCTTCTTCGAGGCGCCGCACCGGATCACCGACACCCTGCACGCGATGGCCGACGCGTTCGGCGCGGACCGGCCCGCCGCCGTCTGCCGCGAGCTGACCAAGACGTACGAGGAGGTGCTCCGGGGCCCGCTCGCGGACGTCGTCGCCGAGGCCGACGCCCGCGCCGCGGACGGCGACGGCCTGCGCGGCGAGATCTGCGTCGTCGTCGGCGGCGCGCCCGCGGGTGCGGCCCCGAGCGTCGAGGACCTCGTGCCCGAGGTGCTGGCCCGCGTGCAGGCGGGGGAGCGACTCAAGGCCGCCGTCGCCGACGTCGCCACGGCGGCCGGCGTGCCCAAGCGCGACCTCTACGCGGCGGCCCTCGCCGCGAAGTAGTACGGACGGTCGGCTCGGGAGGGGGTCTACCCCGCGGTCGAGGCGGCCAGCTCGACGCCGGCGGCGGCGAGCTCGGCGCGGGCCTGTTCGCCCTGCTCGGGGCTGACCGGGATGGTGAGGTCGGTGAGCACGCGGGTCTCGAGGCCGAGGCCGACGGCGTCGAGCGCGGTGCGCTTGACGCAGTGCGACTCGACGAGGCCGACGACGTCGACCGCCTCGACGCGCGCGTCGCGCAGGGCCTGCTCCAGCGTGCGCCCGTCGGCGTCGGTGCCCTCGAACCCGGAGTAGCCGTGGGCGTACTGCCCCTTCTTCACGGACACGTCCGGGCGCAGGTCGGCGAGGGCGGGGTGCAGCTCCGCGTTCGGCGTCCCGGCGATGCCGTGCGGGGGCCACGAGTCGACGAAGTCGGGGTGGTCGCTGAAGTGGTCGCCCGGGTCGACGTGCCAGTCCTGGGTGGTCACGACGATCTCGTACCGGTCGCGGTGCGCGGCCGCGTAGGCCGCGACGTCCCGGGCGACCTGGTCGCCGCCGTCGACGGCGAGCTCTCCGCCCTCGCAGAACGTGGGCTGGACGTCGACGACGATCAGGGCACGGACCGGGACGGAGACGTCTTCGCTCATGCGTCCCAGCCTGCCACGGCGGCCGGGCGTGCGGGGTCAGACGTTGCTTCCGCCCCCGTCCACGAGGCCTCCGGTGAAGCCCGCGCCGAAGGCGTCCACGGAACGACGGGTGCGCATGTCCTCACGGTCGGCCTCGAGCGGACCGACAACCGTTCGTCAAGAGCAGGTCGCGATTCGGCAGGCCGTCGACGACGGTCGTCCGGGGCATCCGGAGGCCGCCGGAGTCAGCGGTAGCCGCCGCCCGCCGACGTCGGGCAGTAGAGCGGCTGGACGGTCATCGTCCCGGGAACGGGCTGTCCGCACTCCTCGGGCACGGAGGGCGTCGGCGCGCCCGGAGGCACCGCGGGCGGGCCGACGTGCCTCCCGGCCAGGCGCCGCAGGCGTTCGGTGATCGACTGGGTGATCGACATCGCAGTCCCCCTTGACCGGCTCTTGGGGGAGAGCATGCCAGTCCGGCGGCGCGGTGTCGACGGTGGCGGCGGCGCGCAGCAGGATGGGCCCATGAGGCGCCATCCGTCCGGCCGCTCGGCCGCCGCCCCCGTCGCGGCGCTCGTGCTCCTGCTCGCGGCCTGCGGGGGCGCGGGCGACGGGCCGGACCTGTCGACGCGGTCGTCGTCCCCGGGGTCCGCCACGCGCGACACCGGCCCCGAGGCGTCCCCGGCGCCCGCCGCGCCGGACGTGTCGGTCGAGACGGTCGTCGACGGCCTCGACGTGCCGTGGGGCCTCGCGCCGCTGCCCGACGGCACGCTGCTGATCAGCCTGCGCGACGAGGCGCGGCTGGTGGTGGTGGATCCCGACGCCGGCACGACGACGGACGTCACCGGCCCCGGCGCGGACGCGCTCGCCGTGCAGACCACGCCCGACGGCGAGGGCGGGCTGCTCGGCGTCGCGCGCGACCCGGCGTCGGGCGACGTGCTCGTCTACCGCACCGGCGCCGACGACAACGCGGTGCTGCGGGGAGCCTTGGACGGCACGGTGCTCGGCGGGCTCACGACCGTCCTCGACGGCATCCCGCGCGCCGGCCACCACGACGGCGGCGGGCTGGCGTTCGGCCCGGACGGGTACCTCTACGTCGGCACCGGCGACGCCGGCGACGGGGCGGCGTCGCAGGACCCGGCGTCGCTCGGCGGCAAGATCCTGCGGGTCACGGCCGACGGCGACCCGCCGCCCGGCAACCCCGACCCCGGCTCGCCCGTCTGGACGTCCGGCCACCGCAACGTGCAGGGCCTCGGCTGGGACGCGTCCGGCCGGATGGTCGCCAGCGAGTTCGGGCAGAGCACCTGGGACGAGCTCAACGTGATCGAGCCGGGCGGCGACTACGGCTGGCCCGACGTCGAGGGGCCGGGCCTCGAGGGTCAGCCGCAGGCGGGCGACGGGACGGTCGCGCCGGTGGCGTGGTGGCCCACGTCCGACGCGTCGCCGTCGGGCCTGGCGGTGACCGGCGACGCCGTGTACCTCGCCGGCCTGCGCGGGGAGCGGCTGTGGCGGGTGCCGTTCGGCGGCTCGGCGTCCGGCGCGGATGAGGGCGACGCGGGCGCCGGGACGGGACCGACGTCGAGCACGAGCAGCAGGGGCGCCGTGGACGCGGACGGGAGCGTCCGGCCGCTCGGGGAGCCGCAGGCGCTGCTCACGGGCGAGCTGGGCCGGCTGCGCAACGTCGCGCCCGTCGTGCCGGGCGGCGACGACGCCGACGGCCTGTGGGTGCTGACCAACAACACGGACGGCCGCGGCTCTCCGCGCGACGGCGACGACCGGCTCGTGCGCGTCACGTTCGACTGAGCGCGCGACTCCGCCGGGGCGCGGACGGCTCGGGACGCGTCGTCGTCCGGGCCCTTAGAATCGCCGGCATGACCCACATCCTCTCGGCCGTGGCGTGGCCCTACGCCAACGGCCCGCGGCACATCGGCCACGTCGCCGGCTTCGGCGTTCCCTCCGACGTCTTCAGCCGGCACATGCGGATGGCGGGTCACGACGTGCTGATGGTCTCCGGCACCGACGAGCACGGGACGCCGATCCTCGTGCAGGCGGAGCAGGAGGGCGTGACGCCGCAGCAGCTCGCGGACCGCTACAACCGCGTCATCGTCGAGGACCTCACGTCGCTGGGCCTGTCCTACGACCTGTTCACCCGCACGACGACGCGCAACCACTACGCCGTCGTGCAGGAGATGTTCCGCACGGTGCACAAGAACGGCTACATGGTCGAGAAGACCACGATGGGCGCGATCTCCCCGTCCACGGGCCGCACGCTGCCCGACCGCTTCATCGAGGGCACCTGCCCCATCTGCGGGTACGACGGCGCGCGCGGCGACCAGTGCGACAACTGCGGCAACCAGCTCGACCCGATCGACCTCATCAACCCGCGCAGCCGCATCAACGGCGAGACGCCGAAGTTCGTCGAGTCGAACCACTTCTTCCTCGACCTGCCGGCCCTCGCGGACGCGCTGGGCGACTGGCTGCGCACCCGCACCGGGTGGCGCCCCAACGTGCTGAACTTCAGCCTCAACCTGCTCGACGACGTGCGCCCGCGCGCCATGACCCGCGACATCGACTGGGGCATCCCGGTGCCGCTGGAGGGCTGGGAGCAGAACCCGACCAAGCGGCTGTACGTCTGGTTCGACGCCGTGATCGGCTACCTCTCGGCGTCGATCGAGTGGGCCCGCCGCACGGGCGACCCGGAGGCGTGGCGCGCGTTCTGGAACGAGGAGACCGCCCGCTCCTTCTACTTCATGGGCAAGGACAACATCACCTTCCACTCCCAGATCTGGCCGGCCGAGCTGCTGGCCTACGACGGGAAGGGCTCGCGCGGCGGCGCGCCGGGCCCGTACGGGACGCTGCAGCTGCCCACCGAGGTGGTCAGCTCGGAGTTCCTCAACGTCGAGGGACAGAAGTTCTCGAGCTCGCGCGGCGTGGTCATCTACGTGCGCGACATGCTCGCGCGCTACCAGCCGGACGCGTTCCGCTACTACGTGGCGGCCGCGGGGCCGGAGAGCCAGGACGTCGACTTCACGTGGGACAGCTTCCTGCGCCGCACCAACGACGAGCTCGTGGCGGGCTGGGGCAACCTCGTCAACCGCACCGCGAGCATGGTGCACAAGAACTTCGGGCAGATCCCGACGCCGGGCGAGCTGTCCGACGTCGACCGCGGCGTCCTCAAGGCGACGTCGGAGGCGTTCGCCACGGTCGGCGGGCTCATCGAGTCCAACCGGCAGCGGGCGGCCGTCGCCGAGGCCATGCGGGTCGTCGGCGACGTCAACCGCTACGTGTCGGAGACCGAGCCCTGGAAGCTCAAGACCGACCCCGACCGGCTCGCGACGGTGCTGCACACGGTCACGCAGGCGGTGAGCGACTGCAACACGCTGCTCAGCCCGTTCCTGCCGCACTCGGCGCAGCAGGTGCACGAGACGATGGGCGGCACCGGCACGTTCGCGCCCCAGCCGCGCATCGACGAGGTCACCGACCTCGACGACGACTCCCGGCAGTACCCGGTCATCACCGGGGACTACGACTTCCCGTCGTGGGAGTCGCGCCCGGTGACGCCCGGCACCGAGATCGCCAAGCCGAGCCCCGTGTTCACCAAGCTCGACGACTCGATCGTCGAGGAGGAGCTCGAGCGGCTGCGCGAGAAGGCCTGAGGGTGGCGCGCAAGCGCGAGCGCGGGTTCCCGGCGGACCCCGCGCCCCTGCCCGTCCCGGTCGCCGACAACCACACGCACCTCGACGCCGTCGCTGGGGTCCTCCCGGCGGACGTCGCGGCGCCGAGCGTCGCCGAGCACCTCGCCCGCGCCGCCGCGGCGGGCGTCGACCGGGTCGTGCAGGTGGGCTGCGACCTGCCCGGCATCGACTGGACGGTCGACCTGCTCGCCGCCGGGCACCCGGGCGTGCTCGCCGCCGTCGCGATCCACCCGAACGAGGCGGTGCTGCACGCGGGCGTCCGCGAGGTGGGCCCCGACGGCCTGGAGCCGGACCCGGCGCCCCACCACGCGATCCCGCTCGACGACGAGCTGGCCTGCGTCGCGGAGGTCGCCCGGGCGCACGACCGCGTCCGCGCGATCGGCGAGACGGGCATGGACCTGTTCCGCACCGGCCCGCGCGGCGAGGCGGTGCAGCGCGAGGCGTTCCGCGCGCACGTCGCGCTGGCCAAGGAGCTCGGCCTGGCGCTGCAGATCCACGACCGCGACGCGCACGCGCAGGTGATCGACGTCCTGCTCGCGGACGGCGCGCCCGAGCGCACCGTCTTCCACTGCTACTCGGGCGACGAGGAGATGGCCGCCCTGGCGGCCGAGCACGGCTGGTTCCTCTCGTTCGCGGGCCCCGTGACCTACCCGAAGAACGACCACCTGCGCGGCGCGCTGCGCGCCGTCCCGCTCGAGCTGGTGCTGGTCGAGACGGACGCGCCGTACCTGCCGCCGCACCCGTACCGCGGTCAGCCGAACGCCCCGTACGTCGCGGCGCACACCGTGCGCGCGATGGCGGACGTCCTCGAGCGCCCGTTGGACGAGGTGTGCCGGGCGCTCTCGGCGACGTCCGAGCGCGTGTACGGCACGTGGTGACCGCCCGGGTGACGGACCGGTGAGCCGTCGAGGTCTTCCCCCCTGGTCACGGTTCCGTTACGGTCTGGTGCTCGTGCGGAGGTCGAGGGCGAAGCGGGCGTCGGACAGGGCGACGGCTCCGGCGTCGACCCCTCGCCGCGGCGCCCTCACCGGCCCCGCGCGTCACGTCGTGCACGGCACCGTGGTCCTCGCGCTGGTGGGCGGTACGACCGCCGTCACGCAGGTGCACAAGACGATGACGATCGACTACGACGGCCACGTCGCGACCGTCGACTCCTACGGCGCGTCGGTGGCCGACGTGCTGCGGTACCACCACATCCCGCTCGGCCCGGACGACCTGGTGCAGCCCGCGGCGTCGTCGGCCGCGGCGGACGGCGGGCAGGTCGTCGTCCGGTCGAGCCGCGAGGTGACGGTCGAGATCGACGGCGAGGTCACGACCTTCCCGACGACGGCGCACACGGTGGGCGAGCTGCTTGCGGCGCTCGGGCCGCGCGGGGCGGACGCCGTGACGTCGGCGTCCCGCACGGCGCCGCTGGACCGCACGCCCGTGCGGGTGTCGACCACCAAGACGGTGCAGGTGGCGGTGGACGGTCTCGTGCTGCCGATCCGCACCGCGCAGTCGACCGTCCGCGACGTGCTGGCCACGGCGGGCATCACCCTCGGCGAGCACGACCGCACGTCGGTGCCGCTGGGCGCGGCCGCCGTGGACGGGATGGTCGTCATGGTGAGCCGCGGCGAGACCGACGCGGACCGCAAGACCGAGGTCATCCCGTTCGAGACGGAGCGCGTCGAGTCCGACGAGCTGCCGAAGGGCTACGAGGTGGTGCGCACGGCCGGCGTGCCGGGGGAGCGGGTCACGACCTACGAGGTGCGCACCCTGGACGGCGCCGAGGTGGAGCGCACCGTCGTCGACCGCGAGGTGACGCGCGAGCCGGTCACCGAGGTCGTCGTGGTGGGCACGCTCGAGGTCTCGACGGCGAACCCCGACCCGGGCTCCGCGAAGGCGATCGGCAAAGCCATGGCCGCGGAGCGCGGCTGGGGCAGCGACCAGTACGCCTGCCTCGAGAAGCTCTGGGACAAGGAGTCGGGCTGGCGCTGGAACGCGGAGAACCCGTCGAGCGGGGCGTACGGCATCCCGCAGGCGCTGCCGGGCACCAAGATGGCGACCGCCGGCTCGGACTGGCGGACCAACCCGTCGACGCAGATCGAGTGGGGCCTGGGCTACATCTCCGGGCGGTACGGCACCCCGTGCGGGGCGTGGAGCCACTCCATGTCGGTGGGCTGGTACTGACCGCCGGCGCGGTGTGAGACAGCCCACGCCGATCGTCCCGACTTATCGGACACCACAGGACAGACGCGGGCATCCGTACCATCACCAGGCTTGGCCGATGGTCACGATCCGGTTACGGTCTTCGGAGCCACCGGATCGACCGTGCCCCCGACAGCCAGCCGGGACCCCGCCGTCGTGACCGGACCGCACGACGACTGGACCTGTGTGAACCCCTCGAACGAGACTCCCCATCCCTCGGCCGAGTCGATGCCCGACGGGCCCGACGCAGCTGCCGCCCCGACGACGACCGCCCCGCGCCGTCGCCGTCGGCTCCCGCTCATCGCGGGTCTCGCGGCCGGCGCGCTGGTCGTCGCGGGTGGCGCGGCCACCGCCTACGAGAGCGCGCGCAAGAGCGTGACCCTCGACATCGACGGCGAGACGCGGACCGTCCAGACCTTCTCCGGCTCCGTCGCCGGCCTCCTCGACGCCCAGGGCGTCGAGGTGGGCGAGCGCGACGCCGTCACCCCCTCCGCCGACGCCGTCCTGCGTGACGGCGCGCAGGTCGTGGTCCGCTCCGGGCACGAGCTCACGGTGGACGTCGACGGCGAGCAGGACGACGTGTGGGTCACCGCCCTGGACGCGGAGGAGGCCCTGCGCGGCCTCGACGCCCGCGGCTCCGACGTCTCCCTCGTCGCCTCCCGCTCCGGAGACCGTGCCTCGCTGCCGCTGCAGCTCGACGCCGACCAGCCGGTCGCCGTCGTCGCGGACGGCACCACCACGGTGGTCGACGACGGCTCCGTCGGCCTGGAGGCGATCCTCCAGGGCCTGGGCCTCACGGTGGACGCGGACGACCACGTGTTCGTCGAGCGTCAGACCGCCAAGACCGAGGGCGACCCGGCCGTGCGCATCGTCATCGAGCGCGTCGAGACCAAGAAGGTCACCAAGAAGGTCGCGGTGGACCACAAGTCGCGCACCGAGAAGGACGCCGACCGCTACGCCGACCTGGGCAGCAAGGTCACCCAGGAGGGCAAGGACGGCGAGCGCACCCTCACCTACCGCGTGACCACGGTCGACGGCGACGTCGTCGCCAAGAAGAAGCTCTCGGACAAGGTGACGACCAAGCCGGTCACGGAGGTCGTCGTCGAGGGCACCAAGGAGCGCCCGGAGCCCGAGCCGGAGCCGAAGGAGACCTCGTCGTCCTCCAGCTCCGACGACTCGTCGTCGAGCTCCTCGTCCGGTTCGACGTCGAAGGCCACCGGCTCGGCGCCCGCCGGCGTGTGGGCCGACCTCGCCCAGTGCGAGTCGGGCGGCGACCCGGCCACGAACACCGGCAACGGGTACTACGGCCTGTACCAGTTCTCGCTGCAGACGTGGCAGGCGATGGGCGGCTCCGGCCTCCCGTCGGAGAACTCGGCCGCCGAGCAGACGCGCATCGCGCAGAAGCTCCAGGCGCAGTCGGGCTGGGGTCAGTGGCCCGCGTGCGCGGCCAAGCTCGGCCTGCTCTGAGCGGACACCGAGGCTGACACGGAGGCCCGTCGGGCCGGCCCGTCGCGTCACCGCGACGGGGTCGGACCGGCGGGCCTTCGCGCGCCCGCGCGGCGTGTGGACGCCGCGTGCACGTTCCGTGGGACTCGTCACGCGAGGCCCTCAGGATTAGGTGCCGCATAACGAATCGGTTACGGTCGGGTGTCCCGCGTGCGAGCCATGCCCATCAGGTGTATGTGACGCGGGCCTCTGGACCGCCGGATCGGCGGGTCGGAACTCGACGCCCTCGGGCGTGGAGGCCGGGAGCGAGGCGCGAGCGCGCCGCCCGGCACGCGACGGGCCGCCCAGGACCGCCGCCGGCCCCCGTGCCCGGACAGCACGACGACTGGACTCTCGTGACCCGCTCTCCCCAGACCTCTCCCGTGCCCGCCGTCCCGGGCGCGGACAGCGCCGCCCCCGTCACGCCGCGCACCCGCCGCCGCTGGCCGTTCCTCGCCGCCGCGACCGCGGCCGCGGTCGCCGTCGCCGGCGGGGCCGTCGCCTACGCCGACGCCCGCAAGACCGTCACGCTCGACGTGGACGGCGACGTGAAGACCGTGACCTCCTACTCCGGCTCCGTCGACGACCTGCTCACCTCCCAGGGCGTCGTCGTCGGCGACCGCGACCTCGTGACCCCCGCGGCGGACGCCGACCTCGAGGACGGCTCCGACGTCGTCGTGCGCTCCGGCAAGGAGCTCAGCCTGCAGGTGGACGGCAAGGACACGGACGCCTGGGTGACCGCGCTCGACGCCGACGAGGCGCTCGACACCCTCACCGCCCGCGGCGGCGACGTGCGCATCGTCGCCTCGCGCGACGGCGAGCGCGCCTCGCTGCCCGTGGACGTCGACACCGACGGGCCCGTGGCCGTGGTCCACGACGGCACGACCGACGTCGTCGAGGACGCGGCCGACGTCGAGGCCGTGCTGGCCGAGGCCGACGTGGAGCTCGGCAAGAAGGACCGGGTGCACGTCACCGACGCCGCCAACGACGAGGTGAAGAAGCACGTCGCCGCCGCCGTCGCGGACGAGAAGAAGCAGGCCGAGAAGGGCGGCGCGCAGACCGAGCAGGTCGCCGCCACCTCCGCCGGCGCCTCCGCAGGCACCGAGACCCCCGCGGCCGGCACGGCCGGCACGGAGGTCGCGACGCCGCAGGTGGCCGTCGTCGTGCAGCGCGTCGAGACGAAGAAGGTCACCACGACCAAGGCCGTCGACCACAAGACGACGACCAAGAAGTCCGGCGACCGGTACTCCGACCTCGACGCGAAGGTCGTGAAGAAGGGCAAGGACGGCGAGCGCACGATCGTCCACCAGGTCACGACGATCGACGGCAAGGTCGTGAAGAAGACCAAGGTGTCGGACGAGGTCACGACGAAGCCCGTGACCCGCGTGCTGGTGAAGGGCACCAAGGAGCGCCCGGAGCCCGAGCCGAAGACGCCGTCCTACTCCGGCTCGACCCGGTCGATCGGCAAGCAGATGGCCGCCGCCCGCGGCTGGACCGGCTCGCAGTGGACCTGCCTCGAGTCGCTGTGGACCAAGGAGTCGGGCTGGAACGCCTCGGCGTCCAACCCGTCGTCCGGCGCGTACGGCATCCCGCAGTCGCTGCCCGGATCGAAGATGGCGTCCGCCGGCTCCGACTGGCAGACCAACCCCGCCACGCAGATCGAGTGGGGCCTCGGCTACATCGCCGACGTGTACGGCACGCCGTGCGGCGCGTGGGGCCACTCGCAGTCGGTGGGCTGGTACTGAGCCGCATAAACTCCCCCACATGACGAACACCCCTGGCGCCCTGCTCGGCCCTGCGGAGATCCGCGAGCTGGCAGGGCGCCTCGGCGTCCGCCCCACGAAGCAGCTCGGGCAGAACTTCGTGCACGACGGCGGCACGGTGCGCAAGATCGTCCGCGCCGCCGGGCTGCGGCCGGGGGAGCGGGTCGTCGAGATCGGCCCGGGGCTGGGGTCGCTGACCCTCGGCCTGCTGGAGGCCGGCGCGTCGGTCGTCGCGGTCGAGATCGACCCGGTGCTGGCCGGACAGATCGCGGAGACCGTCCGCGTGCACGCCCCGGAGGCCGACTTCGAGGTGGTGCCCGCCGACGCGCTCGAGGTCACCGCGCTGCCGGGGGAGCCGCCCACCGCGCTCGTCGCGAACCTGCCCTACAACGTGGCCGTCCCGGTGCTGCTCACCTTCCTGCAGCGCTTCCCCACGCTGGAGCGGGTGCTCGTCATGGTGCAGGCCGAGGTGGCCGACCGGCTCGCGGCCGGGCCCGGGTCGCGCACCTACGGCGTCCCGTCCGTCAAGGCCGCCTGGTACGCCGAGGCGCGCCGCTCGCTGAACGTGAGCCGGCACGTGTTCTGGCCGGAGCCCAACGTGGACTCCGCGCTCGTGGCCCTGGAGCGGCGCGAGCCGCCCGCCACGACCGCCACGCGCGAGCAGGTGTTCGCCGTCGTCGACGCCGCGTTCGCCCAGCGCCGCAAGACGCTGCGCGCCGCCCTCTCGGGCACGTTCGGCTCCGGCGCCGCCGCCGAGGAGGCGCTGCGGGCCGCGGGCGTCGACCCCGGGCTGCGCGGCGAGCGGCTCGACGTCGCCGACTTCGCGCGGATCGCCGAGCAGCTCCCGGTCACGGCGGGCACGGTGGACGCGTGACGCACCTCGCCGCCGCCCCGTCGCCGTCGGTCCGGGTCCGCGCGCCCGGCAAGGTCAACCTGTCGCTGCGCGTGGGGGCCCTGCAGGACGACGGGCACCACCCGCTGTCGACGATCTTCCAGGCCGTGTCGCTCTACGAGGAGGTGACCGCGACGCAGGTGCCCGAGGGCGCTGGCGTGACGATCACCGTGGACGGGCCGCAGGCCGACCTCGTCCCCCTCGACCGGACGAACCTCGCCTGGCGTGCGGCCGAGGCGCTCGCGGCCCACGTCGGCATGGCGCCGGACGTCGCGCTGCACCTGGCCAAGGGCGTGCCCGTGGCGGGCGGCATGGCCGGCGGCTCCGCGGACGCCGCGGCCACCCTGGTCGCCTGCGACGCGCTGTGGCAGGCCGGCCTGAGCCGCGACGACCTCGCGGCGCTCGCGGCGGACCTCGGCGCGGACGTCCCCTTCGCCCTGCTGGGCCACACCGCCGTCGGGACGGGGCGCGGTCACCTGCTGACCCCCGCGATGACGCGCGGCGAGTTCCACTGGGTGTTCGCGGCGCAGGCCGAGGGGCTGTCGACGCCGGTCGTCTTCGGCCGCTTCGACGAGCTCACCGGCCCGGCGGGCGCCGTCGAGGAGCCCGGCCTCGAGGAGGACACGGCGCTCATGCAGGCGCTGCGCGCCGGGGACGCGGTCGCCCTGGGCCAGGCCCTGCACAACGACCTCCAGGCCGCGGCGCTCTCGCTGCGCCCCGAGCTGGAGCGCACGATCGACGTGGCGACCGAGGCGGGCGCGCTGGGCGCGTTCGTCTCCGGCTCGGGGCCGACCGTCGCCGCGCTCGCCCGGTCGCGCCAGCACGCGCTGGCCATCGCCGCGTCCTGGACCGCCGAGGGCGCCGCCGACTCCGTGTGGTGCACCTCCGGCCCCGCGCACGGCGCCCGCCTGCTGCCCTGAGCGCGGGCCGGTCGGCGCGGGGCGCCGACCGTCAGAGGTGCTTGGCCAGCCAGGCGAGGGTCGGGGCGAAGCGGTAGCCCTGGCCGCCCTCGTGACGGTTGTAGGGGTAGACGTCGATCGCCGTGTCCGGCGTCGTCTCGCCCAGCGTGCCCCACTGGTTGTACGCGGCGTACACGGTGGACGGCGGGCAGACGTCGTCGCGCAGGGCCGTCGAGAACAGCGCGGCCGCCCGGGCGCGGCGGGCGAACGAGACGCCGTCGAGGTAGGAGAACGTGCGCCACACGGCGTCCTCGTGCTCGCGGTGCACGGACAGGTACTGCGTGATCTCGCCGTAGGGGAACGCGTCGGAGATCTGCACGGCGCGGCGGTAGTGGCACAGGAACGGCACGTTCGGCACGGCGGCGGCGACGTCGGGCACCAGGCCGGCGACGGCGATCGCGATGCCGCCGCCCTGGCTCGTGCCGGCGACGGCGACGCGCGCGGGGTCGATCCCCTCGACCTGGCGCACGGCGTCCACGGCCCGGACGCCGTCGGTGAAGACGCGCCGGTAGTAGTGGTCGTGCGGGTCGAGCACGCCGCGCGTCATGAAGCCCGGGGAGGCGGGGCCGCTGCCCACCGGGTCCGGGGTGTCGCCGCCGTGGCCCCAGCCGGAGCCCTGGCCGCGGGTGTCCATGACGAGGTGCGCGTAGCCGGCCGCCGCGAGGCCCAGGTGGTCGTGCGCCAGCCCGCGCCCGCCGCCGTAGCCGACGAACTCGACGACCGCCGGCAGCGGCCCGTCGGCCGCGGCGTCGTGACGGGCGGGCCGGGTCAGCCACGCCTTGACCGGCTGCCCGTCGAAGCCGGGGAAGGTCACGTCGTCCACCACGAGCTCGGTGAGGCCGGTGTCCGCCCGCTCCAACGCCGGCGCGGCGTCGTGGGCGCGGGACTCGACGAGGGTCTGCTGCCAGAACGCGTCGAAGTCGACGGGCTCGTCGATCTCGGGCACGTATGCCTCGAGCTCGGCGACGGGCAGGTCGAACTGGGCCATCGGTCTCCTTCGGGCTTCCTGCGGGGACGTCCCGCAGCGGTGCGGTGTCGGGCTGCACTGTAGCGGGCCGACAGGTGGCCGTGGAGAACGTTTCCCCGCACCGGACGTCTACGCTGCGACCAGTCGGACGGGCGAGGTGAGGACACGGTGCGACGCGGGACCAACCTGCCGCGGGTGGGCGACTTCAACCAGATGGTCGTGCTCGACCAGGTGCGGCGCGCACCCGACGGCACGAGCCGCAGCGAGCTGGCGGCGAGCACGGGGCTGTCGCTCCAGGCGGTGTCGAACATCGTGGTGCGGCTCATCGCGCTGGGGTACGTCGTCGAGGGGGAGCGCCGGGCCGAGGGTCGCGGCAAGCCCCGCACGATGCTCTACCTCGAGCCGCAGGGTGCGTTCGCGCTCGGCGTGCACATCGACCCGGTGGTCGTGACGTCGGTGCTCGTTGACCTCGACGGCCGCACGGTGGAGAAGGTCGTGGAGCCGACGCCGGTGGGGCCCGCGGCGGTGGCCGGGGCCGTCGCCGCGGCGGCCGCCGCGATGCTCGAGCGGGCCGGCGTCGACCGCGCCGCCGTCCTCGGGCTGGGGGTCGCGGCGCCGGGCCCCGTGGACCTCGCCGCCGGCACGGTGATCCGCCCGCCGCTCCTGGAGGGCTGGGAGGAGGTGCCGGTGCGCGACCTGCTGGCCGCCGCGACGGGCTTCGACGTCGTGCTGGACAAGGACGTGTCGGCGGCGATGGTGGCGGAGCTGTGGCGCGGCAACCGGATGCTGCGCGGCACGTCCCTCTTCTTCTACACGGGCTTCGGCGTGGCCGTGGCGGTGGCGCACGACGGCGAGCTCCTCGCGGGGTCGTCGGGCAACGCCGGCGAGGTCGGCCACCTCATGGTCGACAACGACGGGCCGCTCTGCGGCTGCGGGCAGCGGGGGTGCATCGGCGTCTCCGCCGCCCCCTCGACGCTGGTGGCCGAGGCCGTCGCGGGAGGCGTGCTCCCCGCGGGCACCCCGGCGTCGACGCCGGCGGAGCTCGACGCGGCCCTCACGACGCTGTGCCGGGCCGCCGCCGACGGCGACACGGTCGCCGCGGGGATCCTCGCGACGTCCGCGCGGCGGGTCGCGCGCGGGATCACGGTGGTGGCCGACCTCGTGGACGCGGGGGTCGTCGTGTTCGGCGGCCCGGCGTGGGCGCGGCTGGCCCCGCACTACCTGCCCGTCGTGCGGCGGGAGCTCACGCTCGAGGCGACGCTGCGCGAGGTGCACGCCGTCGAGGTGCTGGGCTCCGCCGTCGGCAACCACGTCGGCGCGGTGGGCGCGGCGAGCCTGGTGCTCGACGGGCTGTTCACGCCGCGGCCCTCCGGCCTCGTCGGGGGCGTGGCGTCGCGCGCCCTCGCCCGCCCGTAGCCCCGGGCGACAGCCGCACGAGATCGACCGCAAACCGCCGGCCGCGCACCCTTGACAGGAATAACTCAATTCGCTTGAGTTATTTGCGTCAGCCGGCCCGACGTCGTCGGGCCGTTCATGTGGGCAAAGGAGCAGCATGCGACTGGCACGAACCCTCGCCGCGGGGTCCGCGGTCACGGCGCTCGTCCTCGTCCTCGGAGCCTGCGGCTCGGGGGACGGCGAGGGCGCCGGCGGGGACGCGACGATCAAGATCGCGTACCAGAAGTTCGGGAACTTCACTCAGGCCGACGAGCTGTTCAAGGACGTCAAGGCCGAGTACGAGAAGGAGAACCCGGACGTCACGATCGAGCTCGTGCCCATCGAGGCGAGCCAGAACGACTACTTCACCAAGCTCGCGCTCATGAACCGCTCGCCCGGGACGGCGCCCGACCTCATGTACGAGGACACGTTCATGATCAAGTCCGACGTCGAGGCGGGGTACCTGCTGCCGCTGGACGACTACCTCGCCGAGTGGGACGACTGGGGGCAGTTCGTCGACCAGGCCAAGCAGGCCGGGCTGGGCGACGACGGCAAGACCTACGGCGTCCCGATGGGCACCGACACGCGCGGGCTGTGGTTCAACAAGGAGGTGCTCGCCAAGGCCGGCCTGCCCGAGGACTGGGCCCCGAAGACCTGGGACGAGCTCCTCGAGGCCGCGCGGGCGATCAAGAAGGCGGACCCGGACGTCATCCCGCTCAACGTCTACTCGGGCAAGCCGATGGGCGAGGGCTCCACCATGCAGGGCTTCGAGATGCTGCTGTACGGCACGGGCGGCACGCTCTACGACGCCGACGCCTCGAAGTGGGTCGTCGGGTCGCAGGAGTTCGTCGACTCGCTCGACTTCATCAAGACGATCTACACCGAGGGCCTCGCCCCGACGCCGCAGCAGGCGCTCGACCCGAACGTCGGCAACACGGTCTCGGCCGAGTGGCTCCCGAAGGGCAAGCTCGGCATCTCGCTGGACGGCTCGTGGATGCCCGGCACCTGGCTCGAGGAGGGCACGGCGCCCTGGCCCGAGTGGACCGACGTCATGGGCACGGCCGCGATGCCCACGCAGGACGGCCAGGCCCCCGGCGCCGTGAGCATGTCGGGCGGCTGGACGATGGCGATCGGCGCCGGGTCGAAGAACCCCGACGTGGCGTTCGACGTGCTGACCCACGCCCTCGACAAGGAGAACTCGCTGCGGTTCGCGATCGACAACAGCCAGATCGCGGTGCGCACCGACGTCGCCGAGGAGCCGTCGTACTCCGAGGCGAACCCGACGGTGCCGTTCTTCTCCGATCTCGTCGAGGTGACCAACTTCCGGCCCGCCACCTCCGACTACGCGCAGATCTCCAACGCGATCCAGGTCGCCATGGAGTCGGTGATGACCGGGCAGCAGACGCCCGAGGAGGCCGCCGCCGTGTACGACGAGGCCGTGATCGCCCAGGTCGGCGAAGAGCACACGACGAACGGCTGACGACGTGACCGCCACCCTCGCCCCCGCCCCCGTCGGCGGGCCGGGGGCGGGGCCGTCGCCGGTGCGGCGCGCGCACGCGCGCCGCACCGCCGGCCGCCTCGTCCCGATGCTGCCCGCCGTCGCGCTGCTCGCGCTGTTCATGCTCGGGCCCGTCGTCTGGTCGTTCTACGGGTCGTTCACCAACGCGGCCCTCACCGGCCCGAACGCCCTGGCCCCCGAGTGGGTCGGCCTCGACAACTACGTCGCGCTGCTCGGCGACCCCGACTTCCCCAAGGCCCTGTGGCTGACGGTGCTGTTCGTCATCGCGTCCGCGGTGATCGGGCAGAACGTGGCCGGCCTCGGCCTGGCGATGCTCATGCGGTCGGCGCTCAAGCCCGTGCGCGCCGTCGTCTCGACGCTCGTCGTGACGGCGTGGGTGCTGCCCGAGATCGTCGCCGCCTTCGCGGCGTACGCGTTCTTCCACGCGGACGGCACGCTCAACTCGCTGCTCGCCGGCGTGGGGATCGCCGGCCCCGACTGGCTGTTCGAGCACCCGATGCTCGCCGTCATCCTCGCCAACGTCTGGCGGGGCACGGCCTTCTCGATGATGGTCTACTCCGCCGCGATCGCGGAGGTGCCGCCGGAGATCACGGAGGCGGCGACCGTCGACGGCGCGAACGCCGCCCAGCGCCTGGTGTGGGTCACGCTGCCCACCATCCGCCGCAGCATCTCGACCAACCTCATGCTCACGACGCTGCAGACGCTGTCGGTGTTCACGCTGATCTACGTGATGACCGGCGGCGGCCCCGGCACCGACAGCTCGACGCTGCCGATCCTCGCCTACCAGGAGGCGTTCAAGTTCGCCCAGGTCGGCTACGGCACGGCGATCGCCACCGTGATGCTGGTGATCGGCGCCGTCTTCTCCGTCGTGTACATCCGCAGCCTGAAGCCGGAGGTCGACTGATGGCCCAGACCGCCCCCGCCCCGTCGCCCGTGCCCGACGTCGTGGCCGCGCCGCCCGCCCGACGTCGCCCCTCGCCGTCCGTCGCCGCCCCCGGGCCGCGCACGGCACGCGCGCTGTCGAACGTCGTGCTCGTCGTGGTGGGGCTGTGCTTCCTGCTGCCGCTCGGCTGGATCGTGCTGGCGTCGCTGGACGCGAGCGCCACGCTCGCCGTCCGGCTGCCGGAGACGTTCACGCTCGAGAACTTCACGGCGGTCATGACGCCCGAGCAGACCTGGGTGCCGCTGGCCAACGCGTTCCTGCTCTCCGCGGGCACGGGGGTCATCACCGTGCTGGCGTCCGTCCTCGCGGCCTATCCGCTGTCGCGCTACCGGATGCGGTTCAACAAGCCGTTCCTGTACGCCGTGCTGTTCGGCACCTGCCTGCCGATCACGGCCATGATGGTGCCGGTCTACTCGCTGTTCGTGCGGCTCAACCTGCTCGACTCCCTGGCCGGCACCACGTTCTTCATGGCCGCGACGTCGCTGCCCATGGCGATCTGGATGACGAAGAACTTCATGGACTCCGTGCCGATCTCCCTCGAGGAGGCGGCGTGGACCGACGGCGCGTCGGCGATGACCACGCTGCGCACCATCGTGCTGCCGCTCATGCGGCCCGGCATCGCCGTCGTCTTCATCTTCGTGTTCATCCAGGCCTGGGGGAACTTCTTCGTCCCCTTCGTGCTGCTGCTGACGCCGGAGAAGCAGCCGGCCGCCGTGAGCATCTTCGCGTTCTTCGGCCAGTACGGCTCGGTCGCCTACGGCCAGCTCGCGGCGTACTCGATGCTCTACGCCCTGCCTGCCGTCGGCCTGTACGTGCTCGTCTCGCGGCTGTCCGGCGGGTCGTTCGCGCTCGCCGGCGCGGTCAAGGGCTGACTCCGACCACTCCGCCCTCCCCGTCCCACCCCGTCCCCAGGAGCCTGATCCATGCACGACACCACCACCCGTACCACCATGCGCCTCGAGCGCTTCGTGAAGGACTGGCTGGAGCCCGCCGTCCTGCGCGAGACCCGGCCGCTCGACGTCGAGGCGTGGACCGTCGGCGGGGAGCCCGTGCCGTTCGCCGACGCGGTCGCGGCGACCTACGCGCCGTTCGCGATCGGCGCCCCGTGGGGGCGGCCGTGGGACACCACCTGGTTCCACGTGACCGGTGACGTCCCGGCCGGGTGGTCCGGCGACGCCGCGCCCGCGGGCACGCGCGTCGAGCTGGTCGTCGACCTCGGGTTCACCGGCGCCGGCCCGGGCTTCCAGGCCGAGGGCACCGCCTGGACCCCGGACGGCCGCATCGTCAAGGCCGTCGAGCCGCGCAACCAGCACGTGCCGCTCGTCGCGGGGCAGGCGCTCGACGCCGACGGCCGCGTGGATCTCTACGTCGAGGCCGCCGCCAACCCCGACGTCCCGGGCGGCGCCTGGACCCGCCCCACGCCGATGGGCGCCTGGGAGACCTCGGGCCCGGACCCGATCTACGCGCTGCGGACCATGCACGTGGCCCTCGTCGACGAGACCGTGTGGGAGCTGCTGCAGGACGTGCGCGCCCTGCACGGCCTGGTGCGCGTGCTGCCCGGCACGAGCCCCCGCGCGGCCGAGGTGCTGCGCGCGCTGGAGGACATGCTCGACGCCGTCGACCCGGACGACGTCGCCGGCACCGCCGCGGCGGGCCGGGCGGCGCTCGCGCCGGCCCTGGCCGCCCCGGCCACGGCGTCCGCGCACCGCGTGCACGCCGTCGGGCACGCGCACATCGACTCCGCGTGGCTGTGGCCCACCCGCGAGACGGTGCGCAAGTGCGCGCGCACGTTCTCCAACGTGCTGTCCCTCATGGACGAGGACCCGGACGTGAAGTTCGCCTGCTCGTCGGCGCAGCAGTACGCGTGGGTGCAGGAGCACTACCCGGAGCTGTTCGAGCGGATCCGCGAGCGGGTGCGCGAGGGCCGGTTCGTGCCCGTGGGGGGCATGTGGGTCGAGTCCGACACCAACATGCCCGGCGGCGAGGCGCTGGCCCGCCAGCTCGTGGCCGGCAAGCGGTACTTCATCGAGGAGCTGGGCGTGGAGCCGAAGGAGGTGTGGCTGCCGGACTCGTTCGGGTACACGGCCGCCCTGCCGCAGCTCGCCCGGCTGGCCGGCAGCGACAACTTCCTCACGCAGAAGATCTCGTGGAACGACACGAACACGATGCCGCACCACACGTTCTGGTGGGAGGGCATCGACGGGTCGCGCGTCTTCACGCACTTCCCGCCCGTCGACACCTACAACTCCGAGCTGTCGGCGGAGGAGCTGGCCCGCGCCGAGCGGCAGTACGCCGAGAAGGGCCGCGCCAACACGTCGCTGGTCCCGTTCGGCTTCGGCGACGGCGGCGGCGGCCCCACCCGCGAGATGGTGGCCGCGGCCCGGCGCACGCGCGACCTCGAGGGGTCGCCGAAGGTGGAGCTGTCCGACGCGCAGACCTTCTTCGACGCCGCCCGGGCCGAGTACGCGGACCCGGCCACGTGGACGGGGGAGATGTACCTCGAGTACCACCGCGGCACCTACACGTCGCAGGCGCGCACGAAGCGCGGCAACCGCCGCAGCGAGCACCTGCTGCGCGAGGCCGAGCTGTGGGCGGCGACGGCGGCCGTGCGCGTCGGCGCGGAGTACCCGGCCGAGCGGCTGCAGCGGCTGTGGCGCACCGTGCTGCTGCAGCAGTTCCACGACATCCTGCCCGGGTCGTCCATCGCCTGGGTGCACCGCGAGGCCGAGCGCAACTACGCCGAGGTGGCCCGCGAGCTCGAGGAGATCGTCGACGACGCGCTGCGCGCGCTGGTCGGGGAGGGCGACCGCCCGGTGGCCGTCAACGCCGGCCCGTTCGTGCGCGACGGCGTGGCGGCGCTCGGCGCCACGGCCCTCGACGCGCCGCGCGGCGCGGGCACGGTGACTCCCGTGGCCGAGGGCGACGGCTGGGTGCTGGAGAACGACCTGGTGCGTGTCGTCGTCGACGGCCACGGGCACGTGGTGTCCGCCGTCGACCGCGCGAGCGGGCGCGAGGCGATCCTGCCCGGTGCGCGCGCGAACCTGCTCCAGCTGCACCGCGACGTCCCCAACGAGTGGGAGGCGTGGGACATCGACGAGCACTACCGGCGCAGCACGACCGACCTCGTCGAGGCGGCGAAGATCGAGGTCGCGGACGGCGCGTCCGGGCCGGTGGTGCGCGTGCTGCGCGAGCTCGGGTCCTCGCGCGTGGAGCAGGACCTCGCGCTCCCGGTCGACGGTCGCGGGCTGCGCATCACGACCCGCGTCGACTGGCACGAGCGGCAGAAGCTGCTCAAGCTCGCCTTCCCGCTCGACGTGCGCGCCGAGCGCGCGACGTCGGAGATCCAGTTCGGGCACGTGCACCGGCCCACGCACGTCAACACGTCGTGGGACCACGCGCGGTTCGAGACCGTCGCGCACCGGTGGGTGCACGTGGGGGAGCCGGGCTTCGGCGTGGCCGTCGCGAACGACTCGACGTACGGCCACGACATCACGCGCACCCGGCCGGCCGAGGCCGGCGACGCGCAGGGCGGCACCGGCACGACCGTGCGGCTCTCGCTGCTGCGTGCGCCGAAGTTCCCCGACCCCGACGCGGACCAGGGCGAGCATGAGCTGACCTGCGAGCTCGTCGTCGGCGCCGGCATCGACGACGCCGTCCGCCACGGCTACGCGCTCAACCTGCCCGAGCGCGTCGTCTCGGGCGACCACGGCGTCGAACCGCTGGTCGCCGTCGACGACGACGCGGTCGTCGTCGAGGCGGTCAAGCTGGCCGAGGACGGCAGCGGCGACGTCGTCGTGCGGCTCTACGAGAGCCGGGGCGGACGCGCGCGGGCGCGGGTGACGCCGGGGTTCGCGCACACGTCCGTCGAGGTGACCGACCTGATCGAGCGCCCGCTCGCCGGCCCGGCCGGCACGCCGGCGCGCGACGGCGACGGCGTCGTCCTCGAGCTGACCCCGTTCCAGGTGGTCACGCTGCGCATCCGCCGCTGACCGCTCCGAGCACCACCACAGCACCACCGAGCGAAGGAGAGAACGATGAGGTTCACCAGAGCAGTCGGTACGGTCGCCGCGCTGGCGTGCGTGATGGGGGCGGCGGCGGTCGCGCCCGCGTCCGCCGACGACGTGGGCACCGCGGGCACCGCCGTCCCGCCGCGCACGCAGGAGGCTCGGGCGGTGGCCAGCTACGAGGCGATGCAGGAGCACCTGTACGCCCACGACGGTTCGTCGCTGTACCTGGAGCACTTCCCCAGCAAGGCGGACGACCGGACCTACTCGTTCGAGTGGCCGTTCTCGCAGGCGCACGTCGCCACGCTCGACCTCGCCGGCATCCCCGGCCGCACGGGCCGGTCGTTCGCCGACGACCTGGCCGACCGCGGCGTCGGGCAGGAGCGGTACTGGAACGCCGGCGGCGGCACGACGGGCCTGCCCGGCTACGACTCCTACCCCCGCGCGCCGTACGGCGACGGCGGCGACATGTTCTACGACGACAACGAGTGGGTGGCCCTCGCCAAGGTGCAGCAGTACCTCGACACCGGCGACGACGCGGCGCTGCGGCGGGCGCAGGAGATCTTCGACCTCGTCGTCTCCGGCTGGGACACCGACGAGAGCCACGCGGCGCCCGGCGGCGTCTTCTGGACGCAGGCGACGTGGAGCACCGACCGGAACACCGTGTCCACGATGCCCGGCGCGCAGCTCGCCACCCGGCTGTACCTGATCACGGGGGAGCGGGACTACCTGCGCTGGGCCGAGCGCATGACGTCGTGGACGGACGAGCACCTGCTCGCGCCGAACGGGCTCTACTGGGACCACCTCACCCTCGACGGGGAGATCGAGAAGACCCAGTGGTCGTACAACCAGGGGGTGCCGGTGGGCACCTACGCCCTGCTGTACCGGGCGACGGGCGACGAGGAGTACCTGGACCGGGCACGGTCGATCGCCCGCGCGTCCTACCGGTACTACGTCACCGAGGGGCGCCTCGACGATCAGCCGATGTTCTTCAACTCCATCTGGTTCAAGAACCTCCTGCTGCTGGAGTCGGTGACGGGCGGCCACACCTACCGGGACGCGATGGCGGACTACGCGGACGCGCAGTGGCGGGAGGTGCGCGACCCGCTGACCGGGCTGTTCCCGGCGGACGGCGAGACCACCGAGCTGCTCGGCCAGGCCGCGATGGTGCAGATCTACGCCACGCTCGCGTGGCCGCGCGGCAAGGCGTCGATCCTGTACTGACACGCTCCGCGACTACCCTCGTCGGGTGGCACATCTCCTCGGCGCGGACGGCATCGCGCTGACCATCGGCACCCGCACCCTTCTCCGCGACGTCTCGCTCGGGCTCGACGACGGCGACCGCATCGGCGTCGTCGGCCCGAACGGGGCCGGCAAGTCGACCCTGCTGCGCCTGCTGGCGGGCACGCAGGCGCCCGACGCCGGGCGCGTCACCCGCGTGGGCGGATCGCGCCTCGGGATGCTCGTGCAGCGCGACGTGGACGACGACGCGGCGACGATCCGCGACCTCGTGCACGGGGACGACGCGACGCACGAGTGGGCGTCGGACGCCCGCATCCGCTCCGTGCACGCCGGCCTGCTCGCCGACCTCGACCTGGACCAGCCGGCGTCGACCCTGTCCGGCGGGCAGCGCCGACGGGTGGCGCTCGCGGCGCTGCTCGTCGAGGACCCGGACGTGCTGCTGCTCGACGAGCCGACCAACCACCTCGACGTCGAGGGCGTCGCCTGGCTGGCCGAGCACCTGGCCGCGCGCTACGGCCGCCCGGGCGCCACGGGCGCGCTCGTCGTCGTCACCCACGACCGCTGGTTCCTCGACGCCGTCTGCTCCCGTACGTGGGAGGTGCGCGGCGACGGGTCCGGCGCCGTCGACGGGTACGACGGCGGGTACGCGGCGTACATCCTGGCGCGCGCGGAGCGCGCCCGGCAGGCCGCGACGGCCGCCGAGAAGCGCAACAACCTGCTGCGCAAGGAGCTCGCGTGGCTCAAGCGCGGCGCGCCCGCCCGCACCTCCAAGCCCAAGTTCCGGCTCGACGCCGCGGCGGCGCTCATCGACGACGAGCCGCCGCCGCGCGACACCCTCGAGCTCACGCAGATGGCCACGCGCCGCCTGGGCAAGGACGTGCTCGACCTCGAGGACGTCACCGTCACGGTGCCGGCGCGCGACGGCCACGAGGCAGGGCCGCGCGACGCCGCCGGCCGGCGCGTGCTGCTCGACGACGTCACCTGGCGCCTCGGCCCCGGCGACCGGTACGGCGTGGTCGGCGTCAACGGCGCCGGCAAGACGACGCTGCTGTCCCTGCTCGCCGGCCGGCGCGAGCCGGACTCCGGCCGCGTGCGGCGCGGCAAGACCGTGCACGTCGCCGAGCTCACGCAGGACGTCGGCGAGCTCGACGAGGTCGGCCACCTCACCGCCGTGCAGGTCGTGGACCGCGAGAAGCGCACCGTCGTCGTCGACGGCAAGGAGCTCACCGCCGGGCAGCTCACCGAGCGGCTCGGCTTCACCCGCGAGCGCGCGCACACCATCGTGCGCGACCTGTCCGGCGGCGAGCGGCGTCGTCTCCAGCTGCTGCGGCTGCTCGTCTCGGAGCCGAACGTGCTGCTGCTCGACGAGCCCACCAACGACCTGGACACCGACACCCTCGCCGCCGTCGAGGACCTGCTCGACGGGTGGCCCGGCACGCTGATCGTCGTCTCGCACGACCGGTACCTGCTGGAGCGGGTGTGCGACCGCCAGTGGGCGCTGCTCGGCGACGGTGCGCTGCGCGACCTGCCGGGCGGGGTGGAGCAGTACCTCCAGCTGCGGCGGACGGGTGCCTCGGGCACGTCCTCGGCCGCCGCGCCAGCGGGCGCCCCGCCGGCCGCCGCCGGGGCCGGGGCATCGGCATCGCGACCTGCGACGACGTCGTCGGGGGCGTCGGCGGCGGAGGTGCGGGCCGCCAAGAAGGAAATCTCACGGATTGAGCGGAGGTTGGCTCGGATCGCGGACGAGGAGAACACTCTGCACGAGCAGATCGCCGCCGACCCGACGGACTACACCGCGGTGGCGGCCCTCGACGAGCGCCTCCGGGAGCTCGGCGCCGAGAAGGAGGAGCTCGAGATGGCCTGGTTGGAGTCCGCCGAGGTGGCGGGATGAGCGAGGGCACGCTGGACGACGTCGACCGCGCGCTCGTGCGCGCGCTGCGCGAGGACGGGCGCGCGACGCTGGCCGCGCTCGCGGGCGTGACGGGGCTGTCGCAGTCGGCCGTGCAGGCGCGGGTGCGCAAGCTGGAGGCGCGGCGCGTGATCACCGGCTACCGCGCCGTCGTCGACCCCGACGCCGTCGGGCTGCCCATCGCGGCGTACGTGGAGATCACCCCGCTGGACCAGTCGCAGGCGGACGACGCCCCGGAGCGGCTGCGCGACGTGCCCGGCATCGAGGCGTGCTGGTCGGTGGCCGGCAACGCCAACTACCTGCTGCTGGTGCGGGTGTCCTCGCCGTCGGCGCTGGAGGACCTGCTGGGGGAGATCCGGCGGGAGGCGAGCGTGTCCACGCGCTCCACCGTGGTGCTCCGGACGTACTTCGAGGGTCGCCCGCTGGCGCACTGACGAGATTTCTTGTGGTCAAACTCTGGTTCGACAGGAAGTTCTCCTCTACCGTCGGGGTATGACCGAGACAATCTCTCAGCGCACAGCCACCAGCGTCGGCGGCTCGATCGAGGCCACCGCCGTCCTCGAGTCGCTGCGCGAGCACCTACTCGTCGACGGGTTCGACCTCGTCCTCGACCTCGACCGCTCGCACGGCTCGACCCTCGTCGACGCCCGCGACGGACGCGAGTGGACCGACCTGTTCACCTTCTTCGCGTCCAACCCCCTGGGCATGAACCACCCCGCCCTGTTCCGCGACCCGCTGTTCCGCGAGGAGCTCACCCGCGCCGCGATCAACAAGCCCTCCAACTCCGACGTCTACACCGTCGAGCTCGCCCGCTTCGTCGACACCTTCGCCCGCGTGCTCGGCGACCCCGTGCTGCCGCACCTCTTCTTCGTCGACGGCGGCGCCCTCGCCGTCGAGAACGCGCTCAAGGTCGCCTTCGACTGGAAGTCGCGGCACAACGAGAGCCACGGCCGCTCGCCCGAGCTGGGCACCAAGGTGCTCCACCTGCAGCACGCGTTCCACGGCCGCTCGGGCTACACCATGTCCCTCACCAACACCGAGCCCGGCAAGGTCGCCCGGTTCCCCCAGTTCGACTGGCCCCGCATCACCTCGCCCTACCCCGGGCACGACGCCGACGGCGCCCTCCGCGACGTCGAGGCCCTCGAGGCCCGGGCCCTCGCCGAGGCGCGCGCCGCGTTCGAGGCGCACCCGCACGACATCGCCTGCTTCGTCGCCGAGCCCATCCAGGGCGAGGGCGGCGACCACCACCTGCGCGCCGAGTTCCTCCAGGCGATGCAGGCCCTGTGCCACGAGCACGACGCGCTGTTCGTCCTGGACGAGGTGCAGACCGGCGTCGGCATGACCGGCACCGCCTGGGCCTACCAGCAGCTCGGCGTGCAGCCCGACGTCGTCGCCTTCGGCAAGAAGGCCCAGGTGTGCGGCGTCATGGCGGGCGGGCGTGTCGACGACGTGCCCGACAACGTCTTCCACGTCTCCTCCCGCATCAACTCCACCTGGGGCGGCAACCTCGCCGACATGGTCCGCTCGCGCCGCATCCTCGAGGTGATCGAGGCCGAGGGCCTGATCGAGCGCGCCGCGCGCGTGGGGGCCGGGCTGCTGGCACGGCTCGAGGGGTTGGCGGCGGCGCACCCCGGCGTCGTCACCGATCCCCGCGGCCGCGGGCTCATGTGCGCCGTGTCGCTGCCGTCCCGCGAGGTGCGCGACGCCGTGCTCACGGGGCTGCACGACGACGGGTTCCTCGTCCTCGGGTGCGGCGAGCGGTCCGTGCGGTTCCGGCCGGCGCTGACCGTCGAGGAGTCCGTGCTGGACGACGCGGTCGCGGCCCTCGATCGGGTGGTCTCGCGGGTCTGAGGCCGGGGCCGAAACCATGGTTCGGTGACGGCCGGGCGGGGGATCGCGCGCACGGTAGCGTTCACGGGCGCCAGGGCGCCCTCCACTTCGGGACTTCTACTACCGCGCGCGCGATCTCCCGCCCGACCTTCTCTCGTCTTCCGGTCGTGCGGACTCGCGGGTGCACGACCGTGCCAGTCAGCTCATGGTGGTGGTGGGTCGGGGCGTGACAGGCTCGGGCCGTGACGAGTCATCGCGTGGTGGTGGACGACGGCGAGGCCGGGCGGGTGCTGACCGTGCTGCCCGGCGTGGGGTACACGGCGGAGGGGCCGGTGCTGGCGCGGCCCGCGGCCGCGCTGCGGGCCGCCGGCTGGACGGTGCGGACCGTGGTGTGGGGCGGGCGACCGGACTTCGACGGCGCGCGGCGGGTGTACGCCGACGTGGTGCGTGACGGGGTCGCCGCTGCCCCTGGTGCGGTGCATCTGGTGCTGGCGAAGTCGCTCGGCACGCTGGCGCTGCCCGTCGCCGTCGAGCTGGGGCTGGCCGGGGCGTGGCTGACGCCGCTGCTCACGACCGACCGGGCGCCCGAGGTGCGGGACGCCGCCGCTGGGCTGGGTGCTGCGCGTGTCCCTGCGCTCCTGGTGGGCGGCACCGCCGACGGACTCTGGGACGGCGCGCTGGCCGCGGCGTCCGGGGCGCGGGTGCTCGAGGTGGACGGCGGCGACCACTCCCTGGAGATCGACGGCGACCCGGCCCGCACGGCGCGGGCGCTCGACGACGTGACAGCCGCCGTCGTCGACCTGGCTGCCGCCGTGGCCGCCGCTCGCAACTGATCGGCGCGGCAGTTCGTGTTCGCGGCGGCAGATCGATTTGCCGCCGCGAACCGGAACTGCCGCCGTGAACCGCGCTACCGCGGTGGCGAGCCGGGCCGACGTCGGGCGCGACACGCGGTCGATCGTTACCCATCCTTAACAGTGATTTTCACCACGGCGGGCCATGATGGCGATATGTTCCACGGCAACGCCGTCGCGGGCCCGTGCGCGCGGTCGGCGGCGACGTGCACGACGACGTGAACACGGCATGGCAACGGCGCCTTGAGCGACCACGACGTGGGGAGAAGCCGGTGACGATGGGGCGAAGGGCTGCGGTGGCGGCCACGGCGACAGCGGTGGCGCTGGTGCTGGCGAGCTGTTCAGGTGGTGGCGGCGGGGACGACGACGGCACCGACGGCGGGGGAGGCGGTGGCAGCGACCCGGACGCGACGCTGCACCTGTCGCTCTCGCAGGACGTCGAGACGCTGCTGCCGATGGACTCGAACGTCGGGGACAACATCTCCGTGCTCGACGTCGTGTACGACGGCCTGGTCCGGTACGACCCGAAGACCACGGAGCCGTACAACTACGTCGCCGAGAGCGTCGAGACCGACGACAACACGGTCTGGACCATCAAGATCAAGCCCGACCTGACGTTCCAGAACGGTGAGCCGGTGGACGCCGACGCGTTCGCCCGGGCGTGGAACTACGCCGCCTACGGCCCCAACGCCATGGCGAACAACTACTTCTTCGAGCGGATCGCCGGCTACGACGAGATGCAGGGCGAGACCGACGACGACGGGAACGTCACCAAGGAGCCCGAGGCCGACACGCTGTCGGGCCTGAAGGTCGTCGACCCGCAGACGCTCGAGGTGACCCTCACGGGCCCGTTCGCCGGGTTCGGGACGATGCTCGGCTACACCGGGTTCTTCCCGATCGCGCAGGAGTGCCTCGACGACATCGAGGCCTGCGCCGTGCAGCCGATCGGCAACGGCCCGTTCCAGGTCGAGAAGTGGGACCAGGGCGTGAACCTCACCGCCAAGCGGTGGGAGGACTACACGCTCGAGGAGACGCCGGGGTACGGCGCCATCGAGTGGACCGAGTACACCGGCGAGGACAACTGGCCGGACTTCCAGGCCGGCAACCTCGACTTCGCGGTGCCCCCGCCCGCGGAGCAGCAGGTGGCCGCGAACGACCCCGACCTGCAGGAGCGGTACGTCGAGGGCCCGGGCGCCGCGCTGACGTACATGGCCTTCCCGCTGTACAAGGACGGCCCGTGGAAGGACGTCGAGTTTCGCAAGGCGATCTCGCTCGCGGTCGACCGGCAGGGCATCATCGACGCCCTCCTGCCGGGTCAGCGGGTGCCCGCGGACTCCTGGGTGGTGCCGGACGTCGTGCCCGGCGGCACCGGCGGCACGTGCGAGTGGTGCACCTTCGACCCGGACGCCGCCAAGGCGGCGCTGGAGAAGGCGGGCGGCTGGCCCGACGGCGAGAAGCTGACCATCCACCTCGGCCAGGACGCCACCGAGCAGGAGCTGTTCAAGGCGGTCGGCGACTCGATCCAGGAGACGCTCGGCATCCCGTACGAGCTGGACGCGACCCCGGACTACTTCGCCCGGCGCGCCGCCCGCGACTTCTCGGGCGCCTTCCGCGCCAACTGGTTCCCGGACTACCCGCTCAACGAGAACTACCTCGCCCCCGTGTACGGCGGCGGCGACGCGAAGGACGGCAACGTGGAGTTCGGGTACTACAACGCGGACTTCGAGGCGGCGATCAAGGCCGGCGACGAGGCCGCGACCCTCGACGAGGCGGTCACCCAGTACCAGGAGGCGGAGAAGATCCTCGCCGCCGACTTCCCGACGATCCCGCTCTTCGTCGCGCAGAACACCGACTACTACAGCGAGAACGTGTCGAACGTCGTGCTCGACCCGTTCAGCGGTGAGCCCAAGCTGCGCCTCCTCGAGGTCACGAACGGCTGACCACCGCGTCGTCGGTCGAGTCCGTCCGGACCACACCAAGGGTCCGGGCGGGCCCGACCGACGACCGTCCCCGCACCACCAGAAAGTTCCGTGAATGGGCCGCTACATCCTGCGCCGCTCCCTCCTGGGGGTGGCCACCCTGCTGCTCGTGATGTTCGTGCTGCACCTGCTCACGACGTTCGCGATCCAGCTCAACGGCAACCCCGCCCTGGCGTTCTTCGGCGACAAGGTGCCCACCGACCAGCAGCTCGCCGCCGTCGAGGCGCGGTTCGGCCTCGACGACCCCTGCTACGACCAGCCCGGCAACCCGTGCCTGGGCCCGTTCGTGGAGCGGCTCGGGCAGTACGCGCAGGGCGACTTCGGCACCAACCTGCGCGGGCGCGAGGTCACGGACATCGTCGCGACCGCCGCCCCGAACACGCTCAAGCTGTTCCTTTTCGTGACGATCGTGTGGTTCCTGCTCGGCATGGGCCTCGGCACGATGGCGGCGCGCCGCCGCGACCGGTCCGCGGACCACGGCATCCGGCTGACGTCGGTGCTCATCGACGCGTTCCCGATCTTCGTGCTGCTGCTCGTGTACCGGTACGTGTTCGCGGTGCCGCTGAGCGGCTGGGCGAAGGACACCTTCGGCGCGAACAGCCTGCCCGCCCTGTGGTTCAGACCGTCGTTCGACGACGACCACCCGTGGGCGACGCTCCTCGTGCCCGGCATCCTGCTGGGCCTGGCCGGGTCGGCGGCGTTCATCCGCCTCGTGCGGGCGAGCCAGCTCGAGTCGTACGCGGGCGACCACGTGCGCACCGCGCGCTCCCGCGGGCTGAACGAGCGGCACGTCGTGACGCACCACGTGATCCGCAACTCCGCGGTCCCCGTCGTCACCGCCGTTGGCCTGACGTTCACCGAGGCGCTCGCGGGCGCCGTCGTCACCGAGGGGATGATGAACATCTACGGCATGGGCGGCGTGCTCTGGGAGGCGGTCCGCGCCGCGGACGTCGCGCTCATCCTCGGCATCGTGACCATCCTCGCCGCGGTGACGGTGGTCGTGATGCTGGTCGTCGACATCGCCTACGCCGCCCTGGACCCGAGGATCCGCTATGCCTGATCGCACCGCCCCCGCACCCACGTCGGCCAGCACCACCCCGGACGCGCCCGCGGTCGACGCGTCGCGGTCGCTCGGCGGCGACGCGTGGCGCCGGCTGCGCCGCCGGCCCGACGTGATCGCCGCGGCCGTCGTCGTGGTCTTCTTCGCCGTGATGGCGGCCTTCCCGCGCCTGTTCACCAGCACCGACCCGCAGAGCTGCCTCATCGGGGACTCGAAGATCCGCCCGCAGGGGTTCGGCGGCGAGCACCCGCTCGGCACCGACGTGCACGGGTGCGACCTGCTCGCCCAGCTGGTGCACGGTGCCCGCCCGTCGCTGACGCTCGCGTTCGTGGTGGTGGGCGCGTCCCTCCTCATCGGCGTCACGCTGGGCCTGCTGGCCGGCTACTACCTCGGGTGGGTGGACTCGGTGGTGTCCCGCACCATCGAGGTGTTCCTCGTGATCCCGCTGCTGCTCGCCGCGCTGCTGCTCCTCACGCTGTTCCGCAAGGTGAGCGTGGGCGGCGGCACGTTCGACGTCATCCTGCTGCCGGCGGTGGTGCTCACCATGTTCGGCTGGATGGCGTACGCGCGGTACGTGCGCGCGGCCACTCTCGAGGCCAAGAACCTCGACTACGTGACCGCGGCCCGCGCCCTGGGCGCCTCCGACCTGCGCGTCATGGTGCGGCACGTGCTGCCCAACGCGATCGGCCCGGTCACGGCGCTCGTGCCGACGGCCATCGCGGGCGTGATCAGCACGGAGGCGGTGCTCGCGTTCCTCGGCATCGGCGTCCGGCCGCCCGCGATCAGCTGGGGCATCATGATCACGAACGGCGCGGACTGGGTGACCGGCGGCTACGCGTACCTGCTCCTGTACCCGCTCGGGTGCCTGGTCCTCACCGTCCTGGCGCTCGTCGCCCTCGGCGACGCCCTGCGCGACGCCCTCGACCCGAGGCTCCGGTGATCCCGTGACCGAGACCCTGATCCCCCCGGCCGGCTCCACGGAGCCGCACGGTGCCGAGCGGGCCGCCGGCGACGTCCTGCTCGAGGTGGAGGACCTGGCGGTCGAGTTCCGGTCCGACGACGGCGCGGTGCGCGCCGTCGACGGCCTGGGCTACCGCGTGGAGGCGGGCCGCACCCTGGCCCTGGTGGGCGAGTCCGGCTGCGGCAAGTCGGTGAGCTCGCTGGCCGTGATGGGTCTGCTGCCCCCGACGGCGCGCGTCGTGCGGGGCACCGCGCGCTACCGCGGCACCGACCTGCTCGCGCTGTCGCCCACCGAGCACCGCCGGCACTGCGGCACGCACGTCGCGATGGTCTTCCAGGACGCGCTCGCCGCGCTCAACCCCGTGCACACCGTGGGCTACCAGCTCACCGAGTCCCTGCGGGCGCGCACCGGGACGTCGCGGCGGGAGGCCCGACGGCGCGCCGTCGAGCTGCTCGACCTCGTGAAGGTGCCGAACGCGGCGCAGCGGGTGGACGAGTACCCGCACCAGTTCTCCGGCGGCATGCGGCAGCGCGTGATGATCGCGTCCGCGCTGGCCCTCGACCCGGACGTGCTCATCGCCGACGAGCCGACGACGGCACTCGACGTCACCGTCCAGGCGCAGGTGCTGCGGCTGCTCGCCGAGATCCAGGCGGAGCGGCAGATGGGGCTCGTGCTCATCACCCACGACCTCGGCGTCGTCGCGGGCGTCGCCGACGACGTCACCGTGATGTACGCCGGTCGTGCCGTGGAGCACGCGCCCGTGCGCGACCTGTACGCCAAGCCCGCGCACCCCTACACGCGCGCCCTGCTGCGCTCCGTGCCGCGGCTGGATGCCGTGGACACGCGTGCCGCAGGGGACCACGCAGGAGGCCGGCTGCCCGTCGTGCCCGGCCGGCCGCCCGCTCCCGGGCACGCGCCGTCGGGCTGCTCGTTCCACCCGCGCTGCGACATGGCCCGCGACCTGTGCCGCACCGACGAGCCCGCGCTCGACGACGTCGCCCCCGGGCGGTCGTCGGCCTGCCACTTCGCCGCCGAGCTGCTGGGAGGCGCCCGTGCCTGAGACCGTCACCAGCCCGGCTGCCGCCGCCACGGCGTCCGACGACGTCGTCCTCGAGGTGCGCGACCTGGCCAAGTCGTACCCCGTGCGCCAGGGCGTCGTCCTCAAGCGCACGGTGGGCCAGGTGCAGGCCGTGGACGGCGTCTCGCTGGCGCTGCGCCGCGGACGGACCCTCGGCCTCGTGGGCGAGTCCGGCTCCGGGAAGTCCACGCTCGCGCGCGTGCTGGTCGGCATCGAGAAGCCGACGCGCGGACAGGTGCTCGTGGACGGCGAGGACGTCTCGACGATGTCGCGCGCCGCCCGCCGCGAGCTGCGTCGCAACGTGCAGATGGTGTTCCAGGACCCGTACACGTCGCTCAACCCGCGCATGTCGGTGGGGGAGATCGTCGCCGAGCCGTTCCGCATCCACCCCGACGCCGTCCCCGCCGGGGGCCGCCGACGCGCCGTGGCCGAGCTGCTCGAGCTGGTCGGCCTCGACCCCGACCACGCCCACCGGTACCCGCACCAGTTCTCCGGCGGGCAGCGGCAGCGCGTCGGGATCGCCCGGGCGCTCGCGGTCAAGCCGCGCGTGCTGGTGTGCGACGAGCCCGTCTCCGCCCTCGACGTGTCCGTGCAGGGCCAGGTCATCAACCTCCTGGAGGACCTGCAGGACGAGCTGGGCCTGGCGTACCTGTTCATCGCGCACGACCTCGCCGTGGTGCAGCACATCGCCGACGAGGTCGCGGTGATGTATCTGGGTCGCGTCGTCGAGGAGGGCGACCGGCCCTCGGTGTACGACGACGCCCACCACCCGTACACCCAGGCGCTGCTGTCCGCGGTGCCGGTGCCCGACCCCACCGCCCGGCGCGACGACGAGCTGATGCTCGAGGGCGACCCGCCGTCGCCCGCCGACCCGCCGTCCGGCTGCCGGTTCCACACGCGCTGCTGGCTCGCCCGGCGGCTCGCCGCCGAGGAGGGCGTCAGTGGTGACGGCCCGGACGACGTGCCCGCGCGCTGCCGCACCGAGGACCCGGTGCTCGTGCCGCTCGGCCGGCCCGACGGCGTGGGGGACGCCGGACCTCGCCGGGACGCGGCGACCGGGCCGCACGCCGCCGCGTGCCACTTCGCCCGGGAGGCCGCCGCGTTCGGCGGGCACCCGACGGCGGGCTCGGCCGCGTCGGCGGGCCGCCCGGCCGTCCCCGCCGACCACGACGCCGAGCACGACGCCGCACCGGACACTGAGCACGACCCCGACGACCATGGACCCGGGGGCGACGCCCCCGTGCCCGAGACCGTCCCCGACCACTCCGTCCTCGAGAGCAGGGAGCGCTGACCGTGACCGACCGCCGACCGACCGTCGTCCTGGTCCAGAACTCCCCGCACAGCGGCCCGGGCCGCCTGCCCGGCTGGCTGGAGGCGGACGGCGCGACCGCCGTCGTCGTGCAGGGCGCGGACCTGGTGGACCAGGTCCGCTCGCTCGCGGAGGGGGGACCCGCGGCGCCCGACGGGGTGGCCGGCCTGGTGCTGCTGGGCGGCGGCCTGCTGCCCGACGAGGACGAGCGCGCGCCGTGGCTGCCGCACGAGCGCGCGCTCGTCGCCGAGGCGCTGGGCGCCGGCGTGCCGGTGCTGGGCATCTGCCTGGGCGGGCAGGTGCTCGCGCACGTCACGGGCGGCGCGGTGACGGGCCGGTCGGGCGAGACGGAGAAGGGCCTGTGCCCCGTGCGCCTGCTCGACGACGCGGCCGACGACGCCCTGCTCGGCCCGCTCGGTGACCTCGCCGAGAACGGTGAGATCCGCATGGTCGAGAGCCACGTCGACTCGATCACGGGGCTGCCGCCGCAGGCCGTGCACCTCGCGACGAGCGACGCGTGCGGCGTCCAGGCGTTTCGCGTGGGCGACGTCGCGTGGGGGCTGCAGTTCCACCCGGAGGCGGCGCCGGAGCGCATCGGCACGTGGGACGCGGACGAGCTCGCCGCGCTGGGCTTCGACCGTGACGAGCTGCTGGCCGCCGCCCTCGAGCGGGCGCCCGAGAACGAGAAGCAGGCCCGCGCGCTCGCGGCCGCGTTCGCCGCCGTCGTCCACGCCCACCGCACCTCGGGGGCGGTGCGCTGATGGTGAGCACGGGCACGCACTCGGACGGCGTCCCCGTCGTCGCGTACCAGGTGCGGCGGGCGGGCGGCGAGGTGCTCGCCGAGCGCGACGCGGACGCCCCGTTCTACGCGGCGTCGACGGTCAAGCTCGCCGTGCTGGTCGCGGCCGCCCGCGCGCTGGACGCCGGGGAGCTGACCCTCGACGAGGAGGTGGCCAGCACTGACACGTTCCGCTCCCAGGTGCCGGGCGAGCCCGACTACCGCATCGAGCCCGACGACCTCGACCCGGGCATGCCGCCGCCGGGCACCTTCATGCCGGTGGGGCTGGTGGTCGAGCGGATGATCGTCGTGTCGTCCAACGAGGCCACCAACATGGTGATCGACCTCGTCGGCCTCGACGCGTGCAACCGTGCCCTGGCCGACGTCGGCGCCGCGGGGAGCGTCGTCGGGCGCAAGTACAGCGACCTGGCCGCCGAGGCCCGCGGCGACTCGCACCGCACGACGCCGGCCGACCTGGCGGCGCTGATGTCCGCCGTCGTGACGGGGCAGGTCGCCGGGCCGGAGCGCACGCTCTGGATGATCGACCTGCTCGCGCGGCAGACCGACCGGCAGCTCACGGCCTCCGTGCCCGAGGGCGTGCCGTTCGGCTCCAAGTCGGGCTGGGTGGACGGCATCCGGCACGACGTCGCGTTCGTCGGCACGCCGGGGCCGGAGGCGCTCGTCGTCGCGGTGTGCACCCGCGGCTACGACGAGGCGCACGCCGAGGAGGCGCTGCGGGCGCTGGGCTCCCTCGCGGTCACGCTGGCCGGGGTGCCCTAGCCGACCGGTCGGGGGCGCGCCGACGCGACCCACATCGCCGCGGCCATCGTGGCGAGCACGACGGCGACCAGGGCGAGCGGCGCCGTCCACCCGTGGGACGCCGTGTGCACGGCGCCCATCACGGTCGGGGCGAGGACCGCGCACCCGTAGCCTGCCGTCTGCACCACCGCCGAGGACCGCCGCGCCACCGCGACGCCCGGGCTGCGCTGCGCGACCAGCGTGAAGATCACGGTGAAGTTGCCGCCCTGCGCGGCGCCGGACAGGCCCACCCACAGCCACCAGAGCCCGGGCGCCAGCAGCAGCCCCAGGGGCAGGGAGATCCACATCGCCGCCATGCTCGCCGCGACCGCGCGCGCCGACAGGCCGCGCGAGAACGCCGCCGGCACGAGGAACGACCCCAGCACCGCGCACAGCTGGAACGGTGCCGCCGCGCTGCCCGCGCCGGCGGCGCTCATGCCGAGCCGGTCGTGCAGGATCTCGGGCAGCCACGCCGTCACCGCGTAGTAGCCGAACGCCTGCCCCGCGAACGCCACCGACAGCAGCACCACGAGGCGGCGGACGGCGGACCGTGCCCGCGGGTCGAGCGCGTCGAGCTCCGCCCGGGCCGACGGCGGGCGGACGCGGGCGCCGTCGGCGGTGCGCGGCGCCGTGGCCCGGCCCCGGGCGGCGAGCCGCCGCCCGGCCGGCACCCAGGCCGCGAGCGCGACGACGGCGAGCACGCCCCAGCCCGCCAGCGCCCACTGCCAGCCGAACGCCGTCGCGAGCGGCACGGTGAGCATCGTGGTGAACGTGGACCCGAGGTTCATCGTCGCGCTGTACGCGCCCGTGACCGCGGCGGCCCGACGGCGGAAGTCGCGGGTGATGACCACCGGCACCGCGACGTTGCCGATCGTGATCGCGACGCCGATCACCGCGCTGCCGGCGAGCGCCGCCGGCACCGAGCCCGCCGAGCGCAGCAGGGTGCCCGCGAGGATCCCCGCCAGCGCGCCGCCGAGCGCGAGCTCCGGGCCCGCGCGGGCCACCAGCACCGACGCCAACGGCGTGCACAGCGCGAAGCACAGCACCGGCACGGACGTAAGGAGCCCCGCGCCCGCGGGGCTGAGCTGGAGGGCGGCGGCGACGTCGTCGACCACCGGCGGCAGCGACGTGATCGGGGCGCGCAGGTTCAGCGCGACGAGCAGCAGCGCCGCCAGCAGCAGGCCGGCGCGGGCGCCGTCGTCACGGGCGGAGGGGGAGGGGTAGGACGTCACGCGGCGGGCATCTCCGAGGCGGCGAGGTCGATCAGTCGTCGAACTGCGCGACGACGGTGCGCAGCAGCGCCGCGAGCTGCGGGCGCACGGCGGCGGGCAGGGCGTCGAGCACGCGGGCCTCGACGTCGAGCAGGTCGCTCATCGCCGCGTCGACCCGCTGCCGGCCCGCGGCCGTGAGCTGCACCAGCACGCCGCGGCGGTCGGACGGCGCGCGGTGCCGCTCCACCAGCCCGCGCTCCTCGAGCCGGTCGATGCGGTTGGTCATGGTGCCGCTCGTGACGAGCGTCTGCGCGACGAGGATGCCGGGGGACAGGCGGTACGGCTCGCCGGCGCGCCGCAGCGCGGACAGCACGTCGAACTCCCAGGTCTCCAGGTCGTGCCGGGCGAACGCGCCGCGCCGCGCGCGGTCCAGGTGCCGCGCCAGGCGGCTGACGCGCGAGAACACCGTGAGCGGCTCGACGTCCAGGTCCGGGCGCTCGCGACGCCACGCGTCGACGATCCGGTCGACCTCGTCGGAGCGTGCCTCCACATCCATGCGCCGAGACTACTCCCGGTCTCTCGACGTCAAGAATCTTGACGACTGTGACGTGCGGCGGGGCTCGCACCGACGAGCCCGGTCCCTCCCGGGTGCGATCGAGCGTGGCGTCAAGCGGGCTCGAGCCGCACGACGACGGCCTTGGAGACGGGCGTGCGGCTGGTCTCCGCCGTCGCGCCGAGCGGCACGAGGACGTTCGCCTCGGGGAAGTAGGCGGCGGCGCACCCGCGGGCCGTGGGGTAGGCGACGACGCGCTGCCCGCGCAGCACGCGGTCGACGCCGTCGTGGTATTCGCCGTGCACGTCGACGGTGGTGCCGTCCGCGATCCCGAGCTCCGCGAGGTCGTCGGGGTGGACGAGCACCACGGAGCGCCCGCCCTTGATGCCGCGGTAGCGGTCGTCGCGACGGTAGATCGTGGTGTTGAACTGGTCGTGCGAGCGGATCGTCTGCAGCAGCAGGCGGCCGGGCGGGCACTCGACGGGCGCGAGCTCGTTGACGGTGAGGTGGGCGCGACCGTCGTCGGTGGGGAAGGTGCGCGAGTCCCGCGGGCCGTGCGGCAGGCGGAAGCCGTTCGGCCGCCGCAGCTTCGCGTTGTAGTCCTCGCAGCCCGGCACGACGCGCGCGATGTGGTCGCGGATCACGTCGTAGTCGCGCTCCATCGCGGCCCAGTCCACCGGGCGGTCCGCCGAGTCCTGGCCGCCGGGGCGTGCGCCGAGCACGGCGCGCGCCAGCCGCGTGACGATCGAGACCTCGGACAGCAGGCCCGGCGCCACGGGCTCGACCTTGCCGTGCGACGCGTGCACCGCGCAGACGGTGTCCTCGACGGAGACCATCTGCTCGCCCGACGCCTGCCGGTCGATGTCCGTGCGCCCGAGCGTGGGCAGGATGAGCGCCTCCCGCCCGACGACGGCGTGCGAGCGGTTGAGCTTCGTCGAGATCTGGACGGTGAGGTCGGCGCGGCGCACCGCCTCCTCCGCCGCGCCCGTGTCGGAGATCGCACCGATGAGGTTGCCGCCGAGGGCGACCAGGGCCTTCACCCGGCCGGCCGCCATCGCCTCGATCGTGCCGACGGCGTCCAGGCCGTGCGTGCGGGGCGAGGCGATGCCGAACTCGGCGTCCAGCGCGTCGAGGAAGCTGTCCGGCATCTGCTCCCAGATGCCCATCGTGCGGTCGCCCTGCACGTTGGAGTGCCCGCGGATCGGGGAGGCGCCCGCGCCGGGCCGGCCGATGTTCCCGCGCAGGAGCAGCAGGTTGACGATCTCCTTGATCGTGGGCACGGCCTTGGCGTGCTGCGTCAGGCCCATCGCCCACGTGACGATGACGCGCTCGGCGCGCACGTAGCGGTCGGCGAGCTCGTCGATCTCGGCGCTCTCCAGGCCGGTCGCGGCGAGGACGGCGTCCTCGTCGAGGTCCGCCAGGTGCGCGGTCAGCGCCTCGAGGCCGGACGTGTGCGCCGCGAGGAACTCGTGGTCCAGCACCGTGCCGGGCGCGGCCGCCTCGGCGTCGAGCACCCGCTTCGACACCGCCTGCAGCAGCGCCATGTCGCCGCCGAGGCGGATCTGCAGGAACTGGTCGGCGAGCCCCGTGCCCCGGCCCGCCAGCCCGCGCACGGTCTGCGGGTTCTTGTAGCGCTTCAGCCCGGCCTCGGGCAGCGGGTTCACGGCGACGATGCTCGCCCCGTTCCGCTTGGCCTCCTCCAGCGCGGTGAGCATGCGGGGGTGGTTGGTGCCGGGGTTCTGGCCCATGATCACGATCAGGTCGGCCAGCGCGAAGTCGTCGTAGGTGATCGTCGCCTTCCCGACGCCGATCGTCTCGCCGAGGGCGGCGCCGGTGGACTCGTGGCACATGTTGGAGCAGTCGGGCAGGTTGTTGGTCCCGAAGGCGCGCACGAACAGCTGGTAGACGAACGCGGCCTCGTTCGACGTGCGCCCGCTCGTGTAGAACGACGCCTGGTCGGGGGAGTCGAGGGCGTTCAGCCGGTCGGCGACGATCGCGAACGCCTCGTCCCAGGAGACGGGGACGTAGTGGTCGGACCCGGCCGCCTTGTGCACGGGCTCGACGAGCCGCCCCTGCTGCCCCAGCCAGTGCTCGGTCCGGGTGCCGAGGTCCGAGACCGGGTGCTCGGCCCAGAACGACGGCTCGACGACGAGCGGCGTCGCCTCCCACGTCACGGCCTTGGCGCCGTTCTCGCAGAACTCCGCGGGCTTGCGCCGGTCCGGGTCCGGCCAGGCGCAGCTCATGCAGTCGAAGCCGTCGCGGTGGTTCATCGACAGCAGCAGGCGGCCGGTGCGCGTCGGTCCCAGGTCGCGCAGCGCCGGGACCAGCGCGTGCACGATGCCGGGCACGCCGGCCGCCCAGTCCTTCGGCGAGCGGACCTCCTGCGGCTGCGGCTCCCGCGGCTCGCCCTCGTCCCGGACGTCGTCCGGCTGCTGCGTGGTCATGCGGCGTCCCCTCTCCGGTGCCCGTGCGCGTCGCCGTGCGTGTCGTCGTGCCCCTCGTCGTGCCCGGCGTCGTCGTGCTCGACGACGCGGTGGTCCCCGGCGTAGACGACGAGCGTCGGGGCGCGCACGAAGCCGACGAGCGTGAGCCCCGCCGCGTCGGCGAGCTCCGCGGCGAGGGACGACGGCGCGGAGACGGCGGCGAGCACGGGCACGCCCGCCATGACGGCCTTCTGCGTGAGCTCGAAGCTGGCCCGCCCGGACACGACGAGCACCGTGCCGCGCAGCGGCAGCAGGCCCGCCGCGGCGGCCCAGCCGACCACCTTGTCGACAGCGTTGTGGCGGCCGACGTCCTCGCGCACCACCAGGGCCTCGCCCGTCGCGGCGTCGAACAGCCCTGCGGCGTGCAGGCCGCCCGTGCGGGCGAAGACGTCCTGCGCGGCGCGCAGCCGGTCGGGCAGGGCGGCCAGCAACGCGGCGTCGACGCGGACCGGGTCGCCCGCGACGTCGAACGCGCTGCGCGTGAAGACGGCGTCGACCGACGCCTTGCCGCAGAGGCCGCAGGCGCTGGAGGTGAAGAACTCCCGGGCGAGCGCCGGGTCCGGCGGGCGCACGCCCGCGGCCAGGGCGACGTCGAGCACGTTGTAGAGGTTTTCGCCCGGGGCCGTCGGCCCGGGCGCGCAGTAGCGCGCCCCGGCGACCTGCCCGCCGTCGGTCACGACGCCCTCCGAGACGAGGAAGCCGGTCGCGAGCTCGACGTCGTGCCCGGGGGTGCGCATCGTCACCGCGTACGAGCGGCCGCCCACGCGGATCTCCAGCGGCTCCTCGCCGGCGAGCAGGTCCTCGCGGCGCGCGGTGCGGCCGCCGATGGTGACGCGCCTGACGCGGCGTCGGACGGTGACGCGGGTCATACCCGCAGGCCTAGCAGACCCCCGCGCCCGGCACAACGGCAGCCCGTGGCCGGGGGCCTGGGTCCCGACCTGCCGGGGACGCGCGACGCGCCTACGGTCGGGGGACCGGCTCAGACCGGGCCGGACGTGTTCAAGGAGGAGCACCATGGCAGACACCAATCGCGCGGTCGCGTACAAGGGGCCGGGCGAGGTCGAGGTCATCGACATCGACTACCCGACGTTCGAGCTCAAGGACGGACCCGGGGTGAACCCCGCGAACGTCGGCCGGCAGGTGCCGCACGGCGTGATCGTCAAGACCGTCGCGACGAACATCTGCGGGTCGGACCAGCACATGGTCCGCGGCCGCACGACGGCGCCGAAGGACCTCGTGCTCGGCCACGAGATCACCGGAGAGGTCGTCGAGGTGGGCCGGGACGTGGAGTTCGTCAAGGTGGGCGACCTCGTCTCGGTGCCGTTCAACATCGCGTGCGGCCGCTGCAAGAACTGCAAGGAGCGCAAGACCGGCATCTGCCTCAACGTGAACCCGGACCGCCCGGGCAGCGCGTACGGGTACGTCGACATGGGCGGCTGGGTGGGCGGCCAGGCCAACTACGTGCTGGTGCCGTACGCCGACTGGAACGTCCTGCGGTTCCCCGACAGGGACCAGGCGCTCGAGAAGATCATGGACCTGACGATGCTGTCCGACATCTTCCCGACCGGGTTCCACGGCGCGGTCACCGCGGGCGTCGGCGTCGGCTCCACCGTGTACGTCGCGGGGGCCGGGCCGGTCGGGCTCGCCGCCGCCACGGGTGCGCTGCTGCTGGGCGCGGCCGTCGTCATCGTCGGGGACATGAACGCCGACCGGCTGGCGCAGGCGCGCTCGTTCGGCTGCGAGACCGTGGACCTCACGAAGGGCGGCCCGGTCGAGCAGATCGAGCAGCTCCTCGGCGTGCCCGAGGTGGACTGCGGCATCGACGCCGTCGGCTTCGAGGCCAAGGGGCACGGCGCGGACTCGGGGCACGAGGCACCGGCCACCGTGCTCAACTCGCTCATGGACGTCACCGCCGCGGGCGGCGCGCTGGGCATCCCCGGGCTGTACGTGACCGGGGACCCGGGCGGCATCGACGAGGCCGCGCAGAAGGGGTCGCTCTCGCTCAGCCTGGGCACCGGGTGGGCGAAGTCGCTGGCGTTCACCACCGGCCAGTGCCCGGTGATGAAGTACCACCGCGGGCTGATGCAGGCGATCCTCCACGACCGCGTGCAGATCGCGAAGAACGTCAACGCGAAGGCGATCACGCTCGACCAGGCCCCGCAGGGCTACGCCGAGTTCGACGCCGGCGCCGCGACGAAGTACGTCATCAACGCCAACGGCTACCTCGACGGCAAGTGACCTGTCAGGACCAGAGCCATGTCTCCAGGGCTCTGGTCCTGACAGCTCGTCGGTCAGGCGCCGTCGTGCTCCCGGAGGAACCCGTCGACCAGCGGGAGGACCTGGTCGGGGAGCTGCCACAGGACGCCGTGGCCGCCGCCCGGGACCAGCTCGACGCGGGAGTCCCGCACCAGCCTCGTGACGCGGCGGCCCGCGGCGACCGGGTCGCCGAGCCTCGTGTCCGCGCCGAAGAACGCCAGGGTGGGGGCGGTGATCGCGCGGAGCCGGTCGTCGGGCAGGGGGCTCGGCCACGGCGTCCGACGGCGGTAGCGCATCGCCGCGCGGGCGAGGGCGCGGTCCTCGTCGGCGAGCGTCACGCCCGGCGTCAGCCACGCGTCGAGGCGCTCGAGGTTGCGCGCCGTCGGGAGGGCCGCCGCGCGGACCATGCGCGAGACCACCTTCCGGTCGGGCTTCACCAGCGCGGTGATGCCCTCCCCGAGGACGAGCGCCCCCACCTGTCGGGTGGCACCCGCCGTCCCGGACGCCAGCAGCGCGGCGAACCACGCGCCCTCGGAGTAGCCGAGGACGTGCGCGCGTTCCAGGCCGAGGCCCTCGAGGAGCTGGGCGCCCCACGCGGCGTAGTCGTCGGGCGAGGTCAGCGGCGCGGTCTGCTCGCTGCGCCCGGCGGTGCCGACGATGTCGGGCGCGTAGACGACGCGGTCCGCGGCGAGGGTGCGCACGACGCCGTGCCAGCTGAGGCCCGTGCCGTTCAGCCCGTGCAGCAGCACGAGGGGAGTGCGGGTCCCGCTGCCCGAGCGGCGCACGTGCGTGGGGCCGTAGGCCGTGTCGACCCGGAGGTCCTCCGACGGCAGCGGCCAGCGGGCCTCGAGGTCGCGGTACGCCGCCTCGTACGCGGTGCGCGCGGCCTCGCTGGTGAATCGGCCTGTCGTCGGCATCGGACCTCCTGGGGCGCAGTTGATGGTATGACCGTACCATCAACGTGGTACGGACGTATCATCACCACCGACGCCCACGACAGCACCGACGAGAGGAGGGCCCGTGCCGCGACGGGTGGACCACGAGGAACGCCGCCGCCAGATCACCGACGCGTGCCGCCGCGTCGTCGCGCGCGACGGGCTCGAGGCGGCCACGTTCCAGCGGGTCGCCGCCGACGCGGGGGTCTCCGTGCGGCTCGTGCAGTACTACTTCGGGAACAAGCACGGGCTCCTGGTCGCGACCCACCGCGCGGTGATCGAGGGCTCGGCCCGCCGGTTCGGCGGCGACGCGCCCGGCGTGGTCTCGGAGTCCGAGCCGCCCCCGCTGCGCGCCGTCCTGCGCGCCGTGCTCGCCGCGCTGCTGCCGCTCGACGACGCGCGCCGCGCGGACGCCGTCGTCCTCGCGGCGTTCCACGCCGCCGCCCTGACGAACGAGGCGGTCACCCCGGAGGAGCTGCGCGGCGCCCCGCGGGCGCTCGCCGACCTCGTCGCGGCGCAGCTGCGCCGGGCACGGGACGACGATGCGGGTCCAGGGGAGGGCCCAGCGCCGGACGAGGCGGCCCGGCTCGACGCCGAGGTGGTGCTGGCGTCGGCCGCTGGCCTCACCCAGGGGGTCCTCGCCGGGCACGTCACGGGTGAGACGGCGCTCGCCGTCGTGGACCGGCTGCTCGACCACCTTGTCGGCGCCGATGCAGGCGGGAGGGTCAGCGGGACTTCGTGAGCTCCGGCTTCTTGACCATCCCGGACAGCCCGTTCCACGCCAGGTTGGTCAGGTGCGCGGCGACCTCGGCCTTGTCGGGGCTGCGGGCGTCGAGCCAGTACTGCCCGGTGAGGGCGACCATGCCCACGAGCATCTGCGCGTAGAGCGGCGCGGCCTTGCGGTCGAGGCCGTTCGCCTTGAACTGGTCGCCGAGGATGTGCTCCACCAGGGTGGCGACGTCGCCGATGAGGCTCGAGAACGTACCGGTGGCCTGCGCGACGGGGGAGTCGCGCACCAGGATGCGGAAGCCGTCCTCCGACGCCTCGATGTACCCGAGCAGGGCCAGCGCCGTGCGCTCCACGAGCACCTTGGGGTGGCCGCCCTCCTCGAGCGCGCCCGTCAGCGCCGACGTCAGCGCACGCACCTCGCGGTCGACGACGACGGCGTAGATGCCCTCCTTGCCGCCGAAGTGCTCGTAGACCACCGGCTTGGACACCTCGGCGCGTGCGGCGATCTCCTCGACGCTGGTGCCGTCGAAGCCCTTCTCGGCGAACAGGCCGCGGCTGACCTCGAGCAGCTGCTCGCGCCGCTGGCTCGCTGTCATCCGGGCGCGCGGCGGACGCTTGGACGCACGAGAGTCGGTGGGCATGGGGTCATTGTGCCTGGGGGCGACGGCGCGACGCGAGGACGGTGCGCACCCACGGCACCGACGGCACCGCCCACGCACGGGCGGCCGAGGGGAGCGACAGGACGGCGGCGGCCAGCACGACCATCACCGGGTACTGCCACACCAGCAGGTCGGCGAGCCAGTACGACGCGAGGACGACGACGGACGCGGCCGCCGCCGGGACGGCGGCGACGCCGAGCACCAGCGCGACGCCGAGCGCCGTCTCGAGCAGCGGCACCGCCACGCCGAACAGCCCGGGTGCGGCGCCCAGCACCGACTCCGTGAACGCCTGGAAGAACCCGGGAACGCGCGGGTTGCTCGCCGCGCCGTCGACGACGAGACCGATGTCGGCGGCGCCGAACCCGGCCCGGTACTTGACGATCCCCTCGTGCAGCCACAGCACGCCGAGGGCCACGCGGGCCGCCCCGACGAGGGCCGGGGCGACGCGCGCGGTGACGGCGGCCGGCGTGCGGGTCACGACTGTCCGCATCACATGAGGGTCGCCGCGCCGAACACGGCCTTGGCCTTGTCGCAGTGCACGACGACGTCGGTGTAGCCCTCGACGTCGACACCCTCGAGCGAGAACGTCTGCGACGCCTCGTCGAACGCGACGTCACCGATCTCGGTGCCCGCCTCGACGGCCGCCTCGTCGGTGCCCTTCGCGAGGTAGAGGTGCAGGTCGGGACCCTCGTCGGAGGAGAAGCCCTCGAGGGTGAGGGTGTCGCCGTCGATGGTCACCGTGCCCGCGACGGTCTTGTCGTTCAGCCCGGCGAACGTGCCGTGCTGCGCCATGGGCTCGGCGGCCATGTCGTCGGCGCCGTCGCTCTGCATGTCGTCGCTCTGCATGGACTGCTCGGCCGTGGGCGTCATGTCGTCGCCGGAGCCCGCGCCGTCGTCGGCGCTGCACGCGGTGAGGGTGAGGGCCAGGGCGACGAGCCCGGTGGTGGCGAGTGCCTTCGCACGCATGAGGATGTCCTGTTCGTCTCGGGGTTGGAACACCCCGAGGCAAGCACCGCGACGCCGGCCGCGGGTGGGTTCTTTCAGAGGTGTAAGGACCGCCTGCGTGGGCCGCGGGCGTGCGTAGGGTCGGTGCATGGGCAGCGGCAGGGCGCGGGTGATGGTCGTGGAGGACGACGCGGCGGTGCGCACCGTCGTCGGCGACTACCTGCGGGCCGGCGGGTACGACGTCGCGCTGTACAGCGAGGGCGTCAGCGCGCGCGAGGCGCTGCGCGCCGACCTGCCGGACGTGCTGGTCGTGGACCGCATGCTGCCCGGGGTCACGGGCGACGACCTGTGCCGCGAGGTGCGCCGCACCTCCGACCTGCCGGTCATCATGCTCACCGCCCTCGGCGCCGTCGAGCAGCGGATCGCCGGCCTGGAGCGCGGGGCCGACGACTACGTCACCAAGCCGTTCGCGCTCAAGGAGCTGCGGCTGCGGGTGGACGCCCAGCTGCGCCGCCGGGCGCCGGCCGCCCCCGCGGACGCGTTCACCGTCGGCGACTTCCGCATCGACCCCGGCCATCGGCGGGCGTGGCGCGCCGGCGAGGAGATCGCGCTCACCACCCGCGAGTACGAGCTGCTGCTGTACTGCGTGCAGCGCCCCGACCAGGTGCTCGCGCGCGACGACATCCTGGGCGAGGTGTGGGGGTGGAGCTTCGGCGACGCCTCCACGGTGACCGTCCACGTGCGCCGGCTGCGGGAGAAGATCGAGCCCGAGCCCCGCTACCCGGTCTACCTGCGCACCGAGTGGGGCGTCGGCTACCGGTTCACGCCGCGAGGAGACGCCCGGTGACCGTCACGACGACCGCCGCACACGGGGAGCGCTGATGTTCGACGGCATGCTCGGGCTCGCCGACGTCGGGCTGATCGTCCTCACCACCGCGGTGTGCACGGCCCTGGTGACCGCCCTCGCGCTGGTCGTGCTGCGCTGGAACCGGCGCGGGCCGGTCGCGTCCCAGATGGCCGTCGTCGTGGGCGCGGCGGTCGCCTCGATCGTCGCGTCGGTCGTGGCGGTCATGGTGGAGATGTTCATCTCGAGCCACGACCTGGTGGTGCTCAGCACCGTGGTCGTGGTCGCCACCGTGCTGAGCCTGGCCGCCGCATGGCTGACCACGAGCCGCGCCGTGCGCCGGTCGGTGGGGACGCTCACGCGGTCGGCGCAGCGCATCGCGGACGGCGGCGTCGTCGAGCCCGCGGCCGCCGGCTGGCGCGAGTTCGACGACCTGCACGCCCAGCTCGTCGACACCTCCGAGCGGCTGGCGCAGGCCCGCGCCGAGATCGACAAGCTCGACGCCGCCCGCCGCCAGTTCTTCGCCTGGATCTCCCACGACCTGCGCACCCCGCTCGCCGGGATCCGCGCCATGACCGAGGCGCTCGACGACGACGTCGCGCCCGACCGGGACGCGTACGTGCGGGCCATCCGCGGCAAGGTCGACACCGTGACCGCGATGGTCGACGACCTCTTCGAGCTGTCCACCCTGCAGAGCGGCACGCTGCGGCTGCAGCGCGAGCTCGTCGTCCTGCTCGACCTCGTCTCCGACGCCGTCGTCGACGTCCAGGACGCTGCCGCCCGCCGCGGCGTCCGGATCGTCCAGTCCGGCGTCGAGGGGCACCTGCTGTGGGCGGACCCGCGCGAGCTGACGCGGGCGATCGGCAACCTGCTCGCCAACGCCGTGCGGCACGCGCCCGCCGGCAGCGAGATCCTCGTCTCCGCGCACACGCGCGACGACGACCACCTCGTGGTCAGCGTGCTCGACCACGGCAGCGGCGTGGACGCCGCCGACCTGGGCCACCTGTTCGACGTCGGCTGGCGGGCGAACGGCGCTCGCACCACGGGCCTCGACGCGGACGACGGGCTCGCCCCGGGGCACGGCGCCGGGCTCGGCCTCGCGATCGTGCGCGGCATCGTCGAGGCGCACGGCGGGTCGGTCGCCGCGGCGCACGTGCCGGACGGCTTCGAGCTCGCCGTGACGCTGCCGCGCGGCGAGGCGCCCGCGGGCGCCCGCGCCTGACGGCCCAGGGCGCGGGGTGTGGCGCGTGCCACGGCGCCGACGGCCGCCGAGGGGCGGGACGCGTGCCGGGGCGGTGGTGCGGACCTGGCAGACTGAGGACGGACGCCCGACGGTGCCGCGCCTGCTGGGGCGTGAACCCGGCCCGGGGGCCCGATCCGCCTTGGTGTAATCGGCAGCACAGAGGTTTTTGGTGCCTTTGGTCCAGGTTCGAGTCCTGGGGGCGGAGCTCGGCACCATCGACAGAGCACACCCGAGAAGAGACGGAGCACTCGTGGTCTCGACAGGACCGGACGCCGCAGGACACGGTCAGGACGACGTTCAGGACGGCACGGCAGCGAGGCCGGCGGCCGTCGTCGTCCTCGCCGCGGGGCAGGGGACGCGGATGAAGTCCGCGACGCCGAAGGTGCTCCACGCCCTGGGTGGGAGGACCATGCTCGGGCACGCGATGGCGGCGGCGCGCGAGCTCGACCCGCAGCAGGTGGCGGTCGTCGTCCGCCACGAGCGCGACCTCGTGGCGGCCGCGGCGGCGCAGATCGACGCCGCGGCCCTCGTCGTCGACCAGGACGAGATCCCCGGCACCGGCCGCGCCGTGCAGTGCGCGCTCGACGCGCTGGACGCCCGCGCCCACGCCGGGCGGGCCGCGCAGCTGGTGCACGACGACGCCGTCGACGACGAGCTGCACGCCGACCACGCCAACGGCGGCGACCACCCGCTGGGCGACGGCCTCGCCGGCGCCGTCGTCGTCCTCGCCGGCGACATCCCGCTGCTGGACGGCGCCACGCTGAGCCAGCTGCTCGCCGCGCACCACGCGGACGGCAACGCCGTCACGATCCTCACGACCGAGGTCGCGGACGCCACCGGCTACGGCCGCATCGTGCGCGAGCCCGGCACGGGCGACGTGCTGGCGATCGTGGAGCACAAGGACGCGACGCCGCAGCAGCGCGAGATCCGCGAGATCAACAGCTCCGTCTACGTCTTCGACGCCGCGGTGCTGCGCCGCGGGCTCGGCGGCCTGGACCGCGACAACGCGCAGGGCGAGGTCTACCTCACCGACGTCGTCGCCTCCGCGCGGGCCGAGGGGGGCGCCGTGCGCGCCGTGCTCAGCGACGACCCGATGCTCGTCGAGGGCGTCAACGACCGCGTCGCGCTCGCGACCCTGGGCGCCGAGCTCAACCGGCGCGTGCTCACGGAGTGGATGCAGGCCGGCGTCACCGTCGTCGACCCGGCGACCACCTGGGTGGACGTCGACGTCGAGCTCGCCCCCGACGTCACCCTCCTGCCCGGCACGCAGCTGCACGGCGCCACGAAGGTGGAGTCGGGCGCGACGATCGGCCCGGACACCACGCTCACCGACGTCGAGGTGGGACCGGGCGCGACGATCGTGCGCACGCACGGCTCGCTGTCCGTCATCGGCGAGAACGCGACCGTGGGCCCGTTCGCCTACCTGCGCCCGGGCACCGAGCTGGGCACGAAGGGCAAGATCGGCACCTTCGTCGAGACGAAGAACTCGCAGATCGGCGAGGGCTCCAAGGTGCCGCACCTGTCGTACATCGGCGACACGACGATCGGCGAGCACACCAACGTCGGGGCCGCCGCCGTCACCGTGAACTACGACGGCCAGAAGAAGCACCGCACCGTGATCGGCTCGTACGCGAAGACGGGCGCCGACACGATGTTCGTCGCGCCGGTGACCGTGGGCGACGGCGCCTACACGGCCGCCGGCTCGGTGATCGTCAAGGACGTGCCCGCCGGCGCGCTCGGCGTCGCGCGCGCCCAGCAGCGCAACGTCGAGGGCTGGGTGGAGCGCCGCTGGCCCGGCACGCCGGCGGCCGAGGCGGCCGCCCGCGCCCGCACCGAGGGCACGGGCGGGCAGCTCGGTGCCCAGGCGCAGGAGCAGCTCGCCGCGCACAATGCCCTCACCGGCGCCATCCCGGTGGTGCCGCCCGCCGACAGTTCCGACCCGACCTCCGACCCGACCGCCGACCCGACCGAAGGAAGCACGCAGCGATGAACAACTTCATCCCCGGCACCGGTGAGCGCACGCTCGTCCTCGCCACGGGACGGGCGCACCCGGAGCTCGCGGAGGCCGTGGCGAAGGAGCTCGGCATCGAGCTGCTGCCCGTCTCGGCGTACGACTTCGCGAACAGCGAGACGTACGTGCGCTTCAGCGAGTCGGTGCGCGGCTCGGACATCTTCCTGCTCCAGAGCCACACCGCCCCGGTGAACCAGTGGCTCATGGAGCAGCTGCTCATGGTCGACGCGGCCAAGCGCGGCTCCGCGCGCTCCATCACCGCGGTGGCGCCGTTCTACGCGTACGCCCGCCAGGACAAGAAGAGCCGCGGCCGCGAGCCCATCTCGGCCCGCCTCGTCGCCGACATGCTCAGGACGGCGGGCGCCGACCGCATCCTCAGCATCGACCTGCACACCCCGCAGATCCAGGGCTTCTTCGACGGCCCCGTGGACCACCTGTGGGCCATGCCCGTGCTGGTCGACTACGTGCGCACCCGCGTGGACCTGACCAACGCGGCGGTCGTCTCGCCCGACGCCGGCCGCATCCGCGTCGCCGAGCAGTGGGCCGCCAAGCTGGGCGGCTGCCCGCTGGCCTTCGTGCACAAGACGCGCGACGTCACGCGCCCCAACCAGGCCGTCGCCAACCGCGTCGTCGGCGAGGTCGAGGGCCGCGACTGCGTGCTCGTCGACGACCTCATCGACACCGGCGGCACCATCGCCGAGGCCGTCAAGGTGGTCATGGACGCCGGCGCCCGGTCCGTCACGGTCGCCGCCACGCACGGCGTGCTGTCCGACCCGGCCGCGCAGCGCCTGCAGGAGTGCGGCGCCACCGAGGTCGTCGTCACCGACACGCTGCCGATCACGGCCGACAAGCGGTTCGACAAGCTCACCGTGCTGTCCATCGCCCCGCTCGTCGCCCGCGCCATCCGCGAGGTCTTCGACGACGGTTCCGTGACGAGCCTGTTCGACGGCAACGCCTGAGCGACGCCGGGGGCCCGGGGCGTGCGTCGTCCCGGGCCGCGGCGTCCCCCGAGGGGAGGCACGGTGACATGACGGTGGACGTGACGGTCGTGGTCCCCACGTACAACGAGGGGCCCAACGTCGCCGAGCTGGTCCGTCGTCTCGCCGCCGTGCTCGGCCCCGACGGCGAGGGCCACCGCGTCGCGCCCGGCGGCGTCGAGGTGCTGTTCGTCGACGACTCGACGGACGACACCCCCGCCGTCGTCGAACGGGTCGCCGCGACGTCCACCATCCCGGTGCGCATGATCCACCGCGACGTGCCCGACGGCGGGCTCTCGGGCGCCGTCGTCGCCGGCCTGCGCGCCGCGGCCGGCGAGCGCGTCGTCGTCATGGACGGCGACCTGCAGCACCCGCCCGAGATGGTGCCCGTGCTCGTCGCCACCGCGCGCGAGACCGGCGCCGACGTCGTCGTCGCCTCCCGGTACACGGGGAAGGGCGACGCCGGCGGCCTCGACGGCCGCTACCGGCGCTGGGTCTCCAAGGCGTCGGGGCTGCTGGCCCGGTCGATGTTCCCCGTCAAGCTGCGCGACGTCTCCGACCCGATGACCGGGTTCTTCGTCGTCCGCCCCGGCGCCGTCGACCTGGCCGGGCTGCGCCCGCGAGGTTTCAAGATCCTGCTCGAGATCCTCGCGCGGCAGCGGCTCGTCGTCGTCGAGGAGCCGTTCGTCTTCGGCGAGCGGTTCGCGGGCCGGTCCAAGGCCACCGTCGCGAACGGGCTGCGGTACGTGCAGCAGCTCACGCTGCTCCGGTTCGGCCGCCTGTCCCCGTTCGCGCTGATCGGCGCGCTCGGCGCCGTGCTCAACCTCGCCATCCTCGCGGGACTCCAGGGGCTGGGGGTGCACTACCTGCCCGCGGTGATCTGGGCCAACGTGGTGACGATCGTCATCAACTTCCTGCTGCAGGAGCGGTTCGTCTTCGCCGACCTGCGCGACGGCGCGCACGGCTTCTGGGGCCGGTTCGTGCGGTCCTTCGCCTTCAACGGCACCGAGGCCGCCGTCCGCACGCTGCTGCTGTGGTGGATCGTCGAACGCGCCGTGCCGCACCCCGAGCTGGTGCAGGCGGTGCTCATCCTCGTCGCCTTCATCGTGCGGTTCGTCTTCCAGGCGCAGGTCGTCTACCGGCCGCGCGGATCGGCGGGCGACCGGGCGGTCGCGGGCGAGCACGCGCGCCACTGACGGCCCCTCGCCCGCCTGACACGCCCCGCCCCGAGGGGGCTATACTCGTCCGGTTGCCTCGGCGAGGGACGTCTGACGGGCGCCGGTCACCCAGGTCGTACAGGTCCAGCACCTGCGACCCGGCCGCCACCCTCAGCGCAGGATCCGTCGGATTTCCGTGATCGACTGGGCGGCTGTCGGTGCACCGCGCTCTGCGGGTGCCCCCACGGCGCGCTCTCGATCGCGTCCGTCACGTGTCCCACGCCGACGCAACCGCAGTTCGCGGGGACCACCCCCTCGTGGACAGCCGACGGCTCCCTCTGGCCGTCGGCACGCACAGACATCCCAGGAGTGATCCACGTGTCCGACATCAAGCTCGCCGCCGAGGCCCGCACCGAGTTCGGCAAGGGCGCCGCCCGCCGCATCCGTCGCGAGAACAAGATCCCCGCCGTCCTGTACGGGCACGGCACCGACCCGCTGCACATCACGCTGCCGGGCCACGAGACGATGCTCGCCGTGCGCCACTCCAACGCGCTCTTCACCATCGAGCTCGACGCCAAGTCCGAGATGGCCGTCGTCAAGGACATCCAGCGCGACGCCGTCCGCGGCACCATCGAGCACATCGACCTGCTGCTCGTGAAGCGTGGCGAGAAGATCGCCGTCGACGTCACCGTGAACGTCGTGGGCGAGTCGGCCCCCGGCACCATCCACTTCGTCGAGGCCCAGACCCTGTCGGTCGAGGCCGAGGCCACCCACCTGCCCGAGTCGGTCGACGTCTCCATCGACGGCCTCGAGGCCGGCCAGCACGTCACCGCCGGCCAGGTCGAGCTGCCGAAGGGCTCCACGCTGCTCACCGACCCGGAGGCCACGGTCGTCCAGATCGCCGAGCCGCGCGCCGAGGCCGCCGCCGACGACGAGGAGGCCGCCGAGGGCGAGGCCGCCGAGGAGTCCGCCGAGGGCGCCGAGTCCACCGAGGGCTGACACCACCCCACGCCCAGGGCGCCCGGTACCGTTCGGTGCCGGGCGCCCTTCGCGCGTCCGCCCCGGACCAGCGCCCCGGCCGCCGAACCTGGAGAGAGAACGCAGATGACCGACACCCCGTGGCTCGTCGTCGGGCTGGGCAACCCCGGCCCGAAGTACGCGGGCAACCGGCACAACGTCGGGCAGATGGTGCTCGACCTGCTCGCCGAGCGCACCGGCGCGCGGTTCTCCCGGCACGCCCGCGCCCAGGCCGTCGTCGCCGAGACCCGCCTCGGCGTCCTGCCCGGCGGCCGCCCCGGCCCCCGCGTGGTGCTGGCCAAGCCCACCACGTACATGAACACGTCCGGCGGCCCCGTCGCCGGGCTCGCGAAGTACTACGGCGTCGACCCCGCGCAGGTCGTCGTCGTGCACGACGAGGTCGACATCCCGTTCGACACGATCAAGCTCAAGTCCGGCGGCGGCGAGGGCGGGCACAACGGCCTGCGCGACATCACCAAGGCCCTCGGCACCAAGGACTACGTGCGCGTCCGCGTCGGCGTCGGCCGCCCCCCGGGCCGCATGGACACCGCCGACCACGTGCTCAAGGACTTCTCCGCCACCGAGCGCAAGGACCTGCCCATCCTCGTCGACGACGCCGCCGACGCCGTGGAGATGGTGCTCGTCGACGGGCTCCTCGCCGCGCAGGGGAAGTTCCACACCAAGGTGTGATCGGGCCCTGACCGGGCTCTTCACCCGGGTGGAAAGCCGGTCTCGGGGTCCTTTCCGTGCCCCGGTCTCCTTACGCTCGACGGGCGGTCTCGACCGTCCGCACGAGGAGGAACCATGGGCCCGACGGTGGCACTGGCGCACGACTACCTGACGCAGCGCGGCGGCGCCGAGCGGGTGGCGCTGACGATGGCCCGGGCCTTCCCGTCGGCGCCGCTCTACACGACGCTGTACCACCCCGGTGGGACGTTCCCCGAGTTCGCGGACGTCGACGTGCGGCCCTCCCGCCTGGACCGGGTCGGCACCCTGCGGCGCCACCACCGCCTGGCGCTGCCGCTGCTCCGCGGCGCGGTCGAGAGCCAGCCCGTCGACGCCGACGTGCTCCTCGCCAGCTCCAGCGGATGGGCCCACCGCTACCGCGGCGCGCGGCGCACGGTCGTCTACTGCTACGCGCCCGCCCGCTGGCTCTACCAGCGCGACCGGTACCTCTCCGGGGCCTCCGGCCGGACCTGGAAGGACCGCTGGCGCACCGGCGTCGCGGGCGCCACCCTCGACCTCCTGGGACCTGGGCTCCGGGCGTCCGACGCGGCGGCCGCCGCCCGCGCCGACGTGTACCTGGCCGTCTCGACCGTCGCGCGGCGCGCCGTCCGTGAGGCCTACGGCATCGACGCCGAGGTGGTGGCACCCCCGCCCGCGATGGAGCCGGAGGGCCCCGTGACCCCGATGCCGGGGATCGACCCCGGCTACCTGCTCTGCGTGGCCCGGCTGCTGCCGTACAAGAACGTCGACGTCGTTGTCGCGGCCGCGCGGCGGCTCCGCCTGCCCCTCGTCGTGGTCGGGGACGGCCCGGACCGCGAGCGGCTCGAGCGTCTCGCGGACGAGCGGGTGCATCTCGTCGGCAAGGTCGACGACGCGCAGCTGCGCTGGCTGTACGGCCACGCGTCGCTGCTGGTGGCCACGTCGTACGAGGACTACGGGCTCACGCCGCTGGAGGCCGCGGCGTTCGGCGTCCCGGCGGTGACGCTCGGCACGGGCGGCTACCTGGACACCGTCGTCGACGGCGTGACCGGGCTGTACGTGGACCGCCCGGACGCCGACCTGGTCGCCGAGGGGATCGAGGCCGCGCTCGCCCGCTCCTGGGACCCCGAGGCCATCGGCGTGCACGTCAAGGGGTTCTCCCGGGAGGCGTTCGTCGCCCGGCTGCAAGAGGTGGTGGCGCGGGAGGTCGCGACCGTCCGGCCGTCGGCGACGTACGAAGAGGTGGGGGGCCGATGACCGTCCGGGAGTTCCTGCGGGTGATGTGGGAGGGCAAGTACCTCCTGATCGGGTCCGTCGTGCTCGCCCTGGCAGCGGCCTGGGTGTACGCGGACCGCAAGCCCGAGGTGTTCGAGGCGACCGCGACCGTCCAGATCAACGCCGTCGAGCTGGGCGACAGCACGTCGCCGGCGGCCACCACCACGAGCGTCGACACCGACCCTGGGCTGGTCGAGGCGCCAGGTGTGCTCCAGGTGGTCGCCGAGGGCGTGGCCGCGGGAACGGACCCGAAGGCGCTCGCCGCCCAGGTCTCGGGAGCGTTCGACGCCTCCACCCAGGTCATGGCGGTCACCACCACGGCGGGCGCCCCGGGCGACGCGGTCGGGCTGGCGAACGCGGTGGCGTCCGCCTACGTCGACAGCCTGCCCGGAGTCATCGATGACCAGATCGCCGAGATCGATGCCCGCCGCGACGCACTGCGCGGCCAGCTCGACGCGGTCGACGAGCAGGTGAAGGACAAGCCCAAGGACCCCCTGGCGGGCGCGGAGCGCTCCACCATCATCGACCAGTACCAGACCCTGTCGGCCAGCAGGAGCACGCTCGAGTCGATCGTGACGCCCGCCCAGATCCTCACACCCGCCACCGGGTCGTCCGCCGTGGTGGTGGGGCTGCCGCGGGCCAGCATCGTCCTCCTCGGCGCGCTCGCCGGGCTCGCGATCGGGGTCGGTCTCGCCCTTGCCCGACGGGCCCTCGACTCCCGGCTGCGTGGCCGTGCCGACGCCGCGGCCGCGGCCGGCGTACCGGTCCTCGCAGAGCTCTACGGGGTGACCCGGGCCGCCAAGTCCTACCGCCGCACCCCGGTGCTGCCGATCTCGAGCCGGGTCGCCTCCCCGTTCACCGAGTCGATCCGGGAGCTGCGCACCGCGCTGCACGTGGCGATGCAGGACCGCGAGCACGCCGTGGTCGTCGTGACGGCCACCGACCCGCACGCGCCGCGGCCGTTCATCGCCGCCAACCTCGCGGCGTCGTGGGCCATGAGCGGCCGAGCCACCGTCGCGGTGTCGGGCGACCTGCGCCGTCCGGACCTGGAGGACCTGCTGCCTCGGCCGAACGGTCACGGCACCGATCCGGACGGGCTGCGTCCCACCCAGGTGCCCAACCTCCGCTTCCTCGCCCTCCACGACCCGACGATGGACCCCGCGGACTACCTGGCGACGGACCGGGTGCGCACGACCGTCGAGGCGGCACGGGACGCCGGCGAGGTGCTCGTCATCGACGCGCCGCCCGTGCTGGCGGCGGCGGACGCCACGATCCTCGGCGCCTACGCGGACTGCGTCGTCCTCGTCGCGACAGCCGGCCGGACCGCGCGGAGCGTCCTCGCCGAGGCGGCCGAGCGGCTGCGCATCAACGGCGTACCGCTCACCGGAGTCGCGCTGGCCGGTGTGAAGGGCGACAGCCGGATGGTCTACGCGTCGACCTACGGGGAGCCTGCCGAGTCGGACCCGTCCGCGGTGCCCGATCCGGTCGACGACGCGGCGGGGACCTCCGGGGAGAGGCCGGGCACCCCGGGCGGTGGCGCACGCCCCAGCGCGGAGGACGACGCGTCGCGGGGCGCGCCGGCGCGCGACGAGGCGGGCCCTGCCCAGGCCGACACGCCGCCGAAGCCCGCCCGCCCCCCGGCGTTCCCGCCCACGGGGGTCCGGGTCGCGACCGTGGCCGCACCGCCGTCCGCGGCGCAGGAGCCGCCGACGCCCGCGCAGGTCGCGCCCACGATCGGCCGGCTCCTGCGGACCGCGCGCTCGTCGTGACCGTGCCTCGGGGCGGCGCCGGGCGGCCGCTGCGCGTCGTGGTCGTCGACCACACCGCTGCGCTGGGCGGCGGGGAGCTGGCGCTGCTGCGGCTCGCGGCGGAGGTCGACCCTCAGCGCGTCGAGCTCCGCGCGGTGGTGCTGGACGACGGTCCGTTCGTGGACCGGCTCCGGGCGGCGGGCGTGCGGACGGCGGTGCTGCCGGCCGGCTCGCGCACGCGCGGCATGGATCGGCACGCGCTCACGGGCTCCTGGCGGGGGGTGCTCGCCGTGGCCGAGACCGTCAGGCTGGTGGTCCGGTTGACCGCCCTGCTCGGTCGTGCCGACGCCGACGTGGTGCACACCAATTCGCTGCGCGCCGACGTCGTGGGGCTCCTCGCGGCCGGGTGGCGCCGGGTCCCGGTGGTGTGGCACGTGCACGACCGGATCGCCGCCGACTACCTCCCGGGGACGGCCGTCCGGCTGCTGCGCGCGCTGGCCCGCCGGGGGCCGCGCGCCGTCGTCGCGAACTCCCGGGCCACCGCGCGGACGCTGCCGGGCGTGCGCGACCTCACCGTCGTCCACCCCGGCTACGCGCCGGACCAGGCGGTGCCGGCCTACGACGACCGGGTGCCGCCCGTCCGCCCGGTGGTGGGGCTGGTGGGCCGGCTGAGCCCGACCAAGGGACAGCTGGAGCTCGTGCGGGCCGCGCGGACGGTGCTCGATCGCCGCCCCGACGTGCGGTTCCGGCTGGTCGGGGGAGCGCTGTTCGGCGCGGACGCCTACGCGGACGCCGTCGATGCGGAGATCGACCGGCTCGGGCTGCGCGACGCGGTCGACGTGGTCGGGTTCAGCGACGACCCGGCCGGGGAGCTCGACCGGCTGTCGGTGTGCGTGCACGCCTCGCCCGTCCCGGAGCCGTTCGGGCAGGTGGTCGTGGAGGCGATGGTGCGCGGCGTCCCCGTTGTCGCGACCGACGCGGGCGGCGTCCCGGAGATCGTCCGGCCCGCGGGCGAGGACCTCGGCGTGCTCGTGCCGCCGGCCGACGCCGGCGCGCTCGCCACGGGGCTCCTTGCCGTGCTCGACGACCCGAGCGGCGCCGAGCGGCGCGCCCGCGCGGCGTACGACGACGCGACCCGGCGGTTCCCCGCCCGCGCGACCGCGGAGGCCGTCACCGAGGTGTGGGAGCGGGTCGCCGCACCGCGTCGACGACGTCGGCCATGAGCGCCACCTGACGCACCCAGGTGGGGATCGGCTCGGCGTCGGGCTCCGGGCCGAGGCCGGCGCCCGGCTCCAGGGTCGGCCCGCGGGTCGACTCCACGAGGGCGTCCCGGACGGCCGCGGCGAACCCGTCCGCAGGGGCGACCGCGACGCGGGGGTCGGTGGTGTCGCGGAAGCCGGCCACGGGCGTCGAGACGACCGGCCGCCCCACGGCCCGGTACTCGTAGAGCTTGAGCGGGTCGAGGCTGTCCGTGAACTCGTCGACGACGTGCGGGACGACGAGTGCGTCGGCGTGCTGCAGGTACCCGGGCACCTCGTGGAACGGGCGCGCGCCGAGCACCGCGACCCCCGCACGCCGGAGCCGGTCGATGTCGTCGCGGTCCAGCGCGACCGGGCCCACCAGCACCAGCGTGCCGATGCCGTCCAGGGCGCGGGCCGTCTCCTCGCACAGCCCGACGTCGAGCCGGTCGGCGTGCAGCGTGCCGACATAGACGGCGGTCGGCCCCGCCGGCAGGTCCGCCGGGCGGGGCGCCGGGCGCCGGTAGCGCTCGACGTCCACGCCGTTGGTGACCAGCACGACCGAGCGGGCGTCGGCCTTGCGGGCGGCGAGGGCGGGCGAGCACACGGTGACGGCCGCGGCGTTCTCCACCAGGTACCGGTCCGAGTCGGCGACGCGGCGGGACTCGGCGGGGCCGCGTGCGGCCGCCGTCCAGTCGTCGGTGACGTCGTACAGGGTGGGCCAGCCGCTGACACGGGCGAGCGTGGCGCCGTACGGGTCGTTGACCCACAGCACCGGCCGCGCGAGCCCGAGGCGTCGGGCGGCCCCCACGACGACGGCCGCGCGTCGCTCGTCGCCGTGCGGCGCGACCCGCCGCGGCAGCATCTTGGTCGGTTCGAGCAGCCAGAGGCGGCGCGGTCCGACGCCCTCGACCTCCGGGGCGGGCCGCAACCCGCGACCGGGCCGCGGCCGGGCGCCACGGGTCACGGCGTGCACAGGGTCGCTGACCGGCTCGACGAAGAGCACCCGGGCCGACGCCCGCTCGCGCAGGAGACCGGCGACGAGGTACTGGTTGCGCCGCCAGACGTCGTCCCACGGCTCGAGCGACATCACGACGAGGTCGGGGCCGGTGGTCTCGCGGTCCGGTGTCACGACAGCACCTGCCGGTACACGCTCTCGGTAGCGGCCGCCTGTCGTGCGACGGAGAACTCGGCCTGCTGCCGAGCCTGCAGGTCGGCGCCGTAGCGGTCGCGCCGGCGGGGGTCGTCCGCGAGGGCGCGCAGCCGCCGCCCCGCGTCGTCGACGTCCCCTGTGGCGTACAGGCCCGGCTCCCCGGCGGCGCCGAGGGACTCGACGTGCCCGCCGGAGCCGTCGGCCACGACCGGGACGCCGCTCGCCATGGCCTCGAGCACGCTCAGGCCGAAGCCGTCGCCGGGGGTCGGGGCGAGGAAGAGCCCCGCGTCGGCCAGGAGCGCTGGCACGTCGTCGCGGTGGCCGAGGAGATCGACGGCCCCCTCGAGCCCGAGCTCGCTCACGAGCTCCTTGGTCGCCACCTCGAGCGAGCCCGACCCGGCGACCCGCAGGCGCCAGCCGCGGTCGGCCAGCCCCGACGCCGCGAACGCCCGGACGCCGGAGTCGACCCGCTTCTCCGGCTCGAGCCGGGACGCGATCAGCACCACGGGCGACCGGAGCGCGGCGCCGCGCGGGTGCGGCCGCTCCTCGAGGCCTGCGACCACCACCCTGCTCGGACCGTCGATGCGGTCCTGCACGAAGGTGCTGATCGCGATCTGGGCGGCGACGGTGCGACGGATCACAGGCGCGGCGACGCGGCCGGCGGCGCTGCGCCCGCGCACCAGGGCGAAGTGCCGCGTCACGACCAGCGGCACGCGACGCAGGAGCACCCGGGGGACGAGGCACGCCGCGATCTCGCCCGCCGTCATGTGCGCGTGGACGACGTCCGGCCGCGGCCCCCGCACGAGCGAGCGGCGCGCCCGGGCGACCGTCGACCCCGGCCTGAGCTCGACGTCGTCGCCGACGACGGCGCGCATCGGCTCCTCCGCACCGCCCACCACCGCGACGTCGTGGCCCGCCCGCGCCTGCGCTCGGGCGAGGCGCGCGACGTGGGCCTCGACCCCGGCGTACGCGTCCGTCACGACGACGTGGGTGATCCTCATGACCGGCCACCGGGAAGCAGGAGCTCCTCGCGCTGCGCCGGGACCGGCGGCTCCACCGGGTCGAGGGCGGCTCGCGCCGCGCGCCGACGGACGCGGGCCGGCCGGTCGTCGAGGAGGGGCGCTCCGGGCGCCTTCGCGAACCCTTCGGCACCCAGGCAGACCCCCACCAGCAGGAAGGGCAGGGACACGATGATCGCGACCCAGAACTGGTCGAACTGGCTCGCCACGAGGCGCGACGCGAGCAGGGCGACGGCGAGAGTCCCGAAACGGCGGTCCATCCGCCACGCGACCATCAGCGTGCCCAGCATGAGGACCGCGAACCCGGCGAGGCCGACGATCCCGACCGAGGACAGCACCTCCGCGACCGCGTTGGGCGGTTGGAACCCGAGCTCCGGACCCACGGTCCACCAGCGCAGCCCGGCGCCGAACCACAGGTGCTCCCGCCAGACGTCGAACCCACCCTCGATGCCCACGGCGCGGAACGCCGTGGAGTTGAACGGGTCGTCGCCGGAGAGGTCGTCCTGCACCCGGCTCGCGACGAAGATCGCGGCGGGGGCCATGGTGAGCAGCATGAGGATCGGGGTCTGCCGGCGTCCGCGGCCGGCACGCAGCGCGAGGACGATGAGGCCGACGCCCAGGCCGACGATCGCCTGGCGCGACTGCACGGCCATGAGCGCGAGCACGAGCAGGTAGAAGGCCGGGACCCGGAACCAGGCCGGCCACCGCAGCCACGGCTGGCGCACGAAGACGAGCAGCGCGACCGAGGCGAAGATCGGGCCCGCGAGGTTCTTGTGCAGCTCGAACGGCCAGCTCGGGTAGACCGGCGACACGTCGCCCTGCGCGAGCTGCACGGCCGCGGTCGCACAGGCGTCGAGCGCGATCGCGAGCACGAACACGGTCAGGAGCGCCAGCCCGAGCGTCGCGTGCCCGGACCGGCCCACCGCCCAGCCCACCACCAGGGCCCCACCCACCAGCAGCCACGCGTGGAACCACTCGATCGAGTTCTGGGCGAAGGGAGTGGCGACGACGGCGAAGAGCGTCGCGAGCTGGTACACCGCCGACAGCCAGAGCATGGACCGCAGCGCGGGCGTGAACGGGCGCGGCGAGAAGAGGAGGGCGACCCAGAACGTCGCGAACAGGGTCACGTCGCCCAGCGACATGTTCAGGGCGTCCCCGCCCACCCGCTCGGCCACGACGAACGTGGGCATCGCGACCACGGGGACCAGGGAGGGGTCGTAGAGCATCACGCAGGCCAGCACCGCCACGGACGTCATGGCCACCCCGAGGGTGAGATCGTGGGCGAGCACGTAGGTCGCCGCGAGGACGACGACACCGAGGACCGCCGCCCACGTCGCGACGCGCGTCGTGGACCGCAGGCTCGACGCGATGCCGGCACTCACGACGGCACCGTTTCGCGGTCCTCCAGCGACGTCGGCCCGCCGAGGTACGCGCGCAGACGCCGCTGGGCGTGCTCCCGGCGGGGCCCGCGCAGCGCGGCGGAGCGCAGCACCGCGCCCGCGACGAGACCGGCACGGGCGGCGGCCCAGCCGGCCGCACCGTAGTGCTTGCGCAGGTAGCGCTCCTGCGACGCATGGAAGTGCAGCTCGCGCGCCCGGACATCACCTCCCGTCCCCGCGCCCTCGTGCACGACCTCGGTGGTGGGCACGAGGGCGTGCCGCCAGCCCTGCCGGTCGGCCCGGTACGCCCAGTCGGTCTCCTCGGCGTACAGGAAGAACCGCTCGTCGAGCCCGCCGACGTCCCGCAGCGCCGCCGCGCGGATCAGCAGCGCGGAGCCGATGACGAAGGTGCGCTCGCGCGGCAGCCGGAGCCGGCCGAGGCCGGCGGCTTCCAGCCATGCCCGCGCCGGAGACGGGAACGGCCAGACGACGCGTCCCGGCCGGCCCGCGCCGTCCACCTGCGCGGGGCCGACGCTCGCCAGCCCGGGGTCCGCGTGCAGGGCCTCGTGGAGCGTGGCGACGGTCTCAGGCCCGACGACGGCGTCGGGGTTGAGGAGGAACACGTCCGCCCCGGGGTCCTGCCGGTGCGCGAGCGCCACGTTGACGGCCGCCGCGAACCCGAGGTTGCGCCCGGGGTCGTGGTAGGCGGCGCCGAAGACCTGGGCGAGCGCGCGGTGCCGCGGGTCGGACGAGTTGTCGACCACGGTGATCGGAAAGGCTCCCGCCAGAGGCTCGAGCGCGGAGCGCAGCAGGTCGGGGTGGCCGTAGGCGACGACCACCACCTCGACGCGGGGGGACGGCCGATCCGGCGTGCCTTCGCGCGCGGCCGGACCGTGGTCGCGTGCCGGCGCCCCGAGGGCCGCCTCGTAGACCGCGCGGTACCGGCGGGCGACCTCGGGCCACGAGCACTCGCGTGCACGGTCGAGCCCGGCCAGGCGCAGCGTGCGCGCGGTGCGCGGGTGGGTCGCCTGCCGGATCCCGTCCAGCAGGGCCTCGGGTTCGTCCGGCGCGACGAGGACACCGGCGCCGGCGACGAGGTCCGGCACGGAGCCGACACGGGTCGCCACGACCGGGGTGCCGCACGCCATCGCCTCGACCACCACGCGGCCGAACTGCTCGGCCAGGCCCGGGGCGTGCCGCGACGGAACGACCAGGACGTCCAGCCCGCGGTAGAAGGCGGGGAGGTCGTCGGTGTCGAGCGGGCCGAGGAAGTCGACGCGGTCACCCAGCGGGGTGGCGGCGCGCCGCAGCCGTGCCTCCTCCGGACCGGCGCCCGCCACCACCAGGTCCAGCGCCTCGTCCCGGCCGACGGCCGCGAGGAGCACGTCCACCCCCTTCTGGGCGGTGAGGCGCCCGGCGTACCCGACACGCACCCGTCCCGGCGTGCGTGGCCCGGCCGGTTGCTTCCCGAGCTCTGCGTCGTCGACGGGAGAGAACGTGGTCGTGTCGAGCCCGAGCGGGATCCGCTCGACCAGCCCGCGGGCGCCCTTGTAGCGCACGATACGGGCGGCGTCGTGGTTGCAGGTCACGACGGCGGCGGCGCCGCGCAGCGCGGCCGCCTCGAGCGCCCGGAACGGCCACGGGTACCGCTTGAGGAGGTTCTGCGCGGAGTAGAGGAGATACGGCGCGGGGCGGGAGCGGCGCCCGCGCGCCGCGTCGACGAGCCGTCGCGCGGCGCGGACGCCCAGGATCTCGGCGGTCGCGAGCGCGACGGGCTCCTCGTGGATGTCGAGGACGTCCCACCGCTCGCCGAGCACTCGCCACAGGGCCCGCGGGTCGTAGAGGAACAGGGCCGGGTGCCGGCCGATCGTGCGTGCGGTCTCGAGCTCCTCGTCCGGCGCGGGCGAGGGGCGCACGTCGCGGCCGCCCTCGTCCCAGACGGCGGCCGTCAGGACGCGGACATGGTCGCCGCGCCGGCGCAGCTCGGTCTCGCGGCCGCGCCATGCGTCGACCACGGCGCTGTGGGAGATGCGCAGGACCCTCATGGCTCCCGATCCTCGCCGCCGGGGTGCGGGCGGGGAACGTCGCAGGCGCGGAATCACCCGGGTGACGAGGCTTTTCACCCCGGGCAACCCTCACGGTGGGAGGCGGCCGGTGGTTAGCGTCGAGGCGGCTGCGAAGCCACCGGCCGCGGGCTCCCCAGCCCGTCCGGCCGGCCGGACGACGACGGGGGACGGACCATGCGAGTGCTCGTCGATGGTGACCGCGGGTACGTGGGTGCGGTGCTGGTGCCGTTCCTGCAGGCGGCCGGCCACGAGGTGGTGGGCCTGGACGCCGGCTGGTACGACGGCTGCGACTTCGGGCCGCCGGTGACCCGGTACGAGCAGCGCACCGGCGACGTCCGGGACGCGCGGCCCGAGGACCTCGCCGGCTTCGACGCCGTGATCCACCTCGCGGCCATCTCCAACGACCCGCTGGGCCACCTCAACCCGCAGGCCACCTACTCGGTGAACACCGATGGCGCCGTGCGCATGGCGCGCGCGGCGAAGGCGGCCGGGGTGACCCGCTTCCTGTTCTCGTCGTCGTGCTCCCTGTACGGCGCGGCGGGCGACGCGCCCGTCGACGAGGGCGCGGAGTTCCACCCCGTCACCCCGTACGGGGAGTCGAAGATCCAGGCCGAGCGCGGCCTCTCCGCGCTCGCCGACGACGACTTCTCGCCCACGTTCCTGCGCAACGCCACCGCGTACGGCTCCTCGCCGCGGCTGCGCGCCGACATCGTGGTCAACAACCTCACCGGCACCGCGTACACGCGCGGCGAGGTGCGGCTGCAGTCGGACGGCTCGCCGTGGCGGCCCCTCGTGCACGTCGAGGACATCGCGCGGGCCTTCCTCGCCGCGCTCGAGGCGCCCCGCGAGGTGGTGCACGACCGGGCGTTCAACGTGGGCCGGGACGAGGACGTCGTCCAGATCCGCACCGTCGCCGAGCAGGTCAGCGACGTCACCGGCGCCCCGGTGACCTTCGCCGCGGGGGCGGGGGCCGACACCCGCAACTACCGGGTCGACTTCACGCGCATCCGCACCGAGCTCCCCGCCGCCGCCCCGCGGTGGACGGTACGGGACGGGATCCGGCAGATCTGGCAGGACGTGCACCGCTTCGGCCTCACCGCCGACGACTTCGAGGGCCCGCGGTTCGTCCGCCTGCACCGGGTGAGCGAGCTCGCCGCCAGCGGCGTGCTCGACCTCGAGAACCTGCGCACCACGGCGGTGCCGGCATGACCGCCGTGTCGGCGGCGCGGCACGCGGCCACGCCCGAGGGATCCGCCGCGCCCGACGGGTCCGCCGTCCCCGCGCCGTCGTGCCGGCTGTGCGGCGCACCCCTGACCCGCACCTTCGTCGACCTCGGGATGTCGCCGCCGTGCGAGACCTACCCCACCGCCGGGCAGGTCGACGGCCCGGAGGTCTTCTACCCGCTGCACGTGCGCGTGTGCGAGCAGTGCCTGCTGGTGCAGCTGCCCGCGTACGTGCCGGCGGAGGACATCTTCGACGACTACGCCTACTTCTCGTCCTACTCCGCGTCGTGGGTGGAGCACGCCCGGCGCTACGTCGACGGCGCCGTGGAGCGGCTCGGCCTCACCCCCGAGCGGTCGTTCGTCGTCGAGGTGGCGAGCAACGACGGCTACCTGCTGCAGCACGTCGTCGACCGGGGGATCCGCTGCCTCGGCATCGAGCCGTCGGGCAACGTGGCCGCGGCCGCCGTCGAGCGGGGGGTGCCGACGGTGGTCGAGTTCCTGGGCGAGGAGACCGGGCGGCGCGTGCGGGAGGAGCACGGGCCGGCCGACCTCGTCGTCGCCAACAACGTCTTCGCGCACGTGCCGGACATCGTCGACTTCTCGCGCGGGCTGCGGCAGCTCGTCGCCGACGACGGGCGCGTGTCCATCGAGATCCCACACCTGCTGCGCCTCGTCGAGGGCAACGAGTACGACACGATCTACCACGAGCACTACAGCTACCTGTCGCTGCTCACGACGCAGCGCGTGCTGGCCGCCGCCGGGCTCACCGTGGTGGACGTGGACGAGCTGCCCAGCCACGGCGGCTCGCTGCGGACGTGGTCCGTGCCGACGCCCGACGGCGCACCGGCCGGCTCCGCGCCGGAGCCTTCCGCCGCCGTCGCGCGCGTGCTCGCCGCCGAGGCTGCCGCGGGCCTGCACACCGTGGAGGGCCATGCGGGCTTCGCGGAGCAGGTGGCCGCCGTGCGCGACGACGTGCTGCGCTTCCTGCTCACCGCGCGCCGCGAGGGCAAGCGGGTGGTGGCGTACGGGGCACCCGGCAAGGGGAACACGCTGCTCAACCACTGCGGCGTGCGCCCCGACCTCATCGAGTTCGCCGTGGACCGTAACCCGTACAAGCACGGCCGGTTCACGCCCGGCATGCACCTGCCCATCCACGCGCCCGAGGCGCTCGACGCGGCCCGGCCGGACTACGTCGTCGTCATGCCGTGGAACCTGCGGCGGGAGATCTCCGCCCAGCTCGCGCACGTCGCCGACTGGGGCGGCCGGCTGGTGACGTTCCTGCCGCGCCTCGAGGTCTTCGAGCCGGGCACGTGAACGCCGTCGTGCCGGGGTGGCGGTGCCGGTGGTGCCGGTCGGACCGCGCCACCGTGGTGCTCGACCTGGGCTCCCAGCCTGCCGCGGACCTGTTCCCCGAGCCGGAGGCGCCGACGCCCGACCCGGTGCACCCGTTGCGCCTGGTGATGTGCGACCGGTGCCACCTGGCACAGCTCGAGGAGGACCCGACCGGGCCTGAGGAGCCGCGCGGCGTGGAGCCCGCGGCCCTCGTGGCGCAGGCGCGGGCGGGGGTGGCCGACCTCGTCGGGGGCGGGCTGCTGGGACCCGGCACGTGGGTGGAGGAGATGCGCAGCCCGCACGGCGGCTCGTGGCTGGAGCGCGTGCTGGAGCTCGTGCCCGACGCCGTCCTGCTGGACGGTCCCGGCACCGTGCCCGGCCTGGCTGCCGACCTCGTCGTCGACTCCCTCGGCCTCATGCACGAGCCCGACCAGCGCGCGGCCTGGGACCTGCGGATCGACTCCCTCGCACCCGACGGCGTCCTCGCGCTGCACGTGCACCCGCTGTCGGTGATCGTGCGCGACGGGACCTGGAACGCGCTGCGGCACGGGCACTTCGCCTACTACTCGCTGACGGTGCTCGTGGAGATGGCGCGCGGCACCGGCCTCGTCCCCGTCGGGCTGTGGCGGTACCCCCTGTACGGCGGCACACGGCTGCTCGCGCTGGCGCGCGAGGGCTCGCGGCCCGTCCGCGAGCACGCGCGGGCTGCGGGGGACCTCGTCGCACCGGAGCTGGCCGCCGAGGCGGCGGCGGGGGTGACGGACCCGACCGTGGTGGCGGCGCTCCAGCGGCAGGTGGTGCGCTCGGCGGCCGCGCTGCGGGCGTGGCTCGACGAGAACACCGGCAAGGTCGTCGCCTACGGCGCGGCCTCGCGGGCGGTCGCGCTCTTCGCGCTCGCTCGTGTCACCGCAGACGACGTCCTCGCCGTGGTGGACGCGGCGCCCGCCAAACGCGGCCGAGCCATGCCGGGCGGCCCGGGACCGCGCGTGCCCGTGCTCGGGCCGGACATCCTCGCCGAGGTCCGCCCCGACAGGGTCCTGCTGCTCGTGCCCGACCTCCTCGACGAGGTGCGGTTCGCGCACCCCGAGGTGGAGGCGCTCGGGGGCCGCTGGGTGATCGCCGAGCCCGAGCCCGTCGAGGTCGAGCCGCTCAGCCGTGATCGCGGCGGCCGCCGTTGAGCGTCTCGACCAGCGCCACCCACGACCCGGCGGCGGCGTCACGGTCGCTGACGAGCGACACCGGCAGCGGCCACCGGACCCCGAGGTCGGGGTCGAGGTGGTGCACCGCGACGTCCTCGGACGGGTCGTGCTCCGCGTCGATGCGGTAGCAGACGTCGGCGGTGTCCGTAAGTGTCTGATGACCGTGCAGGCAGCCGCGCGGCACGTACAGGACGTGGAAGTCGACGTCGTCGAGCCGGAACGCCTCCCAGCGCCCGAACGTCGGTGAGGCCGGGCGGGCGTCGACGACGACGTCGTGCACGGCACCGTGCGCCACCCGCACCAGCTTGGCCTCGCCGCCGCCGACCCGGCCGTGCAGCCCGCGCACGACGCCGCGCCGTGAGCGGGACTGGCTGTCCTGCACGAACGCCGCCGGGTCGAGGCCCGCGTGCGCCGCGGTGGCGGTGTCGAACGTGCGCGTGAACAGCCCGCGCTCGTCCCGGTGCGGGGTGGGGGCGAGGATCAGCACGCCGTCGAGAGTCGTGGGCAGCACCTGCATGTCCACACGCTACGAAAGCGGGCGGGAGCAGGTCGGGTGAAGTCGGCCGAGGTGCCGGATGAAAAGGCCCCCGGGGCCTTCAACGCCGCCAGGACGCGCCGCAGACTGGCGGCGGGGCCGGCCCCCTGCCGGCCCCACCAGGCTTCACGACCCACCTCCCGACCGCACCCGGGGGCACCATGACACAGCTGGCGCAGCACGCGACGCCGCCCGACCCGACGCAGCCCGGGGAGCCCGTCCGGTCCTTCGACCTGTCGACGGCCGCGCAGGCCCGGCTGCACCGTCTCGTGCCGGGCGGCGCGCACACGTACGCGCGTGGCGCGGACCAGTACCCGGAGCGCATGGCCCCCGTGCTGGCGCGGGGCGCGGGCGCGCACGTGTGGGACGTGGACGGCAACGAGTACGTCGAGTACGGGATGGGGCTGCGCAGCGTCACGCTCGGTCACGGGTTCCGGCCCGTGGTGGACGCCGTGACGTCGGCGGTCGCGGACGGCGTGAGCTTCTCCCGGCCCAGCCGGTGGGAGCTGGAGGCGGCCGAGGCGTTCTGCGCGCAGGTGCCGGGCGCCGACATGGTGAAGTTCGCCAAGAACGGCTCCGACGTCACCACCGCGGCGGTCCGGCTGGCCCGCGCCGCCACGGGCCGCGACCTCGTCGCCGTCTGTGCCGACCACCCGTTCTTCTCCACCGACGACTGGTTCATCGGCACCACCCCGATGGACGCCGGGATCCCGCGGGCGATCAGCGACCTCACGGTCCGCTTCCCGTACGGCGACCTGACCGCCGTGCAGGCGCTGCTCGCGGAGCACGAGGGCCGGATCGCCGCCGTCGTGCTCGAGGCCGCGACGGCGCACGCGAGCCCCCCGCCCGGCTATCTCGAGGGGCTGCGCGCCCTGTGCGACGACACCGGGACGGTGCTCGTGTTCGACGAGATCATCACGGGGATGCGGTGGTCCGCCGGCGGCGCCCAGTCCGTGTACGGCGTCGTGCCGGACCTGTCGACGTGGGGCAAGGCGCTGGGCAACGGGTTCGCCGTGTCGGCGCTCGCGGGCCGGCGCGAGCTCATGGAGCTCGGCGGGCTGGCGACGGACGCGCGGCGCGTCTTCCTGCTCTCGACGACGCACGGCGCGGAGACGGCGGGCCTCGCGGCCTGGCTGGCGGTGCACCGCGAGTACGCCGCGCGCGACGTGCCCGGCGCGATGGCCGCCCAGGGCGAGCGGCTGCGTGCCGGGGTGCAGCAGGTGGTGGACTCCGCCGGGCTGACCGGCTGGGTGACGGTGTCGGGGCACCCGGCGTGCCTGGTCTTCGGCACCCGCGACCACGACGGTGCGCCGTCGCAGGCGTACCGCACCCTGTTCCTCGCCGAGCTGCTGCGCCGCGGCGTGCTGGCGCAGTCGTTCGTGATCTCCGCCGCGCACACCGACGCGGACGTCGACCGGACGGTCGAGGCCGTCGCCGGGGCGCTGCCCGTCTACGCCGCCGCCCTGGACGCGGGCGGCACCGAGGGCTTGCTCGTCGGACGGCCCGTCGCCCCCGCGCTGCGGGAGCGGGCCGCGCCGCGTCGCGTCCGTCACACGCCCGAGCCGGCAGATGCGGACGGGCAGGCCCTGGGAGGGACGTCATGAAGGTCGTGCTGTTCTGCGGCGGGCTGGGGATGCGGATGCGGTCCGGCCCCGACTCGCTGCCCAAGCCGATGATGCCGATCGGGTCGCGGCCCGTCCTGTGGCACATCATGAAGTACTACGCGCACTTCGGGCACACGGAGTTCGTGCTCGCGCTGGGGCACGGCGCGAACGCCGTCAAGGACTACTTCCTGAACTACTCCGAGACGCACTCCAACGACTTCGTCCTCACCAAGGGCGGCGAGCACGTCGAGCTGCTGAGCAGCGACATCAGCGAGTGGCGCATCACGTTCGTCGACACGGGGATCGACACGGCGATCGGCGAGCGGCTGCGGCGCGTGCGCCGGTTCCTCGACGACGACGAGGTGTTCCTCGCCAACTACGGCGACGTGCTCACGGACGCGCCGATGGACCGGATCGTCGACGACTTCCTCGCCACGGACGCCGTCGGGTCGCTCATGGCGGTGGCCCCGCAGGACTCGTTCCACGTGGTGCGTTACGACCCGGACGGCACGATGCGCGACCTGGAGCCCGTGGCCGACATGAGCATGTGCATCAACGGCGGCTACTTCGTGCTGCGGCAGGGCATCTTCGACTACCTGAACGAGGGCGAGGACCTGGTTATGGACGCCTGCGTGCGCGCGGCGCGCGACGGCCGGTTCCGCGTGCACCCGCACACCGGGTTCTGGGCGCCGATGGACACGCTCAAGGAGCGTTCCGCGCTGGAGGAGATGAACCGCGTCGGCGACCGGCCGTGGGCGGTGTGGGACCGCGGCGGGCGCCCCGCGCCCCGGCGCGTGCCCGAGGTCGAGATCGGTGACGTGGTGGGGCGGGCCCGTGCGACGGCGTGAGGGCGCGGTGCGCGTCGGCCTGGTCGGGCAGTTCGGCTACCGGAACTTCGGCAACGAGGCGTCGCTGGACGCCGCGCTCGGCCTCCTTCGTGACCACGGCGGCGCCGACCCCGTCGTCCTCACCGATGCGCCCGACGTCGCCCGGAGGGAGCGCGGCCTCCCGGCGTGGCCGCTGTCGTCGCCGTCCGTGCCCCGCGGCGGCTGGCGCGGCGGCCTCGGCAAGCTCGCCGACGTGCGCCAGGCGTGGCGGGTGGTGGGACGCCTCGACGCCGTCCTGGTTCCTGGTACCGGGATCCTGGAGGGGCACGCGGTGCACCCGTGGGGGCCGCCCTTCACGCTCGCCTGCTACGGGATCGTGGCCCGCCTCCGGCGGCGGCCCTTCGTGCTGCTGTCGGTGGGCGCCGACGGGCTGGGCGGGCCGGTCACGCGGGCGCTGCTCCGGGTCGTGCTCCGGACCGCGACGTCGGTGACGACCCGCGACGAGGGGTCGGCGGACGTCGTCGCCGACGGCGGTGCGCCGCGACCCCGGGTCGTGCCGGACCTCGCGTTCGCGCTGCCTCTGCCCCCGCCGGACGAGGCTGTCTCCGGGCGGCCGCGCGTGGCCGTGGGAGTGGTGCGTTTCGACTGGTGCGCCCCCGCCGAGGGCCGGGACGAGTACCTGTCCCGGACGGTGCGGCTGGTCCGTTCCGTCGTCGCCCAGGGGATGGACGTCGTGCTGGTCGGTGGGGACGGGGCCGACGCGCCGACGGCGCGAGCGGTCGAGGAGGTCGTCGCCGACCCCGCCCACGTCGTGCTCGCCCCGGTGGAGTCCTTCGCCGGCCTGGAGCGGGTGCTACGGGGAACCCGGGCCATGGTCGCGGTGCGCTATCACAACCTGGTGGCCGCGGTCCGCTGCGGGATCCCGGCGGTGTCCCTCGGGTACGGGCCCAAGCAGCGATGGCTGCTGCAGCGGTTCGGGGACCCTGTCCGTGCGCACGCCGTCGACGACTTCGACCCGGAGCTCGTCGCTCGTCAGGTGGTCGCCGTGGCGGCCGCGACCGACGTTCCCGACGAGAGCTCGGGTCGTGCGCTCCAGGAGGCACGGTCCGAGCTCGCCACCCAGGCACGCCAGGTGGCACGACTGCTGGGGCTGAGCCCCGTCCTTCCGGCGACGACGGCCCTTCCGGCGACGACGGCGGAGCCGCTGGGTGGGCGCGTCCTGGGGGAGGTCGTCCGATGATGCCGTTGCTGGCCGGCGACGACGAGCTGCGCGTGGTCGCCCTGGCCGCGCACCCCGACGACGTCGAGATCGCCTGCGGGGGGACGCTGCTCGCCCTCGACGCGCGCGGTGGTGCCAAGGTCTCGTTCCTCACGCTCACGGGGGACGACGAGCGCGAGGCGGAGGCGGTGAGGTCGGCCGAGGCCTTCGTCCCCGGGGTCTCCTCGGACTTCGCACGGCTGCCCGACGGCCGGCTGCCGGAGCACTGGGGCGCCGTGAAGCGTGCTCTCCACGAGCACGCCGAGCGCCTGCCGGACCCCCACGTGGTGATGGCGCCGCGCCCCGACGACGCCCACCAGGACCACCGGCTGGTCGGGGAGCTCGCCCCGACCGTGTGGCGCGACGCCCTCGTCCTCCACTACGAGATCCCGAAGTGGGACGGGGACATGGGGCGGCCCACGACGTACGTCCCCGTCCCGGAGGCGGACGCCCGCCGCAAGGTCGAGCTGCTCCACCGGCACTACGCGTCCCAGCGCGGCCACGACTGGTGGGACGACGAGGTGTTCCTCGGGCTGATGCGGCTGCGCGGCATGGAGTGCCGGGAGCGGTACGCCGAGGCGTTCGTCGTGCGGAAGGCGGTGGTGCGCTGGTGAGCGGCCCGCGGGTGACGATCGGGGTGCCGGTGCGCAACGGGGAAGCCTTCCTCGAGCGCACCCTCCGAGCGCTGCAGGAGCAGGACCTGGACGAGGTGGAGGTCCTCGTCGCCGACAACGCGTCGACGGACGGCACCCGGGCGATCGCCGAGCGCTTCACGGCCGACGACCCGCGTTTCACCTACTTGGGCGCGACCACGAACCGGGGCATCCCGTGGAACTGGAACCGTCTCCTCGACCGGGCCCGTGCGCCGTACTTCATGTGGAACTCGGCGGACGACGTGGTCCGCCCGAACCATCTGGTCGCGTGCGTGGAGGCTCTCGACTCCCACCCCGAGGCCACGATCGCCTTCTCCCGGGTGGAGCTCTCCGACCCGGACGACCGGGTCGTCGGGAGGCTGGACGACGAGGGCCTCGACTTCCTCTCACCCGGACCGGCGGACCGGGTGAGCCTCTTCTTCGAGCGACAAGTGTGGCAGGCGATCGGCTTCGGTGGTGTCTTCCGGACCACCGCACTGCGCGACCGCGGTGGCCTCCCGGACTTCTGGGGCGGCGACTTCGCCCTGGCAGTGGCGATGGCCATGCGGTCCCCGTGGGTCCAGGTGCCGGACGTCGGTTTCGTGTCGCGGCGGCACCCGGGACAGATGTCGAACCTGCAGACCTCCGACCCGGTGCTCCAGACGCAGACCTATCGTCCGGACTTCCGCCGTCCGCTGGCGTTCCCCCAGTGGTACCTGCACGGCCGGGTCCTCGCGGAGGCCCTGCTCGCCCCGGTCCCGGTGGCCGAGCGGGTGCGGGCCGTGGGGGCGGTAGCCCGCCGGTGGACCGCGCCGGGCCTGCGCTCGCTGGGGTACGACGTGAAGCGGAACCTACTCCGTGCCGCACCGGCCGGGGACGCCGATGCGTCGCGCACCTGAGACGCGGCGTCGCGCGCGCGTGCTCGGGGTCGCCGGTGGCGTGCTGGTGCTCGCGCTGGGCGCGGTGGCTGCCCTCCGCGTGCTCGACCTCGGGCCGTTCTCGTCCCCGGACTGGCACGAGCAGCCCCCGGGGGCGGACGCCCCCGTGCGTGCCGTGACACCGTCGTCGCGGGAGCCGGCCCGCGACGGCGACCCCCGATGGATCACCGGGATCTCCGCCGACGGGCGCACCTTCGTGGACCAGGACGGCGCGCCCGTGCTGGTGCGGGGCGACGCGCCGTGGTCGCTGCTCACGGACCTGCGGCCCCCGGAGGCGGAGGAGTACCTGTCCGCCCGCTCGGAGCAGGGCTTCAACGCCGTCCTGGTGTCTCTCGTCGGGGCGGTCGCCAACGGGGCGCCGTCCGACGACGGGGCGACGGTCGACGGGCTGCGACCCTTCGTCGGCGGCGACGTGCTGCGGTGGGACGACGCGTACTTCGACCGCGCGCATGACGTGCTGCGCCGCGCCGGGGAGCTGGGCATCACCACGCTGCTGTACCCGGTGGACTCGTGGACGTTGGAGCACGAGTTCGCCGGGGTGCCGCCGGCGACGTGCCGCGCCTTCGGCGTCCGGGTCGCGCGGTGGGCGAAGGACCTGCCGGTGCTGTGGATGTCGGGCGGCGACTACTCTCCCTCCACCGCGACCGACGCCTGCCTCGGGGCGCTCCGGGACGGCATCCGCTCGACCGGCGACGACCGGCCGTTCTCCGTGCAGCTCTGGTCGGCACCGTCGGCCAGCGACGACCAGCGCTGGAAGGACGAGGTCGACTGGAACTTCGTTTACAGCTACGGGCCGACGTCGCTCGCGGTGCGCGCCGCCTACGACACGCGCCCGCACCGTCCGGCGCTGCTGGGCGAGGCGAACTACGAGGGGGAGAACAACACGGGCGGTCCGACGACCACGACCGAGACGCTCCGCCGCCAGGTCCTCTGGGCGATCACGTCCGGGTCTCCCGGCGAGGTCTTCGGCACGGACGACTGGGAGTTCCTGCCCGGGTGGCAGACCCGCCTGCGCTCCGAGGGGGCCACGCAGGTTTCCCGGATCCGGGACGTGATCGCCTCGTTGCGGTGGTGGACGCTGGCGCCGAGCGACGGCTTCCTCACCGACGGGGTCGGATCCGCGATCGACGGGCAGGACGTGCTCGGCGCCGACCTGGCCACGACGTCGGTCGCCCCGGACGGGAGCCTGGCGCTGGTCTACGTGCCGTCCGGGCGCGCCGTCTCGCTCGACCTGTCGAAGGTGGACTCGGCGGCGTCCGCCGTGTGGGTGGATCCGTCGACGGGGACGGCGACGCCGGTCCCGCTGACCCGCGAGCTGCGCACCCCGGGCGCGAACGCGGCCGGCGCGAGCGACTGGCTGCTCGTGGTCGGCACCGACCTCCCCTTCTGAGGCACGGCCCGGCGCACCACGCTGACGGGGGCGAGCGGGGCGAACCGTGCCGCCCACAGCAACTCCGACGCCGCGTCGCCGTACGCCCCGTCCCGGGCCAGCGACCGTGCAGCCCGCACCGCGCTCCACGCCGCGAACCGGTCGTTCGAGGCGAGGCCCTCCCGGAGCGCGGAGGCGAGGCGGGTGTCGCCGCGCTCCACGGCGGCCCTCCGGTGGGACCGCAGCACGTGCCGGATGCTGTCCGCCAGGACCCGGTGCCGGCGCGTGGCGTTGTGGCCGTGGGTGCGGTAGGAGACGAGGCTCCGGTCGCCCACCATGACGGTGCGGCCCCGCAGGGCGAGCTTCAGTACGAGGTCGAGGTCCTCGGCGCACCGGAGCGTGGGGTCGAAGCCGCCGACCGCGCGGAACGCGTCGGCACGCACGACGAGGTTCCCCAGCAGGATGCCGGTCACCCGTCGGTAGACGTCCTCCGCGTCCCGTACGGGCACCTGGTCGGCGGGGGCGACGAGGGCCCCGTCCGCGTCGATGCTGTCCATCCCCGAGTAGGTGATCGCCACGCCGGGGTCCGTCATGGCTGCGGCGTGGGTGGCGAGCCTCGCCGGGTCCCACACGTCGTCGTCGTCGAGGAAGGCGAGGAGGTCGCCGGAGGTCGCCGCCGCGCCGGTGTTGCGCGCCACCGACGGCCCCGAGGGGCGCGACCGGACGATGCGCGTCGGCGGGAGGCCCGCGGGGAGGTCGTCGACGTCGAGGGGGACCGGGCTGCCGTCGTCGACCACGATGAGCTCCACCGGGGGCAGCGTCTGGGCGGCGAGCGACCGCATGGCCTCGGCGAGGAACGGGTTGTCGGCCCCACGGTTGGTGGCCAGGACGACGGAGACGCTCGGGGTCATCGGTTCACGCCCCGGTGTGCCGCGCCGACGTCACGCGCGGTGATCCCGAGCCGCGCCAGCTCGGTGTCGAACCTGCGTCGTGAGACGGCCCAGTCGTGGGCGACGGCGTGCTCGCGTGCGGCGGCACGGCGCGCGGCGAGCAGCCCGCGGTCGTCGGCGAGCGCGCCGAGCGCGTCGGCGAACGACGGGCCGGTCGGGGGAACGAGGAGCCCCGCGTCTCCCGCGGCCTCGGGGATCCCGCCGACGTCGGCGGCGACCACCGCGGCGCCGGACGCCATCCCTTCGAGCACGGTGAGGGCGAAGGGCTCGTCCCACCGCGACGGGACCACCACGACGTCGGCCGCCCGCAGGATCGCGGCCACCTGCTCCCGTGGCCTGAAGGGGAGCCACGTGACGCGGTCGCCCAGCGGCGCCGCGAGCCGACGGAGCCCCCGCTCGTAGGGCGACAAAGGAGCGTCGGGGGCGAAGTGCGGCGTCCCGACGAGGGTGGCCCGGAGGTCGGCCCGACCCAGCCGGGCGAGCGCGTCCAGGAGGAGGTCGGGCCCCTTCTCGCGCACCATCCGGCCCACGAACACGATGCTGAGGACCTCCCCGGGCTCGTGCCCGTCCGGGCTGAAGAACGTCGTGTCGACGCCGTTGGGCACCGTCGCCACCCGGCCGTGCAGCGTGACTGGGAGGCGCGCGGCGGTGCGCTCCGCGAGGAAGTCGCTCACGCACACGAGGGCGGCTGCGGGGGCGAGGGTGTTCCCCGCCGCGCGGGACGCGTAGGTGCGCAGCAGCTCGTTGTGGAACCACACCACCGAGGCGTGGCGCCGGGTGTCGACCAGCCTCGCCAGCTGCGGCGCGTTGTGCGCGACCACCACCGACGGCGCCCACGACCCCTGGTCGCGGACGGTGGGACGCAGGGACCGGCGCGCCCCGGGCCGCGGGAGACCGAGGACGGCGGCGGCGCCGTCGAGGAGCCTGTCCCCGCGCCTGCCGGGCGCCGCGTCGTAGCCAACCACGTCCGCGGAGGGGTAGTGGTCCCGGTACGTCCCGTGCGCCACCGCGACGCGGGTCCGCGGGTGCCCAGGCGGGGTCGCGGCCGCGAGGCCGTGCACGACCGTCGGGACGGCGCTGCCCGTGTCCGGCGAGAAATGGTCGCCGGGCGTGATCACGTGCAGATGACTGCCCGCCGCGACCGGAACGCTCATGCTGTCGAGACTACGGAGCCGGCCACCGGGCAGGGGGGTGAAACCGGCGGGAGCACCGGCTGAATTCGGTCCCCGGCCCTCGGAAACGACGGGTCCGCGAGGGAACGATGTCCCTGTGACGACAGAGAAGGCGCCGCCGGGCGCTGCCGACCGGCCGACCACGGTCGCGAGCGCGCCCCCGGGCGTGGGCGCGACCGTGGTGCCCGTGCTGGACGACCCGCAGGCACTGTCGCGCGGGGAGCTGCAGGACCGGGCCATCCGAGGAGCGATGTGGACGCTCGTCCACGTCGTCGTCTCCCTGCCGCTGGCCTTCGTCGTCAACATCGTCATCGCCCGGGTGCTGGGCGTCGTGGACTACGGGCGCCTCGCGTACCTGTCGACGGTCCTCGCGCTCGTCGGGTCGGCGGTCGAGTTCGGCGTAGGCACGGGCGTGGTCCAGTTCGGGTCGAAGGCGCACGCCGCCGGGCGGTACGACGAGGTGAAGCGCATGCTCACCGCCGCCCAGGGGTACCGGGTGCTGGTGGGCATCCCCGTGCTGTCGCTCGCCGTGCTGCTGCTCGTCGACGTCGACCCGGTCCTCCTGGCGATCGCGCTCGTGTTCGGCGTCGTGATCCCGTGCGCCTCGGGAGGCCCGTCGGACGCGCTCGCCATCGAGAACAAGACGGCGCAGAGCGCGCAGGCGACCATGATCGTCAACCTGGTCACCCAGGTGATGGTGGTGATCGTCGCGGCCACCGCCGGCACCGCGGACTCGATCTGGGCGGTGCGTCTCGTCGCCGTGGGCCTAGGCGCGATCGCGTACATGTGCTTCGTGGCGCCGATGTACCGCCGCGCGCTGCTGCGCCCCCGTTTCCGCCGGTTCCCCTCGGGCTTCTGGAAGTTCGCCGTGCCCGCCGGCGCCGCCGGGATGCTGGAGGCGTTCGTCTCCTCGCGCAGCGAGGTGATGGTGCTGACGTGGATGTCGGAGCCCGCGGCGGCGGGTGTCTTCGCCCTCGCGTTCGGCCTCGGGGTCCACCTCTTCGCGCCGGCGCAGTCGCTGCTGGGCCCGCTGGTCCCGGCGATCTCAGGGCTCCGCGAGGTCGACGTCGAGGCCGTGGGCCGCGCGCTGGGCCGGACGCTGCGCGCGTCGTCGACCGCCACGGCCGCGGTCGTCGCCGCCGCGACGCCGGCGTTCGCGCTGCTGGTGCCCACCATCTATGGTCCCGAGTTCGCGTCGGTGCCGCCCGTGCTCGTCGTCCTCAGCGTCGCCGGGGGGCTGCTGGTGATGGCTGGCCCGCTGAAGGCGTTCCTCATGGCCCGTCTCAAGGGCACCTGGCTGCTGTGGATGAACCTGACCTGCCTGGTCGTCGACGTCGGGATCACCGTCGCGCTGGTCCGCCCGCTCGGAGTGTGGGCCGCCGTACTCGGGAACGCGACGGCGGCGGTGGCGCTGTTCGCCGGCCTGCTCACCCTCGAAGTGCGGTCGCTGGGTTTGTCCGCGGGGCGCGCCCTCGGCACGGTGCTCCCGTTCCTGCTGGGCGCCGCGGTGTCGGTGGCCACCTGGTGGGGCGTCGACCGCATCGGGGCACCGCCAGTGCCGTCGGCGGCCGTGGCCGCCGTGCTGGGCCTCGGGCTGTTCGTGGGCGCGGTGCGCCTCGCCCGGACCGGGCTCACGCCCGCGGACGCCGAGGCCGTGGCCCGGTCCGTGCCGGCACGGCTGCGGCGGGTCGCCGTGCCGATGCTCCGGGTCGTCTCCGCGAGCCGGGCATGACGTCGAACGAGAGGGGCGAGGGGATGGATGCCAGAGCCGTCGCGTTCTACCTGCCGCAGTTCCACCCGATCCCGGAGAACGACCGGTGGTGGGGCCCGGGGTTCACCGAGTGGACCAACGTGGCGCGGGCGCGCCGTCTGTACCCGGGGCACCGGCAGCCGCTGGTGCCCGCCGACCTCGGCTTCTACGACCTCCGGCTGCCCGAGGTGCGGGCGGCGCAGTCGGAGCTGGCGCGCCAGTACGGCGTCGAGGCGTTCGCGTACTGGCACTACTGGTTCGGCAACGGGCGGCGGATCCTGGAGCGCCCGTTCGCGGAGGTGCTGGCTTCCGGCGCGCCCGACGTGTCGTTCTGCCTGGCGTGGGCGAACCAGACGTGGAGCGGCATCTGGCACGGCGAGGCCGACCGGATCCTGGTGCAGCAGCACTACCCGGGCGTCGAGGACTACGCGGCTCACTTCGAGGCCGTGCTGCCCGCGTTCCGCGACCCTCGCTACCTGCGGGTGGGCGGCCGACCGGTGTTCTACGTCTTCCGGCCCGAGGAGCTGCCGGACGCCGCGGACTTCGTCGACCTCTGGCAGTCGCTCGCGCGCAGGGCGGGCCTCGAGGGCCTGTACCTCGTGGCGGAGATGAGCGACCTGCTGGGCGGCGGACCGCGGTACGACCGGGTCAAGGAGGACGGTTTCGACGGCGGGGTGTACATGCGGATGCCCGCGGGGACGTCGCGGTCGGAGCTGCTGCGGATGCGCGCCTTCCGCAGGCTCGCCGGCGGGCCGGAGGTCTTCCCCTACTCCACCGACTGGGCCGGGCAGAACCGCACCGGCGACCTGGTCCAGCCGTGCGTCTACCCCAACTGGGACAACACGCCGCGCTCCGGCCGCGGGGGCCTGGTGCTGCACGGCGCGACCCCGGAGAAGTTCGGCCAGAACGTGCGGCAGGCGGTGGCGTCGATCGCGCACCGGCCGGCCGAGGAACGGCTGCTGTGGGTCAAGTCGTGGAACGAGTGGGCCGAGGGCAACCACCTGGAGCCCGACCTGCGGCACGGCCGCGGCTGGCTCGAGGCGCTGCGGGACGGCCTGCGATGAGGATCGCGATCATCTCCTACTACCTGCCCAGCACCAGCAAGCAGGGCATCGGGTACCAGGTGCACGAGCTGGCGACCGAGCTCGCGCGGCGCGGCCACGACGTGACGGTCCTCAGCGACTGCCCGCCGGTCGACGGCGCCGTCTACGGGCACCGGCACGTGCGGATGACGGGCTCGCTGCGCACGTTCCGCTTCGCGCTCGCCCTGCGCCGCGTCGACCTCTCGTCCTACGACGTCCTGCATGCGTGGGGAGACGACTACTGGCTGTGGCGGCGGCGCGTGCCCCGGCACGTGCGGACCCTCGCGGGGTCGTGCTTCGAGGAGGCGCGCACCATCAAGGGCGTCAAGGAGAAGGCACGGATGGTGCTCCTCGGGCTGTCCGAGGTGCTCGCGTCCCGCGTCGCCGACCGCACCGTCGTCATCTCGCCCGAGACGCGCCGCTGGTACCCCTGGGTGCGCGACGTCGTGCCCTGTGGCACGGACGTGAGCCGGTTCCGGCCCGACGACGCCCGGCGGGCGGACCACCCGGTGGTCCTGTTCGTCGGGTACTGGCGCGGCCGCAAGCGCGGCGAGGAGCTGGCGCGCCAGTTCCAGGAGACGGTGCTGCCGAAGCATCCCGACGCGGAGCTCTGGATGGTGAGCCAGGACGTGCCCGACGACGTGGGCCCCGGGGTCCGCGCCCTGGGGCGGCTGTCCGACGACGAGCTGGCGCTCGCCTTCCAGCAGGCGTGGGCGTTCTGCCTGCCGAGCGACTACGAGGGCTTCGGCATCCCGTACGCGGAGGCGATGGCGTCCGGGCTGCCCGTGGTCGCGACCCCCAACCCCGGGGCGCGATACGTGACGGACGACGGCCGCACCGCCGTCGTCGTGCCGCTGGAGGACGTCGGCACGGCGCTCGCCGAGCTCCTGGCGGACGACGCGCGGCGGGAGGCGCTCGCGGCCTCGGCACTCGAGCGGGTCCAGGAGTTCACGCTGGAGCGCGTCGTGGACCGGTACGAGGCGCTCTACCGCGCCTGACCCGTACCCTCGGCACGCCCGGCGGTGACGTCCCGGCGGTGACGGTCAGGGCACCGGCTGCGGGGCGCAGTCCGTCAGCGCGACGGTGAACGTGGTGGGCGTGTCCGGCGTCTCGATCATGGCGCCGTCCTCGTCGCCCTCGAGCTCGATCGTGTAGACGTCGCCGGGGGACAGGTACGTGGGCCGCCACGTGTCCGTGCCGCGCCTCCACTCGATCACCAGCACGTCGCCCTCGAGCACCTGGATCCGGCAGCCGTCGGCCCACGACCCCATGTAGGGGTGGATGACCTCGCCGTCGAGGTCGCGCACGGTGCGGGAGTTCGAGCCCTCGCGCGCGTTCGTCGAGTACGCGGCCCACTCCGGCCAGGCGAGCGCGCCGCCCACCCACGGCGTCCAGCCGTCGTCCGCGCACGTCGCGTAGGCGTCGCAGTGCCAGAGCGCGAGCGTCGAGTCCATCACGACGGCGTCCGCGGGGACGGTGGGCGTGGGCGTGGGGGTCGGCGTGGGGGTCGGCTCGGGGTCCGGGGTCGAGCCGTCCCCGGGGGTGTGCACGTAGGTGAACGACGCATCGTCGTTCTGCACGGACAGCACCTGGTCGGACGGCAGGCCGGTCACCGTGTGCTGCTCGCCGGCGGACAGGCGCGCGATGCTGCGGTGCGGCCCCGTGGGCGTGCCCGCGTACAGGGTCGCGGAGCCGGTGACGACGGCCACGGTGTCGCCGTTGGCCGCGGCGGCGGGAAGGTAGACGGCCTCCGACGTCGTGTACCCGTGGCGGGTCGTGATCGCACCGGACGTCTCGGGCCAGGCGATCGCGTGGCCCGACGTCGTCTCTCCCCACGGGCACGGCTCGCCGGTGCAGCGCCACGTGACCGGCAGGGACGCCGCGTCCTGTCCGGGCGTGGGCGTGGGCGTGGGCGTCGGGGTCGGCGTGGGCGTCGGCTCCGGGGTGGTGGCGTCTCCGGCGACGTGGAGGTAGCGGAACGGGCCGTCGTCGTTCTGGACGGACAGCACCTCGCCCACCGGAAGGCCGGCGACGGTCAGCTCGTCGCCCGCCGAGAGCTGGCCGATGCTCCGGTGGGGCCCGGAGGGGGTGCCCGCGTAGAGCCGGGCCGACCCGGAGACGACCGTGATGGTGTCGCCGTTCGCCGTCTCGGCGGGCAGGTAGACGGGCTCGGACGTCACGTAGCCGTGCCGTGCGGTGATCGCCCCGGAGCCCGCCGGCCACGCGACGGCGTGGCCGGACGTCGACGCACCCCAGGGACACGGGTCACCGGTGCAGGTCCAGGTGACGGGGCGCGACGCGACGCCCGCGTCCTCGCTCGGCTCGGGGGTCGGCTCGGAGGACGGCGTGGGCGTCGGTTCAGGGTCGGGCGGGGCCTCGCCCCCGGGCGTGAACGTGTAGGCGAAGCTCGCGCCGTCGTTCTGGAGGGACACCACCTCGCCGTCGGCGAGGTCACCGACCGTGAACGCGTCGCCGGCCGACAGCGCGGCGAGGTGGCGGTGCGGGCCGTCGAGCTGCCCGGCCCACACGCCCGCCGACCCCTCGAGCACGGTGATCGTGGCGTCCTCGGCCGCGTCGTCGGGCAGATAGATGGCGTCCGACGTCGTGTAGCCGTACCGCTCCGACAGCGCGCCCGAGCCCTCGGGCCAGACGGCGGCGTTCCCGGTGGTCGTCTCCCCCCAGGGGCACGGCTCGCCGGTGCAGGTCCAGGTCACCGCCCGGGACTCCGTGCGCGCGGGCGCTTCTCCGTCCTCGGCCGCGGCCGGCGAGATCGAGCCGGCGGCGAGGACGAGGGCGGGGGCCAGGAGCCGTGCAGCGCGGCGGCGTCGCGTGGTCATACGGTGACGCTATGCCGCGCCCCGCGCCCGCAGGGCGGCGGCCTGGGTGAACTTGCCGTCGCCCGGGGGTGAAAGCGCTCCGGGGAACGCGGCGGAGGCCGCCGAGGCGGCGGCCCCGACGAGCAGGAGCGACCCCAGGACGTCGACGGGGCGGTGGGCGAAGGCGACCACGTTGACCACGCAGGCGACCAGCACGGCGGCGACCGCGACCTCGCGCACGACGACGTGCCCGGCCCTGGTACGGCCGGGCCAGAGGACGACGAGCGCGATGGCGAGCGCTGCCGTGGCCGCGACGTGCGTGCTCGGGAACGTGTTGTACGCGTAACCGAGCGCGGCCTCGTGCACGGGGCGCGGCAGGACGGTGCCACGGAGCACGAGGGCGAGGACTGCCGCTGCGGCGAGCACCAGGCAGGCCGCCAGGGCACGCCATCGTCGGTCGCCGGCCGCGCGGACGGCGAGCGCCGCGACGACGACGACGAGCCCCAGCACCAGGACCTCGCGGGTGACGGCTGCGACGGGGTGCAATATCGCGCCCGCCCCGGTCAGGACGCTGAACGCCACCGCGTCGACCCACTGTCCCCACGGCGCGACGACCCCGGCGCCGTACAGCAGGACGAAGCCTGCGGTCAGCGCTGCGGCCCGCGCGGCATGGTCGCGGCGTCCCCGCTCCCGGCGTGACATGCCATCGATGGTTCTCGCTCGCGGGCGGCCCGGTCGAGGGCGCCAACGGATGAAGTTCGGGCGGGCGGGCAGGCGCGCCGGGCGCACTTTCACCCCGGCGCGCGCCCTGTTCACCCGGTGCGGACGGTCTCCACGCCCCTCGTGCTGATTAGCGTGGTGGCGTCCCAGAAGGGGAGTGCCGCCGGGGGACGGCGCTGATTCGGCGCACAGAAACGGTGAGCAAAATGCCTCGAGCACTGATTACCGGGATCACCGGCCAGGACGGTCTGTACCTTTCCGAGCTCTTGCTCTCGAAGGGCTACGAGGTCTGGGGACTGATCCGCGGGCAGAACAACCCGAAGCTCGATCTCGTGCGGCGCACCGTGCCGGGCGTGCGGCTCGTGACCGGCGACCTGACCGACCTGTCGTCCCTGCTGCGGGCACTGGACGCGGCGCGGCCCGACGAGGTCTACAACCTCGGCGCGATCTCCTACGTCGCGTACTCGTGGGAGAACGCGACGCTCACCAGCGAGGTCACCGGCAAGGGCGTGCTCAACATGCTCGAGGCGGTGCGGCTGCACGCGGGCGACGACCCGGGTGCCGTCCGCTTCTACCAGGCGTCGAGCTCGGAGATGTTCGGCAAGGTGCAGGAGGTGCCGCAGCGGGAGTCGACGCTCCTGTGGCCCCGGTCGCCGTACGGCGTCGCGAAGGTGTTCGGGCACTACATGACGATCAACTACCGCGAGTCGTACGGGCTGCACGCTTCCAGCGGCATCCTGTTCAACCACGAGTCCCCCCGGCGCGGGCCGGAGTTCGTCACCCGCAAGGTGTCGCAGGCGGTGGCGCGGATCAAGCTCGGGCTGCAGGACTCGCTCACGCTGGGGAACCTCGACGCCCGCCGCGACTGGGGGTTCGCCGGCGACTACGTCGACGCGATGTGGCGGATGCTCCAGCAGCCCCAGCCGGGCGACTACGTGGTCGCGACCGGGCAGACCCACTCCATCCGCGACCTGCTCGACGCGGCCTTCGGGTGCGTGGGAGTGGAGGACTGGAGCGGCTACGTCGCGCAGGACCCGCGCTTCATGCGGCCTGCGGAGGTCGACCTCCTCATCGGGGACCCGTCGAAGGCTCGCGACGTGCTCGGCTGGGAGCCGCGCGTCGACTTCCAGCGGCTGGTCGCGATGATGGTCGAGAACGATCTGGACGAGCAGGCCGAGCTGGCCGGGATGCGCCCGTGACGGTCGCCCTCGTCACCGGCATCGGGGGGCAGGACGGGTCGTACCTCGCCGAGCGGCTTGCTGCCGAGGGGGCCGAGGTGCACGGACTGGTGCGCGCCGGCGAGCGCCCGGCCGGGATGCCCGCCGGGGTGCGCCTCCACGCGGGCGACCTGCGCGACGCCGAGGGCCTCGCCGAGCTCGTGCGTCGTACCGGGCCGGACGAGATCTACAACCTGGGCGGGATCAGCTCGGTCGCGTACTCGTGGCGGCACCCTGTCGAGACGGGGGCAGTCTCCGGGCTCGGCGCCGTCGCCCTCTACGAGGCGGCATGGCGCCTGCAGGAGGACTCGGGGCGCGCGGTCCGGGTGCTCCAGGCGTCGAGCGCGGAGATCTTCGGCACGCCCGACCGTGCGCCGCAGGACGAGGGCACGGCGGTACGGCCGTCGTCGCCCTACGGCGCCGCCAAGGCGTACGCCCACCAGATGGCCGCGGTGTTCCGGGTGCGCGGGCTCGGCGTCTCCACGTGCGTGCTCTACAACCACGAGTCGCCGCGTCGCCCGAAGACGTTCGTGACCCGCAAGATCACCGCCGGCGCGGCCCGGATCGCGCACCGCGGCTCCGGCACCCTGGCGCTCGGCAACCTCGACGCGCGCCGCGACTGGGGCTGGGCGCCCGACTACGTCGACGCGATGGTGCGGTCGGTCCGGCACCCGGTTGCGGACGACTTCGTCGTGGCGTCCGGGACGACCCGCTCGGTGGCCGACTTCGTGGCCGCCGCGTTCGCCGCGGCCGGTGTCGAGGACTGGGAGCCGCACGTCACGGTCGACCCACGGTTCGTGCGCCCTGCCGACCCGACGGAGCAGGTGGGGGACGCCCACAGGGCCCGGACGGTGCTGGGCTGGGGCGGCACGCTGGCCTTCGAGGAGATCGTCGACCGCATGGTGCGGCACGACCTCGCCCTGCTCACGGCCTGACCGCGCTCACTCCTCGACGAGGAGGCCGCGGTCGCGGAGCGCGTCCACGAACGCCTCGGCGTCGCGCTGCGCGACGTCGGCGGGGATGTCGTACTCGACGGCGAGCGCCTCCGCGAGGTCGCCTGTGGTGCGGTCCTCCTGCAGCAGCTTCGCCGTGAAGGCGCCGGAGCCGTTGGTCGTGAGGTACGTGGACGACGCGAGGTCGAGGATGACCAGCTCGCCGTCGATCTCCTGCCAGGTGACGCCGTCCTCGCGCAGCCTCATCGCCGTGCCTCTCGTCGCGGTTCTCGGGTCGTGCCGCCCTGAGGATAGGCCGCTCCGGGGCCCGGGGTGGGGGTGGGACGGAGGATTCACCCGGTGCCGGGTGAAAGGCGTCCGGGTGCGGGGTGACTTCGGCCCGAAGTCCTTGACCGGTCGTTGCTCGCGGCGCGACGTTGGGCGCGTCCTGCACGAACGAGGAGAGGGGAGTGCTCCGATGTACGAAGCACCGCGCATCACCGAGGTGGGCTCGGTCAGGGACGTCACGCTCGAGCAGCAGTTCGCCTTCGACTACGACGGCGACCTGTTCCACAAGGGCAAGGCGTCCTGAACCCACTCTGGGACAGGGTGCCGGCCGTTCCGACCTCGGAGCGGCCGGCACCTCCAGTGTCCTCCGAGCCCTTCCCCTCAACGTCCCCCGAGCAGCCTGGAACGACGATGGCGTCCTTCTACCGCCCGACGGCCTTCGAGGTCGCGGCGTGCTGGCTGCCCGGGCTGGTGCCGGACGAGGCGCCCACGACGGCCGGTGAGGTCGGAGGAGCGCTGGAGGCGATCAAGACGTCCGTGCGCCGGGTCGCCGGCGGGCGCCCGGTCGCCGTCACCTTCTCGGGCGGGCGCGACTCGTCCGCCGTGCTCGCCGTCGCGACCGCCGTCGCCCGGGAGGACGGGACCCCGGACCCGGTGCCCGTCACGTTCCGCTACCCCGGGGTCGCGGAGGCGGACGAGTCCGCGTGGCAGGAGTCGGTCGTGCGGCACCTCGGGCTCTCCACGTGGCGGCGGATCGACGTCGGCGGCGAGAACGACCTGCTGGGCGTCGCGGCACGGGAGAGCCTGGTTCGCCGCGGGCTGCTCTTCCCCGCCACCATGCACGTGAAGGACGCGATGCTGAGCGAGCTGCGGGGGCACGTGGTGCTGACGGGGGAGGGCGGCGACGAGGTGTTCGGCGACCGCCGATCCCGCGCCCTGCTGAGGGTCACGCGCGGCCGTGGGAGGGCGGGGACCCCCCGTCGGGCCGCCCTGGGCTCGCTGCTGCCCGGGCGACGGTGGCGCGAGCGCACCGCCGCGGCGCGCAGCACGGCGGCGCTCACCTGGCTGGGGCGCGAGACGACGGCCCGGCTCGCCGACGAGATCGCGCGCGACGCCGCGGCCGAGCCGCTCTCGTATGCACGCGGCCTGCGCTGGCTGCGCCGGCGGCGCGCGAGCCGGGTCTTCCTGGACACGTTCGGTCAGGTGGCCGCCGAGCACGACGTCGCGCTCGCCCACCCGCTGCTGGACGACGGCTTCCTCGGGGCGCTCGGCGCGGCGCACCCGTGGGGCTTCCCCGACCGCACCGCGGGCATGCGCGCCGTCTTCGGCACCCTGCTGCCGGACGCTGTGTGCGCCCGGTCCGACAAGGCCTCGTTCAACCGTGCGTACCTGGGCAGCGCGACGCGCGACTTCGCCCGCCGGTGGGGCGGGGACGGCGTCGACGCCGCGCTGGTCGACGTCGACGGCCTCCGCGCCGCGTGGCTGTCGGGCTTCCCGCCCGGTCCGACGAGCCTGCTGCTGCAGCAGGCGTGGCTGGCGTCCGTCGGGGCGGAGCCGGTCCGGTGACCATGGCCGGGGCGTGGCGCCGGGTGAGCGCCGTCCCGCTGGCGCTCCGCCTCCTCGGCGCCCTGCTGCTGCTGGAGCGCCGGCTGCGGCGGTGGGACGTGGCACGCGTCGCCCGACGGTACGACCTCGCCCTGCTGGCGTCCGCCGAGCCTGCGTCCGGAGACCTCGACCCCGGGGCCCTGGACGACACGGAACGACGGCGGCTCCGCGTCCTGCGGCGGGTGCTGCGGCTGCCCGGCGTGAACGGCACCTGCCTGCGCTCGGCGATCCTCGCCGGCCGACTGCTGCGTCACCGCAGTCCCGCGCTGGTGCTGGGCGTCACCAAGGCGGGTGGCGTCGTGCGGGCGCACGCCTGGTTGCGCATCGACGACAAGGACCTCGACCTGGACCGGGGCAAAGGCTTCTTGCCGCTCGCGGTCCCCACCCAGGGAGCGTGACATGGACCGCCAGCTGCTGTACGGCCTGATCGTGGAGGCGCCCTTCGACCTGCACCAGGACCGGGCGGAAGAGGGCGCGGCCCCGGCCGACGTCGTGGTCGCCGCCGGCGCGGGCACGGACCAGCGCACGACCCCCGGCGGGCGGGCGGTCCTGCACCACGAGCTGGCCGGGGACCCCTGGTACACCGCCTGGGACCTGGGCGCCGACGGCTATCTGCTGCGGTTCCACGACGCGTGCGACTTCGAGGTGTCGGCCGACCTGCGCCACGTCGTGCTGCGGGAGGCGGACGGCGTCGACCCCGGGCTGAGCCGGGTGCTCACCACCGGCGGGATGCTCGCGTTCCAGCTGTACCTGCGCGGCGAGGCGGTGCTGCACGCGAGCGCGGTGGAGGACGACGAGGGCGTGGTCGCGTTCGTCGGCTACTCGGGCATGGGCAAGTCGACGATGGCGACGTTGCTGTGTGCGGAGGGGGCCGCCCTCGTCACCGACGACGTGCTGCGGCTGGACCGCGGCGACGACGGCTTCGCGGCGCGGTTGGGGGCCACGGAGGTGCGGCTGCGCAAGGGCGCCGACACGCTGGCCGGGCGGTTCGCCGCGCGGGCGCCCGGGCGCCGCGTGAGCGCCGACGCCCGGCACGTGCTGCAGCTCGGCGCGGGCGCGCGCGACCGGCGCCCGCTGCGCGCGATCGTCGTGCCGCAGCCCGACCGGGACGGCGGGGAGCTCGTCGTGCGCCGACGGGCCGGCACCGCGGCGCTCTTCGAGCTGTTGCACTACCCGCGGCTGCACGGCTGGCTGGACGAGCGTGTGCAGAGCGCCCACCTGCGCCACCTCGCCGACCTCGCCCGCACCGTCCCCGTGCTGGTGGCGGACGTCCCGTGGGGGCCGCCGTTCGCTCCGGGGCTGGGCGCTCAGGTCCTCCGGTCGGTGGGTGAGGCCTCGGCGCGCCCGTTGGTCGGGGCGGACGCGGCGTCCAGGTAGGAGCGAGCCTGGACCGTGAACATCTCCGCGTAGGCGCCGTCGAGGGCCATCAGCTCGTCGTGCGAGCCCTGCTCGACCACTGCGCCGTCGTCGAGCACCACGATGCGGTCCGCCGAGCGCACGGTGGAGAAACGGTGCGACACGAAGAGCGCCGTGCGCCCGTCGAGCGTCGCCCGCAGCGACGAGAACAGGTCGTGCTCCGCGAGCGGGTCCATCGCGGCGGTCGGCTCGTCGAGGATGACGAGCGCCGCGTCCCGGTAGAAGGCGCGGGCGATCGCGACCCGCTGCCACTGGCCGCCGGAGAGCTCCGTGCCGCCCGGGAACATGCGCGACAGCCGCGACTCGTAGCCGTCGGGCAGGCCGGCGAGCGCGGCGTCCACCCCCGCGACCCGCGCCGCGCGCCGCACCCGCTCGTGGTCGACCGGGACGTCGGGCCGGCCGAGGGCGATGTTCCACGTGGCCGTGTACGCGTAGTGGACGAAGTCCTGGAAGATCACCGCCACCTGGGGGCGCACGGCTTCGCCGCGCATCCCGGACAGCGGCCGGTCGCCCCACAGGACCGTGCCCGACGTCGGCTCGTACAGGCCGCCGAGGAGCTTGGCGAGGGTGGTCTTGCCGGAGCCGTTGGCGCCCACGAGGGCCACGACCTCGCCGGGGCGCAGCGCGAGGTCCACGTCGCGCAGCGCCGGTCGCCGCGACCCCGGGTAGGTGAAGGAGACACCACGGGCGAAGACGCCCGGGAAGGCGGCCGGCGGCTCCTCGCTCCCGGTGGCCGCGCGCGCCGCGGCCCGCCCGTCGGTGAGGAACGCGTGCACGTCGTCGAGGAACAGCCCCGACTCGAAGATCTGCTGGACGCCGCCGAAGATGCCCTGGATCTGCCCCTGGAGCATCCGGACCGCGACCACGGCCGCCCCCGCCTCGGAGAACGTCACCTCGCCGCGCGTGATGAGCCAGGCCAGCACCAGCAGCACGCCCGCGAGCACCACGGCCGCGGCGAGGTTGCCCGCGCCGTTCGTCAGCGCCCGGCGGCGCACGTGGCGGGCGAGGTCGGCCAGGTACGTGCCGTACAGCTCGCGGTAGCGCGCCTGCAGCCACGGGGCCGACTGGAACGCACGGATCTCCTTGGCCTCGTCCCGGCTGCTCTGCACGTAGTTGGTGTAGATGCGCTCGCGCTCGTTGGTCGTCTGCGCCACCTTGAACGCGAACTCCAGCCTGCCCTCGCGCCGGCCCGTGACCAGCAGGGGCAGGCCGCCGAGCGCGAGCAGCGGGAGCAGCACCGGGTGCAGCGCGACCAGTGCCGCGCCCACGCCGACCGTGGCGATCGACGACCCCAGGAGGTCGAACATCCCCTGGGTGACCTGGAAGGGCCTCGAGAGCGCGTTGACCCTGACACGCTGCAGCCGGTCGTAGAAGGCAGGCGACTCGAAGTGCTCGAGCGGGACGCTCGTCGCGACCTCCTGCACGTCCTCGGCCATCAGTCGCGCCACGTGCTCGCCGAGCACCCGGCGTGCCGAGGCCTGGAGCCCGCCGGCGACCGAGGCGAGGCCGGTCAGGGCGGCCAGGGCGAGGACCGGTCCGGTGACCGCCGCGACGCCGCTCGCGCCGTCGGCGAGCGCGAGCAGCACGTCGAGCAGCGCGGAGACGACGAGCACCTGGCCTGCCAGCGCCCCCGCGACGAGGACCTGGAGGACCAGCATCGCGACGAACAGGGGCCGGCTCGCGCGCCAGGACACCTGCAACGAACCGCCGAGCAGGCGCAGCAGGCGGCGTCCCCTGCGCTCGTCGCTCTCCGGCGTCCCGCCCACCGCGCTGTCTGCCACCGACCGCTCCGTCCTCCGCCGGGGGCCGGCCCGGCCTCACACACGCTAGCCGCGCCGGGGCGGCAGGAGGACGGTCCGGACGAGAATTCGCCCGCTGCCGACGCCCCACCGTCGCCGAGCGCTCCCTATCCTGCCGGGATGGGGGCACGACCGACGGTGCGCCGCCCGCTGGCGCAGATACTGCTCGACTCCGTCGCGCCCTCCGACCGTCCGTCGCCGGGCTCGACGCCCGTCCCGCTCGACGGCATACGGCTCGAGCTCCTGGCCGACGCCGCCCAGGACCACCGGGTCCTGCCCGCGGTGGCGAAGCACGTCGCGGGCCGCCCGGACTGCCCCGAACCGTGGCGTGCGCCGCTGCGGCGCGCTCGCGACGAGCAGGTGGTGCGCCACCTGGGCGCGCTCGCCGAGCTCGCGGTCCTGGGCGCTGCGCTCGACCGCGCCGGGGTGCCGTGGGTGGTGGCCAAGGGGCCGGCGGCGGCCGCGCTCTGGCCCTCGCCAGACATGCGGGAGTACTACGACCTCGACCTGTACGTGCCGCGGGCAGGGTTCCGGGCGGCGGTCGAGGCGCTGGACGCGGCAGGCTGCACGGGTGTCGACCGCAACTGGCCCCTCATGGCGCGCGAGCGGCGCGCGGAGTACGCGATGCGCGGGCCCCTCGGCGTGCACCTCGACCTGCACTGGGACTTCGCCGTGCCGCACGGGCTGCGGCGCAGCTTCCGCACCGACCCCGAGGCGATGATCGCCCGGCGCCGCACGGTGGCGCTGGGCGGCCGACGGGACGTCCCGACGTTCGACCCCGTCGACTCGGTCCTGGTGCTGGCGTTCCACGCGGCTCAGGCGGGAGCGGGGCGGCTCCTGTGGCTCGTCGACGTCGCCGGCGCCGTCGCGGCGTGCGACGGCGCGCGGCAGGAGGTCGGCCCGCGTGCCCGAGCCATGCGGATCGATGCGCCGGTGGCGCTCGTGCTCGACCGTGCCGCGCGGGCGCTCGGTGGCCAGGGCGGTGAGTCGCTCGGCGGGACGGGGCTGCGGGCACCGAGCGCGCTGCGGACCGTCGCCGCCGCGCTCGACCGCCGCCGCGGCGTCCCCGACCTGCCCGGCGACCCGCACCGCGGCGGCCGGCTCTACGCCGCCGCCCGGCCGCGCGCAGGGGGGACGACGACGGCTCTGGTGGGGCATGCCGTGGCGCAGCGCCGGATCGAGCGCGCACTCCGGCGAGGGCTGCCCGACGCCGGGGAGAAGGCGCTGCGCCTCGACGTCCCGGACGCGCGAGCCCGGGAGGACTATCTCCGGTTCGTCGACTCGGGGATCGGCTGACCGTCACGCGAGCCCGGTCGGCTCGCCAGCACCGCCCACGGCGCGACGACCCCCACCAGCAGCAGGGCTCCCACGACGTCGCTGGGCCGGTGGGCCTGGGTCGCGACGTTGGCCCAGGCAGCCAGGAGCACGGAGGTCCCGACCAGCGCCGCCACCCACCGGCTCGGGCGGCGACCGAGCAGGAGGACCACGGCGACGCACGTCGCCACGAGCGTCGCCGTGTGGGCGCTCGGGAACGTGTTGTGGAGGTAGCCGTGGGCACCCAGGAAGGGCCGCGGCAGGACGACGTCCCGCAGGACGGTCGCGAGGCCGAGGACCACGAGCGGGAGCCCGGCCGCGACGAGGGTGCGCGCGCCCGCTCGGCGCCGCACCGCCACGACGAGGACCGCGACGAGGGCGCCCGCCGCGACGACCGGCAGGAGCGCGCGCACCAGGCGCGCGACGCCGGCGAGGACCGGCTCGGGGCCGGTCAGGAGCGCGAGACCTGCGACGTCCGCGCGTTGCCCCGGCCCGGTCAGCACCGCCAGCGCGAAGAGGGCGGCGAACAGGCCGGCCGACGTGGCGGACACGGCGAGCGCGACCGGGCCGCGGTGTCGCCGGTCGGTCACCCGGTCCGCCGTCCTGGGCGCGTCACCCGATGGCCGCCATGGTCCGGTCCAGCTCGGCCTCGACGTGCCGCGCGATCTCCAGCGACGCGGTGGCGGCGGGGGACGGCGCGTTGATGACGTGCACCTGCCGGGGTGCGGTGCGCACGAGGAAGTCGTCCACGAGCCGCCCGTCGCGGTGCAGCGCCTGCGCGCGCACGCCGGCAGGGGCGGGGTGCAGGTCGTCGGCCGTGGTGCCGGGCAGCAGGCGTGCGACGGACGCGGCGAACAGCGTGCGTGACACGGACCGCGCCACCTCGGCCGCGCCGGGCACGAGGTTGCGCCCGGCGAGGCGCCACAGGCCGGGCCACGACGCGGCGTCGGCGACGTCGCGCCACGCGACGTCGCGGCGGCGGTAGCCCTCGCGGGCGAGGGCGAGGACGGCGTTGGGCCCGGCGTGCACGTCGCCGTGCACGCCCCGCGTGAGGTGCACGCCCAGGAACGGGAACCGGGGGTCCGGCACCGGGTAGACGAGGCCGCGCACGCGGTCGGCGGCGCGCGGCGCGAGGTCGAAGTACTCGCCGCGGAACGGCACGATGCGCGCCCCGGGGTCGACGCCGCACGCCAGCGCCAGCCGGTCGGCGTGCAGGCCGCCGCACACGACGAGGGCGTCGGCGACGAGCTCGTACCCGGCGTGCTCGCCGACCTCCTCGACGTCGGCCCGCACCTGGGTGCCGACGGTGCGGGCGCCGCGCAGCGCGCGGCCCAGCAGCACCACCCCGCCCGCCTCGCGCACCTGGCGCGCGAGCACGGCGCACACGGCGCGGTAGTCGACCACGCCCGTGGTCTCGACCCGCAGGGCGCCGACGCACGCGATCTCGGGCTCGTGCTCGCGCGCCTCGACGGGGTCCAGCTCGCGAACCGGCACCCCGTTGGCGGTGCCGCGCTCGGCGAGCGTGCGCAGCCGGTCGCGCTCGCCGGCGTCGGTCGCGACCACGAGCTTGCCGGTGACGGCGACGGGCACGCCGTGCTCGGAAGCGAACCGCGTCATGGACGCGGCGCCCGCGGTGCCGAGCCGGGCCTTGAGGCTGCCCGGCGCGTAGTACAGGCCGGAGTGGATGACTCCGGAGTTGCGGCCCGTCTGGTGGCAGGACAGCTCGCGCTCCTTCTCCAGCACGGTGACGTCGTCGCCGCGGCGGGCGAGCCGCGCGGCCGTCGCGAGCCCGATGATGCCGCCCCCGACGACGATGACGCGCATGGGTGCCTCCTGCCTCCTCCTGCCGGTGGCGGGCCGGTCCCTGCCCGGCCCGCCGGCTCCAGGATGTCAGTCCGGGCGGCGCACTGGGGCGGGGTGCGGGGGTGAACGCTCGGGTGAACCCGCCTGGGCCGGCGTCCTCCGGCATAGTGGGAGGAGCGGGGGCGGCCGGCCCGGTCGTCGCGCCTCGCCGACGAGGAGGTACGGCCATGAGTCACGACGACGGCACGCAGCCGGGCCCGGACGAACCGCGGCGCGACGCGCCGGGGGAGGGCACGCCGTCGGGCGGTGCGGAACCGCCCGCGCCGCCGGACCCGTATCGGGGGCCGACGGAGCCCGCGCCTCCCGGTGAGACCCCGGCGCCCGCGACTCCGGCGCCCGGCGCCGCGCCTCCGGACCCGTACCAGCCCGGTGCGCAGCAGCCGCCCGGCTCTCCGCAGCAGCCGCCGGGGTACCCGCAGCAGCCGTACCAGCAGCAGCCCGGGGCCGAGCCGTACCCGCAGCCCTACCCTGCGCAGCAGCCGTACCCCCAGCAGCAGCCCTACGCCCAGCCCTACGCCCAGCCGTACGCGCCGTCGGCGGGCACGGACGGCTGGTCGATCGCGGCGCTGATCACGGGCATCCTCGGCCTGGCGGTGGTGCCGATCGTGCTGGGGATCATCGGGCTGTCGCGCATCAACCGGACGGGCCAGCAGGGCAAGGGCCTGGCGATCGCGGGCATCGTGCTGGGCGCGGTCGGGGTGGTGGCGTGGATCGTGTTCTTCGTCTTCGCGGTGGCGCTGGTGTCGCAGCTCGACCCGAGCGATTTCGAGACGTTCGACATGTCGGCGGCGCTCCTCCTGGGGCGGTAAGCGCGGCGGCAGACGGGCGGACGACCAGGCCGCCGACACTTCGTTCAACCATTGCCCCTAATGTCTCCCGGGCTCTACGGTGTCCCCGGTGGCGCGCGGACGCGCCGCCGGCCCCGGGCGTCGGTCGAGCCGCCGCCAGGGCCCACCGATCGCGAGGGAGCGACGATGAGGCAGCGGTTGAGACGGGTGGTCGCGGGAGCGGCGGCCGCAGCGGTGGTGGCGAGCGGCGCGGTGGTGACCGGCGTCGTGGGCGCGAGCACGGCGGCGGCGGACGACTCCGCCGTTCTGGAAAACGATTTCGACACGGCCTACGAGCCGTGGGGTCCGCGCGGCGCGGTCACGCTCGGGATCTCGGACGACGCGCGGACGGGCGCGGGAGCGCTGTCCGTCACCGGGCGGACGGCCGAGTGGAACGGCCCGGCCACCGCCGTCGACGGGCTGTTCGCCGCCGGCGGCGACTACGACGTCGAGGCCTGGGTCAAGCTCCCCGCGGGGACGTCGGGCAGCGCGGCGGTGCACTTCACGGTCCAGGAGACGTCGGCCGTCGGGGACGCCTACACCTGGGTGGGCGAGGCGGTCGACGCGACCGCGGACGGCTGGGTGCGCGTCGGCGGCACGTACACGATGCCGTCCGACCTCACCGCGGCGCAGCTCTACGTCGAGGCGGCGCCGGTCGCCGGCGTGCACCCGTCGTTCCTCGTGGACGACCTCGTCGTCACGGGCGCCGAGCGCACGACCCCGCCGGTGCAGGACCTCACGGGCGTCAAGGACACCGTGGACTTCCCGCTCGGCGTGGCGATCGACCAGCGCGAGACCACGGGCGACGCCTCCGACCTGCTGCTGCGGCACTTCGACCAGATCACGGCCGAGAACGACATGAAGGTCGAGGCCTGGTACGACGCCGAGCACAAGTTCCGGCCGAGCGTCAACGCCGGCACGCTCCTGGACTACGCCGTGGCGCACGACCTGCGGGTGTACGGGCACGTCCTGGCCTGGCACAGCCAGACGCCGGAGTGGTTCTTCCAGGCGGACGACGGCACCCCGCTGACCACGTCCGCGGCGGACCAGGAGGTCCTGCGGGAGCGGCTGCGCACGCACATCTTCTCCGTCGCGCGGTGGATGGCGGACACGTACGGCGAGTTCGGCGGCGGCGAGAACCCGCTCGTCGCGTTCGACGTCGTCAACGAGGTCGTGAACGACGGCGCGACGAGCGACCCGGACGACGGCCTGCGGCGCAGCGAGTGGTACCGGATCCTGGGCGAGGGCTTCATCGACCTCGCGTTCGAGTACGCGGACGAGGCGTTCAACCACACCTACGCGGCCGAGGGCACCGACCGGCCGGTCACGCTCTTCATCAACGACTACAACACCGAGCAGTCGGGCAAGCAGGACCGCTACTACGCGCTCGTCGAGCGGCTGCTGGCCCGCGGCGTGCCGGTCGACGGCGTGGGGCACCAGTTCCACGTGTCGCTGTCGACGCCGGTCGGCGCGCTGACCGGCGCGCTCGACCGGTTCGCCGACCTGGGCGTCACGCAGGCCGTGACCGAGCTCGACGTCGGCATCGGCACCCCCGCGACCGCGGCCAACCTCGTCGAGCAGGGCTACTGGTTCCGCGACGCGTTCCGCGGGTTCCGCGAGCGGGCGGACGACCTGTTCAGCGTCACGGTGTGGGGACTCACGGACGACCGGTCGTGGCGCGACGACGGCGGCCCGCTCCTGTTCGACGGCGACCGGCAGGCCAAGCCCGCCTACCACGGCGCCGTCGACGGCGACATCCCGGCGCGGCTGAAGTCGGCGGGCGTCTTCGCCGGCGACGTGCCGCTCGACGACGACGCCGCGTCGTCGCCCGAGTGGGACCGGCTCCCGCGGCACACGATCACGGCGGACGGCGGCGGCGAGGCCGTGGCCGACTTCCAGCTCCGCTGGGCGGCCGACCACCTCACGGCGCAGGTGCGGGTCACCGACGGCGACGCCGAGGACGCGGACGCCGTGACCTTCGACGTCGAGGGCGCGACCACCACGGTGGGCCGGGACGGCACGGTGACCGGGCCGGACGGCGCGGCGGCCGTGGTCCGACCGTCCGACGACGGCTACGTCGTCGTCGCACACCTGCCGCTGGCGGGCGCGGCGCAGGGCGACGTCGTCGGGCTCGACGTCCAGGTCGCGGACGGCGCGACGACGTCCGGCTGGAACACCCCCGGATCGCTCGGCACGCTCACCCTCCTGGAGGAGCTGAGCTACCTCGAGGTGGCCGAGGCGACGACGGCGCCGCAGGTCGACGGCGCGGTGGACGACGTGTGGGCCGACGCCTCCGCGGTCACCACCGACCGGCAGATCGAGGGCGACGGCGGTGCCACGGCGACCGTGCGCACCCTCTGGTCCGGCGACACGCTGTACGTGCTCGCGGAGGTCGCCGACCCGACCGTGGACGTCAGCGGCTCCGACCCGTGGGTGCAGGACTCGGTCGAGATCTTCCTCGACGCCGGCAACGCCAAGAACGGCGCCTACCGCGACGTCGACACGCAGATCCGCATCAGCGCCGAGAACGTCACGTCGTTCGGCACCGGCGACGAGGCCGCGCAGGCAGCCCGCCTGACGTCGGCGACCGCGGCCGTGGACGGCGGGTACGTCGTCGAGGCGGCGGTCGGCCTGCTCGGCACCGGCGGCGCGGGCACCTTCCACGGCCTGGACTTCCAGGTCAACGACGGCACCGCCGGCGCGCGCACCGCCGTGCGCGACTGGGCCGACCCCACGGGCACGGGCTACCAGTCCACCGCCCGGTGGGGCGTCGGGAGGCTCGTGGCCGCTCCGGAGCCCGAGGGGATCGTCAACGTGGTCGCGCCGGTCGTCGTCCCCGACGACCGGAAGGGGACGGGCCCCGGCGCGCTCCTCGTCGCCGACCCCGGCGAGTGGACCGCGCCCGACGGCGGGCCCGTGCGGTACACGTACCGGTGGCTGCGCGACGGCGAGCCCGTGCGTCGTCCCGGCGACGCCGCGTCGTTCCGGGTGCGCGGCACCGACGTCGGGCACGAGGTGAGCGTCGAGGTGACGGCGCACGCCCGCGGGCTGGCCGACGTCACGGCCGTCTCGGCACCGGTCGCCCTCGCGCGGCGGTAGCCGGACCGACGGATCGCGCCCCGGCCGGCGGCCCCGCCCTCGCAGGTGGGGCCGCCGGCTGCCGGTCCTGTGGGGGTCCGGCGAAGACGCCGGTCAGGACGGCCGCCGGGCCGTGGCGGGTGGGTAGCATCGCGGACCGTCCGACGAACGATCCGACAGACGTGCCGACCAGGAGGACCATGAGCCAGCCGCGCGGGTACGACGCCCCCGACGCCCCGCACACCCAGGTGATCCCGCCGCACGTGCACGACACGGGCGGGCTGCCCCCCACGCAGGCTCTCGGCGGGTACGCCGACGGCACCCAGGTGCTGCCGACGCAGGCGCCGGGTGGCCACGACGAGGGGACGACGGTGCTGCCCTCCGCGCAGGAGTTCGGCGGGTACGTCGACGGCACGGCCGTCCTGCCGCGGGCGCAGTCGTCCGGCGGGTACGCCGACGGCACCCAGGTGCTGCCGGCCGCGCCGGGCGGGCTCGGCGAGGGCACGCAGGTGCTGCCGTCCGCGCCGTCGTCCGGCGGGTACGCGGACGGGACGCAGGTGCTCCCGAACGCCGCCCCGCCGCGGCGCACCTCCTCCCGCCCGGTCGGGTCGCTGTCGGCGCCGGCCGCGACGCCCGCCCCGCACGCGCCGGTGGCTCGCGCGGCGGCGCCCGTGCCCGCCGCGCCGGCGCCCCAGCCCGCCCCGCAGCCCACACCGCAGCCCACGTCGCGGCCCGCCGCCGCGGCGCCGTGGGACGCTGCCCCTGCCGCCGCACCCGGGCGCGGGCCGGCGTCGGGCCCCGGCAGGGAGCCGGAGCCCGCCCGGCGCGGCACGGAGCCGACCGCGGTCGCGGCGCTGGTCACCGGCATCCTCGGCTTCGTCGTGCCGCTGCTCGGCGTGCTCGCGATCATCCTGGGCGGGATCGCTCTGGACCGGACGCGCCGCCGCCGCTCGGGCGGGCGGGGCATGGCCAAGACCGGCATCGCGTTCGGGTCCATCCAGGTGGTGTTCACGGCGATCGTGGTCATCGCCGGGCTGTTCCTCTGGAACACCTACGGCGACGACATCCAGCAGGCCCTGGACGAGGCGGAGCAGTTCACGCAGACCGACCTGTCCATCCCCGACATGCTGCTCGGCGGCCTCACCGGCGACCTGTCCTTCGGCGACCTGCAGGACCTCGCCGGCACCCTCGGCGACGCCGACCAGCTCCAGGAGCTCGGCGGCCAGTGCCAGGCGGGCGACCCGGTCTCCTGCGAGGACCTGCTGGACCGCCTGCCCGACGGCATCCGCGACCAGCTCCCCGAGGACCTCACCAGCCGCCTCCCGGGCAGCTGACCGTCCTGCCGGACAGGCGGTCGACACCGACGAGCGCGCGCGAGAGCCGCGACAACGGCATCAACCGCCTGTTCGGCACCGGGGGAGCGCGCGTCGAGAGCGGCGTCGGAGGGTCGGCGTAGTCTGGTGCGGCACGCCCGGCACCCCGCCGGTCGCACGGTTCCCGGTCACGACGCCGGACGACGGCGCCACCTCGGCGGCTCGTCGCGCGACTCACCCGCCCCCGGAACCCCGTGCGTCCCGGGGAGAGCTGGGCCTGTCGTCGTGCCCGCACACCGAGCCAACCCCAGGGCACGTCGCGATCGCGCCGTAGACCTCGCCCGAAGGACCCGCATGAACCTCACCGGCATCGTCCCCGCACTCCTCGCCGACCCCGGCGCCGCCGCCGCGCTCGAGCACGTGCCGGCGCGCGGGTTCGCGGACGTCGTCGGGCCGGTCGGCGTGCGCGCGCCGCTGCTGGCGGCGGCGGCCGAGCGGCGGCCGCTCGTCGTCGTCACCGCCACGGGGCGCGAGGCCGACGAGCTCGCCGCGTCCGTCCGGGCGTACCTGCCCGACGACCGGGCCGACGACGTCGCGGTGCTGCCCGCGTGGGAGACGCTGCCGCACGAGCGGCTGTCGCCCCGCGCGGACACGGTGGCCAAGCGGCTCGCGGTGTTCCGGCGCCTCGCGCACCCGGCGCCCGAGCCGGGGCTCACCGGCCCGATCCGGCTGCTCGTCATGCCGGCCCGCGCGCTGCTGCAGCCGGTGGTCGAGGGCCTGGGCGAGCTCGAGCCGGTCGAGCTGCACACCGGCGGCACGGCGGACCTCACGGACGTGGCCGACCGCCTCGTCGCCGCCGCGTACACGCGCGTGGACATGGTGGAGCGCCGCGGCGAGTTCGCCGTCCGCGGCGGCATCCTCGACGTCTTCCCGCCGACGGAGGACCACCCGCTGCGCCTCGAGTTCTGGGGCGACGAGGTGACGGAGATCCGCTGGTTCGCCGTCGCCGACCAGCGCTCCCTCGAGATCGCCGAGCAGGGCCTGTGGGCGCCGCCGTGCCGCGAGATCCTGCTCACCGACAAGGTCCGGGAGCGCGCCGCCGGCCTCGTGGAGCGCCTGCCCGGCGCGATCGAGATGCTCGACAAGCTCGCCGCGGGCGTCGCCGTCGAGGGCATGGAGTCGCTCGCCCCCGTGCTCGTGGACCGCATGGTGCCGGTGCTCGAGCTGGTGCCCGACGACGCGCTGCTCGTCATCGACGAGCCCGAGCGGGTCCGCCGTCGCGCGCACGACCTCGTCGCGACCACCGAGGAGTTCCTCGCCGCCGCCTGGACGGGCGCCGTCGCCGGCGGGGCCGCGCCGATCGACCTGTCCGCGGCGTCGTTCGAGACGTTCGCGGAGGTGCGCGACGTCGCCGCCCGCCGCGGGCTGGGCTGGTGGACGCTCTCGTCGTTCGCGCTCGACGCGGGCGGCGACGAGGGCACCGAGCCCGAGGCCGAGGTGGACGGCGTCACGACGTTCACCGTCGGCGCGCGCGACGTCGAGTCCTACCGCGGCGACCTGCAGCGCGCGCTGGACGACGTCCAGACGCTGCAGCGCGCGGGCTGGCGGCTGCTGCTCACCACGGAGGGGCACGGCCCGGCCAAGCGCATGGTCGAGCAGCTGGCCGCGCAGGACACGGCGGCGCGCATGGTCGCCGAGCTGGGGGAGGAGCCCGAGGGCGGCGTCGTCCTCGTCGCGCCGGCGCTGGTCGGCAAGGGCTTCGTCGCCCCGGACCTGAAGCTCGCGGTCTTCAGCGAGTCCGACCTCACGGGCCGCCAGGGCTCCACGACGCGCGACATGCGCAAGATGCCGAGCCGGCGGCGCAACGTCGTCGACCCGCTGCAGCTGCGCGGCGGCGACTACGTGGTGCACGAGCAGCACGGCGTGGGCCGGTTCGTCGAGATGGTGCAGCGCACGCTCGGGGCGGGCGCGAACGCGGCGACGCGGGAGTACCTGGTCATCGAGTACGCGTCGTCCAAGCGGGGCCAGCCGGGCGACCGGCTGTTCGTGCCGATGGACCAGCTCGACCAGGTCACCAAGTACACGGGCGGCGAGGCGCCGTCGCTGTCCAAGATGGGCGGCGCGGACTGGAAGAACACCAAGGCGCGCGCCCGCAAGCACGTCAAGGAGATCGCGGGCGAGCTGATCCGCCTCTACTCGGCGCGCATGGCCACCCAGGGGCACGCGTTCGGCCCGGACACGCCGTGGCAGCGCGAGCTGGAGGACGCGTTCGCGTACGTCGAGACGCCCGACCAGCTCGTGACGATCGACGAGGTCAAGGCCGACATGGAGAAGGCCGTGCCGATGGACCGTCTCGTGTGCGGCGACGTCGGCTACGGCAAGACGGAGATCGCGATCCGTGCCGCGTTCAAGGCGGTGCAGGACGGCAAGCAGGTGGCCGTGCTGGTGCCGACGACGCTGCTGGTGCAGCAGCACTTCGACACGTTCTCCGAGCGGTACGCCGGGTTCCCCGTCACGGTGCGGGCGCTGTCGCGCTTCCAGACGGAGAAGGAGTCGGCCGAGACGGTCGAGGGTCTGGCGAAGGGGACGGTGGACATCGTCATCGGCACCCACCGGCTGCTCACCGGGTCGGTGCGGTTCAAGGACCTCGGCCTCGTGATCGTCGACGAGGAGCAGCGGTTCGGCGTGGAGCACAAGGAGACGCTGAAGCAGCTGCGCACCAACGTGGACGTGCTGGCGATGTCCGCGACGCCGATCCCGCGCACCCTCGAGATGGCGGTGACCGGAATCCGCGAGATGTCGACCCTCGCCACCCCGCCCGAGGAGCGCCACCCCGTCCTCACCTACGTGGGCGCGTACGAGGAGAAGCAGATCGCCGCCGCGATCCGGCGCGAGCTGCTGCGCGAGGGCCAGGTCTTCTACGTGCACAACAAGGTGGAGACCATCCAGAAGACGGCGACGCGTCTCGCGGAGCTCGTGCCCGAGGCCCGCATCGGCGTGGCCCACGGCAAGATGAGCGAGCACCAGCTCGACCAGGTGATCCGCGCCTTCTGGGAGAAGGAGCTGGACGTGCTGGTCTGCACCACGATCATCGAGACCGGCCTGGACATCTCCAACGCCAACACGCTGATCCTGGAGCGCGCGGACGTGCTCGGCCTGTCCCAGCTGCACCAGCTGCGCGGCCGCGTGGGCCGCGGTCGGGAGCGCGCGTACGCGTACTTCCTGTACCCGCCGGAGCGGCCCCTCACCGACACCGCGCACGACCGGCTGTCCACGATGGCCGCGCACACCGACCTCGGCGCCGGCATGCAGATCGCCATGAAGGACCTGGAGATCCGCGGCGCCGGCAACCTGCTCGGCGGCGAGCAGTCCGGCCACATCGCGGGCGTCGGCTTCGACCTGTACGTGCGCATGGTGGGCGAGGCCGTGGCCGCGTTCCGCGGCGAGCGCGAGGAGGAACAGCCCGAGGTCACCATCGAGCTGCCCGTGGACGCGCACCTGCCCGAGTCGTACATCGCCACCGAGCGGCTGCGCCTCGAGGCGTACAAGAAGATCGCCGCCGCGCAGGACGCGACCGAGCTCGCGGAGGTGCGCGCCGAGCTGGTGGACCGCTACGGCAAGCTCCCCGACGTCGCGTCCGCGCTGTTCGACGTCGCGGACTTCCGCAACCACGCCCGTCGCGCGGGCCTCACGGACGTCACCGCGCAGGGCAAGTTCGTGCGGTTCGCGCCGGTGGACCTCGCCGAGTCCGCGCAGCTGCGCCTCAAGCGGCTCTACCCTGGCACGATCCTCAAGCCGGCGATCCGTGCCTTCCTCGTGCCGTTCCCGACGACGGCGCGCATCGGCGGTCGCCCCCTGCGGGGCGCCGAGGTGCTGACGTGGGCACGCCAGCTCATCGACGCCGTGGTGCTGGGCGAGGTGTCCGCCGCGGCGAGCGTGGGGACGTCGCGCTGACGGCGCGGGCCGCGACGGACGGTCGGGTCAGCCGAACGACTGCGCCGTCGCGCGCTCGACAGCCACCAGGTAGGCGATGCGCTCCTCGCCGCGCGGGTAGTCGGCGCCCGTGTAGGCGCGGGCGATCCGGTCGACGACGGCCCACCCGGTGTCGCCCAGCAGGACGCGCTCCACGCGGCCGCGCAGCAGAGCCATCTCCCAGGGCCGTTCCGTGTGCGTCACGGAGACGGCCACGCGGGGGTCGCGGTCCACGTTGCGCGCCTTCTGCGAGCGGGGCCCGGTGAGGAACGCGAGGCGGTCGCCCTCCCACGCCACCCACAGCGGCACGCTGTGCGGCGAGCCGTCGGGCAGCAGCGTCGCCAGGTGCGCCACGTGCGGCTCGGCGACGAGGCGGCGGGCGGTCTCGGGCAGGTGGGCGGGGCCGGGCAGCGGGCCGGGTCCGGGTGCGGTCGTCATGACGGGGTCGACCGGCGGGAGCGCCCGGACTGATCGCTCCGGTCGCACTCGGGGTGGATTTGCCGTCTCGCCAGGTGGCGAGGGGATTCCGTTCCTAGCATGGGGAGCGGACGGCGCGGCGCGGGGGCTGGCCGCGGTGTCCGCACCGGCCCGCGGTCGCGGGCGGCGAGGGCGGCGGACGGAGACCCGATGAGCGGCACCATCGACGACGGCGGGCACGGCGGGCACGGCGGCGCGGGGGCGCCCGACGACGCCGCGGCGCGGCTGGCCGCGCTCGAGCGGGAGAACGCGGAGCTGCGCGCGCGGCTGGCGGCCGGCGCCGGCGCGCCGGTCGTCGCCGCGGCACCGCCCACGCCCCGCGAGCCGCGCCACCGCGGCAGGGCGGCTGCCGCCGTCGTGCTCGTCGTCCTCGGCGCCCTGCTCGCCCCCGTCGCCGTGGTCGCGGCCTGGGCGGAGCGCACCCTCACCGACACGGACCGGTACGTCGACACCGTCGGTCCGCTCGCCGCCGACCCCGCGATCCAGGGCGCCGTCGCCGGCCGGCTCACCGACGTCGTGATGGAGCAGATCGACGTCCAGGCGATCCTCGGGACGGTGGTCGACGGGCTGGAGCAGCAGGGCGTCGGGCCGCGCGCCACGGACGCGCTGACGCAGCTCGAGGGGCCGCTGACCAGCGGCGTCGAGTCCTTCGTGCGTCGGGCCGCGGACAACGTGGTGAGCAGCGACGCGTTCGAGGACGCCTGGGTGCAGGCCAACCGGGTGGCGCACCAGCAGCTCGTCGCGACGATGCGTGGCGAGGGCGGCGAGCTGCTGCAGATCGGGCAGGACGGGCAGCTCACCATCCAGCTCTCCGGCATGATCGACCTGCTCAAGCAGCGGCTCGTCGACCGGGGCCTGGGGATCGCGGCGCGGATCCCGGAGGTGAACGCGACGTTCACGCTCATGCAGACGTCGCAGCTGGTGCAGGTGCAGAACCGGTACGCCCAGGTCGTGGCGCTGGGGACGTGGCTGCCGTGGATCTCGCTCGGCCTGCTGGCCGCGGGCGTGCTCGTCGCGCGGCACAAGTCGCGCACGCTGGTCGTGGCCGGGCTGGCGCTCGCGGCCGGGATGGTGCTGCTCGCCGTCGGCCTCGCGATCGGGAGGGGGATCTACCTCGACGCCCTCAAGGACGTGGTGCTGCGGCTGGACGCGGCCGAGGTGCTGTTCGACCAGGTCGTGTCCTTCCTGCGGGTCACGCTGCGGACGGTGGGCGTGCTCGGCCTCGTGGTCGCGCTCGTCGCCTACCTCGGCGGGAGCAGCGCGTCCGCGCGGTCCCTGCGCGCGGGCGCCGGCCGCGGGTTCGCGTGGGTGCGGGACTACGGCGAGGGCCGCGGGGTGACGACCGGGCCGGTCGGCGAGTGGCTCGGCCGGTACCGCACCCTGGTCCGCGTCGCGATCATCGCCGTCGCCGCCCTGGTGCTGCTGCTCGCCGGCAGCCCCACGCCGGGCCTCGTCATCGGCACCGCGCTGGTGGCCGGCGTCCTCATCGCCGTGCTCGAGCTCGTGGCCCGCCCGCCCCGGCCCGACGACGACGCCGCGGACGGGAGCACCGGCCCGCCCGACCTGCCCGCCGCGGCCCGGCCCACCCGCTGAACCCCTGCTCGACGGGCGGTGCGTGCCGACGTCGTGACGATCCGGTGCGGGGTCGTGACGCGACGCCGACGAGACGGCGCACGCCGCTAGCGTGGCGCGACGTGACCACCACCGACGTCGAGATCACCGCCGACCTCGTCCGTGACCTGCTGCGGGAGCAGCACCCGGACCTCGCCCACCTCCCCGTGCGCCTGGGCGCGCACGGCTGGGACAACCAGCTCTGGCGCCTCGGCGACGACCTCGCCGTCCGGCTCCCGTGGGCGACGGGCGACGCTGACGCCCTGCTGCGCAACGAGCACGCGTGGCTGCCCGGCCTCGCGTCGCGGCTGCCGCTGCCGGTGCCGGTGCCGCAGCGGCTCGGGGAGCCGGGCGCGCTGTTCGGGCGGCCGTGGGTCGTCACGACGTGGGTGCCCGGCGAGCCCGCGGACCGCGCACCCGTCACGCGGCCGGAGTCGGCCGACGTCCTCGCGGCGTTCCTCTCCGCGCTGCACCGCCCGGCCCCCGACGGCGCGCCCGCCGGCCGCGGGGACCGGGGCGGCCCGCTCGCCGACCACACCGCCGGCGTCGAGCACGGGATCGCGGAGGTGGTCGAGCGTGGGCTCGTCACCGACGCCGACGCCCTCCGCGCCGTCTGGCACGACGCCGCCGACGCCCCCGCGTGGGACGGGCCGGCGGTGTGGCTGCACGCCGACCTGCACCCGGCCAACGTCGTCACCGCCGACGGCGCCCTGAGCGGCGTGATCGACTTCGGAGACCTGTGCGCGGGCGACCCCGCCTACGACCTGGCCGGCGCCTGGCGGCTGCTGCCCGTCGGCACGGAGGAAGCCTTCCACGCCGCCTACCGCGGCCCGGACGGCCGGCCCGCCGACGACACGACGCGCCGTCGCGCCCGCGGGTGGGCCGTGGTCACCGCCCTGGGCGGCCTGCTGATCGGGCACGCGGGCGACGAGGGCCGCCCGGGCGGCAAGCCCACGTGGGGCCCGCCCGCCCGCGACGCCCTGGCCCGCCTCGTCGCGACGGCGTGACCGCGGGCCCCGTCGCGGTCAGGGGAGCGGGCGGAGGGGGCCGAGGTCGAGCAGGTGCCGGGCCCGGAAGCCGAGCAGCCGCTCGGCGGGCCCGAGGTCCACGGGCACGGCACGACCGGGCAGGCCGGAGCGCACCTCGGCGTCCGGGTGGTACCTCGCCAGGAGGTCGCCGGTGACGTACGGGACGAGGGTCTCGGGCGCCGCGACGTCGACGACGTGCGCGCCTGGCTCGTCGACGTCGAGCGCGAGCGCCGCGGCCACCGCGGCGTCCCGGACGTCCAGGTAGGCCCACAGGTCGGACGCGCCCTGCGCCGGGTCGACCGCCCGCGCCGCGGCGAACGCGGCGAGCCGGTCCGCGTCGCCCACGAGCGGGTACCGCAGCACGACGACCGTGCCGCCGTGCCGCCGGGCCGCGGCGGCGGCCGTCTGCTCGTCGACCACCTTGGACAGGGCGTACGGGTCGGCCGCCTGCGTGGGGGAGCCGAGGTCCGCGGGCACGTACGCGGGGTGCGCCGGCCGCGGCGCGAAGGGCAGCCCGCTGCGGGCCTGGGAGCCCGCCACGACCGCGCGGCGCACGCCCGCCCGTCCCGCCTGCTCCAGCACGGTGAACGTGGCGAGCGTGTTGGTGCGGAAGACGACCTCGGGCGGGTCGTGCAGCGGCGACGGGATCGCCGCGAGGTGCACGACGCCGTCGGCGCCGTCCAGCGCGCGGGCGACGACGCCGGGGTCGGCGGCGTCGCCCGCCAGCACGCGGTCGGCCCCGGCGGGGGCGTCGTCGGCGTCGAGCACGAGCGCCGTCACGGACATACCCCTCGCGACCAGCTCGGCGACGACGGCGGTGCCGATCCGCCCACCCGCCCCGGTGACCAGGACCCGGCGCGCGGCGCTCACGCGACGCCACCCCGGACGGGACCGCGCACGCGACCGCGCGCGAGACCGGGCGCCGCCACCTCGACGCCCGGCGCGTAGGCACGCACGGCGACGAGGTGGGCGGACGGCGCGCCGTGCGTGGCGGTGACGACCACCCGCAGCCGGTCGGTCGTGACGGGCTCGTCGAGCCGGTGCACCAGCCGGCGACGCCGGTTGTCGTGCCCCGACGCCACGGTGCGCCACGTGCCGCCGACGAGCGCCTGCACCTCGTGGTCGCGCAGCAGCACGGGCGGCACGCGGTGCGGGCTGTCGTGCCGGTGCAGGTTGATGAGGTCCTCCTCGACGTCGTCGTCGCCGACCAGGTCGACGGTCCCGAGGGTCACCGGCTCCGGCCAGCGCAGCTCCAGCCAGGCGGGTCCGGCGGCGTCGAGCGGCGCCGAGACCCAGGTCCGGGGCCCGGCGAACGGGCGCAGCCACCCGTCCACGGCCTTGTCCGCGGCGTACGCCTCGGTGCGCACGCCGCGCACGCAGTAGGTGCGCCGTCCGACGTCGTTGGAGCTCCACGCGCGGACCGGCTGGGGCCGCTCGTCCTGCGGGCGGAGGGCCCGGCGCACGAGGGAGAGCACCCCGGGGCGGCGGCCCTCGGCCACGTACAGCGCGGCGTCGGCGTTGGCGGCCACGCGCAGGAACCCGTTGCGGGGGGTCCCGGGCTCCCACGCGAGCGGGAGGCGCACCCACTGCTTCTCGCCGGCGGGCACGTCCACGACGGCGGTCGCCACCACCTCCCCGGGCACGTAGTTCTGCCCCTTGCCCGGGTCGGACAGCTCCACCTCGAGCCGCGTCGCGGCACGGGCGTCGACCAACAGCTCGAGCCCGTCGAGCGACGGGTCGACGGGCAGCACCAGGCCGGCGTCGTCGTCGAGCGGCCACCGCTCGACGGGGTCGGAGACGTCGATCTCGCGCAGGGCGCCCGACGCCGTCGCCCCGGCCCGCAGGGCGAGGTCGTCGGGGTCGCTGCTGCGCAGGCCGACGATCGCCGCGTCCTGGCGCAGCAGCGTGCGCTGCAGCGCGGGCACGTCCAGCTCGTGGGGCGCCACGCCCTGCCGCACGCACAGCGCGGCGGCGGTGCCGGCGGCCTCGCCCATCACGGCGCAGGTCGCCATGACGCGCGTCGTGCCGAAGGCGACGTGCGACGCGGAGGCGTCCCGCCCGGCGAACAGGAGGTTCGGCAGCGCGCGGGAGTGCAGCATGCCGAACGGCAGGTGGTAGACACCGTCCGCGTACCGCTGCCGCGCCCCCTCCTCGGTGGCGTACATGCCGCCGGGCGGGTGCAGGTCGATCGACCACCCGCCGTAGCCGATGCGGTCGTCGAACTCCCGCTGGGCGAGGACGTCGAGCTGCGTCAGCGTCCGCTCGCCCACGAAGCGGCGGTACTCGCGCCGCCCCGGCACCGAGCCCACCCACTCCAGGGTGAGGTTCTCGGCGTCGTACTCGCCGGAGTTCTTGATGTGGTCCCAGATGCCGTGCACCACCGACCACAGCTCGTCGCGGATCCGGCCGTTGTCGTGCACCACGTCCAGCTCGCCGCCGAACTCGATCCACCAGTACGCGCACCCGGAGTCCTCGGCGCGGATCACCCGGCGCGACGGGATCGACGTGGTCGTGATGTCCTTCGCGAAGTCCGGCGCCACGTACCGCACGGGCCGGCCGGCGTCCTTGGAGTAGAAGAGCAGCGACGAGCCGAGCGTGATCGCGTCCGCCTCCTCGGGCGCCCACGGCTCGCCGAGCTCGGCGCGGGACTCGCGGCCCAGCCGCGACGCCGCCCCGGCCAGGTGCCCGACGAAGCCGTCGCCGGTGCAGTCCAGGAACACACCCCCCGTGAAGCGCGTCCGGGTCTCGCTGCCCGGGCTCCACGCCGTCACGGACACCACCCGACGTGCGGTCGCGGGCCCCTCGGCCTCCACCTCGCGCACGTCCGCGTCGAGGAAGAGGTCGAGCGAGGGCTCGGCGCGGACGGCGTCGAGGACGACGGCGTCCCACAGGTAGGGGTTGCCCTCGGGGTTGCGGTACTGGTTCTCGACGAACAGCTCGCCCATGATCCCGGTCTCGCGGGCGAAGTGGTTGCGGCCGTGGGCGGTGGCGCCCACCACCCAGACCCGGATCTCGCTGGACGAGTTGCCGCCCAGCACGGTCCGGTTCGTCACCAGCGCCACGCGGGCGCCGAGGCGGGCGGCGGCGATCGCGGCGCACACGCCGGCCAGCCCGCCGCCCACCACGACGACGTCGTACGTCAGGTCCTGCTCACGCATCGTGCTCCGATCTAGCTCTCGTCGGTGGCGCCGGCGCGACGGCACGCGGCGACGTTCTGCTCGGGCCGGGCCGACAGCCCGAGGTACACGCGGGGCGCGCCGTCGAGCCGCACCGTGACCGTGCCGCCCGACCCGGTGATCGTGCGACGCCGGCCGATGCAGTCGACCTCCACCACCTCGCGGGACCCCTGGAAGGAGACGTCGGTCTTCGTGGGCCAGCCGTCCTCCCACGCCTCGGGGTGCGGGTGGTAGGCGTCGGCGCCGTGGTCCGCGTTGAGCAGGTACCCGTCGGCGCGCGACCACAGCACCGACATCGGGCCCTCGGGGGTGTCGAAGAGCAGGCCACGCAGGTCCGGGTCCTGCGCTGACAGGTCGAGCCAGCGGACGAACGTCGCGCCCTCGAGCAGGCGCGTCGCGGTGGCGAACGCCAGCAGCGACGGCTTGGCGCTCGCGTCCCGGTTCATGAGGCCGAAGTGGTACTCCGCGTTCGCGGGCATCGCCTGCTGCGGCCGGTGGATGATCGAGTCGTGGAGCTGGTACCAGTTCACGCCGTCCACCCCCTCCGACATCGCGAGCGCGAGCTGGAGCAGCGTGTTCTCCGCCGCCTGCCGCATCGTGTCGTTCCACCAGCGGTTCGGCCGCGTGCAGGCGTACGCCTCCGTGAGCCACAGCTCCTTGTCCCCGCCGTACAGGTCCACCCGGCGCCGGGCCTCCCGCAGCGCGCCGAGGAAGTTCCAGTACGAGCCGGTGTCGCCCGTGACCCACTCGTCGGGGGTGGGGGCGTAGTCGGGCACGAAGTTGCCGCGCCCGGGGTGGAACGCGAACGCGTCGATGAGGTCCCAGCCGCCCGCCGCGTGGAAGCCGTCCACCCAGTTCACGTCCATGCCGCCGAGCCCGCAGTTCATCACCTTCGCGGTGCCGCCCACCTCGCGCAGCCGCTCGACGGCGGGCCGCAGCCCGTCGCGCACGTACTCCAGCGTGTAGCGGCCCGACATCCAGGGCTGGTTGCGCTCGTTGTCGACCTCGAAGTACCGGGCCCGCGCCCCGACGACGATGTCGACCAGGTCGGCGGCCCACTGCTGCGCCTCCTCCGGCGTGGCGCCGAAGACCACGTCGCCGTGCTGGATGTTCGGCATGATGCCCATCGCCTCCAGCTCGGCGGGCGGGATGCCGGGCGCGCCCTCGTAGGCGATCCGCACCGACGCGACGCCCAGCAGGGTGAGCAGCTCCGCGACGTCCTGCTTCGACGGCTCCAGCAGCCAGGGGTAGTTGGCGATGCCGATGCGGCCGGTGCCCGCGTAGTCGTGCCGCGGCAGCACGGTGAGCGTGGTGCGGGCGAAGTCCTCGCCGCCGGCGCTCGTGGCGCGGACCTCGACGAACACGATGCCGTGCTCGGGCGCGGGCACCTCGACCGCCTCCTGCCAGGAGGTACCGGGCTCCAGCGTGCGGGTCCCGGTGCCGCGCGCGACGACGGCGCCGTCGAAGTCGCGGGCCTCCCACGCGAGGGTCACGGGTCCTGCCGCCGGCGCGCCCTGCACCGCGTGCGCGTGCACCACCAGCGGCGCGGACGCGTCCGTGGACAGGCCGAAGGCGCGGTCGTGGACGAGCTCGACGCCGACCGGCCGCCCCGTGGCGACCGTCCCCGCGGCGGTGGGGGACAGGTCGCCGAGCACGAGGTCGCCCTCGTGCACCAGGACGCCGTCGTCGCCGAGCACGCCCTCGACGTGCAGCCACGTGGCGCTCGACCAGGCAGGGTTGGTGGTGCCGAACCGGAAGTGCGCCGCCGTGCCGACGAGGGGCTCGGTGTACACGATGCCGTCGTTGGTCTCGAACGGGACGCCGCCGCCGGCGTCGCGCTGCCAGCGCACCAGCGCGGTGGTCGTGTACGGGCCGGCCGACCCGGCGGGCACGCGCGCGAGCTGGGAGTTGAGGCTCAGCCCGCGCGGGCTGGTCGCGTCCCAGCGCAGGTGCGCGCGGTGCGGCGAGACGTCGAAGACGCCGCGCACAGTGATGCCGTCGGCCGCCGCGGTGAGCCGGTACTCGACCTGGATCGCGGGCCGGCCGTCGGGCAGCGTGACGGCGCTCGGCGTGCCGCCGTACGTGCGCTGCTGGCCCACCACCATGTCCTTCACCATGAAGTGGGTGAGGCGCACCCGCTCGGTGCCGGCGTCGTCGCGCACGACGATCGTGCCGTCGGCCAGCGCGTCGAGGCGGATGCCGGGGGCGCTGAGGGAGGGGAGGGCGGACGCGTGCGCGGTGCCGGGCGGTGCGGCGACGGTCGCCACGGCGGCGCCGGTCGTGGCGAGGGCGCCGGCGACGAACGTCCGGCGGGTCACGGGGGCGGGGAGCTCGCGAGCGGTCATGGTGGGTCCTTCGTCGACGGTGACGGGGGGCACGTACGGGACGAGCGGGGAGGAGCGGGGTGGCGGGTCAGCCCTTGACGCCGGTGAAGCCGAGCCCGTCGACCATGTAGCGCTGGAAGACGAGGAAGAGCAGGACGGGCGGGAGGAGGGCGAGGAAGCAGGCGGCGATGAGCTGGTCCTGGGGTGCCTGCTTCGCCAGCACGGACAGCGCCACGGCGATCGGCTGCTTGGCCGGGTCGGTGATCGCGACGAGCGGCCAGATGAAGTCCTTCCAGGCGTGCATCACCGCGAGCAGCGAGATCACGGCGAGGATGGGGCGGCTCATCGGCATGACGATGCGCACCATGACCTGCCACACGTTGGCGCCGTCCACCTTCGCGGCGTCGAAGAGCTCGTGCGGCAGGGCGTCGAAGAACCGCTTGGCGATGAGCACGTTGAACGCGTTGGCGCCGGCGGGCAGCCAGATCGCCCAGTAGGTGTTCGCCAGGTTCAGGTGGATCAGCGGCACGTCGATGATCGTGAGGAACAAGGACACCATCGACACCGTGTACGGCACGAACATGGTGGCGAGGATCGCCGCGTACACCGCGGGGCCGAAGCGCGGGCGCAGCACCGACAGGGCGTAGCCCGCCGTGACCGCGACGAACAGCTGCACGGCCCACGACCCGGCCACCACCCACAGCGAGTTCAGCAGGTAGTGGCCGATGTCCAGGCGGGTCCACACCAGGGCGAAGTTCTCCCAGCGCGGGTCCGCCGGCCACAGGGCGAGCGGGTCGGTGACCAGCTCCGTGGGGGAGGAGATCGCGCCCTTGAAGGCCCAGTAGAGGGGGCCGACGCCGGCGATGACGAGGAGCGCGAGGGCGATCCCCGTGACGGTGAGCAGCGCGGCGCGGCCGGCCGGACGGCGCCGGGCGGCGACCGAGACGAAGGTGCTCATGACTGGCTCCAGCGCCGGGTGGCGCGCAGGTAGACGAACGACAGGGCGGCGAGGGCGAGGGCCAGGAGGAACGCGAGGGCCGCGGCCTGCCCGTACTGCCCCTGCTGGAAGCCCTTGCGGAAGATCAGCAGCAGCACCGTGACGGTGGCGTTCTTGGGCCCGCCGCCGGTGAAGACGTACGGCTCCGTGAACACCTGGACCGTGGTGATGAGCTGCCACAGGAGCAGCAGGCCGATGGTGGGGCGCAGGTGCGGCAGCATGACGTGCCCGATACGGCGCCACAGCCCCGCGCCGTCGAGCTCCGCGGCCTCGTACAGCTCCTGCGGGACGCCGGTGATGGCGGCCAGGTAGATGAGCACCGACCCGCCCATGCCGGCCCACGTGGACTCCAGGACGAGGGAGAGCATCGCCGTGTCCGGGGACTCCAGCCACGGGTAGGGCCCGAGCCCGACCTGCGCCAGGAGCGAGTTGAACAGGCCGGGGCCCGGGTCGTAGAACCACTTCCACAGCAGTACGGACACGACGGGCGGGACGACGACGGGCAGGTAGACCAGCACGCGGTACACGCCGCCGTAGCGCCGCACCGTCGACATCACCGCCGCCATGATGATCGGCAGCGGGAAGCCGATGAGCAGGCCCAGGCCCACGAACTGCAGGGTGTTCAGCACCGCCGTCCCGAGCAGCGGGTCGGCGAGCAGCGCGCGGAAGTTGTCCAGGCCCACCCACACCGCGGGCGTCACCAGGTTGGTCTTCTGGAAGCTCAGCAGCAGCCCCTGGACCATGGGCCACCACGCGAAGAGGCCGAAGATCAGCAGGGCGGGCAGCAGCAGCGCCGCGGCCACCAGGTCGGTGCGCAGGGCGCGCCGCCGGGTCGGCCGGGGCGCCGGTGGCGCGTCCTCGTCGGGACGCGCCACCGGGACGGTCGTCGTCATCGTCGCCACGGTGGTCCTCAGCTCGACGCCAGCTGGGCCTCGGCCTGTGCCTGGGCCTCGGCGAGGAGCGCGTCGACGTCGGCGTCCTCCTCGGTGAGCACGGCCTGCACCACCGTGTCGAGCACCGCGTAGATCGCCTGCGCGCCGGCGGTGGGCTCCGGCTGCAGCGTGAGCTGCGGGGTGCCCTCGGTGTAGTGCGTGAAGTGCTCGAGCTCGACGTTGACCCACGGCTCGATCGCCGCGTCGATCTTCGCCTGGTGCTCCGCGTCGAACATGGGCAGGGTCGGGACGCCGACGGCGGCCGTCGGGTCCTTCGCGAGGGTCTCGGCCTGCGACGCCGCGACCTCGGGGTCGTACTGCGGCTGGGCGTAGGCGAAGAGCATCCACTTCACGGCGGCGGCCTGCTTCGCGGCGTCGACGTTGGCCGGCACCATGAACACCTCGCCGCCGGACATCGTCGCGTCGCCGCCCGCCCGGGGCATGGCGGCCATCCCGAAGTTCTCGGTGTCCTTCATGCCGAAGTTCTGCTTGGCGAGCTTGTACGTGCCCGGCGTGCCCATGAACATGCCGACCTGGCCCGCGGCGAAGTCACGGACCACGTCGTCCTGGTTGAGCAGCTGCTGGCTGCCCATCGAGTCGTCGGTCCACCGCATCTCGTGCAGCTGGTCCAGGGCGGCCTTGATCTCGGGCGTCTGGAGGGTGGGCGTCACCGTGTCGCCGTCCCGCGACTCGAGCGCGCCGCCGAACGCGTACGTCAGCATGGTCAGCTGCCAGCCGCCCTGGTTGTCCTTCGACTCGTGCACGAAGCCCGCCGCGTCGGTCTTCTCGGCGATCGCCTTCGCCGCCGCGCGGACCTCGTCCCAGGTCTCCGGCGGATCGTCCGGGTCCAGCCCGGCCTTCTCGAACAGCGCCCGGTTGTAGGCCAGGCCCATCGCGAACGGGGAGCGCGGGACGCCGTACACGTTCCCCGCGTCGTCCGACAGGGGCTCGAGCACCTGCGGGTTGAGCTCCTCGTAGTGCGGCCACGCGGCGAGGTGCTCGGTGAGGTCCGCGACCTGCGCGCGCTGGATGAGACCCTGCGGCTCGGTCAGCGGCACGCGGATGACGTCCTCGATGCTGCCGCCCGCGAGCTGGGCGGAGAACGTCAGCGGGTCGTACTCGTTGGTCGTGGCCTCGATCGTGATGTCGGGGTTCGCGGCCTCGAACTCGTCGACCGTCGCCTGGAAGGCCTCCTGCCCCGCGGCGTCCGTCGCCGGGGGCATGCCCTGCACCCGCAGGGTGACGGGCCCGGCGGTGGCGCCGGGGTCGTCGTCGGAGCCGCCGCACGCCGAGAGCGTGGCGGCCAGGCCGAGTGCGGTGACGGCGGCGGTCGCGCGCGCGGCGCGCCGCCGGGTCGGGTGGTGAGTCATCGTCGTCCCTCCACAGGAGCGGTGGGTCGTCCCGCGCCGATCAGTCCCGGGGAGCCGGGCCGGTCGAGCGTCGGGGGACCAGGTGGGTGCCGACCTCGACGAGGGCGGCGGGTCGGTCGTGGTCGTGCACGAGGTCGGTCAGGGTGTCGAGCGCGCGGGCGGCGAGCTCGTCGGCCGGGATCGCGATCGTCGTCAGGGACGGCGTCGCGACCCGGGACAGGAGCGTGTCGTCGATGCCGACGACGGACACGTCGCGCGGGACGTCGACGCCCAGCGCGTGGAACTGGTGGAGCACGCCCATGGCCACGAGGTCGTTGTGGGCGATGACGGCCGTCGCGCCGTGGGCCGTGACGAGCGGTGCGGCGTGCAGGCCGGTCTCGAACTGCGGCTTGTAGGGGCCGAGCTCGACGAGCGTGAGGCCGACGTCGTCGAAGGCCTCGTGGATGGACTTGCCGCGCTGCAGCTCCGGGCGGGCGCAGTTGATGAACGCGCAGCGTTCGTGGCCCAGGGCGCGCAGGTGCTCGGCCGCCTGGTGCAGGCCGCCGCCGAGGGCGATCCGCACCTCCGCGACGCCCGGCACCTCGCGGTTGACGAGCACGAGCGGGATCTCGGCGGCGAGGCTGGCCAGCGCGTCGTCGGACAGCGTGGACGCCCACAGGATCAGGCCGTCGACCTGCTTCGACAGGGTGCCGATGGTCTCGGCCTCGTCGGCCTCGTGCTCGTCCGAGTCGGCCACGAGCAGGGTGTACCCCTGGCGGCGGACCCGGGCCTGCATGGCCTTGAGGATCGGCGGGAAGAACGGGTTGGCCATGTCGGTGACGACGAGCCCCAGCGAGCCGGTGCGGCGGTCCCGCAGCGAGCGGGCGGCGGGGCTGGCCGTGTAGCCGAGGGCGTTCGCGGCCTCGAGGACCCGTCGCCGGGTCTCGTCGCTGACGAGGTCCGGGCTGTTGATCGCCCGGGAGACCGTCGACGCGGACACCTGGGCCCGTCGTGCGACCTCCGTGATCGTGGCTGCCACGGGAATCACCTCCTTCGGTGGTGCCACGGATCATGACAAACGGTTGTGGAACACGTCAAGAGTTGTGGAACAGATCTGGTCCCGAAGCGTGACTGTGGCTAGGATCGCCGCAATTCGTGCTGGAAACGATGGTGGAAGTTTCACCGAGGAGTGTTCGATGAAGATCACTGGCGTAGAGGTGCTCACCCTCCCGGACCACGGCGACTCGATGATGCTGGTCGTCGTCGACACCGACGAGGGCCTGCACGGCATCGGCGAGGTCGGCATCCGCTCCCGTCAGCGCGCCGTCGCCGGTGCCGTCGAGCACCTGACCGACCTGGTCCTGGGCGAGGACGCCATGGCCGTCGAGCATCTGTGGCAGGTGATGGCCCGGCGCGGCTTCTTCCCGGCCGACCGGGTCGTCGGCGCCGCGATCGGCGCGATCGACACCGCCCTGTGGGACCTCCGGGGCAAGGCGCTCGGGGTGCCGGTCCACACGCTCCTCGGCGGCCCGGTGCGCGACCGCGTGGCCTGCTACGTGCACCTCGGCGACGACTACGAGGACCGCGAGGCGTTCTACGACCGGGCCCGCGGCCTGGCCGCCGACGGGTGGCGGCACCTGCGGTTCGCGCTGCCGCACCCGCCCGGCGTCCTGGACCAGCGGCAGAGCATGCGGGACGGCATCGAGCTCTTCCACCGCATGCGCGAGGCCGTGGGGGACGACGTCGAGCTGATCCTCGACGTGCACACCCGCCTCGACCCGCCCGAGGCCGTCACCCTGTGCCGGGAGGTCGAGAGCGCCCGGCCGTACTTCGTCGAGGACCCGCTGCGCTGCGAGAACCTCGACTCGTACGCGCGGCTGCGGGCCGCCACGGGCGTCCCCCTCGCCGCGGGCGAGCAGTTCGCGTCCAAGTGGGACTTCGCGCGCCTCGTCGAGCGCGACCTGATCGACTACGCGCGCGTCGACGTCGCCGTGGCCGGCGGCCTCACCGAGGCGCGCAAGATCGCCGCCCTGTGCGAGGTGCACCACGTCAAGCTCGCCACCCACAACCCGCTCGGCCCCGTCACAGCGGCCGCGTCGCTGCACCTCAACCTCGCCAGCCCGGCGGTCGGCGTCCAGGAGCACCAGACCGAGCCCGAGCCGGCCGTGGCCGCGCTGTTCTCCGCGCGCCCCGCCATCGTCCCCGGCTGGGTGGAGACGGACGACACGCCCGGCCTCGGCGTCGACCTGGACCGGGACGCCGCGCGCCGGATGCACGCCACCGCCGACGAGCGGCCCGCCCTGCGCGCGCTCGACGGGTCGTTCACCAACTGGTGACCCGCGCCGGGGGGCGGGCGGGCGCGGGCGCGGCACGGACGCCGCACGGGAGGAGCGGTACCGCACCGACCTCGAACGGCACGACCGCATCGACACGGGGGACGCGGTGGGCCGGACGGCGCCGCGCGTCGTCGGCGTCGGCCTGCCGTGCACGCCTCCCTCGACCGCAGGGCGACGCGCTCTCGGCGCCGGTGCGCCGCGAGGCGGGGCAGAAGCTGCCCGCCGTCCCGTGACCCGGGTTCAGGCGCCGCCCTCGCCGGCGGCTCGGCCGAGCTGGCCGGCGATGCGACGTTCGAGGGCGTCGGTGGCGGCGTCCGGCAGGGCGAGGATGCCCTCCAGCTCCTTCGTGGCGCGCCGGTAGGCCGACTGCCGCTCCGCCTGCGAGGAGCCCTCGTCGTCGGCCAGGGCGAGGAGCTTCTTAGCGCGGTCGAGCGCCTGGCGCTCCGCCGGGGAGAAGTCCGACGCCCGCCGCCGTCGGGCCTCCCGCTCGGCGACGTCGAACCGCACCTGCATCTCGCGGACCGCGTCGCGGTACCGGTCGAGGCGGCGCCGGTCGCGCAGCGCGTCCAGGTTCTCGGGGCGCAGGTCCTCCGCCTCGCGCCGGGCGCGGTGGAAGTCGACCGTGACCTGCTCCCGCATGTCGGACATCAGGGGGTACTCGACCGCCTTCACGGCGTCGAGCTCGTACTCCAGCCAGCGGTGCTGGGTCTCGTCGTGCGCGGCCACGGTGCGCTCGATCTCGCGGGTCAGCGCCTCGTCGTCCGCCCGGGCCGCCTGCTCGCCGGCGTGCTTGATCCGGTACATCTCGATCTTGTCGCGCCGCCGCCGCTCGTCCCACACCTGCGCACCGCGGATCCACCCGCCGACGATGCCGCTCAGAGGGAAGACGAGCCACCAGTAGGAACCGAGGAAGTCCCACATGCCGTGCACCCTCCCACGCTAGCGGGGGTGACCGCTCCGTGGTCGGGGGCGCCCGGGGCCAGGCGCCGGTCTAGGCTGGGGGCGTCAACCCAGCACCGTCGCGGGCGTCAGCGGCCCCGGGCACCTCCGCCTGGGCCTTGCCGCGCGGTCGCCCGCGGTCCCCGTCTGAAGGAGCACCCGTGGCAAGCATCGAAGCCGTTGGAGCACGCGAGATCCTCGACTCGCGCGGCAACCCCACCGTCGAGGTGGAGATCGCGCTGGACGACGGCACCTTCGCCCGCGCGGCGGTCCCGTCGGGCGCCTCGACCGGCGCGTTCGAGGCCGTCGAGCGTCGTGACGGCGACAAGGGGCGCTACCTGGGCAAGGGCGTCGAGGGTGCGGTCAATGCCGTCATCGACGACATCGCCCCCGAGCTCATCGGCTACGACGCCGAGGAGCAGCGCATCATCGACCAGACCCTCATCGAGCTGGACGGCACCCCGAACAAGGGCAAGCTGGGCGCCAACGCGATCCTCGGCGTCTCGCTCGCCGTCGCGAAGGCCGCCGCGAAGTCGGCCGGCCTCGACCTGTTCCGCTACGTCGGCGGCCCGAACGCGCACGTGCTGCCCGTGCCGATGATGAACATCATCAACGGCGGGTCGCACGCCGACTCGACGGTGGACTTCCAGGAGTTCATGATCGCGCCGATCGGTGCGCCGACCTTCAAGGAGGCCCTGCGCACGGGCACGGAGGTCTACCACGCCCTCAAGAGCGTGCTGAAGGGCAAGGGCTTCTCCACCGGCCTCGGCGACGAGGGCGGCTTCGCCCCCGACCTGCCGTCGAACTCCGCCGCCCTGGACCTCATCGTCGAGGCGATCGAGAAGGCCGGCTTCACGCCGGGCTCCGACGTCGCCATCGCGATGGACGTCGCCGCGACCGAGTTCTTCAAGGACGGGGCGTACCACTTCAAGAACGGCGAGGTGCACTCGACCGAGGACATGATCAAGCTCTACGAGGGCCTGATCTCGAGCTACCCGATCGTCTCCATCGAGGACCCGCTGTCCGAGGACGAATGGGGCGCCTGGTCGCAGTTCGTCTCCGAGGTCGGCGACAAGGTGCAGGTCGTCGGCGACGACCTGTTCGTCACCAACCCCGAGCGCCTCGCCCGCGGCATCGAGGAGAAGGCCGCCAACTCGCTGCTGGTCAAGCTCAACCAGATCGGCACGCTCACCGAGACGCTCGACGCGGTCACGCTCGCGCAGCGCAACGGCTTCACGACGATGACCTCGCACCGCTCCGGCGAGACCGAGGACACCACCATCGCCGACCTGTCCGTCGCGACGAACGCCGGCCAGATCAAGACCGGCGCCACCGCGCGCGGCGAGCGCATCAACAAGTACAACCAGCTCCTGCGCATCGAGGAGGCGCTGGACGACGCCGGTCGCTACGCCGGCCGTTCGGCCTTCCCGCGCTTCCAGGGCTGACACCCCGGAGGCTCGCAGGTCCTGACCGACGGCCGGTCGCCCCGCACGGGGCGGCCGGCCGTCGTCGTCCCCGGTGTGCCTCCGTCCGCATCGAGCGTGCTGAGTTGCTCCTCAAGCTCGCGTCTCGAGGAGCAACTCGGCACGCTCGATGCCGGACCTGGCGGGCGCGCCGACGACGGTCCCCGCTGCGGGCGGTGCGGCTCGGCAGAATCGGGGCGTGCCTGCCCGTCGCCCGACCTCACCCGCCGCCCGCCGTCCGGCGTCGCGGCCCTCGGGGGCGCGCGGCGGCTCCGCCCGGCCCACGACGACGGCGAACGCGTCGGTGGGGACGACGTCCAAGGCGCCGGCGAAGGGCAAGAGCGCGGCCAAGGGCGCCGCGAAGGGTGCCGGCACGTCCACCGGCAAGTCCACCGGCAAGAGCTCCGGCAAGGGCGCGGCGAGCACGCGGCGCGGGTCGCGACGTCCGGCGGGGCCGGCGCGCGAGGAGCGCCGCCGCAGCCGTTACGGGCTGGTGCTGCCGGAGGTGCTCACCGTCCGGCTCATCGTGCTGTCGGTGGTGGTGCTGCTCGCGGTGGTGCTGCTGCTGCCGACGGTGCGCGCCGCCGTCCAGCAGGCGCACGAGCTGGACCGGCTGCGCACCGAGCTGGCGGAGAACCGGGCGGAGCGCGACCGCCTGGAGGTGGAGCTCGGTCGCTGGGACGACCGGTCGTACGTCGAGGAGCAGGCGCGGTCGCGGCTGAGCTTCGTCATGCCGGCGGACAAGGTGTGGCGCGTGGTGGACCCGGACGCGGCCGGGGACGACGACGTCGACCCCGTGACGGGGGAGGCCGTCGGCTCCGGGCCGGTAGGGACGACGACCGGGCCGAGCGTGCCCTGGTACCAGTCGGTCTGGGAGTCGGTGCAGGTCGCCGACGGTCCGGCCGCCGCGGACGCCGACGATCCCGAGCCCGGGAGCTCGCCCCAGCCCTCGTCGGGAGCCGGCTGACCCCTGTCTCCCGGCTCAGCCCCGCCCGGCTCAGCGCCCGCCCGACCGGTGGCCGAGGCCGGCCGCGATGGTCGCGGCGGCGTCGAGCACCACGGGCACGAGCGCCTCGACGCGCGCGGGAGGCATGTACGGGCGGGTCGCGGAGACGCTGACGGCGGCGACGATCGCGCCGGACGCGTCGCGCACGGGCGCGGCGACGCAGAGGATGCCGGGCTCGTTCTCCTCCAGGTCGAACGCGACGCCTCGGCGGGCGGACGTCTCCATGACGGCGACGAACTCGTCGGGCGTGAGCACGTCCGCCGCGGGGTCGTCCGGGGTGTCCCCGCCCACGCGACGCTCGGCGACGAACAGGTCGCGCCACCGCTCCGGCTGGTCGAGCAGCAACGCCTTGCCCACGCCGGTGCGCGTGAGGGGCATCCGGTGCCCGACGCGGGAGCGCATCTCCGCGCCCCGGGTGCCGGGGATCTTGTCGAGGTAGAGCACCTGGCCGCGGTCCTCGACGGCGAGGTGCACGGTGTCGGAGACGCGGGCCGCGAGCTCCCGCAGCGGCCCGCCCGCGACGTCGGCGACGGGGTTCTCCTGCAACGCCTGGTAGCCGAGCTCGATGAGCGCCGGGCCGAGCGCGTACCGGCCGTCGTCGAGCCGGCGGACGTACCCGGTCGCGAGGAGCAGCTGGAGCAGGCGGTGGGTGGTGCTGCGGCCGATGCCGGTCTCGGCGGCGATGTCGCGCAGGCGGCCGTGCCCGCGGGCGACCGCGTCGACGACGGCGATCCCGCGGGCCAGGGTCTGCGTGCCCGGGGGCGCGGTCGTGGCGCGGGTGGCGGGCCGGGTCGCGGGGGAGTCCGGGGGGACGTCGTGGCTCACGGCGACGAGGGTATCCCGATAATAGGGACGGGGTTCTCATCATCGGGACGGGCGCCTAGCGTTCCCGACCATGGCCGATGACGCACCCCGCAGCGACGCCGCGCTCGTCGCCCTCGACTGGGGCACCACCAGCTTCCGGGGCTGGCTGCTGGGCGCGGACGGCGAGGTCGTGGACGAGGTCCGCACGGACGACGGCACCCTCCGCTGCTCCGCGGGCGTCGGTTCCGCCCCCGAGCGCGCCACCGCCTTCGAGCGGGCGTTGGTGCGCCTGTGCGGACCGTGGCTCGACCGTCACCCGGGCCTGCCGGTGCTGGCGGCGGGGATGGTCGGCTCCAACCACGGCTGGGCCGACGCGGGCTACCTCGACGTGCCCGCGTCCCTGACGCTGCTCGCCGAACACCTCACCCCGGTGCCGCTCGAGCTGCCGGCCGAGGTGCCGGCCGAGGTGCCGGCCGCAGGGGCCGTCGTGCACCTGGTGCCCGGCCTGCGGGTCACGGGCCCAGACCCGGACGTCCTGCGCGGGGAGGAGGTGCAGCTGCTCGGCGCGCTGGACGCCGTCCGCGACGAGGGTGGAGTCCCGCTCGCCAGGGCGGTGCTGCCCGGCACGCACTCGAAGTGGGTGCGCGTGGACGGCGACGTCGTCACGGGCTTCGGCACGGTGATGACCGGCGAGCTGTACGGGCTCCTGCTGCGCGACAGCATCCTGGCCCGCCTCGCCGACGGCGGCCCCGACGGCGGCGCGACGCCCCCCGACCCGGAGGCGTTCGACCGCGGGCTCGACGCCGAGGCGCGGCGCGGCGACGAGCAGGGCCTGGCGGCGCTGCTCTTCACGGCCCGCACCCTCGTCATGGCCGGCACGCTCCGGCCCGCGCAGGTGGCGGACTACGTCTCCGGCCTCCTCGTCGGGTCCGAGGTGCGGCACGCGCTGCGCGCGGACCCCGCCCGGCTCGTCACCGTGTGCGCGTCGCGGGCGACCGCGCGGCGCTACCAGCGGGCGCTCGAGCACCACGGCGCGGCGGCGCACGTCGTCGGGGAGGACGTCGCGGCGCGCGGCCTGTGGCGCGTCGCGCGGGACGCCGGGCTCGTCACCCCCGAACGCGCCGGCACCCGGTCCGGCACCCGGTCCGGCACCCGGTCCGGCACCCGGTCCAGCACGGAGGAAGGAACCTCATGACGCACCGACCCACCGGCCTCGTCGCCATCCTGCGGGGCGTCACGCCCGCCGAGTCCGTCGACGTGGCGTCCGCCGTCCTCGAGGCCGGGTTCGACGCCGTCGAGGTGCCGCTCAACTCTCCCGACCCGTGGGAGTCGGTCCGCCGCGTCCGCGACGCGGCCGGCCCCGGCGCGCGCGTCGGGGCGGGCACCGTGCTCACCCCCGACGACGTGCGCCGCGCCGCCGACGCCGGAGCCTCGCTCGTCGTGTCGCCGAACACGCGGCCCGACGTCGTCGCCGAGACGGTGCGGCTGGGCCTGGAGAGCTACCCGGGGGCGGCCACGCCCACCGAGGCGTTCGCCGCCCTCGACGCCGGGGCCACGGCCGTCAAGCTCTTCCCGGCCACGGCGGTCGGCGTCTCCGGCATGCGCGCCTGGGCGAGCGTGCTGCCCGCCGGCACGGCGCTCGTCCCGGTGGGCGGCGTCGACGCCACGAACCTCGGGGAGTGGGCGCGCGCGGGCGCGGCGGGCGCCGGGCTCGGCACCTCGCTGTACCGCCCGGGCGACACGGCCGAGACGGTCGGCGCCCGCGCCGTCGAGCTCGTCCGCGTCTGGGCCGAGCACGCGCGCTGACGACCCACACCCGCACGACGCACGCACGAGCAACGACGCTGAAAGGGATCCCGTGAAGATCACGTCGCTGACGACATTCGTCGTCCCGCCCCGCTGGCTCTTCCTCAAGATCGAGACCGACGAGGGGATCGTCGGCTGGGGAGAGCCCGTCCTGGAGGGCCGCGCCGCCACCGTCGCGGCCGCCGTCGAGGAGCTGGCCGACTACCTGGTGGGCAGGGACCCCCGGCAGGTCGAGGACCACTGGACCGTGCTGTACCGCTCCGGCTTCTACCGGGGCGGCGGCGTCCACATGAGCGCGCTGGCCGGCATCGACCAGGCGCTGTGGGACATCAAGGGCAAGGCGCTCGGGGTGCCGGTGCACGAGCTCCTGGGCGGGCGCGTGCGCGACCGCATCAAGGTGTACTCGTGGATCGGCGGCGACCGCCCGGCCGAGACGGCCGCGGCCGCGCGGGAGGCCGTCGGGCGCGGCTTCTCCGCCGTGAAGATGAACGGCCCCGAGGAGCTGCAGTACCTCGACACGCGCGACAAGGTGGAGAAGGTCGTCGCCAACGTCTCCGCCGTCCGCGAGGCCGTGGGGCCCGACGTCGGCATCGGCGTCGACTTCCACGGGCGCGTGCACCGCCCGATGGCTCGCGTGCTCCTCGACGCGCTGGAGCCGTACCACCTGATGTTCGTCGAGGAGCCGGTGCTGTCCGAGCACGTCGACGGCGTCGCGGACGTGCTGCGCGCGTCGAGCACGCCGATCGCCCTGGGGGAGCGGCTGTACTCGCGCTGGGACTTCCGGCACGTGCTCGAGTCCGGTGTCGTCGACGTGATCCAGCCCGACCTCTCCCACGCGGGCGGCATCACCGAGGTGCGCAAGATCGCCGCGATGGCGGAGGCGTACGACGTCGCCGTCGCCCCGCACTGCCCGCTCGGGCCGATCGCGCTCGCCGCGTGCCTCCAGCTCGACGCCGTCGCGTACAACGCGGTGATCCAGGAGCAGAGCCTCGGCATCCACTACAACACCGCCAACGACCTGCTCGACTACGTCGTCGACCCGTCCGTCTTCGCCTACTCCGACGGGATGGTCGACATCCCGCGCGGGCCCGGCCTCGGCATCGAGGTGGACGAGGAGTACGTCCGCGAGCGGGCCGCCGTCGGGCACCGGTGGCGCAACCCCGTGTGGCGGCACGCCGACGGCTCGTTCGCGGAGTGGTGAGGCCGCGCCGCGGCAGCGGTGCGACCGGGGGGACGTCCGGGGGAGAATGAGGGCTGCCCCGCCCGCGAAGCACCCGAGGACCTCTCCGTGACCGACCAGCCCCCCGCCCCCGTCGACGCCGGCGACCCGACCGCCGTCACCGACCGCGACCTCGAGGTGCTCGCCGAGCAGCTCGGCCGCGAGCCGCGCGGCGTCGTCGGCATCGCCGCCCGCTGCGTGTGCGGCCGCCCGCTCGTCGTGCGCACCGCGCCGCGGCTGCCCGACGGCACGCCGTTCCCGACCACGTACTACCTCACGCACCCCGGCGCCGTCGCCGCCGCGTCGCGGCTGGAGGCGGACGGAGTGATGAAGGAGATGACGGAGCGGCTCGGCGAGGACGAGGAGCTCGCGGCGGCCTACCGCCGGGCGCACGAGCACTACCTCGCGAAGCGCGCGGAGCTCGGGCAGGTCGACGAGATCGACGGCATCTCCGCCGGGGGGATGCCCACGCGGGTCAAGTGCCTCCACGTCCTCATGGGGCACGCGCTGGCCGCCGGGCCCGGCGTGAACCCGCTGGGCGACGAGGCGCTCGCGCGGGTGCGCGACCAGTGGCGGCCCGACCGCTGCACCTGCTGACGGCCGGCAGGCGAGCCGTCGGTGGTGGATGAGAGAGTGTCGGCCGTGACCGAACGCCCCACGCCCACCGCATCGTCCGTGACGCGGGTCGCCGCCATCGACTGCGGCACCAACTCCATCCGCCTCCTCGTCGCCGACGTCGCTCCCGACGGCACGCTCACCGAGGTCGACCGGCAGCTGCGCATCGTGCGCCTGGGGCAGGGCGTGGACCGGACGGGCGAGCTCGCCCCGGAGGCGCTGGCTCGCACGCTCGAGGCGTCGCGGGACTACGCGACGGTGATCGCTGAGGCGGGCGCCACCCGCGTGCGGTTCGTCGCGACGTCGGCCACGCGCGACGCGCGCAACCGCCGGGAGTTCTTCGACGGCGTCCGCGCGGCCGTGGGCGTCGACGCCGAGGTGGTCTCGGGCCGCGAGGAGGCGGAGCTGTCGTTCCGCGGCGCGACCGCGGGCGTGGCCGCGCAGCACCCGGGGCCGTACCTGGTGGTGGACCTCGGCGGCGGCTCGACCGAGCTGGTGCTCGGCACGACGACGCCTGAGGCCGCGCTCTCGCTCGACATCGGGTCGGTCCGGATGACGGAGCGTCACCTGCACTCCGACCCGCCCGCCCCGGCCGAGGTGGAGGCCGCGCGCGTGGACGTCCGGGCCGCGCTCGACGACGCCGCCCGGACCGTCCCGTTCGGGCGCACCACCACGCTCGTCGGGCTCGCCGGGTCGGTGACGTCGGTGACCGCGCACGCCCTGGGGCTGACCGAGTACCGGCGCGACGCCGTGCACGGCGCCGTCCTCGGCGTCGACCGGGTGCTCGCCGCGTGCGACGACCTGCTGCACCGCAGCCGCGAGCAGCGCCTCGCCCTCGGGTTCATGCATCCCGGCCGGGCGGACGTCATCGGCGCGGGCGCGCTGGTCTGGGCGGAGGTCGTGCGCCGCGTGCGCGACGACGTCGCCGCCGCGGGCGGCACGCTGACCGACGTCGTGACCAGCGAGAGCGACATCCTCGACGGCATCGCCCTCTCCCTCGTGTGATCCCTGTGGCCTGACCTGCGCGAAAGGCGCCGGGGGTCACGGGCTGGACGGCTCGACTGCGTGCCCCCGGCACGGTCGTAGAATGGGGTCCATGCCTCAGAACGTTCTGTCGTCGGACACCTCTGTCCAGGACGCGCCCGCCGTGGCCCCGCGGCCCCGCAAGGTGCCCCGCATCGTCGTCCTCGGCGGTGGTTCCGTCGGCCTCTACGCGGCGCGCCGTCTGCGCCGCAAGCTCGGCAAGCAGGACGCGGCGATCGTCGTCGTCGACCCGCGGCCGTACATGACCTACGCGCCGTTCCTGCCGGAGGCCGGCGCGGGCTCGATCGATGCCCGCGACGTCGTCGCCCCGCACCGCAAGGCGCTCAAGGGCATCGACGTGCTGCAGGGCCTGGTCAACCACATCGACCACGCCGCGCACAAGGTCACCATCCACCCCGAGGAGGGGCCGGACTACGAGGTCTCCTACGACCAGCTCGTCGTCGGCCTCGGCTCGGTGTCCCGCACGCTGCCCATCCCGGGCCTCGCGGACAACGCGATCGGCTTCAAGAACGTGGAGGAGGCCATCGCGGTCCGCAACCACGTGCTCAACCGCATGGACGTCGCGTCGTCCACGTGGGACGCGGAGGCGCGCAAGCGCATGCTGACGTTCACGTTCGTGGGCGGCGGCTTCGCCGGCATCGAGGCGCTCGCCGAGATCGAGGACATGGCGCGGTACGCCACGCGCAACTACCCGACGATCGACGTCGAGGACCTGCGCTTCGTCATGATCGAGGGCTCGGGCCGCATCCTGCCCGAGGTCTCCGAGCCCATGGGTCTGTGGGCGCTCGACGAGATGAAGAAGCGCGGCATCGAGTTCCACCTCAACACGTTCCTGTCGTCCTGCGTGGACGGCCACGTCGTCACGTCGACGGGCGTCGAGTTCGACACCGAGACGATCGTCTGGACCGCGGGCGTCAAGGCGAACCCGGTCATCAAGGAGGAGTCGGACCTCCCGTTCGACCGGATGGGCCGCGTCATCGTCAAGCCCACCCTGCAGGTCGCGACGGAGGACGGCGAGATCGTCCCCGACGCGTGGGCCGCGGGCGACTGCGCCGCCGTGCCGGACGTGCTCAACCCGGGCCAGTTCTGCCCGCCGAACGCGCAGCACGCGATCCGCGAGGCCACGAAGCTCGCCGACAACCTCGTCGCGGTCCTCAAGGGCCAGCAGCCCGAGGACTACGCGCACAAGAGCGTCGGCGTCGTCGCGTCCCTCGGCCTGTACAAGGGCGTCGCGGAGCTGTTCGGCTTCCTCAAGCTGCGCGGCCCGCTGGCCTGGCTCGCGCACCGCGGCTACCACGTCATGGCGATGCCGACCGGCAACCGCAAGGTGCGCATCCTCATCGGCTGGATCGGCCAGTTCCTCATGGGCCGCGAGATCGTGTCCCTCGGCTCCCTGCACGACCCGCGCGACGAGTTCCGCAAGGCGTCCGTGCCGCCGAAGCAGCCCGGCGAGAAGGTGGAGCAGAAGGCCGAGTCGTCGGCCGCGCGCGCCGAGAAGGGCTGACCTCCCCCGGTACCGTGAGCGGGCGTCGGTGATCTCCCTCGAGAGGTCGCCGGCGCCCGCTCCGTCGTCCCGCCCCCGTAGCCCAACTGGCAGAGGCAGCCGGCTTAAACCCGGTCCAGTCCCGGTTCGAACCCGGGCGGGGGCACCTCTGCGGTGTCGTCAGCCGTCGGCGGCGCCCGTCATCTCCACCTCGACGTCGGCGCCCGCGCGGCGGAACGCGTCGACGACGCGGCGGACGGCGAGCCGCTCGGCCCGGTCGGGGCGCAGGACGGCGGAGACGTGCCGCGCGATGGCGACGTCGGCCAGCTCGCGCAGCACGAGGCGGTCGCCGGTGGGCGTGGTGAAGCGCGGCAGGACGGCGACCTGGTCGCCGGCGGCGACGAGCGCCTCGATGAGGCGGTTGTCGCGCAGCCGCTGGACGACGCGCAGCTCGGCGCCCGTCGCCTGCTCGACGGCGAGGCGCACGGAGTCGAACGGGTATCCGAGGGGCACGCCGATCCAGTCCTGGTCGACGAGGTCGCGCGGCCGCACGTGCGGCAGGCGCGCGAGCGGGTGGTTTGCGGCCATCGCGATGTCGAGCGGCTCGCGGGCGAGCGGCACCACCTTGAGCCCCTCGGCCCCGGCGGGCCGCACGCTGGTGAGGGAGTGCGCGACGACGACGTCGTGGTCGGCGGTGAGCGGGCCGTACTCGGCCTCCGCGATGTCGACGTCGGCGCAGCGCAGCGTGATGGCCGTGCCCGCGAGGTCGGCCATGACGCGGGGGAGCAGGAACGTGGCGGCGCTGGCCAAGGCCGCCACCGTGACCGTCCCCGAGGGCTCGCCCTGGAACTCGTCCCACCGGGCCTGCACCTGGGCCAGTGCGGCGGCGACGCTCGCCCCACCCTCGGCCAGCAGCTTTCCGGCCTCGGTGAGCCGCAGCCCGCGGCCGGACGGCTCGACGAGCGGCGTGCGCAGCTCGCGCTGGGCCGTGCGCAGCTGCTGGGACACGGCCGACGGCGTGCGGTGGGTGGCCCGCGCGACGGCGGTGACGCTGCCCCGGTCGGCGAGCTCGCGGAGCAGCTCCAGGTGCCGGACATCCATGAAGTCAGCCTACAGACAGCGTGAAGCAACTTTCGCTTGTCCTTCAACGTCGGCCGGGTGAGGCTGGGCGCATGCCCGCCCGCCACCGGCTGCTCGCCGTCCTCGTCGCCCTCCTGTGGGGGCTGAACTTCATCGCCATCGACGCCTCGCTGCAGCACTTCCCGCCGATGTTCCTCGTCGCGCTGCGGTTCGCGCTCATCGCGCTGCCCACCGTGTTCCTGGTGCCGTGGCCGGACGTCCCGGTGCGCTGGGTGGTCGGGTACGGGCTCGGCTTCGGCGCCCTGCAGTTCCTCTTCCTGTACTGGGGCATGGCGGCCGGGATGCCCGCCGGCCTCGCGTCCCTGGTGCTCCAGATGTCGGGCCCGTTCACCGTGCTGCTCGGCGCCACCTTCCTGCGCGAGCGTGTGAGCGGGCGGCAGGTGCTCGGCATCCTCGTGGCGGTCGGCGGCCTCACCCTGGTCGCCTGGCAGCAGGCCGCGACCGCCACCGTCGTGCCCTTCCTCCTCACGCTGGCCGGCGCGTTCGGCTGGGCGATCGGCAACATCTGCAACCGGCAGGCGAAGCCGGCCAGCCCGCTGCGCCTCACCCTGTGGATGTCCGTGGTGCCGCCGCTGCCGATGCTCGCCCTGTCCCTCCTGGTCGAAGGGCCTGGCGAGATCGGCCGCTCGCTCACCACCTGGGACGGCCCGGCGGCCGTCGGCGCCGTCGTCGGCCTCCTGTACACGGTGGTGGTCGCGACGGTGCTCGGCTCCGGCATCTGGACCTGGCTCATGACCCAGCACCCGGCGGGCGTGGTCGCCCCGTTCTCCATGCTCGTGCCCGTGATCGGCATGTCGGCGGCCTGGCTGCTGCTCGGTGAGCGGGTCACCCCGCTCGAGGGCGTGGGCGCCGCGTTCGTCGTCGGCGGGGTGCTCTACGGCAGCAGCCGCGCCGCGCGCCGCCTTCTGCCGTCAGCAGAACGGGCGCCCGTCGCGCCCCTGGCGGAGCCCACCGGCGCCGGTCGCGGGTAGCGTCGTGCGCATGACAGCGGACACCCGGGTCGACACCTTGGTCCACGGCACGATCGGCGGTGCGGCCGAGGTGGAGCACGTGCGCGAGCCGCTGCTGCGGCACCTGGTCGGGGCGATCCTGCGCCGGGCGCGCCTGGCGCAGGGGCGCACGCTGCAGGAGGTCTCCGGCGCGGCGCGCATGTCCACCGCGTACCTGTCGGAGGTGGAGCGCGGCCGCAAGGAGGCGTCGTCCGAGGTGCTCGCCGCGGTGTGCGCGGCGCTCGGCATCCGCCTCGTCGACCTCGTCGCCGAGGCTCACGACGCGCTCGCCGCGAACGCCGAGCAGCAGCACCGTGTCCGGGTGCTCACGTCCCTGCGCGACCGCTCCCCGTCGTCGTCCCGCCACGTGCGCTCCGCTGCCGTGCGCTCGACGACGTCGGACGTCGTCGCCCTCGCCGCCTGAGCGGACGACCCAGGGCGATCGGAGCGGGCGTCCGGGGCGTGGCATGGTGAGCCGGTGACCGAGCCGCCGCGACACTACCTGCCCGACGACCTCGGGACACGCCTGCTGGACGAGTGGGAGCGCGGGACCGAGGTCGCCGAGCGCGACGAGCGCTCCGCCCTGACGATCTGGCTCTCCTGCTGGGCCGAGCTGCCGGACGCCGAGGTCCCCTGGTTCGAGCGGGAGTACGACTTTCCGATCGCCGCCGTGCTGTGCCAGACCCTCGCCGAGGCGTACCTCCGCCAGGGTGCCCCCGACGCGGCGCTGGAGCATGCCCGGCGGCTCTCCCGCCTCAGCACCAACCCGGTGGACACCTCGCCGCACGTCGTCCTGGGGATGGCCGCACGCGACGCGGGACGGGACGACGAGGCGCTGCGCTCGTTCACCACGGCTCACGAGATCGGCGGCCCTCGCGCCTTCCGGGGGTATCCGAGCCGGTACTGGCAGTTCTTCCGGGACAGCCGGAGGGGGTGAGCGTCCGCGACGCGAGCCGGCCGGCGGGGCTACCGTCGGGCGGCATGGAGTTCTTCTGCTACCACCGCGACCGTGCCGGTTCGCGCGCGCTGCGCGAGGCGCTCAACGAGGAGCACCTGGCCTACATGGACAGGTTCGCGGGCGCGATGATCGCGCGTGGCCCGACGACGACGGACGGCGGTGAGACGCTGACCGGCAGCGTGCACGTGCTCGACCTGCCCGGGCCCGAGGCCGCCCGGGCGTTCGCGTTCGACGAGCCGAACTATCAGGCCGGCGCCTACCGGGACGTGCTGCTGCGCCGGTGGCGCAACGTCCTCGGGCGCACGATGTGGGACTACCCCGGCGGGCCGGAGGACGCCCCTCGGTTCCTGGTCCTCGGGCTCGGGTGGCGGGGGAGCGGCGAGCCGCTCGTCACCGCCCCCGGCGTGCGCGGCGGCCTGGTCGCGGCGGGGCCGCTCCTGTCCGACGACGGCGCCGCCGTCCTCGGGGCGGCCGCTCTGGTCGAGGCGCCCGGGCCCGCCGACGCCCGCCGCGTGCTGGTCGCGGACGACTACGCGGAGGTCGAGGTCCACGACTGGCACGTCGGCGGGCGCCCGGTGGTGCGCGACGACGGCTAGGCCGCGGCGCGGCCCGACAGCTTCCGCGACGTGACGACGGCGTCGGCGACGCCGTACTCGACGGCCTCGTGCGCCGACAGGATGAGGTCGCGGTCGGTGTCGGTGCGCAGCCGTTCGACGGTCTGCCCGGTGTGCCGGGCCAGGAGCTGCTCGGTCTCGGCGCGCAGCCGCAGCACCTCGCGGGCCTGGATCGCGAGGTCGGAGACGGTGCCCTGCCCCTGGGTGGACGGCTGGTGCAGCAGCACCCGCGAGTGCTCCAGCACCGTGCGCTTGCCGGGCGTGCCCGCGGCGAGCAGCACCGCGGCGGCGGACGCCGCCTGGCCCATGCAGGTGGTGGCGATGTCGCTGCGCACGTACTGCATCGTGTCGTAGATGGCGGTCATCGCCGTGGCGGAGCCGCCGGGGGAGTTGATGTACAGCCCGATCTCCTGCTCGGGCGCCTCGGACTCCAGGTGCAGCAGCTGCGCCATGACGACGTTCGCCACGCCGTCGTCGATCTCCGTGCCGAGGAAGATGATGCGGTCGCGCAGCAGGCGGCTGAAGACGTCGGAGTAGCGCTCTCCCAGCGGGGTGCGCTCCACGACGTTCGGGATCGTGTAGCTCATCTTCTCGTCCATCCTCGCGGTCATCACAGCCCCGCCCTCCGGCCGGCGGCGGACGGCCGCACGTCCTCGACGCTCTCGACGATCCGGTCGACCATGCCGTACTCGACCGCCTCGGTGGCGGTGAACCAGCGGTCGCGGTCGCTGTCGGCGGCGATCTGCTCCACCGTGCGGCCGGTGTGCTGCGCGGTGAGCTCGTGCATCACGCGCTTGGTGTGCTCCAGGTTCTCCGCCTGGATGGCGATGTCGACGGCGGTGCCCCCGATGCCGGCCGACGGCTGGTGCATCATCACTCGCGTGTGCGGCAGCGCGTACCGCTTGCCCTTGGTGCCGGTGGTGAGGAGGAACTGGCCCATGCTGGCGGCGAAGCCGAACCCGACCGTCACCACGTCGTTCGGCAGCAGCCGCATGGTGTCGTAGATGCCGAGCCCCGCGGTCACGGAGCCGCCGGGGGAGTTGACGTACAGCGCGACGTCGGACCGCGGGTCCTCCGCCGACAGGAGCAGGAGCTGCGCGACGACGCGGTTCGCGACCGCGTCGTCGATCTCGGTGCCGATCACCACGATGCGCTGGTGCAGCAGCCGCGCGGTGAGCTGGTCGTCGAAGGCGGGTGGAGTGGGCGGTGCGGGGGTGCTCAGTGTCGGTGTGCTCATGCCCCCACCGTCCGACGGCGGCGGCCGCCGCGGGAGGGTTCTCTGCCGGCAGCGCATCTGCTCAGGGCAGAGAGCGCCCTCCCGCGGTGGTCAGGACCGCGGGAACCAGCGGCGACGCAGCAGCACCAGGCCCAGGCCGACGAGCAGCAGCACCAGCGCGGCGGGCGCCAGCCAGGCGTCGCCGAAGCCCGTGGTGGGCAGGCTGCCCGGCAGCGGGGCGGCCTCGGGAGCCGGTGCGTCCGCGCGCGGCGGCTGAGGCTGCCGGTCGGCACGGCCGGCGTCGTCGCCCCGGCCTGCGTCGTCGCCCCGGCCCGGGTCGGTGGCGCCGCCACCGCCGTCACCATCGTCGTCGCCGTCGCCGCCGTCCTCGCCGGGCGGGGTGGTCGGGTCGGGGTCTGGTGGATCGGTCGGGTCCGGGTCCGGCGGGTCCGTCGGATCGGGGTCGGGGTCCTCGGCCTGCTGCACGGTGCCGCCGCCGAGCCAGGCGGTGCTCTCCGCGCCCTCGGCCAGCGTGCCGACGTCGCCCTCCTGCGCCTCGACGGGAAGGCTGGCGGCCTCGAGCCGGGACGAGCGCACCGTGCCCGGCAGCCGCGGGTGCTCCCGCTCGAACGTCTCGGCGTCCATGGGGTCGCGCGGGGCGTCGGGGAACTCGACGCCTCCCGTGATCTCCAGCCAGTACTCCATGTCGCCGTGCTCGTACTCGTAGCGGTACAGCGGGGTCTGCAGACGCTCCAGGTACTGGTCGTAGACCTCGCGCGGGTCCCACTCCGTCCTCGCGGGCCAGGCGGAGACGTCGCCCGTGCCGATGACGTCGTGGAAGGCGCCCGGGCGCTCGGCGTCGCGCTCCTTGATCCACTCCGACGCGACCCGGGCGGTGTAGACGCGGCGCAGGTCGGCGTACACGGGGTCGGTGTTGACGGCCTGCTCGAGGTACGGCGCGTACGTGTCGACGATCCGCTGGTTGTTGCGCTCGACGACGTCCTCCGGGGCGTCGGCACACATGTCCTCGCCCGGCATCTCCCAGTCCACCTCGACCGGCTCGATCTGGGCGCGCAGCGGGGCGTCGAGGATGTACAGCTCGCCGTCGTCCTGGCGGACGGTCGCGGGCTTGGGGTCCACCCAGAAGCGGTACCAGTCGTAGCAGATGACGCCCTCGTCGGTGCGCTCCAGCGAGTCCCAGAAGGCCTTGCCGAGCTCGGTGTCCGGGTTCATGCCGTCGGCGATGGTGCGCTTGAACTCCAGGTCGGCCTCGAGCAGCACCCGTCCGGCGTCCGTGCTGGCGAACTGCTCGTCGATGACCGTCTCGGGGGTGTCGGGGTTGAGGTTGACCCAGAACTGGCTCGGGTCGAGCGCGAGCCAGGTGAACAGGGCGTCCGACGACAGGTCGAGCGCGGCCTCACCGCCGAAGCCGGGCTCCGCCTCGCCGTCGTCGGGGAGCTCGTCGGCGGAGAAGGCGTACCCGTAGTCCTCCTTCTTCGGGTCGTCGGTGACGTACTTGAGCTCGAGCGAGCGCCAGTCGATGCCGCCGGGGCGCCGCGCGCCGAATCCGGGGCGGCGGCTGTCCTGCCCCAGGTCGTTGCGGATCCGCTGCCCCTCGCGGGCCTCGGCCGCGTTGCGCCCGGACCCGCCCGCGAGCTGCTTGGCGGGTCCGGCGGTCGTGCGGCAGGCGAGGGTCGAGGCCTGCGCCGTCGTCGCGCACCGCGGGTCCATCGCGGTGCTCCCGGGCGGCGACGGGTTCCTCGGCACGGCCGTCGAGCGCAGGTTCGTGTGCTCGATGCCGTGCTGCTGCAGCAGGCGGACCTGGCCGGGGCGGGGCTCCTTGCTGAAGATGTAGACGACGCGCCAGCCCTTGGCGCGCAGCGCCTGGTCCGCGCGCAGCTGCTCCAGCTTGAGCGGCGAGTCCCCGGACTTGAGCTCGTACGCGATCTTGAGCTTGCGGTTCACGGAGTCGTAGCGCCGCTTCGAGCTGAGCTTCTCCTCCTCCCAGAGCTTGTTGTCCTCGCACATCCAGTCGGCGCCGCCGAGCTTGAGCCGCTTCGCGACGTTCCGGTGGTAGCCGTCGCCGCGGTAGTCGTTCGAGACCGCGGGGATGTAGGTGTTGCGCCAGCGGTCCCACTCCCAGTCGCCCTCGTACGCCTTCCAGCGGCGCAGCATGTGCTCCTCGGTGCCCGGCGTGTAGTCCTCGTAGCTGCCGGTGAGGGCTTTGAGCTCGGCCTCGGTGGGCTCCTGGCGGGGCCGCAGCTTCTCCGCCGGGTTGTCGTACTCGTAGTCGTCGATCGTCTCGGTGTGGGCGTCGGGCAGGCCGCCGCCGGGCAGGTCGGCCACGTCGGCGATGCCCTCGATGCCCTCGATGAGCTCGTCGCACCGGACGTTGAACTTCGGGGCGGACTCGCTCTCCGGCCCCGGGACGAGAACCAGCGAGACGGCGAGCGCGAGCGCCGTCGCGACGGCCGCCGCGACCGCACGCCGGACTCGCCGTCGCCGTCGCTCGTGGGGGGTCGGGTCTGCGGTGGCCTGGGTGCTCACGCCGATCTCCTCTGATCCGGTACGTGGGGCGGGCAGGTCGGTGGGCGCGCGGAGTCGCCGCGGGCACCGACGTCGACGCTAACCAGGAGGAGCGGGTCGCGCGACCGGGACAACCGTCGGCCGGGGAAACAGTCGGGGAGCCCGGGTCAGGCCGGGGGCGTGTCCCGCTTGTAGGCGTCGAGGTCGGCGTTGAGGCGCTCGACGAGCTCCGCGAGCCGGGTGCGGTCGGCGGGGCTCCAGTCCGCGAGCACGGTCGCGTACGTGGCGCTGCGACGGCGCCGCTGCGCACGCAGGGCGTCCCGGCCGCCGGCGGTCGCGGAGACGAGCACGGCGCGGCCGTCGTGCGGGTCGCGGGACCGCTGCACGTGGCCCGCCCGCTCGAGCGCGACGACCTGGCGGGTCACGGTGGAGGCGTCGATCCCGAGCCGTTCGGCGAGCGCCTGCACGCGCTGGGGGCCGCCCTCGCGCAGGGCGTGCAGCAGCAGGTAGCCCGAGCGGTCGAGGTCGTGGCCCCCGGTCCGGACGGTGGTCGCGGCGGTGGTGCGCTCGGCGCGCCGCAGCAGCTGGGCGAGGCCGAGCTCGACGCGGGCGACGATCTCCGGACCCGCCGCGCCGGCGTCGTCGCCCTGGCCAGGGCGCTTCTTCTCCACACTGTTTCCCCGGGAAGCGGTCATAGGTGTATTCTACAGGTAATTGCCTGCATGATGCAGGTATCTCGGCGCCCTCCGAGGCGCCGGCCGGCGACGACGACGGCCAGCAACCAGCAGCAGACGACGCCCGCGGCCGATCGTGGGGCAGGAGTGAGGAGTCCGTGGCAGGCACACGCAACGAACCGAACAAGACCGCGATCTACGCGACCGCGCTGACCGCGTTCTTCGCGATCGCGGGCATCGCCGTCGTCGACCCGATCCTCCCGGTGATCGGGGAGGCCATCGGCGCCACGACCTGGCAGATCGAGCTCCTGTTCACCGCGTACATCGCGGTCATGGCCGTCGGCATGATCCCGGCCGTCCTCGCCACGGGGAAGTTCGGCTACAAGAAGATCCTCGGCACCGGCGTCACGATCGTCGCGATCGCCGCGATCCTCGCCGCGCTGAGCACGTCGATCGGCCAGCTCGCCGCGCTGCGCGGCCTGTGGGGCCTCGGCAACGCGATGTTCTTCGCCACCGCGATGGTGCTGCTCGTCTCGCTCGCCAACGACCGCGAGTGGGTGGTCGGCATCTTCGAGACCTGCGTCGGCCTCGGGTTCGCCGTCGGCCCCCTCATCGGCGGGCTGCTCGGCAGCATCAGCTGGCGCGTGCCGTTCTTCGCGTGCGGCCTGTTCATGATCGTCGCCCTCGCGATGTCGATCACCAAGCTCAAGGACCCGGCCGAGAAGCCGGCGCCGCTGCACGTGGGCCAGGTCTTCGGGCTCTTCCGCAAGCCCGCGTTCCTCGCGCTCGCCGTCGTGACCGCCACGTACAACTTCGTCTTCTTCATCATCCTCGGCTACACGCCGATCTTCCTCGGGCTCGACGTCGTCCCCCTCGGCCTCGTGTTCACCGCCTGGGGCCTCGGCCTCGCGTTCGGCATCCTCGTCGTCGGCCACAAGCTCGCGCACACGATCGGCGCCGTGCAGACGCTGGGCGTCGCGGTCGCCGGCGTGCTCGTCATGACGCTGCTGCTCGCCCTCGGCCTCCCGACGGCGGCCTCGATCGTCGTGCTCGTCGTCGCCGGCGTGTTCATGGGCATCGCCAACGCGATCCTCACCGACCTGTCGCTCGCGCTCGGCGACCCCGACCGCCGCGTCACCACCGGTGCCTTCAACCTCGTGCGCTGGGGCTTCGCCGCCCCCGCCCCGGTGATCGCCGGGCTGCTGCACCCGGTCGGCGCCTCGGCGCCCTACTGGGTCGGCGTCGGCGTGCTCGCCGTGGGCGTGATCGTCTTCCTGCTCACCGCGCACACGATGGCCGGCCGGCTCGGTGAGAAGGTGCTGTGGTCGCGGTGGAACAAGGCGGCCGCCGCCGTCGAGGGCACGCCCGAGGAGGCCATGTCCGAGCTGTGACGGCTCGCCCCGGCCGTCGGGCCGGGCGGGGTGACCCGTATTTCGGGGTCGGGCGTCCGACTTTCGGAGGATGTCCGGGGGAACTCGGGCGGCGTATCGTCCGTTCAGCCCAAGCGTCACGACAGCGGAGTCGTGCCCCCCTGCCGACCGCCCGTCTGGAGTGAGCGTGTTCCGACTTGCCCGCCTGTCCCTGGCGAACCGCGCCGTCGTCGCCCTGGCGACGATCGCGATCTTCGTCTTCGGGGCGATGAGCCTCGGCTCCCTCAAGCAGGAGCTCATCCCGTCCCTGGAGCTCCCGGCGGGCGCGGTCGTCGCGACCTACCCGGGCGCGTCGCCGGAGGTGGTCGAGCAGCGCGTCACCGAGCCGCTCGAGGCCGCCGCGCAGTCCGTCGAGGGCATCGAGTCCATCGGCTCGACGGCGTCCACCGGCAGCTCCGTGACCACCGTGCAGTTCGAGTACGGCACGGACATGGACGCGGCGACGCAGCGGCTCCAGACCGCCGTCACCCGCATCCAGTCGCAGCTCCCGGAGGACGTCGAGCCGCAGGTCGTCACCGGGTCGCTCGACGACCTGCCCGTCATCCAGCTCGCCGCGGCCGCCGACGAGGACACGGGGGAGGACGTGGACGCCGCGGCGCTCGCGGACACCGTCGACACCGTCGTCGTGCCCGCGCTCGAGGACCTGGACGGCGTGCGCTCCGTCGCCGTCACCGGCGGCGAGACCGACCAGGTGCTGGTCGACGTGAACACCAAGAAGCTCGCCGCGGCGGGCCTCACCACGCAGGACGTCGCCGACGTGCTCCAGGACAACGGCGTCGTGCTCCCGGCCGGCACCATCACCGACGACGACGTCACCTACTCCGTGCAGGCCGGCTCCAGCATCGGCAGTGTCAAGGAGCTCAAGGCGCTGCCGCTCGTGCCGGACCCCGCCGCGGCGGCGGGCGCGACCACCGGCGCCGGCGACGCGACCGGCGGCACCACCGGCGAGGTCGGTGACGGCACGGGCGCCCCGCCGGCCGACGGCGCCACCATCCCGCAGGCCCCCGCCGCCCCCGAGCCCGTGACGCTCGCCGACGTGGCCACCGTGAAGGTCGTGCCGGTCGAGGCGACGTCGCACTCCCGGCTCGACGGCGAGTCCTCGCTGGGCATCGCCATCACCAAGACCCCCGACGGCAACACCGTCGACGTCTCCCACGCCGTCCAGGACGCGATGGACGACCTGAGGCCCGAGCTCGAGGACGCCGGGGTCACCACCGCCGTCGTGTTCGACCAGGCGCCGTTCATCGAGGAGTCCATCGAGGGGCTCGCGACCGAGGGCGGGCTCGGCCTGCTGTTCGCGGTGATCGTCATCCTCGTGTTCCTGGTCTCCCTGCGCTCGACCCTCGTGTCGGCGGTGTCGATCCCGCTGTCCCTGGCCGTGACCTTCGTGGTCATGAACGCCACCGGGTACACGCTCAACATCCTCACCCTCGGCGCCCTGACCATCTCGATCGGTCGCGTCGTCGACGACGCCATCGTGGTCATCGAGAACATCAAGAGGCACCTGTCGTACGGCGAGGACAAGAAGGCCGCCATCCTCACCGCCGTGCGCGAGGTGGGCGGCGCCATCACCGCGTCGACCATCAGCACGGTCGCCGTCTTCCTCCCGATCGCGCTGGTCGGCGGCATGGTGGGCGAGCTGTTCCGGCCCTTCGCGATGACGGTCGCGATCGCGATGCTCGCCTCCCTGGTCGTGGCCCTGACGATCGTGCCCGTGCTGGCGTACTGGTTCGTCAAGGCGCCGACGGTGGCCGCCGACCCCGCCGAGGCGGAGCGCGTCCGCGAGGCCGCCGAGGCCAAGGAGCGCCGCGGCCTGTGGCAGCGCGCGTACGTGCCGAGCCTCGGCGCCGCGCTGCGCCACCCGTGGGTCACGCTCGTGGTCGCGGTCGCCGTCCTCGGCGGCACGCTCGCGCTGGTGCCGCGCCTGGAGACCAACTTCATCGGCGACTCCGGCCAGGACACCGTCACCGTGACCCAGACGTTCGAGACCGGCGCGTCGCTCGAGGCGCAGGACGCCGCGGCCACGGAGGTCGAGGACGCCCTGGCCGACGTCGACGCCGTCGAGAGCGTGCAGACCACGGTCGGCTCCGGCGACGCCGCGATGGCCGCGTTCATGGGCGGCGGCTCCGCGCCGCAGGCCACCTTCGCGATCACCCTCGACCCCGACGCCGACGGCGTCGAGGCGCAGACCGAGATCCGCGACGCCGTCGAGCCGCTGGCCGGCACGGGCGTCACCTCCGAGGTCAGCGTCTCCGGCGGTGACTCCGGTTTCGGCTCCAGCACCGTGGACCTCGTCGTGCAGTCGCACGACAGCGACGACCTCGAGGCCGCCGCCCAGCAGGTCACCGACGCGGTGGCCGACCTGGACGGCGTGGCCGAGGTGACCAACGACCTCTCCGCCGCGCAGCAGGTGGTGCAGGTGTCGGTCGACCGCGAGAAGGCCGCCGAGGCGGGCCTGACCGAGACCCAGGTGTCCGGCATCGTGTCGGGCGCGATGGACCCGGAGCAGACCGCCGGCGAGGTGGACCTCGGCGACGGCCCGATCGACGTCGTCGTGAAGACCGGCGACGCCCCGGCGACCCAGGCCGAGATCGAGGACCTCGAGATCCCGACCGCCGCGGGCACGGTGCCGCTCACCGATGTCGCGACGGTCGAGAAGGTGGACGTCCCGACGTCGATCTCCCGCACCGACGGGCAGCGGTCCGCGACCGTGTCCGTGACGCCCGAGACGCAGGACGTCGGCACGCTCAGCGCCGACATCACGGCTGCGACGGACGACCTCGACCTGCCCGCGGGCGCGACCGTCGAGATCGGCGGCGTCGCGTCCGACCAGGCGGACGCGTTCGCCGACCTGGGGCTGGCCCTCGTGGCCGCGATCGCCATCGTCTACCTGGTGATGGTCGCGACCTTCGGGTCGCTGGTGCAGCCGCTGATCCTGCTGGTGTCGGTGCCGTTCTCGGCCACCGGCGCGCTGCTGGCGCTGCTCGCCACCGACACCCCGCTGGGCGTCCCGGCGCTCATCGGCGTGCTGATGCTCGTCGGCATCGTGGTGTCGAACGCGATCGTGCTCATCGACCTCATCAACCAGTACCGCGAGCGGGGTCGCGGTCTCGAGGACGCGGTGCGCGAGGGCGCCCGCAAGCGTCTGCGCCCCATCGTCATGACGGCGCTGGCGACGATCTTCGCGCTGACCCCGATGGCGATCGGGCTCACCGGCGGCGGGTCGTTCATCAGCCAGCCCCTGGCGCTGGTGGTCATCGGCGGGCTCATCTCCTCGACGCTGCTCACGCTGTTCGTGGTGCCGGTGCTCTACGAGCTCATCGAGCGCCGCAAGGAGCGCCGCCGCTCCAAGCGCGACTCGCGCGCCGTGCGCAAGGCCGAGAAGGCGGAGCGGGCCGCGGCACGGGCCGCGGAGAAGGCGGAGGCGGCCGAGGAGGCCGCCGCCGTCGCCCGCCGTCAGGCAGGCACCGACCCCGCCTGACGAGGCCGGTCGAGAGTTGTGAGCGGGCGTTTGGCCCTGTTTCGTCGCGAGACAGGGCCAAACGCCCGCTCACAGCGTCTTCAGGACGAGGTCAGGCGTCGCGGCGCTTGAGCGTGATCGCCGCGGCGACGAGCAGCACCACGGTGTACCCGACGAGGACGGCGTAGCCGACCCACGGGTCGAGCAGGGTATCCGTCTCGATGCCGCGGGAGATGATCCGCTCGCCGGCGACGCTGGGCAGCAGCTTGTTCACCCAGTCGGTCCACGCGGCGTCGGTCGCCTGGACCACGATGTTGAAGATCAGCGGCACGACGAAGAAGATCGCCACGATCGTGAAGATGGCCCCCGCGCTGTGCCGCATGAGGGTGCCGACGGCGAGCGCGAACGCCGCCACCGTCGCGAGGTAGAGCACGCAGCCGACGAGCGCGCGGACCTGCTCGCCGTCGGACAGGTCGACGCTCAGGCCCGCGGTGTCGAGCATGGGCGCCGTGACGACGTACGCGATCGCGAGCGCGACGGCGACCACCACCGCGGTGGTGAGCACGATGACGACCAGCTTGGCCCACAGGACGGGCAGCCGCCGCGGCACGGCGGCGAACGTGGAGCGCACGGTGCCGGTGGAGTACTCGCTGGTCACGATGAGCGACGCCAGCACGCCGATCGCGAGCGCGCCGAACGAGTAGCCGAACGTCACGATCGTCGTGCCGGTGAGGCCGATCGCCTGGAGCCCGGGGTCCTGCGACATGCCCTCGGACATCTCCGGGGTGTCGGCGGCCACGCGCATGATCGCGGCCATCATGAGCGCCAGCCCCACCATGACGACGGCCGTGATCACCACGGTCCACACCGTGGAGCGCAGGGTGCGGAACTTGATCCACTCGCCGCGCAGCACCCGGCCGAACGTCACGCGGTGCACGACGACGGCGGGTGCGGCCTCCCGGGCGGGTGCGGTGGCGGTCATCGGGGCGCTCCGTCCGTCGCGGGGGCGTCGAGGGACTCGGTCTGGTACTCGACCGCGTCGGCGGTGAGCTCGAGGTAGGCCTCCTCGAGGGTGGAGGACACGGGGGTCAGCTCGTGCAGGACGACGCCGCCCGCGGCGGCGAGCTCGCCCACCCGGGCCGCCTCGACGCCCGTGACCTCGAGGGCGCCGTCGTCGGCCGGGGCGACGTCGCCGCCCTCGCGCCGCAGCGCGTCGGCGAGGTCCGTGGCCTGCGGCGAGCGCACCCGCACCATGTGCCGGGAGGCGCCGTCCACGAGCTGCTGCACCGGCATGTCCGCGAGGATCCGCCCGCGCCCGATGACGATCACGTGGTCGGCGGTGAGCGCGACCTCGCTCATGAGGTGGCTGGACAGGAACACCGTGCGGCCCTCGCTCGCCAGGAAGCGGGCGAGGTTGCGCACCCACAGCACGCCCTCGGGGTCGAGGCCGTTGACCGGCTCGTCGAGGATGAGGGTGCGCGGGTCGCCCAGCAGCGCGACCGCGATGCCGAGCCGCTGGCCCATGCCGAGGGAGAAGCCGCCCACCCGCTTGCGGGCCACCGCCGTCAGGCCGGTGAGCTCGACCACCTCGTCCACCCGTGCCGGCGCGATCCCGTGGGTCGCGGCGAGCGCCTGCAGGTGCTGGCGCGCCGTCCGCCCGGGGTGCACGGCCTTGGCCTCCAGCAGCGCGCCCACCTCGGCCAGCGGCCGGGCGTGCTGCGCGTACGGGCTGCCGTTCACCGTGACCCGGCCCGCCGACGGGCGGTCGAGGCCCATGATCATCCGCATCGTGGTGGACTTGCCGGCGCCGTTCGGGCCGAGGAAGCCCGTGACCGTGCCGGGCCGCACGGTGAACGTCACGTCGTCCACCGCGAGCTTGGGTCCGTAGCGCTTGGTCAGGCCGTGTGCCTCGATCATGTCGCCCCTGGAGGTGTCATCGCGGGTGCCGTCGTCATGCCGTCGTCACGGGTGCACAGGTCCTTCCCGAGCCTACGTGCTGGTCATCGTCGCGTCATGGGCAGGGACCGGGTGATCTCCGTCGACGGGGCATGCTGCGGCCATGGATGCTCGTGACCGGCCCGGTGACCTCGACCTCGCCCTGGCGGCAGCGCTCGCCGGCGCCGACCTGGGGCTGCGGTACTTCGCGCGCGTGCAGGGGCTCGCGCGCGACCACAAGCTCGACGGCTCGGTGGTGACGGAGGCCGACCTCGCGGTCGAGGAACGGGTGCGCGAGGTGCTGCGCGCCGCTCGGCCCGACGACGCGTTCCTCGGCGAGGAGACCGGCGAGCTCGGCGCGGGGCTCAGGCGATGGGTCCTCGACGGCATCGACGGGACGCTCGTGTTCGTCGAGGGCGACGACCGGTGGCAGACCCTCGTCGCGCTCGAGGAGGACGGCGAGGTGACCGTCGGCGTCGCGATCGTGCCCGCGCAGGGGCAGGTCTGGTACGCCGCCCGCGGGCGCGGGGCGTGGGTCGCCGACGTCGACGAGGGGCGCGTGACCGGCGCGCGGCGGCTGCGCGTCGGGCCGCCGCCGGGGTCGCTCCGGTCCGCCCGGACGGCCGTGCTGCCCCCGGTGGCCATGCTGCCCGAGCGGTACCGGGGCGAGGTCGACCGGCTCGTCGCCGCCATCGAGGTGGCCGACTGGCGCGCGCACGGCGCCCTGCTGGTCGCGGCCGGCGAGCTCGACCTTGCGGTGCAGGTGGGCGGCCGGGTGTGGGACTACGCGCCGCTGTCCCTCATCGTCACCGAGGCGGGCGGCGTCTTCGGCGGCGACGACGGGCAGCCGCACCCCGTGACCGGGACCGGCGTGTTCGCCGTCGACGGGACGACGGCGGAGGCCGCGCGCGGCGTCCTCGGAAAGAGTCGCCGACCGGGGAACGTCTGAGGAACATCGCGCGTTCACTACGATGGAACGCACGGCCAGCGACCCGGCACTGCGCGCGCGACGACCCGTCGTCGCGCACCCGGAAGCCGCGACCAGGAGGAGTACATGACCAACCCCGTCTTCTCGAGCAGCGACGTCTTCGGCGAGCCGCGCCGTACCGGGGCGCGCCGCGGCGGCACCGCCACGGCCCAGCCGCAGTACGGGCAGGTCGCCTACGGCGCGGGCACCGCCGGTGCCCAGACCGCCGACGCCGCGAGCCTCGACGCCATGTACCAGGCGCCGTCCGCCACCACGGCCGACACCAAGCGCCTCACCTACGACGACGTCATCATCAAGACCGGCGGCCTGCTCGCGCTGCTGGTCGTGGTGGCGGCCGCGACGTGGAACTTCGCACCGAACCTGTGGCCGATCGGCATGATCGCCGGCCTGGTGCTGGGCCTGGTGAACGCCTTCAAGAAGAAGCCCAGCCCCGCGCTGATCATCGCGTACACGGTGGCCGAGGGCGTGTTCCTCGGCGGCATCTCGATCGCGTTCGCGTCGATCGCCGTCGGCAGCTCCGGCGTCCCGCTCTCCGGGATCGTGCTGCAGGCCGTCGTGGCGACGCTGGCGACGTTCGCCGCCGCGCTGTTCCTGTTCAAGTCCGGCAAGGTGCGCGTCACGCCGAAGTTCACGCGCTGGCTGCTCATCGCCATGGTGGGCTACCTCGTCTTCTCGCTCGTCAACGTCGTCCTGACCTGGACGGGCGTGCTCGAGGGCTGGGGCATGCGGGGCGGCGCGCTCGGCATCATCGTCGGCCTCGTCGCGGTCGGCCTGGCCGCCGCGTCGCTCATCGTCGACTTCGACTCGATCAAGCGCGGCGTGGAGCAGGGTGTCCCGGCGCAGTTCGCCTGGACGGCGGCCTTCGGGCTGATCGTCACCCTGGTGTGGCTGTACCTGGAGTTCCTGCGCCTGCTGGCGATCTTCCAGAGCGGCGACTGACGCTCCGGCGCGTCACCGGCACGCACGGCCCGACGGCCGGTCACCCCGCGGGGTGGCCGGCCGTCGTCGTGTCCGGGACGGGCGCGCGCCATACCGCCCACGCGACCAGCAGCAGGCCGGCGGCGACCAGGACGCCGTGGCCGACGCGGACCGCCGGGGTGCCGAAGAACTGCGGCAGGTAGAGCAGCAGGCCGACCGCCAGCGGGACGCCGACCCAGCGCGGTCGGCCGGCACGCCACAGCGCGACCGCCGCCAGCAGGCCCGCCGCGGCGACCAGCGCGAGGCCCAGGCCGAAGAGGGTCATGGCGGCCGGCTGCTCGCGAAGCACGTCGACGTCGGAGAGCAGCGCCGGGTCCTGCGCGCGCAGCGCGGCCTGCGCGATCGTCCGGATGCCGAAGATCTCGGCGCCGAAGTAGAGGGCGCAGAGCGCGGCCCCGACCCAGGCGGTCACGACGGCCGCGGTGGCGGCGCGGCCGCCCGGGGCGGCGGCGCCCGGGGCCGCGCCGCCGCGCAGCAGCGCCCGCAGGCCGAGGAACGTCGGCGCCAGCAGGCCGAGCCCCGCGATGCCGCACAGGTGCGCCAGCACCCACCGGTCGGAGGCGAACGCCTCGGCCAGCGCGAGGCTCGGCACGGACTCGTCGGGCCACGGTCGGAGCACGGGGAAGAGCAGCAGGAGCACGGCGGCGGAGACGGCGCCGGTCGCGGTCAGGGCGACCGTGCCTCGGGCGGGGGCGGAGGCACGGGTGTCGGGCGTGGGGCGGGTCATCATGGCTGCTCCTGAGGTGTGGACGACGACGGCGCGTCGGCGAGGGCGGTGACGCCGGCGACGAGCATGTCGACCAGGGCGTCGAAGCTGCGGTCGAGGTCCTCGGGCAGGCGGAACCCGCCGCCCAGCTCGAGGACGACGAAGCCGTGCACGCCGGCGCGCACCACGCGGACGGCGTCGATCGTGCGGTCGTCGGGGAGGCCGAATCCGTGGAGCACCGCGCCGACGAGCGCGACCACCCGGGCCCCGGCGGCGCGGTGCTCGCCGTCCTCGGGGGCATCGGGGTCGGGGGCGAGCTGGACGGCGGCGTACCGGCCGGGGTGCGCGCGGGCGTAGTCGCGCCACGCGTGGGCGAGGGCGCGCAGTGCGTCGGGGCCCGCCCGGCCGACGGCCGCCGCGGCGCTCGCCGTCGTGAGCTCGTCGAGCGCGACCAGCGCGACCTCCCGGCGCAGCGCCGCGAGCGAGCCCACGTGCTTGTAGAGGCTCGGGGTGGCGACCCCGGCGGACGCGGCGACCTTCGCGAGGGTGAGGTCGGCGAGTCCGGTGGGCCCGCCCGCGTCGACCTGCTCGAGGGCGATCCGCACGACGGCGTCCCGCGACAGGCCCGCCCTAGGCACGGGCGCCCCGCTCGTCGGCGCCGTTCTCCTGGGAGGCAGGGTGATCGGCGGGGAGTGCGGCGAGGAAGTCGAGGACGGCGGGGGTGACGACGTCCGGCGCCTGGTGCTGCGGGTAGTGGCCGACGCCGGGCACCAGCAGCTCCTGGCCGCCGAGCGCCTCCCGCATCCGGGCGAGCTCGGCGCCGGCGTCCTGGTAGTCGGGGTCGAGCTCGCCGACGACGACGAGCGACGGCGCCTGCACCCCCGCGACGAGCGGTTCGATGACGGAGTGGTCGAGGGCGACCGCGAGGTCGCGGAAGGAGCGCAGGTGCGCCGGGTCGGCCATGCTGCGCCGGATCCGCGCGACGTGCTCCGCGTGCCGGGGGCCCTTGCGCCCCTTGGCGAACATCGAGGTGTAGAGCGACGCCCACGCCGCCGCGCCCCACGGGCGGGCGAACAGCGCGCGGTACAGCAGGCGGGAGGTCCGCGCCTGGGCGGGGGAGGCGGTCTCGCGAAGGTGCGGGGCGAGCAGCACCAGCCCGCGCACGAGGTCGGGGCGCTCGGCGGCGGCCCACACGGCGGCGGACCCGCCCATGGAGCTGCCGACCAGCACGGCGGGGCCGGCGTCGAGATGCTCGACGAGGGCGACCAGGTCGGTGCCGGTGGCCACGTCGCCGTGGGTGATGAAGGTGGTGTCGGAGTCGCCGTGGCCGCGCAGGTCCGCGACGACGACCCGGTGGCCGGCGGCGACGAGCGCGGGGACGACGTCGTCGTAGGTGGAGCGCAGGTCGCCCATCCCGGGGACGGCGACGACGAGCGGGCCGCTGCCCGCGTCGGTGTAGGCGAGCCGCCCCTCGGGGCGGGCGAGGTACCGGAGCTCCGGTGTCGTGGTCATGTCCATAGCCATCAAGCTAATACCGTTAGCCAGAGGTGGCAAGAGGTTCCTCGAAAAAACTTCCGGGGCGATGTCGATCCCGCGGTTCCCCGTTCGACCTGGGGGTGAGAAGGTCACCACGAGGGTGATCGCGATCACGACAGGGAGCAGACCGATGGCCAAGTACATGCTGATCATGCGCGGGACCGACGAGGGCCAGGCTCAGTACGAGCAGCTGGACTTCACCGAGGTGATCGCCGCGATGGGCCGCTACAACGAGTCGATGATGAACGCGGGCGTGCTCGCCGCGGGCGAGGGGCTGTCCGACGCGTCCGAGGGCGCCGTCGTCGACTTCTCCACCGACACGCCCGTCGTCACCGACGGCCCCTACGGCGAGACCAAGGAGCTGTTCAACGGCTTCTGGATCGTCGACGTCGCCACCAAGGAGGAGGCGATCGAGTGGGCCAAGCGGGCGCCGCTGTCCGGGCCCGGGACCAAGCTCGAGGTGCGCCGCGTGACCGGCCCGGAGGACTTCCCGCAGGACAACGAGTGGGTGCAGAAGGAGCAGGGATGGCGCGAGGAGCAGGCCCAGCGGGCCCAGCAGGCGTGACCCCTGACGTGCCCGACGGGGGCCGCGCCGACGACGGCGCGGCCTCCCGGCGCGTCGTCGAGGCGGTGTGGCGCATCGAGTCCAGCCGCATCGTCGGCGCGCTCGCCCGGTACACGAACGACTTCGCGCTCGCGGAGGACGTCGCGTCGGAGGCGCTGGCGGAGGCGCTGGTCGCCTGGCCGCGCGACGGCGTCCCCCGGGACCCGGTGGCGTGGCTGCTCGCGACCGGGCGGCGTCGCGCGATCGACGCGTTCCGGCGCCGGTCCGGGCGGGACGACCGGTACGCGGCGCTGGCGCGCGACCTCGGCGAGGGCGGCGCGGTCACCGGCGGCCCGGGATCCGTCCCCGAGCCGGCCGACGACCTGCTGTGGGACCCGGACAAGATCGAGGACGACCGGCTCGCGCTGCTGTTCGTCGCGTGCCACCCGGTGCTGTCCAAGGAGGCCCGGGTCGCGCTGACCCTGCGCGTGGTGGCCGGCCTGAGCAGCGAGGAGATCGCGCGCGCCTTCCTCGTGCCCGTGCCCACCGTGCAGGCGCGCATCACCCGGGCGAAGAAGACGCTGACGGCCGCCCGGGTGCCGTTCGAGGTGCCGGCCGCCGAGGACCGCGCGGAGCGGCTCGGCTCCGTGCTCAACGTCGTCTACCTCATCTTCTCGGAGGGGTCGACGGCGTCGGGCGGCGACGACTGGATGCGCCCTGACCTCGCGTACGAGGCCGTCCGCCTCGCCCGCGTGCTCACACGGCTCGCGCCCGAGCCGGAGACGTTCGGGCTGCTCGCCCTGCTCGAGCTCACCGCCGCGCGGTTCCCCGCGCGCACCGGGCCGGACGGCGAGCCCGTGCTGCTGGAGGACCAGGACCGGCGCCGCTGGGACCGGTCCGCGATCCGGCGCGGGCGGGACGCGCTCGCCCGGGCCGTCGCCGTCGGGCGCGGGCTCGGGCCGTACGGGCTGCAGGCCGCCATCGCGGAGCAGCACGACGTCGCGCGGTCGGTGCCCGAGACCGACTGGGACCGGATCGTGGTGCTCTACGAGGCCCTGCACCGCGTGGCGCCGTCGCCCGTCGTCGAGCTCAACGGGGCGGTCGCGGTGGCGATGGCGTCCGGCCCGGCCGCCGGCCTCGCCGTCGTCGACGACCTCGTCGCGCGCGAGGTGCTGTCCGGGTCGTACCTGCTGCCGTCCGTGCGCGGCGAGCTGCTCGCCCGCCTCGGGCGGAACGACGAGGCGCGCGCGGAGCTCGAGCTCGCGGCCCGCCTGTGCGGCAACGCCCGCGAGCGCGGCGTGCTGGAGGCGAAGGCCGCGGCCCTCTGACCCGCGACCTGTCAGGGCCATGCGCAGGTTCTGACGGTCGTGGCCCTGACAAGTCGCTGGTCCGCAGAGTTGTCAGGGCCACGCTCATGATGGCGTGGTCCTGGCCCTGACAGGTCGGCGGGGGAGGGTCGCGACGGCGACGCCGGCCAGGGCCAGCACGCCGCCGAGCAGGACGACGGGGGCGGGCACCTCGTCGAGCAGCGCCCAGGACATCAGCACGACGAGCGGCGGGACGGCGTACGTCGACGCCGCCGCACGACCGGCGCTCACGCGCGCCAGGGCGTACCCCCAGGTGGTGAAGGCGATCGCGGTCGGGAACACCCCCAGGTAGACGACGCCGAGCAGGGACGACGACGGCGCGGCGGACGCCTGCGCCACGAGCGCGGGCAGGAACGGCAGAGCCGCGACGGTGCCCGCGAGGCAGCCGAGCCAGGTCATGGTGAGCGCGTCGGCATGGGGGAGCAGGCGCTTCTGCAGGGTGGCAGCGCCGGCGTAGAGCACGGCGGAGGCGAGGCCGAGCGCCACGCCGACGACGTCGAACCGGCCCGTCGTCGTGGCGACCGCGATGACGACGACGCCCGTGAACGCGACGGCGATACCCGCGAGCAGGCGGCGCGGGAAGCCCTCGCGCAGCAGGATCCCGGCGAGGACGGCCACCAGCATCGGCGCGATGTTGACCAGCAGCGCGGTGGTGCCGGCGTCGAGGTGCTGCTCCGCGGCGTTGAGGGTGAGGTTGTACGCGCCGAACCAGGCCACGCCCCAGGCGAGGACGAGCAGCAGGACCCGGCCGCGGGGGAGCCGCACGGGGGTGCGACGGCGGGCGCGGGCGACGAGCAGGATCGCCGTCAGCGCCGCGGAGCCGACGGCGACCCGGCCGAGGGTGAGCGCACCGGCGTCGAGGTCGTGCCCGACGGCGCGGACCCCGACGAACGCGGATGCCCACAGCACGACGGTGACGGCCATGGCGGCCGCCGTGAGGGCGCCGGCGCGTCGGGAGGGGCTCCTCGGGTCCGCGGTCGGTGCGGGCGGCGCGGTGCGCGCGGTGGTCTCGGCCATGGGTCGATCGTCGCCGACCTGTCCCGTGAGCACCAGTTCAGATATCTACCGAATGCTTCAGTGGCGCTGTATCGTCGCGACCATGCTCGACGTCCACCGCCTCCGCGTCTTCCGGTCCGTCGTCGCCAGCGGCTCCGTCGCCGCCGCGGCCGCCAACCTCGGGTACACGCCATCCGCCGTGAGCCAGCACGTCGCCGCCCTGCAGCGCGAGACCGGGCTGCGGCTGCTCGACCGGCACGGCCGGGGCGTCCGGCCGACGGCGGCGGGGCTGGCGCTCGCCGCCGAGGCGGACGTCGTGCTGGCCCGGCTCGGCGAGGCCGAGACGTTCGTGGCCGACCTGCGGGCCGGCCGCACCGGCACGCTGTCGATCGCCTACTTCGCGTCCGTCGGGGCGGCGTGGCTGCCGTCGGTGGTGCGCACGCTCACCACCGAGTACCCGGGCGTGCGCCTGGAGCTCGAGCTGCGCGAGGACGTCGCGACGGACGCGGCGCGGCGGCCGGACCTGCAGCTCGTCGTCGCCGAGTGGGGCGACACCCCGTCCGCGCCGCGGTTCACCTCCCACCACCTGCTCGACGACCCGTACGTCGCCGTCGTGCCGCACGACCACCCGCTCGCCGGGCGCGACGAGATCGAGCTCGCCGAGCTGGCCGGCGACCGATGGATCGACAACGACTTCGCCCGCGGCTGGTGCCGCCGCAACCTCCTGGAGGCCTGCCGCGCTGCCGGGTTCAGCCCGACGTTCGCCGTCGAGGCGCACGACTACCCGACGGCGCTCGCGTTCGTGGGCGCGGGCATCGGCATCACGGTGCTGCCCGTGCTCGGCGCGGCGCACCTGCCGCCGGAGACCGTCGCGGTGCCGACCGTGCGGCCCACGCCCACGCGGTCCATCCATGCCGTCGTCCGCGACGCCGCCGCCGACACCCCGCCCGTGCGGGCGGCGCTGTCGGCGCTGCGCGACGTCGCCGGGTGCCCGATCCCGTCCGCCGCGTAGGCTGGACGGCGCATCTCCGCGCGGGCTGGAGCCCGGCGGACCTTCCGGACGACGACGAAGACGAGGTACCCCTGTGACCACGCTCCCCACCGCCACCGGCGGCTTCGGCGACAAGCCCCAGATCACGTTCCCCGAGGGTGACGCCCCCGCCGGCCTGCAGGTGCAGGTCCTCGAGGAGGGCACCGGCCCGGTGGTCGACGCCGGCCGCACCATCGTCGTCAACTACCTGGGCCAGACCTGGGGCGGCGGCGTGTTCGACAACTCGTACGACCGCGGCCAGACCATCGACTTCCCGATCGGCGTCGGCGCCGTCATCGGCGGCTGGGACAAGGGCCTGGTCGGCCGCAACGTGGGCGACCGCGTGCTGCTGTCCATCCCGTCCGAGCACGGCTACGGCCAGCGCGGCGTGCCGCAGGCCGGCATCCCCGGTGGCGCCACGCTCGTCTTCGTCGTCGACGTCGTCGGCGTGCGCTGAGCCTTCGGCGAGTAGTCCAGAAAGTCGCGAGGTAGTTTCCCAGCGGTCAGGTCGTACGGGCCTGGACCCGGGGAGCTACCTCGCGGCTTTCTGAGCCACCTCGTCGTGCTTCAGCGGCGGCGGGACCTCGTGACCGTGAACTTGGGGTTCTGCGCGATGTGCACGGTCGGGCCGACGGCGCGGGTCAGGGCCTGCCGGTAGTGCAGCGCCGTGTTGAAGACGCACCACAGCTCGCCGCCCTGGCGCAGCGCGCGCCCGGCCGCGCGGAACATCCGGTGGGCGGCGTCGGTGCGCACGGCGGCGCGGTCGTGGAACGGCGGGTTGAGCAGGATCAGGTCGACGCTCGCCGGCTCCAGGTCCTCGCCCGCGTCCCCGCGCAGCGCGACGACGCGGGCGCCGATGCCGTTGGCCGCCGCCGTCGCCCGGGTCGACGCGACGGCCGCGGCGGAGCGGTCCGTCCCGACCACCCGCGCGTCGGGATACCGGAGCGCGAGGACGGTGGCGAGCAGGCCGCTGCCGCTGCCCAGGTCGACGGCGTCGCGCACGCGGTCGGCGGCGGGCCACCGGTCCGCGGTCGTGAGCAGGAAGCGGGTGCCGAGGTCGAGCGAGGTCCCCGCGAACACGCCGCCGTGCGCGACGACGTCGACATGCTCGGGCGCCGTTCCTCCGGCCGGCGTCGCGGCGGTCAGCAGCTCCGCGTCGCGCAGGACGGCGCGAGCGGGGAGGGTCGGAGCGGCGTCGCGCGCCTCCGGCCGGACGCCCGTCGCGACCAGCACGCGCGACTTCTGCCGAGCCAGCGTGGCGCGCACGTCGCCGAACGACGACGCCAGGACGTCGTTCATCGCGCGCGTCATGTGCTTGACCCGCCCACCGGCCAGCACGACGACGTCGTCCGCGGCGTGGCGGGCGATCGCCTCCGCGATCTCGGTGAGCTCGGCGAGCGACGGCGGGAGCTGCAGCAGCACGAGCCGGGCGCCGTCGAGCAGCCCGGGCTCCAGGTGCTCGAAGTCCTTGACGCCGACCTCGCGCCGATCGCCCCGGACCGCGGCCATGAGCGGCTCCCGGACGTGGTGCTGGAGCGCGGCCTCCGCGGTGGCGGTGTCGGTGGACGTGCGCACCTCGGACGGGCCGAGCGTCAGCGCGCCGAGGGTGAGCGCGCCGAAGCGGTCGCCGATGACGACGACGTCGCCCGGGCCGGCGTCGGCGAGCAGAGGAGCGGCCTCGTCGAGCAGCAGCCGGTCGGTGGCGTCGACGGCGACCGGGCCGTCCGGGCGCGAGCCGTCCTCCGGCCACGGGACGAGCGCGGCGAGGAGGTCGGCCAGTCGTGCGGTCGGGTCGAGGGGTGCGGCGGAAGCGGGGGAGTCGGGCTCGGAGGCGTGGGGCACGTGACCAGTCTCCCCGACCCGGCCGGATGCGCCCGACCGTGCTGTCCTCCGCGCCCTACCCTGGCGCCATGAGCGAAGCGCCCGCCGTGCCGGAGCCGACGTCGTCCGCGCGCGTGTCGATCACCTACTGCACGCAGTGCCGGTGGTTGATGCGCGCGGCGTGGGTGGCGCAGGAGCTGCTCCAGACGTTCCGCACCCGGCTCGGCGAGGTCGCGCTGGTGCCGGGCACGGGCGGCGTCTTCCGGGTGGAGCTCGACCCGGGCGACGGGCGCCCCAGGGTGCTGCTGTGGGACCGCGCCGCCGAGGGCGGCTTCCCGGAGATCCCGCCGCTCAAGCGCGCCGTCCGCGACGCCGTGGCGCCCGACCTGTCGCTCGGTCACACGGACCGGGCCGCGTCCGGCGCCTGAGCCGGCTCAGGAGGGCTCGGCCAGCCCCGCGGTGAGCCGCGCCATCGTGCCGACGACCAGGTCCGACGGCGAGCCGGGGCCCTCCGTCGCGTCGGTCGGGCCGGCCGCCCAGGCCTCGACCGCCACGCGGCTCGCCGTCGACGCCGCGGCGGCCCAGAGGCGGACGGTCAGGTCGTCGGGGTCGGGCGAGCCGAGCCGGGTCCGCAGCACGGGCACGAGCCGGTGCTCGAAGTCGAGGACGAGCCGGTGCCAGATCGCGCGCAGCGCGGCGTCGTCGTCGGCCGCGCGCAGCAGGCCGCGGGTCCAGGTCATGTTCTCGGCGATGGTCGGGTCCGGCGGCGTGAGCGAGTCCACGGCCGCGGAGGTGAGGGCCTCCGCGAGCGGCACGTCGGCGGGCGTCTCGGCGAGGAGCGTCAGCCAGCGCTCGGCCCCCGCGGCCATCATCGGCTCGACGGCGTCCTCCTTGGTGCGGAAGTACCGGTAGAAGGTGCGCAGCGAGACCCCCGAGCCCGCGGCGATCTCCTCGGCCGTCACCGCGCCGGGCCCGCGCTCGGCGAAGAGGTGTGCCGCCGTCCGGGCGATCTCCGTGCGCGTGGCGGCCTTGCGGCGCTGCGTGAGCGAGTCCGTCATGCCCTCAGCGTAGGCGCCGCGTGACATGGTGGCACGACGTGCCATATCGGCGTAACGTGACGCGCAAGGGACATGCGACGGCGCCCGCCGGGTGCCGCGACCCACCGACGGGCCCGTCGAGCGCGGGCCGTCCGAGGAGGAATCATGGGACAGCTGGACGGGCGGACGGTCGTCATCACGGGCGGCGCGCGCGGCCTCGGGGCCGAGGCGGCGCGTCAGGTCGTCGGCGCCGGCGGGAACGCCGTCGTCACCGACGTGCTCGAGGAGGAGGGTCGCGCGACCGCCGCGGAGCTGGGCGAGAAGGCGATGTTCGTGCGCCACGACGTCACGTCGGCCGAGGGATGGGCCGAGGTCGTGCGGGCGGCCACCGAGCGGTTCGGCGGCGTGGACGGGCTGGTCAACAACGCGGGCGTCTCCACGGGAGCGCCGATCATGGACGAGCCCGTGGACCACTTCCGCCGCGTGCTCGAGATCAACCTGACCGGGGTGTTCCTCGGCATGCAGGCCGTGGTCCCCGCGATGCGCGAGCGCGGACGGGGGTCGATCGTCAACATCTCGTCGGCGGCCGGCCTCATGGGTCTGGCGCTCACCGCCGGGTACGGCGCGTCGAAGTGGGGCGTGCGCGGCCTGACGAAGGTCGCGGCGGTCGAGCTCGGCACCGAGAAGATCCGCGTCAACTCGGTGCACCCGGGCATGACGTACACGCCGATGACGGCCGAGGTCGGCATCCAGCGCGGCGACGGGAACTACCCCAACACGCCCATGGGGCGGGTCGGCGAGGCGCCGGAGATCGCGGCGGCCGTGGTGTTCCTGCTCTCTGACGCCGCGTCGTACATGACGGGCGCGGAGCTCGCCGTCGACGGCGGCTGGACCGCCGGCCCGACGGTCAAGTACGTCATGGGGCAGTAGGCCCCGCCGTCACGAGGGCGCCGGGCCCGTCAGCGCGCGCGGCGGGCCTGGCGCTCGGCCTGCTCGGCCGCCTTGGCCTTGACCCGGTCCTCCTCCTCGCGCACCTTGGCGGCGGTCTCGCGCTCGGCGAGGAGCCATGCGGGCGGGTCGTCGCGCAGCTCGTCGATCTGCTCGGTGGTGAGCGGCTCGGTGACGCCGCCGCGCGCGAGGCCGGCGATGGAGATGCCGAGACGACCCGCGACCACCGGACGCGGGTGCGGCCCGTGGCGGCGCAGCTCGTCGAGCCACTGCGGCGGATTCTTCTCGAGCTCCTCGAGCTCGGCGCGCGTGATGCCGTGCTCCTGGAACTCGGGCGGGGTCGCGGGCAGGTACACCCCGAGCTTCTTCGCCGCGTTCGTCGGCTTGAGGACCTGCTGGGAGAAGGGGGTTCCGGCCATGGGCACCAGGGTAGTCGCGGCGGACGGCGCGGCACGCCCACGTAGCCTGGTGCCGTGACCGACCAGCCGGGCGAGGACCTCGACGACGCCTTCGACGACGCGATCGTCGACGTGACCGAGGATGCGCCCGACGACGGACGCCCCACCTTCCGCCTCGGGTACGTGCCGGGCGCGACGCCGGGCCGCTGGGCGCGCACGTGGCGCGAGCGGCTCCCCGACGTCCGGCTCGACCTGGTCCAGGTCGACGCCGCCGACGCGCCCGACGCGCTCGCCGGGCGCCGGGTGGACGCGGCGATCCTGCGCCTCCCGGTCGACGGCGACCTGCTGCACGCCATCCCGCTCTACACCGAGCTGCCCGTGGTGGCCGTCTCGCGCGACCACCTGCTCGCGGCGACCACCGAGGACGAGGTCGTCACCGCCGACGACGTGGCGGACGACGTGGTGTGGCTGGCCAAGGACGACGTGCTCTTCGCCGACGGTGGGCCGGTGCCCGGCCTGGCGCCGACGTCCCCGGACCCTGACACAGACCTCCGGCCCGACACGGCCGCCGACGCGGTCGCTCTGGTCGCGACCGGCGTCGGGGTCACGATCCTGCCCATGTCCCTGGCGCGGCTGCACCACCGCAAGGACGTCACCTACCGGGTGCTCGACGACGGGCCCGGCGCGCCCGTGGGCCTCGCGTGGCTTGTGGACGGACTGCCCGACGACGTCCGCGGCCTGGTCGAGGAGATGATCGGCATCGTGCGCGGCCGCACGGCGAACAGCTCCCGAGGCCGGGGCGGGGCCGGGCGGTCGGACACGAAGCCGGTGGAGGCCGGGAAGCCGGCGAAGGGGACCGGCCAGCGCGGCGCCGGCGGTGCCTCCGGCCAGGGGCGCGGCCCCGGTCAGCGTGGCACCGCACGTCGGGGTGGCGGGCCGAGGGGCGGCGGCTCCCGCGGCGGGGGCTCGCGCGGCGGCGGGCCGCGCAAGGGCGGGCGCCGAGGCGGCCGCTGAGCTGCTCGGCCGCTGCGCAGGCCGGTGAGGACCCCGTCAGCGCTCGCGTCGTGCGGCGAGCCGCTCTGCGCCCTTCCAGGCCGCGGGCAGCAGGCCGGCGACGACGGCGGCCTTGACGACGCCGGGCAGCACGAACGGGTAGAGGCCGTTCGCGAGCGTGGCCTGCAGGTCGAGCCCGGCCACGGCGGCGAGCCACGGCAGCCCGACGAGGAACGTCACGCCGGTGCCGGCGAGGAACGTCACCATGCCCTTGAGGAACGTGCGCTCCCAGCGCCGCTCGGCGAGCCTGCCCACGAGCGCGGCGGCCAGGACGAAGCCGACGATGTAGCCGCCGGTGGCGCCCAGCACCACCGACATCCCGCCGCTGCCGTCGGAGAAGACGGGCAGGCCGACCATGCCGAGCAGGGCGTACAGGCCCATCGACGCGGCGCCCCGACCGGCGCCGAGCGTCGCGCCGACGAGCAGCACCGCCACCGTCTGCCCCGTGATCGGGACCAGCGGCAACGGAACGGTGACCTGGGCGAGGAGCGCCGTGAGCGCGGCGCCCCCGATCACGAGCCCGACGTCGGTGGCGAGGCTGCGCGGCAGCACCCTGTCGGCGAGCAGGACGGCGGGCGTGGCGATCGTGGTCACGAGGGTTCCCTTCGCGGCGGGGGGTGGACGCGGACACGCCGTGCGGGCCTCGCACGACGCCGCCGACCGTCGACGCTAGCGGCCGTAGGGGCGCGGCAGAGGGGTGGGAACCCTCCTGGGTTCGGGGCGTGTCGTTGTCGGTGTCGCGCTCCCGCGGGCTCCGGACGGGTTCGCCCGAGCCGTCCGGAAATTTCACCCTTCCGCCGGAACGTCCGACTCGCTAGCATTCCGGCGCGGCCGGAGGCCGCACCCTCTGCTGATGCGGTCGATCCCGCCTGCCCTTTTGGAGTGCTCGTGCGCACACCCGCCGTCCTCGGAGCCTCGCTCCTTCTGCTCGCCTCCCTCGCCGCGGCGGGGCCCGCCGTCGCGACGGAGGAGACCTGGGACGGAGACGTCTCCGGGCTGAAGATCCTCGAGGGGGACTTCGGTGTCGCCGGCACCGTCTACGAATGGGACGGCAAGGGCTGCCCCGCCATGGGCTCCGACGAAGCGCAGGCGAAGGTCGAGGTCGGAGAAGGAACGACGACGGTCAGCCGGACGGCACCCGAGGGACAGGTGATCTGGGCGTACTGCGTCAAGTCGGGCTCGGAGAACAACGGTTTCGGGCCGCGGATCGTCGTGCTCGACGACCCGAAGTCCACCGTGACCTTCACCTACGCGATGCCTGGCGACCCCAAGGACATCAGTCACTACGCGGTGGCGTTCACGACCGAGTCGACCCCGCTGGAGCCGAAGCCTTCGACGAGCCCGAGCCCGAGCGCCAGCCCGACGCCGACCGAGACCACCACCCCGCCGACGCCTGCGGAGACCACCGTTCCGCCGACGCCGACCAAGACCACCACCCCGCCGACGGACGAGGAGACGCCGTCGGAGACGCCCCTCCCCACGGCGCCGACCGACGGCTCGACCCCGGGCCTGGGCGGCGCGGACTACGTGGACGACGAGTCCGACGTCGTCGAGGCGAGCTCGCCGGCCCTGGGCGGGGCGTCGGGCCGCGTGAGCGCGGACGTCGAGGCGGCGGCCGCGCCGGAGTCGCTCCCGGTCACGGGGGCGCAGGTGCTCGGCATCGTGATGGCCGCCGTCGCGCTGGTGGGCGCGGGCGTCGGCGCGCTGATCTGGACGCGCCAGCGCCGCACGAGCTGACGACCCGGACGGCGCCGCGGGCTCAGCCCGCACTGCTCCCCGAGACCGCCGCCAGGGCGCGCACGGTGTCCACCGTGTCCGCCTCGGCGGCGGTCTTGTCGTCCCGGTAGCGCACGACGCGCGCGAACCGGAGGGCCATGCCCCCGGGGTAGCGGGTGGAGCGCTGCACGCCGTCGAACGCGATCTCGACCACCTGCTCGGGGCGCACCTGCACGACGTACGACGACCCGTCGGCGGGCGTCGTCGCCAGCTCGGTGAACCGCTCGGTCTGCCAGGCGAGCATCTGGTCGGTCATGCCCTTGAACGTCTTGCCGAGCATGACGAAGCCGCCGGTGTCGGGGTCGCGCGCGCCGAGGTGGATGTTGGACAGCCGGCCCTGGCGGCGACCCGACCCCCACTCGACGGCGAGCACCACGAGGTCGAGCGTGTGACGGGGCTTGACCTTGACCCAGCCGGCGCCGCGGCGGCCGGCGGCGTAGGGCGCGTCCAGCGCCTTGAGCACCAGGCCCTCCTGCCCGGCGGCGACCGTGTCGGCGAAGAACCGCTCCACCTCCCCGGCGTCGGCGGAGACCAGCCGCGGCACGACGACCTCGGGCGGCAGCACGCGGTCGAGCACCTCGAGCCGCTCGGCCGCGGGCGCGTCGATGAGGTCGGTGCCGTCGTGGTGCAGCACGTCGAAGAACCGCACGCTGAGCGGTACGGCGGCGCTGCCGGCCTCGGCGTCGTGGCTGCCGGTGCGGGCTGCCGTCTCCTGGAAGGGGCGCGGGCGGCCGGCGTCGTCCAGGGCGATGGCCTCGCCGTCGAGCACCACCGTCCGCACGTCGAGGGACCGGGCGACGGCGACGACCTCGGGCAGCCGTTCGGTGACGTCGTCGAGCGAACGTGTGAAGACGACGACGTCGTCGCCGCGGCGGTGCACCTGCACGCGGATGCCGTCGAGCTTGGTGTCGGCGGCGACCGCCGCGCCCTCGAACCGCCCCAGCGCGGCGGCGACGTCGGGGGCGGACGCCGCGAGCATGGGCCGCACCGGCCGTCCGGGCTCGAGCCGGAACGCCTCCAGCGCGGGCGCGCCGCCGTCGAGCGCGGCCCGCGCGATGGGGCCGGTGAGGGCGCTGAACATCGCCGCGCGGCGCACGACCGGCAGCGGGACGTCGCCGGCGGCGGCGATCGCGTCGAGCAGCAGCGAGTCGAGGGCGCCCTGGCGCAGCTCGCCCAGCACGAGGCGCCGCACGAAGTCCTGCTCGTCGGCGGTGGCGCGCCCGAACAGCTCGTCGACGGCGGCGCGGCGGGCGGCCTGGGACCCTGCGCCCGCGAGCCGCTCGAGGCGGCCGAGCGCGTCGTCGACGTCGGCGGGCGTCAGGGACGGCTCGGCCGCGGGGTCGGGAAGGCTGCCCAGCGTGCGCCAGCCCAGGCCCGTGCGGCGCTGTCGCGGCCTGCCCGACAGGAACGCCGCGACGACCTCCACCTCGTCGCCCGGCTCCGCGGCGCGCAGCGCGTCCGCGAGCAGCTCCCGCTTGCGCAGCCGCGAGCGCGTCGCGGCGACGGCGGCGTGGGTGGTGACCAGCTCCGTGAGCAGCACCCGACGATCGTCGCACCAGCGTCCGACGCTGTCGCGGCGCCGTCATGCTGCTGCGGGCGAAACCACGTGCATGCCGCACGTCCGGCTGGGAGCGTGACGGCATGGACGCGACGACGGAGGAGCTGGGCACGGTCGCGGTGCTCTCGGACGTGCACGGCGTGCTGCCGGTGCTGGAGGGGGTGCTCGACGAGCCCGACGTGCGCGCGGCGGACGCCGTCGTCGTCATGGGCGACCACGCCGCCGGGCCGCAGCCGGTCGCGGTGCTCGACCGGCTCCGGGCGCTGGGCGATCGGGCCGTGCTGGTGCGCGGCAACGCGGACCGCGAGCTCGTCGCGCACGCCCGCGACGGCTCGGGCCCCGTGCCCGACCCGATCACGCTCTGGGCGGCGGCGCAGCTGCGGCCCGCCGACGTCGAGCTCCTGACCGGCCTTCCGCACCCTGTGCACCTGCGTGTGCACGGTTTCGGGCGGGTGGCGGCGTGCCACGGGACGCCGCGGGACGACGCGGAGGTGGTGCTCGTCGACTCCTCGCTCGAGCGGTGGGCCGACGTGCTGGGCGGTCTCGACGACGACGTGACCACCGTGCTGTGCGGGCACACGCACATGCCGTTCGTGCGGCTGGTGGACCGGCGCCTGGTGGTGAACCCGGGCAGCGTCGGGATGCCGTACGGACGCGCGGGCGGGTCGTGGGCGCTGCTGCGCGACGGCCAGGTGGAGCTGCGGCACACCGCCGTCGACGTTGATGCCGCCGTGGCGTCGCTGGTGGCCGGGTCGTCGTACCCGGACGTCCAGGAGTGGGCCGACGAGTACCTGCGGTCGGCCGCGAGCGACGCCGACGCGCTGCGCGTCTTCGGGCCGCGGGACGGCCGGTCGCCCCGCGGGTGAGGCCGTTCAGGCGCGCAGCCGGCCCATCGCGCGGACGCCCAGGGCGAGTCCCAGCGCGGCCATCCCGAGGGAGACGAGCACCGCGAGGGTGACGCTCGGGTCGGCGAGGTCGCCGGCGAACAGGGCGCGCTGGGCGTCGACGGTGTGCGCCATCGGGTTGACCCGTGACAGGCCGTAGAGCCAGTCCGGGGCGAGCTGCACGGGCAGCAGCGCGCCCGAGGTGACGATCAGCGGCGTGTAGATGAGCGTGACGACGCCCCAGAACGCGTAGGCGTTGCGCAGGCCGACGCCCGCCGCCAGCGACAGGAGCGCGAGGCCGGCGGCGAGCGCGGCGAGCTCGACGGCGGCGATCAGCGCCCCCGCGACGGGCACGCGGAGCCCCATCGGTGCCGTGACGGCGACGATGACGGCCGCCTGCACGAGCACCGTCACGACCACCCGCAGCACCCGTCCCAGGAGGACGGCCGCCCGGTGCGTGGGGGTCACGAGCAGCCGCTCGAGCGACCCGGCGGCCCTTTCCTCCTGGATGCCGGAGCCGATGAACGCCGCCGTGCTGAACGTCATGATCACGAGCATCCCGGGCACGAACCACTGCATGGTCGACGAGCCGGGCGCGCCGTCGGGAACGGCGGCCACCGCGCCGGCCAGGGGCGCGAACAGGAGCAGGAGCAGCAGCGGGTCCGCGAGGGACTCCACGTAGGGCCACGGGGTGCGCAGCTTGGCGCGCACGTCGCGCTCGAAGAGGGTTGCGGTCTCGCTCAGGGCGGTCATGGTCGTCCTCCGGGGTGCGTGCGGTGCGGGCGGTCGGCGGTCAGGCGGCATCGCGCAGGCTGCGGCCGGTGAGCGTGAGGAAGACGTCGTCGAGGGTGGGGCGCTGCACGCGGGTGCCGCGCAGCCGGACGCCCGCGGAGTCCATCGCTCGCACGACCTCCGGCGTCACCGTGTCGCCGCCGGCGACCCGGAACCGCACGATGTCGTCGGCGCGCTCGATGTCCTGGGCGCCCGGCATGCGGGCCGCGACCCCGGCGGCCGCCGATGCGTCGGCGACGTCAGCGAGCTCCACGGTCACGAGGTCTCCGGAGACCTTGCCCTTGAGCTGGTCCGGCGTCCCGTCGGCGATGACCTCGCCGTGGTCGACGACGACGACCCGGTCGGCCGCCGCGTCCGCCTCGTCCAGGTAGTGGGTGGTGAGGACCACGGTGGTGCCCTGCTCCGCCCGCATCCGCGCGACGTGGGCCCACAGGTGGGCCCGGCTGTGCGGGTCCAGGCCGGACGACGGCTCGTCGAGGAACACGACGGGTGGGTGGTGAACGAGGCCCATCGCGAGGTCGAGGCGTCGCCTCTGGCCGCCCGAGAGGGTGGCGACGTCCCGGTCCTCGAGCCCGGTGAGCTCCAGCTCGGCGACCAGCTCCTCGCCGCGGCGCCGCGCCGCGCGCCGCGACAGGCCGTAGAGACGTGCCTGGGAGGTGAGCTCCTCGAGGACGCGCAGCCCGTCGAACGAGCCGTTGCCCTGCCCGATGGAGCCGATGCGGCGGCGGACGGCGACGGGCTCGCGCGCGACGTCGGCACCCGCCACCGTCGCGGTGCCGCGGGTGGGGGGAGCAGGGTGGTGAGCATGCGCAGGGTCGTGCTCTTGCCGGCGCCGTTCGGTCCGAGCAGGGCGACGGCCTCCCCCGCGGCGACGTCGAGGTCGACGTCGCGGACGGCCTCGACCGTGCCGTGGTCGGTGCGGAACGTGCGGGTCAGGCTGCGGGTGCGGATCATCGTCGGTCCCCTCGTTGTTCCATTACGTCGCGTAACGAAATTAAACTGTAGGGTGAGGGCATGTCAACGGTGTTCTCCGAGTCCGGTCCGCCCGAGCCGGCCGCGCGGGTCGGCCGCCCGCGCGATACCGGGATCGACGGCGCCGTGCTCGCCGAGACCCTCGCGGCCCTCGACGACGTCGGATACGCCCGGCTGTCCCTCGGGGACGTGGCGCGCCGGGCGGGTACGTCGAAGCCCGCGCTCTACCGGCGATGGCCCACCCGGCAGCGCCTGGCGCTGGCCGCGCTGGAGAGCCGGATCGGGCGCGTGACACCCCCCGACACCTCGTGCACGATGTGCGACTTGGCCGAGTGCCTCGGCCTCTTCGTCTCGGCGTTCGAGCAGCTCCCGCCGGGCGTGCTCGCGCCACTCCTTGCCGACACGGCGGACGACCCGGCGCTGCGCGCCGAGTTCATGGCGCGGCTCTTCGACCCGCCCCGGGAGGCCGTGCGGCGCACACTGTCCGGGGCGCGGGAGCGCGGCGACCTCCGCGCCGACCTCGACCTGGATCTCGCCGTCGACCTGCTCGGATCGTTCGTCCACTACCGGGCGCTCTTCGGGCACGCGACGACGACCCCCGCCGAGATCGAGACCGTCGTCGAGACCCTGCTGCAGGGGATCGCCGCCGACTACCCTGCCCTGTACCGCGAGGCGATGGGGCACGACGTGGACGCGGAGCCCCACGCCCTGCATCGCCCCTGAGCGCGTCCCGCGGTGGGGCTCAGAGCTCCTCGTAGACCGCCGGGTCCTGGTCGTTGGTGCGGCCGTCGGGCCGGCCGAGGCCGGTGATGCGGGCCATCTCGTCGTCGGTGAGCTCGAACGAGAACAGGTCGAGGTTGTCGGCCTGGCGCTCCGGGCTCGACGCCTTGGGGATGGGGACGACGCCGAGCTGCACGTGCCAGCGCAGGATCGCGCGGGCGGGGGAGACGTCGTGCGCGGCGGCCACCTCGGCGACGACGGGATCGGTGAGCATGGCGTTGGCACGCCCGATCGGGCTCCACGCCTCGGTGACGATGCCGCGCTCGGCGTCGGCGGCGCGCTGCTCGGCCTGCGGAAAGTACGGGTGCAGCTCGATCTGGTTCACGACCGGGGTCACGCCGGTGGCCTCGATGACCGCGTCGAGGTGCTCGGGCAGGAAGTTCGAGACCCCGACGTGGCGGATCAGGCCGCGCTCCCGGCAGTCGACCAGCGCCTGGTACGCCTCGACGTACTTACCGATGCGCGGGTTGGGCCAGTGGATGAGGTACAGGTCGAGGTGGTCCAGCCCGCTGCGGTACACCGACTCCTCGACGGTGGCGACGGCGTCGTCGTAGGCCTGGCGGCGGCCGGGCAGCTTCGACGTGATCAGCAGCTCCTCGCGCGGCACGGACGACGCGCGGACGGCACGGCCGACGGTGCCCTCGTTCTCGTAGCTGAACGCCGAGTCGATCAGCCGGTACCCGGCGTCGATGGCCCGGGCGATCGCGTCGGCGCCGCCCGCGCCCTTGAGCTTGTACGTGCCGAAGCCGACGGCGGGGATCGCGGTGCCGTCGGCAGCGGTGCGAGTGGGGACGTCGGGCGTGGTGGGCTGCTCGCTCATGACCCCATTCCACACCCGTGCCCCGCCCGAGCGTCAGCGCGAGCGCGCGTGCCGCCGGCCGACCACGGCACGGCGTGTGATCACGGCGTGCACGACGTACCAGGCGACCGCGACGCCGGCCAGCACGATCACGACCGACTGGTAGCGGCCCATGACGTCCTCCACGGCGGGCCACTGCTCGCCCAGCAGGTACCCGACGAGCACGAGGGCGGAGTTCCAGACGAGGCTGCCGACCGCCGTGAGCGCCACGAACCGGCCCAGCCGCATCCGCTCGACGCCGGCGGGCACGGAGATCAGGCTCCGCACGATGGGGATCAGCCGGCCGATGAGGACGGCGCGCGCGCCGTGCCGGGCGAACCACGCCTCCGCGGTGTCGAGGTCCTCGACGCGGACCAGGGGCATGCGGTCGACGACGCGTCGCAGCCGGTCCCGGCCGATCGCCGCACCGACGAGGTAGAGGGCGAGCGCTCCGACGACGGACCCTGCGGTGGTCCACAGGACCACGGGGAGCAGCCCGAGCGAGCCCTGGCTCGCGGTGAACCCGGCGAGCGGCAGGATCACCTCGCTGGGGATGGGCGGGAAGAGGTTCTCGAGGGCGACGGCAAGACCCGCGCCCGGTGCGCCGAGCGACTCCATGAGGCCCACCGCCCAGTCGGTGAGGCGGGAGACGATCCCAGGGTCGCCCGCCGTCGCGGTCGTCGTGAGGGTGGTCGCCGTGGTGGCCGTCGCGAGGAGTGCTGTGCTCATGCCGTCGACGCTACGAACGGGGCGGCCACCGCCACGACGCGGCTTCACGCACGGTCCGGAGCGGGGAACCGCAGGTCAGGGGTGCGGTTCACCGCAGTACGGCACCCGCGTCCCGTGGCTAGGGTTGCCGGGTGGCCGTCCCCAGCTCCGTCTCCCGCGCGACGTACGGGGTCGTGCTCGGGGCGTGCCTCGTCCCGCTCGACGCCGCCGCCCTGGCCGCGGCGGGCGCCCTGGCCGTCGTGGGCGGGGTCGTCCCGGGCGCCCGGGCGCGGCGTGACCGCGTGCTCGCCGCGGCGGTGGCGCTGCACGTCCGGCGGCTCGAACGCTGGCTGGGCCGCCCCGCCGGCGCCCCCACGGCGACCGACCGGCGCGCGAGGTACCTGGCGGTGCGCCTCGTCGTCGGCCTCACCGGGCTGGGCGTCCTCCTGCTGCTCGCGTACGGGGTGCTGGCCGCGGTGCTGATGATCGCCTCGTGGGCGTTCGACCTGCGCGTCCCGGCGCTGACCGACGACGAGGGTGAGCCCACGACCGGGCTCACGGTCCTGTCGGCGGCGGTCCCGGGAGTGCTGCTGCTCTACCTCGCGGTGATGGGGCTGGTCGGTACCGCGGCGCTCGAGCGAGCCGCCGCCGCGCGCTACCTCGGCCACGAGGACCCCGCCGAGCTGGTGTCCCGCATCGAGTCGCTGGTCGCGTCCCGCGCCGGGATCGTCGCGGCGGTCGAGGCGGAACGCCGCCGGGTGGAGCGTGACCTGCACGACGGCGCGCAGCAGCACGTGGTCGCGCTGGGGATGCTCGTCGACCGCAGCCGCCGGGCCACCGACGACGCCGCCCGTGACGCCCTGCTCGCGCAGGCCGCCGACGAGACCGAGCGCCTCCTGACGGCGGTGCGCGACGTGGCGTGGAGCGTGCACCCCACGGCCCTCGACACCCAGGGCCTGCGACCCGCGCTCGGGCGGCTGGCCGCCCGGTCCGCACCGCCGGCCAGGCTGGACTACCGCGTGCCGGGCCCGGTGCCGCCGCCCGTCGAGGCGTGCGTGTATTACGTCGTCGCCGAGGCGCTCACCAACGTGGGGAAGCACGCGCGGGCCTCCCGCGTGGACGTGGTCGTCGCGCCGTCCGACGGCGCGGTGGTCGTGACGGTCGAGGACGACGGCGTCGGCGGCGCCGGGCTCGGCGGGGGCCGCGGGTTGGCGGGGCTCGCCGCGCGCGCCGGCTCGCTGGGCGGCACCCTCGACGTGCGCAGCCCGGCCGGCGGGCCGACGGCGGTGCGGGCGGTGCTGCCGTGCGCGTGACGATCGCGGAGGACTCGGCGCTGCTGCGCGAGGGCCTGCGAGCGCTCCTGACCGACGAGGGCATCACGGTGGACGCCGCCGTCGGCGACGCCGCGGAGCTCCTCGCGCTGCTGGGCGCGCGCACGCCGCCGGACGTCGTCGTCGTGGACGTGCGCATGCCGCCCACGCACACCGACGAGGGCATCCGAGCCGCCCTCGAGATCCGGCGCCGCTGGCCCGCCGTGGCGGTGCTCGTGCTGTCGCAGTACGTGGAGAGCGGCTCGGCGCGCGAGCTGGTGACCGGCGGGGGAGCGGGAGTCGGGTACCTGCTCAAGGACCGCGTCATGCGGGTCGCGGAGCTGTTGGACGCGCTGCACCGGGTGGCCCGCGGAGACTTCGTCGTCGACCCCGAGGTGGTGCGCCAGCTGTTCGCGGACTCGCGGCGGACGGACCCGCTCGCCCGGCTGACCCCGCGCGAGCGGGACGTGCTCGGCCTCATGGCGGAGGGGCGCACGAACGCCGGGATCGCGACCGCGCTGCACCTGTCGCTCTCGGCCGTCGAGAAGCACGGCAACGCCATCTTCACCAAGCTCGGGCTCGACGCCGCCGACGGCTACAGCCGCCGCGTGCTCGCGGTGCTGCAGTACCTGCAGGACTGACCGGCCGGAGGCGGGATGCGCCTCCGGCCGGAGGGGGTCACGCGGCGTCGGGGTAGGGCACGCCCGTCGTCGCGTGGCAGCGGTAGCCGTTCGGGTTCTTGTCGAGGTACTCCTGGTGGTAGTCCTCGGCGTAGTAGAACGGGCCGGCCTCGACGGCCGGACGCAGCTCGGTGGTGATGGGGTCGTAGCCCTTCGCCGCGAGCACCTCCGCGTACCGCTCGGCCGTCTCGCGCACCGCCTGCTCCTGCTCGGGCGTGGTCCAGTAGACCGCCGAGCGGTACTGCGTGCCAACGTCGTTGCCCTGCCGGAAGCCCTGCGTCGGGTCGTGCCGCTCCCAGAAGATCTTGAGCAGCTCGGCCTCGGAGACCCTGGCCGGGTCGTAGGCGACGAGGGTGGTCTCGGTGTGCCCGGTGCGCGCCGTGCACACCTCCTCGTACGTCGGGTTCGGCGTCGTGCCGCCCATGTAGCCGACGGCCGTGCTCACGACCCCGGGCACCTGCCAGAAGATCTCCTCGGCGCCCCAGAAGCAGCCCATCGCCAGGTACAGCACCCGCGTGCCCTCGGGCCACGGACCCGTGAGCGACGTGCCGAGCACCGTGTGCGGTCGGGCGGCGGGCAGGACGGGCGACTCGCGCCCGGGCAGCGCGTCCTCCGGCGCCACCATGGTGGTCTTGCCGGAGCGGCCGAGCAGCTGGTCGAAGATCGAGTTCATCGGGTTACCTCCTTGGTCGGGACCCATCGGTCCCGTAGTGCGCAACGACATCGTGCCGCCGGGTGTTCCTGCCTTCGAGCATGCCCGCGGGCAGTCCGGGCGCTACGGTCCCGTCATGGCCGACGACCGCCCTGACCTGCCCGACCAGCTCGTGCTGCCCGACCCGGCGGGGTGGCGGGCGTGGCTGGACGAGCACGAGGCCGACACTCCCGACGGCGTGTGGCTGGTGCTCGCGAAGAAGGGCCGCCCGGCGCCGACGACGCTCACGCACGCGACGGCGCTCGAGGAGGCGCTGTGCAGCGGGTGGATCGACGCGCAGATGCGCAGCCTGGGCGCCGACACGATGCTGCAGCGGTTCTGCCCGCGCCGGCCGCGCAGCCGCTGGTCGGTGCGCAACCAGGAGATCGTGGCCCGCCTGATCGACGAGGGCCGGATGCGGCCGCGCGGGCAGGCGGAGATCGACGCCGCGAAGGCGGACGGACGCTGGGAGGCCGCGTACCACGGCTCCGCGCGCGCCGAGGTGCCGCCGGACCTGGAGGCGGCGCTGGCGGCCAGTCCGGCGGCGACGGCGATGTTCGAGGTGCTGACCTCGCAGAACCGCTACGCGATCCTGCACCGCCTGGGCGCGCTCAAGACGGCGGAGGCGCGCGAGCGGAACGTGGCGAAGTTCGTCGCGATGCTGGAACGCGGCGAGACCGTCTACCCGCAGAAGCGGCGTCCGGAGGCCGGTTGACGCCGGTGGACGAGCCCGTCGACACCTGAGGTCGGGTCTCGACGGGCTCGCCCACCGGCGGAGCCGCGTCAGCGCCGCAGGTCCTCCGCGGCGGACACGAGGGCCGCGCTCGCGAGGTTGCGACGGCCCTCGGAGGCGACGTCCGCGGCGAACCGCTGGAAGCGGTCGAGCGCCCGGTCGGCGGCGTGCGGCGGCAGCGTCGCCACCAGGCCGATCTGGGTGAGCAGCCGCGTGCTCTCGCCGTGGGTGAGCACGCCCTGGGCGGCGTAGTCGCCCACCAGCGTCGCCGTGCTCGTCGGCGTGACCCGCAGGTCGCGCTGCGTCAGCGTGACGGTCGTCGTGGTGACGACGTCGGGGTCGGACTCGCTGGTCGCGGTGATCGTCACCGTGGCCTCCCGGGCCGCTCCGGCGCCGGCCGTGGCGTACGCGGCGACGGTCTCGGCGTGCCCGGCCTCGACGGCCGTCAGCTCGTACGGGAGCGTGACGTCCCAGCCCTCGCCGTCCACGGTCGCGGACAGGCGGTAGACGTCGGAGGCGTGCACGCCCTCGCCCGCCTCGCCCGTGTTCGTCAGGCGCGACGTCACCAGCGCGGTGTCGCTGCCGACGGGAGCGGTCCGGGCCCGGCCGAGCCGGCCGTCACGCTCCTGGTCGCCGGAGCCGTCGAGCGAGCGGGCGGCGACGTCGTACGACAGCACGCCGTCCCGGTCGCGGTACGCGTCCAGCACGTACAGGTGCAGCCGGTTGGGCTCGTCCACCCACTCCGCCACGCTGCCGGAGCCCGTGCCGGCGTGGAAGGTGGCGTCATCGAGCTGGCGTGGGTCGCCGCGCACCACCTTGACGTCCTCGCCGTCGGGACCCACGTAGTCGACCCGGTCGATGTCCTGCGGGTTGGCGTCGACCAGCCACTCGCGGGGGCTGCCCTTCGACTGGTTCTGCGCCAGCAGCACGCCGTGCCCGGGCGCGAAGGAGTCGTTGCCGACCCGGTCCACGACCTCCATGGTGTAGTCCTGCCAGCCGGTGCCGTCCGGGCACCAGAACCCGGGGTCCTCGGGGACCTGGGCCTCGCACGCCCCGGCGGTCCAGCCGCCGTCGACGTCGAGGTCGAGCGCGACCTTGTCGCCCTTGCCGGGCACGTGCTCGCGCGAGCGGAGCGTGGCGACGGCGACGCCGTCCTCGGCCAGCCCGCTGCGCGTGAGCTGCACCGTCATGTCGTCGGTGAGCACGCCCAGGTCCTGCTTGTAGTGCACCATGTGGTGCGGCCCGAGGCCGGAGCCGCCCGCGTTGGGCACCTGCCAGCGCTGGTGGGTCCCGCCGGGCCCGTTGAACGTCCCGCGGCTCATCATCTCCCAGTAGCCGGTGAAATTGCGGGTGTCGTCCGCGAACGGGTTGTTGTAGTTGTCCGGCAGGCCGCGCAGGTGGCTGAACTCGTGGGCGAACACGCTCAGCCCCGAGCTCTCCGCCTGCGTCGAAATGCCGCCGCCGGCGTTCGGCCAGTGGTTCGCCGCGGCCCGCCACGACGTCCAGTCCACGTACCGGGTGCTGGCCCAGTTCGTCATCGGCTCGCCGAGCTGGTTGAGCACCGGGGTGCCGTCCGCGTGGCGCGGCGGCCCGAGCTCGTCGGGCACGTCCTCCTTGCTCGCGTACTTCTGCCGCCCGAACTCCTCCCACGTGGAGGACTCGTCGTGGCCCGCGGTGACGATGAAGACGTTGTCGAACCCGCAGAAGTCGTCCGTGGTGCAGCCGATGGCGTCGCGCCACAGCGCCATCCCGTCGGCGCGCAGGTCCTTGCCGCACTCGTCGCCCTGCGGGCAGAACTGCTCGATCGGCCCGTTCATGCGGTCGTCGATGCCGTACTCGTGCAGCTTGCCGGGCAGGTCGTAGGCGCCGAACACCTCGGCGTCGACGCCGATCCTCCCGTGGCTGTCCTCCATCCAGTAGGAGTGCAGCGTCTGGAAGCCGTTGCGTTCGCTCGGCACGGTGAAGTAGTCGAGGTACCAGTCGTCCACCTGGTCCTCGGACACCGGCTCGAAGCCCTCCTGCGGGTTGCCGAACGGGTGCGAGCCGGGCTCCTGGGTGATGAGCATCGGCTGGTCGGTGAACTCGAGCAGGATCACCGCGGTGCGGTACTGCACCTCGGAGCCCTGCGACGTGTCGGCGGACGCCCACTCGTCCGGCCGCACCGGCACGTAGTCGTCCCACGTCATCTCGGCCTGGTCGGCCCACTGCTGCGGGTCCGCGGGGACGACGGGTCCGGACGACGGCGGCCTGCCCGGCGGGTCCTGCGCCGCGAGGCCGGGAGCGCTCGCGAGGGGCACCGCCACGAGGGCGGCGGCCGTGGCGGCGACCGCCCGCCAGGCGCGTCGTCGGCCCGCGCCCGGCCCGCGGTGGCGGGCAGGGCGGCGGGCATGATGGTCGGCTTGGTGGTCGGCAGGGGAGCGGGTGCTGCTGCTGAGGTCTCGCGCTGGGTTCGCTGTCACGACCGTGCTACCTCCTCGTAGCGGTGGGCGGCGCCCGGGCGGCGCCGCCCGCCGCGAACCTATCCGTGCGCCGGGGCGACAAACCTGTGGACGCGCCGTGAAGATCTCGGTCGGTGCCTGGGCACGCCGACCCGGCTCGCGGGTGCGCCCCCGCGCGTCGAGACCGCGGGCCACCTAGGGTTTTCCGCGTGAGCTCGGAACGCACCTCCCCCTCCGGCGCGGACACCGTCCCGCTGAGCGTCCGCGCGGCGGCCTCCTGGTCGTGGCGCGTGCTGCTGATCGCCGCCGCCGTCGCCGGCTTCCTGTGGCTGCTCGCGGCGCTCAAGACGATCGTCGTGCCGGTCGCCATCGCGCTGCTGGTGACCATCCTGCTGGCGCCCGTGCGACGGACCCTCCAGCGGTGGCACCTGGGCAAGGGCCTCGCGACGGCCCTGTCGATCATCGGCCTGATCGTGCTGGTGGGCGGCCTGATCACGCTGGCCGGCACGTCCATCGTCAGCGGCTTCCAGGACCTCGCGGACCAGGCGGTCGAGGGCTTCCGCCAGTTCACGACCTGGCTCGCCGAGGGCCCGCTCAAGCTCGACTCCGAGCAGCTGTCCCAGTACGGCCAGCAGCTGCAGGGCTCGCTGGTGGAGAGCTCGGGCCTCGTCTCCGGGGCGCTGGGCGCCGCGACCACCGTGGGGCACGTCTTCGTCGGGGCGCTCATCGCCCTGTTCTGCACGATCTTCTTCCTGCTCGACGGCCGCACCATCTGGACCTGGCTGGTCAACCTGCTGCCCGTGCGGGCGCGGGAGAACGTGCACCAGGCCGGCCGTCGCGGGCTCGTCACCCTGTCGGCCTACGTGCGCACCCAGATCCTCGTCGCCTTCGTCGACGCCGTCGGCATCGGGATCGGGTCGGTGTTCTTCGTGCCGGCCCTGGCGCTCCCGATCGGCATCCTCGTGTTCGTCGGCTCGTTCGTGCCGATCATCGGCGCGATCGTCACCGGCGCGATCGCCACCGCCGTCGTGCTGGTGGCCAAGGGGTGGATCGCCGCCCTCATCATGCTCGGCATCGTGCTGCTGGTGCAGCAGGCCGAGAGCCACATCCTCCAGCCGTTCCTCATGGGCCACGCGGTGTCGCTGCACCCGGTGGCCGTGGTGCTCGTGGTCGCCGCCGGGAGCCTCGCGGCCGGCATCGTCGGGGCGCTGTTCGCGGTGCCGCTCGCGGCCGTGCTCAACACGGTGCTGCTGTACTTCCACGGCCACGACAAGTTCCCCGAGCTCGGCACGGAGGACCACCTGCCCCTGCTGCGCAAACGCTCGCAGCTGCCCGGTACCCTGCTCTGGTCGGGACGGGGGTCGTCGCAGGAGACGACGACGGGCGGCACCACGGATGCCGGCACGGACGGCAGCACGACCGGCGCCCCTGCCTCGCCCGACGCGGGCCCGGCAGGAGAGAACAGGTAAGTGGCAGCAGCACACCCCCCGATCGACCACGTGACCCTCGAGGACGTCCGCGCGGCGGCGCGCCTGCTCGACGGCGTCATCACCCGAACCCCGGTGCAGGCGTTCCGCGCGATGTCGGAGGTCGCGGGCGCGCCCGTCGTCCTCAAGTGCGAGAACCTGCAGCGCGCGGGGTCGTTCAAGATCCGCGGCGCGTACACGCGGCTGAGCCGGATGTCCGACGAGGAGAAGGCGCGCGGCGTCGTCGCCGCCAGCGCGGGCAACCACGCGCAGGGGGTGGCGCTCGCGGCGCAGATGCTCGGCATCCACGCCATCGTCTACATGCCCGTGGACGCGTCGGTGCCGAAGCTGCGCGCCACCCGCGGCTACGGGGCCGAGGTGCGGCAGGTCGGCGAGAGCGTGGACGAGGCGCTCGTCGCCGCCCGCGCGGAGGCCGCCCGCTCCGGGCGCACGCTCATCCACCCGTTCGACCACCTGGACGTCGTGACCGGCCAGGGCACGGTCGCGCTCGAGATCCTCGAGCAGGTGCCCGACGTCGGCACGGTCGTCGTGCCGCTCGGCGGCGGCGGCCTGGTCGCCGGCATCGCGACCGTCCTCGCCGAGGCGGCCCCGCAGGTCAAGGTCGTCGGCGTGCAGGCGGAGACCGCCGCCGCGTACCCGGGGTCGCTGGCCGCGGGCCGTCCCGTCCCGCGGGCGCTCGGCGCGACGATGGCGGACGGCATCGCCATCGGCACCCCCGGCGACGTGCCGTTCGAGGTGCTGGCCCGCCTCGGCGTCGAGGTGCGCACCGTCTCCGAGGAGGAGATGTCGCGCGCCCTGCTGCTCGTCGCCGAGCGGGGCAAGCTGATCGTCGAGCCGTCGGGCGCCGCCGGCGTCGCGGCGGTGCTGGCCGCCGAGCCCGGCTCGCTGCCGGGCACCATCGTCCCCGTCCTCACCGGCGGCAACATCGACCCGCTGCTCCTGCTGCGCGTGGTGCAGCACGGTCTCGTCGCCGCCGGCCGGTACCTCCAGCTGCGCGTGTGCATCGACGACAAGCCGGGCTCGCTGGCCGAGCTGCTCGACGTCGTCGCGCACGCGGGCGCGAGCATCGTGCAGGTGGAGCACACGCGCACGGACACGTCGCTCACGGTGGCGCAGGTGCTCGTGAACCTGCAGCTCGAGACCAAGGGGACCGAGCACTGCGAGGCCGTCGTCGAGCGGCTGCGTGCCGCGGGGTTCGCGGTCGCGTGACGTCGTGATCGCCACGACCGGCACCGGTCTGCGCTGGCTCGACGCCCCGCTCCTCGTGCTCGCCCTCGGCTTCAGCGCGGGCTACGGCGGCGCGCTGATGCTCGACGACGGCGTGACCCGCGGCCGCCTGCTCGCGGTCGGCATCGGCGTCCTCGGGGCGCTCGCCGCCGGCCCGTGGGCGCGTGCCGTCGTCGCGCGGCAGGCCGCGGCCGAGCACCGGAGGCGGAGCGCCGTCGCGCGGCCCGGGGGCCCGGGATGGCTGGTCGTGGGCGTGGCCCTGCTCGGTCTGTCGCTGGGCGCGCTGCTGTCCGGCTACCGCGGCCCCTGGCTCGTCGCGACCGGCGCGCTCACCGCGCTCGCCCTCGCCCAGGTCGTGCTGCGCCGCGCCGCTCCGGCTCAGCGCAGCGCGCGCCGGTAGTCCCCGGGCGCGCACCCGCAGATCTGGCGGAAGGTGTCGTAGAAGCTGCTCTGCGACGTGAACCCGGCCGCGTGCCCCACCTCCACCGTGGTGGCGTCCGTCGTGATGAGCAGGCGCTGCGCCTCGGCCACGCGGCACCGCGCGATGTAGGTGCCGAGGGTGGTGCCCACCACCCGCTTGAACAGCGTCATCGCGTGGCTGGGGCTGAGGTGCACGGCGCGCGCGACGTCGGACGGCGCGATGGGGGAGCGGTAGTGCTCCGCCACGAACTGGGCCATCGCGGTGGCGCGCGCGGCCGCGCCGGACGGCCCCGGCGCGGCGGCCGCGTCGCCCGCTGGGCCGGGGGTCCCGACGGCGTCCGCGGCGGCGAGCGCCCGCCGCACGAAGGCCTGCACCTCGAGCATGACGACGGCGTGGTCGCCGCCCGCGAGGACGTCGCGGTGCCACAGGGCGAAGAGCGCGCCGACGTCGCGGGCGAGCGCGGCGGAGGGCACGACGACGGGGCGCGCCCGCAGCAGCACAGCGATCTGCTCGGCCGGCAGCGCCCAGCCGAGCACCTCGGTGAGCGGCACGTGCACCCACGACACCTCGGTCGGCACGGACCCCGGGTCGACGAGCTGGTGCGGCGTGCCGCCCCAGAAGAGCGCCACCTCGCCCGCCTCGACCCGCAGCGTCGACCCGCCGAACAGGTACTCCAGGCGGCCCGCGTGCACGAGGTTGAGCTCCAGGTCGTCGTGCCGGTGCGGGTGCTCCATCACCGGCGGCGCCCCGTGCCGCACCCACAGGGCGGCCTCCTCCAGGCGGACGTCGTCGACCGTCAGCGTCATGCGGGGGAGCCTAGGGGGTGCGAAGGATCCCGGAAAGCGGGGCGACCGATCCGGAGGATCGACCGCCATCCTCGGGCCTAGCGTCGCTGCATGGCTCATTCCCCGAAGATCACCATCATCGGCGCCGGCGGCTTCGTGTTCCCGTTCCGGCTCATCGGTGACCTGCTCAGCTTCCCCGCCCTGCGCGACGCCACGCTGTGCCTCATGGACCTCGACGCCGGCCGCCTGGACCGGGTGGCGGGCGCGGCGCGCGAGCTCGTGGACCACCACGGCCTGCCCACCGTCGTCGAGCAGACCACGGACCGGCGGGCGGCCCTCGACGGGGCCGACTTCGTCATCATCACGTTCCAGGTGGGCGGCGTGGAGTCCTACCGGCACGACGTCGAGATCCCGCGCCGCTACGGCGTCGACCAGACCGTGGGCGACACGGTCGGCCCCGGCGGGGTGTTCCGCTTCCTGCGCTCGGTGCGCGCGTACCAGGACATCGCGGCCGACGCGCTGGAGGTCTGCCCGGACGCGCAGTTCATCAACTACGCCAACCCGATGGCGATGGCCACCGCCTACCTCAACGCCCTCGGGCTGCGCACGGTCGGCCTGTGCCACAGCGTGCAGGGCACCACCCGCATGCTCGCGCGCACCCTCGGCGTCCCCTACGACGAGGTCTCCTACCGGTGCGCCGGCATCAACCACCAGGCCTGGATCCTCGAGTTCCGGCGCGGCGCCGAGGACCTGTACCCGCGCCTGCGCGAGGTCATGGCGGAGCGCCACGTGCCCGGCCGCGCGGCCGCGGACCTGCTCGTCGACGACGGCGACCACTCGGACGCCGCGCTCGCCGCCAGCACCTACGAGGGCGGCAACGAGCAGGTGCGCACCACGCTGATGAACCACTTCGGGTACTTCGAGACGGAGTCCAGCCACCACGCATCGGAGTACGTGCCGTGGTTCCGCAAGGACGCCGGGACGATCCTCGAGTACCTCCCGGAGCGCTGGGACTACTACGAGATCTGCGCCTCGCACGACGAGCAGGGCGACGTGGACGAGCAGCTCGAGCGGCTCAAGGCCGACCTCACCCCGTCGGTCGAGTACGGGGCGTCGATCGTCAACGCCGTCGTCACGGGCGTGCCCGCCGTCGTCTACGGCAACGTGCCCAACGCGGGCCGCGTCATCACCAACCTGCCCGACGACGCGTGCGTCGAGGTCGCGTGCCTGGTGGACGCGAACGGCGTGCAGCCGACGTCGTTCGGGGAGCTCCCGCCGCAGCTCGCGGCGATCAACCGCACCAACGTCAACGTGCAGACGCTCGCCGTCCGCGCCGCCCTCACCGGCGACGTCGAGCACGTGCACCACGCCGTCGCCCTCGACCCGCTGACGTCCGTGCACTGCACGCTCGAGCAGGCCCGGGCGATGACCGACGAGCTGCTCGAGGCGCACGCCGCCCTGCTGCCCGCCGCGCTGCGCCCGGCGGCCCCCGTCGCGGCCGTCCCCGAGCGCGAGCCCGCCCCGGCGCTCTGAGCGCCCCGGTGCCCCGGCGACGTCGCCGGGGCACCGCCGCGGGCCGCGCGCCGCGCCGCCCGACCTCGACGATCCCTCGACGATCCCTCGACGAAGAGGAGACGACATGCCGACCTCATCGGTGCCCGGCAGGCACCCGGTCGCGCGCAGGCTGTCCCGACGGAGCTTCCTGGCCGTGGCCGGGATCAGCGTGGCCGGGGCGCTCGCGGCCTGCTCCGGCGCCCCGACCGGCACGAAGCACCTGCGGCTGTCCTCGTGGAACATCCCGCTGGACCTGGAGTCGTACCAGGCGCTCGCCGACGAGTTCGTGGCGGCCCACCCTGGCACCAGCGTCGCGGTGGAGGTCACGACCGGGCAGTTCCACCAGTGGTTCATCACCCGGCTGGCGGCGGACCTCGCGCCCGACATCATCCGCATCACGCCGCAGCAGATCGGCCGCTACGCCGCCAACGGCAGCCTCGTGGACCTCACGGGCGCGGTGCCGCCGGAGTACCAGGACGACTGGTCGGAGCCGTTCTGGGCGATCGGCGCCAAGGCGGACGGCCTGTTCGGCGTCTTCCAGCACACCGACAACTTCATCACCTACTACGACAAGCGGGTGATCGAGCAGATCGGCGTGGACGTGCCGCGGACCCTCGACGAGGCGTGGCACTGGGACGAGTTCCTCGAGATCGCCGCCGAGGCGCAGAAGATCACCGGGCGGTACGGGTTCGGCTACGGCTGGAGCGGTCCCGAGACGGCGTACCGCTGGATGCCGCTCGTGTACCAGAACGGGGGCGCGTTCCTGGGCGAGGACGGCGAGACGCCGAGCATGGACACCGACGCCGCCGTCGGCGCCCTGGACTTCGGCCGCCGCTGGTACGCCGACGGGCTGGTCTCGCCGGCGAACATGAGCAAGTCCGGCGGCGGCGCCGTCGGGCGCGACCTCTTCGCCACCGGCCAGACCGGGCTGCTGCTGGACAACCCCGAGGCCATCGCGGCCCTCGACGAGGCCCGTCCGGACGAGTGGGGCACCACCTACATGATCCGCAACGGCGGCGAGGCGTCCGACCTCGGCGGCAACGCGCTGGCGGTGACGAGGTCCAGCAAGCACCCCGAGCTGGCGGCCGAGCTGGTCGCCTTCCTCACGAGCCGCACCAACGTCGCGGAGTTCTGCCGGCGCGGGAACTGGCTGCCCGCCCGCTCCTCGCTGGACGCCGCGGACATCGGCTACGACCGGCACGAGGACACGATGCAGCAGTTCATCGACCAGGCCACGACGATCCCGCTCTCCATGGTGCGGGCCCAGTCCGGGCCGTACTTCAGCTCCCTCAACTCGGTCTTCGCGGACTACCTCGACCTGTGCTTCCTCGGCGAGCTCACGCCCGCCGAGTGCGGCGCCCAGATGACGGAGGCGATGCGCAGTGTCACCACGCGGTGAGACCCTCACGGCGCCGGCAACCACCGAGCCGCCGTCCCCGGCGGCCGACGTCGCGCGTGCGACGTCGCGGACGGGCGGGCCCGCGGGCCGCCGTCGTGGCCGCTGGGCGCCCTACCTGTTCGTCGGCCCGGCGGGGTTGCTCTTCCTCGCCTTCTCGCTGGTGCCGATCGTCATCGCGGTCGCCCTGTCGTTCCAGGACACCGCCACGCTCGGCGACGGGCAGTGGGTGGGCGCGGACAACTACCGGACCATGCTGTCGGACCCGCTGCTGCGCACGGCCCTGCTCAACACGCTGGTCTTCACCGTCGGCACGGTGCCCACCGCGATGGCGGTCGGCCTGGCGCTCGCCGTCGCGCTCAACCGCCCGCTGCCGGGGCGGGGCCTGCTGCGGGCGCTCTTCTTCGTGCCGATGGTCGCGGCCGGCGTCGTCGTCGGCGTGATCATGTCGTGGATCTTCAACCCGGACTACGGTGTCGCGAACAACGCGCTCCGGGCGGTCGGGCTGGAGGGGCTGCCGTGGCTGACGTCCCCGCGCACGGCGATGCTCACGCTGGTCCTCGTCGTCGTGTGGACCCGCATCGGCTTCTGCATGGTGATCTACCTCGGGGCCCTCCAGTCGATCCCGTCCGAGCTGCGCGAGGCCGCCGCCATCGACGGAGCGAGCCGCTGGCAGCGGTTCCGGCGCCTCACCGTGCCGATGCTCGCCCCGACGACGTCGATCCTGCTCATCCTCAACGTCGTGTTCTCGCTGCAGGCCTTCGACGTCATCTACGTGATGACCGGCGGCGGCCCCGGCTTCTCCACGACCGTCCTCATCCAGTACGTGTTCCGGTCGGCGTTCGCCGACGCCCGCATGGGCTACGCCGCGGCGCTGGGCCTGCTGCTCGTGCTGATCCTGCTGGTCTTCACGCTGCTGCGGCAGCGCGCGACGAAGAAAGCCGAGGAGCTCCTGTGACCACCGCCGTCCTGCCCGCTCGCCCCGCCGCCGAGCCGCGGTCCGGCCGCGGCCCGCGCGAGCGCCGGTCCCACCGCCGCCGCTGGCTGCTCACCGCCGGCCTCACCGCCGTCGCGATCCTCGTCGTCTTCCCGCTGTACTGGATGGTGGTCTCGGCCCTCACCCCGGGCGGGCAGTCGCAGAGCAGCGACTTCTACCTGTGGCCCGACGCGCCCACCCTCGGCAACTTCACCGAGGTCTTCGCCACCCAGCCGGTGTGGCGGTGGCTCGGCAACTCGTTCCTCGTCGCGACCGTCGGCACCGCGCTGTCCGTGGGCGTCTCGCTCGGCGCCGGGTACGCGCTCGCGAAGTACCGGTTCCGCGGGCGCGGCCTGCTGTACGCGGTGTTCCTCGTGACGATCATGATCCCCATCCAGGTCACGCTGGTGCCGGCGTTCCTCGTCGTGGCGCGGCTGGGTCTCGTCGACTCGCCGTGGGCGGTCATCCTGCCCACCCTGTTCGACGTCGTCGGCATCTTCATCGCCCGCCAGTTCATGCTGGGCGTGCCCGACGCGCTCATCGAGGCCGCGCGGCTCGACGGCGCGGGGGAGCTGCGCACCTTCTTCCGGGTGGTGCTGCCCTCCTGCGGCCCGCTGGTCGGCGTCCTCGTGATCCTCGGGTTCATGAACCGCTGGAACGACTTCCTGTGGCCGCTCGTGGTGCTGCAGGGCAACGAGAGCCTTACCGTGCCGGTCGGGCTGTCGACCCTGACCAGCAACCCGGCGTTCGCCTCGCCGTGGGGTGCCGTGATGGCGGTGGCGACCGTCGCCGTCGTGCCGCTGCTCGTGGTGTTCCTGGTCTTCCAGAAGACCTTCGTGCAGGGGATCGCGAGCACGGGGATCAAGTAGCCGTCGACCCGATGTCCGGCGAGGTGTCTGTCGGACGGGCTCCCGTTCGTCGTGCTCATGTACACGGCCTCCACGGCCGTGCAGGATGAGGAACCGACCGAAGGAGATCGCCGTGCGCTACCTGATGCTGGTGCTGTCCACCCCCGAGGACCCGGAGCTGCGCCCGGAGGACGTCGCGGGCGCGCCGCCCATCGAGGGGTGGGTGGAGAAGTACTACGGCAGCGGTGCCGCCGTGCTGGGCGACCGGCTCCGCCCCCCGGCCGACGCGGTCGGGGTGCGGGTGCGGGGCGGGCGCGCGCTCGTCACCGACGGGCCGTTCTCGGAGACCAAGGAGGCGATCGGCGGGTTCGACGTCATCGACGCTCCCGACCTCGACACCGCGATCACCATCGCCACCGAGCACCCCATGGCCCACGAGGGCGCCATCGAGCTGCGGCCGTTCTGGCCGCTGAACCTCGAGGTCGCCGGCGCGACGGACGGGGGCGCGTGATGCGGTACCTGCTGCTCGTCATCGAGCCCGACGTGCCCGACCGCGGGCCGGACGCCGACATCGAGGACTGGGTGCGCCGGCGCGACGCCGACGGCTCGCGCGTGCTGGGGGAGCGGCTGCGGCCGGCCGCCGACGTGCGACGCGTCCGGGTGTCCGACGGCCGCACCCTGGTCACGGACGGCCCGTTCACCGAGACCAAGGACGTCATCGGCGGGTTCGACATCGTCGAGGCGCCCGACCTCGAGGCGGCCCTCGCGATCGCGGCCGAGCACCCCGGCGCCCGGGGCGCCGGCACGGTCGAGGTGCACCCGTTCTGGCCGACCGACGGCACCGGACCCGCGTGACGACCACCTCCGCCGTCGAGGACGCGTTCCGCAGCGAGTGGGGACGCGTCCTCGGCGCGGTGGCGCGCGCCACCGGCGACCTCGACCTCGCGGAGGAGTCCGCGCAGGAGGCGTTCGCCACGGCGCTGCGCACGTGGTCGCGCGACGGCGTCCCCGAGCGGCCCGGCGCGTGGCTCACGACGACGGCGCGGCGGCACGCCCTGGACGTGCTGCGCCGTCGCCGGGTCGAGGCGGAGAAGAGCGTGGCGGCCGCGCGGCGCGGCGAGCGCGTCGACGGGCCGGGGAGGTCCGCCGACGGCGTGCACGACGAGGTCGAGCACGGCCTCGAGGACGAGGGCTGGTCGCCCGACGACCCGGACGGGGACCTCGTCCGGCTGCTGTTCACGTGCTGCCACCCGGCCCTGCCGCTGGACGGCCGCGTGGCGCTCACGCTGCGCTCCCTCACCGGCATGACGACCGCCCAGGTGGCGCGGGCGTTCCTCGTCCCCGAGGCGACGATGTCACAGCGGCTGGTCCGGGCCAAGCGGCGCATCCGCGCCACCGGCATCACGTTCCGGGTGCCGCCGCCGGGGCTGCTGGCCGAGCGCACGGACGCGGTGCTCGCCGTGCTCTACGTGCTCTTCACCGAGGGGTACGACGCCTGGGCGGAGCCGGCCGACGAGGTCGAGGGGTGCGCCGAGCGGCGCGCGCTGGCCGGGGACGCGGTGCGGCTGGCCTGGCTCGCCGCCCGGCTGCTGCCCGACGAGCCCGAGGCCCGCGGCCTGCTCGCGCTCCTGCTGCTGCAGCACGCGCGCCGCGACGCGCGCACCGGGGCGGACGGCGTCGCGCGGACCCTGGCGGAGCAGGACCGCGCGCGATGGCGCCGCGACGAGATCGACGAGGGGCTGGCGGTGCTCGACACGGCGCTCGCGGCGCGCCGGCCGGGGCCGTACCAGGTGCAGGCGGCGATCGCGGCGCTGCACTGCCGGGCGGAGACCGCGGGGGAGACGGACTGGGCGGAGGTGCTCGCCCTCTACGACGTGCTGCTCGACCTGGCGCCGTCGCCCGTCGTCGCGCTCAACCGCGCCGTCGCGGTGGCGGAGGTGCACGGCGTCGACGCCGCCCTGGCCGCGGTCGACGTTGTCGCGCAGGACCCGGCGCTGACGGGCTACCACCTGCTGCCGGCCCTGCGCGCGGACCTGCTGACCCGCTCCGGGCGCCCCGGCGACGCCGTCGTCGAGCTGCGCCGCGCCCTCGACCAGGTCGACCGCGAGGGCGACCGCCGCCTCCTGCGCACCCGCCTCGCCGCCCTCGGCGGCCGCTGACCCGGAGACGACGTCGTGGGTGGGATTCGTGGCCCTGTTTCGCGAAGAAACAGGGCCACGATCCCACCCACAGCGGGTCGGGACCGGGTCAGACGGCGGCGGCCTCGGGCTCGGCCGTCGGCTCCGGCTCGGTGACCAGCGGGTAGACGCCGTTCTCGTCGTGCACCTCGCGGCCGGTGACCGGCGGGTTGAACACGCACACGCACGTGATGTCCGTGCGCGGGCGCACCTTGTGCTTGTCGTGGTCGTTGAGCAGGTACAGCGAGCCCGGCTTGAGCTGGTGCACCTCGCCCGTGCCGAGGTCCTCGATCTCGCCCTCGCCGGACGTGATGAAGACGGCCTCGATGTGGTTGGCGTACCAGAAGAAGCTCTCGGTGCCGGCGTACAGGGTGGTCTCGTGCATGGAGAAGCCGACCCCCTCCTTCGCCAGGATGATCCGCTTCGAGCGCCAGTTCTCGCTCTTGACGTCGGCGTCGGTGTCGGTGATCTCGTCGAGCGTGCGCACGAGCATGGGTGGTACCTCCGGTGGTTCGGGTGCGGTGGTGCGGGACGGTGCCGGTGGGACGGCCGGTCAGGCCGTTGGCGCGGGCAGGACGGCGGCGACGGAGTCGCTGATGATGCGCAGGCCGCGCTGCAGCTCGTCGTAGGTGATCGTCAGCGGCGGCAGCAGCTTGACCACCTCGCCGTCGGGGCCGGAGGTCTCCATGAGCAGGCCGCGGGAGAACGCCTCGTCGCAGATGCGGCTCGCGGTCTCGCCGTCGGGCGTCTGCAGGCCGCGCGCGAGGCCGCGGCCCTTGGCCACCAGGACGTCGTCGCCGTAGCGCGCGACGAGCGAGTTGAAGTGCGCCTCGACGAGCGCGCCCTTGTCGATCGTCGCCGTCTCGAGCGTGTCGTCGGTCCAGTAGGTGCGGATCGCCTCGGACGCCGTCGCGAACGCGGGGGCGAAGCCGCGGAACGTGCCGTTGTGCTCGCCCGGCTCCCAGATGTCCAGCTCGGGGCGCACCAGGGTGAGCGCCATCGGCAGGCCGTAGCCGGAGATCGACTTCGACAGGCAGATGATGTCGGGCACGATGCCGGCGTCCTCGAACGAGAAGAACTTGCCGGTGCGGCCGCAGCCCATCTGGATGTCGTCGAGGATCAGCAGGATCTCGTGGCGCTTGCACAGGTCGGCCAGGCCGCGCAGCCACTCGGCACGCGCGGCGTTGATGCCGCCCTCGCCCTGCACCGTCTCGACGATGACGGCGGCGGGCGCGTTGAGGCCCGAGCCGCTGTCCTCGAGCAGGCGCTCCAGGTACACGAAGTCGGGCACGTCGCCGTCGAAGTAGTCGTCGTACGGCATCGGGGTGGCGTGCACCAGGGGGATGCCGGCGCCGCCGCGCTTCATCGAGTTGCCCGTCACGGACAGCGCACCCAGGGTCATGCCGTGGAACGCGTTGGTGAAGTTGATGACCGACTCGCGGCCCGTCACCTTGCGCGCCAGCTTGAGCGCCGCCTCCACCGCGTTGGCGCCGCCCGGGCCGGGGAACACGACCTTGTGGTCCAGGCCGCGCGGCTCCAGGATCACCTCGTTGAAGGTCTCGAGGAACTCGCGCCGCGCCGACGTGAACATGTCCAGCGTGTGCACCATGCGGTCGTCGGTCAGGTAGTCCAGCAGCACCTGCTTGAGCAGCGGGTTGTTGTGCCCGTAGTTGAGGGTGCCGGCGCCCGCGAAGAAGTCGAGGTACTCGGTGCCGTCCTCGGCGTAGACCGTCGCTCCGGAGGCACGGTCGAACACGACGGGCCAGGAGCGCGAGTAACTGCGGACCTCCGACTCGAGGGCGGTGAAGCCCAGCGGGTCGTCGGCGGCGGACGCCTCGGTGGTGGGGACGGTCGGGGTTGTCACGAAGGACACTCCTTGGGGTGGTGCGCGCCGGTGCGGTTCTTGTGGTGGAAGGGGCTGCGTCGTCACCTGCGCGCCGAACCGGCGCAGCCCGAGGTCAGCGGACCCGCGAGGGACCCGAGAGGTGGGACGTCAACGGGGAGGGCGGATGCCCTCGATCACCAGCAGCGGTTCGGCCTCGTGGCCGTCGGGGAAGTGCGCGGCCTCGTAGCCGGTCGTCTCGCGCAGCGTCGCGCCGCGCTCGGCTGCCCACCGCGCGAACACGCGCCGCGACGACGCGTTGTCCGTGGTCACGGTGGTGTGCAGCCGGGTGACGGCGGGGCCGTCGCCCTCCGCCGTCGCGTCGACGACGGCGTCCAGCAGCCGCCCCGCGACCCGCCGGCCGCGGGTCCGCGGGTCGACGGCGACCTGCCACACGAAGAGCGTGGCGGGGTCGGCGGGCAGCCGGTACGCGGAGACGAAGCCCACGGGCTCGCCCTCGGCGCCGGCGCTGCCGTCGGGGAGGAACGCCAGCCGGCAGGTCGCGGCGAAGTGGTCCGCGAGCAGCAGGTAGGCGTAGGAGGAGTTGAGGTCGAGCGAGCCCGAGTCGCGCGCCAGGCGCCACATCGCGGCGCCGTCCTGCGTCGTCGGCGGGCGCACCGTGAGGCCCGGGAGGGTCGAGCTGTCGTCGGTCGAATGGTTGGTCGTTGCGGTGTCCGTCGTGTCCATACCGCCATCGACCATAGACGCACCGCGGGGGAAAGTTCACCCCCGTCATGACCATTCCTCGACCGGGAGGCCATGGCGGTGGGACTCGGATCGTTGGCAGCGCAACGAAAGGTCGCGTTGACCATCGACGGATCATCGACGGCTCTATGGATCGCCATCTGTCTCGTATCGTGAGACCGGCGCGGGTGACGTCGGGTCGGGGCCCGGGGACGACGATGGGCGTGCCCGTCGGGACGGGCACGCCCATGGCATGCGTCGGTGCCGGGCAGCGCCCGGGGGAGGTCAGCCCGCGAAGGGCGTGGCCTTGAGGATCTCGACGGGGATCTCGCGACCGTTCGGCGCGGTGTAGGCCACCTTCTCGCCGATGCGGTGCCCGTCGATCGCGGCGCCGAGCGGCGACGTCGGCGAGTACACGTCGAGGTCGGTGGTGCCGGCGATCTCGCGGGAGCCCAGCAGGAACGTCATCTCGTCCCCGGCCACGACCGCGGTGACGACCATGCCGGCCTCCACGACGCCGTCGTCCGCGGGCGTGCCGATCTGCACGTGCCGCAGCTTCTCGGTGAGCTCGCGGATGCGGGCCTCGTTCTTCGCCTGCTCCTCGCGGGCGGCGTGGTAGCCGCCGTTCTCCTTGAGGTCGCCCTCGTCGCGGGCGGCGGCGATGCGCTCGGCGATCTCGGCGCGGGCGGGGCCGGAGAGGTGCTCCAGCTCGGCCTGCAGCCGGTCGTGAGCCTCCTGGGTGAGCCAGGTGACAGTGCTCTCGGTCACGAGGGCTCTCCTTTCGTGGTGCTCGATGGCCTGTTTCGGCCGTGCGCGGGCGACCGACGGGCGTCGGCACGCGCGTCGGCTGGGGCAGGACTGCGTGTGAATCCCTCAGGATAGCCCGGCGAGGCGCCAGAACCCAGGCCTCTGCCCTGGGCGAACAGGGTGAGCGGTCGCGACGACGTGAAGCGGGAGGTGTCAGGAGGCGTCGGGGACGTCGCAGGAGTCGACGACCGCGGTCGTGGCCTCCTCGGACGTGCGGACCGTGACGGAGTACGTGGAGGTCTGCTGCTCGGCGGGGCCCACGGGCACCTCGATCGTGCCCACCTGGGCGTAGCTCTGCGCGAGCGCCTCCACCTCGCAGACGGCGGTCGTGCCGGGCGGCATGTGCACCTGGAACGTGACGTCCACCTGCTCGGCGTCGCGGACGTCGAAGCCCACCATCTCCACCGTCACCGGGTCCCGGCGGTTCTGCTCGACCGAGAACCAGGCCGCCACGCCGACGGCGGCCGCGAGGGCGACGCCGATCGCCACCTTGGCCCCCGTGCCGAGCGGGCGCCGTCCGTCCGGGCGACCGTCCTGTCCGGCACGCGACGTGCCGTACCGGTCGGCGGGCGGAGTGGGGCTGACGGGCTCGCTCATGGTGCACCATTGTCCCTGAACCTCGCTGCCGACCCGTCACCCCGGGAGGGACCTTGTCCTCCGCCTCCTCCGTGCCGCCCACCCCGCGGTCCGAGCCCCTGCGTCTGATGGCGGTGCACGCGCACCCGGACGACGAGTCCAGCAAGGGGGCGGCGACCACCGCGCGGTACGCCGCCGAGGGGGTGGAGGTGCTCGTCGTCACCTGCACGGGCGGGGAGCGGGGCGACGTCCTCAACCCGAGCTTCCAGGTGCCCGACGGGCACGAGTTCGACACCATCGAGGGGCGTCGCGCCGTGCGGCGCCTGGAGATGGCGGCCGCGGCCGAGGCGCTCGGGGTGCGGCAGACCTGGCTCGGCTTCGTGGACTCCGGGCTGCCGGAGGGCGACCCGCTCCCGCCGCTGCCCGAGGGATCGTTCGGCCTCGTGCCCCTCGACGAGGCGGCCGCGCCCCTGGTCGAGCTCGTGCGCGAGTTCCGCCCGCACGTCATGACCACCTACGACCCGTCCGGCGGCTACCCGCACCCCGACCACATCAAGTGCCACGAGGTGGCGTTCGAGGCCTACCACGCGGCCGGCGACGCCTCCCGGTACGTCGTCGACGGCGGCGCGGAGCCCTGGCAGCCGCTCAAGCTGTACTACAACCACGGCTTCTCGATGGCGCGCATGCGCGCCGTGCACGAGGCGATGCAGGGCGCCGGCCTGGAGTCGCCGTTCGGCGACTGGATCGAGTCGCGCGCGGCGCGCGAGATCCCGGAGCGCGAGGCGACGACGCACATCGCCGTCGCGGACTACTTCCCGCAGCGCGACGCCGCCCTCGTGGCGCACGCGTCGCAGATCGACCCGGACGGCTTCTTCTTCGGCGTGCCCCGCGACCTCGAGGCCGACGTGTGGCCCACCGAGGAGTACGAGCTCGCCGACTCGCGGGTGCCCACGTCGCTGCCCGAGGACGACCTGTTCGCCGGCCTGCGCGAGGGGGACCGATGAGCGCCGCCTGGGTGGCGCTGCTCGCCGCCGCGCCGAGCCCCAGCCCGAGCCAGGGGCCGGACGAGCTGCAGGTGACGCCGGGCCTCGCCGGGTTCGTCGCGACGTTCGCCGTGGCCGTGGCCTGTGTGCTGCTCTTCCTGTCGCTCACGCGGCACCTGCGCCGGGCGCAGCGCAACGCCGAGGACCAGGGCATCCCGCTCGAGGAGCCCAAGCACTTCGGGCTGCACGGCCCGGGGCGTCGTCCGGGGGCTCCCGAGGACGCGCCCGACGGCGACCAGGCGCGCGGCGGCGCGGGTGACGGCATGGACGGCGGCGGCACGAGCGACGACACGGACGGCGAGCCCGGCCGATGAGCGCGAGCGTGCGGGTCACGGTGGGCCAGCTCGCGATCACGGCCGACCACGACGCCAACCGCGAGGCGATCGCCGAGGCCTTCCTCGCCGCCGGCCGCGTGGGGGCGGACCTGCTGGTGCTGCCCGAGTACTCCTCCGGCTACGACCCGCACGGTGTCGGCGTGGAGCACGCGGAGCCGCTCGACGGCCCGTTCGTCACGGCCCTGCGCCAGCACGCCGCGCGGTACCGGATCGCCGTGGTGGCCGGCACCACGCTGCCCGCCTACGGCGCGCCGAGCACGGGCACGGGCCAGCACCCGGCGGTGAGCGGCACGTTCCCCGCCGTCAGCGGCACGTTCCCCGCCGTGACGGGGTCGTTCCCGGCCGTCACCGGGTCGCTGCCCGCGATCACGGGGACGACGCCGGCGGCGGGCTCGGCGGCCGGGCCGCCGACGCGCGCCTTCAACACCGTCGTCGCCGTCGACGCGACCGGCGCCGTCGTCGGCGCGTACCGCAAGGTGCACCTGTACGACGCGTTCGGGACGCGCGAGTCCGACCGCCTCGAGCCCGGCCCGGCCGGGGTGCCGCCCCTCGTGCTGCGGCTGGGGGACCTCACGTTCGGCGTCCTGACCTGCTACGACCTGCGCTTCCCGGAGTCGGCGCGCCGGCTCGTGGACGCCGGCGCGGACGTCATCGTCGTCCCCGCGGCATGGGTGGACGGGCCGCTCAAGGCGGACCACTGGCGCACGCTGCTGCGCGCGCGGGCCATCGAGAACACGGCCGTGGTGATCGGCGTCGGGATGTCCGGCCCGGGGCTGGTGGGCCGGTCGCTCCTGGCCGGGCCGGACGGCGTCGTCGGCCTCGAGCTCGACGAGACGCCGCAGGTCCGCACGGTGGACCTGGACCCCGAGCCGCTGGCCCAGGTGCGCCGGCAGAACCCGTCGCTGGCGAACCGCCGCTACCTGGTGGTGCCGGCGGGCTGATCCCGCCGCCGTCGGCCGCCGCTACAGGGCCGCCAGGTAGATCGCCACGGTGTGGCACGTGAAGCCCACCACGGTGAGCGCGTGGAAGATCTCGTGGAAGCCGAACCAGCGGGGCGACGGGTTCGGGAACTTGGTGCCGTAGACGACGGCGCCGAGGATGTACGCGATGCCGCCCGAGGCGACGAGCCAGGCGACGGCGGCGCCGCCCGAGGCGGAGAACTGCGGGATGTAGCCGACGGCGACGCAGCCCAGCGCCACGTAGACCGGCACGTAGAGCCAGCGCGGCGCGCTCATCCACAGCACCCGGCCGACGAGGCCGAGGATCGCGCCGCCCCAGACGACGGCGAGGAGCACCGTCGCGGTGCTGCGCGGCAGCAGCATCACCGCCAACGGTGTGTAGGTGCCGGCGATGATGAGGAAGATGTTGGCGTGGTCCAGGCGCCGCAGGACGGCGGCCGTGCGGGGCGACCAGGTGCCGGTGCCGAGGTGGTAGACCGCGCTGGTGCCGAACAGCATGACGGCGGTGACGCCGAAGATCGCGCACGCGACCTTGTCGGCGGTGGTGTCCGCGAGGACGACGAGCACGATCGCGGCGGCCAGCGACAGCGGCGCGGTCACGGCGTGGATCCAGCCGCGCAGGTGCGGCTTGAGGAGGGCTGCCTTCCCGGCGGCCGCCGCCGTCACGGTCTGCACGGCGTCGCCCACGACGCCCTTCGCCTCGCGGGCGACCTCCTTGACGTCGTCGACGTCGAGCCGGTCGGCCCGGTGGCCGTTCGGCTGGGCGGCTGCTGCCACGGGTGCTCCTTCTCGTTCGGACGACTAACCTACGCATCCGTAGGTTACGCCAGCGTAGGGGACGCGGCGCGGGCGCAGCGACCCCGCGCCGTGAAGATCGTGCGCAGGGGTTGCGGGGCGTCCCGTGGGGGCCGCCCACGCCCGGGACCTGCGGGGTCGCGGGAGCGGTACCGTTGTCCCGCTCTCCGTCCGTCCCGCCCCGCCGGGTGCCCGCGCCGTCGCGCGCCCGCGGCCCGGCCCGAACCCCCGAGGTCCCGCGTGCGCATGCCCCACCTGCTCTACGGCCTGTACGAGCGGCGCCTGGCCGCCTCGCTGCCGACGGCGCAGACGCCCCGGCACGTGGGCGTCATCCTCGACGGCAACCGGCGGTGGGCCCGGTCGTTCGGCGAGACGGCGGCCACGGGCCACCGGCGCGGTGCGGACAAGATCGCGGAGTTCCTCGGCTGGGCGGAGGAGCTCGGCGTCGAGGTCGTCACCCTCTGGATGCTGTCCACGGACAACCTCGCCCGCCCTGCGTCCGAGCTGGCCGACCTGCTCGACATCATCCGCGACGCCGTCCAGGACCTCGCGGAGTCGGGGCGCTGGCGGCTGCGGGTCGTGGGCCGGCTCGACCTGCTGCCCGCCGAGCTCGCGGGCGCCGTGCGCTCCGCCGCCGAGGCGACGAAGAACGTCCAGGGCCTGCAGGTGAACGTCGCCGTCGGCTACGGCGGCCGGCACGAGATCGCCGACGCCGTCCGCTCCTACCTCAAGCAGGAGTCCGCGTCCGGGGCGTCGCTCGAGGAGCTGGCCGAGCGGATCGACGTCGACGACATCGCCGCCCACCTGTACACCAAGGGACAGCCCGACCCGGAGCTCGTCATCCGCACGTCGGGCGAGCTGCGCGTGGGCGGGTTCCTCATGTGGCAGAGCGCGCACTCCGAGCTCTACTTCTGCGAGGCGTACTGGCCCGACTTCCGTCGCGTGGACTTCCTGCGCGCCCTGCGGGACTTCTCCCGCCGGGAGCGGCGCCTCGGCCGCTGAGCCGACCGGACGGGGACGTCGCCGGGCGTTCGTCGGAGCCCTGCGGCACACTGCCACGGTGACCCCGCCCGAGAGCCACCCCGCGCCCGACGTCCGCCTCGCCGCCGAGGCCTGGGAGTCGCTGTTCCGGGCGCAGGTCACGCTCATGCGCCGCTTTCAGGCCGACGACATCTGGCGCGACCTGTCGATGCGGGAGTACGACGTGCTGTTCACCCTGTCGCGGGCGCCCCGGGGGGAGCTGCGGCTGCGCGACCTCAACGAGGGGATGCTCATCGCGCAGTCGTCGCTGTCGCGGATGGTGGAGCGGCTGGAGGCGCGCGGCCTCGTGGCACGGTCGGTGCCCGCCGACGACGCCCGCGGCACCCTGGTGCGGCTCACCGAGGAGGGGGCGCGGCGCCAGCGCGAGACCGGGCTCGCCCACGTGCGCACCATCGCGGAGTACGTGGGCCAGGCGCTCGAGCCCGCCGAGCTGGAGAGCCTGCGCGACCTGGCCGATCGCCTCCGCCTCGCGCAGCCGGGAATCCCGCCGCGCGCATCCTGAGGCCACCTGGGCCTCCACCTCCCGCTCGGGTCGCCGGTCGCGGGGAGCCGGGCGACGATGTGCCCTGGCGGGCCCTCGTCGTCCGCCCTTCCCGAGGAGGAGGCGTGACCAGCATGACCGATCCCCAGACCGATGTCGCCGACGCCGACCGTGGCTTCGTGGCCACCCTGGACGACCCGCTGATCCGCAAGGCCGACGGGACCGTCGTCTTCGACGCGTCGTGGGGGCGCGCCGTCGAGGGCGACGCCCCCGAGACCGCGCACGCGAGCCTGTGGCGCCAGGCCGGACTCACCGCCCGCAACGGTCTCTACGAGGTGGCGCCGGGCTTCTACCAGGTCCGCGGCTTCGACATCTCCAACATGACGATCGTCGAGGGCGAGACGGGTGTCATCGTCATCGACCCGCTCCTCGGCGCCGAGACCGCCGCCGCGGGCCTGGCGCTGTACCGGCGCGAGCGGGGCGACCGTCCGGTGACCGCCGTGATCTACACGCACGCCCACATCGACCACTTCGGCGGGGTGCTCGGCGTCGTCGACGCGGACACCGACGTCCCGATCGTCGCGCCGGAGCACTTCCTCGAGCACGCCGTGTCCGAGAACGTCTACGCCGGCACGGCGATGCTGCGCCGCAGCGTCTACTACGACGGCCACGTGCTGCCCAAGGGCGCGCGCGGCTCCCTCGGCATCGGGCTCGGGCCGGGCGCCGCCTCCGCGACCGTCGGCCTGCTCGCCCCGACGCTCGACATCACGCGCACGGGGCAGGAGGAGGTGCTCGACGGCGTCCGCATCGTCTTCCAGCTCACGCCGAACACCGAGTCGCCCGCGGAGATGAACTTCTTCTTCCCGGACCACCGGGTGCTGTGCATGGCGGAGAACGCCACCCACACGATGCACAACATCCTCACGCTGCGCGGCGCGCAGGTGCGCGACGCGCGGATCTGGTCGCGGTACCTCGCGGAGGCGGTGGAGCTGTTCGCGCACGACGCCGACGTCGTCCTCGCCTCCCACCACTGGCCCACGTGGGGCACCGAACGGCTCGTCACCTTCCTCGAGCAGCAGCGCGACCTGTACGCGTTCCTCAACGACCAGACGCTGCGGCTCATGAACCAGGGCCTCACCGGCACCGAGATCGCCGAGGTGCTGGAGCTGCCCGCCGCGCTGAGCGACGCGTTCCACGCCCGCGGCTACTACGGGTCGCTGAGCCACAACGCGAAGGCGACCTACCAGCGCTACCTCGGCTGGTACGACGGCAACCCGGCCCACCTGTGGCAGCACCCGCCGCAGGCGCAGGGCGAGCGCTACGTCGAGCTGCTGGGTGGCGTCGGCGCGGTGGTCGACGCGGCCCGCCGCTACGCCGAGCAGGGCGACCTGCGGTTCGCGGCGGAGCTCGCCTCGCACGCCGTCTTCGCGGCGCCCGACGACGCGGACGCCAAGGAGACGCTGGCGGGCGTGCTCGAGCGCCTCGGGTTCGGCGCGGAGAACGCCACGTGGCGCAACGCCTACCTGGTGGGCGCGCAGGAGCTGAGGCAGGGCATCGAGGGGATGGACATCTCCTCGGCGGGCATGGCGGGCGCGCTCACGGTCACGCAGCTCTTCGACACCGTGGCGATCCGGCTCGACGCCGCGAAGGCGGGGGCGGCGCGGGCGAGCGTGCGGTGGGTCTTCACGGACCTGGGCGAGACGTACCGGATGGAGCTGTCGAACGGTGCCCTGGTGCACTTCCCGACCTCGCGGCACGACCCGGCCGATCTCGCGGTGACGCTCACCCGCCCGGCCCTGCTGAAGGTCGTCGGCACCGGTTCGCTCGACGGCCTCGCCACCGAGGGCGACGCCGGCGCCTGGGCCACGATCCTCGGCCTCACCGACGCGCCGGACCCGGTGTTCCCGATCGTCACGCCGTGACCTGAGCCCGCGCGAGGTCCCCGGGGCGGAAGATGACAAGGCGTGCCTTCAACGTCACGTCGCCCCGGGGGCCTTCTCGGCGGGCCGGGCCTCCAGCCGGTGCCATGATGGCAGTCATGTCGCTGACCCCCCAGTCGGCCGATGCCGGCCCGTACGACGCCCTGCTCCTGTACTCCTTCGGTGGCCCGAACAAGCCGGATGACGTCGTCCCGTTCCTCCGCAACGTGACCGCCGGGAAGGGGATCCCCGACGAGCGGCTCGAGGAGGTCGGCGAGCACTACTACGGCTTCGGCGGCAAGAGCCCCATCAACGAGCAGAACCTCGCGCTGAAGGCGGCGCTCGAGGCCGAGCTCGCCGAGCGCGGGATCGACCTGCCCGTCGTGTGGGGCAACCGCAACTGGGAGCCGTACACCACCGACGCGATCGACGAGCTCGAGCGCCTGGGCGCCGAGCGCGCCGTCGCGCTCGTGACCTCCGCGTACTCCTCCTACTCCGGCTGCCGCCAGTACCGCGAGGACCTCGCCGTGACCCTGGAGAAGCGCGGGCAGCTCGGCCCCGACGGCTCCACCGGCGTCCAGTTCGACAAGATCCGCTCGTACTTCAACCACCCGGGCTTTGTGGCCGCCAACGCCGAGGCCGTGCTCGAGGGCTACGAGGCGCTCGAGGCCAAGGGCGGCGACCCCGCCGCGGCGAAGCTCGTGTTCGTCACCCACTCCATCCCCGACACGATGGAGGCGGCGTCCCGCGTCTCGCACGCCACCTACTCCGCGCAGCACCTCGACGTCGCCGCCGTCATCGCGGCGGTCGTCGCCGAGGAGCGCGGGCACCCCGTCGAGTGGGAGCTGGCGTACTGCTCGCGCTCCGGCCCGCCGTCGCAGCCGTGGCTCGAGCCGGACGTCAACGACCTGCTCACCGAGCGCGCCGGCGAGGGCCTCAAGGACGTCGTGCTGTCGCCGATCGGCTTCGTCTCCGACCACATGGAGGTGGCCTACGACCTCGACACCGAGGCCATGGCCACCGCCACCGAGCTGGGCATGACGGCCGTCCGGGCGGGCACGGTCGGCACCCGGCCGGCGTTCGTGTCGGGCCTGGTGGACCTGCTCCTCGAGCGCGCGGCGATCGCCCGCGGCGAGGAGGTCGAGGAGGAGACGGTGGGCAACCTCCCCGCCTTCCGCTCGGTGTGCGCACCCGGCTGCTGCCTGCGGCGGGACGGCGAGCCCAGCGGGATCCCCGCCCTGTGCAGCGTCGACCTGCACTCCTGACCCGGACCGAGAGGACGTCATGACCGACAGCCACATCCACGGCGACACGGGCGAGACCGTCGACGCCGCCGCGATCAACGAGTCCCTCCGGTACGCGATGATCGCGGTCTTCTCCACGGCCGAGCCGCTGCCCGCGGGCGACGCCGAGCGCGCCGAGCTCGCCGCCGAGGCCGAGGCCGCCCTGTGGGACGGCCAGCCCGACGACGCCCGCGACCCCGCCCGCGCCGAGGGCGACGTCGTCGTGCGCGGGGCGTACGACGTCGCCGGCCTGCGCGCCGACGCCGACCTCATGATCTGGGTGCACGGCCCGACGGTCGAGTCGGTGCAGGGCGCCTACCAGCGGCTGCGCGCGTCGCGGCTCGGCGCCGCCCTCGCGCCGGAGTGGTCGGTCGTCGCCCTGCACCGCGCCGCCGAGTTCAACAAGGGCCACGTGCCCGCGTTCCTCGCCGGCGAGCGCCCGCGCGACTACCTCACCGTCTACCCGTTCGTGCGCTCCTACGACTGGTACCTGCTGCCCGACGCCGAGCGCCGCACGATGCTGCGCGACCACGGCATGGCTGCGGCGGGCTACAAGGACGTGCGGGCCAACACGATGAGCACGTTCGCGCTGAGCGACTACGAGTGGCTGCTCGCCTTCGAGGCCGACGAGCTGCACCGCATCGTCGACCTCATGCGCGACCTGCGCGCCACCGAGGCCCGCCGCCACGTGCGCGAGGAGGTGCCGTTCTTCACCGGCCCGCGCGTCACGCTCGCCGACTGGGCGGACAAGCAGCCCCGCGCCTGAGCTACCTCGCGCCCAGGGTGGCGACGACGACGGTGCCGCCGGTGGCGTCGTCGGCGTCGGGGTCCTCGTCGGTGACGACGGCGGCGCGCAGGCCGTGCGCCTCGACCAGCGCGGTCGCGCCGTCGACCTGGTCGGTGCCGACCTCGAAGAGCAGCGACCCGCCGGGGGCGAGCCAGTCGGGGGCGGAGGCCACCACGCGGCGCAGGACGTCGAGGCCGTCGGCGCCGCCGTCGAGCGCCACGGCGGGCTCGTGGTCGCGCGCCTCGGGCGGCATGGCCGTGATGGCTCCGGTCGGCACGTAGGGCGCGTTGCACAGCAGCAGGTCGACGCGGCCCCGCAGCATGGTCGGGACGACGGCCAGCAGGTCGCCCTGGTGCACCGCGGCGCCGAGCGGCCCGAGGTTGCGGCGCGCGTGCGCCACGGCGGCGTGCTCGACGTCGCTCGCGTGCAGCACGGCGTCGGCTCCGGCCGCCCGCAGCCCGAGCAGGACCGCGCCGCCCACCGCGCCGCAGCCGCAGCACAGGTCGAGCATCGTGGCCGGCGCCGGGAGCGCGAGCGCCGCGGCGACCATCAGCTCGGTGCGGCGGCGGGGGACGAACACCCCTGCGCCCACCGACCAGCGGCGCCCCGCGAACTCCGCCCACCCGAGCACGTGCTCCAGCGGCTCGCCCGCGACCCGCCGGGCGACCAGCGTCTCCAGGAGCTCGACGTCCATGACGGCCGCCTCGAGCAGCAGCGCCGCCTCGTCCTCCGCGAACACGCAGCCGGCCGCCCGCAGCCGCGCGACCAGGGTCTCCGGGTCGCGGGCCGCGGGCGGCTCGGGGGTGGTGCGGTCGACGCTCAGGGGTACAGCCCCCGGATGCGGTGGGCCTCGGCGGTGCGCTGCACGCCGATGACGAGCGCGGCGTCGCGCAGCGACAGGCCCTCGCGCCTGGCGAGCGCGGACACGTCGCCGTACGCGGACGTCATGCGGTGCTCGAGCCGGTCCGCGATCTCCTGCTCGGACCACCAGTACGTCTGGTTGGCCTGCACCCACTCGAAGTAGGAGACGACGACGCCGCCGGCGTTGGCGAGCACGTCGGGCACGACGGTGACGCCGTTCCTGGCCAGGACCCGGTCGCCCTCGGTGGTGGTCGGACCGTTGGCGCCCTCGACCACCCAGCGTGCGCGGACGCCGGCGGCGGTCTCGCCGTCGAGCACGCCCTCGACCGCGGCGGGCACGAGGACGTCGACGTCGAGGCCGAGCAGCTCGGCGTTGGACAGCGGGTCGGCGCCGTCGAAGCCGACGACGGTGCCGGTGGCGGCGACGTGCGCGAGGAGGCGCGGGACGTCGAGGCCGGCGTCGTTGCGCAGGCCGCCGTACTGGTCGCTCACGGCGACGACCGTGGCGCCGCGGGCGGCGAAGATCGCCGCGGCGTGCGAGCCCACCTTGCCGAAGCCCTGCACGGCGACGGTGACGTCGGTCAGCGGCACGCCGGCCTCGCCGAGGGCGGCGGCGGTGACGTGCACGATGCCGGCGCTCGTGGCGGTGCCGCGACCGCGGGAGCCGCCCACGGCGAGCGGCTTGCCGGTGACGACGGCGGGGATCGTGTACCCGCGGTTCACCGAGTACGTGTCCATGACCCAGGCCATGGTCTGCTCGTCGGTGCCCATGTCGGGCGCCATGACGTCGGTGTCGGGGCCGATCATCGGCATGATCTCGGAGGTGTAGCGCCGGGTGACGCGCTCCAGCTCGGCCGTCGAGTAGTCGCGCGGGTCGATGGCGATGCCGCCCTTGGCGCCGCCGTACGGCAGGTCGACGATGCCGCACTTCCAGGTCATCCACATGGCCAGCGCCCGCACCTCGTCGATGTCGACGCCGGGCGCGTACCGCAGGCCGCCCTTGCCGGGGCCGCGGGAGATGTTGTGCTGCACGCGGAAGCCGTGGAACAGGACGGTCTCGCCGTCGTCGCGCCGCAGCGGCACGGCCACGTGGATCTCGCGGCGGGGGGTGGCGAGCATCCGGTGCTGGCCCTCGTCGTAGCCGAGCACGGACACGGCGCTGGCGAGCTGGCTGTGCGCGGTGTCGAGCGGGGAGCTCGACCGTGGCGCCGGGACGGTGGGGCTGTCGGCCGGGGTGTCGGGCAGGGGTGTCGAGGTCATCGACGTCGTCGTCGTCACGGGTCCTCCAGGACACGGTGCCGGGGGCCCCGGGTGGGGGCCCCGGCAGGGGTGGCGCGGCCCGGGATGGTGGGCCTCGGCGCCCACCGTAGCCGCTCCCGCGCGCCCGTCAGCGGGCGAAACCCTCCGCCTGACGGAGTCGTGTCCGGGCGTTGACCCGACGATGCCGCCGGTTGAGCTTGTCGAGACCGAGGGACAGGGATTCGACAAGCTCGACCGGCGGCCGGTGGTGCGCCGCCGGGTGGTGCCTCAGCGCACGAACCGCCAGGCGGTCGGCAGCAGGGCGGCGGCGAGCGCGGCCTTGAGCGCGTCGCCGGGCAGGAAGACGGCGGCACCGGAGAGCAGCGCGGCCTCCACGGGCATCCCGGTGGTCACCGCGAGCCACGGCACGCCCACGGCGTAGACGGCGAGGGTCCCGAGCGCGTAGGTGCCGACCGTGGACAGCACGCGGCGGTCGGCGCCGCGGCGCGCGAGCGCCCCGACGACGACGCCCGCCAGGAGGAAGCCGACGAGGTAGCCGCCCGACGCGCCGGCGACGGACTCCCAGCCCGCCGTCGCGCCGGCGAACACGGGCAGGCCGGCGACGCCCGCGGCGAGGTACACGGCCTGGGCGGCGGCCCCGCGCCACGGGCCGAGGGCGGCGGCGCCCAGCAGGACGGCGAACGTCTGGCCGGTGAGGGGCACCGGCAGGCCGGGCACCGGGATCACCACCTGGGCGGCCAGCGCGGTGAGCGCCGCGACGGCGACGACGAGCACGGCGTCGCGGGCCAGGGCGCCGGGGAGCAGGTCGGCGAGGACGCGGCGCGGGCGGGCGGGGGCCAGGGGCAGGGCGGCTGCGGTCATGACGACGACGCTAGGGGCGCGCGGGAGGGCGCGTCACGGGTGGGTGCCGCACGAGTCGGGGCGCAGTGTTTGTGCAGGTCGTACAGGTACGGCCCGGCGGGGAGCGTGCGGCGCGCCCTCCTTTGTGGGAATCGTGCACCGCCGGTCGGCGACGCGCCCGGCAGGTCACAGGACCGAAACCTGCGTGCTGTAGCCTCCGGCGACATGGCTGACAAGGACGTCACACCCCCCTCTCTCGACCGCGACCTCGACCACGGCTCCGACGTCGAACGCCCCCGCTGGCGGCTGGTCGGCCCGGGCCTCGTCGTCGCCGCGACGGGCATCGGCGCCGGCGACCTGGTCGCCACGCTCGTCGCGGGCAGCAAGTTCGGCTACACGTTGCTCTGGGCGGCCGTCCTCGGCGTGATCATCAAGATCGTGCTGGTGGAGGGCGCGGGCCGCTGGTCGCTCGCCACGAACCGCACGATCTTCGACGGCTGGAAGTCGCTGGGCGCCTGGGCGAGCGTCTACTTCGGCGTCTACATCGTGGTGTGGGGCTTCAGCTACGGCGCCGCGGCGATGTCGAGCTCGGCGCTGCCGCTCGTCGCACTGTTCCCGCAGGTCGACCTCATCTGGTTCGCGATCGCGATGGGGCTGATCGGCGCCGGCATCGTCTGGCTCGGGAAGTACAAGATGTTCGAGTACGTCATCGCCGTGCTGGTGGGCGTCATGTTCGTGACGATCGTCGGCTCCGCGGTGCTCACCGTGCCGAACCTCGGCCAGATCCTCGGCGGGCTGGTGCCGCGCATCCCGGAGGGCTCGATCCTCTACACGCTCAGCCTCGCCGGCGGCGTCGGCGGCACCATCACGCTGGCCGCCTACGGCTACTGGCTCAAGGAGAAGGGCTGGTACGCGCCGCGCTGGATGAAGGTCATGCGCATCGACAACGCGATGGCGTACGTGATCTCCGGCGTCTTCGTGATCTCGATGCTCATCGTGGGCGCCGAGCTGCTGTACTCCTCGGGCATCACCGTCGCCGACGGCGAGGGCGGCCTGGTCGACCTCGCCGACGTGCTCGCCGAGCGGTACGGGTCGTTCATGGCGCCGCTGTTCCTCGTCGGGTTCTGGGCGTCGTCGTTCTCGTCCGTGCTGGGCGTGTGGAACGGCGTCTCGCTGATGTTCGCGGACTTCGTCGCCACGGCCCGCGGGCTGGCGGAGGACGACCCGCGGCGCAAGGCCGGCGGCAGCTACTACAAGGCGTACATCCTGTGGCTCACGTTCCCGCCGATGCTGCTGCTCCTGCTCGACAAGCCGATCGCCCTCGTCGTGGCGTACGGCGCGCTCGGCTCGTTGTTCATGCCGTTCCTCGCCATCACGCTGCTCATCCTCATGAACTCCTCGCGGGTGCCGGAGCGGTGGCGCAACAAGCCGCTCACCAACGTCGTCCTCGGCCTCGTGGCGCTGATGTTCGTGGTGCTCGGCGTGCAGCAGCTCGTCGAGGCGCTCGCCCCGGTGCTCGGGGGGTGAGCCTCAGCCCGCGGCGCGGGCGCGGCGCCGGAACGACGACGGCGTCTCGCCCGTGAGGCGGGCGAACGTGCGCGTGAACGACGGCTGGTCGTAGAACCCCGCCGCGGCGGCCACCTCGGCGAGCGGCGTGGTCGTGGACGTCAGCAGGTGCGCCGCCCGGTCCACCCGGGTGCGCAGCACCAGCTGGCGGGGCGAGAGCCCGAACACCTTGCGCACCCGGCGGTCCAGGACGGCGGGCGTGCTGCCCGACAGCCGCGCCAGGTCGGCGACGGACAGCGGGTCGCCGGGGGAGACGTCGAGGTGCCGCTCGACGGCGGCGACGAGGCGGGCCATCGCGTCCATGGTGGCGTCGTCGGCGTCGCCCGAGCGCAGGTCCTGCGACACCGACACGAGCCCGACGACGCGGCCGGCGGCGTCGCGCACGGGAAGCTTCGCGGTGAGGAACCAGCCGGGCGTGCCGCCCACGCGGCGGATGAGCTCGAGCTCGTTGCGCAGCGGACGGCCCGTGCGCAGCACCTCGGCGTCCTGCGCCTCGTAGCGCTCGGCGAGCTCGGGCACGAAGAGGTCGACGGCGCGGCGGCCGAGCACCTGGCGGCGCGAGCGCTCGTTGGTGCGGCGCACGAACACCTGGTTGACGGCGAGGTAGCGGCCGTCGGCGTCCTTGGCGCAGAACATCACGTCGGACAGCTCGTCCATGAGGTCGACCATCACGGGGGACAGGGCGGCCATGAGGGCGGCGGTGCCGGGCACGTCCGCCGAGGCGCCGGCGCGGGCCACGACCGAGATCGGGCCGGTGGGGTCGCCGACGGGGTCTCCCGGGCTGTCGCCCGAGGTGGCGGAGGTGTTGTCGGAATCTGCTCCCATCGCGCGCCCGATCGTACAAGACGGGCCCCCGCCCCAGGGCGCACCCTGGGGGCATGAGTACCTCCGTTCCGGCGCGCGGCGGCGCCACCCCTTCCGCCGTGCAGAGCGCCCCCACCGACGTCGGCGCCGAAGCCCTGGTCGAGGACGCCGTCGCCCTCGCCCACCACTGGATCGCCGTCGCCTCCGGCTCCTCCGGCGCTGCCGGGTCGACCACCCGTGCCGACCGGAAGACGCGCGCCACCGCCGAGCGGCTCGGCTCGCTCGTCTCCGACCCGGCCGGGCTCGAGCTCGCCGTCGGGTTCGTCGACGACGTCGCGCGCCCGCAGGACGTGGGCGTCGCCGCCACCGCGCTCGCCCGCCTCGGCCGCGACGCCGGCTCGGCCACCTTCCTCGGCCCCGTCGACCGCACCCTGTTCAAGGTCGGCGCCGCCGTCGCGCCCGTGCTGCCGTCCGTCGTCGTGCCCGCCGCGCGCGTGCGCCTGCGCCAGCTCGTCGGCCACCTCGTGGCCGACGCCGGCAAGGGCCTCACCGCGCACCTCGCCCGTACCCGCGCCGAGGGCTACACCCTCAACGTCAACCTGCTCGGCGAGGCGGTGCTCGGCGACGACGAGGCCGCCGCCCGCCTCCAGCGGACCATCGACCTGGTGCGCCGGCCCGACGTCGACTACGTCTCCGTCAAGGTGTCCTCCGTCGCGGCGCAGCTCGTCACCTGGGACCTCGACGGTTCCCGCGAGCGCGTCGTCGAGCACCTGCTGCCCCTGTACCGGGCCGCGCGCGACCACGGCGTGTTCCTCAACCTCGACATGGAGGAGTACAAGGACCTCGCGCTGACCACCGCGGTCTTCCGTCAGGTGCTGGACCGCGACGAGTTCCGCGACCTCGAGGCCGGCATCGTGCTCCAGGCCTACCTGCCCGACGCGATGGGCGCGCTCGACGAGCTCACCGAGTTCGCGCAGCAGCGCGTGGCCGGCGGCGGCGCCCGCATCAAGGTGCGCCTCGTCAAGGGCGCCAACCTGGCCATGGAGCACGTCGAGGCCGAGCTGCACGACTGGGCGCAGGCGCCGTACCCCACCAAGCCGGACGTGGACGCCAACTACGTGCGCATCCTCGACCACCACCTGCGTGCCGACCGCACCGCCGCCGTGCGCCTCGGCGTCGCGTCGCACAACCTCTTCCACGTGGCGCTCGCCGTGCTGCTCGCTCGCGGCCGCGGGGTCACCGAGGGCCTCGACATCGAGATGCTCCAGGGCATGGCCCCCATCGAGGCGCGCCTCGTGCGCGACGAGGTGGCCAAGGACGGCGGCCACGTCGTGCTGTACACGCCGGTGGTGCGCGACGAGGACTTCGACGTCGCGATCTCCTACCTGGTGCGCCGCCTCGAGGAGAACGCCGCCGAGCAGAACTTCCTGCACGCCGCCTTCGCGCCCGCCGCCGGGACGGGCGGCGTCCAGGCCACCCCGATGGAGCGGCAGGAGCTGGCCTTCCGGGCCTCGGTGCGGGACGGCCTGCACTACCAGCCGGTGGACGTCGCGCCCCGCCGCCGCGACCGGTTCGCCGGCGGGGCCGCCGCGCCCACCGCCACCGGCTGCCCGAGCGCGGAGCCGTTCCGCAACGCCGTCGACACCGACCCGGCCGTGGCCGCGCACCGTGCGTGGGCCCGCAGCGTCGTCGGGCCGGACTCCGGGTACGTCCCCGTCCAGGCCCCCGAGGTCACCTCGACCGAGGCGATCGACGACGCCGTCTCCCGGGCCGTCGCCGCCCAGCGCGCCTGGGCCGCCGTCGCGCCCGCCGACCGCGCGCGCGTGCTGCGCGCAGCGGCCCGCGAGCTCGAGGCCCGCCGCACCGACCTCGTCGCCGCCATGGTGCACGAGCCGGGCAAGACCGTGGCCGAGGCCGACCCCGAGGTCAGCGAGGCGATCGACTTCGCCAACTACTACGCCGCGATGGCCGAGGCCCTGGAGCAGGTGGACGGCGCCACGTTCACGCCCGACGGCGTCACGCTCGTCACCCCGCCGTGGAACTTCCCCGTCGCCATCCCCACGGGCGGCGCCCTCGCGGCGCTCGCGGCCGGGTCGACCGTGCTCGCCAAGCCGGCCCCCACCACGCCCCGGTGCTACGAGCTGGCGATCGAGGCCGTGCACGCGGCCCTCGACGCGGCGGCCCCGGAGATCGGGCTGGACCCGCGGGTCGCGCGGGACGTCGTGCAGTTCCTGCGCGTGCCCGACGGCGACCTCGGCCAGCACCTCGTGACGCACCCGGACGTGGCCCGCGTGATCCTCACGGGCTCCATCGAGACGGCCGAGCTGTTCGCCTCGTGGAACCCGGAGCGTCCCGTGCTCGCGGAGACGTCGGGCAAGAACGCGCTGGTCGTGACGCCGTCGGCGGACCTCGACCTCGCCGTCGCCGACCTGGTCAAGAGCGCCTTCGGCCACGCCGGGCAGAAGTGCTCGGCCGCGTCGCTGGTCATCCTGGTCGGATCCGTGGGCGACCCGTCCACCGAGACCGGCAAGCGGTTCCGCCGGCAGCTCGTCGACGCCGTGCAGTCGCTCGCCGTGGGCTCGCCCACCGAGCTGTCCACGGTCATGGGCCCGCTGACCGAGCCCGCGCAGGGCAAGCTGCTGCGCGCGCTCACGACCCTCGAGCCGGGGGAGTCCTGGCTCGTGCGCCCGCGCCGCCTGGACGACGCCGCGGCCGCCGCCGGCATCGAGCCCGAGCGGCTCTGGTCGCCGGGCCTGCGCGACGGCGTCGCGCCGGGGTCGTTCTTCCACCTCACCGAGGTGTTCGGCCCGGTGCTCGGCATCATGACCGCGAAGGACCTGGACGAGGCGATCCGCCTGCAGAACCAGGTGGACTTCGGCCTCACCGCCGGCATCCACTCCCTGGACGACGACGAGATCGCCACCTGGCTGGACCGCGTCGAGGCCGGCAACGTGTACGTCAACCGGCACATCACCGGCGCCATCGTGCAGCGGCAGTCGTTCGGCGGCTGGAAGGCCTCGGCCGTGGGCCCGGGCGCCAAGGCCGGCGGCCCCAACTACGTCGCCGAGCTCGGCGCGTGGGCGGACGCCGAGGGCGTGCCGTCGCGCACGGACGACCCCGAGGGCTGGCTCGCCGCGGCGCAGGCGTCGGACGACGCCGCCTGGGCCACGGAGATCGGCGTCGGTCACGACAAGTCCGGCCTGACGGTGGAGGAGAACACCTTCCGCTACCGGCCGATCGACCGTCTCACCGTGCGCGTCGGCGACGGCGCCCTGCCGGTCGAGGTGCGGCGCGTGCTGGCCGCGGCGAAGCGCGCCGGCGTGCCGGCCGTCGTCGTCCCCGACTCCGACTCCGGCTGGGGCGTGCCCCACGAGGCCCCGATGTCCCACGCGGACTTCGCCGCCGCCGTCGCCGCGGGCCGCGTCACGGGCCGCGTCCGCGTGGTCGGCCGCGCGCCGGGCCTGCGCGAGGCCGCCGCGACGCGCCTCGGCACCGTGACGGTGCTCGACGCGCCCGTCGTCGCCAGCGGCCGGCGCGAGCTGCTCGCCGTCGTGCGCGAGCAGGCCGTCAGCCGCACCCGTCACCGGTACGGGCACGTGCACGCCTGATCCCGCACCTGTCAGGGCCACGCGGAGGTATTCCTGCGCGTGGCCCTGACAACTCGGGTACGCACGTGATGCCGCGGGCATGACGGCGTGGCACGATCGCCGCCATGACGGTGGCGTTCGTGCTCGGCGGCGGCGGTGTGCGCGGCGCCGTCCAGGTGGGAATGCTGCAGGCGCTGTTCGAGGCGGGGGTCGCCCCCGACCTCGTGGTCGGCACGTCGATCGGCGCGATCAACGGCGCCGCGGTCGCCGCGGACCCGAGCATCGCGGTCGTCGACCGCCTCGGCGCCGCGTGGGCGTCCCCGACGGCGGAGCAGGTCTACGGCGAGCCCTGGTACCGGCAGCTCACCCGGCTCGCCCGCTCGCGCACCCACCTGTACGACCCGGCCGCGCTGCGGCGGCTCATCGCGGGCACGCTGGGGGAGCACAGCACGTTCGAGGACCTGGCCGTGCCGCTCGTCGTCGCGGCCGCGAGCATCGAGCGGGCGTCGGAGCACTGGTTCGACGCCGGCCCGCTGGTCGAGGCGGTGCTCGCGTCGGCGTCGGTGCCGGGCGCGCTGCCGCCCACCGAGATCGGGGGCGAGCACTACGTGGACGGCGGCATGGTGAACTCCATCCCGCTGGGCGAGGCCGTGCGCCGCGGGGCCACCACGGTCTACGTGCTGCAGGTGGGGCGCGTCGAGGAGCCGCTCACCGTCCCCGCCAAGCCGTCCGACGTCGCGCGCGTGAGCTTCGAGATCGCCCGGCGGCACCGGTACTTCCGGGAGCTGGAGGAGGCCCGCCGGGTCGCGACCGTGCACGTGCTGCCCACCGGCGGCGCGCTGCCGGGGGACGAGAAGCTGGGCGCGTTCCGGCGCATGGACTCCACCGCGGCGCGCATCGGGCAGTCGTACACCGCCGCCCGCGGCTACCTCGCGGCTGTGCCGGACGCTCCGGACGTGCCGGGGGAGTCGTGATCGCGCCCCCGCCCCGGTGGGTCCGCCGGGTCGTGCTGGCGCCGCTCGTGGTGCTGCTGGCGGTGCTGCTGGTGCCGACGTCGATCATGCTCGCCCTGGTGGTGGGCGCCGCGCTGACGTGGCTGCTGCCGGGCCGGCTGCGGGTGCTGCGCCTGCTGTGGATGCTCTCGTTCTACGTGCTGTGGGACGCCGCCGCCCTCGTCGTGCTGTTCGCGCTGTGGGTGGCGTCCGGCTTCGGGCTGGCGATGCACCGGCCGTGGGTGCAGCGGGCGCACGTGACCGTCGCGCGGTGGGCGCTGGCGGTGCTGTTCTGGCAGGTGCGGTGGACGCTGCGGCTGCGGATCGAGATCGAGGTCGACGCCGGCGCGCGCCTGCCCGACGTGCCCGTCCTCGTGCTCAGCCGGCACGCAGGTCCGGGGGACTCGTTCATCCTGGTCGACGTCCTCCTCGGCCGCGCCCGCAGGGCGCCCGCCATCGTCCTCAAGGACACGCTGCAGTGGGACCCGGCGATCGACGTGCTCCTCGGCCGCCTCCCCGCGGCGTTCGTCACGCCGCTGGCGCGGCGCCGGCCGGGGCAGCCGGGTGCCGCGGAGACCATCACGCGGATCTCGGCCGACCTGGGGCCGGACGACGCCCTCGTGCTGTTCCCCGAGGGCGGCAACGTGACCCCCCGGCGCCGCGAGCAGCGGATCGCGGCGCTCCGCGCCCGTGGCAAGGACGTCCTCGCCGACCGGGCCGAGCGCATGCCGCACGTCATGGTGCCGCACGCCGGCGGGTTCCTGTCCGCGCTGGACGCCGTCTCGCCGGACGCCGTCGTGCTCGTCGTCGCGCACACCGGCCTGGACCGCCTCGTCACGGTCAAGGACATCTGGCGCGAGCTGCCCATGGACAAGGAGATCGTGCTCGGCGGCACCCTCACGCGGGTCGCCGACCTCCCGGCCGACGTCGAGGGCCGTGAGCTGTGGTTGTTCGAGCAGTGGGAGCGGGTCGACGCCTGGATCTCGGAGCGCGACGTGGACCGTCCCGTCGTGCGGACCCGCCGGGATCGCTCCCGCTGAACGCCCCGTTCACCGATGTCGTAGCGTCGTGTAGGGTCTCCCAGCCGCCGAGACCCGGTGGTACAGACCACTCCAGTAAGGAGCCTCAACGATGCAGCTCATGCGGAGGCGCTCGATCGAAGCCACGATCGCGGCGTCCGACGAGCCCCAGCGCCAGCTCAAGCGCACCCTTGGAGCCTGGGACCTGGTCGTCCTCGGCATCTCCGTGGTGATCGGCGCGGGCATCTTCTCCAAGGCCGCGCAGGTGTCGGCCACGCAGACCGGCCCGTCGGTCGTCATCTCGTTCGTCATCGCCGGGATCGTGTGCGCCCTGGCCGCGCTGTGCTACGCGGAGTTCGCCTCGTACATGCCGGTGGCCGGATCCGCGTACACGTTCTCGTACGCGTCGATGGGTGAGCTGCTCGCCTGGATCATCGGCTGGGACCTCATCCTGGAGATGTTCTTCGCCGCGTCGGTCGTCGCGAAGGCGTGGGGGCTGTACTTCGACAACTTCCTCAACGTCTTCGGCCTCGGCGGCGTCGACTCCGAAGGCGTCGCGTCCGGGATCCACAACACGATCCACCTCGGAGGCGTGTCGTTCGACTGGGGCACCGCGATCCTCATCGTCGTCCTCGCGACCCTGCTCGCCGTCGGCACCAAGCTCTCGACGCGGGTCACCGGCGTCCTCACGGCCATCAAGGTCGCGATCGTGCTGCTCATCATCGTGGTGGGCTTCGCGTTCTTCAGCGCGTCGAACCTCAGCCCGTTCGTGCCCAGCCCGGAGTCGTTCGGCGAGTCCACGACGCACAGCACGACGATGACGCAGACCCTCTTCTCCTGGATGGCCGGCGCGGAGCTCTCCGTGGGCGGCGTCATGGGCATCCTCGCGGGCGCCGGCACGGTGTTCTTCGCCTTCATCGGGTTCGACGTCGTCGCCACCGCGGCGGAGGAGACCAAGAACCCGCGGCGGAACGTCCCGCGCGGCATCCTCGGCGGCCTCGCGATCTGCACCGGCCTCTACATCGCGGTCTCCATCGCCCTGTCCGGCATGGCCACCCCGCAGCAGCTGCGCGACGCCACGCCCGACGGCGGCGCGTCCGCGACGATCATCACCGCGTTCCAGCTGCAGCCGAACGCCCCGGCCTGGGCCACCCAGGTCATCACGGTGGGCATCCTCGTCGGCCTGACGACCGTGGTCATGGTGCTCATGCTCGGCCTGACCCGCATCGTCTTCGCGATGAGCCGCGACGGCCTGCTGCCCCGCGGCATGTCGAAGACGTCGGAGAAGCGCGGCACCCCGGTCATGATCCAGGTCGGCACGGCCGTGCTCCTGGTGATCGTCACCTGCTTCTTCTCGGTCGACGTGCTCGGCAACATGGTGAACATCGGCACCCTGTCGGCGTTCGTGCTGGTGAGCTTCGGCATCCCGATCCTGCGCCGGCGCCAGCAGAAGGCCGGCGGCGGCGAGGCCAGCGCCGACCACTTCAAGGTGCCGTGGTCGCCGGTGCTGCCGATCGTGTCCGGCGTGCTGTGCCTGTGGCTGATGCTCCAGCTCGACGTCGAGACCTGGCTGCGGTTCCTCGTGTGGCTGGCGCTCGGGTTCGCGATCTACTTCGGCTACAGCTACCGCAACTCGCAGCTGGGCAAGAACCCGTCGCAGCTCGCCGCCGACTACCGCGAGGCCCTGCAGACGGCCATCGGGGTGGACGACGACACCCCGCGGCGCGGCTGACCGCCTCGCGCCCGGCCGGCCCGGCCACGCCACGGCGGCCCGTCAGAGCGATCTGACGGGCCGCCGTCGTGCGTCCGGGCACCGGGGTCCGCGCCGGAGCCGGGCTCAGCCGACGAGGGACTCCAGCACCTTCGCGACGCGGCGGTCGCGGGTCTCGTCCGTCCTGGCGCCGTCCACGCTCAGGGCGTGCGCCTTCTGCTTGCTCGGCGACAGCTTCTCCCAGGCGGCGGTGGCCGCCGGGTCGGCGGCGAGCGCGGTGGCCAGCGCGGGCGGCACGTCCACCGTGCGGGGTGCGTCGTCGACCTCGAGGCGCACCTCGACCTCGTCGCCCGCGCCGCGGCCCGTGGCGGCGCGCGTCTCGGCGTTGAACGAGACCAGGAACCGGCCGCCCATCGAGGACACGGTGGTGCGGTACGTATAGCCGCCGTCGACGGTCACGACGACGGGCACGCGCCGACCGCGGTCGAACGCCGCGACGACGTCGTCCGGGACCGGGATCCCGACGTTGTTGCCGCCGGTGGCGAGCAGCGTGGTGGTGAACGTCTGGGCGGTGGGAGCGTCGCGCGTGTCGCTCATGAGTCGACCGTAGCGACGGTTACGCCGACTCGCCCTCGACGAGGCGCGGCACGAAGATCTGGGGCTCGGCGGGGACGTCGGCCCCGCCGAGGACGTCGAGCAGCGTCGCTGTCGCGGCCGTGACCATCTCGACGACGGGCTGCAGCACGGTCGTCAGGCGGGGGGTGGTCCGCTCCGCGCCGAGGGCGTCGAAGCCCACGAGGGCGACGTCGTCGGGTACCCGGCGGCCGGACTCGCGCAGCACCTGCAGCGCGCCCGTCGCCATGAGGTCGGACGCCGCGAAGACGCCGTCGACGTCCGGGTGCTCCGCCAGGATGCGCTCCATCGCGGACGCGCCGCCCGCCACCGTGAAGTCGCCGTTCTCCACCGCCACGGCCGGCAGCCCGGCGTCCTCGAGCGTGTGCCGCCAGGCGTCGTGCCGGTCGACGGCGGCGGTCATGTCGAGAGGTCCGGTGATGGTGGCGATGCGGGTGCAGCCGCGGTCCACGAGGCGCTGGGTGGCGGTGCGCCCGCCCGAGGCGTTGTCCACGTCGACGAAGTGCAGCGACTCGGTGTCGAACGGCCGTCCCACGAACACCGACGGCAGGTGCGAGCGCATCAGCTCGGACTCGAGCCGGTCCTCCTTGTGGTGCGACGCCACGATGACGCCGTCCACGTGCCCCGACCGCAGGTACCGCGCGATGTGGCCCGGCGGCTCGCCCGGCCGGGCGAGCAGCAGCACGAGCTGCAGCTCGGTGCCGGTCAGCCCCTCGCTGACGCCGCGCAGCACGCCCGCGAGGAAGGGGTCGGTGAGGATGCGGGCGTCGGGCTCGGGCACCACGAGGGCGATCGAGTCGGTACGCCGGGTGACCAGCGAGCGGGCCGCCCGGTTCGGGGCGTACCCGAGCCGGGCGACGGCGTCGTCGACGGCGGTCTGCGCCTCGGGCGACACCCGGTCACCCCCGTTGATGGCGCGCGAGGCCGTGGACCGCGAGACTCCCGCGGCCCGGGCGACGTCGTCCAGCGTGGGGCTGGCATGCTCGATGACCACGTCGGGAGACTACTCTGCGTCCGAGCCGTCACGTGCCGGGACGACGCCCGTGCGGGCGACCTCGGCGTACCAGCGCCCCGACGACTTCACGGTGCGCTCCTGTGTCCCGTAGTCCACGTGCACCAGGCCGAAGCGCTTGGAGTAGCCGAGGGCCCACTCGAAGTTGTCGAGCAGCGACCAGGCGAAGTAGCCGCGCACGTCGGCGCCGGCGTCGATCGCGTCGCGGACGGCGCGCAGGTGCGCGTCGACGAACGCGAGGCGGTCCGGGTCGTCGACGCTCCCGTCGGCCTGCACCACGTCGGGGTACGCGGCGCCGTTCTCGGTGACGTACATCGAGGTGCCGCGCGGGCCGGTGTAGTCGCGCTGGAGCCGGGTCAGCAGGCGGGTGAGACCCTCCGGCTGCACCTCCCAGCCCATGTCCGTGAGGGGCAGGCCGCGGCTGTGGTGGTAGATGCCGTCGGGCACCGGGTTGGGGGAGCGGGTCTCCCACACCGCCGCGTCGACGCGCTCGCCGCCCGGGTCGGCTGTGCCCGCGGGGGTCTCGCCGTCCGCGCCCTGCGGCCGGGCCGAGACGGCGCCGCCGTTGTAGTAGTTGACGCCGAGCACGTCGATCGGCGTGGAGATCACGTCGAGGTCGCCCTCGCGCACGACGTCGGAGAACCCGAGGTGCGCGACGTCGTCGAGCAGGTCCTGCGGGTAGGCGCCGCGCAGGATCGGGTCGAGGAAGAAGCGGTTGAACATCCCGTCGTCGCGGCGCGCGACGTCGACGTCCGCCGGGTCCGTCGGATCGACCGGGTCGGACACGGTGAAGTTGAGCGTGAGGCCGAGCACGGCCTCCGGGTCGCGCTCGCGCAGCACCCGCACCGCGTCGCCGTGGGCGAGCATGAGGTGGTGGGCCGCGGCGAGGCCGTCCTCCGGCGACTTGCGGCCCGGGGCGTGTGCGCCGGCGGTGTAGCCGAGGAACGCGGAGCACCACGGCTCGTTGAGCGTCGTCCAGACCTTCACCCGGTCGCCGAGCGCCTCGTGCATCGTCACGGCGTAGTCGACGAAGCGTGCCGCGGTGTCCCGGTTCGGCCAGCCGCCCAGCTCCTCCAGCGCCTGCGGGAGGTCCCAGTGGTACAGCGTGAGCCAGGGCAGCACGTCGGCGGCGAGCAGCTCGTCGACCAGGCGGGAGTAGAAGTCCAGCCCTTCCTGGTTGACCGTCTTCCCGTCGGGGATGACGCGGGCCCACGACGTCGAGAACCGGTACGCGTCGAGGTTGAGGCGCTTCATGAGCGCCACGTCCTCGCGGTAGCGGTGGTAGTGGTCGTCGGCCACGGACCCGTCGTCGCCGTTCACGACGGCGCCGGGGATGCGGCAGAACGCGTCCCAGACCGAGTCCTCGCGGCCGCCCTCCGTGGACGCGCCCTCGATCTGGAAGGCGGCCGTGGCCGTGCCCCAGAGGAAGCCGTCGGGGAACGTGACGGCCCCGGTGGCGTGCGGGGAGCTCGTGAGAGGCGCGCTGGGGGTGAACGGCACGGTCGTGCCGGGGGCCGCCCGGCGCGCGCCGGGGGTGGGGAGGGTCATGAATTCGGATCTTTCCATCGGTGGTGGGCCCCCGCAGCCGCGCGACGGCGCGGCTGCGAGGGCGTGACGTCAGCCTCGGTGACCGGGTCAGCCCTTGACGGCGCCGGCCATGATGCCCGCGACGAGCTGCTTGCCGACGAAGGCGAAGATCACCAGCAGCGGCAGCGTCACGAGGAAGATGCCGCCCATCACGAGCGAGTAGTCGGTGAAGAAGTTCGCCTGCAGGGACCGGACCACGAGGGGCAGCGTGGGATTCTCGCTGTTCAGCACGATCGACGGCCAGAAGAAGTTGGTCCACTGCTGCACGAAGGTGAACAGGCCGAGCATGGCCGCCGCCGGTCGTGCGGCCGGCAGGGCCACCGACCAGAACGTCCGGATCATCGAGGCCCCGTCCACGCGCGCCGCCTCGATGAGCTCGTACGGCAGCGCCTCGGAGAGGTACTGCGTCATCCAGAAGACGCCGAACGCGGTGACGAGACCCGGCACGATGACCGCCTGGAGCTTGCCGATCCAGTCCAGGTCGGACATGAGGATGTACATCGGGATCACGCCCAGCTGGGTGGGCACGGCCATCGTGGCGATGACGAACACCAGCAGCGGGCCGCGCCCGCGGAACCGGAGCTTCGCGAAGGAGTAGCCGGCGAGCGTGGAGAACAGCACCACCGCGGCGGACGTGACCACGGCGATGATCACCGAGTTGGTGAGGGCCTTCCAGAAGTTGATCCGCGTGGAGGAGATCACCTCGGCGAACTGCTGGAAGAGGCTCGCGTCCGGCAGCCACTGCGGAACGGCGTTCTGCGCGATCGTCGTCGGGTCGGACGAGCCGAGCAGGAGCGTGAAGTACAGCGGGAAGATCGAGATCAGCAGCGTGATCCCGAGCAGCGTGTAGGTGAGCCAGCCGGGCCGGCGCTGCGCGCTGCGCGTGGCGCGCGAGCCGCGGTTCCGGCGCTTGGCCGCGGCGCGGGCCGCGCCCCGGCCGGCGGTCTGGGCGGTGACGGCGACGGAGCTCATCGGCGGTCCTCCCGGTGGTCGGTCGAGGTGGTCGGCGGGAACGTGGGCGGCGGTGGCGGTCCCGCCGCCGCGCGGGCCTGCGGGTGGGGCGTGTCGCCGGCCGCGGCGGCGCTGCGTGCCTCGGCGAGGAGGGCGCGGGTGTGGCGCCGCCTCACCTTGGGGGACTTCGGGCCGGAGGTCGCGATGCGCTGCGTGATGAGGAAGTTGATCAGGCCGATGACGACGATCAGGAGGAACAGGAGCCAGGCGACGGCGGACGCCCGCCCGAAGTTCTTCTGGTTGCCCCACGCGACGTCGTACAGATAGACGACGGTGGTCATCCAGTCCTTGTCGGGCCCACCGAGCCCGTAGGTGTCGTACATCCGCACCTCGTCGAAGATCTGCAGGCCGCCGATCGTCGAGGTGATGACGACGAAGATGATGGTGGCGCGGATCTGCGGCACGGTGATCGAGAAGAACTGGCGCGCGCGGCCGGCGCCGTCGATGACGGCCGCCTCGTAGAGCTCGCGCGGCACCGCCTGCATCGCGGCGAGGAAGATCAGCGCGTTGTAGCCGGTCCAGCGGAAGTTGACCATCGTGGCGATCGCGATGTGGCTGGGGATCCGCTCGCTGTGCCAGCCGACCGGGTCGACGCCGACGAGCCCGAGCAGCTCGTTGATGAGGCCGTAGTCGTCGGCGAACAGGCGCCCGAAGATCATGGAGACCGCGACGGGGGCCACGACGTAGGGGATCAGGACGCCCATGCGCCAGAAGGTGGCGGCGCGGAGGTTCTGGTCCAGCAGGGCGGCGATCGTGATCGCGAGGATCACCTGCGGGACGCTGGAGAAGACGAAGATCGAGAACGTGTTGACCAGGGACTTCCAGAAGACCGGCTGGGCAAGGACCGCGCTGTAGTTCTCGAGTCCGACGAAGTCGCCCTGGCCGCCGAGGAGGTTCCACTCGTGCAGCGACACGAACGCCGTGTACCCGAGGGGGAACAGGCCGGTGATCGCGAAGAGGATGAAGAACGGCGAGATGTACAGGTAGGGGGAGACCTTCACGTCCCAGCGGCCGAGCCGCTGGGAGAAACCGACGCGTCGGGTGGGGCGTTGCCCGGGGTCGCCGCGCCGGTGCGTGGGCTGGGTGGGGGAGAGGACGGCCATCTGCTGCTTCCTGTGCTCGCCGTTCGGCCGTCGGTGGGCCGGCGCCGTGCGGCACCGGCCCACCGACGAGGTCAGGGACTGGTCAGGCGATCAGAGCCCGAGCGAGGCGTACTCGTCGAGGGCGCCCTGCCAGCTCTTCTCCGGGTCGTCACCGTTGAGGTCCACGCGGTTCAGCGCGTTCTGCACCGCCTGGTGGATGGCGAAGTAGTTCTTGCCCTTGAACGGGGCACCCTCGATCGCCTGGGCGCGGGCCGAGAAGATCGGGCCGACCGGGGCGTCGTTGAAGAAGTCGTTCGTCGAGTCCTGCACGGCGTCCGAGGCCTGGGCGTCGAGCTGCGACGGGAACGTGTTGGCGTTCTCGTAGGCCTTGGTCTGGATCTCCGGCGAGGTCAGCCAGGCCGCGAGCTCCTTGGCGGCGTCGGTGTTCTCGCCCGACGCCGGGACGGTGAGGAACGAGCCGCCCCAGTTGCCGCCGCCGCCGGGGAAGACGTCGGCGACGTCCCAACCCTCGACGCCACCGGCGTTCTGCTCGATGGACGCGGTCATCCACGGCGGGCACAGCATGGTGGCCCAGGCGTTGTTCTGGAAGCCGGCCGTCCAGTCGTCGCCCCACTGCTCGAGGCCGGCGGACAGGTCGTCGTCCACGGACGCGGTCAGGACCTGGTCGTACAGGTCCTTGATGTCCTGGTTGGTCTTGAGGTCCTTGGGCTCGCCGGTCGACGGGTCCTCGTAGGCGCCCTCGAGCTGGTTCACCATGCCCTGGTACGTCGGCACGGCGCCGTCGAACCAGGCGGAGTCCGACTTGGCGACGAACTTCTTGCCCGCCTCGAAGTAGTCGTCCCACGTCGCGTCCTCGCCGCCGAGGAACTCCGCGACCTTCTCGCGGTCGGTCGGCAGGCCGGCCTTCTCGAACAGGTCGGCGCGGTAGCAGATGGCCTCCGGGCCGATGTCGGTGCCGTACCCGAGGAGCTGGCCCTCGGGCGTGGTGGCCTGCTGCACCTTCCAGTCCACCCAGCGGCCGTCGAGCGCGGGGTCGGTCAGGTCCACGAACAGGTCGGGGTACTGCATGAGCTCGGGGAGCCAGTCGACCTCGATGGCCTCGATGTCGGCAAGACCCTCGCCACCGGCGGCGAGCTTGGTCGTGAGGTTGTTGCGGGCGTCCTCGGAGGTCGCCGCGGTGACCTGCTTCACGGTGACGTTCGGGTGGTCCTCCGTGTAGGAGGCGAGGAGCTCGTCCGTGTAGCCGAACTGGTTGAAGGTGGCGACGGTCAGGGTGATCTTCTCGTCACCGGAGGCGGTGTCCTCCCCGCCGTCGTCCGAACCGCCGCAGGCGGTCAGGGCGAGGGCGAGGGTCGCGACGCCGGCGGTCGCCGCGACGACGCGGCGGGTCCGGCGGGTGGGTCGGGTGCTGCTGAGCACGGTGACTCCCTTGTCTGGGTCGGGCATGCGAGAGAGTGGGATGGTAGCGCTCCCACCTCCATCGTGGTAGCGCTCCCACAACCAGGTCATGATGCTGGCCGTCGGTGGTGACGAAAGTCAAGCCCGTCGAGGGCGCCGATGCCGTTCTGTGACGAAGAGGGCGACGTCGTCGCAGGTCAGAGGCCTGGGCCTCGGGCGCGTGTCCGGATCGTTACCGGTCTTCACCCCGCGTCGGCGGCGCCGAGAGCCACTCCTGGCCGGCCGCGCCCTCGGCCTCGAGGGTCGACCGGACGGCCCGGGCGGCGGCCTCGGCCACGGCGGCGCCGAACAGCGGCACCGTCGCGCGGACCTCGCCGTCGTACACCTGGCGGGTGCCGCCGTCGGCCGTCGGCTCCAGGCGCACCGTGCCGGTCACGCGCACGGGCGCGCCGGCGATCTCGACGGCGATGGTCCCGGTGCGCCGGTCGCCCGACGGTGCCTCCCACACCTCCGCCTGCCGGACCTCCAGCTCGTCGCCGACGAACGGTCGTACCTGCGCGGGGATGAGGTCGGTGGGCAGGGTGCGCCGCACGGCGATGGTGAAGCCGTCGGCGGGGCTGCCGGTCACGTCCGCCTGCTCGACGCGGCCGCCCGGGCCGCGCAGCGCACGCCAGCGGATGAACGACTCGTCGGCGAGCATCGCGACGACGGCGTCCGCGTCCGCGGCGTACGTCAGCTCCACGGTCAGGTGCACGAGGTCACCCTACCGACGCGGGCGCGGGGCGGGAGCGCCCGTAGGCTGGTGGGCGTGTCCGCCATGAGTGACCTCATCGCCCAGAACGCCGACCTCTCCGACGCAGATGCCGAGTGGCTGCACCTCCTCGTGGGCGACTGGCAGCTCGTGTCAGACCTCGCCTTCGCCGACCTGGTGCTGTGGCTCCCCACGTCCGACGGCGGGTTCGTCGCCCTCGCCCAGTGCCGCCCGTCCACCGGGGCGACCGTGCACTACGACGACATCGTCGGGTCGTTCGCGCCCGACGGGCAGCGTCCGCAGCTCACGGCGGCCATGACGGAGGTCCGCGCGCAGCGGTCCCGCGAGCCGCGCTGGTTCGGCGCCTACGCCGTCCGCGAGGAGGCGGTCCCGGTGGTGCACGACGGGCGGCCGATCGCCGTCGTCGCGCGCCAGACAAACCTCGGCTCCGGCCGCACGCCCAGCCGCCTCGAGCTCAACTACGTGGAGTCGGCCGACGACATCCTCGCGATGATCGCGCGCGGCGAGTACCCCGCCACCAACGCCGCGACCGGGCCCCGCCGCGGCGCCCCGCGCGTCGGCGACGGGCTGATCCGGCTCAACTCCGAGGGCGAGGTGCTCTACGCCAGCCCGAACGCGCTGTCCTGCTTCCACCGACTCGGCGTGATCGGCCCGCTCGTCGGGCAGTCGCTCGTGGAGGTCACCGCCGACATCGTCCAGCACCAGGACACCGTGGACGAGTCGCTGCCCCTGGTCGTCATGGGCCGCGCGCCCTGGCGCACCGACATCGAGGCCAAGGGCGTGGCGCTGTCGCTGCGCGCGCTGCCGCTCACCGACCACGGGCAGCGCATCGGCGCGGTGCTGCTGTGCCGCGACGTGTCCGAGCTGCGCCGTCGTGAACGCGAGCTCATGACCAAGGACGCGACCATCCGCGAGATCCACCACCGCGTGAAGAACAACCTCGCCACCGTGGCCGCCCTGCTGCGGCTGCAGGCACGGCGGATGGACGTGCCCGAGGCGCGGGCCGCGCTGGAGGAGGCGATGCGCCGGGTCGCGACCATCTCGATGGTGCACGAGTCCCTGTCGCAGACGCTCGACGAGCACGTAGAGCTCGACGACATGCTGAGCCGCGCGCTGCGGCTCGCCGCCGACGTCGCGTCGACGCGCACGCAGGTGCGCACCCGCCAGACCGGGTCGTTCGGCATGGTGCCCGCGCAGGACGCCACGCCTCTGGCGCTGGTGCTCACCGAGCTGGTCACGAACGCCGTCGAGCACGGCTTCCCCGGGCGCGAGTCGGGCAACGTCGAGATCGACGTGCAGCGCGACGGCGCCTCGATGCGCGTCGTCGTCGCCGACGACGGCGTGGGGATGCCCGAGGACATCGCGACGCTGGGGCGTGCCTCGCGCAGCGGGCTGGGCTCGCAGATCGTGCAGACGCTGGTGACGAACGAGCTGGGTGGCACCATCGACTGGGAGGCGCGCGACGGCGGCGGCACCCAGGTGGTGCTGGAGCTGGAGCTGCGCGACGGTCAGCCGCCGGCGCGCGCCGGGTACTGACGGGCGACACCCCGGACACGGACGGAGGGACGGACCGCGTGGCGGTCCGTCCCTCCGGTGTCTGACGAGGGGTGCGGCGTCAGCCGGCGCGGCGGGCGCGCGCGGTGCGGCGCTTGAGCGCGCGGCGCTCGTCCTCGCTCATGCCGCCCCAGACGCCGGCGTCCTGGCCGGACTCGATGGCCCACTTCAGGCACGTGTCCACGACGTCGCAGCGACGGCACACGGCCTTGGCCTCCTCGATCTGCAGGAGCGCGGGGCCGGTGTTGCCGATGGGGAAGAAGAGCTCAGGGTCCTCGTCGAGGCAGGCGGCCTTGTGGCGCCAGTCCATGTCATCTCCTCGGTGCAGGGGGACCTGGTCCGTCAGAGGGGCGCGCGAGGGCGCGCCAAACCGGGTCCGGTGGGTGGGGGTTGATCTGCCGTCCAGCGTCACACCTCGTGAAGCGCCGCACAAGGGGTTACGCGAAAGTTTCTCCTGCATGAAGCGTGAGTGGTTCATCACACTGTCGTGAAACCGCAGGTCGCACGTATTCTGACGTGTCATGCGCGCTCCTGTCACCCCCTCGTCCGGCCCCGACGGCCATGGGGAGGGGTCCCGCCCGCCGGGCCTCAAGGTCGTCGCCGCGGGCGTCGTGGTCGAGGCCGCTCTCCTCGTGGGCGCGGCCTTGATGATCGGGGTCGAGCTCGTCCGCGGCGCCTCTCACAGCGTAGCCGTGAGCGTCTTCCTCGTGCTCTTCTTCCTCGGGCTCGCCTGGCTGCTCGTCGGCTCCTGCCGCGCCCTGTGGGCGGGGCGCCACGGCGGCCGGGCGCCGATCGTCGTCTGGCAGATCATGCAGGGTCTCGTCGGCGTCAGCCTGCTGACCGCCGGCGTGCTGTGGGCGGTGCTCGCGGGCCTCGGCCTGCTGCTCGTCGCCGCGGCGGTGCTCGTCGCGGTCATGACGCGGCGCGTCGTCGAGTCGACGTCCGGCTGAGTCCCCGGCGGTCGGGGCCGTGCCGGTCGGGGCGACGACCCCGGGCCGGGCCACCTGCACGGCCAGTACCCGCCCCGCCTGCACGAGCGCCCCTCGTCCCGCCCGGGCAGGTCCCGGGTCGACGGCATCCGCGAGCGGCACACCCAGCAGGTCGTCGGCGCCGCGCTCGCCCGGGTGCAGCACGATGCCGGTGCGCCGCGCCCGCAGGTCCGCGAGCGCACCCCGGTGCGCCAGCGCCGTCCCCGTCGAGCCGGACGACGCCATGAGCACGAGTCCGGGCCCGTCTGTCAGGGCCGCGATCCGCTCCGTCTCGAGCGGGTGCTGCTGGGCGAGGGCGTCCAGGTCGTCCACGACGAGCACCCGAGGGCTGTCGGCCGCGACGTCGGGGTGGCTCGGCGGCCCGTCCGCGGACGCTCCGGGACCGGTCGCCGCCAGGGCGTCGAGCAGCGGGGCCAGGCCCGACGCCGTCGGGGTCGTGGCGGGGGCGTCGCCCGCGTCCCTGCGGAGGGCGGGGTCGCGCGAGACGACGCCCGCCAGCCGCCCCCTCCCCGCCAGACCCCGGGCGACGACGCGGAGCACCGTGGTGCGTCCGCTGGCCCGTGGCCCGGTGACGAGGGCGCCCTCCCCGACGTCCAGCGCCACCGGGAGCGCGGCGTCGCCCCCGATCCCGACCACGACCTGCAGGGTCGCGCCGTCACTCCCGGCGCCGTCGTCCGGTGAGGCGAGGGCGAGATGGCGGGGCTCGCGCGGTGCCGGGGCAAGATCGACCTCGTCGACGACGGTGGGCAGCGGTCGGACCCGTGCGGGCCCTGCGGCGTCCCGCCGAACCCCACGCCCGCCAGAGGCGGGATCGGGCAGGGCGGGCTCGCCCGGCAGCAGCACCTGGCACACGACCTGGTCGCGTGCGAGCCACGCCGCACGACCCGCCGGACCGCCACGGCCGGCGAGCCCCGAGGGCGCACCGAGGAGCACGTCCGCGTGGGGCTCGCTGCTCAGCAGCACCAGGCGTGGACCGACCCGGGACGCGAGCCCGCCGAGCGTCGCGCCGTCCGCCGCGAGCGCGAAGGCCACGCCGGGGGCGGCCAGCGCGCGGACCAGGGGATCCCAGGGGTCCGCGCCGGCGAGCGCGGCGCGCAGCTCGTCGACGCCGTCGACGACGACGAGCGTCCGCGCGGGTGCCTGCGCCGCGAGCAGGCGGAGCAGGCGCGCCGCCCGGCGCGGCGACGCGGGGCCGGCGAGGGTGCCGAGGCTCGGATGATGCTCGAGCGTCGCAAACCGGGGCAGCGCCGCCCCGGGCGCCAGCACGTGGACGTGCCAGCCCTGGTCGAGGGCTGCCACCGCGAGCGTCAGCAGGGCCGTCGTCCGGCCGGAGCGGGCCCGGCCCACGACGCCCAGATGCCCGGTCCGAGGGTCCCAGCGCACGCCCGTGCGGCGCTGGTGGTCGGGGTCGTCGCCCAGCGCGAGGGGGAGGCCCGGTGAGTCGTCGACCTCGAGGAGGTCCTCCGGGCCGGCCCGCTCGGGCAGGGGCGGCAGCCACGGCGCGGGCCCGGGGCGCAGGCCGCGCTCGGCGGCGGCGTCCACGCAGGCGTCCACGAGCGTGTCGACCAGGCTCCTGGGCTCCGCGTCGTCGGCCCGCCGCTCGTGCGGGCCGGGAACCGGCGGAGCGGCCGGAGGCGGCGTCCCCCAGGCGGGGGCCCGGCGCACCCGGTCCTCGGCCGCCGCGGGACGACCCGCGGCGTGGGCGCACTGGAGCGCCACCGGGGCCTCGGCACCGCGACGCAGGACGGCGCGTCCCGGCACGCCCGGCGGGATCCGGGCGGCCGCGGGCGTCTCGAGCACGTCGAGCGAGTCCGCGGCGTCCACGACCCGCAGGGCGAGCCGCGCCGAGACGTTGGCCCGCACGTCGGCGCTCACGGCACCCGCGGGCCGCTGCGTGGCGAGCACCAGGTGCACGCCGAGGGAACGTCCCTGCGCCGCCACCCGCAGCAGGCCGGGCAGGAAGTCGGGGAGGTCGTCGGCGAGGGCGCGGAACTCGTCCACCACCACGACCAGCCGGGGTGGCGCGTCGGCGGAACCCGGCGGCAGGGCGGCGAGGTCGGCGACCCCGTGCCGGGCGAGGACGTGCTCGCGGCGGCGCAGCTCCGCCCGGAGCCCGGCCAGGGCACGGCCCGCCAGCCCGGGGTCGAGGTCGGTGACCTGGCCGACGACGTGCGGCAGCCGCCCGCACGCGCCGAACGACGCGCCACCCTTGAAGTCGACGAGGGCCAGCGCGAGGTCCCGCGGGGACCGCCGGGCGGCGAGCCCGAGCACGAGGGACTGCAGCAGCTCGGACTTCCCCGCCCCGGTGGTGCCGGCCACCAGCAGGTGCGGCCCGTCCGCCACCAGGTCGAAGGTCACGGGGCGGCCGCGGGCGTCGCGGCCGAGGGGCGCCACCCAGCCGGTGGCGGCGTCCCAGGCGGCCCCCGGACCCTGACGATCGGCGTGCCGGTCGGCTGGCCGGTCGTCCCGGCCGTCCGCCAGCAGCTCGACGAGCGGGACGGCGGCCGGCATGCGGGGGTCCGTCGGGTCGCCGTCGTCGCCCGGCCGCGTCGCGTCGTCCGGGCCCCCGGCCGCGTCCAGCGCGCCCAGCGAACGCCGCAGCCCCGCGAGCCCCGCGACGAGCCGTGCGGCCCGATCCGCCCAGGCGGCGTCCACGCCGACGAGCGGCCCGGTCGCCGCCGAGCCGTCCGGCGCGGCCCGCCGCACCCTGCCCCCGCGGACCCGCCACGTCGTGCGGCACCACGACGGCACGGGCGCGCCGTCGGGCAGGCAGAGCAGGACGGCACCCCCGCGCGCCAGGACGTCGGCGCGTCGGACCGACGCCCGCCCGACGTCGGCGGCGTCCGGGGAGTCGACGACGAGCACCGGCGGCCCGGCGGACGGCAGCCAACGGCTCCACGACCAGGCCTCGACCGCGCCCACGACCTCGACCGACGCGCCGGCCGCCGCCAGCTCGACCACCATCGAGCGGGCGGCGGCGAGCGTCTCCGCGCGGGGCCCCGTGACGGCGACCGCACCGTCGGGCAGCAGGGCGCCGATGGTGCGGGCGATCGCGGAGCCTTGCTCGTCGGCCGAGCCTGCTCCCGGCGAGCCGTCAGCGCCGCGGCCCGTGCGTCGTGGGTGCGCGGAGACGACGGGGGCTCCGGCGGTGCGCGCCGCCGCCGCGGCCCGCTCGCAGGCCGCGGCCCACGCGCCGTCCGACGCCTGGTGCGCCGCGACCAGCCGGGCGAGGAGCGGGCCGGGTGCGTCGCCGACGTCGCGCGCACGGGCCGGCGCGGTCGTCGTGCCCGAGCCGCCGGGTTCCGTGGTCGGGGAGGGAGCTGCGCGGCGGCGACGCCGCGCGGCGACGAGCTGGGGCACCAGGGCCGCGACCCCGAGCAGGGAGAACAGCGCGTAGGCCGGCTGCCGCAGCACCGCGGCGACCACGAGCGAGCCGACGACGGGCAGCGCGGCGGTGGCGATCGTCCCGGTGCCCGGCCCGGACGCCGACGCCCCGACGTCCTCGGCGCGGCCGGGGCCGGCGTCGAGCCAGGTCGCCACCGTCCCCGAGCGGTGCAGCGTCCAGGAGCGAGCCCCGCGCACCTCGAGCGTGGTGCCCGGGCGCCAGCGCCGCGGCAGCCGGCCCACGGTCCGGGGGCGTCGTCGCGCCTGGTCGGGCGGGCGCACGAGCCGTGCCGTCGGACGCGGCCCCGGCCCGCCGGCTGTGCGGACGAGCCCCGCGCCGCGCGCCGCCGCACGGTCGCGGGCGCGGGCGCGGAGCCGCACGGTGACGCGGTCCGGCCGGCGCGGGTCCACGCGCACCACGACGTCGCCCCCGGGCGGCGCACCGGCGTCGTCGGGAAGCACGCTCGGTGCGCCGGGGGAGAGGGCGACGGTCGCCCCCGCCGCCGGTCCGTCGGCGCGGGCGGCGAGCCACGGGCCCTCCAGGACGGGCGGGCCGTCCGTACCCCGGCCGCCGGCGTCCTCGGCCAGGGCGAGCACGGCGCCGGGCAGGAGGGGGCGGCACCCGACCACGTCGTCGTCGGACACCTGTACGCCGCCGGCGTGCAGCGGGGCGTGCCGCAGCTCGGGCCGGCGCAGGAGGTCGGCGAGCCCCGCCCGGCACGCGCCGAAGGGCAGGCCCGCGGGCAGCAGCACGTCCTCGCCGGGGCGCACGGTGACGCGGACGTCGTCGGCCCGCGCCCTGCTGAGGGCGGGCCGGGGGACGACGAGGGCGGGCACCGAGGAGGTCGTCATGACCCCCAGGGTGCCCGCCCGGGACGGCCGTCGCGGACGGCCTGTGGACAACTCCCGCTACTCGCTCGCCAGCGCCTCCACCGGGGAGGTCTTCACCGCGGTGCGGGCGGGGGCGACGGACGCCACCAGCCCGGCGACGGCGGCCACGACGAGCATCACGAGCACGTCGCGCCACGGGACCACGATGACCGGGCTGCCCGCCCAACCGAGCGCCGCCGCGGCACCCGCCCAGCCGTAGACCAGACCGAGCAGCACGCCCAGGACGGCGCCCACCAGCGCGATGAGCAGGCCCTCGACGGCGAGCATGCCGCGCAGCTGGCCCTTCGACAGGCCGATCGCCCGCAGGGTCGCGGACTCCCGGCGCCGCTCGATGACCGACAGCGACAGCGTGTTCGCCACGCCGATCAGCGCGATCACGACCGCCGCGGCCAGCAGCCCCACGACGATCCCCAGCGCGGTGTCGATCACCTGCTGGAAGCCGGCGCGCTCCACCGCCGCGCCCATCACGTCGGCCGGGGCCTCGGTGTCGGCCACCGCGTCCTGGATGGACGGGACGACGGCGGCGGCGTCGGTCGGGTCGTCGAGACCCACCCAGAGGCTGGTCACCGGGGCGTCCGGGTCGAGCGAGGCGAGGTCGTCCGGCACCACCACGAGCGCGCCGTCCGCCAGGTCGGTGACCGCGGCCGTCACGTCGAGCGTGCCGTCCGGGCCGGTGAGGGTGAGCCGCTGCCCGTCGTCGATGCCCCAGACGTCGGCGACGTCTTCCGGCACGACGGCCGTGCCCTTCGCGAGCGGCTCGACCATCTCCGTGCTGCGCATCACCGACGCCGCGTCGTCCGGCGTCACGCCCCGGACCGTGAGGGCGAGGCCCTCGTCGACGCCGTCGCCTGCGATCGTGGCGGCCGTGGCGGGCGTCTCGACGACGCGCGAGACGCCGGCGACGTCGCCCACGGTGCCGGCGAGCGCCGGCGGGACCGGCGTCACCGCGGCGTCGCCGGCCGCGACGCTCGCGGCGTCGCTCGACAGGTCGGTCGAGACGGTGACGTCCACCGGGTACCGGGAGTCCAGCTCGGAGTCCATCGTGACGCGCGCGCTGGCGGCGCCCGTCGACATCATCCCGACGAGGGTGACGCCGATGAGCAGCGCCGTCGACGTCGCCGCGGTGCGGCGCGGGTTGCGCAGCGTGTTCGCGGCCGCGAGGCGCGCCGTCGGGCCGGAGGCGCCGACCATGCGGCCGGCGAGCGCCACCACGCGGGGCAGCCAGAACACCGCGCCCACGAGGACGCCGACGAACGACAGGACGCCGCCCGCGACGCCGACCAGGAGGCCGGTGGTCGGCTCGCCGGCCGCCGTGCTCAGCACGACGCCGCCGCCCAGCAGGGCGAAGCCGATCACGGACACGAGGATCGACAGCACCAGGCGCACGCGGCCGGCGCCACGGGCCGCCGACGGCGCGTCGGAGGGGCGCAGGGCCTCGAGCGGCGCGACGCGGGTCGCGGCACGGGCCGGGGCGAGCGCGGCCACGAGGGTCACGAGGGTGCCCACGACCAGCGGGATCAGCACGACGGCCGGCGTGATGTCGACGGTCGCGGGCAGCGGGACGCCCAGGTCCATGCCCCGGCCGATCGTGAGCGCCGCCTGCCCCAGGCCGACGCCCGCGAGCAGGCCCACGACGGAGGAGAGCAGGCCCAGGAACGCCGCCTCGAACAGCACCGAACGGCGCAGCTGGCCCTTGTCCGCGCCGACGCAGCGCAGCAGCGCGAGGGTGCGGGTGCGCTGGGCGACGAGCACCTGGAAGGTGTTCGCGATGACGAGCGCGGCGACGAGCAGCGCGACGGCCGCGAAGACGAGCACGAACAGGGTGAACATGACGTTCTCGCCGCCGGTCATGGAGGCGGCGACCGCCTCGGCGTGCTCCTCGGGGGTCACGACCTTGAGGTCGGTCGTGTCCGTGCCCGCGGCCGCGGCCGCGTTGGTCAGCGCGCCGGTGATCGCCGTGCGGGCCGCCTCGACGTCGGCGCCGTCGTCCAGCGTGACGAGCAGGGTCGCGGGGTCGAGGGACTCCTCGCTCGGCGCGGCCAGGTCGGCCTCCCAGCCGGCGACGTCCGCCGCCGGGGCGACGGCGGCGCCGCCCTGCATCGAGTACGCGCCGTACGGGTCGGTGAGCGTGCCGCTCACGGTCAGCTGCTCGCGGACCTCGGTCCAGGCGTCCTCCTCGGACTCCTGGTTCCCCTCGAGGACGTTGCGCACGAGGGTGATCTCGTCGCCCGGGGCGGCGTCCAGGCGCTCCGCGACGTCCACCGGCAGCGCGATCTCGCCCGAGGCCTCGGGGAGCGCGCCCTCGGCGACCTCGAGCGGCAGCACGCTCGTGTCCGTGGGCTCGGCCAGCACGCCCTGGTAGATGGTGCGGCCGCCGGACTCGAGCTGCTGGTACGTCATGAGCTGCTCGTCGGCCGTGGCGACGCCGTCGGCGCCGCGCACCGCGTCCAGGGCGGCGTCGTCCGCGGGGACGCCGCGGACCACCAGGTCGGCGCCCGTGAACTGGGCTGCGATCGAGTCGTAGGTGGTGCGGGTGATGACGTTGCCCGCGAGGAGCGTGATCGCGACGAACGCGGTGCCGATGACGATCGCGACGCCCGCGGCGGCGAGCCGGCCGGCGCTGCGCCGCATCTGCGACAGGGTGAGGCGGATCATCGCGTGGCCACCGTCCGCAGCGCGTCGAGGCCGGCGAGGGCCGACTCGGGCGTCGGGTCGGAGATGTCGCCCGCGATCTTGCCGTCGGCGATGAGGACGACGCGGTCGGCGTACGCGGCGGCCGCCGGGTCGTGGGTGACCATGATGATCGTGCGGCCGAGCTCGCGCACCGAGCGGCGCAGGAAGCTCAGCACCTCCGCGCCCGAGCGGGAGTCGAGGTTGCCGGTCGGCTCGTCCGCGAACACGACGTCGGGCTGGGCGATGAGGGCGCGCGCGATGGCGACGCGCTGCTGCTGGCCGCCGGACAGCTCGCTCGGGCGGTGGGTGAGCCGCTTGCTCAGGCCGAGCGTGTCGACGAGGGTGCCGAGCCACTGCTTGTCGACGGTGCCGCCCGCGAGCTCGACGGGCAGCGTGATGTTCTGCTCCGCGGTGAACATCGGCAGCAGGTTGAACTGCTGGAACACGAAGCCCACGCGGGTACGGCGCAGTGCGGTGAGCGCCTTGTCGTTCAGGCCGGTCACCTCGGTGGAGCCGATGAACGACTGCCCGCTCGTGGCCGAGTCCAGGCCGGCGAGCAGGTGCATGAGGGTCGACTTGCCCGAGCCGGACGGGCCCATGATCGCGGTGAAGCGGCCGGCCGTGAAGTCGACGTCGACGCCGTCCAGCGCGCGCACCTGCGCCTCGCCGCGGCCGTACGTCTTGGTCAGGGCGCGGGCCCGCACGGCCGGGGTGACGGTCGGTCGGGCGGCGGTGCCCTCGTCGGGGATCGGGACGTACACGGTCGTGTCCACGGAAGCTCTCCGGTGTCTCGGGATGGAGGCCGGGAGCTCCGCAGAACCCTCGGCCAGGACACCACCGACGCTACGGAGCGCCCGGCCCGCGAACATCGGTCCGAGGGTGGGTCCTCGCGTGCTCCCAGGTCATCCCCAGGTATGACGCCGACCCTGACCCGCACCCTGAACGACCCCTGACCTGCGCCCTCACCGAGTTGTCAGGACCACGCGCACGTTTCCGTGCTCCTGGTCCTGACAGGTCGCCGGCGCGTCGGGTTGTCAGGGCCAGGAGGAGGTTTCGGCGGTCGTGGCCCTGACAACTCGCGGGTGGGAGGCTGCCCACAGCAGGCACCCGCGTCCGGGCTTCCCCAGCGGGCTGGTCGACGGCGGTGGTCGAGGGGCGGGGCCCGCACCCTCGTCACATGACCGGATCGCGTGAGGTGTACGTCAGGGTCGACGGGCTGGGGGAGGTCGTCACTCGGCAGCACGGTGTGGTGACCCGCTCCCAGCTGGCACGCCTGGGCGTGGGGCACCACGAGGTGGCGTGCCACCTGGCCGCCATGCGGTGGCGTGCGCTGAGCGAGCAGGTGCTCGTCACGCACCGCGGACCGCTGACCCGCGCAGCACGACGCTGGGCGGCGGTTCGTCGTCGAGATCGACGGCGTCGGGCACCTGGAGCGCGACCGCTGGTACGACGACCTCCTGCGCGACGCCGAGCTCGGCGCGGACGCCGCCACCGTCCGCACCACCGTCCGCATCCGCCTGCCGGCGATGGCCGCGCGCTACGAGCCGGACCGCGTGCTCGCCGTCGTGTGCCGCCAACTCTGCGAGCGCACCGACCTGGCTCTGACAGGTCGCGGGTCAGGAGCCGGGGCGGACCAGGCCGGTCTCGTACGCGGTGACCACGGCCTGCACGCGGTCGCGGGCGTCGAGCTTGGCGAGGATGCGCCCGACGTGCGTCTTCACGGTGGCCTCGGCGACGAACAGGTCGGCGGCGATCTCGGTGTTGGAGCGGCCACGGGCCATGAGCACGAGCACCTCGCGCTCGCGGTCGGTGAGGGCGGCGAGCGCGTCGTGCTGCGGCGCGGCCTGGTCGGCGGGCAGCGCGGTGACGAGGTGCTCCAGCAGGCGGCGGGTGGACGACGGCGCGATGACGGCGTCCCCGGCGTGCACGGTGCGGATGGCGGCGAGCATCTCCTCGGGCGGGGCGTCCTTGAGCAGGAACCCCGACGCGCCGCTGCGGATGGCCTCGAGCACGTACTCGTCCAGGTCGAACGTGGTGAGCACGATGACGCGCGGCGCGTCGGGCGCGGCGGTGAGCCGGGCGGTCGCCGTGAGCCCGTCCAGGTGCGGCATGCGCACGTCCATGAGCACGACGTCGACGCGGTGGTCGGCGAGCAGCCGCAGCGCCTGCGCGCCGTCGCCGGCCTCGAGCGCGACCTCCAGGTCCGGCTGCGAGTCGATGACCATGCGGAAGCCCGCGCGCACGAGCTGCTGGTCGTCGACCAGCGCCACGCGCACGACGCCGCCCCCGGCGGTTCCGGGGGCGGGCGGCGGTGCGACGTCGGCGGGCGGGGTCATGCGTCCTCCTGGGTGGTGGTCGTCGGCGCGGTGGTCGGCGTGAGCGGCGCGGTCACGGGTGCCCCGGGCAGCGGCAGCTCGAGGTGCACGCGGAAGCCGCCGCCGGCGCGGGGCCCGGTCTCGAGCGTGCCGCCGTACAGGTTGGCCCGCTCGCGCATCCCGCGCAGCCCGAACCCGGGGTCGTCCGTGGACGCGGCGGCGCCCCGGCCGTCGTCGAGCACCTCGAGCTCGACGGTCGACGGCGTCCACCGCACCGCGACGGTCACGGCCGGATCGGGGCCGGCGTGCTTGCGCACGTTGGTCAACGACTCCTGGCACACGCGGTACAGGGTGAGCCCCATACCGGCGGGCAGCGTGCGCGGCTCGCCGACGCGCACCAGCGACACCTGCTGGCCGCCGTCCCGCGCCTGGGCGACGAGGTCCTCGATCTCCTCGACGCCGGGCTGCGGCGCCGGGCGGCTCGAGCGCGGCTCCTCGCGCGACGGCACGACGGCGGTCGCGCCGGTGCCGGGGCGCCGGGCCGCACCCGCAGAGGACGGCACGGGGGACCCGGGCACGTCGGCCTCGTCGTCGTCCTGGGAGCGCAGCACGCCGAGCAGGCGGCGCATGTCGGTGAGCGCGGTGCGCCCGGTCTCGCTGATGGTGCCCAGCGCGCGGACCGCGGCCTGCGGGTCGGACGCCGCGGCGTACCGGCCCCCGTCGGCCTGGGCGACGACGATGGACAGGGAGTGCGCGACGATGTCGTGCATCTCGCGGGCGATGCGGGCGCGCTCGGCGGCGGCGCTGATCCGCGCCTGCTGGTCGCGCTCGATCTCCAGGCGGTGCGCGCGGTCGCGCAGCGCGTCCATGGTGACGCGGCGGGAGCGGCGCACGAGGGCGAACGCCCAGACGGCGAGGCCGGTGACCAGGCAGAAGATGCCGACCGGGACCATCTCGAGGACCGCGGAGGCGCCCCCTCCCGAGCGGACGCCGACCGCGACCGGCAGCACGACGAGGCTCCCGACGGCCGTGGAGCAGATCGCGGTGACGTGCGCCCACGTGGGGCCGTAGACGGTCACGGAGAACAGGGCGACGAGGATCAGCAGGTCGCCCGGCATGATCATCGGGAAGCCGGCGAGGATGTGCGCGAGCGCGACGGCGAAGATCGCGACGGCGGACGGGACGGGGCGGGTGCGGCGCCAGGGGAGCGGGGCGAGCATCGCGAACGTCCAGGCGATGGACTCGGTGCGGCCGAGGGCCGGTTCGCTGGAGTACAGGTCGGTGGCCGAGGTGAGCATGAACGCGGCGAGCAGCACGGTCGTCGTCAGGTCGACGCCGAAGCGGTGCGCCTCGAACCAGCGCCCCATCCTCTCGATCCAGCTCATGCCCGCCAGCGTAGGCGGGCGCCGTCCGCGGGCGCGTCCGCCCGGGGACGGACCGTCGCGCCCGCTCGTCGTCCCGCGGGGGGACCGCCGTCGTGCCGCCGTGTCATCTCCATGTCACACCCGGTCGGTCCCGACGCGGCGTGGGGAGGGGTCCAGGACCAGCGACGTTGCCGCTAGCATGAGGGAATGACCCACGTACTGCTGGCCGAGGACGACCCGGCTATTGCCGAGCCTTTGGCGCGGGCTCTCACGCGTGAGGGTTACGACGTCATCGTGCAAGGAACTGGTCAAGGAGCCGTCGACAACGCCGGGAGCGCGGACATCGTCGTCCTCGACCTGGGCCTTCCGGACATGGACGGCCTGGACGTGGCGCGCGAGATCCGCAGCTCCGGGCTGACGGTGCCGGTGCTGGTCCTCACGGCCCGCGCCGACGAGGTGGACCTGGTCGTCGGGCTCGACGCCGGCGCCGACGACTACGTGACGAAGCCGTTCCGTCTCGCGGAGCTGCTCGCCCGTGTCCGGGCGCTGCTGCGACGCACGCACGGCGAGACCGGCGAGGACGAGGAGCTGCGCGCGCAGGACGTGCGGGTCGACGTCTCCGCGCACCGTGCGTTCCAGGGCGAGCGCGAGCTGCACCTCACCACCAAGGAGTTCGACCTGCTCAAGGTGCTGGTCGCGAACGCCGGGTCGGTCGTGGTGCGCGACACGCTGATGCGCGACGTCTGGGGATCCGACCCGGTCGGCTCCACCAAGACGCTGGACATGCACGTGTCGTGGCTGCGCCGCAAGCTCGGCGACGACGCCAACGCCCCGCGCTACGTCTCCACCGTGCGAGGGCTCGGGTTCCGCTTCGAGCTCGGCGCGAGCTGACGCCGACGGGCCAGGGCTGACCTCGTGCGTCGCCGCGTCCTGCTGGCGACCATCTCCGCGGTCGCCGTCGCCGTCCTCCTGCTCGGCGTCCCCCTCGGCATCTTCGGGGCCCGGTACGTCCTGGCCACCGAGGAGCAGCGCGTCACCAACCGCGTCGACACCCTCGCCCGGAGCATCGACAACACCCTGGAGCGGGGCGACGTCGTCAGCGAGGCGACGGTGGAGCGCGCCGCGGAGGGTAGCGAGGGCGACCTGCCGGCGTACGTCGTGGTGAGCCTGCCCGACGGCACGCAGCTCACGGCGGGCGAGCCCGTCTCGCCGCCGACGATCGAGAAGGCCAAGCTCACCGACGGGAGCGTCGCCGTCTCGATGACGGTGTCGGCGATCAGCGCGTACGTGAAGTCGGCGCAGACGGTGGTGCTGGTGATCATCGCCGGCATCGTCGCGATCGCGGCGGGCATCGCCGTCGCGGTGTGGCAGGCGAACCGGCTGTCCGCGCCGCTGGTCTACCTCGCGGCGTCCGCCGAGCAGCTGGGCTCGGGGCAGGTGCGCCCGCGCCTCGAGCCGTCGGGCGTCGAGGAGATCGACCTCGTCGCCGCGGAGCTCGCCCGGTCCGCCGACCGCCTTGCCGGCCGGCTCGCCGCCGAGCGGCAGTTCACCCAGGACGCGTCGCACCAGCTGCGCACGCCGCTGACGGCGCTCACGATGCGGCTCGAGGAGATCACGCTCGCCTCCGACGACCCCGAGGTCGTGGAGGAGGCGCGCATCTCGCTGGAGCAGGTGGAGCGGCTGGTCACGGTCGTCGACGACCTGCTCGCCGCGTCGCGCCGGTCCCAGGGCGGCACGACGGAGGCCGTGGTGCTGGCCGACGTCGTCCACCAGCAGGAGGAGGAGTGGGCGCCGACGTTCGAGCGGGCGGGGCGCCGGCTCGTCATCGAGGTCCCGGACGGGATGCAGGTGCTCGCGACGCCGGGCGCCCTGGCGCAGATCATCGCCACCCTGCTGGAGAACTCGCTCAAGTACGGCGACGGCACGACGACGGTGCGCTCCCGGCCGTCGGGCACGACCGGCGCGGTCGCGATCGAGGTCGCCGACGAGGGCGAGGGTGTGGCGGACGACGTCGCGACGCGCATCTTCGAGCGCGGCACGACGACGGGCGGCAGCACCGGCCTCGGACTCGCCCTGGCGCGCGACCTGGCCGCGGCCGACGGCGGGCGACTGGACCTGGTGCAGCGCCGGCCCCCGGTCTTCGCGCTCTTCCTCGCGGGCGTGCCGCGCACGCTCGACCCGCACCTCGTGCTGCCGCCCGGCACGACGATCTCGTCGCGCGGTCGCCGGCGCGGCTGGCTGCACCATCACGGTGACTGAGGGGTCCGGTCGGGCGCGGACGGCCGGGACCTGCGGCCGGTATCCTCGATGCCCGTGACCGGACCCACCTCAGCCTCCGCCAGCCCCACCACCGCAGCCCCTGTCGTCGCCGTCGTGGGAGGCGGCCAGCTGGCCCGCATGATGGCCCCCGCCGCCGCCGAGCTGGGGGTGGGCCTGCGGGTGCTGGTCGAGGACCCGGCGTCGTCGGCCGCGCAGGTGGTCACGGACGCGCCGGTCGGCGTGGCGAGCGACGACGCGGCGATCCGCGCGCTCATCGCTCCCGACGACGGTCGGGTCCCGGCCGCGGTGCTCACGTTCGAGCACGAGCACGTGCCGAACGCGCTGCTGCAGGACCTCATCGACCACGGCACGCCGGTGCGCCCCGGCCCGGACGCGCTGGTGCAGGCCCAGGACAAGATCGTCATGCGGCGCCGGCTCACCGCGCTCGGGCTGCCGTGCCCGCGCTGGGCCGCGCTGCCGACGGACCCGGCGGAGGCCCGCGACGCGCTGGCCGCCTTCCTCGCGGAGGAGGACGGGCACGAGGCCGTCGTGAAGACGTCCCGCGGCGGCTACGACGGCAAGGGCGTGCGCGTCGTGTCGTCGCCCGACGACGTCGCGGACTGGCTGCAGGCCGCGGCCGACGGCGCCCCGCCGCTGCTGGTGGAGCGCAAGGTGCCGTTCGTGCGCGAGCTCGCGGCCCTGGTCGCCCGGCGCCCGTCGGGCGAGGTGCGGACCTGGCCCGTCGTCGAGTCGATCCAGCGCGACGGCGTCTGCGCGGAGGTCGTCGCACCCGCGCCCGACCTCGACCCGGCCGTGGACGCCGAGGCGCGCCGGATCGCCGTCGCGGTGGCGGAGGGGCTCGGCGTGACGGGCGTCCTCGCCGTCGAGCTGTTCGAGACGCGGGAGGCGGACGGCACCGCCGCGGTGTGGGTCAACGAGCTGGCGATGCGCCCCCACAACTCCGGCCACTGGACCATCGACGGCGCGGTGACGAGCCAGTTCGAGCAGCACCTGCGCGCGGTGCTCGACCTGCCGCTCGGCGACACCGCCGCCCGCGCGCCCTGGACCGTCATGGCGAACGTGCTCGGCTCGAGCCTCGACGCCCTCACCGACGCGCTGCCCGACGTGCTCGCGCGGTTCCCCGAGGCCCGCGTCAACCTGTACGGCAAGGGCATCCGGCCGGGGCGCAAGCTCGGCCATGTCAACGTCAGCGGCACGGACCTCGACGAGGTCCGGCGTCGCGCCCTCGACGCCGCGGCGCTGCTGCGCGGCGAGACCGTCACCGTCACCACCAGCGAGGAGCACGTATGAGCACGCCCGCCGTCGGCATCGTCATGGGGTCGGACTCGGACTGGCCGGTCATGGAGGCCGCCGCCGACGCGCTGGCCGAGCTGGGCGTCGAGGTCGAGGTGGACGTCGTCTCGGCGCACCGCATGCCGACCGAGATGATCGACTACGGCCGCACCGCGTCCGAGCGGGGGCTGCGCGCGATCGTCGCGGGCGCCGGTGGCGCCGCGCACCTGCCGGGCATGCTCGCCGCGGTGACGCCGCTGCCCGTGATCGGGGTGCCGGTGCCGCTACGGTACCTCGACGGCATGGACTCGCTGCTGTCGATCGTGCAGATGCCCGCGGGCGTCCCGGTCGCGACCGTCTCGATCGGCGGCGCGCGCAACGCGGGCCTGCTCGCCGCGCGCATCCTCGCCGCGGGCACGGACGCCGAGTCGCTCGCGCTGCGGGAGCGGATGGTCGCGTTCCAGGCGGAGCTGGGCGACGTCGCCCGCGCCAAGGGGGAGAAGCTGCGCGCCGCCCGCGAGGGCGCGCGGCGCACCGGCTTCTCGGCCTGACGGCCGAGGGACCGGCGGCGGTCGTCAGCCCCCGACGCGCTCGCCCACCGTGTGCACGACGGTGACCGTCGGGTCCCACGGCACGAGGTCGCCGACGGTGGCCTGCAGCGCGGCGACGTCGGGCACGTCGCCGGGCCCGCGGACCTCGACCACGACGTCGGTCCCCTGCCAGGAGACGTCCTCGACGTCGGCGTCCGGCGTGTCCGCGAGCCAGGCCTCGGCCGCGGCGCGGACCTGCCCGGCCCAGACGTCGGCCAGCACCGACTGCGCGGTGTTGGCGATCATCGGCACCGCGACCACGAGGACCGCGACCGCGCCGACCACCACGGCGCGGCGGGGGCGTCGCCGCCCGCCCGCGGCCTCGCGCACCTGCGCGGCGTCCGAGGCGTAGCCGGCGCCGGTGAACACCACCGTGGACGCCACGACGAGCGCGACCACGTTGGACCCGAAGAGCAGGAGCGCGCCGGCGGCGAGGGCGGGCTCGCCCGCGCCCAGGCACACGCCGACGACGCCCAGGGGCGGCACCAGCGAGATGGCGATTGCGATGCCGGGCAGCACGTCGCCGAGGTCGCGCCGCGCGAGCGCGATCGCACCGGCGAACCCGGTGGCGAACGCGGCGACGAGGTCGCCCACCCCGGGCGAGGTGCGCCCCGTGACCTGCGAGTTCGTGACGACCTCCGACGTCTGCGGCAGGACGAGCGCCACCAGCCAGCCGAGGGCGACGACCAGGGCGACGCCCCCGACGACGTACAGCGCGGAGCGCCCCACGAGCCTGCCCCGGCCCGTGACGATCCCGAGCCCGACCCCGAGGATCGGCGTCGACAACGGGGCGATGATCATGGCCCCGATGACGGTGGCCGTGGAGTCGGTGACGACGCCGGAGATCGCGATGATCCCGGACAGCACGAGCATCGTCCAGAAGGCGGACCGCTTGGCGCGCACGTCCCCCGACGACAGGTCGAGGCGGTCGGACAGCTCGCCGAGGTCGCGGCGCTGCGCCGCGGGCACCAGGACGCCGAGGACGCGCGTGCGGGACGAGTCCCGTGCGGCGGGCGTCGCCGGTGCCGCGTCGGGGATCGGGGTCGCGGGCATGGCGCCTCCGGGCTGGCTCGTGCCCGGCGTGCGGCCGGGCAGCCCGGGCACGGTGCACCGCGGCGAGGAAAGTATGCCCCGCGTGCCGTCCTGACGGAGGTCGGACGAGAACCCCCTGGGCGAGTCCCGGACTACGGATCAGCCGGGCATGCCCCCGACGGTGCTGCCGGGCTTCAGCTCGCCGTCGCGGACGTCCGCCCAGAACTGGTCGACCTTGTCCTCGTCGAGCAGCACGGTGGAGCCGACGCCCGTACCGGGGTCGTAGCCCGGGTTCGCGATCGGCGGGGTGCCGGTCACGCCTTCGGGGCCCGTGGCCGCCTTGAACGCCAGCCCGAGCCGGCCGAGGTCGACGATGCCCGTCTTCTCGTCCACGGTGAGGGCGTCGGTGCCGGCGTTGACGAGCTGCACCTGGTTGACCGGGTTGAGCAGCACGCTGGGCTTGACGACCTTCGCGGCGACGGCGGCGATGACCTGCTGCTGCCGCTCGGCCCGGCCGATGTCGCCCTTGGGGTCGGAGTAGCGCATGCGGGAGAACGCGAGCGCGGTCTCGCCGTCGGCCATGTGGCAGCCGGCCTCCCACTCCAGGCCGCTCTTCGGGTCGTCCACGTCGTCGTCGTAGCAGAGCTCGACGCCGCCGACGGCGTCGACGATCTCCTCGACGCTGCCGAAGCCGACCTCGACGTAGTGGTCGATCGTGAGGCCGGTGAGCCCCTCGACCGTCTCGACGAGCAGCGGGGCGCCCCCGAAGGAGTACGCCGCGTTGATCTTGTTCGGGTCGTGGCCCGGGATCTCCGTGTACGTGTCGCGGGGGATCGAGATGAGGGAGGCGGGCCCGCTGCGCGGCTTCTGCAGCACCATGATCGTGTCGGTGCGGGCCCCCTCGGTGCCGTCGTCGGCGACGCTGCCCGTGCCGCGCGCGTCGGACCCGGCGAGCAGGTAGGTCGTCCCCGGCGTGCCCTTGGCGTCGGACAGGGCGTCGACGTGCTGGAGCTTGCCGTTCGCCCAGAAGACCAGGCCGATCGGCCACGCCAGGAGCAGCACCAGGAGCAGCACGAGGACGAGGCCCGCGACGCGGCCCTTGCGCACGCGGAAGCCGCCGCCCCCGGCGGTGGCCGCGGCGGCGCCCCCGCCCTGGCCGGGCGGGGGAGTAGTGCGCCGCGCCTGGCCCTGGGCAGCCGCGGGCATCACGCGCGTGCCCGAACCCTGGCGGGCCTGGGGGGCGCGCGACTGGGGCGCGCGCGAGGCGGGTGCCGACGCCGACGAGCCGCGGGGCGCGTACGACCGGGGCTTCTGCGGGGCGCTGCCGCGCCGCTCGGGCGGCGTCGTCGGGATCTCGCGCGACGACTGGCGCCGCACGCGCGGCTCGACCGGGGCGGCGTCGTCACGCCGGCCCACGCGGCCGCCCGTCGGCGGGGAGGAGGGGCGGGAGCCGCCGCCCACGGGGATGGCGTCGCCCGAGCCGTTCGGCCGGTCGGACCGACCGCCGGACGGCGTGAAGCTCGGCGGGATGCGCTGGTCGTCGCTGCTCATCGGTCTCCCGCGCTCATCCGCACACCGACGTGACGTCGGCGCCCGTGAACGCCTCTTCGCCGGCGTCACGGGTCCGCTTCGGCTCCGGGTCCTTCGTGGCCTCGCCGGCAGCGTCCGCGTCGTCGCCCGTCGTGGTGGTGTCGTCGTCGGCCACCGGGGTGGCGTCGACGTCGTCGGCGGACTCGGCGTCCTGCGTGCCGGCGGCGTCCTTCGTGCTGTCCTTCTTCTCGCCGTCCGTCGTGCCGCCGTCCTTGGCGTCGTCGGACTCGGTCTCGATCGCGTCGCTGAGCGGGCGGTCGTGCTTGAGGTTGTCCCACACCTCGTCGGCCTCGGCGGTGAGCAGGACGTTCGCCGCGTTGTTCGGGTCGTACTGGTACGGCGCGGTCATGAACGCGATGGTGTCAGGGCGGACGTTGCGCGCGCTGTACGCGAGCCCGGCGAGTCCCTGGATGGACGCGAAGTTGCTGCTCATCGTCATCGACCCGGTCACCGCGCCGAGGAACTTCAGCGACTTGGTCGGGTCGGCGAGCGTACCGGCGCTCATCACCTGGCGAGCGACGGCGGCCAGGAGCTCCTGCTGGCGCCCGATGCGGCCGAGGTCCGACCCGTCGCCCAGGCCCTTGCCGGTGCGCGCCCGCGCGTACTTGAGGGCGGTGTCGCCGTCGAGCTCCTGCACGCCGGCGGACAGGACGAGGTGGTCGGCCTTGGGGGCGTCGATGTCGTTGGGGATGCACAGCTCGACGCCGCCCAGCGCGTCGACCATCTTCTCGAAGCCGGCGAAGTCCACCACGACGAAGCCGTCCATCTGGACGTCGGTGATCGTCTCGATGGTCTTCATCGTGCACAGGGCACCCGACTCGACGTCGCCACCGCTCAGCACGCCCTGCGCGAAGGCGCCGTTGAACTTCGAGCCGGACACGGGTGAGGTCTGCCCGCCCGACGACGTCGGGCACGACGGGATGTCGACCGTGGTGTCGCGGGGGATGGACAGCATCTCCACGCGGGACCGGTCGGACGAGATGTGCATGATCATCGTCGTGTCGGAGCGGGCCCCCTGGGTACCGTCGCCGACGATGTCCGCGTTGTCGCCACCGCGGCTGTCGGAGCCCATGAGCACGATGTTCAGCGGCATGTCCGCGTTGGGATCCTTGGGCAGGACCTTCTCGGGCCGGTCCTCGCCGAGCAGCTTGTCGGAGTCGACGGCCGTGATGTTGCTCGTGAGCTTCACCGCCGCGGTCGCGCCGCCGACGGTGACGAACGCCAGGACCGCGGTCAGCCCCATCCCCAGGGTGCGCGCGACCGTGTGCCGGCGCAGGGCGCGGGCGTGCGAGGGCCCCGTGGACGTGCCGGGGCGCGAGGCGACGTGGCGTGGGGTGGTGCGGGTCACGGGAAGCGAGCATAGAGGGTCCGTGTCACGTCGCTGCGGTGCCCGAGGACCGGGACGGTAGAGGAAATGTGTGGGTCGAACGTCGGCCCAGGTCCGCGGCCCGCCGCCGATCGGTTTCGTGGGGGAGACTGTGGTCGTGACGGACACGACGCCGCACGCGCGCCCCGCTCCCGCGGCGACCGGCACCCCTGATCCCCGCCCGGGCCTCGCGCGGCCCCGCGCCGGCCGACGCTACCGGCGCGCCGTCGCCGTGCTCACGCTGGTCGTGGCGGCGTGGACCGTGGTGTGGGCCGTGGTCACGCCGATGTTCCGCTCGCCGGACGAGCAGAACCACGTCAACAGCGTGCTGCGGATCGCGTACGGCGGCGGCTGGCCGCCCCCCGGCGACGCCTACTTCTCCCCGGCGATCGCGGAGGCGGTCGACGAGGCGGCGTACCCGGCCGACCTGCCCGGCCGGTGGCGGCACCGCGAGGACGCGCGCCAGTTCGTCGACGTCGTGCCCGTCCCACGGGAGGACCGCACGCGGATCGACGGCGACAACGCGGTCGGGGACGCGTCGTCGGGCACCGACGTGGACCAGATGACGCAGCACCCGCCGCTGTACTACGCGCTGGGCGCGGGCGTGCTGCACGCGACGGGGCTGACCGACGCGCGCTGGGACCAGGTCACCCTCGCCCTGCGGCTGCTGGACGCGCTGCTCCTCGCACTCGTCGTGCCGCTCGCGGCCGAGTCGGCGCGACGGGCTACGGGCTCCCCGTCGGCGGGGCTGGTCGCCGGGGCCTTCCCCCTGCTCCTGCCGCAGCTCGGGCACGTGATGGGCGCGGTGAACAACGACGCCCTCGTCGTCCTCGCGTGCGCCGCCGCCACCTACCTCGCCGTGCGGGTGGTCACGGGCGACCTGCGCTGGCGCGTGGCCGTCGCGATCGGCGTCGTGCTGGGTCTCGGGATGCTCACCAAGGTCATGCTGGCGTTCGCCGTGCCCATGGTCGTCGCGGCGTACGCGCTCGCGCGCGGCCGCCGCTGGCCGGGCCGGCTCGGGCGCCTCGCCGTGGCGGGCGGCGTGACCCTCGCCGTCGGCGGCTGGTGGTGGGTGCGCAACGTGGTCACCCTCGGCGCCGTCCAGCCCGTCGGCCGGCCCCGCGAGCTGAGCATCCTCGCGACGGTGCCGGACGACGAGGTCCCGTCGATCATCACCGGCCGGCTCGCCCAGTCGTTCTTCGGCAACCTGTCGTGGCTCGAGGTGCACGTCGCCGGTGCGTGGGTCGTCTGGGGCACGGTGGCGCTGATGGCCGCGGCGCTCGTGGCGCTCGTCCTGCCCGGGGCCCGCCGCACTGCCCTCGTCGTGCTGCTCACCCCGGCGGCGCTCGCGGCGGGGGTCGCCTACAACGCATGGGACTTCCACGCCGAGACCGGTCGCCTCGTCGCGATCCAGGGCCGGTACGTGTTCGGCGGGGTCGCCGCGCTCGCGACGGCGGTGGCGATCGCGGCCTGGCAGCTCGCGCGGCGCTCGGACCGGCGCCTCGCGCGCGGGGTGCCGGTCGTCGTGACGCTCGCCCTCGCGGCCGCCGTGGGCGGGCTGGTGTGGGCGTTCGGCGCGTTCTACCGGGGTCCCGGCGAGGGCTGGGGCGACGCCGTCGACCGGTGGCTCGCCTGGAGCCCGCTGCCCGAGCCCGCGCTCGTCGTCCTGCTCGTGATCGCGGCCGTCGTCCTGCTGACGGGTCTGGTCGTCGCGCTCCTGTGGCCCCGTAGACTCGCGGCGTCGTCGACCGACGCGGCCCCCGGCGCCCTGTCGCCGGCGGTCCCCGGCGCCCCGAAGGATGCGCGATGAAGCTCTTCGTCCAGATCCCGTGCCTCGACGAGGCCGGGACGCTCCCGCTCGTGCTCGCGACGATCCCGCGCGAGGTCGAGGGGTTCGACAGCGTCGAGGTCCTCGTGATCGACGACGGCTCGACGGACGGCACGGCGGAGGTCGCGCGCCGGCTCGGGGTACGGCACGTCGTGCGGCACACCAGCACGCGGGGGCTGGCGCGATCGTTCCGCGACGGCGTCGACTACGCCCTCGCCCACGGCGCCGACGTCGTGGTCAACACGGACGGCGACAACCAGTACCCGTCCGAGCGCATCGGCGACCTCGTCGCGCCGATCGTCGCCGGCGAGGCGGACGTCGTCGTCGCCGACCGCCAGACCGCGACCATCGAGCACTTCTCCCCGTTCAAGAAGCGGATGCAGCGGTTCGGCAGCCGCGTGGTGAGCGCGGCCGCCGGGACGTCGCTGCCCGACGCCGCGAGCGGCTTCCGGGCCTACTCGCGCGCGGCGCTGCTGCGGCTCAACGTGGTGACCCAGTTCAGCTACACCATGGAGACGATCATCCAGGCGGGCAACAAGCGCCTGCGGATCGCGAGCCTGCCGATCACCACCAACGCGAAGACGCGCGAGTCGCGGCTGTTCGCCAACATCTGGCAGCACATGGCCCGGTCGGGGAAGGCCATCGTGCGGTCGTGGATCATGTTCCGGCCGCACCTGGTGTTCCTCACGCTCTTCGCCGTGTTCTTCGTCGCGGCCGCCGTGCCCGCGGTGCGCTTCCTCGTGTTCCTCGCCCAGGGGGACGCCGGGGGCCACGTGCAGTCGCTGGTCTTCGCCGGCGCGATGCTCGTCGGCGCGCTGCTGTGCCTCGCCCTGCTCGTCATCGCCGACCTGCTGCGCACCAACCGCACCCTGATGGAGGAGACCCTCGAGCGGGTCAAGGAGCTCCAGTACGGCCCGCGTCCCGACGACGGCGCGCGCGACGGTGCCGCGACCGCAGCCGCGGGGGGAGCCGACCCGGCTGCGACGACGGCCACGACGACGGCCACGACGACGGCCACGACGACGGCGACCGCCCGGCACGAGGCGCGGGCCGACGAGGACGCGCACGCGTGATCGTCGCGTTCGGCACGTACGACGCCGCCCGGCACCCGCGGGTCGGAGTGCTCGTCGCCGGGCTGCGCGCGCACGGGTACACGGTGCGCGAGCTCGACCGGCCGCTCGGCCTGAGCACGGCCGAGCGGGTGCGGATGCTGCGCCAGCCGTGGCGCCTGCCGCTCCTGCTGGTGCGGCTGCTGCGCTGCTGGGCGCTGCTCGTGGGCGACGTCGCGGCGCACCGCCGGGCGCACGGCCGCCCCGACGCGGTGCTCGTCGGCTACCTGGGCCACTTCGACGTCGTGCTCGCCCGGCTGCTGTTCGGCCGCACGCCCGTGCTGCTCGACCACCTCGTCTTCGCCGGCGACACCGCCGCCGACCGCGGCGCCCGCGGGGCCCGCGTGACACTGCTGCGCGGCCTGGACCGCGTCGCCACGTCGTGCGCCGACGTCGTGCTCCTGGACACCCCCGAGCACCTGCGGTTGCTCGGCGAGCTGGTGCCGTCCCGGGCGCGCCGGGGGCTCGTCGTGCCGGTCGGGGCGCCGCAGGCGTGGTTCGACGCCGCCCGCGCCGTCGCCGGAGAGCGCGCGGCCGACGGCGACCGGCCGCTGCGCGTGGTGTTCTTCGGCCTGTTCACGCCGCTGCAGGGCACCGACGTGCTCGCCGAGGCGCTGGCCGCCGCGCTGCCCCGGGCGGCCGACGAGGCGGCCCGCGGCGGGCGGGGGCTGGAGGTCACGCTCGTCGGCTCCGGCCAGGACCTGCCCGCGGCCCGGGACCGGCTGCGCCAAGCCCCCGGGGTCACCTGGTGCGACTGGGTGGAGCCGGCCGACCTGCCCGCCCTCGTCGCCGCCCACGACGTCTGCCTCGGGATCTTCTCCGCGACGCCCAAGGGGCTGCGCGTCGTGCCGAACAAGGTGTTCCAGGGGCTGGCGGCCGGCTGCGTGGTCGTCACCTCCGACACGGAGCCGCAGCGGCGGCTGCTGGGCGACCACCTGGAGCTGGTGCCGCCCGCCGACCCGGTGGCGCTCGCGGGTCGGCTGCTCGCCCTGCGCGACCCGGCGGCCCTCGCCGCCGCCCGCGGACGCGCGGCGTCGGGGCGGGACCTGGCCCGTCCCGACGCCGTCGTCCGGCCGCTGGTCCGGCTGCTCGCGGAGCGCGGGGTCCGGCCGTGACGGGCGGCTCGACGGGTGACGCGGCGGGCGAGACGACGGGCGCCGTCACGGGCGAGGCCGGTGCACCGCCCGGGCGGCTCGCCCGGGCGCTCGCGGTGCTGCGCTCCCCGTGGGTGCGCTGGGGTTTCCTCGTCCTCGCGCTCGGCCTCGCGGTGTACGCGGTCGTCGCGGCGGGGGACGACCTGGCGCGCGCCGCGGCGGAGCTCTCCTGGCAGCGGCTCGCGGTCGCGCTCGTGCTGTCCGTCGCGTTCGTGCTGTGCACGTTCGCGTCGTGGCGCGTCGTGCTCGCCGACCTCGGCGCCCCGACCTCGCTCCGCGTCGCGCTGCGCGTGTTCGGGCTGAGCCAGCTCGGCAAGTACGTGCCGGGCGGGGTGTGGAACGTCGTCGCGGCGGCCGAGCTCGGCGTCGACCACGGCATCGCGCGCCGCACCTCCGTGACGACGACGGCGGTCGCGACGCTCGTCGGCGTCGTCTCCGGGGCGGTCGTCGGCCTGGTGGCGCTGCCGTTCGTCGCGACGGGCGCGCTGGGCGCCGCCGGGCCGGTCCTGTGGGCGCTGCCCGCCGCCGCCGTCGTCCTGCTGCCGCCCGTGTTGAACCGTCTGGTCGCCTGGGCGCTGCGCGTGGCGCGCCGGCCCCCGCTCGACCGCCCGCTCGGCTGGCGGGGGCTCGGCGCGGCCACCCTGTGGTCGGTCGGCGGGTGGCTGCTCGCCGGCGCGCAGGTGTGGGTCCTCGCCGTCGGCCTCGGGATGCCCGCCGACGCCCGCGGCGTCGCGCTCGCCGTCGGCGGCTACGCGCTCGCGTGGGTGGTCGGCTTCCTCGTCGTCGTCGTGCCCGCCGGGGCCGGCGCGCGCGAGCTCGTGCTGCTCGCGGTGCTGGCCGGGGCGCTGCCGCACGCCGCGGTGCTGCTGCTGGTGCTGGTCAGCCGCGTGCTGGTGACGCTCGCCGACCTCGCCCTCGCCGGCCTCGGGGCGCTCGCCCGGCCGCGGTAGCAGGCCCGGGCGGAAGCCCGGGAGCCGCCGCGCGTGCGGCGGGGCGTGCCGCCGTGCCGGCGGCGGTACTGGCAGGCTGTCCCCGGCCGGCCACGGCACCGCCGGAGGCCGCCCGAGCCGTCGAGGACGAAGGAGCGCCCGTGCCGAACCCCGCCCTGCCCCCGCTCACGCTGTACGGCAGCCTGCGGTGGGACGTCGTGGAACCGCTGCTGCTGGGGGCCGCCGGCCGCGTGCTCGAGGTGGGCTGCGGCCAGGGCGCCGTCGGCGTCCGCCTCGCCGCCCGTGCCGCGGCGTACACGGGGGTGGAGCTCGACGCCGACAGCGCGCGCACCGCCGAGCAGCGCCTCGTCGCGGCGGGGGTGCCCGGCACCGTCGTGCACGGACCTCTCGACTCCCTGCCCGCCGCGGAGCGCTTCGACCTCGTGTGCGCGTTCGAGGTGATCGAGCACATCGAGGACGACGCCGCGGCGCTGCGCGAGTGGGCCGCGCGGCTGCGCCCGGGCGGCACCCTGCTGCTGTCCACCCCGGCCTGGCAGCGCCGGTACGGCCCCATGGACGAGGCGGTCGGCCACTTCCGCCGCTACGACCCGGCCGCCCTCGTGGCGCTGCTGCGCGACGCCGGCCTGACCGACGTCGGCCTGCGGCTGTACGGCGTCCCGCTCGGCTACGCGCTGGAGGCGGCACGCAACCAGCTCGCGCGCCGTCGGCCCGGGCTGCGCGAGGAGGGCAGCACCGCCGACCGCACGGCCCGCAGCGGGCGCCTGTTCCAGCCGTCGACGGCCGCGCAGGGCTCGCTCGTGGCCGCCGCGACCTGGCCGTTCCGCGTCGCGCAGCGGGCCTTCCCCCGCACCGGCACCGGTCTCGTCGCCTGGGGCCGCGCCGCCTCCTGAGCCACGAGGACGCGCCCACAGCAGGTTCTCGTCAGGCCGTGATGCGCTCGGTCTCGCGCAGGCGGGCGAGGCGGGCGGGGTCGGCGGCGAGCTCGGCCGCGGTGGCGGCAGACGCGAGGACCACGGAACCGTCGGCGGCCCAGACGGCGAGCAGCTCGCGCAGCAGGCCGGCGAGCGGGCGGGCGCCGTCCACGAGCACGCGGGCACCCGGGGTCCCGTCGGCGGGGACCAGGTCGGCGAAGGCGACCGCGCCGGCGTCGGCGCTCTCGAGCGCGACGGCGGTCGGGTCGGTCTCGGGGGCCCACCCGATGACGTCGCCGTAGGTCATCACGGCGCCGGCGGCGTCGACCGCGCCGGGCGGCAGGTCGCCGTCGAAGGACCGTGCGAGCGCGGGCAGCGCGACGGCCACGAGGTCGGCGCCGCCCGGGCCGGACGGCAGGTCGGCCCAGGCGGCGGGCCGCGAGGTGACGACGACGTCGCCGGGCGTCGCGGGGGAGTCGCCCGCGAGCTGCACGGTGGCACCGCTGCGCCAGGTCGCCAGCGCCCAGAGCACGCCCCGCCAGTGCGGCGGCAGGTCGAGCGTGACGACCGTGCCGGGCGCGGCGTCGAACTCCTCGACGAGCAGGTTCACGGTCTTGCTCACCCAGTTCTGCAGGACGGCGCCGGAGAGCTCGACGCGTTCGCCGCCGTCGCCGTACCAGGTGAGGCGGGGACGTCCCGGGTCGGACAGGACGAGATCGAGGACCTGGGAGATCGTCGTGGGGGTGCGGCCGGACGCGACGGGGAGATTCACGCAGGTCAGCCTACGAGGAGCCCGGATAGCACAGGCGGCCGCGCATGTGAATGGGCAGTGGAGATCGCAATCACTAGCACATTTCGACTTGACGCCTCCGAAGGACACGCGTGTAATTCCAGGTATGCAGTTTCCCTAGAGAACGGCATGGAGGGGCACGCCATGTGGAACTTGCTCGATGGGGACCGGGGGGTCTTCCCGTCAGACGTCGGCCGTGAGCCCGAGCGCGTAGCGCCGGTGCTTCCGCTGTTCGGCGATGCTACGACCGACGACGAGACGCTCCTGGGGTGGCAGGAACGCGCCCTGTGCGCCCAGACGGACCCGGAGGCCTTCTTCCCGGAGAAGGGCGGGTCCACGCGTGAGGCCAAGAAGGTCTGCACGTCCTGCGAGGTCCGGGCCGAGTGCCTGGACTACGCGCTCGCGAACGACGAGCGTTTCGGTATCTGGGGCGGGCTCTCCGAGCGGGAGCGCCGCAAGCTGAAGCGCCGCGCCGTCTGACCCAGATCTTGACGGGACGTCCGGCCCGACACGCTCGGACCGGATATCCCACGACCGGATCGGGGCCCGTCGCATCATGGCGGGCAGGATGACTGCTGCGCACCCGATCCCAGCCCGCCCCGGCGGGGAGGTCGCCCCCACGGGCGCGACCGTCGCCGTCGCGCCCGCCGGCGACCGCACGCTCGACGGCACCGGAGCCGTCCCGCTGGTCGTCACGGTGACGGCCGTGGTCGTCACCCGCGGACGCACGCGCTTCCTCGACGCCACCCTCGACGCGCTCGCGCGCCAGCAGCGTGCGGCGGACGAGGTCGTGGTGGTGGACGTCGCCGCCGCGGAGTCCACCGCCCATCCCGACCTGCGGCTCGGCGGCGCCCGCGTCGTCGCAGCGGCGGGCGTCCGGAGCCTGGGGGAGGCCGTGGACCGCGCCCAGGAGGTCGTGGGCGTCCCCGAGACCGGCTGGCTGTGGATCCTGCACGACGACTCCGCGCCCGAGCCCGACGCCCTCTCCCACCTGCTGCGCGCCGTCGAGCACTCGAGCGCGGTGGCGGTCGCCGGCTGCAAGCAGCGTCGCTGGCCCGTCGGCGCCGACGGCGCCCCGGCCGCCGACGCGAGCATGCTCATCGAGGTGGGCAGCACGGTCTCGCCGCTCGGGCGCCGCATGACCGGCATCGACGACACCGAGATCGACCAGGGGCAGCACGACGCGCGCGAGGACGTGCTCGCCGTCGGCCTCGCCGGGGCGCTGGTGCGGGCGCACGTCTGGGCCGAGCTGGGCGGCACCGACCCCGAGTTGGGTCCCTTCGGCGACGGGCTCGACCTGTGCCGGCGAGCCCGCCTGGCCGGGCACCGCGTGGTCGTGGTGCCCGACGCGGTCGTGAAGCACGCCCAGGCGTCGCTGCTCGGGCTGCGCGACCCCGAGGCCACGACGCCGGACCTGGAGGCGTCCCGCTACGCCCGGCGACGCAGCCAGCTCTACCTGCGGCTCGTCGACGCCCCGCTTCCGCTGCTGCCGTTCGTCTGGCTCGCCACCCTGCTGTGGGCGCCGTTCGCCGCCATGTACCGGCTGGCGCTCAAGCGCCCCGCGCACGCCCGCGACGAGCTCGTGGCGGCCGTCGTCACGGCGCTGCGCCTGGTGCCGCTGTACCGCGCCCGACGGCGCGCGGCCCGCACCCGGCGCCTGCCGCGCCGCGTGCTGACCCCGCTGCGCGGAACCTGGCGGCAGGTGGCGGGCGAGCGCCGGGACGCGCGGCTGGCCCGGGCGGAGGCGCAGCGCGCGCGGTGGGCACCGAGCGAGCTGGAGCGGGCCGACCTGCGCCGGATCGGGCGCACCCGCCGGGCGGTGCTCGCCGCCGTGGTCGTCGCCGTGGTCGCGCTCGACGTCGCCCTCTTCGGCCCGTGGCAGGGCGTCCTGGCCGACGGCGGGCGCGTCGTGGGCGGAGGGCTGCTGCCGGCACCGGGCACCGTGGGCGACGTGTGGGAGGCCGCGACGTCGGGCTGGGTGCGCGACGGCCTCGGGGTCCGCGCCCCGGCCGACCCGCTGCTGATGCCGCTCGCCGCGCTCGCCGTGCTGGCGGGCGGCGGCCTGCAGACGGCGGTGAACGCGCTGGTCCTGGCCGCGCTGCCGCTGGCGGCCCTCGGGGGCTGGTTCGCGGCCGGCGCCCTGACGCGGTCGGTCGTGGTGCGGGCGGTGGCCGCGCTCGCCTGGGCGGCGGCGCCCGGCTTCCTGGCGTCGCTCGGTTCGGGCCGGCTCGGGGCGGTCGTCGTGCACCTCACGCTGCCGTGGCTGCTCGTCGCGGTGCTGCGCACCGTGGGGGTGCACGCGCGGGACGTCGCGCCCGCGCCGGGCCGCCGCCGCGGCTCGCTGGGCGCCGCCGGCGCGGCCGGGCTGCTGCTGGCCGTCGCCGTCTGTGCCGCCCCGGTGCTGCTCCCGGTCGCGGTGGTGCTGGTCGCGGTCGGCGCCCTCCTGGTGCCTCGCGCGTGGCGCTCGTTGCTGCTGGTGCTGCTGCCGGCCGTCGTCGTGCCGCTGCCGTTCTGGGGCGAGGTGCTCGGCAGCTGGTCGGACGGCGGGTGGCGGCTGCTGGTGGCCGAGCCCGGCGCCCCGCTGGTCGCGTCCGGCACGCCCACGGCCGTGGAGCTGCTGCTCGGGCTGCCGGGGGACACCGTGTGGTTCGAGCCGTGGCTCGGGACCGACGGCGCACTCGGTCGTGCCGCGGTGATCGCTCCGGCCGTGCTGGGCGGCGCCGTGCTGGCGCTGGCGGCCGTCGCGCTGGTGCGCCCCCGGGCGGTGCGCGGGGTGCGCCTGGCGTGGCTCGCCGGCGCGGCGGGCCTGACGACGGCGGTGCTCGCCGTCGCGACCGCGGTGGCGAGCGGGTCGGCGGCCGACGGCACCGCCGCGAGCGTGACCGGGTGGCCGGGGGTGGGGCTCTCCGTGCTGCTGCTGGCGCTGGGCTCGGCCGCGATCTGCGCGTTGCCGTCGACCGGGCGGGTGCCGACGGCCTCGCCGGCCGACCGGGAGGCGCGTGCGCGCCGGGCCGCGTCGGCCGGGGTCGTGGCCGTCGCCGTCGTGGCCCTCGCGCTGCCCGCGGCGCAGCTCGCGTCGTGGGCGCTCGGCTCGACCGGCGGCGGCGCGGTGGGCGACCTGCGGGCGGCCGAGACGGGCGTCGTGCCCGCCGTCGGCACGCAGATGCAGGCGCCGCCGCGGTCGGCCCGCGTGCTGCAGCTCGACCGGGTGCAGCCGGGCGGCGAGACCGAACCGACGGGCGCGGCGGTGGTGGACTACGCCCTGCTGCACGCGGACGGCACCCGGCTCGAGGACTCCTCCACCGTGGTGCGGGCGCGGGCCGCGGGCCTGGTCGGCGGCACCGAGCGCACCGACACGGCGCTGCTGGACCAGGTCGTGGCGGAGGTGGCGACCGGCCGCTCGACGGACGTCGCGGACCGGCTCGCGGCCCTCGGCATCGGGGCCGTGCAGGTCCCCGCCGGCGGGGACGCGGACCTCGCCACCACGCTCGACCTCGTGCCGGGGCTCGCGCGCGTGACCGAGGACGGCACGCTCGTCTGGCGCGTCACGACCGACGGCCCTGCGCCGGGCTGGGCGACGGTGCTCAAGGGCGACGGCTCCGGCGAGGACGGCACACCCACCCCGTTCTTCGCCCCGGGCGCCGCCGTGCGGACCGTGCCGTCGGACGGGGCGAGCGCCGGCGGCCGGCTCGCCCAGGGCGGCGAGGACCGCACGCTGCGGATCGCGGAGACGGCGGACCCCGGCTGGCACGCGACGCTCGACGGGCGGCGGCTGGTGGCCGTGGACGCCGGGGGGACGCAGGCCTTCGCGGTCGGGCCCGAGGCGGGTCGCGTGCACGTGTCGTTCGAGGCGCCGCACCGCACGGCGTGGCTCGCCGCCACGGGCCTGGTGCTGCTGGTGCACGCGCTGCTGGCCCTGCCGGTCGGACGGCGGCGAGGACGATGACCGGGCGCGAGGAGCGGCCGGCGCAGGAGGCGTCGCCGGGGGCTCGGACGAGCAGGCGGACGACGGCGCGGGCGAGGAAGCGGACGGCGAAGCAGGCGACCGGAGGGGCGGGCCAGGACGTGCGGCAGACCCGGATGCGGCGCGGGGTGCGCGCGACGGCGGCGGCGGTCACCGGGGTGGCGGCCGTCGGCGCGCTGGCGGCCGTCGCAGTGCTGGGCGACCAGTGGGCGCAGTCGTGGACGGGCGCGGAACAGCAGGCCGTGGCCGCCGGGACGCGCACGGTCGGCGTGCAGCCGGCGGACGCGACGCTCGTCTGCCCGCCGCCGGTCGCGCTGCCCGAGGGCGCCGACGTCGGCGACCAGCAGTTCGACGCCACGCCGGTGCCGACGACGAGCGGCGTGGGCGCGCTCGTGCTGGGCGGCGCCCGGGACGGCGCGCGCACCACGGCGCTCGGCGGCAAGGACCCGCTGGCGCTCTCCGCGGGCGACGCGGCGGCGGCCTGGCAGGGTCCCGTGAGCACGACGCGCGTGCTGCGGGCGACGCCGGTGGCCGACGAGCCGTTCCGCGCGGCCGGGGCGATGGGGTCGGTCACGACCCAGGGCGACCTGCGGGGGCTCGGCGCGGGCGCGTGCACCGCGCCGTCGACGTCGCAGTGGCTGGTGGGCGGCAGCACGGAGGTGGGCTCGACCGCCACGCTCACGGTGCAGAACCCGTCCCAGCAGCCGGCCACGGTCGCCCTCGACGTGTACGGGCCCGGCGGTCCCGTGGCCCTCGGCGGGAACGGGACGTTCACCGTCGCGCCGCACGAGCAGGTCACGACGCGGCTCGAGTCCGTCGCCCCCGAGCAGGACCGGCTCGCGGTCAACGTGCGTGCGTCCGGGGCGCGGGTGAACGCCAGCCTGCAGACCCAGGCGATCGACGGCCTGCTGCCCGCCGGGGTGGACGTGCTCACCGCGGGCACGACGCCGCGGGAGTCGCTCGCCGTCGGGGCGGTGCTGAGCCGCGGTGAGGCGGTCGACGACCCGCACGCCCCGCGCCTACGGCTGCTGGCCCCCGGCGAGCAGGGCGGGACGGCGCGGGTCAGCGTGTACGGCCCGTCCGGGCCGGTGGTGCTGCGCGGGGCCGACGAGGTCGGGCTGGAGCCCGGGGTCGTGACGGACGTGCCGCTCGGCGGGCTGCCCGAGGGCGCGTACACGGTGGTCGTGGACGCGGACGTGCCCGTCGTGGGCGCGGCCCGCAGCGACCAGCCCGGCCAGCAGCCGGAGGACGCCGTGGTCGGCGGAACCCCGTACGACGTGGCGTGGTCGGCGGCCCAGCCGGTCAGCGCGTCGGCCGGCGCGGGACCGGCGGGCCAGGCGGGCGTCCCCGGGGGCACGCGGGCCGGGCTCACCCTCGCCGCCGTGCCCGCGGAGCGCGACCCCGAGGCCGACCCGGAGGGCTCGGCCCCGGTCACGGTGCGGGTCTACGACGCGTCAGGGGCGGAGATCGGCCGCCGCGACGTCGACCTCGCCGCCGGGGCGACGACGTCCGTCGAGCTCGCCGACGTGGTGACGGAGGGCACCGTGCCCGCCGGCGTGAGCGTGGACCGCGCCGACGGGGGCGGCGCGGACCTGGCCGTCTCGTGGGCCGCCGTGCTGCGTGCCGACGACGGCACCGCGGCCCCCGCGACGCTGCTGGCCGCCGTCGCGCCGACCGCGGCCGTCACCACCCCCGGTGCCGTCGACGTGCGCACCGTCGACGCCGGCTGACGACCTGTCAGGATGAGCGCGGCCTCGACCCTGCGCTCGCCCTGACGGCTCCCGGGGGCTCGGGTCAGGAGTCGTAGCCGGGGTCGATCTCCTCGGGCGTGCGGGCCAGCAGGTGCGCCACCTGCTCGACGACGACGTCGCGCACCAGGTCGGCGCGGTCGGTGTCGTCGGCGGCGCGGAAGTCGACGGGGCGGCGGTACACGACGACGCGCGCGGGCCGGCCGGACTCGGCGGGGAAGCAGCGGCCCAGGGGGACGCCGTCGGACTCCCACGGCGCGGGCTCGGACGGCGGCACGTCCTCGACGGCGAACTCCGTGCCGGCCAGCTGCGGGCCCCAGCGGCGCTGCAGCAGCTCGACGACGTCGAGCACGAGGTCGTCGAACTGCTCCGCGCGGGTGCGGTGCGCCGGCAGCCCGGGCGGCAGGAGCGGGCCGCGCACCCCGCGGCCGCGGCGGTCGCGCCGACGCACCGGCGGGACGGCGGCGTCGGGAGCGGGGCCGGGCGCCGGAGAGGGTTCGGGGCGGTGCTCGGGGGAAGGGACGTGCTGCACCCGTTGAGCCTATGCCGGGGCGCGACGGCGGCGCCGTTCCTGCTCCCGACGCCGCCGCGCCGTCCGGGTCACGGTGCGATCACGACGACCACGACGCGGCGAGCCCCGCGCACCGGCGGGCGGGGGCGGCGTATTCTCCCCGCGTGAGATCGGTGAGGCAGTGCTCGCGCACGGCATGCACGCATGCCGCCGTCGCGACGCTCACGTACGTGTACGCGGACTCCACGGCCGTGCTGGGTCCGCTCGCGCAGCACGCCGAGCCGCACAGCTACGACCTGTGCGCGGATCATGCCGAACGGCTGACCGCGCCCCGGGGGTGGGAGGTCGTGCGCCTCACGCCCGCGTTCGAGGAGCCGGCGCCGTCGCCGGACGACCTGTCCGCGCTGGCGGAGGCCGTCCGCGAGGCGGGGCGGGTGCGCCAGGAGCCGGCGGGCGAGCCGTCGTCGGTCACCGAGACCGCCCGCCGCGGCCACCTGCGCGTGCTGCGCGAGGCCGACTGACGCCTCGCGGGCGTCCGCACGCTCGGGTCAGGGGACCCAGGCGCACACGGCGTGCCCGGAGCCGGACAGCCGGAGCTCCCCGGCGTCGTGCGGCACGAACACGGAGCCGCCGCGGTGCAGCGTCGCGGGGGCGGGGCAGCCGTCGGCGGTGAGCTTGAGGTCGCCGGACAGGCACAGCACGATGCGGGGCCCCTCGGCGGGCAGGTCGACGTCCTCGGCCGGGTCGACGTCGGCGACCGTGAGCGCGAACTCCCGCACCGGGGCCCGGTAGGTGGTGACCTGGCCACGCCCGCCCGCCGAGCGGGTGCGGGGCGGCTGCGGCGGGCGCGGCACGAACGACGCGCACTCGACGAGAGCGGCCTCGTCGACCAGCTTGGTGGTGAGGCCCGCGCGCAGCACGTTGTCCGAGGACGCCATGATCTCGACGCCGAGGCCGGACAGGTACGCGTGCACCTCGCCGGCCGGCAGGAAGAGCCCCTGCCCGGGGTCGAGCGTGACGCGGTTGAGCAGCAGCGACGCGAGCGCCGCGGGGTCGCCCGGGTGCTGCTGGGCGAGCTGCAGCACGGTGGCGTCAGCGCGCGACGACGGCGAGCCGGCGGCCAGGCGCGCGGTGACGGACGCGACGGCGGTCGCGACGTCGGCGGCGGCGCCCGGGTCGCGACGCGCGGCGACCAGGTGGGAGAACGCGGTCTTGACGCCGCCGGGGGAGCGGTCGTCCCGCAGGACGTCGCGGACGGCGGCCACGAGGTCGCCGTCGAGCCCGTCGAGCAGGTCGAGGACGGCGCGCGGCGCCCGGAACCCGGCCAGTCCCTCGAACTCCGTGAGCGCGACGACCATCTCGGGCTTGTGCTGGTCGTCGTGGAACGAGCGGCCCGGGTCGCCCGGCGGCAGGCCCTGCCGGTTCTCCCGGTTGAACCCGGCGCGCGCGGCGTGCGGCTTCGGGTGCACCTGGAGGGACAGGGCCCGCTCGGCCGCGAGGACCTTGAGCAGGTAGGGCAGCCGGGGCCCGTACTCGTCCGCGACCCGGCGGCCCAGCATCGCGTCCGGCGCCGACCGCACGAGCTCCAGCAGGGAGCCGTCGCCGTTCACCCGCGACGGTGCGCTCGGATGGGCGCCCAGCCAGAGCTCGGCGGCGGGCGTGCCGTCGGGCTCGGTGCCCAGCAGCTCCTGGATCCGCGTGCGCGATCCCCAGTCGGCGTGCTGGACGGTGTTCTCCAGCGGGTAGAGCTCGGGCACGGGACCACCCTTCCACACGCGCGCGCCGCCCGGTGGCGCCCGGCGCACAAGTCGCCCGCAGAACCACCCGCTCGCGTGGGGCGGGGCACGTACGCTGTGGGACGTGACGATCGACCTGGCCACCATCATCAAGGCGTACGACGTGCGCGGCACCGTGCCCGACCAGCTCTCGCCGGACGTGGCCCGCGCGATCGGCGCGGCGTTCGCCCGGGTGGTGGCGGCACCGGAGGGCGCGACGCGCGTCGTCGTCGGGCACGACATGCGCGAGTCCGGGCCGGAGCTGGTCGACGCCTTCACCGCGGGAGTCACCGCGGCCGGAGTCGACGTCGTGCGTATCGGCCTGTGCTCCACGGACGGGCTGTACCACGCGTCGGGCGCGCTGGACGCCCCCGGCGCGATGTTCACGGCGTCGCACAACCCCGCCGTCTACAACGGCATCAAGCTGTGCCGCGCCGGCGCCCGGCCCGTCGGGCAGGACACCGGCCTGGCCGACGTGCGCGAGCTCGCGCAGCGCCTGCTCGACGACCCGGCGGCCGACCCCTCCGACGACGCGACGACGCCCGGCGCCGTCTCCGACGTCGACACCCTCGCCGACTACGCCGCGTTCCTGCGGGGCCTGGTCGACGTGTCGGGGATCCGGCCGCTCAAGGTCGTCGTCGACGCCGGCAACGGCATGGCCGGGTACACCGTGCCCGCGGTGCTCGGCACGGCCGCGGGCCTGCCCGCGCTGCCGCTCGACGTCGTGCCGCTGTACTTCGAGCTGGACGGCAGCTTCCCGAACCACGAGGCCAACCCGCTGGACCCGAAGAACCTCGAGGACCTGCGGGCAGCCGTCGTCGAGCACGACGCCGACCTCGGCCTCGCGTTCGACGGCGACGCCGACCGCTGCTTCGTGGTCGACGAGCACGGCGACCCGGTCTCGCCGTCCGCGGTGACGGCGCTGGTGGGCCTGCGCGAGGTGGCCAAGGAGCTCGAGGCGGGCCGCACGCCCGCGGTGATCCACAACCTCATCACCTCCCGCGCCGTGCCCGACCTGCTGCAGGCCGCGGGCGCGACGACGGTGCGCACCCGCGTGGGCCACTCGTTCATCAAGGCGCAGATGGCGCAGCACGACGCCGTGTTCGGCGGCGAGCACAGCGCCCACTACTACTTCCGCGACTTCTTCTTCGCGGACACGGGCATGCTCGCCGCGCTGCACGTGCTGGCCGCGCTCGGCGGGCAGCCGCACCCGCTGTCCGCGCTCGCGGAGATGTACTCGCCGTACGTGGCGTCGGGGGAGATCAACTCCACCGTGGCGGACGCCGCCGCGGCGACGGAGCGCGTGCGCGAGGCGTACGCGAGCGCCTACCCGCAGGCGGACGTGGACGAGCTCGACGGCCTCACCGTGGCGCACTGGGACGGCCACCCGCAGTGGTGGTTCAACCTGCGCGCCTCGAACACGGAGCCGCTGCTGCGGCTCAACGTCGAGGCCGCCGACGAGGACATCATGGTCAAAGTGCGCGACGACGTCCTGTCGCTCGTGCGACAGCCGGAGGAGGACGCATGAGCGAGCTCGACCCGTGGGTGCGGAGCATCCTGCGCTGCCCGGTGACCGGCGCGGAGCTGGTCGACGCCGTCGGGCCCGACGGGCAGCCCGAGCTGCACTCCACCGATCCGGAGCGGCCGCTGGCGTACCCGGTGCGCGACGGCGTCCCCGTGCTGCTGGAGAGCGACGCCCGGCCCCTGTGACCCGGCCGCCGGCTCCCGGAGGACCTACGCCACCGCGGTGATCTTCGTGATCCACGAGGACGGCATCGACCCCGCCGTGGTGCGCTTGCCCACCGTCGAACGGATCGCGTCGGCCTTGCCGGTGACCGTCGCCGTCTTCCCGGCCGACGACGTCGCCGTGAGGGTGCGGGCCTGACCGCTCGTCCACTTCGCCGAGACCTTGATCGACGCCACGTCGGTGAGCCCGAACAGGGCACGGGCCTGCGCCTGCGTCAGCTTGCGGGTCCACGACGCGTACGAGTTGCCCGGCGCCGCCTTGCTGTACGGGTCGGACACGGACCTCTCGTAGGGGACCACGGACGACCAGACGTCCTCGGAGTCGGCGGTGCGCCCACCGCTGGAGGAGTAGTAGTGCGTCACGACCGGGACGCCGCCGTAGGTGAGCACTCGGGCCTGCGTGCGGCTGGTCGTCGTGGCGTCCACGGCCTTCTTCCAGACCTTGCCGTACTTGGCGTCCGTGCCCTCGGACTCCTTCTTCCAGCCCGTGTAGTACTGGTCGCGCACGTCGTCGACGACGTTGCACCGGCAGTCGTCGTCGACCGCCTTGGTCATCACGTACGAGCGGGCGGTGATCGCCTGCGCGGCCAGCGCGGACAGCCCGCCGTTCAGCCCCCAGGACGACGGCATCTCCGCGATCCCGTACAGGTACTCGGTGTTGAGCAGGACGTCGTTGGTGAGGTTCGGCAGCCCGCCCTTCGACGTGAGGGTGAGCCGGCCGTGCTTGTAGGAGCCGTGCGCCCCCGCGACGGTCGCGACCGCCGTCGTGCCCGTGCTCTTGTAGTAGCGGGTGCCGGACCAGTTGATCCGCAGCAGGGTGTCGTCGTAGGTCTTGCCGCCCACCGTGACCCGCGCCTTCCCGCCGCTGACCACGGTCACCGCCAGCTTCGTCGTGCCGGTGCCCGACGCCACGGTCTTCGAGGCGGCGTCGAGCAGGCGCCAGCTCCCGCCCGTCACGGTGACCGACGTCGTCTTCGACGTGTCGCCGTAGCCGGACCGCCCGGCCGGGTCCTTGCCGTAGACCTGGACCAGGATGTTGTTGCCCGTGGTGGTCTTCGTCGAGACCGCCGAGCCGCTGTAGTAGTGCTTGAGTACGTCCCAGCTCGCGCTGCCCTGCCGGGCCATCTGGTAGGCGCCGTACTGCGGCATGCCCACGCCGTGCCCGTACCCCGAGCCGCTGATCGTGAACGAGGAGGGCACCGCCGCCTGGGCGGCCGTCGCGCCCACGACGGCGCCGCCCGTCGCGAGGACCGCGGACACGACGGCGGCCACCAGCGACCGTCGTCGGGTGCGCCGTCGGCGGACCGGACCGTGGGCCACCTGGGCCGAGAGCACCTGCGTCGTCATCGTCATTACCCCCCTCTGCAGGGTGCGCCACGGGAGCCGTCGAGGCAATCGCGGGTGCCTCGGGACGTCGTCTCGAGGTGCCGGGCGTCCGATCCGTCCCTATCGTCGTGCGGGTCAGGTGCCCGACGCGACCGTGCAGGACGAGCGGAGATGACCATGACGACACGAACCGGGGCCCGAGCGGCCCTCCGCGGCCTCGTCTCGACGACGACCGTCGTGGCGCTGGCCGCCGTGGGGGTGGTGCTCCCGACCGTCACGCTGCCCGCGCCCGAGGCGCACGCGGTGGCCCCCGACGTCGAGAACCTCGTGGTCCGGGGCGTCGACCGGGAGGCGAAGGCGCAGAACGGGGCGCTGAGCGCACCGGTCGGGCACGAGGACGAGGAGTCCGGGCACGAGGACGGCGAGCTCGCCGCGCTCAGCTCCCAGACCTCGACCGACGACTTCCTCGTGGCGGGGGTCACGTGGGACGCCGACACGGACGCCGAGGTGACGGAGGTGGCCGTCAGGGTCCGCGAGGACGGCGCCTGGACCGACTGGCAGTCGCTGGGGATCGACGGGGACGCGCAGGACGACCTCGACACCAGCAGCGCCGAGTTCGCGGACGCGCGCGCCGGGACCGAGCCGCTCGTCTCGACCGGCGCGGACGGCGTCCAGGTGCGGGTGCGGACCGCGGACGGGGCGCCGCCGCCCGACCTGCAGGCGGACCTCGTCGACCCGGGCACCTCCGCGGCCGACGCGGCCGTCGGTGACGACAGCCGGCCGGCGGCGTCCGCGGACGCCGGGACCGGCATGGAGATCCGGCCCAAGCTCGTGTCCCGCGCCGCCTGGGGGGCCGACGAGTCCCTGGGTGGCTCGTGGCCCGAGTACTCCAAGAAGCTCAAGGCGATCTACGTGCACCACACCGCCGGGACGAACAGCTACAAGGAGAGCCAGTCGGCGGCCCTCGTGCGCGGCATCTACGCGTACCACACGAAGTCCCGCGGCTGGCCGGACATCGGCTACCAGTACCTCGTGGACAAGTACGGCAACGTGTTCCAGGGGCGCAAGAACGCGAACACGGACAACCCGGTCGGCGCCCAGGCCGGCGGGTACAACACCGGGACCGTCGGCATCTCCGCGATGGGCAACTTCGAGACGGCGCAGCCCAGCAGCGCCCTCCTGACCGCCATCAGCAAGGTTGTCGCCTGGAAGGCGTACCTCGACGACGTCGACACGACCGGGAAGGTGACGCTCACCACCGGGGGCAGCACGGGCTCGGGGACGCGCGCCGAGCCCGGGTCCAAGGTGACGGTGCCCACCGTGCTGATGCACCGGACCACGAACGAGACGGCCTGTCCCGGCAGGTACCTCGCCGCGAAGATGAGCACGATCCGCAGCAAGGCGCACACCCTCAAGAAGGCGGCGATCGCGAAGTACGGGGCGTCGAGATCACCGGTCAAGGCGCCCACCCGGGTTGCCCCGACGTCGTCGCAGGCGCCGGTGCAGTGGAGCAAGACGGTGACCTACCGGTGGAAGGCGGTGCCGGGGGCGGCGTACTACCAGGTGCTGTCGCGCTCGGCGCGGTTCACCTCGGAGATGCCCAGCACCAACAACTGGCGCATGGTCGTCCACGAGACGAAGAACCTGTCGGTCACGGTGAGCACGAGCGCCAACTACTCCCGCGACCTCGCGGTGCGCGCCGTCGCCAAGGACGGGGTCCGCGGACCGATGGCCACGCTCGTGCGCACCAGCCGTCCGGTGCACTCCGACAGCTGGAAGTTCTCCAGCGGCTGGAAGAAGGTCACGGCGGGGAACTACTTCGCGGACAAGGCCTTCCAGACGTCGAGGTCGGGAGCCACGATCACGCTCGGCGGCGCCAACCAGGTGCGGAAGATCGTGGTGCGCGGGGCGACGAACCCGGCCGACGGCAAGCTGCAGGTGCTGGTGGGCGGCAAGGTCTACAAGACCCTCGACTTCAGCCAGCCGAGCAACGGGTCGCGGATCTTCACCTACACCCTGCCGTCGATGAAGGACGGCACCGTGACGCTGCGCAAGGTGGGCGACGGCAAGAAGGTGCGGGTCAGCTCGGTCGCGCTCGCGCGCTGGTAGCGCGGGTCGAGCCGGCCGGGCCCGCGTCCCGACCGGCTCGACCGACGGCTCGACCGTCGGCCCCGGCGGGCCGGGGCGTTAGGGTCGGCCCGTGCATCTCGCGCAGCAGCTGATCCTCTCGCTCCCGCCCGACCGCCGTGCCCTGGCCCTCGAGGACGGGCCCGCCGTCGTCGACGACGGCGCCGTCCGTGTCCCGGCGGGCGCCACCCAGGGCTTCGCCGCCTACTTCTCCGCGTTCCCGGCGTCGTACTGGGTGCGCTGGGCGGGCGTCGCGACCGTGCGCCTCGAGGTCGACGTCGCCGGCGCCGGTACCGTGCGGCTCGTGCGGTCGGACGCGCGGGGGACGGCCACCGCCGTGGCCTCCTCGCCCGTCGACGACGGCGCGGTGACGCTCGCCGCCGACGTCGCGCGCATGGCCGACGGCGGGTGGCTGTGGTTCGAGGTGGACGCGGGGGCGACGGACGCCGTGGTCACCGGCGCGCGCTGGCTCGTGGACGTGGCGCCGCGCCGGACGGGCGACGTGTGCCTGTCGATCACCACGATGGACAAACCGGAGTACTGCGTGGCGACGCTGCGCCGGATCGCGTCGTCGGGGGCGCTCCGCGACGCGGTCGGGACGGTGTTCGTGGTGGACCAGGGCTCGCGACGCCTGGTCGACCACCCCGACTACCCGGAGGTCGCCGCGGCCCTCGGTGACCAGCTCACGGTGGTCGAGCAGCGCAACCTGGGCGGCTCCGGCGGCTTCTCGCGCGGCATGCTCGAGACGCTGGACCGCGACGGCGCGGACGCCGTGCTGATCCTCGACGACGACGTCGAGGTGGAGCCGGAGGCGCTGCTGCGCGCGATCCGCCTGCACCGCGCGGCGCGCGAACCCGTCGTCGTGGGCGGGCACATGCTCGACCTCAACCGCCCGACGGTGCTCAACTCGTTCAGCGAGGTGGTGCACGAGCGCGACTTCAACTGGGGGCCGCCCGAGCCCGACCGGCAGTGGCACGACCTGGCCGCCGCGCCGCTGCGCGACACCCCCTGGCTGCACGCGCGCGGCGAGAGCGACTTCAACGGCTGGTGGATGTGCCTCATCCCCACCGCCGTCCTGCGCGACGTCGGGCTGTCGCTGCCGCTGTTCCTCAAGTGGGACGACGCCGAGTTCGGCCTGCGCGCCCGCGACGCCGGCCACGCCACCGTGTCCTTCCCGGGCGCGGCGCTGTGGCACGTGGCGTGGACCGAGAAGGACGACACGGTCGAGTGGCAGGCGTACGTGCACGTGCGCAACCGCGTCGCCGCGGCGCTGCTGCACGCCCGCCGCCCGCGCGCCGGCCTGCTCCTGGCGAGCCTGCTCGCCACCGACCTCAAGCTGCTGCTGGGGATGCGGTACTACCCGGTGGACCTGCACGTGCGCGCGCTGCGCGATCTGCTCGCGGGGCCGGGCGACCTGCACGCGGGGCTGCCCGACGTCGTCCCCGCGTCGCGGGCGGTGGGCGCGGCCTACCCCGAGACGACCGCCTACCGGCCGGGCGACGAGGTCTTCGACGCCGCGGTCGCGCGCCGCTGGACCGGTCCCGTGCGGCCGAAGCCCACCTCGGTGGGGGCGCTGGTCGCGCTCACGCTGCGCGGCCTGACGCGCAACGTCGGCAAGGCGCCGACCGGGATGCCGCGGAGCGCGCTGAGCCGCGAGCAGGCCACCTGGTGGGAGGTGCCCGAGCACGACAACGTGCTGGTGCTGGCGGGCGACGGCGCGTCGGGCACCTGGCTGCGTCACGACCGGCGCCGCGTGTGGCGCCTGGCGGGCGCGACGGTCGTGGCCCACCTGCGCCTCGCCGCGCGGTGGCACACGGTGTCCCGGCACTGGCGCGCCGCGGCGCCGGCGCTGGCGGCCCCGGAGACCTGGCGCGCGACCTTCGCCCGCGCCGAGCACCACCAGGAGCACCACTAGGATGGTCCGGATGTCCAGTCCCACCGTCGTCGCGGTCGTCGTGTCGTACAACAGGGCCGCGCTGCTCGGCGCGGCCCTCGATGCGCTGGCCGCCCAGAGCCGGCCGGTCGACCGCACGGTCGTCGTCGACAACGCGTCGACCGACGACGCCCTGCAGGTCGCCCGGTCGCACCCCAGCGGACCCGAGGTGGTCGCGCTCCAGCGCAACACGGGCGGCGCGGGCGGCTTCGCCGTCGGCCTCGCGACCGCCGTCGCGGACCTCGACGCCGACCTCGTGTGGCTCATGGACGACGACACCGTCCCCACCGAGACCGCGCTCGAGGCGCTGCTCGGCGCGCGCGACGCCTACGCCGGCGACGTCGCCGCGATGGCCAGCCGCGTCGTGTGGACCGACGGCAGCGACCACCCGATGAACACGCCACGCAGTCGCCCGGGGGCCTCACCCGCCGAGCTGGCGCGGGCGCGCGCCGCCGGCGCGATGCCGGTGCGGTCGATGTCGTTCGTGTCGATGCTGGTCGACGCGCGCGCGGTGCGGGAGCACGGCCTGCCGGTCAGCGACTTCTTCATCTGGAACGACGACTTCGAGTACTCCACGCGCCTGCTGCGCCGCGGCACCGGGCTGTACGTGCCGGGCAGCGTCGTGGAGCACCGCACGGCCCGCCTGGTCGGCACCGACCACGACCCGGGCCCGCGCTTCTACTACGAGGTGCGCAACAAGGTGTGGACGTTCACGCGGTCCGCGGCGCTCGCGCCGTCCGAGCGGCTGCTCTACGGCGGCTCCACGCTGCGTCGCTGGGCCCGCACCGTCGCGCGATCCTCCGACCGCGGCACGCTGCTCAGGGCCGGCGGGCGCGGGCTGTGGCACGGCCTCGTGCGCCGGCCGCGCGCCGACAGCGAGGTGCTCGCCGGCGTCGGGCCCGCCGCGGGCAGCGTCGCACGGGTCCGGCAGGACGACGCCCCCGAGCGATCGGCCGTGCGCACGACGGCGACGACCGCCGTGCCCGTCGTCGCCCGCGGGGCCCTCGACGACCACCGGTTCTCGGTGCTGCTGCCCGTGTACGCGGGCGACGACGCCGCGCACCTGGAGCGCGGCTTCCTGTCCGTCACGCGCGACCAGACGCTGCGGCCGGACGAGGTCGTCGTCGTGCGTGACGGGCCCGTCGGTGCGGACGTCGCCGCGGTGCTCGCCCGCGTGCACGAGCTCACCGACGTCCCCGTCACGCTGGTGCCGCTGGAGAAGAACGTCGGCCTGGCCCGCGCGCTCGAGGCGGGGCTGGAGGCGTGCAAGCACGAGATCGTCGCGCGCGCCGACGCCGACGACATCTCCCGCCCCGAGCGGTTCGCCGTGCAGGTGCCGCTCGTGGCGGCCGGGTGCGACATCGTCGGGTCCGCGATCCAGGAGTTCGACGACGACGAGCACGCGCCCGGCATGGTGCGCGTGCCGCCCACCGGCGCCGACATCGCGACCACGGCGCGGTTCCGCGACCCCTTCAACCACCCGTCGGTCGTGTACCGGCGCTCCGCCGTCGCCGCCGCGGGCGGGTACGAGCACCTGGACCTCATGGAGGACTACCTGCTCTTCGCCCGCATGATCGCGGGCGGCGCGGACGCGGAGAACGTCGTGGAGCCGCTGGTGCTGTACCGCGTCGGCGCCGGGGCGTACGCGCGCCGTGGCGGCCGTCGCCTGCTGGCGTCCGAGCTCGCGCTGCAGCGCACCCTGCACGCCGAGGGCTTCGTCACCGGCCCGCAGCTGGTGCGCAACGTCGTCGTGCGGGCCGGCTACCGCGTGGTGCCGGAGCCGGTGCGCAAGGCTGGGTACCGCGCCTACACGCGGCTGCGCGGCGGCTACCAGCCCGACTGACCACCCCGACCGACCACCCGAGCAGGAGTAACGCATGACCGACCTCGTCGTCGTCGGTACCGGGCTGTTCGGCCTGACCGTCGCGGAGCGGATGGCCGAGCAGGGGCGCAAGGTGCTCATGATCGACCGTCGTGGTCATCTGGGCGGCAACGCGTACAGCGAGACGGACCCGGACACGGGGATCGAGGTGCACCGGTACGGGGCGCACCTGTTCCACACGTCGAACGAGCGGGTGTGGGAGTACGTCAACCGGTTCACGACGTTCACGTCGTACGTGCATCGGGTGTACACGACGCATCGGGGCGAGGTGTTCCCGATGCCGATCAACCTAGGCACGATCAACCAGTTCTTCCGGTCGGCGTACGGGCCGGAGGCGGCGCGGGCGTTGGTGCGTGAGCAGGCGGCGGAGCTGGAGGGGCGGCGTCCGGCGAACCTGGACGAGCAGGGGGTGTCGCTGATCGGGCGGCCGCTGTACGAGGCGTTCATCCAGGGGTACACGGCCAAGCAGTGGCAGACGGATCCGCGGGAGCTGCCGGCGTCGATCATCTCGCGGCTGCCGGTGCGGTACACGTACGACAACCGGTACTTCAACGACACGCACGAGGGCCTGCCGACCGGCGGGTACACGGCGTGGCTGGAGCGGATGGCGGACCACCCGAACATCGAGGTGCGGCTGTCCACGGACTTCTTCGACGACGCGCAGCCGGTGAGCAAGAAGGCCGTGGTGGGTCAGGTGCCCGTGGTGTACACGGGGCCGGTGGACCGGTACTTCGAGGACGCGGAGGGGTCGCTGTCGTGGCGGACGCTGGACTTCGAGCGCGAGGTGCTGCCGGTGGGGGACTTCCAGGGCACGCCGGTGATGAACTACGCGGACACGGAGGTGCCGTTCACGCGCATCCTGGAGTTCCGGCACTTCCACCCCGAGCGCGAGTACACCACCGACAAGACCGTCATCGTGCGGGAGTACTCGCGCTTCGCCGAGCGGGGCGACGAGCCGTACTACCCGGTGAACACGCCCACGGACCGGGAGCGGCTCAAGCGGTACCGCGAGCTGATGGCCGACGAGCCCGACGTGCACTTCGGCGGACGCCTGGGGACCTACCAGTACCTCGACATGCACATGGCCATCGGCTCCGCCCTGTCCATGGTGGACAACAAGCTCACCCCCTGACGCCGACCATGCAGTTGCGCACGTTCTGAACGCTCAGAACGCGCGCAACTGCATGGTAGGCGCAGCTGGATCCCCGGCGCCGCGGCGAAGTCGTTGTCGCGGTCGCGGTCTCGACGCTCGGAGCGGACGTCGCCCTCGTGCCACTCGAAGCCGTCCAGCTCGGCGACGAGCCACTCCCCGCCGTCGAGCCGCCAGGCCATGTCGCCGACGCCGACGACTCGGCCGGAGCGACCCGAGACCGGCAGCTGCAGGATGTCGGGTGGCACGCCTTCCTCGATGCACTGCCACCGTGCCGCCGACTCGGTCCAGGACGCAGCGTCCGGGTCGGCCCACTCCCACAGCTCGTGTCGCCGGGCGATGCCCCGGCGCCCCCTGGCGTGGTCGTGCGCGCGGGCCGCGCCGGCCCGGTCGACGACCTCGAGGCGCAGCGCGGAGTCCAGCACCGCGAGACCGTGCTCCATCGAGAGCTCGGGGACGGCCTGGGCGATCGCCCACTCCGGCGCGGCGAGCCGCCACGGCCCGGTGCGCCGGTCGCTGACGATCACCGTCGTCATGCCGTCGTCGAACTGCCGCAGCCCGATCCCCTCGCGGTCCGGTCGGTTCGACGCTCTCGGCAGGGCGACCTCCGGGCGGATCGACGGGGGCAGCCCTTCGACGCCGAGGAGCGCGAGGGCACACGGCCCGACGGCGATCGCCTCGGGGCCGAAGGCCAGGAGGCCCACCCAGGCCGATCGTCGTCGGAGGTGATCGAAGAGAAGGTCGCTGTCGGAACGGTCCCGGTGCACGGCGGCGGTCGCCCTGCCGGACCGACGCACCGCGGCGCCGACGTCGGTCAGCACCCAGGGCGGCACGGGCGTGCGCGGCACGTCGTGGACAGTACGACGCTCGGGCGGCACCGCGATGGTGTCGACCACGCCCCGAGCCACCGCCCGCCATCGCCCCGCGCGCAGCCACCCGGCGCGACGCGATCGTCCGACGTCGTGCCGTTCGCACTGCTGAGCGCTCAGCAGGCCCTCCTGGGCCGTGGCGAGGGCGAGGAGCGAGGCGGGGAGCTCGGCGGGGACACGCACCGTGCCATCCCAGCAAGTTGCGGGACTCGCCGTCGACGCCCTGTGTTCGGCGGGGGCAGGTCAGACCGGGACGCCGGCGTCGCGGAGGCCGTCGACGATGTACGGCGTCATGGTGCGGGTGTACGTCGACGTGAGGTGGTGCTTGTCGCGGTACACGTTGACGCCGCCGATGACGGCCGGGCACTCCCCGTCCCGGCAGTAGAGGTCGGTGAGGTCGACGTAGGACGCCTCGGGGACCTCCTGGGCGGCCTGCTCGTACACCTGGTCGTCGGGGAAGGCCTGCGTCGTCGACACGCCGCACTGGTCCGGGCTCGTGCTGCGGGTGCGGTCGAGGCAGAGGGACGGCTCCTCGTCGTGCCGCGGGTTGTCGGAGAGCGCCACGATCGGCACGCCCTTCTCGGCCACGGGGCGCCACGCGTCGGCGAGGTCCTCCGCCTGCTGCTCGTCGTCGCCGGACAGGTACTTCAGGTAGCCGGTCGTGACGACGACGTCGGTCTTCGGCGCCTCCTTCTCGAGCCAGGGCTCGAGCTCGTCCTTCCACTCCTCGCAGGTGCGCGCCCGGTCACCGGACGCGTCGACCCTCCCGTCGGTCCACGGGCAGGACGACTTGAACTGGACCGTCAGGCTGATCCGACCCTGCTGGACCAGCTCGTGGAAGGCCGGCATCAGGGCGCGGGCGTGCGAGTCCCCGACGAGAGCGACGTGCGGCACGTCGGGGTCGTCGACCGGGCCCCACGAGCAGTCCACCAGGTCGGAGTCCTCGATCCCGACGAAGCACTTCTCCGGTCCGGCCTTGTCCTGCGAGACGGCCTCCGGCGCGGGGACGACGACGTCGTCGAGCGCGGGGTTGTCGCACGCGTCGTCGGGGTCCATCGCCTCGGCCCCGAAGCATTCGGGCGGGTCGGCGACGAGGCGGGCGGCCAGCTGCTGCTGCTCGTTCGCGTGGTGGGTCGTCACGGCGAACCCGCTCCCCGCGACGAGGGAGAGCGCCGCGGTCGCCGCCGCGGTAGCGACCAGGGTGCGGCGGGTGCGGTGCAGGCCCCACCGCTGCGAGAAGCGGGCCGGGTCCTCCACCCAGCGCTTGGTGAGGGCGGCCAGCAGCACGACGCCGACCAGCAGGACCACCCGTTCGAGCAGCCCTGCCTCGTGCCCGAGCACGAACGGGGCGAGGACGATCGCCGGCCAGTGCCACAGGTACAGCGCGTAGGAGATCTCCCCGGTCTGCTGCACCGGCCGCCACGTGTACAGCGCCGTCGGGGCGAGACGCCCGGTCGGGGCCCCGGCGGCGATCACGGCCACCGTGCCGAGCACGGGCACGAGCGCGGCGGTGCCCGGGAAGGGCGTCGCGTCGTCGTAGGCGAGGGCGCAGCCGGCGAGCACCGCCAGGCCCGTCCAGCTCAGCACCGACCGGGGGCCGTCCGCTGCCGGTCGCCGCGCCGGTCGGGCGAGCCACAGCGCGAGCAGCGCGCCGGCGCCGAACTGCCACGCCCGGGTGGTCGTCGCGAAGTAGGCCGGGGCGGGGCTCGTGGACGTGAGCCACAGCGAGTACAGGAACGACGCGAGGGTGGCGGTGGCGAGCAGCAGCGTCGTGGTGCGGCGCGTGCCGGCTCCCCGTCGTGCGGCGACGACGGCGCCGAGCACCACGAGGAGCGGCCACACGAGGTAGAACTGCTCCTCGGTGGACAGCGACCAGAAGTGCTGCACGGGCGAGGGATCGCCCTCGGCGGCCAGGTAGTCGACGGAGTCGCGGGCGAGCACCCAGTTCTCGACGTAGAGGCCGGCCCCGAGGGTCTCGCGGAACCACTGCTGCCACAGCGACTGCGGCGCGACGAGCACGGTCGCGACGAGGGTCGCGCCGAGGACGACGTACGCGGCGGGCAGCAGCCGGCGCGCGCGGCGTGCCCAGAACCGCGCCAGCCGGATCCGGCCCGTGGACTCCGCCTCGCGCAGCAGGTGGCCCGTGATGAGGAAGCCCGAGATGACGAAGAAGACGTCGACTCCCACGTAGCCGCCCGGCAGTCGGCCCGGCCAGAAGTGATACAGGACGACCAGCGCGACGGCGAGCGCCCGCAGCGCCTGGATCTCCGGACGGAAGGCCCGTGTCGGGCGACTGGTGCTGCCCCCGGCAGGGGCGGCGGGCGGGTCGGCCGGGCGGGCGCGGACGAGCGTCGTCATGCGGAGGATCACCGTGGGGTTCGGGGGCAGAGCGGGTCAGGCTAACCACGAACCCGATGCCCGGGGCAAACCGACATGCCTGCCCGGTGACGCGAGCGCCCGGCGGCGCAAGGGCCCCGTCAGGCGCCCGCCGCGACGAGGGGAGCGCCGGCGGCCGCCGGCGCGGGGTGGGTGGCCAGGGCGCGGGTGGTCAGGTCACGGGTGGCCAGGGCGTGCACGCGTCCGACGGCCTGGTACAGCTCGGGCGTCACACGGTCGGTCCACCAGCCGCGGGGCACGGCCTGCGGGACGACGGCGACGCCGCGCGGCACGAGCAGCCGCGCGAGGGTGAGGGCGGAGGCGGAGGGGAGCGTGACGACGCGCTGGCCGGGCCGCAGCCCGCGCAGGCGGACCTCCACCGGCGCACCGGGCGCGTCCAGCTCGATCCCGGGCACCCGCTCGAGGAGCGCCGAGATGCGCGGGTCGTGGCGGCGGTGCGGCACGTACCGCACGGGCCCGTCGGAGGCGAGGCCACGCACCCACGCCACGTACCGGTCGGGCTGCACCAGGCCGTCGGCCGCGAGCGCCGACCCGACCACCACCGTCGGCTCCTGCGGCGCGTCGCCGGCGGGCCGGCCCCGCAGCCACCCGAAGGAGTGCTCGAGCACGTCGACGCCCAGCAGGCGCAGCCACGCCCGCAGGTCGGGGTCGATCGGGAGGGCGGTGCACAGGCTCAGGCCACCGGCCTCGGCCACGCGTCGCAGCCGCCGGGCCGCCAGGGCGCCGAGCCCGAGACGCGACGACCCGGGCGGCGCGCCGATCCGCACCATCGAGCCGCCCGACGTCAGGCGGTGGGCGAGGTCGAGCGCGGCGGTCCCGTCGTCGACGACGACGATCCGCGAGGGCGGCCGCACCGCCCGCACCAGCGCGGACTGGAACGCCCGGGAGAACGGGTCCCCGACCACCAGCACGTCGTGCGGCAGGCGGGTCGGGGCGGGCGCCGTCTCGACGTCCAGGCCGCCCGGCAGGCCGAGAGAGCGCACGGCCTCCACGGCGGGGGCGAGCGAGGGGACGTCGGCGCGCGCCAGCACGCGCGTGCGGGTGCCGGCGTGCCCGGCGGCGTGCGCCTCGACGGCGCACAGCAGCTGGAGCGGGGACTCGACGAACGCGGTCACCCCCTCACTGTCACCGCGGCGGGCGACGACGAGGGGACGTCGAGGGGATGTCGGCGTGACCGGTGGATGAACGCTGGGTGGCCGCATCTCTGGTCCTGAGCCCTCCGATGGGGTTGCATGGGCCCATGCAGGCGCGGAACGTGCGGGACAGGCTCGTGGCGGCCCTGCGGGGCGGCGGGCGCACGACGACGTCACAGCGGGGCGACGAGCCGGCCGTCGACGTCCCGGCGCTGCGGGCGGAGCTGGAGCACGCGCGCGAGGACCTGGAGGCGAGCCGGCGCGACGTGCGGCGGCTCCGGCGGCGGGTGCGCGCCCTCGAGGCCGAGCGCCTGGACGACCTGCCCGACCACGTGGCGGAGGTCGCGAGGGCGGTGCGTGCCGAGCACCTCACGCTGCTCGGCGCCCTGGCGCTCTACGACCTCGCGCACGCCGTCCTCGACACGGAGGCGCGGGCGCTGCCGGGGATGCTGCTCGAGTGCGGCACCGCCCGCGGCGGCTCCGCCATCGTCATGGCGGCCGCGAAGGCGCCGGACCGGCACCTCGCCGTGCACGACGTCTTCGGCCTCATCCCCCCGCCCACCGAGCAGGACGGCGAGGACGTGCACGCCCGCTACGCGACCATCGTGGAGGGGAACGCGAAGGGCCGCGGCGGGGAGACGTACTACGGGTACCGCGACGACCTGTACGCCGAGGTGCACGACTCGTTCGCCCGGCACGGGCTGGCGGTGGAGGACTCGCACGTCGACCTGGTGCGCGGGCTGTTCGAGGACACCCTGGTGGGCGACGAGCCGGTGGCCGTGGCCCACCTCGACGGCGACTGGTACGCGTCCACCCGCACGTGCCTCGAGCGCGTGGTGCCGCGGCTGGTGCCCGGCGGCCGGCTGGTGGTCGACGACTACCTGGCGTGGTCCGGCTGCCGCAAGGCGGTGGACGAGTACCTCGAGGCGCATCCGGGCACGCTCACGCGCGAGATGCACGCCCGCCTGCACCTCGTGCGGGCCTGACGGGTCCGGGTCAGCCGGCCTTGCGGCTGGGGGCGAGAGTCCGCTCGAGCCCGTCGCGCACGCCGGCGCGGAGCCGGTCGTGCAGGCGGTTCTCCACCCCGTAGTGCAGCAGCACGGCGAGCGCCACGGACACGGCGACCGCCACCCCGAGCACCACCCAGCGTGACCACTCGTCGTACATCACGTCGATCACCGCGAAGCCGAACTGGCCGTGCACGAGGTAGAGCGGGTAGGTCAGCGCGCCGAGGGTGGACAGCACCTTCCAGTCCACGTGCCGCAGCGGCCCGGCGCTGAGCGCCCAGACCAGCACCACCATGAGCAGCACGACGAGGCCGCAGACCACGGGGGAGACGTAGGCGCCCACGTTCTCGGTCGCGTTCCCGGCGTACTCGTACCCCTGCCGCATGCAGAGCACCGTGTTGAGCGCGATGCCGAGCCACACGGCGACGTCGCCCCGGTCCTTGTACACGAGGAACAGGAGCATGCCGACGGCGAAGTACGGCGCATAGCTCGGGATCAGGAGGGAGGACAGCAGGCCGCTGTCCGTCGCCTTCGCCAGCTCCGCGACCAGGGGCCACAGCACGGCGAACGCGATGACGCGACGCCGGGTGATGCCCACGAGGATGAAGACGCCGATGAGCAGGTAGAACTTCATCTCGTACCAGAGCGTCCAGAAGGCGCCCTGGACGTTCGGCACGTCCCACGCCTCCTGGAGCATGGTGAGGTTCAGCGCCGACTCCATGAGCGTGGGGTTGCGCCCGCCGTCCCACACGAGCTGCAGGGCCACGGTGAGGACGATCGCCGCCCAGTAGGCGGGGTAGAGGCGCGCGACCCGCGACGACGCGAAGGCGCTGATCGACTTGCCGTAGGCCGTCATGAGGATGACGAAGCCGCTGATCACGAAGAACAGCTGCACGCCCAGGAAGCCGTACCGCGTCACGTGGTTCAGCCCCGGGAACACCTCGTACGGCGGCGAGCCCCACTGCGGGATCCCGATGCCGGTGAAGTGGTACCCCATGACGGCCGCGGCGGCGAGGAAGCGCAGGCCGTCCAGCCCCCGGAGCCGGGGACGGGGAGGGACCCGGACGGACGTGACCGACGCGGCCGAGACGGACTGCGACGTCACGAGGCGGCAGCCCCGACGTGGGCCTCCGCCCGGTCGTACCACAGCTCACGACGCGCGACGTAGTCCTCGTCCCACGGCTTCAGGCTGTCGGCCCAGTGCACGAGCTTCGCCTCGTCGTCGGGCAGGTCGCGGGTCGGCACGTGGTCCCAGGCGGCGTCGAGCTCGGCGCGGTGCGGGCCCGTGTACAGGTGCAGGGCCTCGCGGGCGTCGAGGCGGAACTCGCGCATCGCGACGAGCGCCTCGGTGGCGTAGCCGTCCGCGCGCAGGCGGACGAGGTCGAGCACCATGACGTCGGTGTCGAACGCGTTGAAGTCGAACACGTGGCGGGCGTGGATGCGGCGGTAGAAGTCGTACGCCGTCTCGGGCGCGTCGTCGAGGCGACGGGCCGCGCGGTACAGCAGGCCGAAGCCGCTGGGGTCGGCGTTCGACGTGTGCCGGGCGGCCACGGCGTGGCCGCCGAGGTCGAGCGCGGCGAGCTCGTGCACGTCGCCCAGGACCACCGCGTCGACCGGGAGCACGACGGCGCGGTCGACGTCGGGCAGCAGGTGCGGCAGGAGGGCGTGGTGGGCCCGCTGGCGGGGCGTGATGCCCAGCCCGCCGACGTCGATCTTGCCCGCCGGGACCTTGTGCACCTGGGTGAGCCCGGAGACCCGCGGGAGCCGCACGCGGTGCATCGCGGTGCCGACGACCCACACCCGCTGGGGGCCGGTCGCGGCGGCGTCGAGCGCGCGGACCGCCTCGCCCACGTGGGCGAGCTCCTCCTTGCGCGGCAGGAGGACGACGTCGACCGCGCCGTCGAACGGCTTCGCCTCGACGACGGCGGGCGCGGCGAGCGCGGCGGGCAGGGTGGGGAGGGAGGCCAGCGCGTGCTGCGCGGTGTGGCGGGCCCGCGCGGCCTCGACCTCGGGCGCGACCGTCTCGCGCCACAGGTCGTAGACGGCGTCCGCGTCGTGCCCCGCGAAGATGGCGGACAGCACCGGCTCGAGGCGGGCGATCATGCCGGTGCGGATCGCCTCGAAGCCGTCGTGGTCGAGCGGGTAGAGGCCGGCGAAGCGCACGTCCGCGTAGTTCGCGGGCTGGAAGTCGACCTCGAGGCCGAGGGAACGGCTCGGCAGGTAGCAGTGCAACCGCTTGGTCACGACGTGCGTGTAGGTGGTGCGGTACCACTCCAGCAGGTCCACGGCGGCGCGCATGTTCTCCGTGAACGTGCGGTCCTTGACGGCGCGGTAGCTCTGCTTCACGTTCTCGTGCCCGGCGGGGACGGGGTGGCGCACGGCGTCGACGTAGACGGTGCCCTGCTCGGGCCGCACGTCGGTCTCGGGGAACACCGTGCTCACGGTCGTGGTGAGGCAGCCGGAGAAGAACGCCGGCACGTCGAGCGACAGCAGGAGGTCCACCGTGGTCCAGTCGCGGCAGCCGACGGGGCCGTGCGCGCGCAGGTAGTCGAGCGCCGCGGGCGTGAGCAGCTCGCGCTTGTTGCAGTGGAACGACACGAAGATCGGGCGCAGGTTCTCGTGCATCGGGAAGTCCCACACGCCCGTCGCGGCGAGGTCGTGGGAGTGCCACCCGAACTCGAGGAGCCAGGTGCCCTCCGGGAAGGCCTGGAACGACGAGCCGTCGCGGTCGACGCGGTACAGCTCGACGTCGGCGCCGTCGCCCTCGAGCCGCAGCTCCGGGCGCACGCGCGCCTGCATGTCCTCGACGAAGCCCACCATGTCCTCGGGCCCGTGGAACCGGAGGTTCTGGCGCCGCACGACGTGACCCAGCGACGCGAGCGTCTGGACCTGGTCGCCGATGTTCTGCGACGTCTTGCTCTTGCCGGGCTGCACGTAGTCCATGAGGGCGAACGGCACGCGGCCCTCGGGCGCCGGGGCGGACTTGTGCCGCTCCGCGGTGCGCCACCGCTCGAGCCATGCGATCTCGGCCGCGCCGCCGGGCCAGCGCTCCTCGTCGCCCTGGTAGGACTCGACGAGACGCTCGTGCACCGCGTGGCGCAGCGCGTCGTCGCCGTGCGCGAAGACGTAGCGCAGGATCGTGTGCCAGGTGCGCGCGCGCACGGTCACCGGCGGGTGGTCGAGCCACTCGCGGGTCAGGGCCAGCCCGCGCTCCGGGTCCACGCGGAAGAGCGACTCGGTGAAGGCGATGGGCGTCTTCGACCAGGCCGCTCCGTCCGTCCGGTCGAGGAACGCGAGGGCACGCTCGTAGAGACGGCGGTGGTGGGCCACGAGGCCGGCCGCGAGCAGGGCGTCCGTCGTCGGCTCCGGGAGCGCGAGGCCCTCGTCGACCAGCGACTGCGCGCCGCGGACGTCCTTCTCCTTCATCAGCGCGCGGACCTGCGGCACGAGGTCGGTGCGCAGCTGCGGGGGAGCCGGCGGCGTGGGCCGCGCCGGGACGCTCGTCCCCGGCCTCCCGGCGGACGGACGCGACGGGCCCGAGGCGAGGGCGCGGCGGGCTCCGCGCAGCCAGGTGGCGAGGCGCAGGGGGCGTCGAGGCATGGGTCCTCCCGGTGAAGGTGGTGGACGGTCGGCCGATACTACAGCAGGACGCTCGGGTTTCACGAAGGCGCCGGAGGCATCCATGTCGTCGCAGGTCCGGCCGTCGAAGGGCACCTGAGCACCAGCGTGCGGCCGTAGACTCTGCGCCGCACCCCGTGTCGGACGACGAGAAGGAGCACCATGCCCCCCAGTGCACGAGGAGCGAGCGTGCCGCGCACGATCCGGTCCTGGGGAGGCCAGCTCATCCGGCGTCTCGGGATGCTGCCGGCCGGCACCCCCGACGGGCTGGGGGACGACGCCCGCCTCATCGGCCGGACCCTCGAGCAGCGCGTCGTGGTCTTCTTTCCGGACACCGTCGAGGGGCTGTACCAGCTGCGCCAGTGGTACGGGCCGCTCGCAGAGCTCGACCGGCGCCACGGGGTGCTCGTCGTGGCCAGCGACTCGCGTGCGGCGCGGGCGATCCGGCAGGAGTCGGGCCTGGAGGTCGTCACCGTGGCCCGGTACGCGACCCTCGACGACCTGTTCTCGCGCGGGGCGGTCCGGCTCGCCCTGTACGTGAACCACAACCCCCTGAACTTCTCGATGCTGCGGTTCTCGAGCATGGCCCACGTGTCCCTGCTGCACGGGGACTCGGACAAGGTGGTCTCCGTCTCCAACCAGGCGAAGGCCTACGACCTGTCGTTCGTCGCGGGCGACGCCGCGATCGACCGGATGGCGCGGTACATCCCGTACTTCGACGCGTCCGCACGGTGCGTCGCGGTCGGCCGGCCGCAGCTCGACACCGCCGTCGTGGCGGCCCCGGAGCGGCGCCCGGACGGGCGGCTCACCGTGCTCTACGCGCCGACGTGGGAGGGCGCGCAGCCGACGGCCGCGTACGGCTCGCTCGACGTGCTGGGCGTCGAGCTGGCCCGGCGGGTCCTCGCCGACGACCGGCTCCGCCTCGTCTACCGGCCGCACCCGCTGTCCGGGGTGCGCACCCCGGCGTACGGGGAGGCCGACGCCGCGGTGCGCGAGCTCGTCCGCGCCGCCGACGAGCAGCAGCCCGCCGCGGGGCACCGCGTCTCGGTCGACGAGGACCTCGAGGCGGCGTTCGCCGCGTCGGACGTGCTGGTGTGCGACGTGTCCGCCGTCGCGATGGACTGGCTGCCCACCGGGCGCCCGCTGGTCGTCACGGACCCCGGCCACCCCGGCGTCGTGACGGCGCAGACGCCGCTGCTCGACGCGGTGCCGAGGCTCGCCCGGGACGGGGTCGACGGGGTCACGGACCTGCTCGTGGCCGAGGTCCGCGACGACCCGCAGCGCGCGCGCCGCGAGGAGATGGTGCGCTACTACCTGGGGGACACGACGCCCGGCGCCTCATTGGCCCGGTTCCTGGCGGCGTGCGACGACGTCATCGCCCGGCACGAGGACGAGGTGCGGCGCACCCAGGCCGGCTGACGTGCGCGTGCCCAGGCCGGGCCCAGGGCGATCGGGTAGCGTGCCGACCTCCCCCTGGAACTCATGGTCCGCGACGCGTCCCCGCACCCGGGGACGGAAGGAGAGCAGGATGCGCACGCACGGCCGGCCCGACGTCGTCGTGGTCGCGGAGGGCCTCGACGGTCCGCGGCTCGAGGAGGTCCGCCCGCTGGTCGCGACGCTCGCGACGCGCGGGCACGCGGTTGACGTCGTCGTGCCGCGTTCGCGGGCGATGCCGCGCCGGCCCGAGCACGCGCTGGTGGGGCGCACCGGCGCGCGGCACGTCCTCGTGCGCGACCTGTTCCTCGAGGCGGCCGGCCTGCGGCCCGGTGCACCACCGCGGCGTGCGCGCTGGCGGCGGGGCGGGGGAGACGCGCTGCCCGACGTCCGCGCGACCGCGGACGACGTCGTCGGGCTCCCGGAGGTGCTCACCCGGCGGATCGAGGCGCGTCGGCCCGCGCCGGTGGTGGTGCCGTGGACGCTGGCGGCCGGGCGCACCGTCCTCGTGCGGGAGCGCGCCGACACCGAGGACCGTCCGTTCCAGCGGGACTACCTCGACGCCGACGGCGTCGTGCGCGTCGTCACGTGGGTGGACCGGGGCACGGACGTCGTCACCACGGTGCTCGACCTCGACCACGGCGAGGGCGTCGCGCGGCGAACCCGGGTGCACCGGTGGACGGCGCGACGCCTGGCCTCCGACCCCCCGGTCCCGGTGGTGGCGGCGACCGCCTGGGGCGACGAGGTGATCGCCGCCCTGCCCAAGGCGCTGCGCTCCCTGGCCGTGCGGCACGGCGCCGACCTCGGCCCGCTCACGCAGGCCCTCGCGGACGGAGGACGGCACGCATGACCGAGCCCATCATCCAGCCCACGGCCGAGCCCACCGGTGAGCCCGCCGGCGAGCCCAGGACGAGCCGGTCGCCGATCTTCGTGGTGGTGCACCAGTTCGGCTCGGGCGGCGTGACGCAGGCGGTCCAGGACCAGTGCCGGATGTTCGCCGACGCCGGGCACCCGGTGACGCTCGTCGTCCTCTCCAACGAGCTCACCCCGGCCCGGGTGGAGCACCTGCGCGAGCAGGGCCGGATCGGCCCGGACGTCGCCGTGCGCGGCCCCGCGCTCGACCTCGCCCAGGCGTGGGCCGACGTCGACGCCGTCGAGGACCCGACCGGCACCGCCGCGCTGCTGGCCGGGCCGGGCGTGCTCGTCGAGGGCCGCGGCACCGCCCCGGGACTGGAGCGCTGGTACGCCCCCGACGGCAGCTACCTCGCCCACGTCAAGCGCGACGCGGGCGGAGCGGTCGTCGAGGTCGGCCGTCACCGCGGCCGCGACGTCGGGGTGCGTGAGCGCTGGTCGGACGGACGGGTGCGCCATGTGGAGCACCTCGCCCTGAACGGTGTGGTGGACCGGGAGGTCTGGTACACGCCGAACGGCCACCCCTGGATGAGCCGCGCGGCGGACCCGGAGAGCCACCGGGGGCGCGGGGTCGCCATCCACCGGCCGGGTGCGGAGCCCGAGCTGTACGCCGGCGGGCCGGCATGGCACGTGGCGTGGCTCGAGGCGCTCCTCGCCGAGCCCGGCACCGACGTCGTCGCCCTCGCGGAGACCGCGTCGACCATCCCGAAGCTGGCCCGCGCGCGGGGCGACCACGTGCGTCGCTTCGGCATGTTGCACAACAACCAGTTCGCGGCGCCGTTCACGGTCGGCAGCCCGCTGCGGAGCGACCACGCCGACCTGTTCGCGACCGCCGGCCGGCTCGACGGGCTGGTGGTGCTCACGGAGCCGCAGCGCCGCCACGTCCTGGACATCGTCGGGGAGGACGTCCCCGTGCACGTGGTGCCGAACGCCACCCGGCTGCCCGCCGGGACGGAGTCCGTCGCGAAGGACCCGCACCTCGTCACCGTGATGTCACGGATCAGCCCGCAGAAGGCGCTGCACGAGGCGATCCACGCGTTCGCGCTCGTGGTCGCCGAGGTGCCGGAGGCACGCCTGGAGATCTACGGCCGCGGCCCGAGCCGGGCGGAGCTGGAGGCGCTCGTCGAGCGGCTCGGCCTCACCGGCTCGGTCACCTTCCCCGGCCGCACCTCCGACCCGCACGGGGTCATGGCGCGCTCGGTCTGCACCCTCTCCACGTCGGACTGGGAGGCCATGCCCCTGTCGATCATGGAGTCGCAGGCCGCGGGGACGCCGGTCGTGGCGTACGACTGCCTGTACGGCCCGGCGACGCTGATCGAGGACGGGGTCACCGGGCGCCTGCTGGACCGCGGCGACCGCGAGGGCGTGGCGCGCGCCGTGGTCGAGCTGCTGCGGGACCCGGACCGGGCCGCCGCTATGGGGGCGACGGCGCGCGAGCGGGTCGCGGAGCGCTACACCGCGCCCGTCGTGGCCCGGCAGTGGGAGCGGGTGTTCGGAGAGGGCTGAACGACGACGGGCGGGCCGATGCCGGCTCGCCCGTCGTCGTTCGCACGTCACTCGTCAGTCGTCATTCGTCGCCGTCGGCGTCCCCCGCGAGCTCGGCGGCCTCCTCGTCCTCGGCACCCGCGGCGTGCGCGTGGTGCAGGGGAGGCGGGCCCGCGTCGGCAACCGTCGCCCGCACCGCGTCGCGGAACGTGCGCGCGTACGTCTCCTCGGGGATGTCGCCGAGGTAGTAGCGCCGCGTGCGGTCGCGCTCGGGGGCGAGCCGGTCGTCGGCCAGGCCGTCGAGCGCGGCGTCGAGGGACCCGGGCTCCGCCAGGCGCGCCAGGTAGGCGGCCCGCCCGAGGGGGAACTCGTCGAGGAACTCGTCCACGGGCGTGTCGTCCACCTGGGTGATGACGAACGGCTTGCCGCTGTAGAGGTAGTCGGCGGGCACGGACGAGACGTCGGACACGAGCGCGTCCGACGCGTTGAAGCAGTCGACCAGCGACATGGTCGCGCTCGCCGCCTCGCCGAACAGGTGCTCGCGCCCGGACCTGCGGCGGTCGGCGTCGAGCAGCGCGTGGATCGCCTCGACGTGCGCGGCCTCGTCGGGCTGGCGCAGCGAGTACGGGTGCGGGCGGAAGATCACGCGGTAGCCCCGCGCCAGCAGCCCCTCGACGATCTGCTCGCCCCAGGCCAGGGAGCCGAAGCTGTTGTCCTGGTTGAACCCGCCCCACGTCGGCCCGTAGAACACGGTGCGCAGCGGGGCTCCGGCGTCGGCGTGGCGGATGTCCGCGACCTGCGGCCGCCCGACGATGACGAACTTCTCGTCGGGGATGTGCACCCCGTGGGAGGCGTACCGGTCGATGCCGGCCTGGCCGGCGACGAAGATCCGGTCGAACATGGCCGTCACCGGGTTGTAGCTGGACGGCTTGTCGCTGTCGCCGTGCAGCAGCTGCACGTGCGTGAGGTCGCGGTAGCGGACGTTGTGCCCGTTCTTGGCCCCGTTGTTGACGTACAGGGCCACGCGGAAGGCGGGCACCTGCAGCGCCTCCAGCTCGGCCAGCGACGGGGCCGAGACGACGGGCAGGCTCGTCAGGGCGGCGACCCGCTGGGCGAGGGACCGTTCCCGGACCACGACGACGACGCCGGTGCCCTCGTCGGCGAGCCGCTCGAGCTCGCTCGTCCACACGCCGAGCTGGTACTCGGTGCCGCCCGGGCCCGAGAGGTAGACCATCACCGGCGCCGCGTGGCGCTCGAGCGCCGTCGTGAGCGCGGCGGCGAAGGGCGCACGGTCGCGGCGGGCCTGCAGCGACCACAGGCCGCTGACGACGAGGAGGCCCGCGGCGAGCGCCGCGGCGAGCAGCGCCACGACCGGCACCAGGGGCACCAGCAGGCACAGCGTGAGCGCGGCGAGGTGGGCCACCTGCAGGGCGCCCACGGCCGTGGTGTACGGGCGCGCCGGGTCGACGCCGGGCAGGTTCGCCACCGGTCGGGTCGCGCCCGACCAGATCCCGCCGAGCCGGCCCTCGAGCGCGGTGAGCAGGACCAGGAGCGCGACGACCAGGGCCGCCAGCACGTCCCACCCGTCCATGCCGTCGCGGACGACGCCGACCAGCGCCGTCCCGAGCAGCGCGGTGCGGGCGATGGCCCAGGCACCCGGCCGGCCGGGACCGGGCCGGAAGAACGACCGCCGCTGGACGTAGGCGACGAGGACGACCGCGACGAGCGCGACGACGGTGCCGACCACGGGGGCCGCGAGGGTCGCCGCCGCCAGCAGGGCGCACGCGGCCAGCAGGTTGACGACGACGACCCGGCGCGGCCCCCGGAGCAGGCGATCCACTACTGGCGCACCACCAGGTTGGCCGAGTCGACGAACCGGCCGACGGGCGAGGCGAGCATCTCGATGACCTCGGCCACGTCCTGCGGCTGCATGATCGTGGACGGGTCCTCGTCCGGCGCGAGCACGCGGCGCAGCGCGGTGGCGGTGCGGCCGGGGGAGATGCACACGACACGGGTGCCGTAGATCGCGAGCTCCTCGCGCATGACCTCGCTCATGTTGATGACCGCGGCCTTGGACGCCGAGTAGGTCAGCCAGCCGGACCGGCCGTTGATGCCGGCGGTCGAGGCGATGTTGACGATGAGCTCGAACTTGTTCCCGTGGTGCAGGAGCTCCTGCACGAACGTGAAGGGTGCGTAGAGGTTCACCGCGATCGTGCGCTCGAAGTCGGCGAAGTCGACCTGCTGCAGCGGCACGGGCTTCGTGTACCCGGCGTTGTTGACGAGGATGTCGACGTTGCCGTGGGCCTTGACGATCTCGGCGCACAGGCGGATCACGCCGCCGCGGTCGGCGAGGTCGGCGAAGTAGGGCGCCAGCGTGACGCCGCGCTCGTTGATCTCCTCGAGCTCCGCCAGGGCCTGGGTGTAGTCCTCGGACTCGCGCGCGACCAGCACGATCGTCGTGACCTCGGCGTCGTTCTGGAGGAACCGGCGCACCGTCTCGAGGCCGATGCCCTTCGACGCGCCGGTCACCATCAGCGTCTTACTCATCCCAGCCCTCCTCGCCACCCGAGAGCAGGTACGTCGCGAGGCGGACGTCCGTCGGGGTGGTCACCTTGATGTTGCGGTCGTTGCCGTCGATGAAGCGGACGTCGTGCCCGGCGACGGCGACGAGGGTCGCGTCCTCCGTGTACGTCTTGCCCTCCGCCGAGGCCTTCTGGTGCGCGTCGACGAGGTCCGCCTTCGCGAACTTCTGCGGGAGCTGGACGTTCCGCAGGGTGGACCGCTCGAGGTAGCCGGTCACCTTGCGCTGCTCCGGGTCGACCGGGGCGACGGTGAACGGGATCTCCAGCATGAGCGAGACGTTCTCGGCCTCGGCCGCGACCAGGGCGGCGAAGTCGGCGGTCGTCACGAGGGGGCGGGCCGACTCGTGCACGACGACGTGGTCGTTCGTCGCGGTCGACAGCATGGCGGCGACGGACTCGTGCCGCGTGGCGCCCGCCTCGACGTACGTCACCGGGGTCTTGATCGCGTAGTCGGTCACGATGCGCTCGACGTCGTCGCGCCACCCCTCGGGGTAGTTCAGCACGATCTGGTCGATCTCCGGCACCGCGTCGGCGGCGACCAGCGAGTACACCAGGATCGGTATGCCCTTGACCTTGATCAGCTGCTTGGGCTGACCCGCGGCGACGCGAGCGCCGACTCCGCCGTTGAGCAAGAGCAGCGAGTACATGGCGTTCCTCTCGAAGGGTTCGGAAGGGTGGGATCCGGCTCGCCACGCGTGGGGCAGCGCCGGTCCGCAGGACACGGTACCTGGTGGCGCGTGCGCTCCCCGACCGCCGGGCGGCACGCGGAGCCGCGCTAGGATCGACGGGGCCGGACAGCCGCTGGCCGTACCTCAGAAGACGGGTATGCAAGTTACGTGACCACCGACACCACCACGGGCGCCGCATCGGGTGACCGCGGGACGCCGGGGCCTGGCCGCGACCCGCTCCGTCCCCCGGAGCCGGTCGTGCCGGACACCACCTCGCAGGAGCGGCAGGCGATCGCGAAGCAGTACGGGCTGATGCAGATGGGCGTGCGCCCGCCGCTGGGCCGGTACATCCGCGACGTCGCCTCGCGCTGGGCGTTCATCCGCGTCCTCGGCACCGCGACCGCCTACTCCAAGAACCAGAACAACTACCTGGGTCAGCTGTGGGCCGTCCTCAACCCGACGCTCAACGCGATCGTCTACGTGCTGATCTTCGGCATCCTGATCGACGCGAGCCGCGGCGTGGAGAACACGATCGCGTTCATCGTGATCGGCACGTTCCTGTTCCGCTTCGTGGAGCAGTCCGTGCACGGCGGCTCGAAGTCGATCGCGCAGAAGTCGACGCTGATCCGGTCCCTGCACTTCCCGCGGGCGGTGCTGCCCATCGCCGAGGTGGTCTCCCTGCTCACCACGCTCGTGCCGGCGCTCGTCGTCATGTGCGTGATCGTGCTGCTCAGCGGGCTGCTGCCCCAGTACCCGCCGGTGCACGTGACGTGGAGCTGGTTGCTCCTGCCGTTCATCGTGGCGCTCCTGTGGCTCTTCAACACCGGGGTCGCGTTCATGGTCGCCCGCGCGGTGGCCGTCACGCCGGACCTGGACAACGTCATCGGCTTCGTCATGCGCCTGGTGATGTACGGCTCGGGCGTGATCTTCCCCGTGACCCACTACGTGAGCAGCCTGTCGGAGACCGCGCAGGCGATCGTCGGCCCGATCCTCGACTACCAGCCGATCGGGGTGTTCCTGTACGTCGCGCGCTCGATCCTCACGCAGGAGCCCAACATCCCGCAGGACCCGGTGATGTGGGCGTGGGCCGCCGGCTGGGCCGTGGTGACGTTCGTCGCCGGGTTCATCATCTTCTGGCGCGGAGAGGAGCGGTACGGCCGTGACTGAGTCCGACCTTCATCTCGACGTCGACCTGGACGAGGAGTTCGAGCCCGAGGACCTCGAGGGCCCGAAACCCGTCGCGACCGTCGGCGACCCGGTGCTCGTCGTCGACGACCTGCACATCGTCTACCGCGTCTTCGGCGGCAAGGCGAAGCAGGTCGCCGCCAAGGGCGGCGAGAACGTGCGCGAGGCGGAGGCGCCCAAGCAGTCCTTCCTGCGCCGCCTGGTGAGCTCCACGTCGCAGCACGTGGGCGCGGTGAGCGAGGTGCACGCCGTGCGCGGGATCTCCTTCGTCGCGCGGCACGGCGAGGCGATCGGCATCGTCGGCATCAACGGCTCCGGCAAGAGCACCCTGCTGCGCGCGATCACCGGCCTCATCCCGCCGCGGTCCGGCGGCGTGTACGTGGCGGGCGAGCCGGCGCTGCTGGGCGTCAACGCCGCCCTGATGCCGCAGCTCTCGGGCGAGCGGAACATCTGGATCGGCGGCCTCGCCCTGGGGCTCACGCCCAAGCAGGTCGAGGAGCGCTTCGACGAGGTGGTGGAGTTCGCCGACATCGGCGACTTCGTCTACATGCCGATGAAGACGTACTCCTCCGGCATGGGCGCCCGCCTCCGCTTCGCCATCTCGTCCGCGGCGACGCCGGACATCCTCATGATCGACGAGGCGCTCGCCACGGGCGACGCCGCGTTCAAGGCGCGCTCGAAGGCCCGCATCGACGAGGTGCGCAAGAACGCCGGCACGATCTTCCTGGTCAGCCACTCGATCAGCACGGTCGAGGCGATGTGCACCCGCGTGCTGTGGGTGCACCAGGGGCAGCTGGTCATGGACGGCGGCACGGACGAGGTGCTCACCGAGTACCGCAAGTTCGTCCGAGCTCACCGCGCCGCGAACGCCTCGGCGCGAGCGGGCGGCGTCGGGCCGCGCGCCCGGACCAAGAAGAAGCAGGCCTGAGCACCTCGCACCGGTGGAGCCCGCCGCGACGGACGGGCTCCACCGGTGCGGGGGACCGGCTCAGCCGCCGAGGCGCCCGCTGAGCGCGGCGCGCACCCGCGCGACCGCCTCCGCGACGTCGACCTGCGACGTGTCGACGACGACGTCGGCGTCCGTCGGGGCCTCGTAGGGCGAGGAGATCCCCGTGAACTCGGGGATCTCGCCGCGGCGGGCCTTGGCGTACAGGCCCTTGCGGTCGCGGGCCTCGCACACCTCCAACGGTGTGCTGACGTGCACCAGCAGGAAGGCGCCCGCGGCCTCGGCGAGCTCGCGCACCCGCGCGCGGCCCGACGCGAACGGCGCGATGGGCGCGGCCACCGCGACGCCCCCGTGCGAGGCGACGAGCGACGCCACGTAGCCGATCCGTTCCACGTTGAGCTCGCGGGACGCCTTGTCGAAGCCCAGACCCTTGGACAGGTGGTGGCGCACCTCGTCCCCGTCGAGCAGGGTGGTGTGCCGGCCCTCGTCGTCGAGCTCGGCCGCCAGCGCGCGGGCCACGGTCGACTTCCCGGAGCCGGACAGCCCCGTGAAGAAGACGACGGCGCCCCGCGGCCGGGCCGTCTCGGCGGCGCGCACCACCTCGGCGGCGGGGACGTCGGGATAGAGGTCGGCGACGGCGTCGGACCAGAGGGTGCCGAGCCCGGCGACGGCGTCCTGGTCGGCGGCCGAGCGGTACGCGGCCAGCACCTCCGTGCGGGTGGCGCCGTAGCGTGCGCCCACGTCCGTCCAGCGCAGTCCGGCGGGCGCGTCGGCGGGCCAGGGCACGACGACGACGGTCGCGCGGCGTGCGTCGAGCCGGTCGGCGAGGTCGCGCGCGACGCGGACGAGCCCCGGGGCACCCACCCGTCCCGCGGCGGGGGCGCGGCGGGCGGCCGGCACGAGCAGCAGCACGGGGGCGTCGTCGTCGACGAGCCCCGGCAGGGCGTCGACCTCCGAGCGGGTCGGCGGCTCGGCCACGACGACGGCGACGGGCGCCGCGGACGGGTCGGCGCGGACCGCGGTGGCGCTGCGGCGCAGGTCGGGGTCCCAGTGCGGCCCGGCGGCCGGGGCGAACGGCCGCACGGCCCGCGGGGCCTCGTCTCCGGGGATGCCGACGACGGCGAGCGGCGTGTTCTCCGCGTCCGTCAGCGTCACCGGGCCGGCCGGCAGCTCGGCGGGCGGCAGCCACGGCCCGCCGGCGAGGGCGAGCTCGAGGAGGTCCAGGCCGTCGGGGGACAGGACGTGCGCCGCGTCCGGCAGGTCGGTGGGCACGGCGGGTGGCGTGTGCTCGGTCATGATCGCGTCGTCGTGTCCTTCGGGTCGGGGTCCGGATCCGTGGCGGGGTCGGGTGCGGGGGCCGTGACGGTGCCGAGCGGCTTGGGCCGGGGCGGGAGCCGCTTGATGCGCTCCCGGACCAGGACCCACAGCACGTTGCCGAGCACGAGGGCGCCCGCGGCCGCCGCGACGACGACGCCGAGCGAGGCGCCCAGCAGCTTGAGGCCGGACGCCAGCAGGAGGATCGCCAGGGCGCGGCGGATGATGCCGCCCGGGGCGCGGCTCGAGACGTGGGCGCCGAACCAGGCACCGGGGATGGCGCCGACCAGCAGCGATGCCGTCAGCCCCAGCTCGAAGTCACCGTAGAGGATGTGCCCCAGCGACGCGGCGGCCACCAGCGGGACGGCCTGCACCAGGTCGGTGCCCACCAGCTGCGAGGCCTTGAGGGCCGGGTAGAGCAGGAGCAGCACGACGATGATGATCGAGCCCGCGCCCACCGACGTGAGCCCGACCATGAGCCCGGCGACGGCCCCGAGGATCAGCGTGGGCACCTTGCGGACGACGACGTCCGGGCTGCTCGGCACGGCCGGTCCCTCGCCGAGCGCGGTACGGCGCTGGAGTATCCCGAGCACCGCGCGGACCACGAGGCCGGCCGAGGCGACGAGCAGCGCGACGCCGAGGACCTTCTTGAGCGTCTCGTCGAACCCGTCGCCGAGCGGGAGGTAGCGGATGAGCAGCGCGCCGGAGAACGCCGCAGGCACGGAGCCGATGCAGAGCCACAGCACGAGCTGGAGGTTCACGGTGCGGCGGCGCAGGTGCACGATCGCGCCCGCGGGCTTCATGAAGAGGCTGGCCACGACGTCGGAGGAGACGGCGGTGAGCGGGTCGACGCGGAAGACGAAGATCAGCATGGGCGTCATGAGGGCGCCGCCGCCCATGCCCGTGAGGCCCACGACAAAGCCCACGACGAGTCCGCCGACGATCAGCGGGAGATCGAGGCTCAAAAGGGCACCAGTCCTATCGGAAAAAGAGAATTCAGCGATGTGAACTCTCAGGAAATCGTCCAATTCGGAATGGTAGCGTCGGCCGCGGTCCGCCAGGACCTCCGTCCAGAGCCGCTTGCCGAGGAGTCGTATGCCCCGCCCTGCCCCGTCCTTCCCGGACCCGGGCCTGCCCGACGGCGACCTCGCCGTCGCGCTCGCGACGGGCGCCGGCGAGGTGCTCCGCGGCCTGCGTGCGGAGGTCGACGCCGCGGGCCGCGCGTTCGAGCCGCGCGAGCTCAAGGACGCGGGCGACGCCGCGAGCCAGTCGTGGCTCGCCGCCGCGCTCGCGCACGCCCGGCCGGACGACGCCGTCCTCTCCGAGGAGGCCGCGGACTCCGCCGACCGCCTGACGGCGGACCGCGTGTGGATCATCGACCCGCTCGACGGCACGCGGGAGTTCGCCGAGCGCCCCGCGGGCGACCCGTCCGGCTGGCGCGACGACTTCGCCGTGCACGTCGCCCTCTGGTCGCGCGGCGTGGGCCGCCCCGACGGGCTCGCGGCCGGCGCGGTCGCCCTGCCCGCCCGGGACGCCGTCGTCAGCACCGGCACGCCCCGCGACACCCGTGCGCTCGATGGCGACGACGCCGAGGACGTCGCCGCGGTGCTCGCGGGCCGCAGGCCGCTGCGCCTCGCCGCGAGCCGCTCCCGCCCGCCGGAGTTCGTGCAGCGTCTCGCCGCCCGCGGCGACGTCGAGCTCGTGCCCATGGGCTCGGCCGGCGTCAAGGTGGTGTCCGTCGTGGACGGCACCGTCGACGCGTACGTGCACGCGGGCGGGCAGTACGAGTGGGACTCGGCGGCGCCCGTCGCGGTCGCGCTCGCGGCCGGGCTCGAGTGCACGCGCCTGGACGGCACCTCGCTCGAGTACAACCGCCAGGACCCCTGGCTCCCCGATCTCTTCGTCTGCCACCCGGCCGTGGCGCCGCACCTGCGTGCGGCGCTGACCCAGGTCGGGGTCGACATCAAGGAAGGTGCCCAGCCGTGACGTCCCACGTCCTGAGCCAGCTCCGCAGCCTCGAAGCGGAGAGCATCCACATCATCCGCGAGGTGGTCGCGGAGATGCAGCGCCCCTGTCTGCTCTTCTCGGGCGGCAAGGACTCGATCGTCATGCTCCACCTGGCCGCCAAGGCGTTCGCGCCGGCGCGGATCCCGTTCCCGATCATGCACGTGGACACCGGCCTGAACTTCCCGTCGGTGCTCGCCACGCGCGACCGGTGGGTCGAGCGGCTCGGCATCCAGCTCGTCGTCGCCTCCGTGCCGGAGGCCATCGAGCGCGGGCTGGTGCAGGAGGAGCCCAACGGCTCCCGCAACCGCATCCAGACCCCCGTGCTGCTCGAGGCCGCCGAGAAGAACGGCTTCGACGCGCTCTTCGGCGGCGGCCGGCGCGACGAGGAGAAGGCGCGCGCCAAGGAGCGCGTGTTCTCCTTCCGCGACGACTTCGGCCAGTGGGACCCCAAGAACCAGCGCCCCGAGGTCTGGGACCTGTACAACGGGCGCGTCCACCAGGGCGAGTCGATCCGCGTGTTCCCGCTGTCCAACTGGACCGAGCTGGACATCTGGGCCTACATCGAGGCCGAGGAGATCGACCTCCCCGACCTGTACTTCGCGGCCGAGCGCGAGGTCGTGGACCGGGGCGGCATGCTGTTCGCGGTCAACGAGTTCACGCCGCTCAAGGACGGCGAGACCGCCGAGGTGCGCTCCGTCCGCTACCGCACGGTGGGGGACGCGAACCTCACCGCCGCCGTCGCGTCGACGGCGTCGACCCGTGCCGAAATCGTCGAGGAGGTCGCCGCCGTGCGCCTCACCGAGCGCGGCGCCACCCGTGGCGACGACAAGGTGAGCGAGGCCGCGATGGAGGACCGCAAGCGAGAGGGCTACTTCTAAGCCATGAGCACCGAGACCCAGCACGAGAACGTCGAGACCTCGCAGGCGATCGACACGTCGGCCGACCTGCTCCGCTTCGCGACCGCGGGCTCCGTCGACGACGGCAAGAGCACCCTCATCGGGCGCCTGCTGTTCGACTCGAAGACCATCTTCGAGGACCAGCTCGAGTCGGTGGAGCAGGTCAGCAAGGACCGCGGCAACGACTACACGGACCTGGCGCTGCTCACCGACGGCCTGCGGGCCGAGCGCGAGCAGGGCATCACGATCGACGTCGCCTACCGCTACTTCGCCACGCCGAAGCGCAAGTTCATCATCGCGGACACCCCCGGCCACATCCAGTACACGCGGAACATGGTGACGGGGGCGTCGACCGCCGACGTCGCGCTCATCCTCGTGGACGCGCGCAAGGGCGTCATCGAGCAGAGCCGCCGCCACACGTTCCTCGCCACCCTGCTGGGTGTGCCGCACATCGTGGTGTGCGTGAACAAGATGGACCTCGTCGACTACTCCGAGGAGGTCTTCGAGGGCATCCGCCGCGACTTCACGGACTTCGCGTCGCGGCTGCGCGTGCCGGACCTCACGTTCATCCCGATCTCGGCGCTCGTCGGCGACAACGTGGTGAACCGCAGCGAGAACATGCCGTGGTTCGACGGGCGCCCGCTGCTCAGCCACCTGGAGTCGCTGCACGTGGCGAGCGACCGCAACCTGCAGGACGTGCGGTTCCCGGTGCAGTACGTGATCCGGCCGCAGTCGCACGACGCGCGCGACTACCGCGGGTACGCGGGCACCGTGGCCGGAGGGGTGCTGAAGAAGGGCGACAAGGTCCGGGTGCTCCCGTCCGGGCTGGAGACCACGATCGAGGCGATCGACACCGCCGACGGCCCGGTGGACGAGGCCTTCCCGCCGATGTCCGTGACGGTGCGCCTCACCGACGAGATCGACATCTCGCGCGGCGACATGATCTGCCGCCCGAACAACTCGCCGGCCGCGCTCCAGGACATCGACGCCCAGATCTGCTGGATGGACGAGTCCGCGCCGCTGGTGCGCGGCAAGAAGTACGCGATCAAGCACACCACCCGGTGGGCTCGCGCCATGGTCAAGGACATCAACTACCGCGTCGACGTCAACACCCTGCACCGGGACGAGGACGCGACTGAGATCAAGCTCAACGAGATCGGCCGGATCCAGCTGCGCGTCACGCAGCCGCTGTTCGTCGACCCGTACCGCCAGAACCGGCGCACGGGCGCGTTCATCCTCGTGGACGAGGCCACGAACAAGACCGTCGCCGCCGGGATGGTGGGCGGCCTGCCGCACTCGTCCTGACGGGCGCGCGGCAGGTCGCAGCAGGTGACGAGAGCCAGGAAGGTCTGATCGCATGCCGGTTCTGCGCAAGGACAAGCGCGGAGTCCTCTTCGTCCACGTGCCGAAGACGGGTGGTTCCTCCATCGAGAACCACTTCGTCGACGCCGGGTGGTCCATGAGCTACCACAGCAGCAGCACCGCGGTGGGTTCGCTCAACCACTACCGGTGGTGCACGTCCCAGCACATGCACGGGGACCCGCTGCGCGCGACCTTCCGGCTGCACCGCTTCGAGGCGGTCTTCATGATCGTCCGCGACCCGATCGCGCGGTTCCGCTCGGAGTACGCGTGGCGGCACGGCATCGAGGGGGACGGCGCCGTCGACCTGTCCGCCGGGGCCGTCGAGGCCTGGGCGGAGCGCCGGTTCGCGAAGTACGAGAGCAACCCGTACCTGCTGGGCAACCACATCCGCCCGCAGGCCGAGTTCCTCGTCGAGGGCGCCGAGGTGATGCGGTTCGAGGACGGTCTCGACGCGGCGGTCGCTCGCCTGAACGACCGCTACGGGCTCGACCTCCCCCCGCACGTGGGGCGCGAGCGCACCAGCGAGGGCGCGGCGGGCGTGTCCAGCAAGGACGTCGAGATCAGCCCCGCGCTCCACGAGCGGCTCGTCGAGTTCTACGCCCGCGACTTCGAGGAGTTCGGCTACCCGACCGAGCCGGGCGCCACGCCGCCCACCTCGGCCACGGTCGGCACGGACCCGCGACCGGCCCGACGGGCCATGGAGCGGGAGATCGTCGCGGAGCAGACGTCCGACCTGCGGGCGGGGGACCTCCTGGCCGAGGTGCTCCGCCGCGGCACCGCCCGTGCCCGCGGGGCGTTCCGCCGCTGAGCCGTCGGCCCCGTCCACGGGCTCGACGTCCCACCATCCGTCCCCGGCGCGCCTCGCGGGCCCGGAGCCCTATACTTCGGGGGCGTCCACGTGAACGTCACCTGAACCGGGGGCGAACGGGCGGTGAGTAGGAGGCGGTCGTGGGTCGTGCGCGGACGATGCTGGCGCGCCTGACGCGCCGCCTCGGGCTCGTCCCCTCCGGGACCGCCGACCGCATCGGTGAGGACGCGTCGCTCGCGACGACCGTCCTCCCGCACGAGGCGATGGTGTTCTTCGCCGACCCGCCCGGCTCCCTCTACCAGCTCGAGCAGTGGTACGAGCCGCTGCGCGCCCTGGACCGCGAGATGCGCACCGTCGTCGTCCTGCGCGACTCGCGCACGGCGCGGCACGTCCGCGCGACGTCGGGTCTCGACGTCGTGGTCGCCGCAGAGCCGTCGACCGTCGAGGGCCTGGTGCTGCGGGGCCGGCTGCGCCTCGCCATCTACGTCAACCACCACCCCGACAACTTCACGAACCTGCGGCTGCCGCAGCTGGTGCACGTGTCGCTCATGCACGGGGACTCCGACAAGCAGGTCACGGTCTCCAACCAGACCAAGGCGTACGACTTCTCGTTCGTCGCGGGCCAGGCCGCCGTCGACCGCATGGCCGCGTCGTCCGTGTTCTTCGACGCCACCGCGCGGTGCGTGCCGATCGGCCGGCCCCAGGTCGACGAGCAGCTGGCCCGCGTCGCCGCGCTCCGCGAGGCGCGTGGTATCGCCGGGCGGCCGACCGTGCTGTACGCGCCCACGTGGGAGGGCACCCCCGGCCAGTCCGCGTACGGCACCGTCGTGAGCCACGGCGAGGCCGTGGTCCGCAGCCTGCTCGGCGCGGGGTACCGCGTCGTGTACCGGCCGCACCCGCTGACGGGCGTGCACTCGCGCGCGTACCGGGACGCCGACGCGCGGCTCCGGGCCCTCGTGCGCGAGGCCGGGGGCCGGGGCCGGCTCGACGTCGACGGCGTCCCGCTCGCCGACTCGTTCGCCGCGGCGGACGTGCTGGTCTGCGACGTGTCCGGCGTCGCGATCGACTGGCTGGCCACCGGCGGCCCCATGGTGTTCCTGCGCCCCGCGTCGCCCGAGGCGCGGCCCGCGACGAGCCCGCTCACCGACGTCGTGCCGTGGGTCGACGCCGCCGACGCGGGTAGCCTGGCCGCGCTGGTCGACGAGATCCGTGCCGACGACGCCACGGCGGCGGAGCGGGAGCGGATGGTCGAGCACTACCTGGGCGACACGACGCAGGGGGCGGCCACCGCACGGTTCGTGGCCGCGTGCCGGGAGGTCGTGAGGCGCTACGATGCCGCGGTTGTCGAGCGTGCCGCATCACGGTCGCCAGGAGTGAACGCATGACTGACGAAGGACGAGACGAGAGGTGGCTGTGATGGGAGTGCAGGTCGTCATTCTGGCGGCGGGGATGGGGACGCGGCTCGGCCGGCCGTTCCCGAAGCCGCTCACCACCCTCAAGGACGGGCGGACGATCCTCGCTCAGCAGCTCGGCAACGTGCGCGACGCGTTCGGCGAGCGCGCGGAGGTGACGATCGTCGTCGGCTTCAAGCTCGAGCAGATCCTCGAGGCGGCGCCCGACGCGACCTTCGCCTACAACGAGCTGTACGACCAGACCAACACCTCGAAGTCGCTCCTCAAGGCCCTCCGCGGCTCCGGTGACCGGGCGGTCCTCTGGATGAACGGCGACGTGGTCTTCCACCCCGAGGTGCTGCGCCGCGTCAAGGAGCTGATCGACGCCGACCAGTCGTTCGTGTGCGTCAACACCGCGGCGGTGGGCGACGAGGAGGTCAAGTACACGGTGGACGACGGCGGGTACATCTCCCTGCTGTCCAAGAAGGTGCAGGGCGCGCTGGGCGAGGCCGTGGGCATCAACTTCGTCGCCGCCAAGGACAAGGCCGCGCTCATCCAGCGCCTCGACGAGGTCGACGACCAGGAGTACTTCGAGGGCGGCATCGAGAAGTCGATCCGCGAGGACGGGATGCAGGTGCTGCCCGTCGACATCTCGGACCTCTTCGCCGTCGAGGTGGACTTCGAGGACGACCTCGCTCGCGCCAACGAGCACGTCTGACACGGCCGAGCAAGGAGCGGAACGACAGCAGCATGACCCTCAGCACGCGGGCGCGGCAGGTGGCGCGACGGCTTCGGTCGCTGGCCGGCGGCCGGCCCACCACGAGCACGGAGCTGCCTCCGAGACGGATGCTTCAGATCCGGCGGGACGGCGAGCGCGTCCTCCTGAGCGGCGACTACCGACGCTCCGGGTGGACGGTGGTCGGCCTGCGCGTCGACGAGAACGGCGGCGGGTCGTCGGTCCGCTTCGACGTCGAGGTCGAGGGCCCCACCTACAGGGCCGCGGTGGACGTGACGAGGGTCCTCGAGCACAGTCGCGAGGACTCGGTGCACGAGTTCTGGATCGAGGTCGCGCCGGTCGAGGCGGCGCGCGTCGGTGACACCTCCCGGGTGACGTCGGTGCGGCTGGGGAAGTACCTGACGACGGATCGCCCGGACGAAGAGCTGCGATTCGAGGCGAGCGGACGGACGGGCATCCTCGACGTCTCGTCCTACGGGAACGTCAACCTGCTCGTGGGTGAGGCGGAAGGCTCGAAGCTCCGCGTCATCGACACCCGCCTGGACGTCCAGGGCGCCACGTTGCGCGTGCGCGCGCACGTCGCCTCGGGGGCCGCACGGCCCCAGGCGCTCGAGGTCGTGGTGCGGGGCCGGCAGCGGGCGACGTCGTTCGCGGCGCCGCTCTCCTGGCAGTTCGACGAGGCAGCCACGAGAGCGGCCAAGGGGCAGCTCTGCTACGCGGTCGACGGCGAGGTCGACCTCGCCCGGGTGCCGGCGGTGGTGGACCTCGGCGAGGACACGATCGACTTCACGCTACGCATGACGTCCGCCTCGGGCCGGACGAGCGAGCGCAGGCTCCCCGACCCGGGCCGGGGCCGGCGCAGCAGCATCGAGTCGGTCCCGGTCGAGAGGGACGGGCTGACGCACCTGCTGGTGCCCTACGTGACGTTCCGCCACAGCAACCTCAGCATGCGGCTCGAGCGGTTCCGTCCGGAGGACTACGCGTACCTGCGTCGCGTCCAGCGGTTCGCCTGGACGTTCCCGGTGGCCCGGCTGTTCACGGACGTGTGGCTGGTCGGCGAGGTGCCCTACAAGGCCCAGGACAACGGGTACCGCTTCTTCGAGCACGTGCGCAAGGAGCACCCCCGCAAGCGCGCGTACTACGTGATCGACCGCGACTCGCCGGACTACGACAAGGTCGCCGCGCTGGGGAACGTCGTGCCGCGCTTCTCGCGCGAGCACATCCTCTACACGCTCCTCGCCTCACGTTTCGTGGGCTCGCACCACGCCGAGTACCTGTACGCCTCGCGCGACGTGCGCTTCGCCCGCTGGGTGCGGGGGGTGCGGATCTTCCTGCAGCACGGTCCGACGGCGACCAAGAACGTCGTGCCCAACTACGGGCGGCAGGGCACCGTGGAGCGGCCCACGGAGAAGTTCCTCGTGACGTCCGACCTGGAGAAGCAGATCGTCGTCGAGGACTACGGGTACCGGCCGCGGCAGGTCGAGGTGACCGGCTTCGCGAGGTTCGACCGGCTGTTCGACGGGCAGGCGGCCCCGGAGCCCGCTCTGCTGATCATGCCGACCTGGCGGGACGCGCTCCAGAGCGAGGAGGCCTTCCTCGCGAGCGACTACTTCCGCGAGTGGACCGGTCTGGTCGGGTCTCCCGAGCTGCACCGCCTGCTCGAGGCCAGAGGGATGACGATCACGCTCGTCCTCCACCCCAACATGCGCAAGTACGTGGACCACTTCACCTTCCCGGGCGTGAACATCGTGCGCCCCGGCGAACGTGACGTGCAGGACCTGCTGAAGAGCCACACGGCGCTCATCACCGACTTCTCGAGCGTGGCCTGGGACTTCAGCTACCTGCACAAGCCCGTCATGTACTTCCAGTTCGACCAGGCGGACCTGGTCGGCGCACGCGCCCCGCACGTCGACTTCGCGTCCGACGTCCCCGGTCGTGTGGTGACGAACGTCGCGGACGCGGTCGAGGAGTTCGCCTCGATGGCGGAGCGCGACTTCGCCGTCGAGAAGGGCTACGCGGCGAGGTCGCGGGACTTTCTCAAGTACGAGGACACGGCGAACTGCGCCCGGATCTACCGCACGGTGCAGCAGGCCTGGTCGGTGGGCACGGCCTTCGAGCGGGTACGCAACCTCTGGATCGCGCAGGCCTTCTGGCGCCGGTACCGCAGGAGCCGCTACTACTTCCCGTCGATGAAGGTCGTGAACCGGATCGGGCGGCTCCTCCCGCGGCGGGACGTGGTGCTGTTCGAGTGCGATCGCGGCACGCACTACAGCGACTCCCCGCGGTACATCTTCGAGGAGCTCGCGGCGCGGAACCCGGGGCTCGAGCTGGTCTGGGCGCTCAACACCACCGACCGGGTGCGAGGTCCGCGGACCCGCAAGATCCGTCGGCACTCGCCCACCTACTGGTGGATCGCCTCGCGCGCCCGGTACTGGGTGACCAACCAGAACATGCACCCGGACCTCGTGCCCGCGCGCAGCACCCGGTACCTGCAGACGTGGCACGGCACGCCGCTGAAGAAGATGCAGCACGACGTCGAGCACATGGCCGGGAGGGACGCGGACTACGAGACGCGGGCGGCGCGGCTGACCAGCTATTGGTCGGTGCTGCTCTCGCCGAGCCCCTACGCCACCCGGTCGTTCCGGAGCGCGTTCCGGTACGAGGGGGAGGTCCTGGAGGTCGGGTACCCGCGCAACGACATCCTTGCCTCGGACCGGGCAGCGGCGGCTCGTCGGCTCGTCCGGCAGCGTCTCGGCGTCCCGGCGGACAAGAAGATCGTGCTGTACGCGCCGACGTTCCGCGACGACATGCGGAACGGCGTGCACTGGCAGCACGACCTCGGCCTCGACATCGAGGGGCTCGAGCGCGAGATCGGCGACCGCGCCGTCCTGCTGGTGCGGTTCCACCCGCTCGTGCGCACCAAGCTGCCCGAGTCGAGCACGGCCTCCGGCTTCGCCCGCGACGCGGCCAAGTACCCGGACATCCAGGAGCTCCTCGCCGCGGCCGACGTGCTGATCACCGACTACTCGTCCGTGTTCTTCGACTTCGCCATCACGGGTCGTCCGATGGTGTTCTTCGCCTACGACATCGCCCACTACCGGGAGGACCTGCGAGGGTTCTATCTCGACTACGAGCAGTCCGTTCCCGGGCCGATCGTCACGACCAACGAGGCGCTGCGCGCCGAGGTCTCGAAGTCGCTCGACGGCGCGTCCGAGACCGACGAGCAGCTCGAGGAGTTCCGGCAGGTGTACGCGCCCCACGACGACGGCTCGGCGAGCCGTCGGGTCGTCGACGCTTTCTTCGGGTGAGCGGGGCGTCATGAAGAAGAACCCCGGTGGGTCGACGTCGCCCGAGGCCGGCGCGAAGCGCACCGTCTACATCATGGCGGATCGGTTCAGCCCGCAGTCCGGTGGACGGACCAGGGCCACCTTCCTGAGGGCGCGGGAGCTCTCGCAGTCGGGCCACGACGTCGCGATCCTCACCTTCAACTACCGGCTGGACTACGCCGACGTCTGGGCGGGATGGGCGTCCAAGAGCCGTCTCGGGCGCAAGGTCCGCCACCTCAACATCTTCGAGCACTACGCGGGTGAGGAGCTGGGGTCGTCCGGCGCGTCGGTGGTGTTCGACGGAGCGGGTCGCGGAGCGCTGCGCGAGGTCCGTGAGGGTGTCTGGGAGCGGCGCCAGGAGGGGAAGCTCGAGAGCCGCTTCGTGACTCGCCCGGACGGATCGCTCGGATACATCGACTACTTCCGTGACGGCGTGCGGCGGATCCATGCGAACTACGACCAGCAGGAGCGTCTGCGCGTCGAGACGCGCCACACGGAGGACGGCAAGACGATCGAGTCCCGGACGTACCGGACCGCCTCGGGCCGCCTGTTCCTCGAGGTCGGCTATCGGGACGGCAAGCCCGCGAGGCACCGGCTGTACGGGCGGGACGGCGTCGCGGTCGACTACGCGAGCGAGTTCGCCTTCCGCGCGGCGTGGGTCGACGAGCTGCACCGGGGCGTGCCGGGGTCGGTCTTCGTCTCCGAGGACCGGCGGCTCGACGGGCTGCTGGTGCAGAACCCCCACAGCTCCGACATGACGTCGGTGTGCGCGATCCACAGCACCCACCTGGCCCCTCCGTACCAGGACGTGCACGACCTGGCGACGTACAACGACTCGGCACTGCGTCGCGCGTCGAGGTTCGACGCCATCGTGCTGCTCACCGACAGGCAGCGGAGCGACATCGAGGAGCACTACGGCACGCTCCCGAACGCCGTGGTGATCCCGCACGCCGTGTCCGCGCCCTGGCGGTATCGCGTCCCGCGGCGGCGCAGGAACATCGTCGTCGTGACCCGGCTCGTCCCGGTGAAGCGCGTGCAGGACACCATCGACGCGTTCGCGACCGTCGCGGCCGCGCACCCGGACGTCAACCTGGAGATCTGGGGCTCGGGCGAGGAGCTGGAGCGGCTGACGGCGCACGCCGCGTCGGCGGGGCTCGCGCAACGGGTGGAGTTCAAGGGATACACCGCGAAGCCGCTGGACGTGTACTCGCGAGCGCTGTTCTCCGTCTCCTCGTCCCTCACCGAGGGCATGGGGTTGTCGACCTGTGAGTCGTTGTCCGTCGGGACCCCGGTGGCCTCGTACGACTACCGTTACGGGGCGCGGGACCTCATCCAGGACGGCGTCAACGGATACCTCGCCGAGGACGGCGACGTCGAGGGCCTGGGCCAGGCGATGGCGCGGCTGCTGTCCTCGCCGGCGAGGCTGCGACGGATGAGTCGCGCGTCGCGGGGGATTCTCAGGACGCATTCTCGAAAGAACTACCGCCGGGCGTGGGAGACCCTGCTCGACGGGGTCGGACAGGAGTAGGACCGCATGGCATCGCGGGTCACCATCCACATCGGCACGCCGAAATCGGGCACCACCTATCTGCAGACGCTCCTCTTCGGCAACAAGCGCCGCCTCGCGGAACGCGGTGTGCTCCTTCCGTTGGACAAGGCCGACGACCACGCGCTGGCGGCGATCGGCATGCGCAACGGGCCCGACGACACCTACGCCGAGCGTTGGGAGGGCATGCTGGCCGAGGTGGCCGCCTGGGACGGGCCCGCGATCATCACGAACGAGTGGTTCGGGATGGCCGGCCCGGAACGCACCGGGGAGGCGGTGCGGCGGCTCGGCGAGGTCGGGGAGGTGCACGTCGTCCTGACGGCGCGCGACCTCGTCGACCAGGTTCCCGCCGCGTGGCAGGAGACGCTCAAGCTCGGTGACTCGACCCAGATCGACGAGTTCGTCGACAAGCTCGAGCAGGAGGAGTTCCGCTGGGGCTGGTGGGACATCGACCCGGCCGAGGTCCTGGCGCGGTGGGCGCCGTTCGTCCCTGCGGAGCGGCTCCACGTCGTCACGATCCCGCCGCGCGGGGCGCCGTCGGACGTCCTGTGGCACCGGTTCGCCCGGGCGTGCGGGCTGCGGCCCGAGTGGTGCTCGACCGAGGTGAAGTTCGCGAGGCAGTCGCTCAGCGTCGAGGCTGCCCGTCTGCTGCAGCTCGCGGGTCCCCGATTGCTGGCCGCGATCGACGCGACCCCGCCGCCGTGGAACGGGCCGCGCAAGTGGATCCAGAGCCATCTGTCGCACGGGATCCTCCTGAACCATCGCGGTGGTCGGATCACGATGTCGTCCGAGAGGATCGCCGAGGTGCGGGCGCGGTCGGTCCGTTCATCGGCGGCGATCGAGGCGTCCGGGTGCGTGATCCACGGCGACCTCGCGGACCTGACCTCCTCTCGCCTGCCAGACGGCGCGACACACCCCGACGACGTCCCCGACGCGGCCGTCCTCGACCTCGCGCTCGACGTGATCGCGGAACAGCTCGGCCGGGCGAGGAAGGTCGCCAACCGTGCCCAGGTCACGCAGAAGCCCCGGGCCGAGGCCTCCCGGGCGGTGCCCAGGACCGTCGCGCCGGCTACCCGGCTGCGCCGTGCTCTGGGCCGTGCCCGGAGAGCCGTGCGCGGCGACTGAGGATCTGTTCGCAGGCGTCGAGGAAGCGTCCGAGCGACGTGCCTGGCGTGACGTCACCGAAGTAGTGCTCGACGATCGCGGCGTAGCGGGCGCGCTCGTCGTCGCCGGCGGCTCGTTCGAGCTCTTCGACGACGTCCGCGGCACGGTCGGCGTGGAAGGTGTCGAGCCTCCCCGCCAGGCCGTCCCGGTCGACCTCCGCCGTGGGCGACGCGGGCTCGGTGAGCAGCAGCGGCTTGCCCGTGGCGAGCCAGTCGAACGCGACCGCGGAGATGTCGCTCACGCAGACGTCGGCGGCGTCGAGGTGCCAGCCGAAGGGCGAGTCGGCGTCGACCACGTGGGCGGCCTTGGGGTCCGCACGGTTCGCCGACTCCAGCTTGGTCACGAGGCTCTGGTGCAGAGCACGGTACGACGGGTCGAACGCGCCCGTGCGCGGGTGAGGGCGATAGACGACGCGGTGCCGGCCGGTCGCGAGGAGGGCGTCGAGCATGGGCAGCGCGTGCGACCGGAGCGACGAGTACTCCATCGTCGGGCGGTCGCCCTCCCAGGTGGGGGCGTAGAGGACGACGGTCCGTCCGTCGTCGGGAAGGTCGGGCCCGGGGTGCTGGACGTCGACCTGCGGCCGACCGATCCGGACGAGGTGCCACTCCCGGTCGAAGTCGACGAGCCGCCGCCCGATGCGGTCGTACGCCGCCTGCCCGGCGATGAACGTGTGGTCGTAGGCCTTCAGCTGGTTGGACGCCATGTAGTCCTTGTCGGACTCACCATGGCTGATGAAGATGTGGGCGGGGTCGCGGAACCGCAGCATGCGGAAGTTCAGCGCGTTCTGGTTGACGTAGAACACGATCCCGACCCGCTGCGTCCGGAGCCACCGCTCCGTCTCTCCCACCGTCGGGTGGAGGACCACCGGAAGCGGGCACTCGTCGGCGAGGAACGCGGCCGACTCCACGTCGCCGGTGATCACGGCGACGGGATGCCGCTCCGCGAGTCGCCGCATCGGCTCGTACCACTGGCGCAGCTGGTAGATGTTCACCGGCGTGTCCGCGAAGTGGATGACGGCCTCGAAGGGGCGGTCGTTCCTGGGCGCGGACGCGACATGTCGGTCCCAGCGTGCACGGGCACCGCGTCGCGCCACGGTGCCCTGGACCATCCGGGTCAACGTCTGGAGGTCGCGGATCAGGGGCACGGCAAGGACTACCTTCGTCGAGTCGGGGTGCGCCACATGGTAGGGGCGCGCTGAGTGCTGGGCCGTCAGGCGACGGGCGGAGGTACGGGGCGGGTCACGGTGGTCAGCGAACCGTCGTCCGTCTCGGTGACGTCCCGGAAGGTGGTGTGCTCGAGCTTCACCTGCCGGTTCGACCGCTCGCGTGCCGGGTTCGACCAGTTGCTGATCGCGGAACCGTCGATGCTGGACCGGTAGGTGGAGACGTCATGCTCGTCGGGGTACCACTCCAGGTGGCGGGCAGAATACGGGTGGTAGAGCCGAGCGCCCGGGCTGACGTGCCGGAAGGTGGTGCCCGCGCGATACACGGCGAGCGTGGTCGCGATGCTCGCTCGCTGGAACGCCACCAGCCGTCCCCGCGGCGCGGACCAGTGGGGTTCCCGGGACCAGAAGGCGCCGACGTGCCGGTTCATCAGAGGGACGTACAGGGGATAGGACCTCGGGACGTCGTCGACCCGGAGCATCGGGCCCACGCACTCCAGGTCGGGCGTCTCCGCGAGCAGGTCGAGGCATGCGGCGAGCGTCTCGCTCGCGCTCTGGCCGAGCGAGACGTCGCAGTCGGAGACGGCGTACGGCGCCGGCGCGCGTCCCCGGAAGATCTCCTGGACGGTCTCGTCGACGAGCGCGAGCTCGTCGGTGGACGAGATCGCGGGGCGTCGCACGACGGTGACACCTTCGCGCTCGAGCTGGAGGAGCACGTCGAGGGTGCGTGGGTCGTCGCTGCCGTTGTCGTGCACGACGATGTCCACGGGTACGGACTGTCGCCGGTACTCGTCCACGACACCACGCAGCATCTCACCGCGGTTGTACGAGATGAGGACGAGCGGCAGGCGGGGCTCCCCGCTTCGCCCGACAGTGGCGTTCCGCCTGGTCGTGCGCTCGAGGCGGCTGCGGACCTTCGTGAGGGGGTTGGTCATGACAGCTCCGGGACGTCTCGGCTTCGGGCTCGGCCGAACCCGCGGGGCGCCGGACGACGAGCCGCCGACGTCACGGGACGCGCGGCCATCGTCCAGCCCAGGGCAGAGTAGTCGGCAAGACGCCTCAGAGGGAGCATCTTGCGCCCCGGTATGCTTGCCCGCGCATCTCAGACCCACCTCAGATTCCGGGAGGACCCTCGATGAGGTCAGCCATCCACCGGCTCGTTTCGCGGATGGTGCCTCGACGTACCCCCCGGTCGTCGGCGCGGCAGATCGACTGGTCCGCGGCGGGGGTGCGGGCGCGCCACGGTGCCGTGCACCTCGACGTCCAGCTGCCGGCGGAGGCTGCCGTTGTCGAGGCGTCGCTCGTGCTCGCCGCCCGGGTCGGCGCCCACGAGGTGCTGGTCCCGTTCGTCGTCGACGCCGACGTCGCCCGGGCGCGGATCTCCGGGGAGCAGCTGGCGTCGCTCGGCACGACGGTGTTGGACGCCTGGGTCGAAGCGGTCGCCGAGCACGGCAAGGTGATGCGCCACAGGGTGGGGGTCGACCGCGGACAGCTGGACCGTGACCTCGACGCGGCGTCGAGCACTCACGCTCGCTGGTACGCCACGACGAAGGGCAACCTCAGCGTCGATGTGACGTCGTCCGGAGCGGGTGTCGTCACGGCCGAGGTGCTCTGCGTCGACGAGACCGCCAGCACGGTCACCGTGTCCCTCGCGGCCCGCGGCAGCGCCGCGGACGAGCACGCGGTGGTGTTCCGGGGGAGGAAGGACGGCCGTGCCGTCACGGTGCCCCTCACCGCGTGGGAGATGCAGGTCGCCCGCGACGAGCTGTTCGTGCTCGGGCCACAGCGCGTCGACGTCTTCCTGGCCCGGGCGGGTAGCGGCGGCGGGTCGCTGCGGGAGCGCGTCGTGGCCGACTCGGCCCTCGACCTCGCCCCGGGGTCGCAGGGGCTCTGGCGATGGGAGTCCGACGGCCGCGGCCATCTCACCCTTCGCCGCACGACGCCGGTCGAGGCGATCGCCGCGTCCGGCATCTTCGACGAGGAGTTCTACCGCGCGCAGGTCCCCGGTCTCCCGGACGGCGTCGACCCGATCGAGCACTACGTGGCTCGCGGCGCTGCCGAAAGCCTCGACCCGTCGCCGATGTTCGACACCTCCTACTACCTCCAGAAGAATCCCACCGTCCGTCGGGTGAACCCGCTGGCGCACTACTGCGAGTTCGGCTGGCGGGAGCTCCGCAACCCGTCCGCGAGCTTCGACACGTGGTGGTACTGGTCCAAGCACCTGGACCTGGCCGACGAGAGCGTCAACCCGCTCTCGCACTACGCGGCGACGGGCCGCGCGGCCGGCCTGTCGACCCGGCCGTCGCGCGTGCCGTCGCGCGTACTCGGCCGGGGGCACCAGTTCGTCCCCGGTCAGGCCGTGCGCCGCGTGTGCCTCTTCGCCGCGTACGACGCCGACGGGACGGTGGACGACTACGTCGTGGAGTACGTGCGCGAGCTGTCGCGGTTCGCGGACGTCTACTACCTGGCCGACTCGGAGATGTCCGACGACGAGCTGGCGAAGCTCTCCGAGATCACTGTCGGGGCGTGGGCCGACCGGCACGGCGAGTACGACTTCGGGTCGTACAAGCGGCTGGCCGAGCGCGTGGGCTGGGAGACCCTCGAGACCTACGACGAGATGTTGCTGGTCAACGACTCGTGCTACCTGCTGCGACGCCTGGACGAGGTCTTCGCCCGGATGGACGCGCGCGCCGCGGACTGGTGGGGTCTGCAGGCCACCAAGGGGCTGGCGCGCGACCGGAGAGCCGCCCAGTCGCTCTTCCGCGAGCCGATCCCGATGGACTCTGTCCGCTACTCGGCACTCGACCGGTTCGAGGAGGACTACACCTACGACTTCCACGTCGCCTCCTACTTCCTGGCCTATCGGGCGCCCGTGATCCGGGATCCCGAGTTCCGGCGCTACCTCGGGTCGGTGACAGGACAGAGCAACAAGCTGAACATCGTCCGCAAGTACGAGATCGGGCTCACCCGCTGGCTGGTACAGCACAGCCATCCGTTCGACACGTTCGTCGACCACCTGTACCCGTTCCACCCGATCTTCACGGAGTGGTACTTCCGCCTCCTGGACGAGGGGTTCCCGCTGCTCAAGCGGTTCTTCCTGAGCGAGAACCACTACCACGTGCCTCGGCTCAAGGACTGGAAGGAACGGGTGCTGGCGAAAGCCCCGGGAGCCGACGTGGAGTCGTTCGAGCGAAACCTGGTGCGGGTCACCGACCCGGACAAGCTGCGGGCGAGCCTGTGGATCGGCACCGAGCAAGGCGTGGAGGACGCACCCGTCCCGGACGAGATCCTTACCCGCGCGGAGTTCGTCGCGGCGGACCGCCTCAGCCCGAAGCACGCGAACTGGTGGGCGTTCCCGGTCTGCGCGTTCACGGAGAACTTCTCGGGCAACGAGCGCGCCATGTTCGAGCAGGTGAAGAACGACCCGACGATCCGCAAGGTCGTGCTGACGCGCGGGAAGGAGGTCGTCGTCGACGGAGTGAACGTCGACGTCGTCGCCCTGGAGAGCGCGGAGGGGCAGCACCTGCTGATGCGCTGCGGCGTGATCCTCGTCAAGCACAACCTGGCGGTCAACGCCGTGCACCCCGTCTCGGCCGAGCTGCACAACGTCATCCAGGTGTGGCACGGGGTCCCGTTCAAGCGGATCGCCTACGCGTCCGAGGACTTCAAGCACATGCTCGACCGCGCGGCGACCGAGCAGGCCCAGTACCGTGCGGTGATCGCCTCGTCCCGGACGGACTCGCTCGCGATGGCGGCGTCCTTCTTCCCGCTGACGATCGCCCAGGTGTGGAACACCGGGCTGCCGCGGAACGACTTCATCCTCCAGGACGAGCAGGACCTGGCGCCCGACATGGTCGCGGAGCTCGCGAAGCTGCGGGCACTCGTCGGGGAGCGGCGGCTCGTGCTCTTCATGCCGACGTTCCGCAATGCGCAGGCCGAGGGGTACTACCAGTTCGAGGACCACGAGCTGGAGTGGCTGGCCGGATGGCTGGAGGAGAACGACGGCGTGCTCGGCGTGCGCGAGCACATGGCCGACACCGCCCGCGTGTACGGCTCGCAGCTCGCCGCTCTCCCCGTGATCGACCTGTCCGACGCCGAGTTCGTCCACCCCGAGCTCCTGTACCGGGTGGCCGACCTGCTCATCACCGACTACTCGAGCACCTTCATCGACTACATGCTCACGGGCAAGCCCGCGGTGAGCTTCGCCTTCGACCTCGAGTCCTACGAGGTCGAGCGGGGCGGGTTCTACGACCTGGACCAGGTGTTCCCCGGACCGATCGCGAGGGATTTCGGCGAGCTGCAGGAGGCGCTCACAGGCATCTTCGAACGCGAGGTCGACCCGACCTACGCGCTCAAGCGCGCGCTGCTCCACGATCACCTGGACGGGCAGAGCGCCCACCGCGTGGTAGAGCGGGTCCGTGAGCTCGGCGAGGTGCAAGGGCTGGGCACCTGGCCCGGCCAGCGGGTGGCATGACGGGCATGCCGACGATGCGCCCGCACCGGAACCTGAAGGACAGCACATGGGCATGAGGGAGACGCGACAGAGGGCCGCGGTCGCGGACGGGGCGATGGTCTCGACGATCGCCGACGGCGCGTGGAGCGCCGTGCGGATCATCCCGCACGGCCGCGTGTGGCAGATCGAGGTCGAGGGCGGGCCACTGCCCGACGAAGCTGCGGCGGCGGTCGTGCTCACGGGACGTTCGAGCGGCGCGCAGGTCGAGATCTCGACGGCTGCCCGCGGCGGCGTGATCGTGGCGGATGTCCGCGTCGCGGACCTCGCGGTCTTCGGACCGGAGGTTGTCGACCTCTGGGTCGACCTGCGTGATGACGGAGAGGTCGCCCGGCGACGGATCGGCTCCGCCGTCTCGGCCGGTGACATCGCGGCGGCGGGCCTCCCCGGAGCGCGCTGGTATGCCACCGTCAAGGGGAACCTCAGCGTCGAGGTCGCCCCGCCGCTCAGCGGCCAGCACGTGCGGCCCACGCTGGTCGCTGCGCAGGCCGACGACGACGGCTGGCGGGTCGCGGTCGAAGGGGTCGGAGCCGAGGGCGAGGCGCACCTTGTCGCCCAGGGTCGACGGACCGGCATCAAGCTGCACTTCGCGTTGACGGGCGCCGCCCCGCGCTGGTCGGCGTCGATCGGGTCGGAGCGCCTGGCAGTTCTCAACGGGGACGTCGTCGACTTCTATGTGTCGGGGCACGAGGGAACCGGTCCGAAGGCCCGCTTGGCCGCCGGCCTGGACCTCGCCGGCGTCGCCAAGGCCGACCTGAGAACCTGGTACGCCACGGTCGAGGGCAACGTCAGCATCCGGCGCAAGACGGCGGTGGAGGCCATTCGTGATGCTGGTGCGTTCGATGTCGATCACTACCGCGCACAGGTGCCGGAGCTGGCCCCTGACGCCGACCCGATCGAGCACTACGTCACGGTGGGCGCGAACGAAGGGCTCGATCCTTCGACGATGTTCGAGACGCGCTTCTACGTGCGCTCCAACCCTGGGGTGCAGCGGATGAACCCGTTCGCCCACTATTGCGAGTACGGGTGGAAGGAGCTGCGCAACCCGTCCCCCAAGTTCGACACCTGGTGGTACTGGTCCAAGCACCTCGACCTGGGCTCCGAGCGGGTCATGCCCCTCGCGCACTACGAAGAAGTCGGCAAGCACCAGGGGCTCTCGACGCGGCCGGAGCGCTTCCCGTCCCGCCGGCTGGGCACCGGCCATCGCTACGCGGACGGTCGTCGCGTGACGCGCGTGTGTCTTTTCGCCGCCTACGACGCGCACGGCGTCGTGGACGACTACGTCGTCGACTACCTGCGCGAGCTGTCGCGGTTCGCGGACGTCTACTACTTGGCAGACTCGGAGATGGCGCCGTCGGAGCTGGCAAAGCTCGACACGGTCACCAAGGGCGCGTGGGCGCAGCGCCACGGCGAGTACGACTTCGGTTCGTTCGCGCGACTCGCGGGACGAGTCGGGTGGGACGAGATCGAGAAGTACGACGAGCTACTCCTCGCGAACGACAGCTGCTATCTCCTCCGTCCCCTCGACGAGGTCTTCGCCGAGATGGATCGGCGCGCGTGCGACTGGTGGGGGCTGCAGTCCTCCACCCGACGACACACGTCGCGGGACCCGCACCGGGTCCCGATATCCCACCGTTCGCTCGACATGCTGGTCGACCGCGTGGAGTCGCGGCAGAGCGACTACCTGCACGTCTCGTCGTACTTCGCCGCCTATCGGCAGCCCGTGCTGCGCGACCCGGAGTTCCGGCGTTACCTCCTCTCGGTCACGGGGCAGACCGACAAGACGAGCGTGATCCAGAAGTACGAGATCGGCCTGAGCCGCTGGCTGGTGAACCACGGTCACCGGTTCGAGACGTTCATCCGGGACGTCTACCCGTACCACCCCACGTACAACGGCTGGTACTTCCGGCTCCTGGACCAGGGCTTCCCCCTGCTCAAGCGGCAGCTGCTCTCGGTGAACCCCTTCGGTGTGCGAGGCCTGGCGAGCTGGAAGGAGCGCATCCTCGCGAAGGTGCCGGACGCGGACGTCGAGATGTTCGAGCGCAACCTGCACCGCGTGATCGACGCGAGCACTCTCGACGCCACGCTCGAGCGTGACCCCGACCTGCTGGCCACCACCGAGGAGCCGTCACCGGTCGCGCTGCTGGAGCACGACGACTTCCGTCGCGCTGACCGCCGCCTGGCCAAGGACGCGGCACTGTGGGTGTTCTCGGTGGACCCCGTCAGCGGGGCGTTCACGGGCAGCGGAAGGTCGGTCTTCGAGGCGGTGAAGGACGAGCCGTCGATCCGGAAGGCCGTCCTGTCTCGAGGCGCGCCGCTCGACCTCGATGGCGTCAACGTGGAGGTGGTGGACCTCGAGAGTCCGGAGGGCCAGGCTCGCGTGCTGCGGGCCGGCACCATCCTCGTGGGCCGCACCCTGGCCGCCGAGATGCCCTACCCGATCTCGGGCGAGTTCCACAACGTCGTCCACCTGGGCGCCGGCGAGCCGCACCGGCTCATGGCCATCGCGGAGGACGCGGCCCGGGCAGAGGGCAACGACGACGCCCAGTACCGCGCGATCGTCGGCTCGTCCAAGATCGAGGTGCTGGCGCTCACGGCCGCGTCCTACCCGCTGACGTTCCACCAGGTCTGGAACACGGGCCTGCCTCGTGCGGACTTCATCGGGTGCGACGAGGACCGTCTGCCCGCGGACATGCACGCCGAGCTCGTGCGGCTGCGCGACCGGGTCGGGAACCGCAGGCTGCTCCTCTGGACCGCGGGTGACGGTCTCGCGCTCGCTCCGGACGACGCGTCGTGGCTCTCACGGTGGCTCGTCGAGAACGATGGCGTGCTCGGGGTGCGCGGCAGCGAGACGACCACGTGGACGTCGTCGCTGGACGGCGGCACGGTGATCCACCTCCCCGAGGCCGACTTCGTGCACCGAGAGGTCCTGCTTCGCGAGGCGGCCGCGCTCGTCACGGACTTCTCGAGCGCGTTCGTGGACTACCTCGTCACGGGGCGCCCGATGGTGGGCGTGGCTCCCGCACGGGAAACGGCCCAGGGCGCCGACCGTGACATGGAGGCGGCGTTCCCCGGGGCCGTCGTGCGGACGCCCGAAGCGCTCCGTTCGGCGCTCGACGGAATCTTCGGCCTGGAGCCCGACAGCGCCTACCAGTTCAAGCGGCGGCTGTTCCACGACCACTTCGACGGCATGAACGCTCTGCGCGTCGCCGAGCGGATCCGCGACCTCACGGAGGTCTACGGGGTGGGGAAGCGGCTCGGCGAGCGCATGGCGTGAGAGCGACGTCGACGGACGACCCCGTGCAGCGACGACCCCCTCAGTTTCGACAGATCTTCAGCAGGTGAGAGGTAACCCATGCGTGTTCTTGTGACCGGCGGCGCCGGTTTTATCGGGGCGAACTTCGTCCAGCAGACGGTGGTGGAGCGTCCTGGCGCGGTGGTGACGGTGCTGGACGCGTTGACGTA
>NZ_JBNOZM010000006.1:0-341530 GCF_050311655.1 Isoptericola variabilis
TACGTCAACGCGTCCAGCACCGTCACCACCGCGCCAGGACGCTCCACCACCGTCTGCTGGACGAAGTTCGCCCCGATGAACCCGGCGCCGCCGGTGACCAGAACGCGCATGACAACCTGCACCAATCTGTGGGGGAATGCCCGGCTCAGCGCCGGCCGAGGGCACGATACTGCCAGCCGGCGTCCGTCCACGCGGTGCGGCTCAGGGCGTTGCGGCCGTCCAGGACGGTGCGCTGCGCGACGAGCGTCCCCACCCGCTCCGGGTCCAGGTCGCGGTACTGCTTCCACTCCGTGAGGAGGAGGACGGCGTCCGCGCCGGCCAGCGCGGCCTCCAGGTCCCGCTCGTAGTGCAGGAGCGGCTGCTTGGCGCGCGCGTTGTCGATGGCCTGCGGGTCGTGCACGGTGACGACCGCGCCCAGCTCGGACAGGCGAGTCGCGACGTCGAGGGCAGGCGAGTCGCGGACGTCGTCGCTGTCGGGCTTGAACGCGGCGCCGAGCACGGTCACCTCGGCCCCCTCGACCATCCCGCCCAGCACCTCGGAGGCGAGATCCACCATGCGGGTGCGACGGCGCGTGTTGATCGCGTCGACCTCGCCGAGGAAGGCGACGGCGTCGCCCGCCCCGAGCTCGTCGGCGCGGGCCCGGAAGGCCCGGATGTCCTTGGGCAGGCAGCCGCCGCCGAACCCCAGTCCGGCGTTGAGGAAGCGGCGCCCGATGCGCGCGTCGTGGCCGATCGCGTCGGCGAGGCGGGCGACGTCGCCCCCCGCCGCCTCGCACAGCTCCGCCATCGCGTTGATGAAGGAGATCTTGGTGGCGAGGAACGAGTTCGCCGCCACCTTCACGAGCTCCGCCGTCGGGTAGTCCGCGACGATGCGCGGCACGCCCTCGGCGAGCGGCTGGGCGTAGACCTCGTCGAGCGCCGCCGTGGCGCGCTCCCCGGCCGCGCCGTCGGGCACGCCGTAGACGAGCCGGTCCGGGTGCAGCGTGTCCTGCACGGCAAAACCCTCGCGCAGGAACTCCGGGTTCCAGGCGAGCACCGCCCCGGGCCCGGCGGACCCGACGACGGCTGCCAGCCGCTGCGCGGTGCCCACGGGGACCGTGGACTTGCCCACCACGATCTCCCCCGCTCCGAGGTGCGCGACGAGCTCGCCCACCGCGGCGTCGACGAACGTGAGGTCCGCCGCCGGGCCGTCCGGCCGCTGCGGGGTGCCGACGCACACGAAGTGCACCCGCGACCCGGCGACCGCCGCCATGTCCGTCGAGACGGTGAGCCGGCCCGTTCCCGTGACCTGAGACAAGAGGTCGTCCAGCCCCGGCTCGAAGAACGGGGCCTTGCCGGCGGCCAGGGCCTCGACCCGCTCGGCATCGACGTCGACGCCCACGACGTCGTGGCCGAGCTGCGCGAGGCTCGCGGCGTGCACCGCGCCGAGATACCCCAGACCGATCACCGAGACCTGCACGTTCACTGCCCTTCGTCGAGGCATCCGTGGGACGACGAGGTACCCGAGGGCGCCTCGCGCTCACTCTAGGTCGCGGCACGACGACGGACGAGGCCGAAAAACTCCGGGTCCCGGACGACACGACGGCCCCGGACCGGCCACGGGGGACCGGTCCGGGGCCGCCGGTGCGACGCCGTCGCGCGAGGTCAGAGACCCAGGGCCGCCTGGATGGGCTCGAGCGTGAAGTACACGAGGAACATGGCGGCGGCGACCCACATGAGCGCGTGGATCTGGCGCACCTTGCCGAGCGCGAGCTTGATGATGACGAACGCGATGAAGCCGGCGCCGATGCCGTCGGCGATGGAGTACGTGAACGGCATGATGATGATCGTGAGGAACGCGGGGATCGCGATCTCCACGTTGCGCCACGAGATGCCCGCGACCTGCGCCATCATCAGGTAGCCCACGAAGACGAGGGCCGGCGCGGCGGCCTCGTAGGGCACCAGCGCGACGACCGGCGACAGGAACGTCGCGAGCAGGAACAGGGCGCCGGTGACCACGGCGGCGAAGCCGGTGCGCGCGCCGGCGCCGACGCCCGTCGTCGACTCCACGTACGCGGTGTTGGACGACGTGCTGCCGACGCCGCCCAGCACGGCGGCGAGCGAGTCGGCCACCAGGATGGCGCGCGTGCGCGGCGGGTTGCCGTCCTTGTCGAGCAGCTTGCCCTCGGCGCCGACGGCGACCATGGTGCCCATCGTGTCGAAGAAGTCCGCGATGAGCAGCGAGAAGACGATGAGGACCACGGACACGGCCGCGATGTTCTGGAACGAGCCCAGCAGGGAGAACTGACCGATCAGGCCGAGGTCCGGCGTCGTGACCACGCCCGAGAACGTGGGCGCGTTGAGGTTGAAGCCGTCCGGGTTCTCCGCGCTCTTGGCACCGATGTGCAGCGTGTTCTCCAGCACGACGGCGAGCGCCGTCGCCGTGATGATCGCGACCAGCATGGCGCCGCGCACCTTGCGCACGAACAGGACGATGGTGAGCACGAGGCCGACGATGAACACGAGCATCGGCCAGGTGCCGAGGTTGCCGAGCGCGACGACGGTGCCCTCGCCGGGCACGACGAAGCCGGCGTTGACCAGGCCGACCAGCGCGATGAACATGCCAATGCCGACGCTGATCGCCGTCTTGAGCTCCACGGGCACGGCGTTGAACACGGCCTCCCGGAACCCGGTGAGCACGAGGATCAGGATGATGATGCCCTCGATCACCACGAGCCCCATGGCGTCGGCCCAGGTGACGTTCGGCAGTCCGGCGATGGAGTACGCGACGACGGCGTTGAGGCCGAGGCCGGCGGCGAGGCCCAGGGGGTAGTTCGCGAAGACGCCCATGAGGAGCGTCGCGACGCCGGCGATCAGCGCGGTGGCCGCCGCGACCATGCCGAGCGACTCGGGCGTGGCCTCGGTGCCGCCGCCCAGCACCTGGCCGGTGCCGTCGGGCACCGTGCCGATGATCAGCGGGTTGAGCACGATGATGTAGCTCATCGCGAAGAACGTCACCAGACCGCCGCGGACCTCCGCGCCGATGGTGGAGCCTCGCTCGGTGATCTTGAAGAAGCGGTCGATCGCGCTCAGCTCGCCCTGCGGCGGCGCGGTGGTCTGGTTCGCCATGAGCAGAATCGTGCCAGATCCTGTGAAGGACTCCTGCACGGAAACCGCGTGGTGACGCGGATTTCACATCGTCGACGCCGGTCGAGGCGACGTCGTGTCAGTACGCCCCCCGCCCCGAGACCACGGCCTTCGCGGTGCGGGCGAGGATGAGCAGGTCCCCGAAGACGGTCCAGTTCTCCGCGTAGAAGACGTCGAGCCGCACGCCCTCCTCCCAGGACAGGTCGGACCGCCCGCCCACCTGCCACAGCCCGGTGAGGCCGGGCTTGACGCGCAGGCGGCGGCGCACGCGCGCCTCGTACTGCGACACCTCGGCGGGCAGCGGCGGCCGCGGCCCGACGAGCGACATCTGCCCGGCGAGCACGTTGAACAGCTGCGGCAGCTCGTCGAGGGAGAGGCGCCGCAGCACCTTCCCGACGGCGGTGACGCGGGGGTCCTCGCGCAGCTTGAAGAGCACGCCGTCGCCGTCGCTGGGACCGGCCAGCACGGTGTGCTCGCGGTCCGCGCCCTGGCGCATGCTGCGGAACTTCAGCATCTCGAAGGTGCGGCCGTCGCGCCCCACCCGGTCCTGGCGGAACAGCACGGGACCGCGGCTGGTGAGCCGCACGGCGAGGGCGACGACCGTCATCAGGGGCAGCAGGAGCAGCGTGATGAGCGCGGCGCCCGCCCAGTCGACCACGGACTTGAGCACGTACCGCGGCCCGGTGAAGCGCGGGGCGTCGACGTGCAGCAGCGACACCGACTGCTCGGGGGTGACGGTGATGCGTGGCCCGGCGACGTCGGCGAGCTCAGCGGTGAGCATGAGGTCCACCCCGACCGGCTCGAGCTCCCACCCGAGCCGGCGCACGACGTCGGCGGTGATGGCGTCCGACCCGCTCACCGCGACGCAGTCGGCGCCCACCTGGGCCGCCATCGTGCCGGCGGTGCGGAGGTCGCCGAGCACGGGGACGCCGAGGATCTCCTCGCCGGGTCGCACGTCGTCGGAGGTCGGCACGCACACCCCGATGACGCGGTAGCCGGAGGTGCGGTCGTTCAGCTCGTGCACGAGCCGCTCCACCTGGTCGCGCAGCCCCACCGCGAGGACGAGGGTGACGCACCCGCCCTCCCGGCGCCGCCGGTGCAGCCAACCGCGGCACAGCCACCGCCCGAGCAGGAGCGCGACCACGCCGGTGGGCACCGCGACCAGGAGGAAGGTGGAGATGCCGGGCCGCGCGAGCAGCAGGGCCAGCAGCGCGAGCGGGGCCACGAGCCGCCACGACGCGTCGAACACGCGCTGGTACTCGGCCGGCCCGGACGCGAACACCCGCACGTCGTAGGCGCGGCCGGCCCACAGGCTGCCGAGCCACGCCGTCACGAGCACGACGACGCACAGCACCTGGTCGCCGAGCACGGACGCGGTGGCGTGCTGGGTCACGACGACGCCGCGCACGACGGCGGCGGCCACGGCCGCGGTCACCACCACGACGACGTCGGTGCGGACGAGGCGTCGCCGGTACGCCGTCTGCCACGACCCGGCGCGGAAGGAGTCCCGCACCTCCTTGAGACGCGCCGCGCGGAGGGCCGCGGTGCGCGACCGGAGAGGCTGGCCGATGTCCGAGACGGTGATCACGGCGGCCTCCTCTCCCGGGCTCCGCCGCCGCGCCCGTGCGCGGCGGCGTCACCAAGGTAGGAGCGCCACGACGCTTCCCGAGACCCTTTCGCGGGCCTTTCACCCCGGCTTTCACCCGACCCGGTTTTCACCCGCTGACCTGGGGTTTCACCCGCAATTCAGCCGGTCTCCGGCGTCACGGCCAGGGTGCTCGGGACGACTGCCGCCGGGGGCGACGAGACCCGACCGAGCCGTAGGATGGGCGAGTGCCCTCACTCGTCCGCCTGCTGACCCACCCGGAGGAGCGGCGTCCCGGTCCTCCGCCGCTGCGCGTGGACCTGCGGCGCGTGCTGCTCGGCGGCATCGGCCTGTGGGCGGTGGCCCTCGTCGCGACGGTGGTCGTGTACGCGCTCGGCGACGCGACGGAGGAGGCTGTCGTCACCTGCGTGGCCGGCATCCTGCTCGGCGGCGCCGGCCTGCTGTGGGAGCGCAAGCACCGCGGCGAGTACCGCGGCGAGGACTGACCTCCCTCAGCGCCCCCACTTGGCGGCGGGCGCCCGCCAGGCGTCCAGCGCGTCGAGGAGCTGCGCCGGCGTGTCGGCGACGACCAGCGCGTCGCGGTAGGTCGGGGCGAGGAAGCCCTCCGCCACCATGTGGTCCACCATCGCGAGCAGCGGCTGCCAGAACCCGCCGACGTCGTACAGCGCCACCGGCTTGGCATGGATGCCCAGCTGCTGCCAGGTCCACACCTCGAACAGCTCCTCCAGGGTGCCCGCGCCACCCGGCAGCGCGACGAAGCCGTCCCCCAGCTCGCCCATCCGCAGCTTGCGCTCGTGCATGTCGGCCACGACCTCCAGCCGCGTGAGGCCGGGGTGCGCGATCTCGCCGTCGACCAGGGCCTGCGGCATCACGCCCAGCACCTCGCCGCCGCCGGCGAGCGCGGCGTCCGCCACCTCGCCCATGAGCCCGACGCGACCGCCGCCGTAGACGACGCCGACGCCGCGGCCGGCCAGCTCCGCGGCCAGGTCGCGCACGGCCGCCGCGTACCGGGGGTCGCGGCCCGGCGACGAGCCGGTGAAGAGGGTGAGGCGGCGCAGCGCGCCCGTGGTCGACGTCGTCAGGCTTTCCGGTTCGAGCACCCGGACATCGTAGGGACCTCCGCCCGCCCGACAGGCACCGCCGTCAGCCCCAGGCCGTCGTGACCCACAGCTCGGCGGCGCGCTCCGGTGCGGTGAGCACGGTCGCCAGCAGCGCACAGCGGTCGGGCCGGCCGAGGACGTCGGCGAGCGCGGCGGCGAGCCCGGCCCGGTCGGTGGCGTGCGCGCGCCCCTCGGCGTCCACCCACCACGGCACGGGGCTGCCGGCCACGGACAGCCGGCCGTGCTCGAACCACACCGCGGGCAGCCGCGGGTCGAGGGCGGCGACGCGCTCGTCGAGCCGCCGCTCCTGGCCCGGGCCGTCCGGCGCGGGCAGGCCGTCCTCCCCCACGACGGGCAGGTCGAGCAGGTCCGCGACGGCGGCGACCTCCGCCTCGGGCACGGGCAGCACCGCACCCAGCACGGCCCAGCGCGCCGTGCCGGCCACCTCGACGTCGTCGGCCCGGCGCACGACGACGTCGCTCGCGTCGAGCGCGGGCAGCCGGTCGGGCAGCGGGTCGAGCGCGGCCGCCCGGGCGGCGGGCGCCAGCCGGACGGCGAGCCCGGCGAGGCCGCGCCACACGCCGAGCGCGGTGGACAGCGGCACGGAGGTGCCGACGTCGGGCAGCCGGTCGAGCGCGGCCGGCCAGTCCAGCGGGTCGAGCCGGTCCAGCCCGTCGACGACGCCCAGCGCCCGGCGCGCCTCGGGGTCGAGCGCGGCGACGGCGGGCGGCGCCGGTGGCAGCAGCGGCACGCCGTCGTGGGCGGCGAACGGCGCTCCCAGCCGGTCGCGCAGCCACCACGCCGTGTACGACGGCGCCCCCGCCACGGGGGTGACGAGCGCGCGGCGCGCGTCCGGGTCGGCGGCCAGCGCGGCGAGCACCGGCCCCCAGGCGTCGCCGTCCCCGTCGTCAGTGTCGTCGGTGTCATCGGCGTCGTCGCCCACCGCGTCGAGGTCGGCGACCGCCTCCACGTCCCCGACGTCGACGCCGGGGCCGACGCGGTCGGCGAGGAACCGCAGGTAGTCCTCCCAGCCGGACAGCCAGCCGGCCGGGTCGTCCGGGCCGTGCTCGGCCTCGGGGTCCGCGGGGTCGGGGGTGAGCACGTCGGTCACCCGGTACGTGTCAGGGTCGGCCCGCACGCCCAGCGCGACCAGCAGCGGCGCCGGGTAGTACGCGACGGCCGCGCGCGTGACGGGCGCGAGCCCCGGCATCGCCCCGGCCGCCCACGACCCGGGCAGCACCGCCTCGCGCGCGGGGCGCCAGCCGTCCTCGGTCGGCACCGGCAGCTCGCCGAGCCAGAACGGGAAGTCCTGCCCGCCGCCGGCGTGCGCCAGGCGAGCCAGCGCGAGCACGTTCTGCACCACCTCGCGCGGCCCCTCGTCCACCGGCCCCACCAGGGTGGGGGCGGCGACGACGCCCAGGTCCGGCACGTCCGCCGCGCCGTCGAGCAGCGCCTCCGACGCCGCCAGCGCGAGCGCGCGCACCCCCGGGTCGTCGAGCAGCGCGCGCGGGCTGGTGGACGAGGCCCCCGCCCGCACGAGCAGCGGGTGCGCCGCGTCCGGGTGCACGACGCGCACGCCGAGCGTCCGCGCGACCGCGGCGAGCGCCGGGTCGTCGTCGTCCTCCGGCAGCACCACCGTGCCCCGCACCCCGGACGCCGTGCGCCCGTCCGCGAGCGGCACCCGCGCGCCGGCCAGCGCCTCCAGCACCCCCGGGTCCGCGGCGTACGGCTCGAGCGCGTCGCACAGCGCGTACCAGCGCGGGGCGGGCAGCCCGCCCGGCAGGTCCGCGACGACGTCGGCGAGCGTCGTGGGCGTCGCGCCCAGCCGCCGCGCCACGCCCTGCTGCGCCGTCGTGAGCGCGACCAGCCCCGGCACGACGCCGGCCAGCACGCCCACCAGGCGCGGGTCGTCGCCCGCCGCACCGACGAGCACCGTCGCGTCGGCGGGGGCGACCCGGGCCGCGACGGGCCCTGTGTCCTCGCCGGCGGACGTCGCGTCGGCCGGCGCGGGCAGCAAGGGCGCCGACCGCAGCGCGTCGAGGGCCGCGTCGCGGACCGCGACGTCGAGGTCGCCGGCGGGCATCCCCCCGGGCACGAGGTCGAGCACGTCCGCGCCCCGCTCGGGCGCCAGCCCGGCCAGCAGGTCGGCGTACGCGCGCCCGGCCTCCGCCGTGAGCCGGTCCGTCAGCGGGCCGGGCAGCACGCGACGGCGCCCCGGGTCGACGGGGAACGACGCCACCAGCAGCGCCGGGAACGTCAGCGGCACGTCCGTCGGGGTCGGCGCGTGCAGCACGGCGCCGTCGTCGGCGTGGTCGGAGGCGCCGGCAGGGCCCCGGCGCACCGCCCACGCGACGGACCAGCGCGGGCGGCGCTGCTCGAGCGGCAGGTCCGCCGTCTCGTCGTCGGCCACCGCGCCCGACCGGCGCAGCACCTCCCACCGGTCGTCGACGTCGGCGAGCACCCGCGTCGTCGTCCCCGCGTCGTCGCTGTGAGCGCGATTTCGGGGACTATTCGGTCGCGAATAGTCCCCGAAATCGCGCCCACAACACTCGACGGTGACCGAGGCGAGGGCGGGCAGGGCGAGCAGCAGCGCGTCGTCGACGGCGTCGAGCTGCGCGCGCACGGACGCCACCGCGTCGGCGTCGCGGAGCACCAGCTCGACGACGGTGGCGAACCCGTCCCACGCGTCGTCCGCCCCGTCGGCAGCCTCGCCCAGCGCCGGCGCGGAGAACGGCAGGCGCAGGACCGGCAGGTCGTCGCCGCGCCCGGCGACGGCGTCGCGCAACGCCGAGCCCTCGGGGGCGACGTCGTCGAGCAGGTCGCGCGTCGCGGCCAGCGAGAACCGCACGCCGCCGCTGGTCGAGCGCACCGTCACCTCGTCGGACACCGCCCGCACCGCGGCGAAGCCCACGCCGAAGCGACCGACCTCCCCCGGTCCGCCGGAGGTGTCACCCGCCGAGCCCGTCTCCGAGGCTGCCTTCGCCGACGCGCGCAGCGACGCCAGCGACGCGACGCCGTCGGCCGTCAGCGGGGCGCCGGTGTTCGCGGCGACCAGGACCGCGGCGCCGCGCGGGTCGTCGGCGAGCTCGGTGAGGCGCAGCACCAGCCGCCCGGCGACCCCAGCCCGCGCGGCCGCGTCCGCGGCGTTCTGCGCGAGCTCGGTCACCACGCGGTCGCGGTAGTAGCCGCGCGCGTGGTCCTCCTCCGCGTTCGCGTCCTCCCGGAAGCGCGTGCCCGACCCGAGCCACGCCTCCGTGACCGCGTGCCGCAGCGCGGCGGCCCCGAAGACGTCGCCCGTCACTCGGCGATGGGGCGCTCGGGGGCGGCGTCGGCCTCCGGGGTCGCCTCTGCCGTCGCCTCCGCGGCGTCGGTGGTCGCGGGCCGCTCCACGACGACGGCCTCCACGCGGAGCTCGTCAATGAGCGGCGCGTCGTCCGGCCAGTCGCTCGGCGGGTGCGGGGCGTCCGTCTCGGAGTGGGCGCCGCAGCCGTGGTCCAGCGACACGACCTTGCCGTCGTCGGGCGACCACGCGTTGGCGCAGACGCCGAAGAGCTGGCCGAGCGGGCCCTGCAGCGGCACGAGGAAGCCGCAGCTCATGCACTCGGCGGGCGACGCGACCGCGCCCGGCGCCGTCGGGCCGCGCGACCCGCGGTACCAGCGCTCGGCGGCCTCGTCGCGACCCTGCGGGGACAGCACGCGCTCGCGCGCGAGGGCGAGCTCGTCGATCGCGACGGAGTCGAGCTCCTCATCACCGGTGGGCTTCCAGCCGGGCTCGAGGCGCGGGTCGTCGGCCTTGAACGGCAGCGTGTCGCCGGGGCCGACGTCGCCGGGGCGCAGCCGCTCCGCCCACGGCAGCCAGGCCGGGGCGAGCAGCGCGTCGTCGCCGGGCAGCAGCTCGACCTCGCACACCGTGGCGACCTTCCCGCGCGGCACGCGCGCGAGCGTCACGGTCCAGTGCCAGCCGCGGTAGCCCGGCATCGTCGCGGCGAACCGGTGGGACATGAGGCGCTCGCCCTCGGCGACCGCGCCCAGGTGCTCGCCGACGTCCGACGGCGACGACGCGCCCTCCTGCGCGGCCTCCCGCGCCAGGTCGACCGCGCCCAGCAGCACGGCGTCCTTGCGCGCGCGGGAGCTGACCCGCGGCGTGCGTGCGGGGGCGTCAGCGGCAGCGGTCACCATGTCGTCGTCCTCTTCGTGCTCGTCATGTCCTCGTCTCGGGCCCTCGGTGCGGGCGTGGTCGTCGGCCGGGGCGTCAGGAGTCGAGGTCGTCGGCGACGGCGCGCAGCAGCGTGGCCACGCGCTTGCCCGACGTGGCGTCCGGGTACTTGCCCCGCTTCAGCTGGTCGCCCACGCGGTCGAGCACCTTGATGAGGTCCTCGACGATGCCGGCCATCTCCGACGGCGCCTTGCGCTTGGCCTTCGCCACCGACGGCGTCGGGTCCAGGAGCGTCACGGACAGCGCCGACGGTCCGCGGCGGCCGTCGGCCACGCCGAACTCGACCCGGGCGCCGGGCTTGACGCTCTCGACATCCGAGGGCAGCGCGGAGGCGTGCAGGAAGATCTCCCCACCGTCCTCGCTGGCGATGAAGCCGAACCCGCGCTCCGCGTCGTACCACTTGACCTTGCCGGTGGGCACCTGAACCTCTTCGTGCTCGTCGTCGACTACGGCCCCGCGCCGGTGCGCGGAGCCGGATCCGGCCGGTGCACGGGCGCGCGCCCGGCACACGGCCAGACGCTCAGGCTACCGGCCGGTGCGGGCCGGTGCCGCATCGGTCCGCGTCCGCACCCCGCCCTTCGCGCCGAACAGGCGGTTGACACCGTTATGAGTCGATTTCTTTGCCCATTCCGGCATCAACCGCCTGTTCGGCACGTGGGGGCGACCGTCAACGGATGCCGAGATCGGCGGCGAGCCGGAGGGCGACGGCGTCGAACCACGCCTCCGGGTCGGCGACGGACCCGACGAGGTGCCCGAAGATCTCGAACGACACCGTGCCGAACAGGGTGGTCCACGCCATGAGCGTGCGGGCGACCAGCTCCGTGGGCGCACCCTCGACGATGCCCCGCGCCGCGACGAACTGCCGCGCCGGGTCGACGACGGCGCTCGCGTCGGGGGCGCCGTCGGGCGCGGGCCGCGGGGCCGCGCCGGCGGCGTGGGCACGCGCCACGACCGTCACCAGCACGCGGACGACGCGCGTGGCCGGGTCGACGGTGTCGCGCGGCGCGGCGTACCCGGGCACCGGCGTGCCGTACAGCAGCCCGAGCTCCGCGGGGTGCGCCACGGCCCACGCGCGCAGCGCGCGGCAGGCGGCGAGCCAGCGGGCGGCGACGTCGTCGCGGTCGACCACGGCGGCGTCCGCGTCCTCGACGGCGGCGCCGAGCTCGTCGTAGCACTCCACGATCAGCGCGGTGAGCAGCGCGTCGCGGCTCGGGAAGTAGCGGTAGACGGCGGAGGAGACCATCCCGACGTCGCGGGCCACGGCGCGCAGCGACAGGGCGACCGGGCCGTCGGTGGCAAGGCGGGCGCGGGCTGCGGCGCGGATCTCGCGGGTGAGCGTCTCGCGGGCGAGGGCGCGGGCGGTGCGGGGGGCGTCGGCCATGCGGCTCAGCCTGGCATGCGAGAGCGATGACCACAAACGAGAGCACCGCTCTTGCCAGGCGCCGTCGAACGTGCCACGATCGTCGCAACAGAGAGCACCGCTCTCGGATTGGAGCACCAGTCATGACCGACCGTCACCTGATCGTCGGCGCCGGGCCCGTGGGCCGGCACGTCGCCGCCCTGCTCGCCGAGCGCGGCTCCGACGTCACCGTCGTCACGCGCAGCGGCCGCGACACCGGGATCGCCGGCGTCGCGCACGCCGCCCTCGACGCCTCCGACACCGACGCGCTGACCCGCGCGGCCGACGGCGCCGACGTCCTCTACAACTGCGCCAACCCCGGCGACTACACGCAGTGGGAGCGCGCCTGGCCGCCGCTCGCGGCCGCGCTCCTCGCCGCCGCCGAGCGGTCGGGCGCCGTCTACGCCATCACCGGGAACCTCTACCCGTACGGCCCGGTCGACGGCCCCATGACCGAGGACCTCCCCGACGTCGCCACCGACCACAAGGCCGTCCTGCGCACCCGGCTCTGGGCCGACGCGCGGCAGGCGTTCGAGCAGGGCCGGCTGCGCGGCGCCGTCGAGGTCCGTGCCTCCGACTACATGGGCCCCGGCATCGGCGCCAACGGGCACGTCTCGCGCGTGCTGCCCGCCGCCCTGCGCGGCAGGGCCGTGACGGTGATGGGGCGCACCGACCAGCCGCACACGTTCACCGACGTGGCCGACGTCGCCCGCACCCTGGTGGCCGCGGCCGAGGACCCGGGCTCGCACGGCCGTACCTGGCACGTGCCCAGCAACGCGCCGCGCACCCAGGCGCAGGCCCTCGCCGACGTGCTCGCCGCCGCGGGACGCCCGCGCGTCCGCGTCCGCGCGCTGCGCGGTCCCGCGCTGGCCGCGGCCGCCGTCGTCTCCCCTCTCCTGCGCGAGGTGCGCGAGCTGATCTACCAGTGGGAGCGGCCGTACGTCCTGGACGACTCCTCCGCCCGCGCCCGGTGGGGCCTCGAGCCCACCCCGTGGGACGAGGTCTGCCGCCGCACCGCCGGGCTCTGAACCTCCCTTCCTCGCCGAACAGGGAGGGGGCGGCGCGTAGCATCGATCAGATGGCCAGCACGTCGCCCCGGGGCACGGCGGAGGCCGACGTCGCGGACGGCGCCGGCACCACGGACGCGCCCCGCACCTTCACCGAGGCGATCCGCACGCGCGACGACGCCGAGCTCCTCGCGCTGCTGCGCGCCCGGCCCGACCTGGCCACGCCGTCGCCGTCCACGCTGCGGTCCCTGGCCGCCCGCGCGTCCAGCCGCACGGCCCTCGAGCGGGCCCTCGCGCACGCAGATGCCCGCACGCTGCAGGCGCTGGAGGCCGTCGTCGCGCTCGCCGGGAACGGCCCGGTGTCCCCGGACGACGTGCGGCACGCGGTCGGCGCGGACGACGTCGCTCCGGCGGGCGACGACGGCGCCGACGGCGCCGACTCAGCGGGGTCCGTCGTCGAGCGCGCGCTCGACGACGCGCTGACCGCGGCGCTGCTGTGGGACGCGGGCGAGCCCGGACGACCCGACCTGCGCCCGGCGCCCGGGCTGGACGACGTCCTCGGCCCGCACCCGGCGGGACTCGGCCCGGCCCGCACGGGCGCGCGCCTCCCGCGGGCGGACGGCGACGCCGTCGCGGACCTGCCCCGCGGCGGGCGCGAGGTGCTGGACGCCCTCGCCTGGGGCCCGCCGATCGGCCTGGTCCCGGCGCCCGGTACCGCCGCGCGGACGGCGGTGGACGCCCTGGTCGACGCGCGACTGCTGCTGCGCACGGACGCCCGGCACGTGACGCTGCCGCGCGACGTCGGGCTGGCGCTGCGGGGCGGTCGTACGCACCGCGCGCCCGAGCTCGCGCCGCCCCGGCCGGACGGGCGCGCCATACCGCAGGCGGTCGCCGACGCGGAGGCCGCGAGCGCCGCCCTCGAGCTGGTGCGCCGGGTGGACCTCCTGGTCGCCGCCTGGGACGACACCGCACCGGCGGTGCTGCGCAGCGGCGGGCTCGGCGTGCGCGACCTGCGCCGCACGTCCCAGGCGCTCGGCGCGGACGAGGCGGACACGGCCTTCGTCGTCGAGGTGGCCGCCGCCGCGGGCGTGGTGGCCGACGACGGCGAGGCGCCGCCGTCGTACCGGCCCACGACCGTCGCCGACCGCTGGGAGGTGATGGACGACGCCGAGCGCTGGGCGCTGCTCGCGGCGGCGTGGGCGGGCTCGCGGCGCACGCCGTGGCTGGTGGGCTCGCGCGACGAGAAGGGCAACCTGCGGGCGCCGCTGTCCCCCGACCTGCACCGCGGCTGGGTGCCGCGGCTGCGCCGCCAGGTGCTCCAGGTGCTGGCCGCGCAGCCGGGGACGGCGCTCGACGTCGACGCGGTCATGTCCGTGCTGCGCTGGCACGCGCCGCGCACCGTGCCGCCGGAGCAGGCGGTCGCGGGGCTGCTGACGGAGGCCGCGCTGCTCGGCGCGACCGGCGCGGGCGCGCTGTCCGGTCCTGGCGCCGCCGTCCTCGCGCTCCTGTCGGACGCGGAGCCCCCGGGGGCGAACCACGCGCCCGCGACCTCGCGCGGCCTCGAGGAGGCGCTGCGCGCGGCCCTGCCGCCAGAGGTAGACGAGGTGCTGCTGCAGGGCGACCTCACCGGCATCGTGCCGGGCCGCCCGTCGCAGGCGCTCGCCGTCCTGCTGGAGCGGTCGGCGGACGTCGAGTCGCGCGGGGCGGCGACCACGGTGCGCTTCTCGCCGGCGTCGGTGACGCGCGCGCTGGACCACGGCACGACGGCGGACGAGCTGCTCGACGCCCTGGCGAGCCGCTCGCGGGTGCCCGTGCCGCAGCCGCTGGAGTACCTGGTGCGGGACACGGCACGTCGGCACGAGTCGCTGCGGGTGGGCTCGGCGGGGTCGTACGTGCGCGCGGCGGACCCGACGGTACTCGCCGGCCTCGCGGCGGACCCACGGCTCGCCCACCTGGGCCTGGTGCGTCTCGCCCCGACGGTCCTGGCCGCGGCCGTCCCCGCGGCCGAGCTGCACGACGCGCTGCGCGCCCGCGGCCTGCTGTCCGCCGTCGAGGGCCCGGACGGCCGCGTGCTCAGCGCGCGCCTGCGCCGCCCGCCGCGCCCCGACCGCACCCCGCGCGACCCGCGCCGCGGCCCGGCCGCCGAGCCGGAGGCGACCTCCGACGAGGCGCGCCGACACCTCGTCGCCCGCCTCCGCGCCGCGGACGCCGGCACCGACACGGCCGTGGACCGGCTGTCCGGCGCGCACCGCGCCGCGCCGGTGTCGGGCAGGGACGGGACGCCGGAGCCGGCGCGGACGCCCGACCGCCGGCGCGCCCCCGAGCCGGGCGACGCCCTGGCCACCCTGCACGACGCGCTGCGCGACGGCCGCGTCGTGTGGATCGAGATGGTGGGCGCGTCGGGCACGCTGGAGCGCCGCGCGCTCAAGCCGCTGCGGCTGGACGGCGGGCGGCTGCGCGCGCTGGACCCGGCGCGCGAGGCGGAGCTCACCGTCGCGGTGCACCGCATCGCCGGCGTGGAGCCGGTGGACGGCTGACCTGGGCGCACGCCCGCCCGGAACAAGCACGCAGACGCCAGGCGTTGAGACCCTGGATCGCCATCCCCGACCGCCACCCGAAGGAGCCGCATGACCGACGGCCCGCTCATCGTGCAGAGCGACAAGTCCATCCTGCTGGAGGTGGACCACCCCCGCGCCGACGACGCGCGCCGCGCGATCGCGCCGTTCGCGGAGCTGGAGCGCGCGCCGGAGCACGTGCACACCTACCGGCTCACGAGCCTGGGGCTGTGGAACGCGCGCGCCGCGGGTCACGACGCGGAGCAGGTGGTGAACACGCTCATCGAGTACTCCCGCTACCCGGTGCCGCACGCGCTGCTCATCGACGTCGCCGAGACCATGGGCCGCTACGGGCGCCTCACGCTCGCCACCCACCCCACGCACGGCCTCGTGCTGGAGGCCAGCGACCGGGCCGTGCTCGCCGAGGTGCTCAAGTCGAAGCGCACCGCCGGCCTGGTGGGCGACCGCATCGACGACGAGACCGTCGTCGTGCACCCGTCCGAGCGCGGCCACCTGAAGCAGGTCCTGGTGAAGCTGGGCTGGCCGGCGGAGGACCTCGCCGGGTACGTCGACGGGGAGAAGCACGAGATCGCCCTCTCCCCCACCACGCAGCCGCGCACGCCGCACGAGGAGCCGAAGACGTGGGAGATGCGCCCGTACCAGGCGCAGGCCGTGGACGGCTTCTGGCACGGCGGCTCCGGCGTCGTCGTGCTGCCCTGCGGCGCCGGCAAGACGATCGTCGGCGCGGGCGCGATGGCGAAGAGCGGCACCACGACGCTCATCCTCGTGACCAACACCGTCAGCGCCCGGCAGTGGCGCGACGAGCTGGTGCGCCGCACCACCCTCACCGAGGACGAGATCGGCGAGTACTCGGGCTCCCGCAAGGAGATCAAGCCCGTCACCATCGCCACCTACCAGGTGCTCACCACCAAGCGGAAGGGCGTGTACAGCCACCTCGAGCTGCTCGACGCCCGCGACTGGGGCCTCATCCTCTACGACGAGGTGCACCTGCTGCCCGCGCCCATCTTCCGCATGACGGCGGACCTGCAGGCGCGCCGCCGCCTCGGCCTCACCGCCACCCTCGTGCGCGAGGACGGCCGCGAGGACGAGGTGTTCAGCCTCATCGGGCCCAAGCGCTACGACGCCCCGTGGAAGGACATCGAGGCGCAGGGGTACATCGCGCCCGCCGACTGCGTCGAGGTGCGCCTGACCCTGCCCGAGCACGACCGCATGGTGTACGCGACGGCGGAGCCGGAGGACAAGTACCGCCTCGCCGCCTGCGCGCCGGGGAAGAACCGCGTCGTCGAGCGGATCGTGGCGCAGCACCCGGACGACCAGGTGCTCGTCATCGGCCAGTACCTGGACCAGCTCGAGGAGCTCAGCGCCCATCTCGACGCGCCGCTCATCACGGGCGCGACGACGGTCCGCGAGCGCCAGCGCCTGTTCGAGGCGTTCCGCTCCGGCGAGATCTCGCGCCTCGTCGTGTCGAAGGTCGCGAACTTCTCCATCGACCTGCCCGAGGCGTCGGTCGCGATCCAGGTGTCCGGGTCGTTCGGGTCGCGGCAGGAGGAGGCGCAGCGGCTGGGGCGCGTCATGCGGCCCAAGGCGGACGGCCGGACGGCGCACTTCTACGCCGTCGTCGCCCGCGACACCGTGGACCAGGACTTCGCCGCCCACCGGCAGCGGTTCCTCGCCGAGCAGGGGTACGCGTACCGCATCGTCGACGCGGAGGACCTCGAGGCTCCCGACGCCGCGAGGTAGTGCCTCCCGTCCTCCGGTAGTGGCCGCCGAGACCTACCGGGAAACAGGGGGCACTACCCGGATGCGGGACGGCGGCGTGCGGGCATCCGCGCGCCGTCGCACGGTGGCCGCATGACCCGATTCGGCTACACCCTGATGACCGAGCAGGCCGGCCCGAAGAGCCTCGTCGACTACGCGGTGCGCGGCGAGCGGGCCGGCTTCGACTTCGAGGTCATGAGCGACCACTACTTCCCGTGGCTGGACGCGCAGGGCCACTCCCCGTACGCGTGGAGCGTGCTCGGGGCGGTGGCGCACGCGACCGAGCGCGTGGGGCTCATGACGTACGTGACCTGCCCGACGCTGCGCTACCACCCGGCCGTCGTGGCGCAGAAGGCGGCGACGGTGGGGCTGCTCTCCGACGGCCGGTTCACCCTCGGACTCGGCGCCGGGGAGAACCTCAACGAGCACGTCGTCGGCGCCGGCTGGCCCGCCGTCGACGAGCGGCACGAGCTGCTGGCCGAGGCGGTGGAGATCATCTCCGTGCTGTTCGGCGGCGACCTCGTCAGCTACCGCGGCGACCACTTCCAGGTGGACTCGGCGCGGCTGTGGGACCTGCCGGACGAGCCGGTCGAGATCGGCGTGGCCGTCTCGGGCCGGCAGTCGGTGGAGCACCTCGCGCCCCTGGCCGACCATCTCGTGGCGACCGAGCCGAAGCCGGGCCTGGTCGAGCGCTGGGACGCCGTCCGCGAGGACGCCGCGCTGCCGCCGTCCCGCAAAATCGGTCAGATGCCGATCTCGTGGGACCCGGACCGTGACGCGGCGATCGCCCGCGCGCACGAGCAGTTCCGCTGGTTCGGCCTCGGCTGGCCGGTGAACGCCAACCTGCCCACCACCGAGGCGTTCGAGCGGGCCACCGCGTTCGTGCGCCCCGAGGACGTCGCGGACGCCGTCCCGTGCGGCCCGGACCTGGACGCCGTGGTCGAGGCGGCCGCCGCGTACTGGGAGGCGGGGTTCACGGACCTGGCGCTCGTGCAGATCGGGGACGAGCGGCAGGGACGGTTCCTCGACGAGGCGGCCGGCCCGCTCCTCGAACGGCTGCGCGCGGCAGCCCCGGGCGACGGCGACGCCTGACGGCGGCCTGACCCCGGCGCGTAGTGCCGCAATTGCGTCGCATGCCCGCGCGCGACACGATCAGGTCGTGAATCCCCGTGTCGTCCCCGCTGCGCCGCACCGCGCCGCAGCGGCCGTCGGTGCGTGCGTGCTGGCCCTGCTGCTGGCGCTCGCCGGCGCCGCCGTCCTCGCGCTCAGCGCCTCCGCCGTCCCTCCCCTGACCCAGCTCGACAGCGAGATCACCGACCAGTCGGCGGTGCTCGACGACGGCGACGAGGCGCAGGTGCAGGCCTCGCTCGACCAGCTCGCGGACGAGACGCCGTACCAGCTGTTCGTCGTCTACGTCGAGTCGTTCGACGGCACGGACGGTCGCGACTGGGCGAACCGCACCGCGACGGACGCAGGGCTCGGCGTCAACGACCTGCTGCTCGCCGTCGCCACCGAGGACCGCGCGTACGGGCTGTCGGTGGACACCAACAACGGCCTCTCCGACGCACAGCTCGACCAGGTGGAGCAGGTCGCGGAGGACCACCTGCGCGACGACGACTGGGCCGGCGCCGCGATAGCCGCCGCGGACACGATCCGCACCGGCGGCACGACGTCGTCCGGCGGCGGTGGCTGGGGCGTGGCGGCCGCGGTCGGCGGCGTCGTCGTGGCCGGCGGGGTCGGCGGCTGGCTGTGGGTCCGGTCGCGCCGCAAGAACCGGGGCGCCGCCGCCACGGCGGGGCCGGGCGACCTGTCCGCCGTCCCCACCGACGAGCTCGAGCGGCGCGTCGGCACCGCGCTCGTCGACATCGACGACGCCCTGCGCACGTCGGAGCAGGAGCTCGGCTTCGCGCAGGCGGAGTTCGGGCTCGAGGCCACCCAGGAGTTCTCGGCGGCGCTCGAGACCGCCAAGGCGGACGTCGCGCAGGCGTTCCACCTGCGCCAGGAGCTGGACGACGACGTGCCCGAGGACGAGCCCCGGCGGCGGCAGCTGCTCACCGGCATCCTCGAGCTGACCGAGCGCGCCGGGGCGTCGCTCGACGCGCAGACCGACGCGTTCGACGAGCTGCGCGCCCTGCAGCAGCGGGCCCCCGAGCTGCTCGACGAGACGGAGCAGCGCGCCGGCGAGATCGAGGCCCGCGTGCCGGTGGCGCGCGAGACCCTCGCCGGGCTCGCGGCGTCGTACCCCACGTCCGCGCTGGCGTCCGTCCGCGGCAACCCCGACCAGGCGACCGCGCTCGTGGCGCACGCCCGCGACGCCGTGGCCTCCGGCCGCACCGCGCTCACCGGCCGCACCCGGGCAGCCGCCGTCGCGCACCTGCGGGCGGCGCAGAACGCGCTCGGGCAGGCCGCGACGCTGCTGGACGCCGTCGACCAGGCGGGCGCGCAGCTCGCCACCGCCGGCGCCGACCTGGACAAGGGCCTCGCGTCGATCGGCCAGGACGTGGCCGACGCGGCCCGCCTCGTGCCCGCCGGCGGCGCCGCCGACGGCCAGGCGGACCGGGCCGCCGTGGCCGCGGCGCTCGCCGAGGCCGAGGCCGCGATGACCCAGGCGCGCGGCGCCCGCTCCGGCGGCGACCCGCTCGCCGCGCTGCAGCGCCTCACCGCGGCCGAGGCGGCCCTGGACGCGGCGCTCGCCACGGCGCGCGAGAAGGCGGAGGCGGACGCGCGCGCCCGCGCCCTCCTGCGCGACACGCTCGGCCGCGCCGACTCGCAGGTGCGCGCGACCCAGGACTACGTCGCGACCCGGCGCGGCGCCGTCGGGCCCGAGGCCCGCACCCGCCTGGCCGAGGCGGCGCGGCTCGTCGCCGAGGCCCAGTCGCTCCAGGCGCAGGACCCGACGGCGGCGCTCGAGCGCGCGCAGCGGGCCGAGCGGTACGCCCAGCAGGCGGCGCAGCTCGCCGAGCAGGACACGTCGTCGTGGGGCGCGAACCAGGGCGGGCAGGGCGGCCCGAACGTCGGCGGCATGGTGCTGGGCGGGATCCTGCTCGACTCCGTGCTGCGCGGGTCCGGCGGTGGCATCAGCGGCGGGTTCGGCGGGGGCTACGGCGGTGGCCGGCGCCGCGGCGGCTACGGCGGCGGGTTCGGCGCAGGCCGCGGCGGCGGAGGCTTCGGCGGCGGGGGCATGCGTGGCGCAGGACGCGGCGGGAGGTCCCGCGGCGGGCGCTTCTGAGACCCCGGCGGCCGGAACCCGACCGCGACAGCGCACGTTCTGGCAGGCAGACGACGACGGCACACAGTCAGCGACCCATTCAGCAGGGCGACGGAAGGAAGCACGACCATGACGCAGAAGCAGAGCATCCTCGGGCGCATCAGCCAGCTCGCGAAGGCGAACATCAACGCGCTGCTCGACCGCGCCGAGGACCCGCAGAAGATGCTGGACCAGCTCGTCCGCGACTACACGAACAACATCGCGGAGGCCGAGCAGGCCATCGCCCAGACCATCGGCAACCTGCGCCTCGCCGAGCAGGACTACAACGAGGACGTCCAGGCGGCCAGCGAGTGGGGCACCAAGGCCCTCGCCGCGTCGCGCAAGGCCGACGAGTACCGGGCCGCCGGGAACACGGCCGACGCCGACAAGTTCGACAACCTCGCCAAGGTGGCGCTGCGCAAGCAGCTCGACGCCGAGTCCGAGGTCAAGACGGCGCAGCCGATGATCGAGCAGCAGCGCGTCACGGTCGAGAAGCTCAAGACCGGCCTCGCCGCGATGAAGGACAAGCTGGGCGAGCTGAAGTCCAAGCGTGACCAGCTCGTCGCCCGCCAGAAGGCCGCCCAGGCGCAGCAGACCGTGCAGGGCGCGATCAGCTCCATCAACGTCCTCGACCCGACCAGCGAGCTGGCCCGCTACGAGGAGACCGTCCGCCGCGAGGAGGCCATGGCGATGGGTCAGGCCGAGGTCGCGGCCGCGTCCCTCGACTCGCAGTTCGCCGAGCTGGAGGCCTCCGACCAGGACATCGAGCTGGAGGCCCGGCTCGCCGCCCTCAAGGCCGGCAACGCGCCGTCGCCGCAGATCTCCCCGTCGACCGAGCAGTAGACCGGGCAGGAGGTCGAGCGCGCATCGGCCCCCGTCGACGGGACCCGTCGACGGGGGCCGGTCGGCGTCAGCCCGCGGAGCACTCCGCGGTCGCGTCGCCGGGCGTCCCGGAGCCGATGAGGCCGAAGGTCGCGGTCCCCCCGGTGTCGAGGGTGCCGTTCCATGCCGCGTTCGTCACGGTGCCGCCGGCGAGCACGCCGTTCCACACCTGGTCCACCGCGACGCCGCCCAGGTCGACCGACCAGCCGTCGAGCGGCTCCGTCGCCGTGACCGTGACGTCGGCCTGATAGCCGCCGGCCCACGAGTTCGTGACGCGCACGTCGGCGGTGCAGACGCCGGTCTCGCCGTCCTCACCGCCGCCCTCTTCGCCGCCGTCGCCTCCGCCGTCCTCGCCGCCGTCGCCCCCGCCGGCCGGGCCGTCGCCGACGATGTCACCGCCGCCGATGTTGATGTCGGAGCACAGGTAGTACGGCTGGTCGGCGTGGCTCGCCTGCCAGATCGTGTAGAGCACGGCGCGCCCGTCGTACCCGGTCAGGTCGACGTCGGTCACGTACGGCGACTGCGGGGCGTACGGGTCCGTCACCTTGATCAGGTCGAGGTCGTCCCAGGTGAGCGGCTCCGTCGTCGGGTCGTAGCTCGGCTTGGAGACGTAGATGCGCAGGTAGTCCGCCCCGTGGTTGGCGCCGTCGGTCAGCGTGAGCGTGAACCGGTGGTCGACGCCGGTGGCGTACCAGCCGCCGGGGGTGTCGAGGTAGTCGTACCGGCCGCCCTCGGTCTGCCCGCCCGAGCAGAGCTGCCCGTCGGGGATCAGCTCCTCGTGGCGCCCGCCGATGCCCTCGTGGTAGAGCCCGTTCCAGTTCCACATGGCGGCCGGCTCGGCCTGCCAGGCGCCCCAGCACATGGGGTCGAGCTCGGCCATCTCGGGGTTGAGGTGGTCGTCGCCCCACCGTTCGAGGCAGCCGTAGTTGCGGGTGGGCGGGTCGGTGACGGAGCCGTGGGCTGCGGCGCTGCCGGCCCCGGCGGTGGTGACGGCGACGACGGCGAGCGGCGCGACGAGCGCGGCCGCGGCCGCCGTCGCGACCTGACGCCATCGGCGGGCGCGGGTGGCGCCGCGGGCGGCGGTGCCGGTGCGACGAGTGGTGCGGGACATCGGTGTCCTCCTGTCTCGTGCCTCTTCGTGCTTTCTCGTGGGTGCCGGTCGCGGCGTCGCGACGCGGACGCCTGCCATTCGGTCATCGACCGGCCGCCGGGTCCACGCCACGAATCGTTTTGGGGTCGGTGCCGATACGCTGAGGAGCATGTCTCCCGCCTTCTCCGCCCCGGCCCCCGCGAGCGCTCCCGCCCCCGCGGAGGCCACGGGCCGCCGTACCTACCTCCTGGTGGACGGCGAGAACATCGACGCCACGCTGGGCATGAACGTGCTGAACCGGCGGCCGAACCCCGAGGAACGCCCCCGCTGGGACCGCATCTCCACGTTCGCGCAGAAGCTGTGGGACCAGGACGTCGTCCCGCTGTTCTTCCTCAACGCCAGCAGCGGACAGATGCCGATGGCGTTCGTGCAGGCGCTGCTCGCGATGGGCTACAAGCCGATCCCGCTGGCGTCGTCCGGCACGGAGAAGGTCGTCGACGTCGGTATCCAGCGCACGCTGGAGGCGCTGGCCGACCGCGACGGGGACGTCCTGCTGGCGAGCCACGACGGCGACTTCCTGCCGCAGATCGAGGCGCTGCTCGACGACGAGCGGCGAGTGGGGCTGCTGGCGTTCCGCGAGTTCGTCAACGGGCAGTTCGCGCAGCTCGCCGACCGCGGGCTGGAGATGTTCGACCTCGAGGGCGACGCCGACGCGTTCACCGCCCCGCTGCCGCGCGTGCGGATCATCCCGCTCGACGAGTTCGACCCGCTGCGCTACCTCTGACGCCGTGGTGAGCGCGCGTCGTCAGCCGGCGGCGAGCAGCTCCCGGTAGAGCGGGGTCGTGTAGCCGGGGGTGAACGTGCTGCCGCCGAGGAGGTCGCGCAGCCGCTCCGCCTCGGCGGCGACGGCGGCCTCGGCGTCGGCGCCCACGTCCTCGAGCAGGCGCCAGGCGAGGTCGCCGGCGGGCCGCACGATCCACAGCCCCACGATCCGGCCCTGCCACCACACGGTCGCCCCCGCGTTGCCGGCGCTGTCGAAGAGGTGCTCGCGGTGCGGGCCCAGGTACCAGTCGCGGGCGGTCCAGCCCATCGTCGTGGGGTCGAGGGTGGGCAGCAGGGCCGCGTGACCGGCGACGACGTCGTCCAGGGCGGGGTCGAGGTCCGCGTCCAGGTCGGTGGCGCGCAGCATCACGCCGTCGGCGACGACGGCGTCCCCGCCGGGCGGGCCGACCTCCACCTCGACCTCGCGCACGTCGAGCGCCGCGACGGCCCGGCGCGCCTGCCCGAGGTTCCAGCCGGTCCACCACCTGAGGTCCGCCACGGTGGCGGGCCCGAACGCCTCGAGCCACGCACGGGCGAGCTCGACGCGCGCCGCCTCCTCGTCCATGGCCGGGATCCCCTCCGGGAACCAGTCGGTCATCGGGGACCACACGTGCCGCGGCGACGACCACGCCCCGCGAGGCTCGCCCCGCACGATCGTGCCCTCCGCGGACAGCACGGACAGCAGCGGCGTCGTCATGGTACGCCGCACGTCCCACGCCTTGTCCGTGGTGGGCAGGAACGCGGTGCGCAGCAGCGGCGCCGCCCGGGAGAGCTCGGCGCCGTCGAGCGGGCCCGTGGCGAGGGCCGCGTGCACCTGCGCCTCGGCGGCCGCGAGCAGCGCCTCCGGGTCGTCGACGACCGGGTCGGTGGGCAGCGTCGCGAGCTCCTTGAGCAGCCGGGTGCGCAGCCGTGCCGCGACCGGGGCGGACGCCGCGGCGTGCACCACCGGCACGACGTCGCGCGGCACGACGAACATCGTGCGCCGCATGCCCAGCACCTTGACGAGGCTGCGCCGCTCGAACAGGGCGTCGCGCACGTCGTCGAGCCCGAGCCCCGGCACCCGCGCGAGCACCGCGAGGTGCACGCTCGGCGCGTCCGTCGCGTGCAGGGCGACCAGCCGCCGGGTGACGTCCTCCGGCGTCGCCGCCGCGGGCCGCCCCGTCCCCTCGACCCCGAGCGCGAGCTGCCGCACGACCAGGCGCCGCCGGCGCTGCTCCCCCGTGATCCGCACCCGCCCATCATGGGCCGAGGCACCCACAGAGCACCCCCACGGGCGCCCGCTCGGCCGCACCAGCGCCGTCCGAGCCCCTTCCCAGGCAACGCTCAGACCCCGGACGCACACTGAGGTCATGAGCGCACCCGAGGCACGTCTCGTCGTCGTGGACGACGAGCCCAACATCCGCGAGCTGCTGTCCACGTCCCTGCGTTTCGCCGGGTTCGAGGTGCACGCCGCCGGTGACGGGAACGGGGCGCTGCAGCTCGTCCGCGACATCGAGCCCGACCTGGTCGTCCTCGACGTGATGCTGCCCGACATGGACGGCTTCACCGTGACCCGCCGCATGCGCTCCACCGGCCGGCACACCCCCGTGCTGTTCCTCACCGCCCGCGACGACACGCAGGACAAGGTGCAGGGGCTCACCGTCGGCGGCGACGACTACGTCACCAAGCCGTTCAGCCTGGAGGAGGTCGTGGCCCGCATCCGCGCCGTGCTGCGCCGCACGCACGCGGGCGAGCCCGAGGACGACGCCGTCCTGCGCGTCGGCGACCTCGAGCTCGACGAGGACTCGCACGAGGTGCGCCGGGCCGGCGTCGAGATCGACCTGTCCCCCACCGAGTTCAAGCTGCTGCGCTACCTCATGCTCAACGCCGGACGCGTGCTGTCCAAGGCGCAGATCCTCGACCACGTGTGGCAGTACGACTGGGGCGGCGACGCGAACATCGTCGAGTCCTACATCTCCTACCTGCGCCGCAAGATCGACAACCTCTCCGTCACCGGCCCCGACGGGGACGACGTCACCCTGCCGCCGCTCATCCACACCAAGCGCGGCGTCGGCTACCTCCTGCGGGCGCCGCAGGCGCGATGAGCACCCCCACGCCCGGCGCCCCGGTCGCGGCCCCGGGGACGACGGCGGACGGGCGCGCGCTGCCCGCGGACCCGCGGTCGGCCCCGGAGCCGCCCGTCGCGGACCCCGCGCACCGCTCCGCGCCGTGGACGTGGCTCGAACGGCTGCCGCTGCGGACCCGGCTGGTCACGATCACCGTCCTGGTGCTGGCGGCCGGGCTGATCCTGGCCGCCGTGGTGACCCGCACCGTCGTCTCCGGCTACCTCGTGGCGCAGACGGACCAGCAGCTCACGCAGTCCGCCAAGGGCGTGGCGAACATGGCGCTCAACTCCTCCGGCGACCTGGCCCAGCGCGCCCCGAGCGAGTACGTCGTCATCCTGCGCGACACCGACGGCGCCACCTCTCCCCCGACGGTGTGGCCCGCCACCGAGGAGAAGTACGGCATCCCCGACATCCCCGACGAGCCGGTCTCGGCCGTCGTCGACCGCGGCCTCGAGCCCTTCACCGTCCCGTCCGTCGGCGGCGCCGAGCCGGGCGACTGGCGCGTCGTCGCCCTCCCGTACGGCTCGTCCGGCACCATCCAGGGCGCCGTCTACGTCGGGCTCCCCCTGGCGGAGGTGCAGCACACGGTCGCCTACCTCACGCGCTCGCTGCTGTTCTCGGCGCTCGGCATCGTCATCCTCGGCGGCGCGATCTCGTTCCTGCTGGTGCACCGGTCGCTGCGGCCGCTGCGGCAGATCGAGGCGACGGCGGCGGAGATCGCCGCGGGCGACCTGTCGCAGCGCGTCCCCGAGCGTCCGACGTCGACCGAGGTGGGCTCGCTGTCCGCGTCGCTGAACACGATGCTCACCCAGATCGAGCGCGCGTTCTCCGCCCAGGAGGAGTCGGAGCGCCGCATGCGCCGGTTCGTCTCCGACGCGAGCCACGAGCTGCGCACCCCCCTGGCCACGGTCAAGGGCTACGGCGAGCTGTACCGGCTGGGTGCGCTCGACACGCCCGCCAAGGTGGACGACACCATGGAGCGCATCGAGGACTCGGCGCGCCGCATGAGCACGCTGGTCAACGACCTGCTGGTGCTCGCCCGCCTCGACGAGGGCCGGCCGATGCGCCACGAGCCCGTGGAGCTGAGCGCGATGGCCCGCGACGCCGCCCAGGACCTGCACGCCCTCGACCCGACGCGCGAGGTTGCCGTGACCGGGCTCGCGCCGGGCTCCCCCGCGCCGTCCGGCCTCGTCGTGACCGGCGACGCCGACCGCCTGCGCCAGGTGCTGACCAACCTCGTCGGGAACGTGGCGCGGCACACACCGGCCGGCTCACCGGCCGAGCTGGCGGTGGGCCGGGCGCCCGACGGCGGCGCCGTCGTCGAGGTGCGCGACCACGGCCCGGGCATCACGCCGGAGCAGTCGAAGCGCGTGTTCGAGCGGTTCTACCGCGCCGACTCGTCGCGGAACCGGGAGTCCGGCGGGTCCGGCCTGGGGATGGCGATCGTCGCCGCGATCGTCGGCGCGCACCAGGGCCACGTGTCGGTGAGCGAGACGCCCGGCGGCGGGATGACCGTGCGGGTACTTCTCCCGGCGGCGGACGGCTACGATGGCGCGTCGTCCTCCTCCGCCTGACCGGAAGGCTGACCAGCAGGCATGGCCGGCACCTCGACCGCGGTGCGATGTCGCCCCGCGGTCGTAGTCTGGCGAGGAGGAGGACAGTCCGAGTCCGACGACCGAAGGTCTGATAGCGATGGGCGTCATGAGCGCCGACGCGCCCCAGTGGTTCCTCTCCGCGTTCGTCCGCACCTGCCACGGTGCAGGCGCCACCGCCGACGACGCGGGGATCCGTTCCGTCGGGGAGGACCTCATCGACCGGTGGTCGGCCCCGGAGCGGCACTTCCACAACCTGCGCCACCTGGCCGACGTCCTGCACCGCGTGGACGAGCTCTCCCAGGAGACGCACGAGCCCGACCTGGTGCGCCTCGCGGCCTGGTACCACGGCGCCGTGTTCGACGCGACGCGCAAGGTCGCCCAGGCGAACCAGGGCGGCGAGCAGACCACGGTGAGCGCGAACCTGGCGCGCACCCAGCTCACGGGGCTCGGCCTGCCCGAGGCGGCGGTGGAGCGCACCGCGCGCCTCGTCGACTCGATCGACCGGCACAAGCCGCTGCCCGACGACGTCGACTCCGCGGTGCTCAACGACGCGGACCTCGCCATGCTGGCCGCGGAGCCGCAGCGCTACAAGGAGTACGTGGCGAACGTGCGGGCGGAGTACTCGCACATCCCGCTGCCCGACTACCTGGACGCCCGCATCCGCGTGCTGACCAAGCTGCTGGCGCGCCCGTCGCTGTACTTCAGCCCGATGGGCGCGGCGTGGGAGGAGGCGGCGCGGCAGAACCTCGACGGCGAGCTGCACCGCCTGATGAAGGAGCGCCGTCTCCTCGCGGAGAAGTCGGCCTCCTGACCGCTCGCCGCGCCAGGTTGTCCACATCCTGTGGATGACGGCGGCCGCGAGATCCGCACGCTCCGTAACGTCGTCGTCGGCAGCCCCGCAGGGGGCACGGCGACGAAGGAGGACACGTGCGGTACGAGGTCGACAGCGAGCGGGTCGCGCAGGCGAGCGCGGCGGTGAACGGTTCCGTGGCGGCGATCCGCTCCGAGGTGGGGGCGATGATGCGGCACCTGCAGGACCTGCAGTCCAGCTGGCACGGCGGCGCGGCGACGCAGTTCGCGGGCGTCATGGGCCAGTGGCAGGCCACCCAGACCCAGGTCGAGGCCGCGCTCGACGCCGTCACGGCGGCCCTGTCGTCGGCGTCACGCACCTACGCGGACGCCGAGGCCCAGGCCACGCGGCTCTTCGCGGCCCGCTGACCTGCCCGCTGAGACGTCCACCGAACGACGACGGCCGGCCACCCCTCGCGGGGTGACCGGCCGAAGTCGTGGGTCGTCAGCGCGTGGCTGCCGGCTCAGGGCCTTTCCAGATCAGGGCTTCCGGATCAGAAGTCCATGCCGCCCATGCCACCGTCGCCGGCGGGCGCGGCCGCGGCCGGCTCCGGCTTGTCGGCCACGACGGCCTCGGTGGTGAGGAACAGCGCGGCGATCGACGCGGCGTTCTGCAGCGCGGAACGCGTGACCTTGACCGGGTCGTTGACGCCCGCGGCCAGCAGGTCCTCGTACACGCCGGTCGCGGCGTTGAGGCCCTCGCCGGCGGGGAGGTTCTTGACCTTCTCCGCCACGACGCCGCCCTCGAGGCCGGCGTTGATCGCGATCTGCTTGAGCGGGGCCGAGATCGACGCGGCGACGATCTGCGCACCCGTCGCCTCGTCGCCCTCGAGCTCCAGCTTCGGGAACGCGGCGGCACCGGCCTGGATCAGCGCGACGCCACCACCGGCGACGATGCCCTCCTCGACCGCGGCCTTGGCGTTGCGGACGGCGTCCTCGATGCGGTGCTTGCGCTCCTTGAGCTCCACCTCGGTGGCCGCACCGGCCTTGATGACGGCGACGCCGCCGGCCAGCTTGGCGAGGCGCTCCTGCAGCTTCTCGCGGTCGTAGTCCGAGTCCGACTTCTCGATCTCGGAACGGATCTGGTTGACGCGGCCCGAGATGAGCTCGGCGTCGCCCGCACCCTCGACGATCGTGGTCTCGTCCTTGGTCACGACGACCTTGCGCGCCTGGCCCAGCAGGTCGAGGGTCGCGTTCTCCAGCTTGAGGCCCACCGTCTCGGTGATGACCTGGCCGCCGGTGAGGATCGCGATGTCCTGCAGCATGGCCTTGCGGCGGTCGCCGAAGCCCGGGGCCTTGACGGCGACGGACTTGAAGGTGCCGCGGATCTTGTTCAGCACGAGGGTGGCCAGGGCCTCGCCCTCGACGTCCTCGGCGATGATGAGCAGCGAACGACCGGCCTTCATGACCTGGTCGAGCACCGGCAGCATGTCCTTGACGTTCGAGATCTTCGACTCGACGATCAGGACGTACGGGTCCTCGAGGACGGCCTCCTGGCGCTCCGGGTCCGTCTCGAAGTAGCGGGCGAGGAAGCCCTTGTCGAAGCGCATGCCCTCGGTGAGCTCGAGCTCGAGGCCGAACGTGTTCGACTCCTCGACCGTGATCACGCCCTCCTTGCCCACCTTGTCGAGGGCCTCGGCGATGAGCTCGCCGATGGAGGCGTCGCCGGCCGAGATGGCGGCCGTGGCGGCGATCTGGTCCTTGGTCTCGATCTCGACCGCGGCGTTGAGCAGCTGCTCGGTGACGGCCTCGACGGCCTTCTCGATGCCGCGCTTGACGGCGATCGGGTTGGCGCCGGCGGCGACGACGCGCAGGCCCTCGCGCACGAGCGCCTGGGCGAGCACGGTGGCGGTCGTGGTGCCGTCACCCGCGACGTCGTCGGTCTTCTTGGCGACCTCCTTGACGAGCTCCGCGCCGATCTTCTCGTACGGGTCGTCGAGCTCGATCTCCTTGGCGATGGAGACACCGTCGTTGGTGATCGTGGGGGCGCCCCACTTCTTGTCCAGGACGACGTTGCGGCCCTTGGGGCCGAGCGTGACCTTCACGGTGTCGGCGAGCTGGTTGAGCCCGCGCTCCATGCTCCGACGAGCTTCCTCGTCGAAGGCGATGATCTTGGCCATGGGGACTGATCCTCCGCTGGTGGCTGAGATGGCCGGCCGGCGCCCGCGACGGACGACCCACCCCGCGGCGTTCAGGTCACGCACGCGCGGAGGGTCTCACCGAACGACCCGAATGCTTCACCCGCGGCCCAGGAGAACGCCGCCCCGGGAGGCGGCTGTCACTCACAGGCCGAGAGTGCTAAGCCATTATTGGCACTCTCGGGTGGCGAGTGCAAGACGTTCGCCGAGGGCGTGCACCGCGAGCGGACCGCGCGGAGACGACGAAGGCCGGCACCCCGGACGCGTCCCTGCGTCCTGCGGTGCCGGCCTTCGCGACGACCTGCCGGTCGAGCCGCTGGTGGACGGCTGGTGGACGGCTGGTTCGACGGCTGGTTCGACGACGTGGTCAGAGCGGGCGGACCTGCTCGGCCTGCGGACCCTTCTGCCCCTGGCCGACCTCGAACTCGACGCCCTGCCCCTCGTCCAGGGTGCGGTACCCGTCGGTCTGGATGGCGCTGTAGTGGACGAACAGGTCCTGCCCGCCCGCGGTCGGGGTGATGAACCCGTACCCCTTCTCCGCGTTGAACCACTTGACGGTGCCCTGGGCCATGTACCTCTCCTCGTGCTCCTCGGCCGCAGGGCAGGCACCCCGCGGTGAACGGGAGCCTAGTAGCGGCGATCGCGCCAAGGGAAGCACCGATGTCCGGAATGTCGGCATGCGAGATGCCGACATCCCGGCGGCGCGGCGGGCCTCAGCCCACCGGCGACTTGAGGACCACCCAGACGGCCTGCTCGCTGGCCGAGACGTCGTCCGACTGCTGCACGTTCGCCGGGTCGACGCCGAGCGCCTCGGCCACCGCGCTCGCGGTGTCCGCGCGGTCCGCGCCGTAGAGGACGGTCGTGTCCTGGTAGGAGCTCTTCATCTCGTCCGGAGCATCCTCGGCGGCCACGTCGGTGAACCCCTCCGCCGCCAGCGCGCTCTGCCCCGCGGCGGCCTGACCGGTCGCGCTGCCCTCCGTGATGGCGTTGAAGACCGCGACGGGCGCCTCGAGGTTCGCGGCCGCAGGGTCACCGGGCAGCTCGGTGGCCGCCTCCGACTCGCCATCCGTCGGCTCCTCCGACGCGTCGCCGCCCTCCTCGCCGTCGGCCGGGGTCTCCTCGCCGTCCGCGGGGGCCTCCTCCGAGGCGGAGGCGTCCGGCTCGTCGGCGCCCGCGCCGGCGGACTGCTCGGCCGCGGGAGGCGTGGCCGGCTCGCCGTCGTCGGACAGGAAGGAGACGATGCCGACCGCGAGTCCGCCGCACACGACGACGATCAGCAGGAACGGCCACACCGAGCTCCACCCGCTGCGCGGCTCACGATGCACACCGACCGGCGTGCCCTCGGGCCCGCGGACGTCGAACTCGTCGGGCGGGTAGGGGTAATGGCTCTTGCTCACGGCGGACAGGGTAGCCGTTCCGGGCGCCCGCCCGTCCAGGCTCCTCTCAGCAAGCCCCGGGCCTGCCGGTCCGCCCAGGTCACGGACGCGTCGCCGGCCCGACCGTCAGCCCTGGCCGTCGGAGAGGCGCCGCGCGGAGCGGGCCCGCTGGCGCGTGGAGCGCATCCGCCGCAGCCGCTTGACGAGCATCGGGTCGTGCGCGAGGGCGGCGGGCGAGTCGATGAGGGCGTTCAGCACCTGGTAGTAGCGCGTCGCGGACAGGCCGAACAGCTCGCGCACCGCCTGCTCCTTCGCCCCGGCGTACTTCCACCACTGCCGCTCGAAGGCGAGGATCTCGCGGTCGCGGTCGGTGAGGTCGCCCTCGGCCGACACCGCCGACGAGGCGGCGGACGACTCGGTCGTCGTGCCCGACGCCTCCGGGTCCGGCTGGACCTCCTGGACCAGGATCTCGCTCATGGCGTCCCAGTATGGCGCGTCCCCGCGCCCGCCCCGACGACGTCGCCCCGCGCGCCGCGATCCCGCGACCTGTCAGAGCCACGCGGGGCCATACCCCGATCTGCCTCTGACAGCTGGTGCGCTCCGCGACCTGTCAGAGCCACGTCGCCCCCTACACCCTCGTGACTCTGACAACTCGCCGGGCGGGTGCGCTAGCGTCGCGGCGTGGACACCCCGACGACGACCAGCCCCGGCACGACGACGACCCGGCCGCCCCTCGACCAGGTCATGGCGCCGGACTGGGCGGCCGCGCTGGCCGACGTCGAGCCGCAGATCCACGCGATGGGCGACTTCCTGCGTGCGGAGGTCGCCGCGGGCCGCACGTACCTGCCCGAGGGCCCGAACATCTTCGCGGCGTTCTCCCGCCCGCTCGCGGACGTGCGCGTGCTCGTCGTCGGGCAGGACCCGTACCCCACGCCCGGGCACCCGATGGGCCTGTCGTTCTCCGTGCAGCCCCAGGTGCGGCCGGTCCCCAAGTCGCTGGTGAACATCTACACGGAGCTCGCGGACGACGTCGGCGTGCCGACGCCGTCGAACGGCGACCTGCGGCCCTGGGCCGACCAGGGCGTCATGCTGCTCAACCGCGTGCTCACCGTGCGGCCGGGCACCCCGGCGTCGCACCGCGGCAAGGGGTGGGAGCAGGTCACCGAGGCCGCGATCAAGGCGCTCGTGGCCCGCGGCGGACCGCTCGTCGCGATCCTGTGGGGGCGCGACGCCGCGTCGCTCAAGCCCTGGCTCGGCGACGTCCCGACCGTCGAGAGCGCGCACCCCAGCCCGCTCTCCGCGTACCGGGGCTTCTTCGGCTCCCGCCCCTTCTCGCGCGTCAACGCACTCCTCGAGGCGCAGGGCGGCACGCCGGTGGACTGGCGCCTCGCCTGACGTCGCGGCGCGGCTCCGCAGCACGACGACGCGGCACGACTCGTCGCCCCGAGCGCCCACCGCCGCGCGAGGAGCACAATGGCGGACGTGACGACGCAGGCCTCCCTCCCGACCCCAGACGGCCCGACCCCTGACGGCACGACCCCCGGCACCGCCCCCGCTCCCCCGTGGGCGCGGTACGTCGCGATCGGCGACTCGTTCACCGAGGGCCTGTGGGACCCGTACCCGTTCGACGACGGCACCCCGGCCCCGGCGGGCACGGAGTCGGAGGCGAAGCAGCGCGGCTGGGCCGACCGGCTCGCGGGCGCGCTGTCGGAGCGCCGCACCGCTACCGGCGCCCCCGGCCTGGAGTATGCGAACCTCGCGATCCGTGGCCGGCTGCTGCGCCACATCCTCGCCGAGCAGCTCGACGTCGCGCTGGCCATGCAGCCGGACCTGGTGTCGTTCGTCGGCGGCGGCAACGACATCCTGCGCCCGCAGGCCGACGTCGACGTCCTGTCGGCGCAGCTCGAGGAGGGCGTGGCGAAGCTCCGCGCGGCCGGCACCGACGTGCTGCTCGGCACCGGCTTCAAGGCCGGCGGCGGGCTGAGCTGGACCCGCGGACGGGTGGGCCAGTACAACGCGAACATCTGGACCATCGCGCGCAAGCACGGCGCGCACGTGCTGGACCTGTGGGGCCTCGACCCTCTCTTCGACCTGCGCATGTGGGCCGACGACCGCATCCACCTCACACCAGAGGGGCACCGCCGCGTCGCCGACGCCGCGCTCGTCGGTCTGGGCCTGGAGCCCGACGACGCCGACTACTCCGTCGCGCTCGACCCGCTGCCGCCGCAGGCGTTCGTCGAGCGGGCCCGCGCCAACGCGCAATGGGCGCGCACGCACGTCGTGCCGTGGGTGCAGCGCCGGATCAAGCACACCTCCAGCGGCGACGGTCGCGCGCCGAAGTGGGGCGAGCCGGCACCCTGGCCGCCGGCGGACGACGCGCGGTAACGGCCCGGGGAACGACGACGGGGCGGACGGTGGCCAGGCCACGGTCCGCCCCGTCGTCGTGCCGGGTACGTGGAGCCGCCTGTCGGATTCGAACCGACGACCTTCCGTTTACAAGACGGGAGCTCTACCAGCTGAGCTAAGGCGGCGGGAGCGCGGCACAGCCTACCGGGCGGGGCAGGCCGTGCCGCGCGACGATCAGCTGCCGGCGGCGGCCGTGACGGCCTGGCCCAGGGCGCCCTGCGTGCCCCAGTCGCCGAAGACCTCACCGTCGACGAGCACGGTCGGCGTGCCGAACGACCCGGACTGCGGGTTCTGCAGCGCCTTGTCCGAGGTCGCCTCCTGCGTGGCCGAGTGGACGTACTGACCGAACGTCTCGCGGGCGGTGCCGTCCTCGATGGCGGTCGCGACGTCGGCGGGAGCCCCCGCCTCCTCGGCGTACGACGCGAGCTGCTCGTCCGTCAGGCCCTCGGTGTTCTCCTTGGGCTGGTTGGTGAACAGCGCCGCGTGGAACGCCGGGAACGCCTCGGGGGCCTTGTCGGCGACGTAGGCCGCGGCCGACGCCGCACGCGTCGAGTAGTCGGTGCCGGCGGACAGACGGTCGAGGATCGACACGGGGTGGTAGACGACGGTCGCGTCGCCGGCGCCGACCATCGAGTCGATGTCGCCGGCGTTGGTCTGCTCGAACTGGCCGCAGACGGGGCACATGTAGTCGAGGTAGACGTCGATGACGGGCGCGTCGTCGTTGGTCGTGCCGGCCGCGTTGTCCGCGCCGACGGGGATGCCGCCGTTCTCCTGCGCCGTCGAGGGCATCGTCACCTCGGACAGGGGGATGTCGTCGACGTTCTTCTTCGCGCCCTGCTGCAGGATCATCCAGACCACGACGCCGAGCGCGACGAGCGCGACGGCCAGCACGGACAGGGTGATGATCCGGTTGCGCCGGTCGCGCTGCTGCTCCTTCTCGCGCAGGGCGAGCGCCTCGGCGCGGGCTGCCTCGCGGCGCTGCGCCTTCGTCATGTTCGGGTTCTTCGTCGACATCGTGTCCTCGAGGATCTCGGGAGGGCGCGGGCAGCGCCGGACGGGGCGAAGCCTACCCGCGACGGCTGGGCGTTCGCCGGGAGGGTGCGACCGGCCGGGCCGACGCCGGGTGCGCGCCGGTCAGGGGATCTCGGGAGGCCCGCTGAGCGGCCACCACTCGATCGTCGGGTCGGAGAGCACGGGGGCGACGAGGATCACCGTCAGCACGAGGCAGACGCCGACGATGACGGCCGCGCCGACGCGGCCGGGCGCGATCTTCCCGAGGATGATGCGGCCACCCTCGCGCGCGGTGCCGCCCGCCGGCCCGAACCACGTGGCCAGGAGCGCGACGACCATGACGCCCACCAGGACGCCGTTGAACACGATGTCCTCGTTCATCCCGCCCTGGGAGCGCGCCTCGAGGTCCCCGCGGGGCAGCACGATGAGGTGCCCCGCGCCGAACAGCCACCAGCCGGCCAGCAGGGTCAGCAGCCCGGCGGACGCGCCGACCAGCACCGCGGGGATCGACCCGAGCACCCCGAGGAACGCGTGCCAGGGGAACAGCAGCGTGCCGACCAGCCCGTCGGAGCGGCGGACGCCCTTGTGCTCGCGTCGCGTGTGCAGCCGGTCGCCCGACGTCGCCACCGCGCGGCACACGAGGACCAGCGCGACGAGGGCGCCGAACCCGATGAGCGGGCGGGTGGCCGCGAGGGCGATCAGCGGCAGCGCGACGGCGACGGCGCTGCCGGTGCGACGCCGGTGCACGGGACGCTCATACGGGCCGGGCGGCTCGGGCGGCAGCTCCTCGACCAGCTGGTCGTAGCCCTTGTAGCGCACGTCGCCGACCGGGATGGCGCGCGTGGCGCCGTCCTGCGCCTGCAGCCGGTCGCGCTCCAACGCGGTCATCGTCTGGGTCGGGTCGTCGGCGTCGGCCGGTGTCGGGGCCGTCGTGGGACGGCCCGGCGCGACGGGCGGCGGGGGCGGCGGCGCACCCTGCGCGCCGGGCGCGATCGGGACGGCGCCCGTCGGGGGGTACGACGCCGGGGCCTCCGCGGCCGCGACGACCTGCGTGGGCAGGCCCACCCGCTGGGTCTCGGCAGACTGCGCGATCCGCTGCGTGGCGTCGGGCCCGGCCCACGGGTCGGGGGCGCCGCCCAGGGCGTCGTCGAGGTCGCGACGCAGCGCCCGCGCCACCTCGGTGGGCCCCCAGCGCAGGGCCGGGTCGGCCTGGAGCGCGCCCGCGAGCGCCCGCGCGGTGCGGGCCGGCAGGCCGTGCAGGTCGGGCCGGCCCTCCCGCGAGCGCCGCAGCACCAGCTCGGTGGGCCGGACGCCGAACGGCGAGCGACCCGTGGCGGCGAACGACAGCAGGGCCGCCCAGCTCCACCAGTCGGTCTCCGCGACGGGCGCGCCGCCGTCGAGCAGCTCGGGCGCGATGTAGCCGGGCGTGCCCATGACGAACCCGGTGGACGTGGTGCGGGCGTCGCCCGGACCCTGCGCGATGCCGAAGTCGATGAGCACCGGCCCCTGCGCGGTGATCATCACGTTGGACGGCTTGAGGTCGCGGTGCACCACGCCCGCGTCGTGCACCGCCTCCAGGGCGGCGGCGAGCTGGTCGGCGAGGGAGAAGACGTCCGCGGCGTCGAGCGGGCCGCGCTCGTCCACCTCCTCCTCGAGGGTGACGCCGTCCACCAGCTCGGTCACGACGAACGCGTACGGGCCCTCGAGCTCCGCGTCGAGCACCTGCGCGACGGCGGGGTGCCGCAGCCGCTGCAGGGCCGCGGCCTCGCGCCGGAGCCGCTCGCGCCCGGCGGGGTCGGCGTCGACGTGGGCGTGCAGCACCTTGAGGGCCACCCGGCCGCCGCCGCCGTCGACCGCCTCGTAGACGGCGCCCATCGCGCCGCTGCCGAGCGGCCGGACGACGGTGTACCCCCCGACCTCGGCGCCCTCGGCGAGGCCGCCATCCGGGGTCCGTGGGAGGCGCGACACCTGGCCCGACGGCGCGTCGCCCCGCGCCGTGCCGTCCGCTGCACCGTCGTCGCGCGCGGCCGACGACGAGCCCGGCACCGGGGTCCGCCCCGGGACCTGCATCGCGTCGACCTCGCCCATGGGGCACACCGTATCCGCCCGGACCTCCCGGGGCGCGCCGTGCCGCGCGGGTGCGCGGCAGGTCATCGGGAGGTCGAGGGCCGGTCGCGAACGGGTGACGTGGGCCTCCGCCCCGGCGAGGCACGGGCGCCGTCGGTACCCTGGCCCGGGAGGACGTCGTCCTCTCGATGTCCTCCGGAGCCCTTGACGGGCTCCTGGCAGAGCGCGTGGAGAGAGGTCCCTTGGCAGGCAAAGGTTCGTCAAGCAGCCATCGTCGGAAGGGCGACGGGTACGACCTCGTCGTCGTCGCCAACCGGCTCCCGGTCGACTTCACGGTCGACGCCGACGGCGGGGTGGACTGGCACCGCTCCCCCGGCGGCCTCGTCACGGCCCTCGAGCCCGTGATGCGCGAGGCGGACGGCGCCTGGGTCGGCTGGTCCGGCGCCCCCGACCTCGAGCACGAGCCCTTCGAGGCGGACGGCATGCTCCTGGTGCCGGTCACGCTCAGCAAGCCGGAGATCGAGAGGTACTACGAGGGGTTCTCCAACGACACCCTCTGGCCGCTCTACCACGACGTCATCTCGCCGCCGACGTACCACCGGCAGTGGTGGGACGCGTACCGCCGCGTGAACCGCCGGTTCGCCGAGGCCGCGGCCGCGCAGGCGGCGCAGGGCGCCGTCGTGTGGGTGCACGACTACCAGCTCCAGCTGGTGCCCAAGATGCTCCGCGAGCTGCGGCCCGACCTGCGCATCGGGTTCTTCGACCACATCCCGTTCCCCGCGGTCGAGCTGTTCCAGCAGCTGCCGTGGCGCACGCAGATCGTCGAGGGGCTGCTGGGCGCGGACCTCATCGGGTTCCAGCGCGGCGGCGACGCCTCGAACTTCGTGCGCTCCGTGCGGCGCCTCACGAAGCACACCACCCGCGGGCCGATCATCACGGTCGCGGAGGAGGACGGCCGCCCCGCCCGCCACGTGCGGGCCGCGGCGTTCCCCATCTCGATCGACTCCCACCACTTCGACGCGCTGGCGCGCCAGCCCGAGGTACAGGCTCGCGCCAAGGAGATCCGGGCCGACCTCGGTGACCCGAAGGTGATGATGCTGGGCGTCGACCGCCTCGACTACACCAAGGGCATCCGGCACCGCATCAAGGCCTACGGCGAGCTGCTGCAGGACGGCCGGCTCGACGTCGAGGGGGCGACGCTCGTGCAGGTCGCCAGCCCCAGCCGCGAGAACGTGGGGGCCTACCAGGACCTGCGCGAGCACGTCGAGGTCCTCGTGGGCCGCATCAACGGCGAGTTCGGCGAGCTCGGGCACTCCGCGATCCACTACCTGCACCACTCCTACCCGCCCGACGAGATGGCCGCGCTCTACCTGGCGGCCGACGTCATGCTCGTGACGTCGCTGCGCGACGGCATGAACCTCGTGGCGAAGGAGTACATCGCGGCGCGCTCGGACGAGCAGGGGGTGCTGGTGCTGAGCGAGTTCACCGGTGCGGCGGACGAGCTCGCCCCCGGGCCCCTGCTGGTCAACCCGCACGACATCGACGGGATGAAGGACACCATCGTCGCGGCGGCGCACATGCCCCCGCGCGAGCAGCGGCGCCGCATGCGCCGGCTGCGCCGCAAGGTGATGGCGGACGACGTCGCGAAGTGGTCCGAGACGTTCCTCGGCGTGCTCACCGCCATGCCGGCCCGGACGAGCCGCGGGTGAACGAGCCTCAGGTGGCGGGACAGCAGCTGAGCGGGCCCGTGCCGGGCGGGGACGAGGCGGCCGTGGCCGCGGTGCTCGCGTTCGCCGGCCGGCCGGACGGTCCCGACCGCCCCGACCGTCCCGCTCCCGCGGCGTCGCGGGTCGCGCGCCTCGTCGCGCTCGACTTCGACGGCACGCTCGCCCCGCTGGTCGACGACCCGTCGGCCTCGGTGATGACGGCGGCGGCGCGGGCGGCCGTGGACCGGCTCGCCGCGCTCGCGGCCCGGCCGGTGCCGCCCGGGGGCGACGAGCTGCGGCTCGCGCTCGTCTCGGGCCGCAACCTCACGGACCTGGCCGCCCGGTCGGGCGTGCCGGCCGGCACCTACCTGGTGGGGAGCCACGGCGCGGAGACCGGCAGGGTGACCGCGCACGGCGTCGACGCCGTGCCGCTGCGCCTCACCGACGCGCAGGCCGAGACCCTGGAGCGGCTGCGCGAGGGCCTGCAGGACGCGGTCGACGGCCGGCGCGGCGCGTGGGTGCAGGACAAGCCGAGCGCCGCCGTCCTGCACACCCGGCTGAGCGGGCCGGACGACGCCCGGGCCGCCGCGGCCGACGCCGACGCCGTGGCCGCCCGGCTCGGCCTGCACGCCATGCACGGCAAGGACGTGGTGGAGATCGCCGTCCTGCCCACGTCCAAGGGGATCGCCGTCGAGCGGCTGCGCGAGGAGCTGGAGGAGGGCGACGACCGGCTCCGCGGGCTCGTGCTCTACGCCGGCGACGACACCACCGATGAGCGCGCCTTCGAGGTGCTCGGGCCGGACGACCTGGGCGTCAAGGTGGGGCCCGGGCCGACGCTCGCGACCGAGCGCGTGGCGGACGCGGACGCGCTGGCCGCGCTCCTTGAGCGTCTCGCGGACGCGCTCGACCAGGCGCACGAGGACCCGCACGAGGGCTGACGGACAGCCCTTTCCGAGCACCGCCGAGGCCCTGACCTGGGCTGTGTCGGAACTCACGCCCGGGGCATGTACGATCGTCCCGGCGCACCGGATCCGAGGCCGTCCGGCCGAGGCCCGGAGCGCCGGGACAACAGAATGTGTCACCGCCGACACGGCAGCGTGAAAGCAACGGCACCCACCCACAACGGATCGTCCGGCACGTACCTGCCGGTGGAGGGATTGCAACCATGGCTACGGTCACTTTCGACCACGCGACGCGGATCTACCCGGGCACGGAGCGCCCCGCGGTCGACCAGCTCAACCTGCACGTCGAGGACGGCGAGTTCCTCGTCCTCGTCGGCCCCTCGGGCTGCGGCAAGTCCACCTCGCTGCGCATGCTCGCCGGCCTGGAGGACGTGAACGGCGGCAGCATCCTCATCGGCGACCGCGACGTCACGGACGTCCAGCCGAAGGACCGCGACATCGCGATGGTGTTCCAGAACTACGCGCTGTACCCGCACATGTCGGTGGCGGACAACATGGGCTTCGCGCTGAAGATCGCCGGCACCCCCAAGGCCGAGATCCGCCAGCGCGTCGAGGAGGCCGCCAAGATCCTCGACCTCACCGAGTACCTCGACCGCAAGCCGAAGGCGCTCTCCGGTGGTCAGCGTCAGCGTGTCGCCATGGGCCGCGCGATCGTGCGCCAGCCGCAGGTGTTCCTCATGGACGAGCCGCTGTCGAACCTCGACGCCAAGCTCCGCGTCCAGACCCGTACGCAGATCGCGTCGCTGCAGCGCCGCCTCGGCGTCACGACCGTCTACGTGACGCACGACCAGACCGAGGCGCTCACCATGGGCGACCGCATCGCGGTGCTCAAGGGCGGCCTGCTGCAGCAGGTCGGCACGCCGCGCGAGATGTACGACACCCCGGCCAACGTCTTCGTCGCGGGCTTCATCGGCTCGCCGGCGATGAACATCGCCACCTTCAAGGTCGACAACGGCGTGGCCCACGTGGGCGCCGCCCGCGTGCCGCTGGAGCGGTCGACCGTGGAGCAGCTCACCGACGCCGACGGCGGCAAGATCACCATCGGTTTCCGCCCCGAGGCGCTCGAGGTGGTCTCGGACAGCACCGAGAACGCGATGCCCGTGCTCGTGAACCTCGTCGAGGAGCTCGGCTCGGACGCCTTCGTCTACGGCACGCTCGTCGGCCCCGCCGCCGAGGAGGCCGAGGTCCGCTCGGGCGCCGGCGACAACCAGGTGATCGTGCGCATCGACCCGCGCAACGTCCCCATGAAGGGCGATACGATCCACGTGACGATCAAGCCGGGTCAGTCGCACCTCTTCTCGGCCGCGACGGGCAACCGCCTCAACTGACCCAGGTCTGAGTCAGAGCACCGCCCGAGGGGCGGGTCCGGCTGCTGCCGGGCCCGCCCCTCGTCGCGTACCCTGACGAGCCTGAGAGTGGTGGATGGGCTCGTGGCCCGCTCACGGCTCGCACGGGGGCCACGAGCCCACCCACAACGTATGGAGCGACGTGGAACAGCTGCAGATCACCTCGGCGACGCCGGACTCCGCGCTGCTCGACCTGCCGTGGCGCACCCCCCTGGTCGACTGGCCCGCCGACGTGCTCGCCGCCCTACCCCGAGGCATCTCGCGGCACGTCGTGCGGTTCGTGCGCCTCGACGGGCGCGTGCTCGCGATCAAGGAGATCAGCGAGTCGGTGGCGTTCCGCGAGTACGACCTGCTGCGCCAGCTGCGCAAGCTCGAGATCCCCGCCGTGCGCCCCGTGGGCGTCGTCACGGGACGGCGGGACGACGACGGCGAGCCGCTCGAGGCCGCCCTCGTCACGGAGCACCTCGCGTTCTCGCTCCCCTACCGGGCCGTGTTCAGCCAGGCCCTGCGCCCCGACACCGCCGCGCGCCTCATCGACGCGCTGGCCGTCCTGCTGGTGCGGGTCCACCTCGTCGGCTTCTACTGGGGCGACGTGTCGCTGTCGAACACGCTGTTCCGGCGCGACGCGCACCAGTTCGCCGCCTACCTCGTGGACGCCGAGACCGGCGACCTGCACCGCGAGCTGACCCGGGGGCAGCGCGAGTACGACGTCGACCTGGCGCGCACCAACATCATCGGCGAGCTGTTCGACCTCGAGGCGGGCGAGCTGCTCGACGAGGAGGTCGACGCCATCGCGATCGGCGACGCCCTCCTGTCCCGGTACGCGGAGCTGTGGGAGGCGCTCACGGGCGTCGAGTCGTTCGGCTCGGACGAGCGCTGGCGGGTCGCGGCGCGCATCGAGCAGCTCAACGACCTGGGATTCGACGTCGGCGAGCTGTCCATCACCACGGACATCGACGGCACCACCGTGCGCATCCAGCCCCAGGTGGTCGACGCCGGGCACCACTCGCGCCGCCTGTTCCGCCTCACCGGCCTGGACGTCCAGGACAACCAGGCCCGCCGGCTCCTCAACGACCTCGACTCCTACGTGGCCGCCACGGACCGCCAGGAGGACGACCCGCAGCTGGTCGCGCACGACTGGTCGCAGAACGTCTTCCAGCCGACCATCCGTGCCGTCCCGCGCGAGCTGCGGCGCAAGCTCGAGCCGGCGCAGCTGTTCCACGAGATCCTCGACCACCGCTGGTTCATCTCCGAGCAGGCGGGGCGCGACATCCCCATGCCCGAGGCCACCGCGTCCTACGTGGAGAACGTGCTGCGCCACCGGCGGGACGAGAAGGCGATCCTCGGCCTGCCGCCGGGCGAGCCGGACCGCGAGGGCGACGTCGACATCGTGGACATGGACGCCGGCCCCGACGCCGCCCCCGAGGACGACCACTTCCACCTCTCGACCTGACGCGAACCCTCGGCCGTGGGTGGGCTACCTCGTCACTCGGTGGCGGCGCGACGGGCCTGGGCCACCTCGTAGAGCGTGATCCCCGCGGCGACGCCGGCGTTGAGCGACTCGACGTCGGACGAGATGGGGATGGACGCGACGGCGTCGCAGGTCTCGCGCACCAGGCGCGAGAGGCCGTGGCCCTCGGAGCCGACGACGAGCACCAGCGGGTCGGTGGCGAACGCGAGGTCGCGCACGGAGGTGTCGCCGCCGGCGTCGAGCCCGACGACGAACGCCCCGGACTTCTTCAGGTCGGCGAGCGTGCGCGCCAGGTTGGTCACCTTGGCCACGGGCACGCGCGCGGCGGCGCCGGCCGACACCTTCCACGCCGACGCGGTGACGCCGGCCGAGCGCCGCGACGGCACGACGACGCCGTGCGCGCCGAACGCCCCGGCGGACCGGAGCACGGCGCCGAGGTTGCGGGGGTCGGTGATGCCGTCGAGCGCGACGATCAGCGGCGGCTGCCCCGCCTCCGCGGCGGCGTCGAGCAGGTCCTCGACGTCCGCGTAGTCGTACGGCGGCACCTGCGCGGCGACGCCCTGGTGCACGGACCCCTCGGTGAGGTGGTCCAGCTCGGTGCGGCTCACCTCGAGGAGCTGCACGGACCGGGTCGAGGCGAGCTCGAGGATCTCCCGCGTGCGGTCGTCGTGGTCGATGCGCGCGGCGAGGTGCACCGCGGTGACGGGCACGTCGGTGCGCAGCGCCTCCAGCACGGCGTTGCGGCCCGCGACCACCTCGGCGCCGCCGGTCGGGCGGCGGGTGCCCCGCACGACGCCCTTGCTGGCGCCCTTCTGCGACTGCGCGGCCTGCCGCTTCTCCGCCGCCACCTTGCGCTTGTGCGCCGGGTGGTAGGTGCGGTCCTCGGCCTTCGGCGTCGGGCCCTTGCCCTCGAGCGCCTTGCGGCTGTGCCCGCCGGTGCCGACCTGCGCGCCCTTCTTGCTGCCGGGCTTGCGGACGGCGCCGGGACGTCGGGTGTTGCCTGCCATGGTGTCTCTTCTCAGGTGTGGAGCTCAGGTGGTCGAGCGGGTCAGTCGGTCAGCGTCCAGCGGGCGCCCTCGGCGGAGTCCTGGACGACGACGCCGGCGGCCGCGAGGCGGTCGCGGATGGCGTCGCTCGTGGCCCAGTCCTTCGCGGCGCGCGCGGCGACCCGCGCGTCGAGCTCGGCGGCGACGAGCGACTCGAGCGCGGCGCGCGCCGCGGAGTCGTCGGAGCCGGCGGCCCACTGCGGGTCGTGCGGGTCGAGGCCCAGGACGTCGAGCATGCCGCGCAGGGCGACGAGCTCGGCCCGCGCCGCGGCGTCGTCGCGCGAGGCCAGCGCGCTGTTGCCGGCGCGCAGGTGCTCGTGCACGACGGCGAGCGCGGCGGGCACGTTGAGGTCGTCGTCCATCGCCTCGACGAACCCCGCCGGGAGCTCGGCCTTGGCGACCTCCTCCGCGGGCACGGCGCCGACCCGCTCGGTGGCGCGGTCCACGAAGCCGGACAGCCGCTCCCAGGTGGTGCGGGCCTCGTCGAGGGTGTCGGGCGACCACTCGAGCATCGAGCGGTACTGCACCGCCGCGAGGGCGTAGCGGATCACGGGCGCGGGGGCCTGGGCGAGCAGCTCGCTCACCAGCAGCCCGTTGCCCAGCGACTTGCTCATCTTGACGCCCTGCTGGGTGACCCACGCGCAGTGCATCCAGCGCTGTGCGAAGCCGTACCCGGCCGCGCGGGACTGCGCCTGCTCGTTCTCGTGGTGCGGGAACCGCAGGTCGAGGCCGCCGCCGTGGATGTCGAACGCGTCGCCCAGGTAGCGGCGAGCCATGGCGGAGCACTCGAGGTGCCAGCCCGGCCGGCCCCGGCCGAACGCCGTGTCCCAGGACGCCGTCTCCGGCTCGCCCGGCTTGGGCGCCTTCCACAGCGCGAAGTCGTGCGGGTCGCGCTTGGCGGACGCCGCGACGTCGTCGCCGGTGGGCTCGGGGTTGAGGTCCTCGAGCCGCTGCCGGGTCAGCTCGCCGTACGCGGGCCACGACCGCACGTCGAACCAGACGTCGCCCGGCCCGGTCGAGTACGCGTGCCCGCGGTCGACGAGCCGCTGCATGAGCTCCGCCATGTCGGGCACGTGGCCGGTGGCCCGCGGCTCGTAGGTGGGCGGGATGACGCCGAGCGCGTCGTAGGCGCGCGTGAACATCCGCTCGTGCGTCGCGGCGTGCGCCCACCAGGGGACACCGGCCGCGGCGGCCTTGGCGAGGATCTTGTCCTCGATGTCGGTGACGTTGCGGATCAGCGTGACCCGCAGGCCCGAGCGCTCCAGCCAGCGCCGCAGCACGTCGAACGCGATGACCGGGCGGAGGTGGCCGATGTGGGGCGGGGCCTGCACGGTGGCGCCACACAGGTAGATACCGACCTCGCCCGGGTTCAGGGGGACGAAGGCGCGCACGTCGCGCGTCGCGGTGTCGTACAGGTGCAGGCTCACCGGTCCAGCGTACCGGCCGGCCCCTCAGCCCGAGCCGCACGTCGGCCGAGTCTGCGCTTCCGCTCCGAGCGGGTCCCGCGTGCCTCGGCCCCCACCCTGCGCTGCAGCTTCGCCTCAGCCGAAGGTGCGACCCTCGCCGCGGTACGTGGGGACCGACTCGACGATCTCGTCGCCGCGCACCAGGTGGACGACGTCGAACCGCTCCATGAGCTCGCCCGCCTTGGCGTGCCGCAGCCACACGCGGTCCCCGACGGCGAGCGGCGGCGCGCCGCGCCGCCGGCGCAGCGGCGTCATGACCTCCCCCGCGCCCTCGGTCCCCGTGAGCGACCAGCCGGGCGTCGCGACCCGCGGCAGCCGCGAGCGCCCCGCCGGCCCGGACGCCACGTACCCGCCGCCGAACGCGGTCGCCCAGCCCGGGGCGGGCACGCGCGCGACGTCGAGCCCGAAGAACGCGGCGGGCCGCGGGTCGAAGGAGCGGTAGCCGTCGAACAGGCCGGGGACGAACAGCCCGGAGCCCGCGGTCACCTCGGTGACGGTGGGTCCGGCCGACGACGTCTCGAGCGAGCCCGTGCCGCCGGAGTTCACCAGCTCCACGTCGTGCGCGACGGCGGCGCGCACGGCCTCGACGACGGCCGTGCGGCGGCCGTACAGCTCCGCCACCGACAGCTTCTTGACCAGCCGGACGGCGGGGTTGGTGTCGGGCAGCCCGGCGACCTGCGCCTCGTAGAACATAAGGCCGCGCAGCCGGGCGCCGGGCAGCGCCTCGACGCGGCGGGCGAGCGCGGCGACGTCGCCCGGGGTGCGCAGCGGCGAGCGCCGCGTGCCCAGGTGCACGTGCAGGGGGCCCGCGTCGAGCCGCAGCGACGCGTCGACGTCGAGGCAGACCGCGACGTCGGGCAGGTCGCCCGTCCCGGCCGGCACCGCGGCGGACGACAGGGCGGAGTCCAGCAGCGCGAGCTGGGCGGCGTCGTCGGCCATGAGCGTGACCTCGCGGCGCGCGCGGACGTCGGCGGCAAGCCGGGCGAGCGCGTCCCGGTCCACGGTGGGGTAGCCGACGAGCACGTCGCGCGCGCCCTCCTGCACGAGCCACAGCGCCTCGGCCAGGGAGAACGCCATGACTCCCTGGAACCCGGCGTCGAGCGCCCGGGTCACCAGGGAGCGCACCCGCACGGACTTGCTGGCCACCCGCACGGGGACGCCGCGGGCGCGGCGGCGCAGGTCGGCGGCGTTGGCGTCGAAGGCGTCGAGGTCGACCACGGCCACGGGAGCCGGCAGGTGCGCGGTGGCGCGGGCCAGCCGCTCCGTCTGGGTCATGACCGCACGCTACACCGGGCGCGGGGCGTCGTCGGACGGTCGGCGGGGTGACCCCGCGGGTGATCCGTCGGGCGGGCCGAGGGGCCGCCGACGATCCACCCTCAGGGGGATCCGCCGGGGCCGCCGACCGTGGCAGAGTGTGCCGCGTGAGCTCGAGCACCGTCGCCCGTGAACCGGCCCCCACCTCCCCCGCCGCACCGCTGCGCACGTGGGGCGGCACGCACTCGTGGCAGCCCGCGCGCCGCGTCGCCCCGCGCGACGAGGGCGAGCTGGGCACCGTCGTCGCGAAGGCCGCCGCCGACGGGCTGCGCGTGCGTGCCATGGGCGCGGGCCACTCGTTCACCGCCGCGGCCGTGACCGACGGCGTGCACCTGGGCCTCGACCACCTCGGCGGGATCGAGGCCGTGGCCCCCCAGCCCGACGGCACGTCGCTCGTCACCGTCCGGGCGGGCACCCGGCTGCACCACCTCAACCGCCTGCTCGCGGCGCTCGGCCTGGCGATGCGCAACCTCGGCGACATCGACCGGCAGTCCGTCGCGGGCGCGATCTCGACCGGCACGCACGGCACCGGCGCGCGGCTGGGCGGCCTCGCGACGCAGGTGCGCGGCGTCCGCGTGGTCGGGGGCGACGGCGTGGTCCGGTCGGCGTCGGACGCCGCGGCGCCGGGCTCGCCCGAGCGCGAGCTGTTCGAGGTGGCGCGGCTGGGCCTCGGCGTCGCGGGCGTGCTGTCCGCCGTCACGCTCGAGGTGGTGCCGGCGTTCTGGCTGCGCGCGCAGGAGGAGCCGTGGCCGCTGGACCGCGTGCTGGAGCAGCTCGACGAGTACGTCGACGGCAACGACCACGCGGAGTTCTACTGGTTCCCCGGCACCCGCCGGGCCCTGACGAAGCGGAACAACCGCGCGACGGCCGAGGAGGTCGAGGCGTGGGCCGCCGCCCGTGCGGGCGGCCTCGGCACCGTGCGCACCGCCGGTGCCCGGGCCCGCACGCTCCTGGACGACGAGGTGCTGTCCAACGGCGCCTTCGGGGTGGTGAACCGCCTCGCGCTCGCCGCCCCCGGCCTCGTCCCCCGCCTCAACGCGGTGAGCGCGCGGGCGCTGGGCGCCAAGACGTACGTGGCGCCGTCGGCCGACGTCTTCGTCACGCGGCGCCGCGTGCGGTTCGTCGAGATGGAGTACGCGCTGCCCCGCACCGCGCTGCGCGACGTGCTCGACGAGCTCGACGCCTGGCTGCGCGCGTCCGGCGAGCCCGTCCCCTTCCCGGTGGAGGTGCGGTTCGCCGCCGCCGACGACGTCTGGCTCTCGACGGCGCACCGTCGGGAGACGGCGTACGTCGCGGTGCACCAGTACGCGCCGATGCCGTACCAGCGGTACTTCAGCGCGGCCGAGCAGATCTTCACCGCCGCGGGCGGGCGCCCGCACTGGGGCAAGATGCATACCCGCACGGCGGAGCACCTGGCCGACCACTACCCCCTGGCGGACGTCGCCCGCGTCCGCGCCGCCGTCGACCCCGACGGCGTCTTCCGCAACGCGTACACCGACACCGTCCTCGGCAGCACCGACTAGCTGTCGGTCTGGCCGGAGGGCCACCACGCCGGCGGCGCGGACCGCTCCCCCGGGAGCCGCACGGTGGCGCGCAGGCCGCCGTCGCCCAGGGCGGCGAGCGCGAGGGTGCCGTGGTGCGCCTCGGCGATGCTGCGCACGATCGCGAGGCCCAGGCCCACGCCCGCGTGCTCCCCGTGCGTGCGCCCGCCGCCGCGCTGGAACGGCTCGACGAGGGTCGGCACGAGGCGCGGGTCGAGCGCGTCCCCGGTGTTCTCCACCGTGAGCACGACGTCGTCGCCGCGCACCCCCGTGGCCACCCGCACCGTGCCGCCTGCGGGCAGGTTGTGCACGATCGCGTTGTGCACGAGGTTCGTGGCGAGCTGGAGCAGCAGCGCGTGCGACCCGACCGCGGCGGCGGCCCCGCCCGCGACGCTCACCTCCACGGAGCGCGCGTCCGCGAGCGGCAGCAGCGTCTCCGCCGTCTCCTCCGCGACGAGGGACAGGTCGACGCGCTCCCGAGCGAACGTCCCCCGGTCCGCGCGGCTGAGCAGCAGCAGCGCCTCGGTGAGGTCGATCGCGCGCGCGTTGACGGCCTCGAGCCGCCGCAGGAGCTCGTCGGTGTCCCGGTCCGGGTCCTGGGCGCCGACCTCCAGCAGCGTCCGGGTCACCGCGAGCGGGGTGCGCAGCTCGTGGGAGGCGTTCGCCGCGAACCGTTGCTGCTCGGCGACCTGCGCCTCGAGCCGGGCCAGCATCGCGTCGAACGCGTCCGCCAGCTCGCGGAACTCGTCCTGCCGGCCCGGGAGGCTGATCCGGTGGGACAGCGACCCCTCCGCGGCCCGCCGCGTCGCGTCGGTGATGCGGTCCAGCGGGGCGAGCATCCGGCCGGCGAGGAACCACCCGCCCACGAGGCCGAACACCAGGAGGAACACCATCGCCCAGGCCACCCGCGGGGCGAACGCCCGCTCGAGGTCGGAGCGGTTGGGGACGAACTGCCCGGGCCCGGGCCGGGACGGGGCGACGTCGACGATGATCGTGTCCGGCACGTACCGCAGCAGGAAGACCCACACCACGGCGAGCAGCAGCGCGCCCGCCAGCACGAGGAACCCGGCGTAGCTGAGCGTGAGCTTGAGCCGGACGCTCGGGCCGGGGCTCCTAGCCACGGGCGTCCCCGTCCGGTCCGTCCGCGATGCGGTAGCCGACGCCGGGCACCGTGGCGATCACCCACGGCTCGCCCAGCCGCTTGCGCAGCGCCGACACCGTGATGCGCACGGCGTTGGTGAAGGGGTCGGCGTTCTCGTCCCACGCCCGCTCCAGCAGCTCCTCCGCGCTGACGACGCCGCCGTCGGCCGCGACCAGCACCTCCAGCACGGCGAACTGCTTGCGAGTGAGCGCGACGTACCGCCCGTCGCGGTAGACCTCGCGGCGGAACGGGTCCACGCGCAGGCCCGCGAGCTCGCGTACCGGCGGCCGACTGTGCGCGCGCCGCCGGTCGAGCGCCCGCAGGCGCAGCACGAGCTCCCGCATCGCGAACGGCTTCGTGAGGTAGTCGTCGGCGCCGAGCTCGAACCCGGTGGCCTTGTCGTCGATCCGGTCCGCGGCCGTGAGCATGAGGATGGGCGTGCCGCTCCCGGACGCGACGATGCTCGCGGCGACGTCGTCCCCGGACGGGCCCGGGATGTCGCGGTCGAGCACGGCGACGTCGTAGGCGTTCACGCTCAGCAGCTCGAGGGCGGTGTCGCCGTCGCCCGCGACGTCGGCGGCGATCGCCTCCAGTCGCAGGCCGTCGCGGACGGCCTGGGCCAGGTACGGCTCGTCCTCGACGATCAGCACACGCATGCCTCGATGCTACGGAGCGGCGCCTATCGTCCGCGTATCGAGGAGCGCATACGCCCGGGCAACACGGACCCGGCTCGACTGGTGGCATGCGCCACCACCGACACGCCCTCCGCCCGTTGCTCGCCCTCGCCGTGGCCGCCGCCGCGGCGGTCGGGCTCGCAGCCTGCCAGGCGACCCCGCCGCCGCGCACGACGACGTCGGCCGCGCCGGCGAAGGCCCCCGCGGACCGTCCGGACCGCGGCGCGCGCGACGGCGAGGCCGCGGGCCATGTCCCCGACGGCACCACCGTGCTCGACGACGACCTCCCGGCCCTGGCGAACCTCGACCCCGCGCTCCTCGCGGCCCTCCAGGCCGCCGCGGCCGACGCCGAGCACGACGGCGTCACGCTCTTCGTCAACAGCGGCTGGCGCTCCGCGGCCTACCAGGACCGGCTGCTGCGCGAGGCGGTCGCCCAGTACGGGTCCGCGGCCGAGGCGGCCCGCTGGGTGGCGTCGGCCGACACGTCGTCGCACGTCACCGGCGACGCCGTCGACCTGCAGCAGACGGGCGGCAGCCAGTGGGTCGGGGAGCACGGCGCCGCGTACGGGCTGTGCCGGGTGTACGCGAACGAGCCGTGGCACGTCGAGCTGCGGCCGGACGCCGTCGAGCGGGGCTGCCCGGAGCCGTACGCCGACCCGTCGCAGGACCCGCGGCTGCAGCAGTGAGCGCCGCCGTCCTCGGCCGAGGACCGACGGACGAATCAGCCGACCGCGACCACGAGCGCCGTGGCGATCGCCGCGACTCCCTCGCCCCGGCCGGTGAGCCCCAGGCCGTCGGTCGTGGTGGCGCTCAGGGAGACGGGCGCGCCGGCCGCGGCGGAGAGCGCCGCCTCGGCCTCGGCGCGGCGCGGGCCGACCTTCGGCCGGTTGCCGACCACCTGCACGGCGACGTTCCCGATCTCGAACCCGGCCTCCCGGACCCGGCGCGCGGCCTCGGCGAGCAGCGTGGTCCCCGCGGCCCCGGCCCACTCGGGCTCGCTGGTGCCGAAGTGGGTGCCGAGGTCGCCGATGCCCGCGGCGGAGAAGAGGGCGTCGGCGGCCGCGTGCGCCGCGACGTCGGCGTCCGAGTGCCCGGCGAGCGGCCGCTCCCCCGGCCAGCGCAGGCCCCCGAGCCACAGGTCGCGGTCGGACCCTGCGGGGGCGTAGGCGTGGACGTCGACGCCGAGCCCGGTGCGCGGCAGCCCCTGGTACGCCGGGGTCACGACTCCTCCTCCAGCAGCAGCGCGGCCACCTGCAGGTCGCGCTCGGTGGTGATCTTCATGGCCGTCTCCTCGCCGCCGACGACGTAGGCGGTCTCGCCGAGCGCCTCGACCAGCCCCGCGTCGTCCGTGGCCGCCAGCCCCTCGGCCGTCGCGCGGCTCGCGCCCCGCGCGTGCGCGCGCTCCAGGAGGGCGCGGTCGAAGCCCTGCGGCGTCTGCACCGCGCGCAGCGCCGCGCGGTCCGGCGTCTCGACGACCCGCTCGACGCCCGCCCCGCCGGCGGACGACGCCGGCGCGACCCGCTTGACGGTGTCGGTGACGGGCAGCCCCGGCACGACGGCGCCGTGGCCGGCGCGGACGGCCTCGACGACGCGGCGCACCAGGCGCGGCGGGGCGAGCGGCCGGGCGGCGTCGTGCACGAGGACCACGTCGTCGTCCGGGCCGGCGAGCGCAAGGCCGGCGGCGACGGAGGCCTGCCGGGTGGCACCCCCCTCGACCACGCGGACCGGCACGTCCACGTGCGGGTCCTGCGCGACGACGTCGCGCACCGCGGCGTCGAGGCCGGCAGGGCAGGTGACGACCAGGGAGTCGACGACGCCCGAGGCGGCGAGGCGGCGGGCGGCGTGCACCACGAGGGGGAAGCCCTCCAGGGCGACCAGGGCCTTCGGAAGATCCCGGCCGAGGCGGGTGCCCGACCCCGCGGCGGTGAGGATCGCGAGCGTCGTCACGGCGTCACGGTACCGGAACGACGACGGCGACCCGCGGCCGGAGCCGCGGGTCGCCGTCGTGCAGCGCTCGTGACGGGAGCCTCAGGAGGCGAGGACCTCGTCGATGATGGCGCCGGCCTTCTCCTCGTCGACACCCTCGGCCAGGGCGACCTCGGACTCGAGGATCTGGCGAGCCTTGGCGAGCATGCGCTTCTCGCCCGCCGAGAGGCCGCGGTCCGCGTCACGGCGCGACAGGTCGCGCACGACCTCGCCGACCTTGATCACGTCGCCGGACGCGAGCTTCTCGAGGTTCGCCTTGTACCGGCGCGACCAGTTGGTCGGCTCCTCCGTGTAGGGCGCGCGCAGCACCTCGAAGACGCGGTCCAGCCCCTGCTGGTCGACCACGTCGCGCACACCCACGAGGTCGACGTTCTCCGCCGGGACCTCGATGGTCAGGTCGCCCTGGGCAACCTTGAGCTTGAGGTACATCTTCTCCTCGCCACGGATCTTGCGCGTCTTGATCTCCTCGATCAGCGCGGCGCCGTGATGCGGGTAGACAACCGTCTCGCCTACTGTGAACGTCATCTGCAGATGTCCCCTTTCCCAGTCGACGATCTTATCACGGGGAGGCCGACACTCCCCGGTCCCGCGGCCTCTCCAGGGTCCTGTGACGAACACGTTTGCGCAGGTCAGAGACCTGGAAGCGCAATCATGGACGCAGCCCGCGCCCGGCATCGTTAGGATGTCGGCGGGCCCCCGCCGGGCCCGCACCTTCCCCGCCTGACGTGGGGGAACCCTGATGCCCCGCGCCCGCGCGGCCACCCGCGCCCGCGAGCCGACGCCTTCGAAGGAGAGCTCGTGTCCCGCTCCGCCCGCCCCGCACGCCTCGTCGCCGCCGCCAGCGTCATGGCGGGCGCCCTGCTGCTGGCCGCCTGCTCCCCCACGATCACCACCAAGCCCTACGCCCCGTCGGACGGCGCGCGCGTGAACCTCACCGACCAGGTGCGCGGCATCAACCTCATGGTCGTCTCCGAGGGCGAGGGCGAGCCCGGCGCCGTGCTCGGCGCGCTCGCCAACGGCTCGGCCGAGGACGTCGACTTCGTGCTCGCCGCCGAGGGCGCCGAGCCGATCTCGCTCACGGTGCCCGCCGGCCAGACCGTGTACCTGAGCGCCGACCAGCAGGGCGAGCAGGCCGTGGACGCGCAGATCGGTGCCGTCGCCGCGCAGCCGGGCGGCGACCTCGACGCGACGCTGTCCGGCGCCGGCGTGGACGAGGACTTCTTCCTGCCCGTCATGGACGGCACGCTCCCCGAGTACGAGGCCTGGGTGCCGAGCACCACGGGCGTCTGACCCGCACGACCCGCACGAAGGGGCGGGCCGCAGCACCTGCTGCGGCCCGCCCCTTCGTCGCCCCTGCCCGTCAGCGGCGGGTCACCCGAAGCGGCCGGAGACGTAGTCCTCGGTGGCCTGCTCGGAGGGCGTGGAGAAGATCGTCGACGTCTCGTTCATCTCGATGAGGCGGCCGGGCTTGCCCGTGCCGGCGATGTTGAAGAACGCCGTCCGGTCGCTGACGCGCGCCGCCTGCTGCATGTTGTGGGTCACGATGACGATCGTGTAGTCCTGCTTCAGCTCGCCGATGAGGTCCTCGATCGCGAGCGTCGAGATGGGGTCGAGGGCGGAGCACGGCTCGTCCATCAGCAGCACCTGCGGCTTCACCGCGATGGCGCGCGCGATGCACAGGCGCTGCTGCTGCCCGCCGGACAGGCCGGAGCCCGGTCGGTCGAGGCGGTCCTTGACCTCGTTCCACAGGTTGGCGCCGCGCAGCGAGCCCTCGACCAGTTCCTCGGCGTCCGCCTTGCTGATGCGCCGGTTGTTCAGCCGCACGCCGGCGAGCACGTTGTCGCGGATCGACATGGTCGGGAACGGGTTGGGACGCTGGAAGACCATCCCCACGTTGCGGCGCACGGCCACCGGGTCGATGTCGTCGCCGTACAGGTCGACGCCCTCCATCTCCACGGTGCCCTCCACGCGGGCGCCGGGGATCACCTCGTGCATCCGGTTGAGCGTGCGCAGGAAGGTCGACTTGCCGCACCCGGAGGGGCCGATGAACGCCGTCACCGACTTCGGGTCGATCGTCATCGACACGTCCTGCACGGCGAGGAAGTCGCCGTAGTAGATGTTGAGGTCCTTCACGTCGATGCGCTGTGCCATCGTGGTGTCTCTTTCTGAACGCTGGGGCTGCGGCGGGCGGGGCTGCGCGTCAGCGCAGCTTCGGGGAGAACCAGCGGTTCACCAGCCGGCCGACGAGGTTGAGGGCGAGCACCAGGACGATCAGCACGAGGGCCGCGCCCCACGCGTTCTGGATCGCGATGTCCGCCACGCAGGAGGCGGACTCGCCGCCCGGGCAGGTGGCCAGGCCCTGGCTGTACTGGCGGTAGGCGAAGACCGGCAGGGTCATCATGCGGCCCTCGAACGGGTCGAAGTTGATCGAGTCGGTGACGCCGACGGTGACGAGCAGCGGCGCCGTCTCGCCGATGACGCGGGCGACGGCGAGCAGGATGCCCGTGGTGAGCCCCGCCACCGAGGTGCGCAGCACGACCTTGACGATCGTCAGCCACTTGGGCACGCCCAGCGCGTAGGAGGCCTCGCGCAGCTCGTGCGGCACGAGCTTGAGCATCTCCTCGCACGAGCGCACCACGACGGGGATCATCAGCACCGACAGCGCGACCGCACCGATGATGCCCATCCGCACGCCCGGCCCCAGGATCAGGGTGAACAGGGAGACGGCGAACAGGCCGGCGACGATCGACGGGATGCCGGTCATCACGTCGATGAAGAACGTGACCGCGCGGGCCAGCGCGCCCTTGCCGTACTCGACGAGGTAGATCGCGGTGAGCAGGCCGATCGGCACCGAGATCACCGTGGCCAGGGCCGTGATGATCAGCGTGCCCGCGATGGCGTGGTAGATGCCGCCGCTCGGGTCGCCGCCGAAGATGTTGCGCATCGACAGCGTGAGGAAGTCCATGCTGATGCGGCCGGCGCCGTTGCTCAGCACCGTCCAGATCAGCGACACGAGCGGCGCCATGGCCACGACGAACGCCGCCCAGATCAGCACCGTCATCGTGCGGTCCTTGCGGCGCCGGGCGCCGTCGGCGCCGGTCAGCGCGGCCCGGGTGCGGGCCGTGGCGTCGGCGGGGCCCGTGGGGTCGACGGTGGTGGTGCTCATCAGTTGGCCCCCGAGAAGTCCTTGCGGCGCGCCACGATCGCGCGCGCGGCCATGTTGACGGCCAGCGTGATGACGAACAGCACGAGGCCGGTGGCGATCAGCGTGTTCACGGCGAGCCCGCTCGCCTCCGGGAAGTCGAGCGCGATGTACGCGGCGATCGTCTGCTGCTGCGAGGCGTCGAGGATCCTGAACGAGTACAGGAACCCGGGCGACAGGATCATCAGGACCGCCATCGTCTCGCCGAGCGCGCGGCCCAGGCCGAGCATCGCGGCCGAGATGACGCCCGAGCGGCCGAAGGGCAGCACCGCCGTGCGGACCATCTCCCAGCGGGTCGCGCCGAGCGCGAGCGCCGCCTCCTCGTGGAGCTTCGGCGTCTGCAGGAAGACCTCGCGGGCGACGGCCGTGATGATCGGCAGGATCATCACCGCGAGCACCACGGACACGGTCGCGAGGACGCGGGACGTCGGCGAGACCGGCCCGGCGAAGAGGGGGAACCAGCCGAACCACGAGTTCAGCCACTCCCACACGGGCAGCGCGGCCGGGCCGAGCACGTAGATGCCCCACAGGCCGTAGATCACCGACGGGACGGCCGCCAGCAGGTCGACCAGGTACCCGAGCACCTGGGACAGCCGCGGCGGCGCGTAGTGCGAGATGAACAGCGCGATCCCCATCGCGACCGGGGTCGCGATGGCGAGGGCGAGGGCCGCCGCGAGCAGCGTGCCGAACACGAGCGGTCCGACGTACTCGAGCAGCGACGTGTCCTCGGGGTAGCGCGGCACCGACGCCGCCAGCTCGTCCGACCCGGCGGTCAGGGCCGGCCACGCCTGCTGCAGCAGGAACACCGCGACGGCGGCCAGCACCGCCAGGATCAGGACGCCCGCGCCGACGGCGATCCAGCGGAAGACCCGGTTGAACCCGCGGTCGGTGGTCCGCGAGCGTCGGCGCGGTCTGCCCGGCACCCGCGGGCGGGGCGGGCTGACGGTGGTGGTCACTCGTTCTCCTCGTTACCTGTGCGGTGCCTGTGCGGTGCTGGCGGTGACGGCCGCCGGCCGGGGTCGTCGAGGTGCTCGACGACGGCCCGACCGGCGGCCGACGACCGGGTCAGCCGGCCGTGATGGCCTCGATCGACGGCAGCACCGCGTCGCGGATGTCGGCCGACAGCGGGGCGGAGCCCGCGGCGTCGGCGGCCACCTGCTGGCCCTCCTCGCTCACGAGGTAGGACATGTAGCCCTTGACCAGGTCGGCCTGCGCCTGGTCGGCGTAGGTGCCGCACGCCAGGAGGTAGGAGACCAGGACGACCGGGTAGGTGCCGGCGACGTCGCGCTTCAGCTCGATCGAGTACACGCCGTCCGCGGTGCCCTCGGCCCGCGGCGACTGCGCGACGACCTCGGCGGCCGCCTCGGCGCTGTACGGCACGAACTCGTCGCCCACGCCGACCGCCACGGTGCCCAGGTCGGAGATCTGGGAGGCGTCGGCGTAGGTGATGGTGCCCTCGCCGGACTGCGCGGCCGCGACCACGCCGGAGGTGCCCTGCGCCGACTCCTGGCCCTCGATCGGCCAGACACCCTCGGGCTCGTGGTCCCAGGCGTCCGGGGCCGCCTCGGACAGGTAGGCCTGGAAGTTCTCGGTAGTGCCCGAGTCGTCCGAGCGGTGCACCACGGTGATCGCGGTGGCCGGCAGCTCGGCGTCCGGGTTGTCGGCGGCGATCGCCTCGTCGTCCCAGCTCGTGATCTTGCCGGAGAAGATGTTCGCGATGACCTCGGGCTTGAGGTTCAGCGAGTCGACGCCCTCGAGGTTGAAGGCCACGGCGATCGGGCTGACGTAGCCCGGGAACTCGATGACGCCGCCCTCGCCGCACTGGGCCTCGGCCGCCTTCATCTCGTCCTCGTCCAGCGCGGCGTCGGAGCCCGCGAAGGCGTACGAGCCGTCGGTGAAGCCGGTGCGGCCGCCGCCGGAGCCGACGGGGTCGTAGTTGACGGTGACGTCGGGGTTCGCGGTCTGGAAGCCGGCGCGCCACGCGTCCTGGGCGGACTCCTGCGAGGAGGCGCCACCGCCGCTGAGCTCGCCCGACAGGGACGAGGCGCCCTCCTGCGAGCCACCGGTGGACTCCGCACCCGGCGCGGCCGGGTCCGAGCCGCACGCGGCGAGGGTCAGGGCCAGCGCGCCGACCGCCACGGCGGATCCAGCACGGGAGAATCGGCTGAGCTTCACGTCTCGTTCCATCCTGTTCACACGGAGGGACACCGGCGAAGTACCGGCGTTCGTCGGGAACGCTAGGCACGCAAGGTGGCTCGGGACCCAGGAGCAGGTGAACGAGGGGTGAACAGTGCAGGGCGCCTGGTCACCACGACCCCCGACACGAGCGCCGAACAGGCGGTTGCGCACGTTCTGAGCGTTCAGAACGTGCGCAACCGCCTGTTCGGCGCGGGGTGGTGGGGCGCGGTCAGGCGGGCTCGTCGGCGAGCTTGTAGCCCAGGCCGCGGACGGTGAGCAGCAGCTGCGGCGAGCCCGGGTCGGCCTCGATCTTGGACCGGATGCGCTTCACGTGAACGTCGAGCGTCTTGGTGTCGCCGACGTAGTCCGCGCCCCAGACCCGGTCGATGAGCTGCCCACGGGTGAGCACGCGGCCGGCGTTGCGCAGCAGCAGCTCCAGCAGGTCGAACTCCTTGAGCGGCAGGGAGACCGAGTCGCCACCCACGGTGACGGTGTGGCGCTCCACGTCCATGCGCACCGGGCCGACCTCGAGCACGGGCTCGCCGTCGTCGTCGTGCCCGTTCGACGCCGCCTCGGGCGCCGCCGGGCCGCGCCGGCGCATCACCGCGCGCATGCGGGCCAGCAGCTCGCGGAAGGAGTACGGCTTGGTGACGTAGTCGTCGGCGCCCAGCTCGAGGCCCACGACCTTGTCGATCTCCGAGTCCTTGGCCGTGAGCATGATGACGGGCACGTCGCCGCGCTGCCGCAGCTCCCGGCACACCTCCGTGCCGGACAGGCCGGGCAGCATGAGGTCGAGCAGCACGAGGTCGGCGCCGCCGTCGTCGTAGGCGGCCAGCGCGTCGACCCCGTTCGAGGCCTCCACGACCTCGAAACCCTCGCGGGTGAGCTGATATGTCAGGGGGTCCCGGTAGGACTCCTCGTCCTCGACCACCAGGATGCGCGTCACGCACCTACCTCCTCGTCCGTCGTGCCATGGGTGTGCTGAGAGCTGTGTTCCGGGATGTCCTCGGTGTCCTGCGGGAGCTCCTGCGGCACGTCGGCCGCCGGGATGCGCAGGGTGAACGTCGAGCCCTTGCCGGGCTCGGACCAGATCTGCACGTCGCCGCCGTGGTCGGCCGCCACGTGCTTGACGATGCTCAGGCCCAGCCCGGTGCCGCCCGTGTCGCGGGAGCGCGCCGGGTCGACGCGGTAGAAGCGCTCGAAGACGCGGTCCTGCTCGTCGGCGGCGATGCCCACGCCCTGGTCGACGACGTCGATCTCGACGAGGCCGCGGCGCACGCGCACCCCCACGCCCACGCGGGTGTTCTCCGGCGAGTAGGCGACGGCGTTGTCGAGCAGGTTGCGCACCGCGGTGACGAGCAGGTTGTGGTCGCCGTACACGAGGACGTCGGCCGAGCCGCCCACCGTGATCGCGATGTTCTTCGCCTGCGCGGTGGTGCGGGCGCGGTCCACGGCCTCGGCGACGACGTCGCGCACCGGGATCGTCGTGACCTCCTGCAGGGCGCCCGCCACCTGCAGGCGGGACAGCTCGATGATCTCGTGCACCAGGGCGGACAGACGCTGCGCCTCCGCCTGCATCCGCTCGGTGAACCGGCGCACGGCGACCGGGTCGTCCGCGGCGTCCTGCACCGTCTCGGCGAGCAGGGCGAGCGCCCCGACCGGCGTCTTGAGCTCGTGCGACACGTTGACGACGAAGTCGCGGCGGATGGCCTCCACGCGGCGGGCCTCCGTGCGGTCCTCGGCGAGGACGAGCAGCTTGTCCGGGCCGACGGGCGCCACCCGGACCTGCAGCAGCACCGTGCCCGAGCCGATCGGGCCGCGCGGCAGCTCCAGCTCCTTCTCGCGGATCACGCCGTCGCGCCGGACCTCCCGCACCAGGTCGACGATCGCCGGGTGCTGCAGGGCGTCGTTGCGCACCACCCCCAGCGCGTACGCCGGCGGCGACGCCCGCACGACGTCGTCCTCCTCGTCCAGGACCACCGCGGCCGAGCGCAGCACCGCGAGCACGCGGACGAGACCCTCGTCCAGCTCGGCGGGGGCTGCCTCGGGCGACCGGCGCTGGACACGCTCGGAGAAGCGGAAGGCGAGGGTCGCGACCACGCCCACCACGACGCCGAAGATGCCCGCGACGACCGCGGTCACGCCCTGGATGATTCCGTCCACACGGCAAGCGTAGGTGGCGGCGCCCCGGGAATCCGTCGCGGAGCGGAACTGCTCAGCGAGCCGTCGCCCACTGTTCACCTTCGGCCCGCCCGCAGTTCACCTGGGCGCCCCCGCCGCGTCCACGGCGCGTGTCAGGCTGGCCGCAGACCCTTCACCCCGAGAGGACAGCGATGCGAGAGATCTTCGAGGCCGAGCTGCGCCAGGTCGGCGACGACCTCATCGAGATGAGCCGGCTCGTCGAGTCCGCCATCCGGCGCGCGGGCGACGCCCTGCTGGAGGCCGACCACCAGCTCGCGCAGGAGGTGATCGCCTCCGACCACGCGATCGACCGGCTCGAGAGCGAGCTCGACGAGCGCTGCGTGCACCTGCTCGCGCAGCAGCAGCCCGTCGCGACGGACCTGCGGGTCGTCATCTCCGCGCTGCGCATCAGCGCCTCGCTCGAGCGGATGGGCGACCTCGCCCGGCACGTCGCCGAGATCGCCCGCGGCCGGTACCCCGCCCAGGCGGTGCCCGAGCCCGCGCGCGAGACGTTCGTCAAGATGCACGGCGCGGCGGTGCACGTCGCCCAGCGCACGACGGCGCTGCTCGCCACGCGCGACGTCGCCCTCGCCGCGGAGGTGCAGCAGGACGACGACCTCCTCGACGCCCTGCACCAGGACACCTTCGCCGCGACGCTCGACCCCGCGTGGCCCGGCACCACCCAGCAGACGGTCGACGTCACGCTGCTGGGCCGCTACTACGAGCGGTTCGGCGACCACGGCGTCTCCGTCGCGCGCCGCATCACCTTCCTCGTCACCGGCAACTTCGACGACGAGCACGCGCGCGCCGACGCCTGACCCGCCGGCGAGGTCGGACGAGGCTCCGCGAGGTGGTGACTACCTCGCGGAGCTTCGTCCTGCCTCGGCACGCGCCAGCGCCACGCGGCGCGGTCCGTCCATGAGCACGTCGACGCCGTCGACCCACTGCTCGACGGCGGCGGGCAGGCCGCGCACGACGTCGCCCGCGCGCTCCCGCAGCAGCTCGGGCACCCCGCGCAGCCCCCGGAAGGGGCGATCGAAGAACGGACCCGTCGCGGGGCCGTCGAGGGCGGGCAGCCCGACCTCGCGCTGCCGCTCGTGCAGCGCGTCGCACGCGTCGCCGAGGGCGGCGTCCCGCTCCTGCCAGGTCGCGGCCGCGAGCGCCCGGTCCAGGTGCGGCCCGGCGGTCGCCGCCGACGGCGTGCCCGCGAACGCGCTGCCGAGCCACTTGGGGTAGGGCGGCCACCGCCGCTCCAGGAGCAGCCCGAGGCGCAGCAGCGAGCCCGCGAGCCGGGCGGCGAGCACCCGCGACCCGGCGTCGTCCCCGCGCACCCCGGTGCGCCCGACGAACGGCAGCTCCTGCCCGACGCGCGCCCACTCGGCGGCGAGGACGTGCAGCCACAGGTCGTCGGGGTACCAGCGCAGCCGCTCCCGGATCGCGGTGAGCTCTCCCGGCCCGTCGTGGAAGACCGGACCGGCCGTCACCTCCAGCACGCTCTGCCCGGTGAGCGCCAGCCAGCCCGCGGCGTCGAGTTCGGTCGTCGGGTCGAGCCCGAGGCGCGACGCCGCGAACCCGCGCGGCGTCGCGACCTCGACGCGGTGGCGCACCGCCGGGTCCCAGGTCGTGGCGAACCGCACGGGCAGGCCCGCGTGCTCGGCCGGCAGCGCGGCCTCCAGGTGGGTTTCGACGGCCGCGACGTCCGCCTCGTCGACGAGCAGCGTGAGCCGCAGCCCCCAGTCGTGGTCGCGCGACGTCTCGTCGTCGAGCCCCAGCACGTCGGACCCGCTGCCGAGGCGCGCCGCGGCGTAGGGCAGGCCGGGCCGCCACGCCTGGAGCAGGGGCCGGACGACGTCGTCGTGGTAGGCCTGCGCGAGGCCGGTCCCGGTGGTCACGCCGCCATGCTGCCAGCGGGGACGACGAACCCCGGACCTCTTTCTCGAGGCCCGGGGTTCGTCGGTGTCACGCGCTGTGCGTCACTTGCCCTGGTTCGCGACCGCGGCGATGGCGTCCTTCGCGGCCTCGGGGTCGAGGTACGTGCCGCCCGGGTTGGTGGGCTGCAGCGTCTCCTCGTCGAGCTCGTAGACCAGCGGGATGCCGGTGGGGATGTTCAGCCCGGCGATGGTCTGGTCGTCGACGCCGTCGAGGTGCTTGACGATGGCGCGCAGCGAGTTGCCGTGCGCGGCGACGAGGACGGTCTTGCCGGCCTTGAGGTCCGGCACGATCTCGCCGTCCCAGTACGGCAGCGCCCGCTCGAGCACCTGCTTGAGGGCCTCGGAGCGCGGGATCGGCTCGCCGGCGTAGCGCACGTCCGAGTCCTGCGAGAACTCCGAGCCCAGCTCGATCTCGGGCGGCGGCACGTCGTAGGAGCGGCGCCAGAGCATGAACTGCTCCTCGCCGTACTGGTCGCGCACCTGCTTCTTGTCCTTGCCCTGCAGGTCGCCGTAGTGGCGCTCGTTGAGGCGCCAGTGGCGCTTGACCGGGATCCAGTGCCGGTCGGCGGCGTCGAGCGCCAGGTTCGCCGTGTTGATGGCGCGGCGCAGCAGCGACGTGTGCACGACGTCGGGGGTGACCCCCGACTCCTTGAGCAGCTCGCCGCCGCGCTTCGCCTCCGCGGTGCCCTTCTCCGAGAGCGGCACGTCCACCCAGCCGGTGAAGAGGTTCTTCGCGTTCCACTCGCTCTCGCCGTGGCGGAGCAGCACGAGGGTGTAGGTCATGGGTCCATCCTGCCTGCTGCCCGGCGCCGCCCGCACCGCGGGTCGGATCCCGGACTCACGCCGTCCGGATCGAGTGGCCCGGTCAGGAGTCCGCGCGCTCGAGCACGAAGACGGGGATCTCGCGGTCGGTCTTGCGCTGGTAGTCGGCGTAGTCCGGGTACGCGGCGACGGACCGCTCCCACCACAGGGCCTTCTCGTCGCCGGTGACCTCGCGCGCGACGTACTCGTGCTTCTCCGGGCCGTCCTGCAGCTCCACGCGCGGGTTCGCCAGCACGTTGTAGTACCAGACCGGGTGCTTCGGCGCCCCGCCCAGCGACGCGACGACGGCGTACGTGCCCTCGTGCTCCACGCGCATCAGCGGCGCCTTGCGCAGCGCGCCGGTCTTGGCCCCGACGGTCGTGAGGATCACGACGGGCATCCCGCGCATGGTGGTGCCCTTCGTGCCGCCCGAGCTCTCGTACTGCTCGACCTGCTTCGCGGCGTGGGCGGACGGGCTGGGGACGTACTCTCCGGTGATCGGCATGCCACGTGTAATTCCGTGCCCGGGCGATCCATTCCCGACCACCTCGCGCGGGCCCGACTACCTCAGCGATCGGGACCGGTGCACCTTCGCCGCCTGGGCGTAGACGTCGAGCATGGCCGCGGCGGCACGGTCCCAGCTGAACCGCTCGCTCGCGCGGCGGGCACCGGCGGCCAGGCGGGCGCGGCGCTCGTCGTCGGCGAGCAGGTCGCCGAGCTCGCGCGCCCAGGTCCAGGGGCTGTGGTCGGGCACGAGGACACCGGACGCCCCGTCGACGACGACGGTCTGGAGCCCGCCCACGGCGGCCGCGACGACGGGGGTGCCCGCCGCCTGCGCCTCGGCGGCGACCAGGCCGAACGACTCGTTGTGCGACGGCACCGCGACGACGTCCGCTGCACGCAGGTAGTCGACGAGCTCTTCGCGCGGCACCGGCGGCCGCACGTCGAGGTGGTCGGTGACGCCCACCTGGTGGGCGAGCGCCTCGAGCTCGCGCACCGCCGTCGCGCGGCCGCTGGCGCCCCCCAGGACGACCAGCGTCGGCACGCGCGACCCGCCGCCGTCGCACCACGCCTCGGGCTCGGCGGCGCCGTCGGAGCTGGCGTGGTCGGCCAGCACGCCGAGCGCGCGCACCAGCACGTCCGGCCCCTTGAGGAGCTGGACGCGGCCGGCGAACAGCACGATCTTCCGGTCGGTGGGCAGGCCGAGCCGCTCGCGCAGCTCGCGGCGTGCGTCGTCGGCGTCCTGCCCGGGGGCGGGCCCGAGCGGGCGGAAGACGTCGAGGTCGACGCCGGGCGCGACCACGTGCACCCGGTCGGGGTCGGCGCGGTACTCCTGCTCGAGGTCGCGGGCCTCCTCCCGGGTGGAGGCGACGAGGCCGTCGGCGGCCTCGACCACCTGCTCCTCCCCCACGATCCGGCCCACGGGCTCCGGGGTGTCGCCCGGCGCCAGCGCCGCGTTCTTCACGCGCGCCATCGTGTGCATGGTGTGCACGAGCGGCACGTCCCACCGCTCGGCGGCCAGCCAGCCCACCTGCCCCGACAGCCAGTAGTGGCTGTGCACGACGTCGTACCAGTGCGGCGGGCGGTGCGCCTCGGCACGCAGGACGCCCGCGGTGAAGGCGCAGAGCTGGCCGGGCAGGTCGTTCTTGTCGAGCCCCTCGTACGGGCCGGCGGCCACGTGCACGACACGGATGCCGGGCTCGACGTCGACCCAGCGCGGCTGCGCGGACGCCGTCGCGCGCGTGAAGATCTCGATCTCCGCCCCCCGGCGGGCCAGGGCGCGGGCCAGCTCCATGACGTAGACGTTCATGCCGCCCGCGTCGCCGGTACCGGGCTGGTCGAGCGGCGACGTGTGCACCGACAGCATCGCCACGCGCGGGCCGGGCCGCTCGCCGGGGGTGGTCATCAGGACTCCAGCACGCAGGCGGGAGGCGTCGGCAGCGCGTACCGCGCCACCACCTCGCCGGCGCCCGTCGCAGGGTCGGCCCGGACCGTCGCGAGCTCGCTGCGACCCTGCAGCGCCACGACGACGATCTCGGCGCCGTCGGGGCTGTCGGACGCGAGCACCGCGTGGTGCCGCGGCCACGCGCCGTCGCCCAGCGGGACGTCCGCGAGGTGCTCGAGGACCGGCGTCGCGCCGTCCTGGCCCACCCGCAGCACGGCGAGCACGTCCGCCCCGCGCAGGCCGACGTGCAGGCGGGTGCCGTCCGCGCTCAGCGTGACGTGCGCGGGGAAGTCGCGGCCCGCCTCCGCGGCCGGCGAGACGGGCACGGCCGCCGCGGGAGCCCACCCGTCGCCGTCGCGCACCAGCACGTGCGCGCGGGCGTCGAGCTCACCGACGACGACGAGCGAGCCGTCCGGAAGCGCGACGAGGTGGCGCGGCCCGGTGCCGGGCGGCAGGACGGCAGCGACGTCGGCCGCGGCGCCCGCGTCCGCGCCGGCGGCGGGATACCGGCGCACGACGTCGGCACCGAGGTCGCAGACCAGCACGTCGTCCCCGGCCTGGGCCACGAAGTGCGCGTGCGGGCCGGCCTGCCGTTCGACGACGGGCCCGCTGCCCACCCCGGGGTGCGCGACGACGCCCTCCGCGGCGAGGTCGCCCGTCGCCGGGTCGACGTCCACGGAGGAGGCGACACCGTCCCCGTAGTTCGCGACCCACACGGTGTCGCCGAGGGCCAGGACGTGGCACGGGTCGTCGCCGCCGGACGCGAGCGACCCCGACGGCGCGAGCCGCACGCCGTCCGCCTCGCCGTCGTCCTCCACCCGGAACGCCGAGAGCGTGCCCGCCGGGGTCTCCCCCACCGCGTACAGCGTGCGCCCGCCCGGGTGCAGGGCCAGGAACGACGGCGACGTGGCGGCCACCGCCGGCGTCGCCACCTCCACCGCGCCGTCAGCACCGAGCGCCACCCGCCAGATGCTCTCCCCGCTGCCCGGGCCGCCGCCCGCCTGCGGGTAGGTGCCGACCCAGAGCTGCGCCCGCGCGTCCCGTTCCGTCATGGCCTCAGCCTATGACCGCCCGACCGACGCCCCGGAACGCGCACGACCCCCGACCGGAGCCCGGTCGGGGGTCGTGCGAGCTGCAGGCGCGAGGCGTCAGTGCGCGGCCTCGTAGGCCTCGAGGACGGAGCTGGGGATGCGGCCGCGGTCGCTCACCTTGTGGCCGTTGTCGCGGGCCCACTCGCGGATCTTGGCGAGCTGCGCGCGGTCGGTGCCGGTGCGACGGGCGGAGCTCCGCGTGCCGCCGCCCAGGCGCGTCGTGGTCTTACGACCGTGCCCGATCCAGGTGGCGAACGCGTCCCGGAGCTCGGCCGCGTGCTTGGACGTGAGGTCGATCTCGTACGAGACGCCGTCGAGCGCGAACGTGACGGTCTCGTCGGCGTCGCCACCGTCGATATCGTCGATCAGGACGATCTGCTGCTTCTGAACCACGTGAATTCCCCTCGGTCACGATATCGGGTCAGAAGTGAGAATGCCCCTCTTGCCGTCCGATTGTCAATCCGAATCGGCGCCGAAGGCTCATCGCACGAAAAGAATTCAGCGCGATTCCGTTTCGGCCGCGGCAGCCGCGGCCGCTTCTTCCGCGTCCATCCTCTCGAGCGCCATCCGCTCGTTCCGGTCCGCATGCAGGATCTTGCGCATGGCGAGCCAGAACAGCAGGCCCACACCGACCGACGGGGCGAGCCCGCTCATGATCGCGAGAAAGGTGTCCATGGGATGACTTTCGTTCAGGCCGTCGGCTTGACGAGCGGGAAGAGGATGGTCTCGCGGATTCCGAGCCCGGTGAGCGCCATGAGGAGACGGTCGACGCCCATGCCCATGCCGCCCGACGGCGGCATCGCGTGCTCCATCGCGGTGAGGAAGTCCTCGTCGAGCGCCATGGCCTCGTCGTCGCCGGCGGCGGCGAGACGCGCCTGGTCCTCGAAGCGCTGCCGCTGCACGACGGGGTCCACGAGCTCGGAGTACCCCGTGGCCAGCTCGAAGCCGCGCACGTACAGGTCCCACTTCTCGACGACGCCGGGAACGGTGCGGTGCGCACGCACCAGCGGCGACGTCTCGACCGGGAAGTCGCGCACGAACGTCGGCGCGTAGAGGTCGTCGCCCACGTGGTGCTCCCACAGCTCCTCGACGAGCTTGCCGTGGTTGATCTTCTTCGGGTCCACCGAGATCTCGGCCTTCTCGGCGAGATCGAGAAGATGCTCGACGGTGGTCTCGGGCGTGATCTCCTCGCCGATCGCCTCGGAGAGGGACCCGTACATCGTGATCTGCGCCCATTCGCCGCCGAGGTCGTACTCCTCGCCGTCCGGAAGGGTCACCGTGGTGGTACCGAGGACGTCGAGCGCGGACTTCTGCACGAGATCCTGGGTGAGAGCGCCGATCGTGTTGTAGTCGCCGTACGCCTCGTAGGCCTCCAGCATCGCGAACTCCGGCGAGTGCGTCGAGTCCGCGCCCTCGTTACGGAAGTTGCGGTTGATCTCGAAGACCTTCTCCACACCGCCGACGACCGCACGCTTGAGGAAGAGCTCCGGCGCGATGCGCAGGAAGAGATCGATGTCGTAGGCGTTCATGTGCGTCATGAACGGGCGGGCGGAGGCGCCGGACGCGATGGTCTGCAGCATCGGCGTCTCGATCTCGAGGAAGCCGCGCGCGTGGAAGTTGTCGCGCATCGAGCGGACGACGCCCGCACGCGTGCGGACCATCTCGCGGGCGGCGGGGCGCGCGATGAGGTCGACGTAGCGCTGGCGGACCCGCGCCTCTTCCGACAGGTCCTTGTGCAGCACCGGCAGCGGGCGCAGGGCCTTCGCCGCCATCCGCCACGAGTCGGCGAACACGCTCAGCTCGCCACGGCGGGAGGAGCCCACCCGGCCGTGCACGAACAGCTGGTCGCCCAGGTCGACGTCGGCCTTGAACGACGCCAGCGACTCCTCGCCGACCTCCTTGAGGCTGAGCATCGCCTGGAGGCGCCGCCCCTCGCCGTCCTGCAGCGTGACGAAGCACAGCTTGCCCGTGTTGCGGAGGAAGACGACCCGGCCGGCCACGCCGACGACGTCGTCCGTCTCCTGGCCGGCCTCGAGGTGCCCGTACCCCTCGCGCACCTGCGCGATCGAGTGGCTGATCGGCAGGCCGACCGGATACGGCTCCACGCCCTGCTCCAGGAGCCGGTCGCGCTTCTCCCGGCGCACGCGCATCTGCTCCGGGAGGTCGTCGGCGGGCACGGCGGGGTCAGGGTTCTGCGCGGAGGTCACCCGTCGATTCTACGGGCGACGCGCGTCACACCCGCGCGGCGGCGTCGCACGGGGTCACGACGCCGCGACGCCGGGATCACGGGCGGAGGTCGAGCGCCAGGTCGAGGATCGGGGCGGAGTGCGTGAGGGCGCCGACGGACAGGTAGTCGACGCCGGTGCCGGCCACCTCGCGGGCGCGGTCGAGGGTGAGGTTGCCCGTGGCCTCGAGCTCGACGTGCGCGGGCACCCCGTCGTGCCCCTGCCGCTCGCGGACGGCGGCGACGGTCGCGGCCAGGACCGGCGTGGGCATGTTGTCGAGGAGCAGGAAGTCCGCGCCGGCGTCGAGGGCCTCCATCGCCTGGGCGGTCGTGTCGGCCTCGACCTGCACCAGGACGTCGGGGAAGGTGCGGCGGACGGCGTCGATCGCGCCGCGCACCGAGCCGGCCGCGACCACGTGGTTGTCCTTGACCATCGCGACGTCGTGCAGGCCCATGCGCTTGTTGGTGCCGCCGCCCGCGCGCACGGCGTACTTCTCCAGCGCGCGCAGGCCCGGCGTCGTCTTGCGGGTGTCGAGCACCTGGGCACCCGTGCCGGCGAGCTCGCGCGACCACGCCGCCGTCGCCGTCGCGACGCCCGACGCGCGGGAGGCGAGGTTGAGCAGCGTCCGCTCCGCGACGAGCAGCACCTGCACCGGCCCGGCGAGGGCCGCGAGCACCTGCCCCGGCTCGACGGCGTCGCCGTCCTGCGCGTGGAACGTGACCGACGGCGCGGGGAGCCCGAGGCGGCCGGCGACCTGACGCAGCACCTCCGCCACGACGACGAGCCCCGCGACCGTGCCCGCCGACCGGGCGACGAGGTCCGCGGTGCCCGTGGTCGACCCCGGCACCGTGGCCTGCGTCGTGACGTCGCGGCCGGGCGCCGCGCCGAGGTCCTCGTCCAGCGCGGTCTCGACGACGCGCGCCACCCACGCGCCGTCCAGCCCCGGCTCGACGGCGGACGGCTGGTCGTGCACGGGCAGGTCGCGCGCGAGGTCACGGGAGCGGTCGCGGTGCAGGTCGGTCACGCTGCGCAACGCTACCGCGCGGGCAGGACCGCCTCGGCCGCGACCTCGCGGAGGGTGCCGTCCTCGTCGAGGCCGAGCGTGACGCGGCGCTGCCAGGCCGGGTCCGGCACGGGGAAGTCGGTGCGGAAGTGCCCGCCGCGGGACTCCTCGCGCACCCGGGCGGCGTGCACCAGCGCGCTGGCGACCTGGTGGACGGTGGTGGTCTCCCACTCGGCGACCTGCGGGTCGGCGACGACGTCGGCCGCGCGGTGGGCGTCCGTCCGGACCCCGGCGAGCGCCTGCGCGGCGCGCTCCAGCGACTCGGCCGACCGCACGGGGCCCGCGCCGTCCGACGTCGCGCGCTGCACGCGCGACCGGGCGGCGGCCGCGACGAGCGCCGCTCCCCCCGGGCGCTCCTCGGGCTCGGGCGCACGCCCCGGCCCGCCGTCGGCCACCTGCCGCACGACGTCGCGCGCGGCGCGGTGCGCGAAGACCAGGCCCTCGAGCAGGGAGTTGGAGGCGAGCCGGTTGGCACCGTGCACGCCGGTGCACGCCACCTCTCCGACCGCGTACAGGCCGGGTACCGAGGTGCGTCCACGAGGGTCGGTGACGACGCCGCCCGAGTGGTAGTGCTGCGCGGGTGCCACCGGCACCGGCTCCTCGGTCCAGTCGATGCCCTGCGCCAGCAGGCGGGCGGTGATGGTCGGGAAGCGGCGGCGCAGGAACCCGGCGCCGAGGTGGCGGGCGTCCAGCAGCACGTGGTCGGCGCTCGTCGCGGCCATCCGTCGCACGATGGCGTGCGCGACGACGTCCCGCGGCGCCAGCTCGGCGAGCTCGTGCTCGGCCGGCATGAAACGGAAGCCGTCGACGTCGAGGAGCAGCGCGCCCTCGCCGCGCACGGCCTCGCTGATGAGCGGCAGCTGCCCCTTGGCCCCCATGCCCTGCCACAGCACGGTGGGGTGGAACTGGACGAACTCCAGGTCGCCCACGGACGCGCCCGCGCGCAGGGCGGCGGCGATGCCGTCCCCGGTCGCGCCGGGCGGGTTGGTCGACGAGCGGAACACCTGGCCGATGCCGCCCGTCGCCAGCACCACGACCGGCGCCAGCGCGGCGCCGACGCCGTCGCGGCTGCCGGCGCCGCGCACGTGCAGGGTGACGCCGGCGACCGACCGGCGGCCGTCCGGGCCCGGGGCGCCGGTGAGGACGTCGAGCACCAGCGCGTTCTCGAGCACCTCGATGCCCGGGTCGTCGCGCACCGCCTCGATCTGCGCGATCAGCGCGCGGGAGATCTCGGCCCCGGTCGCGTCGCCGCCGGCGTGCGCGATGCGGTCGGCCCGGTGCCCGCCCTCGCGGGTGAGGGCGATGCCGCCGTCCGGGCCGACGTCGAACGCCGTGCCGCGGGCCACCAGCTCGCGCACCCGGTCCGGGCCCTCGTCGACCAGCACCCGCACGGCCGCGGGGTCGCTCAGCCCGCCGCCGGCCGCCAGCGTGTCGGTGAGGTGCGCGTCGGGGGTGTCGTCGGGGTGCAGCGCCGCGGCGATGCCGCCCTGCGCCCACACCGTCGAGCCCGACGACAGCGCGCCCTTGGTGACCAGCAGCACCCGCGGCACGCGCGAGCGCAGCTCCAGCGCCGCGGTCAGCCCGGCGATGCCGGTGCCGACGACGATCGCGTCGGCCGCCGTCGTCCAGCCGGGGGCGGGGGCGGCGAGGGCGCGGGCCAGCCGCGGCCCGGTCACGGACGGTTCACCGGGGGCGTCACCGGACGGCCGCGAAGGGCACGCCGCTGGACTCCAGGCCGAAGCCGTCGGGCACCTGGCCCGGGTCGTCGTCGAGCTCGACGATCCGGTTCTCCGGGTCGACGAAGACGACGGCCGGCGAGTACGTGCGCGCGTCGGCGTCCGACATCGTGCCGTAGGCGATGACGATGACCGTGTCCCCGGGGTGCACCAGGTGCGCGGCCGCACCGTTGATGCTCACCTGGCGGCCGCCGCGCTCGCCCGGGATGACGTAGGTCGTGAGGCGGGCGCCGTTGGTGACGTCCACCACGTCGACCTGCTGCCCCGGGTAGAGGTCGGCCGCGTCGAGGAGGTCGGCGTCGATGGTGATCGAGCCGACGTAGTGCAGGTCCGCCTGCGTCACCGTGGCGCGATGGATCTTGCCGATCATCATCGGCCGCTGCAGGGAGGCGGGGCGGTTCGCGTGCTCAGTCACTGGCGTTCTCCTGTGGATCCAGGGTGCCGGCGGGGATGCCGGCGAGGTCCACGGCCTGGTTGTCGATCAGTCGGGTGGCGCCCGTACGCGCCGCCACGAGGAGGAGGGCGGGGCCGCGGAAGTCCGCGGGCACCGGGTCCACGGTAGTCGGGTCGACGAGTGCGAGGTAATCCACCTCAACGCCCGCCGCCCCGTCCAGGATTCCCGAGGCGGCCCCGACGACCGCCTCCGCCCCCTCGGCGGCGGCGTCCGCACCCGCTCGCAGGGCCCTCGAGAGCGCGAGCGCCGAGGCCCGCTCGTCGTCCGACAGGTAGGCGTTGCGCGAGGACAGCGCGAGCCCGTCGGCGTCGCGCACGATCGGCACGCCGAGCACCTCGACGTCTACGTCCAGGTCGCGCACCATGCGGCGCACGGCCAGCAGCTGCTGGGCGTCCTTCTCCCCGAAGAGGGCGACGTCGGGCCGCGTGAGGTGCATGAGCTTGAGCACCACGGTGAGCACGCCGTCGAGGTGACCGGGGCGCGACTCGCCCTCCAGCACCTCGCCGATGCGGCCCGCCGACACCCGCACGATCGGGTCGCCGTCGGGGTAGACGACGTCCGGCGTGGGCGCGAAGACCACGTCCGCGCCGACGCTCGCCAGCTTCGCGACGTCGCCGTCCAGGTCGCGCGGGTAGCGGTCCAGGTCCTCCCCCGCCCCGAACTGCAGCGGGTTGACGAAGATCGTCACGATGACCTGGCCGGTGGGGCCGGCGGCCTCGCGGGCCTGCCGCACCAGCTCCAGGTGCCCCTCGTGCAGCGCGCCCATCGTCATGACGACGGCGCGGCGGTCCGTCGGCTCCGGGCCGGACAGCGTCCACGATCCCAGCGCGTCGTGCAGGTCCGCCCGGGTGCTCACGACGGCGGGCGCGTGCGGGGTGGTGGTCATCGGGGCTCCTGAGGATCGGCAGAGGGCGGGTCGTCGGGGTGGGACGCGGGCGGCGGTGCGAGGGCGTCGAGCAGCTCCCGGGCCGCGCGGTCGTCGATGCGGTGGGCCGCGAGCGCACGGCTCGTCGCGCCGCGCGACAGCTCGGTGTACGACGCCGGCACGTCGGTGGCGCCGGTCCCGGCCGCCAGCGCCCGCAGCGCGTCGAGGTGCGTGCGCACCGTGCCGACGTCGCCGCGCGACACCGGGCCGGTGAGGGCGGTGATCGCGCCGGGGCCGTCGGCCACGTCGGCGGCGCGCGTCGCGCCGTCGAGCGCGGCGGACAGGAGCGGCGCGAGCGCCCGGCCCGGCTGCTCGACGCCGGCCGCCGCGAGCGCCTGGGCGGACTGGGCCACCAGCACCACGAGGTGGTTGGCGCCGTGCGCGAGGGCCGCGTGGTAGAGCCCCCGGGCCTCCTCGGCGACGATCACCGGCTCCCCACCGACCTCGACGACGAGCGCCTGGCCGATCGGCTGCACGGCGGCCGGCGCCGTGACCGCGAACGTGCAGCCCTCCAGGCGGTGCAGGTCGAGCGACGTGCCCGTGAACGTCATCGCAGGGTGCAGCGCCACGGGGATGGCTCCGGCCTTGCGCGCCGGGTCGAGCACGGCCACGCCGTAGCGCCCGGACGTGTGCACGACGAGCTGCCCGGGCTGCCACGCGCCGAGCGCCGCCAGGCCGCTCACGACCTCCGCGAGCGCGTCGTCGGGCACCGCGAGCAGCACCATCTCGGCGCGCTCCACGACGTCGGTCACCTCGAGGTGCGGGACGCCGGGCAGGAGGGTCGCGATCCGCTCGCGCGACTCCTCGCTGACCCCGCTCGCCCCGACCACCGTGTGGCCCGCCGCGCGCAGCGCGCTGCCCAGCACCGCGCCCACCCGGCCGGCGCCCACGACGCCGACGCCGAGGCGGCCGGGCCGGCTCATCGCCCGGCCTCCATCCAGCGCTCCGGCCCCGCGTGGGCGCGAGCGGCGCGGGCCCGCGCGGACTGCTCCGCGAGCAGGCGCGCGGCCTCGTCCTCGGCGAGGTGGTGGACGGCCGGGCTGATCGGGCCCGGCGTCGAGTGCAGCGTGAACGACGCGAGGCCGCGGCGCCGCTGCCACGGCCCCTGCTCGATGCCGAGGGACTGGGTGCGCTCGTGCGGCACCACCTCGAGCGAGCGCACGAAGCGGCCCCCGCGCGCCAGCAGGGCGCGGCCCGTGACCGCGTAGCCGTTGCGGCGCCAGCTCCACGGGTCGAGCAGGCGGGCGCGGCGCGGGCTGGTGACGAACCAGCGGTCGGTGCGGGCGTCGCCGGTGAGGGCCTCGTCGAGCAGCGCCAGCGTGTCGTCGGGGTTCTCGACCTCGAGGTCGGGCAGCACGAGCCACAGCGCCGTGAGCGCCTCCTCCCGCGGGCCGACCGGCAGCAGCACGTGCTGCTGCTCCCCCTGCTGCTGCCCCTCGCCGCCGCCGTAGCCGGCCACGTTGACCTTGACGCGCCACCAGTCCGGCCCGCGCCACAGCGGGCCCTGCGTGAGCGACACGGCCTGCACGCGGCCCGGCGGGATCGTCTGCGCGCGGGTCTCCAGCAGTCCGTGCCGCAGCCGGATGCCGTCCGGTGACAGCGCGGCCCGGAAGCCGAACTCGCCCGCGAACCGCTGGAAGATGTACCCGCCGACGCCCAGGATCGCGGGCAGCGCGGAGAACAGGATGCTCAGCTCGCGGGTGACGGCCACCGCCACCCCGACGCCGACCAGCACGAGGACGCCGATCCACACCCCCGGCATCCGCAGCAACGACAGCAGCAGGCGCGTCGCCGGCACCTCGTACACCTGCCGCTCCGGCGCCTCGGGGACGACGTCGTCGAGCGGCCGGTCCGCCCCCTCGCCCACCCCGGCGGGCGGGGCGTCCGCGGGCTCCGCGGGAGCCGACGACGTGCCGGGCGCCTGGTGCGCCCCGGTGGGCTGCGCTCCCGACGCGTCGGTGCGCCGGGCCGCCTTCACGCCCGCCGCGCGCGCGAGCAGGTCCGCCCGCAGGCGCTGCGCGTCCGCCTCCTTGAGGAAGCCGATCGCCACGCCCGAGTCGGAGCCGCCCGCCACCTCCAGCCGCAGCTCCGCCAGCCCGAACAGCCGGGCCAGCAGGGGCTGCCGCACGTCGATCGCCTGCAACCGGTCGAGGCGGGCGTGCCGCTGCTGGCGGAACAGGATGCCCTTGCGCAGGCGCACGGCGTCGTCGTCCACCGCGTACGCCGTCATCCGCCAGGCCAGGGCCGCGTAACCGAAGATGATCGCGACGAGCACCACCAGCCCGAGGAGCACCACCCACCACAGGCTGCGGATCGAGTCGACCGCCCTGACCGCGTTCGCCACGTCGTCGAGCACCTGCTGGCCACCGATGACGAGGATCGCCACCACGGCCGCCCAGCCGCGCACGAACGGCGTGACCGGGTGGACGCGATGCCAGTCCTGCTCGTGGCGGGGCTCGCGCGTCGGCTCGCTCACAGGCCCGCCAGCCTCGCCTCGCCGCGCGCGGTGAGGCGGTCACGCAGGCGCTCGGCCTCGTCGGGCACGAGGCCGGGGATGTCGGCGTCGGTGCTGGCCGACGCGGTGTGCAGCTGCACCTTCGCGATGCCGAGCTTGCGGTCCAGCGGGCCCGCCTCCACGTCCACGTACTGCATGCGGCCGTAGGGCACGACGACGAGGGTGCGGAACATGATCCCCTTGCGGATCAGCAGGTCGTCGTCGCGCTCCGCGTACCCGATCGCGCGGACCTGGCGCGGCACGAGCAGCAGCGCCCACACCAGCAGCGCGGCCGGGACCCCGGCGAGCAGCCAGAACCACGGCGAGACCAGGACGCCGAGCACGACGCCCGCGACGATCGGCACGGCGAGGGTCACCGACGTCGAGATGAGCCGCGCCGGCACGAGCCGCGGAGACACGCCCTGCCACGTGACGCCGGGCGGGTCGAAGGGACCGGACGGCCGCGTGATCGACGGGTCCGCGCCCGCCGGGATGCTGGTCATGGGGTCCATCCTTCCATCCGGGCGCCGGGGGCCGCGGGTCACGACGGCAGCGGGTCCGCGTGCTCCTCGGTGTCCCCGCCGTCGGTGTCATCGGACGGCGGCAGCTGGCAGAACTTCTCCACGACCAGCCCCACCACGCACAGCACCACCGCGCACGCCGCCGCGATGCCGGCGGCGACCGCCTGGTCGCGGCGCGCCTCGATCTGCAGCTGCCCCAGGACGACGAGCACGCTCGCGACGTACCGCCCGGCGAGCAGCGCCCCCGTCAGCGCCCCGGCCTTGGCCAGCACGAACGTGCGGGCCGCGCGCATCGGGTCGAGGTCCGGGCGATCCCCCTTCTGGTAGGCGCGCACCGCCCAGCCCATCCAGAAGATGACGCCCGCCAGCGCGAGCATCGCGACGTCCTCGACCCACGCGACCGTGGGCAGGTAGACGCCGCGCGACTCGAGCAGCCGCAGCAGCCCGGCGCCGCCGACCGCCACCACGGCGGCGACGGCGGCGAGCAGGCGGACCGAGGTACGGCGCATCTCAGCGACCGTCCTCCCCGAACCGCTCCTGCGGGCCGGCGAGACCGGGCAGCCGGCCCGGGTGCGCCTCCGGCAGCGGGGCGAACGGGTCCGGGTAGGCGGGCAGGTCGGCGACGGGCGCGGGGGCCGGCGGCACCGGCTCGTGGGGCACGGGCGCCGGCGGCGCGAACGACGACACCGCGGGCGGCGCCGTCGGGCCCGACGGCCGCTCCGACGGGTCGGCCGGCGCGGGGAACGGGCTGGCCGGCGGCGCCTGCGGGGGCTCCGGGGCGTCGTCGCGCGGCTCCGGGGGCAGCGGCGTGACGGCCGGCGGGGGCGACCCGACGGGCGCGAACGGGCGCGGCATGACCGGCTGGTCCGGGTCGGGCCCGAACGGGTCGGGCACGACGGCGCGCGCGTCCGGTGCGGGCGGGTCCTCGCGGCGCGGCTCCGGGGCCGCCGGCTCGGCGGGCGGCTCGACCAGCGGCGGCTCCACGACCGGCGGCTCGGCCGCCTGGGGCACCGGCAGGTACGGCTCCGGCTGGTGCTGCTCGGGCGCGTACTGCTCCGGCGTGTACTGCTCGGGGGCCGGGCTGCCGGCCGACGGAGGCTCGGCGGGAGACGCGGGCGCGGCGTGGGGCTCGGCGGCGTACGTCTCCGGCGTGTACGCCTCGGGGCTGTAGGTCTCCGGCGTGTAGGGCTCCGAGGTGTACGCCTCCCCCGCGTAGGCCTCGGGGGCGTACGGCGCCTGGGCGTCGTCGGCGGGCTCCGGCGCCGGCTGGGGCGCGGGCTCGGACTGCGGCACCGGGGCCGACGGCGCGGCGTCGGCCGACGCTGCGGAGACCTGGCCGGTGCTCTGGGTGGGCCCGGTCAGCCAGTCGAGCGCGAGCCAGCGGATGCCGGCGCGGTCGGGGGCCGTGACCGCGAGCTGCCCGACGGGGCCGCCGCCCGGGCCGCCGAGCAGCGCGTCCGGGGCGACCTCGGCCCACGGCACGAGCACGAAGGCCCTCTCCTTCGCCCGGGGGTGCGGCAGCTCGAGGTCGGGCGCGCCCGCGACGAGCGAGCCGTACTGCACGATGTCGACGTCGAGCGTGCGGGGACCCCAGCGCTCCTCGCGGACGCGGCCGTGCTGAGCCTCGACCTGCTGGGTGCTGCGCAGCAGGTCGCGCGGCGACAGCGTGGTGCGCACGACGAGCACGGCGTTGAGGTAGTCGGGCTGCTCCGGCCCGCCGACGGCGGCGGTGCGCGCGAGCGGCGAGACCTCCATGACCTGCACGCCCGGCAGCCGGTCCACGTCCGTCACGGCCTGGCGCAGGGTGACCTGCGCGTCCCCGAGGTTCGCGCCGAGCGCGAGGACGGCGTCGACGGGCTCGGCGGGGGTGGCGTCCAGCGGGTCCGCGGGGGGCTGCGGAGCGGGCGCCTCGGCGGGCACGGCGACCTCGACCGGCACCGCGGCGGGGACGGGCGCCGGCGGGACGGGCGCGTGCACCTCGGCCGGCTGCGCCTGCTCGGCCGGCTCGAGCGGGACGACGGGCGGGGCGGGCACGGCGGCCGCCTCCGGCTCGGCCGCCGGGGCGGCGTCGACCACGGGCGGGCGCGCACGGTCGCGGCGCACGACGATCGCGACGTCGTCGAACGGCACCGGGATGGGCGCCTGCGGCTTGTGCACGCGGACGTCGACCGCCTGCACGGCCTCGTGGCTCAGCACCACGGCGGCGATCCGCTCGGCGACCGTCTCCACGAGGTCGACCGGGGAGCCGGCGAGCACGTCGTGCACGTCCTGGGCGACGTCCGCGTAGCTCACGGTCCGCCCGAGGTCGTCCGACGACGCGGCGGCACGGGTGTCCAGGTGCAGCACGACGTCCGCGCTGAAGACCTGGCCGTCGGCGCGCTCGTGCGCGAGCACCCCGTGGCGCCCCGTCGCCGTGACGCCGGCGAGGCGGATCTGGTCGAGCGGCTGTCCGTCCGGTCCTGGTACGGCTGCGGCGAACGTCACGAGGGGCCCTCCTCATCAGCGGCGGTTCCTGCTCCGCCCGCGGCGCGGATGTGGTGCGCCGGTGCGGTCATCCCGGCATCCAACACGTCGCGGGACGCCGACGTCCAGGCGTCCGCGACCCGGACGGCGTCCGCGCTGGCCCGGACGGCGTGCACCCGCACCGCCCATGCGCCCGCGGCGGCGGACAGCGCGGAGATGGCGGCGGTGGCGTCGTCGCGCTCCAGCGGCGGCGCGGGCTCGTCGGCGGGCAGGCCGCGCGTGCCCTCGAGCAGGTGCCCGAGGAAGCGTTTGCGCGACGCGCCCACGAGGACTGGTCGCCCGAGGGAGTGCAGGGCGTCCAGGTGCGCGAGGATCGGCCAGTTCAGCACCCCGGCCTTCGAGAACCCCAGGCCCGGGTCGAGCACGAGCTGCTCCGGGTCCACCCCCACCGCGACCAGCGCGTCCATGCGGGCCGCGAGCTCGTCGCGCACCTCCGCGACGACGTCGTCGTACACCTCGAGGCTGTCCATGACGTCCGCGTGGCCACGCCAGTGCATCGCGACGTACGCCACGCCCGTCTCCGCCACCACGTGCCCCATGCGCGGGTCCGCGTAGCTGCCCGAGACGTCGTTGACGATCCGGGCGCCGGCCGCGACGGCCGCCTCGGCGACCGACGCGCGCGTCGTGTCCACCGACACGACCGCGCCGTGGGCCGCGAGGCGCTCGATGACGGGGACCACGCGACGCAGCTCCTCCGCCTCGTCCACGCGCGCCGCGCCGGGGCGGGTGGACTCGCCGCCCACGTCGAGGATCTCGGCTCCCTCGGCCAGCAGGTCGAGGCCGTGCCGCACGCCCGCGTCGGCGTCGAACCAGCGGCCGCCGTCGGAGAACGAGTCGGGCGTGATGTTCACGACGCCCATGACCAGGCACCGGCCCACGCCGGACAGCTCCGGGAGCCCGGCGACCACCGCGTCGCGCGGGTGCGCCGTCATGCCCGGGTCACCGTCCCGTGATGAGGCTCATGGCCTCCGCGCGCGTGGTCGCGTTCTGCATGATGCCGCGCACCGCCGACGTGACGGTCCGCGAGCCGGGCTTGCGCACCCCGCGCATGGACATGCACAGGTGCTCGCACTCCACCACGACCAGCACGCCGCGCGGCTCGAGGATGCGCACCAGCGCGTCGGCGACCTGCGTCGTGAGTCGCTCCTGCACCTGCGGGCGCCGGGCGTACACCTCGACGAGCCGCGCCAGCTTCGACAGGCCCGTGATCCGGCCGTCGGTGTTGGGGATGTAGCCCACGTGCGCGACGCCGTGGAACGGCACGAGGTGGTGCTCGCACGTCGAGTACACCTCGATGTCGCGGACGAGCACCATCTCCTCGTGGCCGAGGTCGAAGGTCGTGGTGAGCACGTCCTCCGGCTCCTGGCGGAGCCCCGCGAAGATCTCCTGGTAGGCGCGGGCCACGCGGGCCGGCGTCTCCTTGAGGCCCTCGCGGTCCGGGTCCTCGCCGACCGCGAGCAGCAGCTCGCGGACCGCGGCCTCCGCGCGGGCGGAGTCGTACGGCGGCACGTCTGCGGCAGCCCGCATCCCCAGGTCAGTCACCGGGTCGGTCACCGGTTGTCCCCCGCCGCCGGCGGCTCGCTGTCGCTGCCGAGACCGGGGCCGGCCTCCCGCAGGTCGCTCTCGTTGCCCACGACGGCGGCCTCGTCCTGCGGCACGACGGCCTGGCCGTTGCCGTTGGCGGCGGCGCGCTCGGCGTCCGTCATGATCGGGCCGCGGGTGTGCACGGTGCGCTGCTCGCTGGACAGCCACACGTCGCGCGGCTCGCGCTTGACGACGGGAGCGAAGACCTCGGCGAGCTCCGCCTGGTTGAGCGTCTCCTTCTCCAGCAGGCGCAGCACGAGGTCGTCGAGCACGTCGCGGTACTGGGTGAGCACCTCCCACGCCTCGTCGTGCGCGGCCTCGACGAGCTTGCGCACCTCGTGGTCCACGGTGCCGGCGACGGCCTCGGAGTAGTCGCGCTGGTGGCCCATGTCGCGGCCCAGGAACGGCTCGCCGGACCCGCTGCCGAGCTTGATGGCGCCGACCTTCTCGCTCATGCCGTACTCGGTGACCATCTTGCGGGCGGTGGCGGTGGCCTTCTCGATGTCGTTGCTCGCGCCCGTGGTCGGGTCGTGGAAGACGATCTCCTCGGCCACGCGGCCACCCATCGCGTACGCGAGCTGGTCGAGCAGCTCGTTGCGGGTGGTGGAGTACTTGTCCTCCATCGGCATGACCATCGTGTAGCCGAGGGCCCGGCCCCGCGGCAGGATCGTCACCTTGGTGACGGGGTCCGTGTAGCGCATCGCCGCCGCGACCAGGGCGTGACCGCCCTCGTGGTACGCGGTGATCTTCTGCTCCTTGACCTTCATCACGCGGGTGCGCTTCTGCGGGCCGGCGATGACGCGGTCGATCGCCTCGTCCAGCGCACGGTCGTCGATGAGCTGGGCGCCGCTGCGCGCGGTGAGCAGCGCGGCCTCGTTGAGGACGTTCGCCAGGTCGGCACCCGTGAAGCCGGGGGTGCGGCGCGCGACGGCGGCCAGGTCGATCGAGTCGACCATCGGCTTGCCCTGCGCGTGCACCTTGAGGATGTGCTCGCGGCCCTTGAGGTCCGGGGCCTCGACGGCCACCTGGCGGTCGAAGCGGCCCGGGCGCAGCAGCGCCGGGTCGAGGATGTCGGGGCGGTTGGTGGCCGCGATGAGGATGACGTTCGTCTTGACGTCGAAGCCGTCCATCTCGACGAGCATCTGGTTCAGCGTCTGCTCGCGCTCGTCGTGCCCGCCGCCCATGCCGGCGCCGCGGTGGCGGCCGACGGCGTCGATCTCGTCCACGAAGATGATCGCGGGCGCGTTGTTCTTCGCCTGCTCGAACAGGTCGCGCACGCGGGACGCGCCCACGCCGACGAACATCTCGACGAAGTCCGACCCGGAGATCGAGTAGAACGGCACGCCCGCCTCGCCCGCGACGGCGCGCGCGAGGAGCGTCTTGCCCGTTCCGGGCGGGCCGTACAGCAGCACGCCCTTGGGGATCTTGGCGCCCACGGCCTGGAACTTGGCCGGGTCCTCGAGGAACTCCTTGATCTCGTGGAGCTCCTCGACCGCCTCGTCCACGCCCGCGACGTCGGCGAACGTCACCTGCGGCATGTCCTTGCTGATGAGCTTGGCCTTGGACTTGCCGAAGCCCATGACGCCGTTGCGCCCGCCGCCCTGCATCCGCGACAGGATGAACCAGAAGACCACGCCGATGATGAGGAACGGGATGAGGAAGCCGAGCATCGAGCTCCAGAAGCTCGGCTGCGGCACCTCGGAGTCGAAGCCCTTCGGGAGGTCGGCCTTCTCGACGGCGGTCGCCACCGTGTCGCCCTGCGGCGCCACGTAGAAGAACTCGACCTTCGTGCCGTGGTCCTGCTCGCTCTCGGTGCCCGCACCGGTGACGTACTTCTCGCTGAGGTCCAGCTCGACGCGCTGCTCCCCGTCCACGACGAGGGCGTGGTCGACCGTGTCGCCGGCGAGCAGCTCGAGCCCCTGCGAGGTCTCGATCCGCGACACCCGCTCGGTGTTGAACGCGCTGAAGGCCAGCGAGACGAGCAGCAGGCCGACCACGATCCAGATGATCGGGCCGCTCAGGATCTTCTTGATGTTCATCGGCGACGGGGACGGTTCCCCGCTTCCCTTCCGTCGGGCAACGTGTGGTTCACGACGCTACACGCCGAGTGTGGACGAACCGTGGGTGTTCGCCCAGGGCGCGACGCCGCTCCTCGGCTGCCGGTCAGCTGTAGACGTGCGGCGCGAGCGTGCCGACGAACGGCAGGTTGCGGTACTTCTCGGCGTAGTCGAGCCCGTAGCCGACGACGAACTCGTTCGGGATGTCGAAGCCGACGTAGCGCACGTCGACGTCCACCTTCGCGGCGTCGGGCTTGCGGAGCATGGTCGCGATCTCCACCGACGCCGGGCCGCGGGAGCGCAGGTTCGCGACGAGCCACGAGAGGGTGAGCCCGGAGTCGATGACGTCCTCGACGATGAGCACGTTGCGGCCGGTGAGGTCGGCGTCGAGGTCCTTGAGGATGCGCACGACGCCGGACGACTTGGTGCCCGACCCGTACGACGACACGGCCATCCAGTCCATCTGCACCGGGTGGTGGAGGCGGCGCGCGAGGTCCGCCATGACCATGACGGCGCCCTTGAGCACGCCGACGAGCAGCAGGTCCTGGCCCGCGTAGTCCGCGTCGATCCGCCCGGCGATCTCGTCGAGCTTGCTGCCGATCTGCTCCTCGGTGAGCAGGATGTTGGCGAGATCGCCTTCGACGTCCGACTGGTCCACGGTCACTCCTCGAGGGGCGGGGTTGGGGCTGGAGGGTGCGCCGCCCGCGCCGGCAGCGTCGCGGGAGGCGCGTCGGCGGCGGGGTGCAGGTAGAGCCTGCCACACGCGCGGAGCGCTCGGGCGTCGCCCGGCAGGTGGACGGTTCCCTGCCCACGCCACGAGACGACGAGCGCGTCGAGGGCGTCCACGTGACGCGCCGTCGTCGTGCCGCGCGGGCAGCCGACGGCGAGCGCCGCGGCGCGCAGGGCACGACGACGCAGCGCGGCGTGCGCCGCCGCGAGCGGGCCGACGTCGAGCACCAGACGGCCGTCGGGCGCCCGGCGGACCGCAGCGGGTCCCGGGTCCGCGCCGGCGACGGTCGCGGCGGCGAGCAGGTCGGCGGCCAGGGCGTCGAGCGCGTCGGCGTCCGCGCGCAGCTGGTCGGCCGTGCGCGCCAGCGCCTCGACGACGCCCGGCCCCAGCGCGTCCTCCAGCACCGGCACGACGGCGCCGCGCACGCGGGTGCGGGCGGGCGCGGCGACGCGGTCGACGTCCGCCGCGGGCAGCAGGTTGGTGGGGTCGGTCCAGAAGTCCACGCCGACGGCGGCGCAGACCGCCTCGGTCTGGGCGCGGCGCAGGCCGAGGAACGGCCGGCGGTAACGGCCCCGTCGGCGGGGCATCCCCGCCAGCGAGCGCGCCCCGCTCCCCCGCGCCAGCCCGAGCAGCACCGACTCCGCCTGGTCGTCGAGCGTGTGGCCCAGCAGGACGGCGACCGCCCCGGTCTCGTCCGCGGCGGCGTCGAGCGCGGCGTACCGCGCGTCCCGGGCCGCACCCTCGGGCCCGGCCGCGCCCGGTCCGTCGTCCACCCGCACGCGACGCACCAGCACCGGGTCGAGCCCGAGGTCGCGGCACCGCGCGGCCGCCGTCGCCGCCACGGCGTCGGAGCCCGCCTGCATCCCGTGGTCCACGACCACCGCCCCGACCCGGACCGCGAACCCGGCCGAGCGCACCGACCGGCCCACGCGCGGGGCCTCGAGCGCGGCGGCGGCGGCGAGCGCCAGGCTGTCGGCGCCGCCGGAGCACGCGACGAGCACGAGGCCGCCCGGACCCAGGCCGCCGGGCCCGTTCGCGTCTCCGCGGGCGAGGTCGCCGAGCTCGGCCCGCACGGCCGTGCGGGCCGACGCGAGCGCCGGGTCGACGCGGGCCACGTCGTCCCCGGTCTCAGCCGTGCACGCGCCGCACCCAGGCGCGCGGGTCGGCGATCTCGCGGGCGGAGGGCAGGTGGTCGGGCTCGGACCAGACGGCGTTGAGCCCGTCGCGGCCGACCCGCTCCTCGACGGCCCGCACGAACGCGGCGCCGTCGCGGTACTGGGCGAGCTTGGCGTCCATGCCGAGCACCCGGCGCAGCACGACGTCGAGCGCGGGCGCGCCCTCGCCGTCGCGCCGCTTCTCGAACCGGGCGCGGATGGTGCGCACCGAGCGCACGACGCGCGGCCCGACGGCGTCCATCATCACGTCGGCGTGCCCCTCGAGCAGGGCCATGACGGCGGTGATCTCCTCGAGCTCGCGCCGCTGCTCGGGGCCGAGGATCCCGTCGAGGGGGGTGACGAGCTCGCCGCGCACCGCCCGCAGCACGGTGCGCCCCACGACGGCCGCCTTCTCCCGCAGCGGGGCGCGCGCCATCGCGACCGAGCTGCGCGTGACGCCGCTCATCAGGTCCCCGACGCGCCCCACCAGATGGTCGGCGAGCCACGGCGCGGCGGCGAACTGGAGGGCGTGCGTCTGCTCGTGCAGGCACACCCAGAGGCGGAAGTCCCGGGGGCGCAGCGCGAGCGCGCGCTCCACCTGGAGCACGTTGGGGGCCACGAGCAGCAGCCGGCCGTGCCCCGGCGCGTGGCCCGCCCCGTACGGGTCGAACTGGCCCAGCACCCGCCCCGACAGCAGCGCGAGCAGGCCCCCGACCTCCGCGGCGCCGGCCAGCCGCGCCGCGGCCGTCGTGGGCGGCACGTCCGCCGCGACGGCCGCCATCACGGGGTCGGTCATCGCCCGCATCGACTGCGCGTTGGCGCGGGTCCAGCCCGCCCGGTCCACGACGTGCACGTCGCCGAGCGCGCCCGCCGCGCGCGGCGTCGCCGGCGTCATGCCCGTGACCTCGAGCACGTGCCCGACGGCGTCCCCGGCCGCGGCGCGCAGCCCGGCGACCAGCGCGTCGAGGTCGTCGCGGGGGGCCGTGGCGCCCGGCCGCGCGAGCCGCGCGGCGATCTGCGCCGCCGACGTCCAGTCCAGCAGGGGCTCGGCGGCGGGGGCTGGCGTGGTCACGGGACCACGGTAACCACCGCCGGGCACCGCATCGGCGACGTCGGTCAGCGGCAGCCGCAGTCGGCGAGCTTCCCCGCGAAGTTGTCGAAGATCACCCGGGCGCCGTACGACCCGCCCTCGGGCACCGTGTCCGCGAGCGTGACGAACACGAGCATGCGGTCGTCGGCCGTGACCACGGTGCCGGCCAGGCCGGTGACCTTCGGCAGGCTCCCCGTCTTGCCGTTGACGTAGCCGCGGCCGGGGTTGGACTTCGGGTAGCGGTCGTGCAGGGTGCCGTTGAGCCCCGCGACGGCGAGCCCGTCGGCGACGTCGCGCAGCTCCGGGTGGTCGGGGTCGACGGCGAGCGTCAGCACCGCGGCGAGCTGGGCGGGCGTCGCCCGCGACCCGCGGCCCAGCCCGGACAGGTCCACGAGCTTCGCTCCGTCCATGTCGACGCCGAGCTCCTCGACCTGCGCGATCACGGCCTTGATCGCGGCGGCTCCCGTGCCGGGCTGGCCCGCGTCGATCGCCACGATCCGCCCCAGCACCTCGGTGAGGGTGTTGTCCGACCGGCGCAGCACGTCCCCGACGACGTCGCGCAGCGGCGCCGACTCGACCCGGCCGACCTCGCGCGCGCCCTCCGGCGCCTCCTCGCGCGCGACCTCGCCCCGCACGGTGACGCCCCGCTTCTCCAGGGCCTTCACGAACGTGCGGGCGGCCGCCATCGCCGGGTCCTTCTGCCGCGGCGCGTACTCCTCGTCGGTCTTCCGCGCGACGTCGACCGCCAGCGCGGCCACCGGCGCCGTGTAGCCGTCCTTGACGTCCGCGGCGGGCACCTCGGCGGGCACGGCCGGGCCGGAGAACAGGCTGTCGTCGAGGCCGAGGGTCACCGTGTCCTGCCCGGCGTCGAGCACCTGCGCGGACACCTGCTCCGCGAGGTCGGCGAGGCCCGCGCGCCCGTTCACCTCGTCGGGGTCGCCGGCGCCCGCCGCGAGCATCATGTCGCCGCCGCCCACGAGCACGAGGTGGGACTCGTCGTCGAGCACCACCGTCGTCGGGAGCGTCGTGTCGCCGCCCGGGCCGGCGAGCGTGGCCACGGCGGTGAAGAGCTTCTGCGTGGAGGCGGGGATCATCGGCCGGTCCGGCGCGGCCGTCGCGAGCGTCTCGCCGGACGCCGCGTCCACGACGACCGCGCCGACCCGCTTGCCCAGGCGGTCGTCCTTCGCCAGCCCCGTGACGAGCTTGCCGACGGCGGACCTCGCGGGCTCCGGCGCGTCGGAGGGCAGGTCGGGCAGCGACCGCTCGGGCGTGGGCCCGGTGGTGGCGCCGGGCGCCGTCGGGAAGGGGGCCGCCGGCGCGGGCGGCGGCGCGGTGGTGAGCATGCCCGGGACGACGTCGAGGGCGTCCGCCACGAGATAGCCGCCGAAGAGCACGACGACCGTCGTGACGGTGGCGCCGACGCTGGCCCGCCACCCCATCTCGTCCTCCCGCGCCCGTGAGCCGTCCGTGAGCCGTCCGTGAGCCCAGTGAGCATCGTCACAGCCCGGGTCCCGTGGCGCGCTCCGTGCGTATCTTCCCACGTCCGTCCGCCCCGCGGCGCCGCCGCACCGCACCAGGCGGGCACGCTCGCGCATGGCACACTTTGACAGGGCGTCCGCACCGAGCATGCCCGCACCGAGCATGTCCGAAGCATCTCCCCGAGCACGTCCCGAGCATGGAGGAACAGTGGAGTTCGACGTCACGATCGAGATCCCGAAGGGCCAGCGGAACAAGTACGAGGTCGACCACGAGACCGGTCGCATCCGCCTCGACCGCATGCTCTTCACCTCGACCCGCTACCCGGACGACTACGGGTTCATCGAGGGCACCCTCGGCGAGGACGGCGACCCGCTGGACGCGCTCGTGCTGCTGGAGGAGCCCACGTTCCCCGGCTGCCTGATCCGCTGCCGCGCGCTCGGCATGTTCCGCATGCGCGACGAGGCCGGCGGCGACGACAAGGTGCTCTGCGTCCCCCTCGGCGACCAGCGCGCCGCCTGGCGGCAGGACATCGACGACGTCTCCGACTTCCACCGCCTGGAGATCCAGCACTTCTTCGAGGTCTACAAGGACCTCGAGCCCGGCAAGTCCGTCGAGGGCGCCCACTGGGTGGGCCGCGCCGACGCCGAGGCCGAGATCGAGCGCTCGTTCCAGCGCGCCAAGGACACCGGCTACTACGACGGTCACTGACCGTCCGGGCCCCGCGACGGCGCCGCACCCTGCGAGGTGCGGCGCCGTCGTCGTCCCCGGTGGTGACGCCGACGGCCCGCGTCCGTCTACCGTGGGGCCCATGCGTGCAGCCGTCATCCACGGGCCCCGCGACGTCCGCGTCGAGGACCGTCCCGACCCGACCGTCCTGACCCCCGGCGACGCGGTGGTCCGCGTCGTCGCCGCCTGTGTGTGCGGCTCCGACCTGTGGCCCTACCGCGGCGTCACGACCGTGAGGCGGCCGCGCCCCATCGGGCACGAGCTGGTGGGTGTGGTCGAGGAGCTGGGCTCCGACGTGACGTCGGCGCAGGTCGGCGACTTCGTGATCCTGCCGTTCACCATGAGCTGCGGGGAGTGCCAGTCGTGCCGCGCCGGCTACCCCGCCGCCTGCGACCTCGTCACCGGCTTCGGCTCCACGGACCGCTGGGGGAACCCGGTGGACGGCGCGCAGGGCGAGCGCGTGCGGATCCCGCTCGCGCAGCACTCCCTGTTCCCCGTGGGCCGGCCGGAGGCCGAGCTCGAGGCGGCGGGCCTCGTGCCGCACCTGCTCACCCTCGCCGACGTCATGTCCACCGGGTACCACGCGGCGTTCTCCGCGGGCGTCTCCGCGGGCGACACCGTCGTCGTGGTCGGCGACGGCGCCGTCGGGCTGTCCGGCGTGATCGGCGCGCGCCTGCTCGGCGCGGAGCGGATCGTCGCGATGAGCCGGCACGACGACCGGGCCGCCCTGGCGCGCGAGTTCGGCGCCACCGACGTCGTCGCCGAGCGCGGCGAGGAGGGCCTCGCGGCCGTGCGCGACCTGCTCGACGGCGACCTGGCCGACGCGGCGCTCGAGTGCGTCGGCACCAAGCAGTCCATGGACACGGCGCTCGACGTCGTGCGCGGCGGCGGGCGCGTCGGCTTCGTCGGCGTGCCGAACGGGGGCCCCGAGCTGAGCGTGCGGCGCCTGTTCGACCGCAACGTCACCATCGGCGGCGGCATGGCCTCCGCCCGCCGCTACATGGAGACGCTGCTGCCCGACGTCCTGTCCGGCGCGATCGTGCCCGGCAAGGTGTTCGACCTGGAGCTCCCGCTCGGGGACGTCGGCGAGGCCTACGCCGCGATGGACGAGCGCCGCGCCACCAAGGTGCTGCTGCGCCCCTGACCCGGCCTGCTGCGGCCCCGATGGTGTGAGCGGACGTTTGGCCCCGATTCCGTGGGAACCGGGGCCAAACGTCCGCTCACAGCGACTACGGGCGGCCGGCGTAGGGCATGACCTCGTCCCAGCGGACCGGCGTCTCGCGGACGTCGATGCCGGGGCGTGGGGCCTCGACCATCCTGCCGCCGCCGGCGTAGATCGCCACGTGCCGGATGGTCGACGGGTCGGACGTGTCGTTGGCGTAGAAGATGAGGTCGCCGGGGCGCATGCGGTCGTAGGAGACCTTGCCGACGGTGAGGTACTGCGACCGCGACGTGCGGGTGATCCACACACCCGCGGCGTTCCACGCCCCGGACGTCAGGCCCGAGCAGTCGTAGCCCGGGTTTCCGTCGCCGCCCCACTGGTACTCGGTGCCGATCTTCGACCGCGCCCACGCCAGCGCCGCGCGGCCCTGCGCCGCCGTGCCCTGGCCGACGCCGCTGACCGGCGGCGGGTCCGGCTTCGGGTCGGGCTTCGGGTCCGGCCGTGGCGCCGGGTCCGGGGCGGGCTCGCGGGTGCGCGTCGGCTGCGGGTCGGGCTCGGCCGCGCTCCCCGAGCCGCCCGACGCCGCGTCGTCGGCCCGGGTGTCGTCGTCCGACCCGCCGGACCGGGATCGTTCGGGTTCCGGGTCGGCCTGCGCGTCCCCGCCCTCCCGGACCTCGGCCCCGCCCGACGAGCTGCCCGTCGAGCCCGCGTCCTCGGCCCGATCCCGCGCGGCGGCCTCGCGCGCCGCCGCGGCCTTCTCCTGGCGGTCGGCCTCGCGCTGGCGCTCGAGCTCGACGCTGGTGCTGCGCAGGTCGGCGAGGCGCGCGAACAGGCGGTCGCGCTCGGCCTCGGCCGCGGCGGTGCGGGCGGTGAGGTCGTCGGCCGTGCGCCGCGCGGTGGCGAAGGCGGCCTCGGCCGTCGCGCTCGCCTCCCGCTGCGCGGCGCGCGCGGCCTGCCAGCGGGCGTCGGCGTTGCGCGCCGCGGACCGCACGTCGGCCTGCTGCGCGAGGGCACCGGCGACCTTCCGGTCCACGGCCCGCTGCGCGGCGTCGGTCGACACCACGTCGCCGACGTCGCGCGCCCCGGCGACGACGTCGAGCGGACCGAGGTCGTTCTCGTTCGCGCGGGCCGTGGTGCGGTACGCCTCGGCGAGCGTCGTGCGGGCGGCGTCCTCCGCGCGCTGGGCGCGGGCGGCCCGCTCGCGCGCCGCGGCCGTCTCGCGCGTGGCGTCCGCGAGCGCCTCGCGGGCCTCGGCGTAGTCCTCGGCGGCGGTCTGGACGGCGGCCTCGGCGCGCGCCAGCTCGGCGCGGATCGCGTCCAGCCGCGCCTGCGCACCCTCGACGTCGAGGGCGGCGGCGTCGGACGCGGCGTGCGCGGCGGTGACGTCGTCGTCCGACGGCGGCTCGGCCCACGCGACTCCCCCGGCGACGGCCGGGGCGCCGCCGAGCAGCGCGACGGCGATCCACGACGTGGCCCTGCGGGTACGGGTGGTCGTGCGACGGGTGCGAGGCATGATCTGCTCCTCCCTGGGCAGACGTCCCGGCGGCGGTGTGCTTCGGGCAACCTCGCCCAGACTCACCCCGGCCGACCGGGACCGCCACCCGAGAGTGCGGACGTGACCCGCCGAGCAAGCCGACACGCCGTCCAAATCCTGGTCCCGAATGACGAGACACGGGTGTCGCGCGCTGCGCAGCCGGGCTACGGTCGTCCGCATGACCCGTCGAATGTGCCGCTGACCACCGCGCACGTTCGCCTGCCTGCGGCCGCTCGTCGACCCAGCCATCCGCTCCGCGTGCGCAGCCGACCGCCGCGGCCCGCCCCAGACGCGCAGGCCTCCTGGTTCCCGCCGCGGCCCGATCACCGCCGACACGGTGCCGCCCAGAGCCACCCAGAGCCACCCAGGAGCACGTCATGACCTCCAGCTGGACCTTCGAGACCCGCCAGATCCACGCCGGCCAGACCCCGGACCCCGCCACGGGCGCCCGCGCGCTGCCGATCTACCAGACCACGTCGTTCGAGTTCCCCAGCGCCGACGTCGCCGCCGACCGCTTCGCGCTCGCCGACCTCGGCCCCATCTACACCCGCATCGGCAACCCCACCCAGGAGGCCGTCGAGGCGCGCATCGCCGACCTCGAGGGCGGCGTCGGCGCCCTGCTCGTCGCCTCCGGCCAGGCGGCCGAGACGCTCGCGATCCTCAACGTCGCGCAGGCCGGCGACCACGTCGTCGCCAGCCCGAGCCTGTACGGCGGCACCTACAACCTGCTGCGCCACACGCTGCCGAAGCTGGGCATCGAGACGACGTTCGTCGACGACCCGCACGACCCGGAGTCGTGGCGCGCGGCGGCCCGGCCGACCACCAAGGCGTTCTTCGCCGAGACGATCCCCAACCCGCGGGCGGATGTGCTGGACATCGCCGCCGTCGCGGGCGTCGCCCACGAGGTGGGCGTGCCGCTCATCGTGGACAACACGATCGCCACCCCCTACCTGGTGCGCCCGATCGAGCACGGCGCGGACGTCGTCGTGCACTCGGCCACGAAGTACCTCGGCGGGCACGGCGCGGCCATCGGCGGCGTCATCGTCGACGGCGGCACGTTCGACTACGCCGCGCAGCCCGAGCGCTTCCCCGGCTTCAACCAGCCGGACGACAGCTACCACGGGCTCGTCTACGCCCGCGACCTCGGCGTGGGTTCCGCGCTCGGCGCCAACCTCGCGTTCGTGCTCAAGGCGCGCGTCCAGCTGCTGCGCGACCTGGGCCCCGCCGTCGCGCCCTTCAACGCCTTCCTGCTCGCCCAGGGCCTCGAGACGCTGTCGCTGCGCGTCGAGCGGCACGTCGCCAACGCGCAGCACGTGGCCGAGTGGCTCGAGGAGCGCGCCGACGTGCGCCTCGTGCACTACGCCGGCCTGCCGTCGTCGCCGTGGCACGAGAACGCCCGGAGGTACGCACCCAAGGGGGCCGGCGCGGTCGTCGCGTTCGAGCTCGACGTCGCCGACCCGGAGCTGGCGAACGCCGCGGGCCGCGCGTTCGTCTCCGCGCTGGAGCTGCACTCGCACGTGGCGAACATCGGCGACGTGCGGTCGCTGGTGATCCACCCCGCGTCGACCACGCACTCGCAGCTCACCCCGGAGGCGCAGGCGCAGTCCGGCGTGACGCCGGCCCTGGTGCGGTTGGCGGTCGGCCTCGAGGGGATCCAGGACATCCTCGCCGACCTCGAGCTCGGCTTCGCCGCGGCGGCGGACGTCGTCGCGGCCGGCACGACGTCGGACGACGAGGCCGCCGCGTGACCGCGGTGCCCGGCCCGTCCGCGCGGTGCGGCGGCGGCGTCGCGGCCACCGTCCCGTCGGTGGGCGGGCGCCACCAGACCGCCCCCACCGTCCGCCCGACGCCGGTCTCGCGGGACCGGGTCAAGCCGCCGGTGCCCGCCACCGGCGCGTGGCGCGAGGGCGACCCCGCCGCCGACCGGAAGTTCGTCGACGTCGGCGCGGTCGAGCTCGAGGCGGGCGGCGTGCTGCCCGACGTGCGCGTCGCGTACGAGACGTGGGGCGAGCTCGCACCCGACGGTTCCAACGCCGTCCTCGTGCTGCACGCGCTCACCGGAGACGCGCACGTCACCGGCCCCGCCGGGCCCGGCCAGCCCACCGCCGGCTGGTGGGCCGACATGATCGGGCCCGGCGCCCCCATCGACACCGACCGGTACTTCGTCGTCGCGCCCAACGTGCTGGGCGGCTGCCAGGGCACGACCGGCCCGGCGTCCACGGCCCCCGACGGCCGGCCCTGGGGCGCCCGCTTCCCCCGCATCACGACACGTGACCAGGTCGCCGCGGAGATCGAGCTGGCCCGGCAGCTCGGCGTCGAGCGCTGGTCGCTCGTCGTCGGGGCGTCGATGGGCGGCCTGCGCGTGCTGGAGTGGGCGCTGCTCGGCCCCGAGGCCGGGATCGGCGTGGACGGCATCGCCGCCATCGCGACGACGGCGCAGACGTCGGGCGACCAGATCGCCTGGGCGCACCCGCAGCTCGGCGCGATCCGCGCCGACCCCCGCTGGCGCGGCGGCGACTACTACGACGCGGCCGACGGCGACGGGCCGGACACCGGGCTCGCCATCGCGCGGCAGATCGCGCACACGACCTACCGGACGGCGGCGGAGCTGGACGTGCGGTTCGGGCGGCTGCCGCAGGGCGGCGAGGACCCGCTGGCCGACGGGCGGTACGCCGTGCAGTCGTACCTCGACCACCACGGGGACAAGCTCGCGCGCCGCTTCGACGCCAACTCCTACCTCGTGCTCACCGAGTCGATGCTGAGCCACGACCTGGGCCGCGACCGCGGCGGAGTCGAGTCGGCGCTGTCGCAGATCGCGGCCCGCGCGCTGGTCGTGGCGGTGGACTCCGACCGGCTGTTCCCGCCGGAGCAGGCGAGCCGCATCGCCGCCTGGGTGCCCGGCGCGGAGCCGCTGCGGATCGTCACGTCCGACTTCGGGCACGACGGCTTCCTCATCGAGTTCGACCAGCTCGGGCCGATCGTCGCCGACTTCCTCGCCGGGGCGAGCGTCGAGGAGGACGAGGCCGAGGCATGATCGGCGCATGAGCACCACCGTCACGCTGCCCGACGGTCGCGCCGTGCCCGCGCTGGGCCAGGGCACCTGGTACCTCGGGGAGACGCGGTCCCGCCGCGCCGACGAGCTGGCCGCGCTGCGCACCGGCCTCGACCTGGGTCTCACCCTGATCGACACCGCTGAGATGTACGGCGAGGGCGCGGCCGAGGAGCTGGTGGGCGAGGCCGTCGCCGGGCGTCGTGACGACGTCGTGCTGGTCAGCAAGGTGTACCCGTGGCACGCGGACGCGCGCGGCACGGTCGAGGCGTGCCGGGCCAGCCTGCGCCGGCTCGGCACCGACCGGCTCGACCTCTACCTGCTGCACTGGCGCGGCGCGGTGCCGCTCGCGGAGACGGCGGCCGCGCTCGACGCGCTGGTGCAGGCGGGCGACGTCCTCGGCTGGGGAGTGAGCAACCTCGACGCCGACGACCTGCGGGAGCTGGACGGGGTCGCCGGCGGGCTCGGCAGCGCGTGCCAGACCGACCAGGTGCTGTACAACCTCTCCCGCCGCGGCCCCGAGCACGACCTGCTCCCGCTCCTCCGGGGGCGCGGCATCGCGACCATGGCGTACTCGCCGGTGGAGCAGGGCCGCATCCTCGGCGACCCCGCCCTGCGGAAGGTCGCCCGGCGGCACGGCGCCACCCCGGCGCAGGTCGCGCTCGCGTGGGTGCTGGCGGGCGAGGGCGTCGTCGCGATCCCGCGGTCCGGGTCCGCGGAGCACGTGCGCGAGAACGCCGCCGCGCGCGACCTGCGCCTGGGCGCCGAGGACCTCGCCGAGCTCGACGCCGCCTTCCCTCCGCCGGCCGGTCCTGTGCCGCTGGAGATGCTCTGAGGGGTGAACCTCTGCGCCCCCGCGCCACCGCGGTGCGGGTGTCGGAGGCCGTGCCTAGCGTGGACCTCGGCCGCGGAGCCCTGCGGTCCGTTCCGACCCCTCTCCCACGCAGCGCTGCTGGAGGCGACCCATGGTTCGGCTCAACCCCTATCTCAGCTTCAAGGACCAAGCCCGCGAGGCCCTCGAGTTCTACCGGTCGGTGCTCGGCGGCGAGCTCGACGTCAGCACGTTCGGCAGCATGCCGGCCGACGCCGGGATGCCGATCGAGGACGCCGACAAGGACCTCGTCATGCACGGCCAGCTCGAGACGCCGCACGGGCTCACGCTCATGGCCGCCGACACCGGCTCGATGATGCCCTACGTGGCGCCCACCAGCGGCGTCACCGTCGCGCTGACCGGCGGGCCGGAGGACTACGACTACGTCGCGAGCGCGTACGCGAAGCTGGCCGAGGGCGGCACGGACGCGATGCCGTTCGACAAGGCGCCGTGGGGCGACTTCTACGGCCAGGTGACCGACCGGTACGGCATTACCTGGATGTTCGACGTCGGGGCGCCCTGACCGTCAGCCCACCAGCAGCGACTCGCGGCGGGCGGCGAGCGCAGCCAGCTCGGCGTCGACGGCGGCCGATCGCTCCGCGAGGCGCTGCCGGACGTCGTCGACGGCGTGCCCCGCGGCGGCGACACGGTCGCGCGCCTCGGCGATCCGGTTCCGCACCGACCAGTCGGTGAAGATGTTGTCGAACCAGACGTCGAGCGTGCGGGTGAGGCCGTCGACGCCGACCCCGCCGACGCCCTGCTCGCCGAGGTCGCCCAGCTCGACGGTGAGGTGCCGCAGCGCCGCGTCGGCCTCGCGCAGCAGGCCCGCGGCCCGGTCCAGCTTGTCGTGCTTGACCATGCTCGCGACCATGCCGCCGTCGAAGAACGTGTCGTAGGTGGACCAGCCGTCGGCGCTGCGCAGCTCGTCCGCGGCTGCGCCGAGGGCACCCGCGGCGTGCTCCGCCGCGGCCCGTGCCTCGGCGACCTCCGTCTGCTGGGCGCGCCACGCGCCCACCTGCTCGGCCACCGCGGCCAGGTCGGCCGCGGCCGGGCCCCCGACGCCGCGCACCCACTGCTCCTTCGCCGCGAGGGCGGCCCGCCACCGGGCCTGCACGTCGCCGAGGGCGGCGAGGCCGGCGTCGACGGCGCGCACCTCGCGCTCCGCGGCGTCCCGGCGCGCCTGCGCCGCCGCGGCGACGTACTCGGCGGCCTGCTGCTCGGCGCGCTCCGCGTCGAGACGCTGGGCACGGTCGCCGCGCAGCCCCGCCCACACCCGCGCGAGGCTCAGGGACTCCAGGCGCGCGACGTCGGCGGCCTCGTCGGCGAGCGACGCCCTCGCCGCCGCCAGGGCCTCGTCCGCCGCGGCGAGCTTCCGGCCCGCGACCTGGCGGCGCGCCGTCCGCTGCGCGTGCTCGACCACGGCCGCGCGCGCCGCGGTCAGCTCGTCCTCGACCCTGCCGGCGGGTCCGTCGATAGGCATGGCCGACAACCTAGGGCATCGCCGGTCCGGCCTCCAGGCTCACCGGCGAGGGCGACCAGTAGGTTGGGACGCATGCTCGCCGCCACCGTCGCCCGGTTCTCGCCCGACTCCCCCCTCGACGGCCTGGAGGTGGGCGAGCGCCCCGAACCCGAGCCGCGGGAGAACTGGACCACGGTGCGCGTGCGCGCCGCGACGCTCAACCACCACGACCTGTGGTCGCTGCGCGGCGTGGGCCTGCGGCCCGAGCAGCTCCCGATGATCCTGGGCACCGACGCCGCGGGCACCGCCGCGGACGGGACGCCGGTGCTCCTGCACGGCGTCATCGGCGCGGACGGCCACGGCGTCGGGCCGCTGGAGCGGCGCACGCTGCTGTCGGAGCACTACCCGGGCACGCTGGCGGAGTACGTCTCCGTGCCGATCCACAACCTGGTGCCCCTCCCCGACGGGATGTCGCTCGAGGAGGCCGCGTGCCTCCCCACCGCCTGGCTCACCGCCTACCGGATGCTGTTCGGCGCGGCCGGCCTCGCCCCGGGCGACCGGGTGCTGGTGCAGGGCGCGGGCGGCGGCGTCGCCACCGCGGCGACCGTGCTCGGGGCCGCCGCCGGCCTGGAGGTGACGGTGACCTCGCGCTCCGCGGAGCGCCGGGAGCGCGCCCTGGAGCTGGGCGCGGCGCACGCCGTCGAGACGGGCGCCCGCGTGCCCGAGCGTGTGGACGCGGTGATCGAGTCCGTCGGCCAGGCCACCTGGGCGCACTCCGTGCGGTCCGTGCGGCCCGGCGGCACGATCGTCGTCTGCGGCGCGACGTCGGGCGATGCCCCGCCCGCCGAGCTCACCCGCGTCTTCTTCAACGAGATCCGCGTGCAGGGCGTGACGATGGGCTCGCGGGACGACCTCGCCGCCCTCGTGCGGTTCGTCGACCGCACCGGCGTGCGGCCCGTCATCGACTCGGTCGTGCCGCTCGCGCGCGTCGGCGAGGGCCTCGCCCGCCTCGCCGCCGGCGAGCAGACGGGCAAGATCGTCGTCCTGCCCTGACCCGACCGTGGTGGGCGGTCAGGCGAAGCGGTGCCGGAAGGCGTCCAGGAGCGTCGGACCCTCGGCGCCGAGGCGCCACACGCTCCAGCCGTCCGCGGTGGGCGAGCCCGACGCGGCGGACGCCGCGTGGTCGGGGTGCCAGTAGCGGGAGCCGTCGGCGAGCTGGATGGCGCCGTCCTGGTGCAGCACGGCCTCGAAGTACTGACGGCGTCGGGGGCGCGACCACACGATCGTCGTCGGGTGCACCAGGGTGCGCGCCAGGGCGACGAGATCGGGGTCGACCTCGTCGTCGCCGGCGGCGGGCGGCGGCGCCCACGGCGCCGGGTCCGGCGGCGGCACGGGCGAGGTGAGCGGGTCGTAGCCGTGGTCGTGCGGCGCGGGCGTCCAGCCCGGCTCCAACGGGTCCGACGGCGGCGTGCGCAGGCGCGGCGGCTCGAGCGGCGGCACCTGCAGCCGGGGCAGGTCGTCCTCGACGCCGGACCAGCGCGGCTCCGGCACGGGCAGGTCGAACGCGGGGGCCGCGACCTCCGCGAACGCCTCGCCGAGGTCAGGACGTCGCGCCTCCGGGCCGCCCAGGCCCAGGCGGCCGATCGCCGGTGCCGGCTCGTCCGGCTCCGGGCGCGACGAGAAGCGGTCCGCGCGCGAACGCCGGCGCGGCGCCGCGCCCGGGAGCGGCGGTCGCTCGCGGGTGATGTCGAGGTCGTCGCCGAGGCCCGCGGCGGGGCTCGGCAGCGGGACGGGCGCCGGGGGCGGCGGCACCGGGGTGGCCGGCGCCGCCTCCGGGCCGGCCACGGCCGCCGGACCCTCCTCGCCGGTCCGCGCGCGGGCGGCGCGGCGCCGGGTCCGCGACGGCGGCGCCGACTCCGCCCGGTCGCGGGGTGCCTGCACCGACGCGGGCATCTTGCCGCCGAGCGCGAGGCCGACGGCGACGCCCTCCGCGAAGGTCTCGGGGTCCACGCCGTCGCGCGCCGCGGCGGCGCGCGGGGTCTCGTCGGCGGCGATCGTGTCGCGCGGCAGCGCCGCCGGGGTGGGCGCGGACAGGCTCGGGGCCGACGGCGCGGACGCGGGGTGGATCACCAGCGGCGACACGTCCACGAAGCGGCGCCCGTCGGCGCTGTGCACGACGCCCATCTTCAGCACCTCGACGGGCATGGTGGGCTGGCGCAGGAAGTCGACGGCGTTGAGGATCTCCTCGCTCGCCTCCTGGCAGATGACGATGAGCCGCGCGCTGCTGCGCCCCGGCTGCGAGCGGGTGATCGGCACGCTGTCGTAGAAGGCGGCGACGTCGCGGTGGAACGCCGAGGGACCACCGTGGTACCGCTCGGCCAGCGCGCCGCGAGTCAGGCGGCCGGCCGCGCCGGCGTGGTCGAGGGCCCGCGTGAGGGCGGCGCGGTCGAGGTCGGCGACGAGCTCGACGACGACGGGCGAACCGGTCGCGTCCAGGGCGAGCAGGTGCGGCTCGTCCGGGCCCGCGCCGGGGCTCACCGGGAAGATCTGCTCGCCGAGCAGACCGTCGATGTGACTGTCCACCACCCGGTGGGCGGTGGTCCCGACGCCCTGGGCGCTTGCCGCAGGCGACCGGTCGGACTGGACGAGGAGGGGCCGTTGGGCATCGACCTCGAACAGGGGCATGGCACACCACTCCTGGATCGGACCCGACCCCGGCGGCCGGATCCCGGGGCAAGCCTAAGGCCCCCGCGGCGTGGCATGTACCACAGCGGGCTCCCAGGCGCGCGTCGGCGCGACAGCCGCCCGCAGGGAGGTGCGGCGAGGACCCGTGAGTCGTCGCCGGGGCTACGCGTGCCCCGTGCCGCCGTCGTCGGCGAGCCGCTCCTCGACGCGCGCGACCTTCGCGTCGAGCTGCCCGGTGTACCCCGGGCGGATGTCCGCCTTGAGCACCAGCGACACCCGGTGCCCGCCCGCGCCGACGGCCTCCGTGGCGCGCTGGATCACCGGCATCACCTCGTCCCAGTCCCCCTCGATCTCGGTGAACATCGCGGTGGTGCGGGTGGGGAGCCCGGACTCGCGGACGATGCGGACGGCGGCGGCGACGGAGTCCGCCACGGACTCGCCCGCGCCGAGCGGGGCGACGGAGAAAGCGAAGACGGCCATGCCCCCATCCTGCACGTCCACGACCGCCCGCGTCGGTCCGCGAGGACCGTAGGCTCGTCGGGTGAGCACACGCGTCACCCTTCTCGCCGGCGGGGTCGGCGGCGCCCGCCTGGCGCACGGCTTCGCCCTCGCCCAGCCCGACGACGGCGCCCCGGCGCCGGACGGCGGCCTGACGGTCGTCGTCAACGTCGGCGACGACACCGAGCGGCACGGACTGCTGGTCTCCCCCGACCTCGACACGGTGATGTACACGCTCGCCGGGCTGAACGACGAGACCCGCGGCTGGGGGCTGACCGACGAGACGTACACGACCCTCGACCAGCTCGCGCGCCTCGGCGAGGACACGTGGTTCACCCTCGGCGACCGCGACCTCGCGACCCATGTCGTGCGCACGGCCGCGCTGCGCGAGGGACAGCCGCTGCACGCGGTGACGGCACGGCTGGCCGCGTCGCTGGGCGTGCGGGCGCGACTGCTGCCGGTGACCGACGACCGGCTGCGCACCCTCGTCGACACGCCGTCCGGCCGGGTCGCCTTCCAGGAGTACTTCGTGCGCCGGCAGCACGCCGACGCGGTGCTCGGCATCGAGCTGGACGGCGTCGCCGCGGCGCGGCCGGCACCCGGCGTGCTGGACGCCGTCGCGGGCGCGGACCTGCTCGTCGTCGCGCCGTCCAACCCGTTCCTGTCCGTGGAGCCGGTGCTGGCCGTGGCCGGCGTGCGGGACGCCGTCCTGGCCTCGGCCGCGCGGCGCGTGGCCGTGAGCCCGATCGTCGGCGGGCAGGCGATCAAGGGCCCGGCCGCGCAGATCCTCGAGACGCTGGGGCACGAGGTGTCCGCGCTGGGCGTGGCCCGGCTGTACGCCGACCTGGTGGACGTCATGGTGGTCGACGACGCCGACGCCGCCCTCGCCGGGCCGATCCGCGACCTCGGCGTCGAGGTCGTCGTCACCGACACGATCATGGGTGGGCCCGCCGGCCGCGAGCGCCTGGCCCGCGACCTGCTCGTCCTCGGATGAGCGCACCGGACGACCGGGTCCCGGTCGGCGGCACGGTCGCACTGGTGCCGCTGCGCGACGGCGTCTCCGGCAAGTCGCGGCTGGCGTCCTCGCTCGACCCGGCCGCGCGACGCCGGCTGGTCGCGGCGCTGGCCCGCCACGTCGTCGCCGTCCTGCAGGCCTCCGACGGCGTCGACCGGGTGCTGGTGGTCACCGCCGACGTGCCGTTCGTCGACCAGGCCCTCGGCGCTCACGGCGGCAGCTCGGTGTCGGCGCGGCAGCTCGGACTGCCGCGCCGAGCGGAGACTGCCGCGCCGGGCGTCGAGGTCATCCCCCAGCCACCCGACCGTCCGGGGTTGAACGCGGCGCTCGACGTCGGACGCGAGGCCGCCGTCGCGCGCGGCGCGGGCCGGCTGCTCGTCGCGCACGCGGACCTGCCGCTGCTCGCGCCCGACGACGTCGCGGCGCTGCTGGCCGCGGGCGGGACGGACGACGACCCGCCGCCCGTCGTCGTCGCCACGGACCGGCACCTCGCGGGGACGAACCTGCTGGTGCTGCCCGCGACGACGCCCCGGGATGCGGCCTTCCGGTTCCGCTTCGGCGAGGGGTCCCGGGCAGCGCACGTCGCCGAGGCGGAGCGCGTCGGCCTGCGGCCCGTCGTCGTACGCCGCCCGGGTACCGCCGTCGACCTGGACACCATCGACGACTGGGGCGAGCTGCCCCGCGCCGCCCGCGACCGGCTGCGGCACGGGCTCGACCTGCCGCTGCACTGACGCGCCCCGCGCTCCCGGCGGGCTACCGACCGGGCGCGCGACCGGCCGTGTCGAGGACCTCCCGGAGCCACTGCGCGTAGGCGCGCGGGTGGGTGGTGTTGCCGTTGTGCCCGCCGGGCGCCTCCTGCAGCGGGCGCTCGAGCAGGGTCGCCAGCGCTGCCGCGGCCAGGTGGTCGAAGACGGACCGTGGCGTGGTGCGCCCGGTCGCGGGCACGATGCGCGTGCCGACGCCCCTCAACGCCTCGAGGTCCAGGGGGTCGCGGAGGATCGCGGTGAAGTCGTGGCGGATGAAGTGGTCGAAGTTGCGCACGCGCTGCGCGGTCATCGGCTGCGGCGTCAGGTCGGGTTCGCGGTCCGCGCCCGCGGGGTCGATGCCCAAGGTCGTCGCGATCTCGGGGAGGGTCGCGGCGAGCCCTGCCCGGGCGTAGAGGTCCTGGAGCTCGGCGAGCTCGCGCTCGTGACGGGCGCGCCGGTCGTCGGGCAGCAGGCGCGGGGCGACGGGCTCGTGCGCGACCAGCGTCCGGAGCTGCTCGGGGTGCTCGACGGCGACGTGCAGGCCGATGACGGCGCCGAGGCTGCAGCCGAGCATGAGCGCGGGCACGTCGGTGAGCGCGGCCAGCAGGCGATGGACGTCGTCGGCGTGCTCGGCCATCGTCGCACCCCGGCCGGGCTCGTCCAGCCGGCTGCGGGACAGCCCGCGACGGTCGTAGGTGACCACGGTCCACGAGTCGACGAGCCGGGCGACGAGGTCGTTGTTGCGGTCGGCGTCGCCCTCGCCGCTCTGGGAGATCAGCAGCACCGGCCCCGTCCCGCAGACCTGGTAGTGCAGCGTCGCGCCGGGGACGGCGAGCGTGCCGGTGGTGACGGACATGGTGGCTCCCTTCGATCGCGACCCGTTGCCGCGACTCTCCGAGAACCACTCTATCTATTTCGATACATCTATCAAGATGTATCTAACTGGATGTACGCTCGCGGGGTGAACGGAGTCGAGCTGTTCCTGCTGGGACGAGCCCTGATGAAGATCGGCGAAGAGGCCCTGCCGCCGCCTCCCGGCGGCACCGGTCGCCACCCGGGCGGCGACCGGACGGTGCTCGTGGTGGCCAGCGACATCGCCGACCACCCCGACACCACGGCGAGCGAGATCGTCGCCCGCACCGCGTTGCCGCAGAGCCAGGTGTCGTCGGCCGTGGCCCGCCTCAGGGAGGCCGGGTCGATCGAGACCGCCCCCGATCCGGGGGACCGACGCCGGGTCCTCGTCCGGCAGGCCGCAGAGGCGTCCGCGAGGGTGGCCGAGGTGCGTGCCACCGGGATCGACGAGGCGCTCCTCGCCGCGCTCGGGCCGGACGGCGCACCCCGGCTGACCGAGGTCGCGCAGGCCCTCGACGTGCTCGCCCGGAACCTCCGGCACGCCCGCTAGCGATCCGGCACCGCAGGGGCCGCTCAGTTCCGGACCCGGCCCCGGTCCAACCCCGCATGAGCACCGAGTCGAGCATCGAGCTGATCGAGCAGGCCACGCTGCCGGACGCCGACTTCGAGGGGTACCTGCACGGGTCGACCGTGTCGGTGATGTTCGAGCGGATCTCCCGCGACGGCGCGGGCCCCCGCCTGCACCGCCACCCCTACACGGAGACGTTCATCCTGCGGTCGGGGCGCGCGCTGTTCCGGGTGGGGGACGACGAGGTGCTCGCCGTGGGCGGCCAGATCCTCGTCGCCCCCGCCGGGACGCCGCACAGGTTCACCGTGATCGGACCCGAGGTGTACGAGGCGATCCACGTGCACGCGAACGACCGCTTCGTCACGGAGTGGCTGGAGTAGCGGCGTCACACCGCATCGAGCCGGGCCCGCACGTCGTCGTCGAGGTCGAGCTCGGCGGCGCCGAGGATCTCCTCGAGCTGCGCCAGGCTGCCGGCCCCGACGATCGGGACCACCGGCACCGGGCCGCCGAGCAGCCAGGCGAGCACCACCTGGTTCGGCGTGGCGCCGATCTCGTCCGCGACCTCGCGCAGCACCCGCAGCCGCTCGTGCGTGGTCGGGTGGTCGAAGCCGTCCCACAGCGGCCTGTCGTCGCGCACCAGCGCCCCCTGCATGAGCGGGGAGTAGGCGACGACGGTGAGCGGGCTGCCCGCCTCGGACGACGCCCGGGCGTAGTCGAGCAGCTCGTACGACGCCCAGTTGTGCCGGCCGACGTCGGGCCGCGGGTAGGGGTAGGTGAGCTGCTGCTGCACCAGGCCGTAGGGGGCGACGCCCTGGCGGCGGGCCTCCTCGCGCGCCTCGACGACGCGGTGCAGCGCGACGTTGGAGATGCCGGTGATCCCGACGAGGCCCTCGGCCTGGAGCTTGCCGAACGCGCCGACGGTCTCGGCGAGCGGGGTGTCGTAGTCGTCGACGTGGCCGTAGTAGGCGTCGAGGTGGTCGACGCCGAGGTGGCGGAGGCTCTCGCGCGCCTCCCGGGCGATCGTCTCGGCCCCGAGGCCCTGGTAGTTGCGCGGCTCCTCCATCTGGAGCGGCAGGTTCGGGTCCTTCTTGGCCGCCCCCACCTTGGTGGCGAGGCGCACCTGGTCGCGGCTGCCCCGCGAGGCGAGCCAGCGGCCGAGCACGTCCTCGCTGTCGCGGCCGTATCCCAGGCCCCAGGCGTTGTAGTTGTTCGCGGTGTCGAGGAAGGTGCCGCCGGCCTCGACGAACCGGTCGAGGATCGCGAACGACGTCTCCTCGTCCGTCCGGGTGCCGAACCACATGGTGCCGAGGCACAGCGTGCTGACCTCGAAGGACGTGGTGCCGTCGCCGATCGTGCGGTAGCGCATGAGTGCTCCTGTCCGGTGTGCGTCGTGCGGGCCGGCGGACCTCCCGCCGGCCGACTTCCCCGACGCTACGAGCGGATCGGCTCGGGTGTACCGTCCAATTCCATGGCTGATGCCCAGACCAATCCAGTCCTGGCGTGGGACACCGTGCTCGACCTCGGGGACGACGACGCCCCGCTGGTCGCGCGCCTCGAGCGCGCCGTGCGGGACGCCGTGCACGCGGGCCGCGTCCCCGGCGGGGCGGCGCTGCCGCCGTCGCGCGCCCTCGCGGAGACGCTGGGCGTGTCGCGGTGGGTCGTGACGGAGGTGTACGGCCAGCTCGTCGCGGAGGGGTTCTGCGAGGCGCGGGTCGGGTCCGGCACGCGGATCGCGGCGGGGGCGGCCGCGCACGCCACGCCGAAGCACGCGACGGCGCACCCGACGCTGCACCCGACGTCGCTCGACGCCGTCCCGGGGCGGCGCGCCCGCCTGGACCTCGCCCCCGGCGTCCCCGACTTGCGGCACGTGCCCCGGGCGGCTTGGCTGCGGGCGCTGCGCGACGCCCTGGCCGACACCCCCGACGCCGACCTGGGCGCGCCGCACCCCGGGGGCCACGCGGCGGCGCGCGCCGCCGTCGTCGCGTACCTGGCCCGGGCCCGCTCCACGTGCGCCGGTCCCGACGACGTCCTGGTGACGCACGGCGCCACCGACGGCATGACCCGCCTCGCCCGCGCGCTGCGCGCCGCCGGGCACCGCACGCTCCTGGTCGAGGACCCGAGCTGGGGGCGGCTGCGCGACGTCGCGCGCGGCGCCGGCCTGGTCCCGGTACCGGTGCTGGTGGACGACCGCGGGGTGGACGTCGACGCGCTCGCCGCGGCGGCCGCGCGGACCGGCGCCCGCGCCGCGCTGGTCGCGCCGGCGCACCAGTTCCCCACCGGCGTGGCGCTCGCCCCCGAGCGCCGCGACGCGCTCGTGTCGTGGGCGCGCGCCGTCGACGGCCTCGTCGTCGAGGACGACTACGACGCCGAGTTCCGCTACGACCGGCGCCCCGTCGCCGCGCTCCAGGGCCACGACCCGGGCCGCGTCGCCCTGCTCGGGTCGCTCAGCAAGACGGTCTCCCCCGCGTTCGGGCTCGGCTGGCTGGTGCTGCCGCCGCGCTGGCGGGACCGGCTGAGCGCGGACGCGGGAGGCCCCGCCCCGTCGACCCTCGACCAGCTCGCGCTGGCCCGGTTCCTCACGGACGGCGGCTACGAGAAGCACCTGCGGGCCGCGCGCGGCCGGTTCCGCCGGCGCCGGGCGGCGTTGCTCGCCGCGCTCGACGCCGCGCTGCCCGGCCTCCCCGTCAGCGGCCTGGCCGCGGGCCTGCACGTGGTGCTCGGTCTGCCCGACGACGTGGCCGCCGCCGCGGTCGTCCGCGCCGCCGCCGGGCGCGACGTCGCCGTCGCCGACCTGCGCCGCTACCGGGTGTCCGCCGCGGACCGCGGGGCCGAGGCGCTCGTCGTCGGGTACGGCAACCTCGCCGACGCGCGGGTGGAGGAGGCCGTGACCGCGCTCGCGGCCGCGGTCCGCTCCGTCACGGCCTGAGCGGGCCGGTCACCACCGCCCGCGGTGCACGACGTCCTCCAGCGGCTTGCGGCGCCGGCGCGTGGGCGACCCCTTTGCGGTCGCGCCCGCGCCCGGCTCGGCCGGGTGGCCCACCGCGACGACGCCGGTCTGGACCCACGCTTCCGGGATGCCGAACGCCTCGCGGAACGCCGGCATCTCGCCCGCGCCGATGCCGAAGAAGCACGCGCCGAGGCCCTCGTCGACCGCCGTCTGGAGCATGAGGAGCGACGCCATGCCGGCGTCGACGTGCCAGTACGGCACGGGCCAGCGCGCCTCGTCGCGGTCGGTCCAGCCCTTGTCGGCCTCGGCGTAGCGGCCGACGTAGGCGTCCTTCGAGCACAGCGCGACGACCAGCACCGGGGCGGTGCGCATGCCCGCGAGCCACGTCGACATGTCGCGCTCGGAGTCCTCAGGGGTGGCCGCCGTCCAGAACCGCTCGCGGTCCACCGGCTCGGTCAGCACGAGGAACGACCAACCCTGCGAGAACCCCGCGCTGGGGGCACGCACGGCGTTGCGCACCAGCCGTTCCACCGTCTCGGGCGGCACGGGCTCGTCCGTGAACCGCCGCACCATCCGCCGTCGTCGCACCACGTCCTGGAACTCCACGCGCCCATCCTGCCCCCGCCGAGCATGCAGTTGCGCACGTTCTGGGTGCCCAGGACGTGCGCAGCTGCATGGTCGGCCGTCAGGTCGTCAGAGGACGAGCTCCGGCTGCAGCTTGGTCACCGTCCACACGCGCTGCTTGCGAGCGGCGAGCGTTGTGAGGCCCAGCGCGACGACGAGGACGCCGAGCAGCACGGTGACGTCGCGCGTGACGGTGGCGAGGTTGCCGCCGTACAGCAGCTGGCGCAGGCCCTCGACGGCGTAGGTCATCGGCATGAACTGGTGCATCGCCTTTAGCGGCTGCGGGATGGTCTGCCACGGGAACGTGCCGCCCGCGGTGACGAGCTGCACCAGCATGAGCACGAGCCCCAGGAACTGACCCGCCGCGCCCAGCCAGACGTTCAGCGCCTGGAGGATCGCGACGAACGTGCCCGACACCAGCACGAGGAACAGGGCCGTGAACAGCCCGTAGGAGGGCTGGATGTCCAGCGCGAACTTCGTCACGGCGAACATCGCCGCCACCTGCACGACGCCGATCGCGGCGGGGGTGGCCCAGCCGCCCAGCGCCGTCGCGAGCCCGGACCGGCCCGCCGCGAGCGCCCGCGTCGACAGCGGCCGCACCAGCAGGAACAGCACGTACGCGCCGATCCACGTGGCCAGCGACAGGAAGAACGGCGCGAGTCCGGCGCCGTACGTGCCCGCCGACGACAGCGCGTCGTTCCGCACCTCCAGCGGGTTGCCGATGGTCGACGCCGTGTCCTCGCGCGTCTGGTCGTCCAGGTCGGGGATCTGGCCGAGGCCCTCGGCGAGCCCGTCGCGCAGCTCCTTGATGCCGCCCTTGAGCTCCCCGGAGCCGTCCGCGAGCTTCGTCGTGCCGGCGGCGAGCTCCGCGGCCCCGTCGGAGACCTGGCCGGTGCCGTCCGCCAGCCGGTGCACGCCGTCGACGAGCGCGGGCGTGGCAGCGGCGAGCTGGCCCGTGCCGTCGGCGAGCCGGTCGGCGCCGTCCGCGGCCGACGCGATGCCGGCCGTGAGCTGCGGCGTCGCGCCCGCCAGGGTGGCGGCGCCGTCGGCCACCTGCCGGGAGCCGTCGGCGAGCGTGTCGAGCTGCTTCGACGCGCCCTCCACCTTCGTCACGGCCGCCTGCACGTCGTCCCGCTGGGCGTCGAGCGCGCTGTCCACATCCTGCTGCACGGCGTCGAGCTGGTCGTCGACGCCGGCGCGGACCTCCGCGGTGATCTTCCCCGCGATCTGCTCGCACTGCTCCTGCTGGTCCGCCGGCACGTCGCCGCACACCGCGGCCACCTGGGCGTCGATGCGGTCCCGGAGGTCGTCCTGCGCGCCGGCGAACGCGTCCTTCGCGTCGGAGCGCGCGCCGTCGAGGGTCGGCAGCACCTGCCCGGCCGCGTCGGCCGCCTCCCGGCCGTACTGCGCCACCTGCGCGTTGCCGTCGGCGACCTGCGCGGCGCCGTCCGACAGCTTCTTCGTCTGGGCGGGCAGGTCCGCCGTCTTGTCCTGCAGCGTCCCGAGGCCGGTCGCGAGCTTGCCCGCGCCGTCGTCGAGCTGCCCGACGGCCGACGCCAGCGTGCCGACCTTGCCGTCCAGCGTGGCGGCGCCGTCCGCCGCCTGCGCCGCGCCGTCGGCCAGGGTGTGCGCACCGTCGTCCGCGTCGGCGAGCCCGTCGTCCAGCGTGGTCGCCCCCTTGAGGAGCTTCTGCGCGCCGTCCACCGCGTCCGCGAGGTTGGTGTGGATGGACGCGAAGCCGCGCAGGAACGTGTCGGCCGCCTCCGTGCCGACCTCCTCCGCGATGGAGTCGCGCACCTTCCCCACGATCGTGTCCGAGATGGTGCCGGCGAGGTAGTTGTTCGCGTCGTTGGTGATGAGCGTGAGGCTGGCCTGCTGTGGCTCGAACTCCCCCGCGGACGCGAGGTCGGCGGAGAACGTCGGGCCGATGATCAGCGCCGCGTCGTAGCGGCCGGACCGTACGCCCGCCTCCGCGTCCGCCTGGGACGTCTCGACCCAGCCGAACCCGCCGTCGTCGAGCAGCTGGTCCGCGACGTCGCGGCCGAAGTCGCGCTCGGTCGTCTCGCCGGTCTCGGCATCCTTCGTCGTCGTGCCCTCGTCCTGCACGACGACGGCGGCCGGCACCTGCTCGAGCTGCCCGTAGGGGTCGTGGTTGGCGAACAGGTACAGCCCCGCGTACAGCGTCGGGATCAGCGCCATCGCGAGGATGGCGAGCTTCGGCAGGCGCCCGGCGGCGAGCCGCTTGAGCTCCGAGAGAGCGAGCCGGACCGCGGTCATCGGGCCTCCTCCTGCGCGTCGTCGGCCGGCGTCGCGGCCAGGCTGTCGTGGATCGGGGTGTCGTCGACCGGGGTGTCGTCGACCGGGGTGTCGTCGACCGGGGTGTCGTCGACCGGGGTGTCGTCGACCGGGGTGCCGGCGCGGGGCGGCTCGGCGAGCGGTTCGTCGAGCTCCTCCTCGGCTCGGGCGTCCGGCTCGGGGGACGGCTCCAGCTCGTCCTCGACCTCGGGTTCGGGCTCGGCGGCGGGCTCGGGCTCGACGGCCGGCGCGTCCGGCTCGGGCTCGGTCGCCGGGAGGACGGCGGTCGCGGCGGGCTCCTCGGGCGCGCCGGGCACCTCGCGCAGCACGACCTGCGGCGGCTCGTGCAGGGTGGCCCCGCGGGCCGGCGGCAGGTCCACGCCCAGGTCGCGCGCGGACGAGCGCGTGCACTGCACGAGGACGCCGAGCCCCGACGCGGCGAGCGTGCGCGCCGTCTCCCACCAGCCGGACGGCTCGCCGCCGTGCCGGTCGGGCAGCGTCAGCACGACGAACCGGACGTCGGAGTTCTCGGTCGCCAGCGCCGCCAGGACGGCGGTGCGCACGACGCCGGGGAGCTGGTCCACGCGCCGCCCGCGGTCCTCGGTGAGCGCGCGCTCGTCGAGCCACCGCGTCACGTCGCGCGGCAGCGAGCGCCGTCCGGCGAGCGCGAGACCCTCGGCGACGACGTCGGCGAGGGAGAGCGCGTCGTCGGGCTCGCTGATGCCGGGCACGTCGACGACGGCGGTGCGGGCGCGCAGCGCGGACGGCGGCACGGCGGCGCCGTCGAGGCGCACGGTGCCGGACGACGGGACGAACCGCCCGGTCGCGACCAGCGCGAGGGCGGTGTGCCCGTGGCCGGGCTCGCCGGCGACGAGCAGGCACTCCCCCGTCGACCAGGCGAGGTCCGTGGCCTCCAGCATCGGGTCCCGACGCCCCTCGACCCGCACCCCGCTCAGCGTGATCTGCACCCTGCTCCCCGTCCCCCGACACACTGTTGACTTGCGATCAACAACTCTACGACCGGTGTTGACTGCTGGTCAATAACGCCGTACAACTGTGCCCATGACGTCCGCCACCCCGCGCCCCCGCACGCGCCACGAGCCGTCCGACCGGCGGCGCCAGCTCCTCGAGGCGGCCGTCGCCGAGGCGGAGGCAGAGGGGCTGGACGTGCTGACCCCCGCGACCGCCGCGGCCCGCGCGGGGGCGTCGAAGGCGCTCGTCTTCCACTACTTCGGGTCGACGACGGCGCTGCGCCGCACGGTCGCGCTCGAGGCGGTGTCCGACCTGGAGCAGACGCTGCTGGCACCCGACGATCGTCCCCTCGCCGACCGCCCCGCGCACGCGATGACGCTGTTCCTGGGCTCGGTCACCGCGCACCGGCGCGTCTGGGAGGACATCTGGCGCGGCGCGCTCGCCGGCGACGACGCCACCGAGGAGGCGCTGCAGCGCGTGCGGACGGCGCTGGTGGCGCGCATGACGACCACCGCCGGCGTCATCGGCTTCACGCCCAGCGACCGGCTGCAGCTCCTGGCCCGCGGCTGGGTGGCGCTGGTCGAGAACGTCACCGCCGCCTGGCTGGGCGGCAGCGGCATCGCGCGGGACGAGCTGGAGCGGCTGCTGCTCGAGTCGCTCGTCGTCCTCGTCCCGGAGCTCCCCGAGCCCGCCCGCTCCGGCGTCCTCGCCATCGTCCGCCGCCCCTGACGCGTTGTGGGTGGGCGTTTGGCCCTGTTTCGACGAGAAACAGGGCCAAACGCCCGCCCACAACGCAGGAGGCTCAGAGGCGCTCGGCGATGACCTCCACGAGCGCCTTGCCCTGGGTGCCCTCGAGCTGCACGGCCTGGGTGCGGCAGGAGAAGCCGTCGGCGACGTACTCGGTGCCCGGCGCGGCCTCGCGGAGCGCAGGCAGCAGGGCGTTCTCGGCCACCGCGACGGACACGTCGTAGTGGCCCTTCTGCATGCCGAAGTTGCCGGCCAGCCCGCAGCAGCCGGCGAGGACCTTGATGTCGGCGCCCGCGGCGCGCAGCAGCGCCTCGTCGGCGTCGAAGCCCATGACGGAGTGCTGGTGGCAGTGCGGCTGCACGACGGCGGTGAGGTCGGAGAGGTCCGGCATCTCCCAGCCCGACCCGGCTGCCGGCGCCGTCTCCGGCGACGTGAGCAGCTCCGCCAGGGTGCGGGTCGCGTCCGCGACGGCCGTGGCGCGCGGGTCGTCGGGGAACAGGTCCAGCAGGTCCGAGCGCAGCACGGCGGTGCACGACGGCTCCAGCCCGAGGATCGGGATGCCGTTGACGGCGTACGGACCGAGCACGGACAGCAGCTGCGACAGCCTCCGCCGGGCGCCGTCGAGCTGGCCCGTCGAGATCCAGGTCAGGCCGCAGCACGCCTGCTGGTCGGGCACGACGACGTCGTACCCCGCCGCGGTGAGCACCTTCACGGCGGCCTGCGGGACGGACGGCGCGAGGGCGTCGCTGAACGAGTCGGCCCACAGCACGACCTTCGGGCGGTCCTCGACGGGACGGTCGTGCGGCGTCTTCCCGGCGCCCAGGCCCGGCACGCCGTGCGACGCCCAGCCGCGCCTCCACCAGGTGCGGAACGGGATCTCGGCGAACTGCGGCACCTGCCGCCGCGTGTCCATGCCGCCCGCCCACAGCACCGCCTTGGCGATCCACGGCACGCCGAGCACCCGGTTGACGAACCGCGGCATCCCGCCCGCGAGGCGCGCCCAGCGGGGCAGCCAGCCGAGGGCGTAGTGGTCGACCGGGCGCAGCCTGCCCTTGTACGTCCGGTGCAGCACCTCGGACTTGTACTGGGCCATGTCGACGCCGGCCGGGCAGTCGGACGAGCAGGCCTTGCAGCTGAGGCACAGGTCGAGCGACTCGCGCACCTCCGGCGCCGTGAGGCCGCCCACGAGGGTGCCGTTGACGGCCTCCTGGAGCACGCGCGCCCGCCCGCGGGTCACGTCCTTCTCGTCCTTCGTGGCCTGGTAGCTGGGGCACATGAACCCGCCCGAGGCGTGGTTGTCGGCGCGGCACTTGCCGACGCCGACGCAGCGGTGCACGGCCGTCGTGAGGTCGTGGTGGTCGTGCGCGAACGAGAAGCCGGTGTGGCCCGCCTTCTTCGCGATGCCGTGCAGCCGGCCCGAGCCCGCCATCCCCCGGTCCCCCACCGGCAGCGTCGAGAGCACGGCCTTCGCCGCCGGGCGGCGCAGGTCGGCGTCGACGGCCGCGGGCCGCACGACGACGCCGGGGTTGAGCAGGTCGTCCGGGTCGAAGAGCGCCTTGAACCGCTCCATGAGCCGGATCGCCTCCGGCGAGTACATGAGCGGCAGCAGCTCGGACCGGGCGCGGCCGTCGCCGTGCTCCCCCGACAGCGACCCGCCGTGGTACGCCACCAGCCGCGCGGCGTCGGTCATGAAGGTGCGCAGCACCGAGCCCGACGTCTCCATCGGGATGTCGATCCGCAGGTGCACGCAGCCGTCGCCGAAGTGCCCGTAGGGCAGCCCGTCGACGCCGTAGCGCGCCATGAGGTCCTCGAGGTCGCGCAGGTACGCGCCCAGGCGCTCGGGCGGGACGGCGGAGTCCTCCCAGCCCGGCCACGCCTGCTCGCCCGCGGGCGTGCGGCCCGCGAGCCCGGCGCCGTCGGCCCGGATCTGCCACATCTTGGTGGCGTCCGGCCCGGCGGGCAGCACCAGCGACGACAGGGCGGACGACGACGTCACGATGGCCTCGGCCCGCGCGCTCGCCTCGTCCTGGCTCGCGCCGCCGACCTCGATCATCAGCCAGCCGGCGCCCTCGGGGAGGGCGGGCACGGACGCCTCGCCCTTGGCCTTGCGCACGACGTCGACCAGGCGCGCGTCGAGGCCCTCGATCGCGAGCGGCTTGTGGCCGAGCAGGTGCGGGACGTCGTCGGCCGCCGCGGGCATGTCCGGGTAGCCGAGCACGACGAGCGTCGGAGCGGTCGGCACGGGCACCATCCGCAGCGTGGCGCCGAGCACCGTGACCAGCGTGCCCTCGGTGCCCACCAGCGCCTTGGCGAGGTCGGAGCCGTTCTCCGGCAGCAGGTGCTCCAGCGAGTACCCCGACACCTGGCGCCCGAACCGGCCGAACTGGGTGCGGATCAGCGCCAGGTTCTCGCGCACCAGCTCCGCCAGGCCCGGCACGGCGGCGAACGTCGCGTCGCCCTGGCCGGCGGTGAAGCGGCGACCGCGCCCGTCGACGACGTCGAGCTCCACGACGTTGTCGGCCGTGCGGCCGTAGGCCACGGCGTGCGGGCCGCAGGCGTTGTTGCCGATCATCCCGCCGAGGGTGGCGCGGTTCTGCGTGGACGGGTCGGGGCCGAACCGCAGGCCGTGGGCGGCGCCCGCGCGCTGCAGGGTCGACATCACCGTGCCGGGCTCGACGACGGCCGTGCCGGCCTCCGGGTCGATCGAGACCACCTGGTTCAGGTGCCGGGAGAAGTCGAGCACCACGCCCGGCCCTACCGCGTTGCCGGCCACCGACGTGCCCGCGCCGCGCGCCGTCACCGGGATGGACAGCTCGCGCAGCACCTCCAGGCCGCGCTCCACGTCGCGCGAGCTGCGCGGGAAGGCCACGACGTCGGGCACCACGCGGTAGTTCGACGCGTCCGTGGAGTACTCGGCACGACGGCGGGAGCTGGCGTCGACGTCGCCCGCGATCACCGTCCGCAGCGCGGAGACCACGGCCGCGCGGGCCTCGTCGGCCGCCCGCCTGGCCGCGCTCTCCGCCTCGTCACGGGTGGGCGCGGAGTCCACGTCACCGTCCGGGGTCGGGGTCGTCGGTGTCTGGGCTGGCACGCGCCGATTCTGCCATTCGTCCCCGCACCGCGCCGACGCGTCCACGCCATCGGCGCCCCGTCCGACCCTTCCAGCAAGCGATCCCTCGCGGGAGAGGACGTCTTCCCGCAAGGGATCGCTTGCTGGAAGGTCAGCCGCGGTCGGCCTTCTCCTGCGCCGCCCGCACGGCCTCGGCCTCCGCCTTGCGCGCCTCGCGCTCCGCCTTCTGGAGGTCGCGCACCCGCTTCTGCGCCTCGCGCACCCGCTTCTCGGCCTCCTTGCGCTTGGCGGCGGCCTTCTTGACCTTGGCGTCCGAGGCGTACGCCCCCGCGGTCGCGAGGGCAGCGGCCACCTCGGGGTCGTCGACGTGCGCCGCGTCCGGGCCGCCGGGCTCGGCACCGGCCGCCTCGCGGCGCGCGACATAGGCGGCGATCCCGTCGAGGGTCCGCTCGAGACCCCATGCGACGTCGTCGATGTCGTCCAGCTCGGGAACCTCGGGCACGTACGTCCCCCGCTCCACGAGCGGGCGCAGGTACGGGAACCGCACCTCGTCGACGAGCGCACGCAGGGTGCCCGCGATGCCCTCCGCGTCGTAGGTACCGTCGTTCTGGTCCGCGGCACGCTCCAGGTCACGCCCCAGCTGCGCGGCGTTACGGGTGAACCCGTTGACCAGCAGGATCGCGGCCACCTTCTCGGTGTCGCCGAGCGGGGCGGAGCGCAGGGCCCGCAGCCCGGCGTCCGCCGCGCGCAGGTTGCTGGGCGTCATGGGGGCACCCGTGATCGGGATGTCCAGCACCCACGGGTGCCGGCGGTAGGTGGCCAGCGTCATGAGTGCCCACGCGCGCAGCTCGGCCCGCCAGTCTGCAGGCTCGCGCGCCGACGGGAACACGACGTCGAACGCGACCTCCTGCATGAGCAGCAGCAGGTCGTCCTTGCTGGTGACGTACCGGTACAGCGACATCGTGGTGAAGCCGAGGCTCTTGGCCACGCGCGCCATGGAGACGCCGGCGAGCCCCTCGGCGTCCGCGATCTCGACGGCGGCCTCGACGATGCGCTCGATGCTCAGCTCGCGGCGGGGCACGCGCTCCGGCCGCTCGGCCACGCCCCAGGCCAGCGCGAGGCGCGGCGGCAGCTCCGGCACGTCGGGCCCGGGCGGGTCGGTCTCCGGCAGGTCCGTCTCCGGCGTGTCCGTCATGGTGTCATCATCCCTGATCGCCCCCTGATCGTTGTGAGCGGGCGTTTGGCCCTGTTCGGTTCCGGCACAGGGCCAAACGCCCGCTCACAGCGGTCCGGGGGTGTCAGCGGGCGGTCCGACGGCGGTACAGCACGCTGCCGGCGGCGACGCTCGCGGCGAGGAACCCCACCAGCCATGCGCACGCGGTGAGGATGGTGCCGGCGTCGGGGCTGCCCATGAGCAGCCCCCGGACGGACTCGATGATCGGGGTGAACGGCTGGTGCTCGGCGAAGCCGTGCAGCCAGTCGGGCATCGTCTCGACCGGCACGAACCCCGAGCTGAGGTAGGGCACGAACAGGAAGATCATGTTCACCGACATCGACGCCTCGACGCTGAGCACGAGCCCGAGCACCACGCTGATCCAGGTGAACGTCACGACCGCGAGCACCACCATGCCCACGAAGCCGAGCCACTGGGCGGGGTCGGCGTCGGGCCGGAACCCGTACGCGAGCGCCACCAGCAGCACCACGACCACGGAGGCGAGGTTCCGCACCACGCTCGCGATCACGTGGCCCCACAGGGCGGAGGACGAGAAGATCGGCAGCGTCTTGAACCGGTCGATGGTGCCGGTGGTCATGTCCTGGGCCACGCCGGTCGCGGCAGTGGCCGAGTTCATGCCCAGGCACATGACGAGCAGTCCCGGCACGACGTAGTCAATGTACTCGCCCCCCGTGCCGCCGGAGATCGCGCCGCCGAAGACGATGACGAACGCCGACATGATGAGCACGGGCAGCGCGAACGCGGTGATGAGGCCGTCGATCGAGCGCAGGGAGCGCCGCGCCTCGCGCCGCGTCATGGTGGCGACGTCGCGCAGGGGCGCGCGGGTGGCGCGGACGGGGGCGGGCGCGGTGCGCGCGGCCGGGGCCAGGGTGGTGGTCATCGCAGAGCCTCCTCGGGGGCGGTCCGGTCGGTGGTGCCGGTCGTGCGGGCGGTGGCGGCGCTGCCGGTGAGCGCCAGGAAGACGTCGTCGAGGGTGGGCTTGACCACGCTCACGCCGGCGACGGCGAGGCCGCGGGACTCGGCCCGGTCGAGGACGTCGCGGATGGCGCGGACGGGCTCGGCGCTCGGGAAGGTGAGCGCGAGCGCCCGCAGGTCCTCCTCCGCGGCGTCGAGGCCGGCGACGCCGAGCTCGCGCGCGGTGGCGAGGCTCGCGGCGTCGTCGAAGGTCACGCGCACGTGGTCCCCGGCGACGAGGGCCTTGAGCTCCTCGGCGGTGCCGCGGGCGGCGATGGTGCCCTCGGCGAGGACGGCGATCGTGTCGGCGAGCCGGTCGGCCTCCTCCAGGTACTGCGTGGTGAGGAGGATGGTGGTGCCGTCGGAGGCGAGCCCGCGCACGACCTCCCACAGCTGGGAGCGGGACGCCGGGTCGAGACCCGTGGTGGGCTCGTCGAGGACCAGCACGGTCGGGTCTGCCACGAGGCTGATCGCCAGGTCGAGCCGGCGGCGCATGCCGCCGGAGTAGGTGCCGACGCGGCGGCGGGCGGCGTCGGTGAGGCCGAAGCGCTCCAGGAGCTCGTGGGCCCGGCGGCGCACGGCCCGCTTCGGCAGGTGGGCGAGGTCGGCCATCATGACGAGGTTCTCCTCCCCCGTCTGGAACTCGTCGACGCTCGCGTACTGGCCCGTCAGGGCGATGCTGCGGCGGACGGCCGCAGGGTCCTTGACGACGTCCGCCCCCGCGATGGTGGCGGTGCCGCCGTCAGGGCGGATCAGCGTGGTGAGGATGTTGACGGTGGTGGTCTTGCCCGCGCCGTTCGGCCCGAGCAGCGCGAAGATCTCGCCGCGTCGGACGGCGAGGTCGACGCCGCGCAGGACGGCCGTGCGTCCGTAGGACTTGCGCAGGCCCCGCACCGCGATCATCGGGTCGTTCATGGCCGTTCCCCTCCGGTCGGTGTGTATGACATACACGAGCGTACGGCATACACAGCGTGTTGGCCATACACCTGCGTGTCCCGGATACACGAGACGTGGCCCGGGCCGGTTGCTCGCGCGCCACGGCGCCGCCGCGGCTACGGTCGGACCGTGCGCGTCGTCGTCGTGGGAGCCAGCGGGAACGTCGGGACCGCCGTGCTGGGAGCACTGGCCCGCGAACCCGCCGTGACCTCGGTCGTCGGTGTCGCCCGACGGGTGCCGCGCGCCGACGGCAGCAGCACCGTCGCCTACCCCCACTCCACCGCCGAGTGGGTGCGCGTCGACCTCACGGACACCGCGGACGCCGTCGTGCGCGGCCTCGACCGGGCCTTCCTCGGGGCCGACGCCGTCATCCACCTCGCCTGGGCGCCGCCGTCCGCCCGCGACTCCGGGCAGGCCCGGCGCCTCAACCTCGACGGCTCGCGGGCGGTCGCGGACGCCGTCGTGCGCGGCGGCGTGCCGCACCTCGTGTTCGGCTCGACCTCCGGCGTCTACTCCCCCGGCCCCGCGGGCGGCGGCCTCGTGCGCGAGGACTGGCCGCGGCGCGGCGTGCGCACGTCGTCCTACTCCGTGCAGAAGGCCGCCGTCGAGCGGATGCTCGACGACGTCGCCGAGCGGCACCCGCGGCTGGTCGTGACGCGGGTCCGACCCGCGCTCATGCTGCAGCGCGAGGCGGGCGCCGAGCTCGGGCGCTACTTCCTGGGGCCGCTCGGCACCCGGGCCCTGCGGCTCGCCGCCAAGCGCGCGCCCGAGGGCGCGCTGCTGCCCGCCGTGCCCGCGCTCGACGGGCTCCGCCTGCAGGTGATGCACGTCGACGACGCCGCCGACGCGTACCGCGCCGTCGTCGTCGGCCGCCACCCCGGGCCGTTCAACCTCGCGCCCGAGGGCTGGCTGACGTCGGCCGACCTCGCGGACACGCTCTCGGGCGGCCGCAGCGTCGAGGTCTCGCCCGACGTCGCGCGGACCGGGCTGTCGGTCGCCTCGCGGCTGCGCCTCGCACCCATCGACGTGGGCTGGTTCGACATGGCCCGCGCCGACGTCGTCCTCGACGCGACGCGCGCCCGCGAGCTGCTGCGCTGGGCGCCCACGCACGACCCGCGCGACGTGCTGCGCGAGACCGTCGAGGGCGTCATCGCCGGTACCGGCGCGGGCTCACCGCCCCTGCTGGGCTGACGGCTGGGCTGACGGCTCGGCGCAGCCGCGGACGCGCTCGCCGCGCGCCAGCGCGGGGTCGATCGTGCGGACGACGACGTCGGCGGCCGCACCGAACGCCTCGAGCTGGTCGTCGTCGAGCGCGTCCACCACGAGCCGCCGCACCTCGGCGACGTGGCCGGGGGCGGAAGCCACGAGCTTGTCCCAGCCCGCGTCCGTGAGCCGGGCCTCCATGCGCCGCCGCCCCACCGAGCACGGCCTGCGCTCGACGAACCCGGAGCGCTCCAGCCTCCCGACGGCGTGCGACAGGCGCGACAGGGAGCCGCGGGACAGCGCGGCCAGGTCGGACATGCTCAGGGTGCGCGCCGGGGCGTCGCCGAGCGCGACCAGCACGTGGTACTCGAAGAGGTTGAGACCGGCGTCGGCGCGCAGCTGTGCGTCGAGCGTGGCGGGCAGGGTCATGAGGAGCGCGGCCACCGACGACCAGCTGCGCTGCTGGACGTCGTCGAGCCAGGCCGGGGCGTCGGTCGCTGCGGTCGGCATGCCTCATGGTAGGCCGACTTGAACGGTCAATCCGCCCGTGGGTACGGTCCGGTTCGGCTCCCCGAGCAACCATCTTCCGCCACCGAACGAGGACCTCCGCCGCATGACGCTTCTCCGCATCGACGCCAGCATCCAGGGCGACCGCTCCGCCAGCTCCGCGCTGGCGGACACCGTCGTCGCCGAGCTCACCGCCGCCCGACCCGGCACGGCCGTCGTCACGCGGCACCTGGGCCAGGACCCGCTGCCCGCCGACGCCTGGGCGCTGGCCACCTCGGCCGGCGTCGTCGCCGCGGCGGAGCGCTCGCCCGAGCAGGCGGCGGCCCTCGACCTCGCCGCGGCCCTGGCCGACGAGGTCCGCGCCGCCGACGCGCTCGTGCTGGCCCTCCCCCTGTACAACTACGGGGTCTCGCAGCACGCGAAGGCGTGGATCGACCTCGTGACCGTCGGTTTCGGCACCGGCGTGCCCGCCCTCGAGGGCAAGCCCACCGTGCTCGTCACCACGCGCGGCGGCGCCTTCGGCGAGGGCACCCCGCGCGAGGGCTGGGACCACAACACCGCCTACCTGCGCCGCATCCTCGCGGACCTCTGGCTGGCGGACCTCACCGTCGTCGAGCGCGAGTTCACGATGGTCGGGGTCAACCCCGCCCTCGACCAGTTCGCCGAGGTCGCCGCCGTCATGGCCAAGCAGGCCGAGGAGGACGCCGTCGCGGCAGGCCGGGCGCTCGCCGCCCGCTGACCGCCCGGGCCGGCCCGCCCGGACATGCATCGAGCGTGCCGACGTGCTCCTCGAACCTGAGGGTTGAGGAGCAAGCCGGCACGCTCGATGCGGGTCCGGGCGGTGCGTCAGCCCTCGAAGGTGACGTCCAGCGTGATCTCGCCGACGCCCGCGAGCGCCTTCGAGACCGGGCAGCCGGCCTTCGCGGCCTCGGCGGCGGCGCGGTACGCGTCCGCGTCGATGCCGGCGGCCGCGCCCACGACGGTGAGCTTGATGGTCGAGATCTCGAACCCGCCGCCCGCGGCCGGGCGCAGCGTGACGTCGGCGGTCACGTCCGTCTTCCCGGGCGTGCCGCCCGCGTTCGCGACCTCGAGCGAGAACGCCATCGCGAAGCAGGACGAGTGCGCCGCCGCGATGAGCTCCTCCGGGCTGGTGACGCCCTCGGCGTCGTCGGCGGCGCGACGCGGGAACGACACGTCGAACGCCGCGGCGCCCGAGCTGGCGAGCTCGACCCGGCCGGAGCCCTGCTGGATGTCGCCGTTCCAGGCGGTGCGTGCGGTACGGGTGGGCATGGGAGTTCTCCTTCGTGCTCCGGGACAGGTCACGACGACCGTAACCCGCCCCCGCACCCCACGTCAGGGACCGACCGCGTGGTGGCGGTCACGTCCCCGAGACCGCGTCACCACCCGTAGCCCTCGCGCTCGTCCGGGCCGGTGCGGTCGAGCACCGCGACCAGGTCGGCCGCCGTCCGGCCGGCCATGGCGTCCTCGAACGAGAACCGGACGTCGTCCTCGGGCACGCGCAGCGGCTCCGCGCGCGCCGCGCCCTCGAGCTCCCCGACGCCGATCGTGCCGTCGTCGTAGGGCAGCAGGGCGTCCTGACCGAGCCAGGTCCAGTGCCCGGGCCTGGCGGGGTCCTCCGCGGCGGGCCGCCAGAGCAGCGCGATCACGTACGAGTGGCCCACCTCGACCCGCGGGGTGTCCTCGATCGCGACGCGCGTGCGCACGTCGCCCCGGACGATCGTCCAGGGCACCGGCAGCACGAAGGACTCGCCCGGGGCGGCGTGCCGCGGGTCCGCTGACGACCACGCCAGCTCGTCCACGCGCAGCGTGACGTCGCGGCGGACGGACCGCTCGCCGGGCGGGTTCCCCTCCTCCCGCGGGAGCAGGGACTCCGCCTCGTCCACGGCGGTCGCGACCACGACGTGGTCCGCCCAGGTCACCCAGTCCGCGGCCGTCCGGCTGGGGAACGCCTCCTCCGCCATCGCGACCACGACGCCGGACGGCGCGGCGGTCGGCGAGCGGTCGGTCGGTGCGGCGTCGGACGGCGCGGCGCACGCGGCGAGGCCCGCCGCGAGGGCGCCGGCCGCGGCGCGACGTCCCGCTCCCGCGGGGCTCATCGCGGCGCCGAGAAGTCCATCGCGTCGTCGGCGACGGCGACGACGGACCACGCGTTGCCGTCCGCGTCGGACAGCTCGTACGCGGGGACGAGGGCGACGGAGCCGTCGTCCAGCGTCTGCTGCGCCAGGCCGAGGCGGGCGTCGGTGATCTCGACGTCGGACACGGGCCAGTCGACCGGGTCGCCCGCCGCGGGGGGTGCCGGGGGCGCGGTCGGCTCGGTCCCGTCGTCCTCGGACGCCGCCCACACCACCTCCTCGTCGGCGTACGCGACCGGCCAGGCGGAGCCGGAGAACCGCGGGTCGCCGAGGCGCTCCACCGCCTCGGCAGGGCTGATCACCGGGTACTCGCCGAGGTCCTCGGTGGTGGCGAGGAAGCCGTCGAGCCACGCGATGCCCCGCTCGCCCACGGTGGCGCTCCACTGCGCGCCCGTGCGGGTGCCGTCGACCACCTGGTACGCGGTGACCCAGCGGCCGGGGTCGCCGTCGGACTTCTCGCCGACCTCGATCTCAAAGCCTGCGGGGTCGACGCCGAGGCTCCGCATGACGTCGACCAGCGCGTCCTTCGCCTCACGGTCCCCGACGGACGACGTGCCCGGCTCCTCGCACGAGGGCTCCGCGTCCTCGCCGTCACCCGCACCGTCCCCCTCGTCGCTGCGGGCGACGGCGTCCTCGCACCGCCACGGATCGGCGTCCGGGTCGTTGTAGCCGAATGTGGCGCTGCCGTCGGCGGACAGCCAGACGTGCGGCCCGCTGCCGTCCTGCGGCCCCACGTTCCAGCCGTAGTCCCAGCGCGGCTTCCCCTCGACGCCGAGCGCCTGCGCGACCCGGGCGGCCCCCTCGCGGGTGGCGGCGTCCGTGGCGTCGAACGCGTACGCCGATGCTGTGCCGCCCGCGGTGGACAGGCCCTCGCCGTGGAACAGCGCGCGGCCCGACGAGTACCAGCTCGGCAGGGTGGACGCGCCCGTCGACGATCCCGCGACGGCGGACGCGCTGTCCTCTGCGGCGCCCATCGCCGCGCCCCCGGCCGCGGCGTCGTCCCCGGCCGACCCGGCGGCCCGGCCCCCGCCGTTCAGCACGATGGGGGCGTCGGCGGCCCCGGCGGCGTCGGACGCGCCCGGCGCCGCCGCGCCGCCGAGGGCGTACCCGCCCACGCCCACCCCGGCGAGCAGCACGACGCCCGCGGCCGCCAGCCAGGGCGCGCGACGCCGCCCGCGGCGGGCGGCGAACACGTCGCCCTCCCGCTCCTCGCCACCCCGCTCAGCGCCGGGGCTCCCGTCGCCGCTCGCGCCCTCGGCGACGGGCGCGTCGCCGGCCAGCCGGGCGTCGACCGCCGCGCGCAGCCCCGCACCGATCGGCCCCGCCCCGGCGGCCGGGTCCGCCGCCCGCAGCCGCGCGAACGCCTCGTCGACGCGGTCGTCGCGGTCGTCACGTGGCGTTCCCGGGATGCCCGTCACGCCCTCGGGCACGTCGTCGCGCGTCTCGTCCCGACCCTCGTCGCGGCTCATGCTGTCCTCCCGGCCCCGCGGCCCGCCGGCGCGGCGGGCGTCTCGCACCCCGTCTGTGTCGTCATCGCACCCCCGCTTGCGCGGCGGCGTCGCCCTCGCCCGCGCCGTCATCGGCGCCCGCGTCCGTCGTCTCGTCCGACTCCGCGGCCCAGGCCGCGCGCAGCCGCGCCCGGGCGCGGGACAGGGCGGCGTCCGCTCCCCCGCGCGAGACGCCGAGCACGTGCGCCAGCGCGTCGCCGCCGATGCCGTCCCAGGCGACCAGGAGGAGCACCTGCCGGTCGCGCGGCGAGAGCCGGCCGAGGACGGCGCGCACGCGGTCGTCGTCGACGGCGAGGGTCGCCGGGTCGACGTCGTCCGGGACGTCGGGCACCACGGCGACGGGCGTCGGCCGGGCCTTGCGCCGGTGGTTGGCCAGCACGAAGCCGGCCGTCCGGTACAGCCACGGCAGCTCGGCCCCGCGCGGCACGTCCGCCCGCCGGCGCCAGGCGGTGGCCAGCACGTCCGCGGCCAGGTCCTCGGCGTCCGCGCCGCCCGCCGGCAGGCGGCGCACGAGGTAGCGGTGCACCGCCCCGGCGTGCGCGGCGAAGAGGTCGTCGAACCACGTGGTGTCGTCGACGGCAGCGTCGTCGCCGTCGCCGGAACGGGCCGTCTCGTGCGGGTCCACCGGGCCTCCTGCGGTCCTGGGCGCGCGAGGGCGCGCGCCACCCCTCGACGCGACTGTGTCGTCGCGGGCCCCGGTCTTGCACCCGCGCGCGCCGACATCACCCGCAGATTCATCCCTCCGGCCCGACCGCGGGGACCTACGGTGCGGACATGACCGTCGACACGGGCGCGGCGCCCGCCAGCACGGAGCCCGAGGCGCCGGCACCCCGTCGACGCCGACGGGGCCGCTGGGTCGTGCTCGGCACGCTGGCGGCCCTGCTGGTGGTCGCCGCCGGCGCGGTCCTGCTGGTGCGCGACGCGCTCGCCGCGCGCGGCGCCCTCACCCGCGCCGCCGCGCAGGTGCCCGCGGTCACCGAGGAGCTGCGCGCCGGCGTCCGGTCCGAGGCCGACGACTCCCCCGCGACGCTCGCCTCCTCCCCCGCACTCGCCGAGCTGCGCCGACAGACGACGATCGCGCGCGGGGCGACCGACGGCCCGCTGTGGTGGCTGGCCGCTCGCGCGCCCGTGATCGGCCCGTCGGCGGCAGCGACGGCCGACGTCGCCGTCGTGCTCGACGACGTGACGGACGACGTCCTGCCCGCGCTGGCCGACCTGGCCGACGCCGTGGCCTCCACGGGCCGCACCGTCGACGGCGGGCTCGACCTCGCGCCCCTGCGGTCGGCCGCCCCCGGGATGGTGACGGCCCGGACGACGGTCGACGCGTCGCTCGCCCGGCTCGACGCCGTCGACCCGGACGCGCTGCTGCCGCAGCTCGTCGATCCCGTGACGACGCTGCGCGCGCGGGTGGACGAGCTCGCCGGCGCCGTCGCCACCGGAGACCGGGCCGCCGCGCTCGGGCCCGCGATGCTCGGCGCGGACGGCCCGCGCACCTACCTGGTGCTGAGCATGAACAGCGCGGAGCTGCGGCAGGGCGGCGGGATCCCGGGCGCGCTCATCCTGCTGCGGGTCGACGACGGCCGCGTCGAGGTGGTGCGCCAGGTCGCCGCCACCCAGGTCGGCCCGTTCCGCTCCCCCGTGCTGCCGCTGTCCTCGGACGACGACGCCGCCTACACGGGCCGGCTCGGCATGTTCGTGCAGGACGTGACCGCCACCCCCGACTTCCCGACGTCGGCCGCGCTGGCCGCCGAGATGTGGGCGCGGGCGCAGGGCGAGCAGGTGGACGGCGTCCTCGCCGCCGACCCCGTCGCGCTCTCCCAGCTCCTCGCGGAGACGGGCCCGGTGCGCGTGCCCGTGTCGCGCCCGGTGGCCGCCGCGCTGGGGCGCGACACGGTGGAGCTGACCGCGGAGAACGCCGTCGACGTGCTGCTGCGGCGCGTCTACGACGTGCTCGACCCCGACACGGCGGACCGGTTCTTCGCCGACGCCGCCGCCGCGGTGCTCGCCCGGGCCACGTCCCCGGACGCGTCCCCCTCCGCCCTGCTCTCCGGCCTCCAGCGGGCCGCCGGGGAGCACCGCGTGCGGGTCTGGTCGGCCGATCCCGTCGAGGAGGCGCGCCTCGAGGGCACGCTGATCGCCGGCTCGTACGCCACGGCCCCGCGGGCGGCGGACGCCGTCGGCGTCTTCCTCGCCGACCACGTGGCCGGGAAGATGTCGGCCTACCTCGACTCGTCGCTGCAGGTCGTCGGGAGCGAGTGCACCGCGGGCGGCCGGGTGGACACGCTCGAGCTCACCCTCGCGTCGACGGCCCCCGCCGACGCCGCCACGTCGCTGCCGTCGTACGTCGCCGGGCTGCCCGACGGAGCGCACCCGCCCGGCACCCTGAGCCTCGCCGTGACGGTGTCGGGGCCGCGCGGCGGCGAGGCGCCGCGGGTCGAGCGGGACGGGACCGCCGTCGGCGGCGACGCCCGCACCACGCACGGGCGGCCCACCCAGACGGTCACGGTGGTCCTCGCCCCGGGCGAGGCCACCACGCTCCGGCTGGTCGTGCCCGCCGCGGCGACGGACCGCCCAGGCGGCACCCCCGACGGCCGGCTCGAGGTCTGGTCGACGCCGACCACGACCACCGGCGGGCTGCTCGACGTCGAGGCGCCGAGCTGCGGGTGAAGATGCCCCGCGGCCTGCGGTTTCACCCGGGTGAGACGGGGTCCGCGGGCGGTGCGCGCGGCTAGCGTGATGGCCGCAGGCAGCACCCAGGACGCACGGAGAGCACCGCCCCCGAGGAGTCGAGATGGCCCACGCACGCACCGCAGCCGGCGCCGCCGTCGGCCTCCTCCTGAGCGGCGCCGTCGCGCTCGCGGCCGCCGCGCCGGCCCTCGCCGACACGGACCCGACCAGCAGCCCGAGCCCGAGCAGCACCGACTACCCGCCGCCCGAGGTCCCGACGCTCACCGCGCAGATCTTCCAGCCCCTGTGCGACGGCGACGTGCCGAAGCTGCGCTACGCGGTCACCGCCACGGGCACGGACAACGACACCGTCACGATCACGTGGCTCAACCCGGGCGGCGACGACGTCGTCCAGTCGGGGCTGCCGATGAGCGGCACGGTGCTGTGGCCCGGCGCCGAGGTGGACGCGTCGGGCGCCCCGCTCGACTGGCCCGGCTGGCGGCTCGAGGACGGCGTCTGGGTGGAGGGCGACGAGTTCGACTGGGTGCGCCCGTCCGTGGACGTGAGGCTCGAGGTGAACCCCGAGCTCACCATGACCGCCGCCTACCCGCCGTCGTCCCCGAGCTGCGCGACGAACCCGCCCGGCACCGTGCCGCCGGAGGACCCCGGCGAGCCGACCCCCGGCACGACCGTCCCCGCCGCCGTGCCCGCGGACGGCGCCCCGCCCGCGGCCGCCCCGCCCGCCTCGGGCTTCCTGCCGCAGACGGGCGCCGGCGTCGCCGGGCTGGTCGCCGCGGCCGCCGCGCTGGCCGCCGCGGGCGGCGTCGCGATCGGCATCGCGCGCCGGCGTCGCACCGACCACTGACTCGCACGCCCCGAACCCTCGTGTGCGGGCGTCGGGCCCCTGTTCCGGCCGGGACAGGGGCCCGACGCTCGCTCAGAGCCTCCGGTGGGTCGGGCTCGGGTGGGGTCAGCAGGCGCCCTGGTCCGCCCAGACCCCCCACTCACCGGTGGTGCCGGGCTCCTCGCCCTGCGTCCACCACTTGGCCCGCCACTCGTGGCCCTCGTGCGCGACGACGGTGCCGCCGGTGTAGACGGCGGTGCGGTCCCACGCGGTGGCCGAGCAGTCTCCGGGCTCCGTGGGCGGGTCCGTCGGGTCCGTGGGCGGGTCGGTCGGATCGGTCGGCGGGTCCGTCGGGTCAGGGCCCGGGTCGCCCGGGTCGACGGGGCCGGGCGTACCGGTGAACAGGCCTGCCTCGACGGCGTCGAGCAGCTCGCCCGGCTCGTCGCCGGACAGGTCCCACCACATCGCGCCGCCCAGGCCCTGTGCCCGGATGTACTCCGACTTCTGCGCCACGGTCTGCGGCGTGTCGAGACTCCACCACGTGGTGCCGTCGTAGCGCCAGGCGGCGCCCACGGCCTCGTCGTAGTAGCCGGTGCCCCGGTTCTTCAGGAGGTCGTAGTCCTCGATGCCTGCCTCCCAGGTGGCGGGCGCCCCGCCCGTCGCGGGCCCCCACGGCTCGGCCTGGGTCGCGCCCGTCCAGCCGCGCCCGTACATCGCCATGCCCAGCCCGAGCTGCGCCGGGTCGACCCCGTTCCCGACGTACTCCTGGACCGCCTTGTCCGCGCTGAAGCGGCGGCCGTCGGCGCGCGGGTCGGCCGGGTCGTCGTACAGGTTGATCTGGTGCCCGGTGAGGTCGGGCTGCCAGGCGCCGTGCAGGTCGTAGCCCTGGATGTTCCCGTAGTCGAGGGACTCGAAGATCGCCGGGTCGTTCCACCCGCCGGCCTCGATGTCCTCCGGGTTGGCGGGCAGGAACGCCGACAGCAGGTAGTCCTCGCCCGTCGTCGCGCCGTACGCGTCGAGCTGCCTGCGGAACTCCGCGAGCAGGAGCTTGAAGTTCTGCCGGTCGTTGACCTCGTCGACGTCGTTGCCCTCGTTGCCGTTCTGCGAGCCCGGCCACTCCCAGTCGATGTCGAAGCCGTCGAAGATTCCCGCGGCGGCGCCGGGGCCCCCGCGCCCGTCGATCACGGGGAGGTTCCCCTTGAGGTACTGGTCGACGCACGAGCTGACGAACGTCTCCCGCGACGCCTGGGTGGCGGCCGCCCTGGAGAAGTTCTTCGACCACGTCCAGCCGCCCAGGGACAGCATCACCTTGAGGTGCGGGTACTTCGCCTTGAGCTGCTTGAGCTGGTTGAACGACCCGGCGAGCGGCTGGTCCCAGGTGTCGGCGACGCCGCCGACGCTGGTCGCGGCCGTGTAGGTCATGCCGTAGTCGGCCCAGGCGTCGCCGGCGCCGTCGGAGCCGTTCGGGCCGGTGCCCTGGGCCTTGTTCGCCTCGAAGCAGGTGAGCGTCTGGTGGTGGATGTTGCCGAAGGAGTAGTTGAGGTGGGTGAGCTGCTCGGCCGCGCCGGAGTCCACCAGGTCCTTGACCTGGAAGCCCCGGCCGTACACGCCCCACTGCGTGAAGTAGCCGACGTTCCGGTAGCCGTTGATCGCGCTGTCGCCGGGGTTCGCCGGCTCGGCGACGGCGCTCTGCGCGGCGGCGACGGCGCCGACCGCACCGCCGGCGGCCACGGCGAGCGCCGCGGCCCCGGCGAGGATGCCGCGGAGACGACGTCGTCGGCGCGGGCGTCCGGGGTGCTGCGGTGCCTCTGCGTGCCTGTCCATCGAGGTTCCTCCCTGTCCTGCACGGATGGGCCGCGCCCGCAGGCGCGGGTGGAGCAGATGGTGCACGCAAAAGTGAAGACGGCTTCCTCTCCTCGCGGCATCCGGGACCGCCACACTCCCCGGCGCCCGGGATACGCGGGAACGCGTACGTCCGCGGCTCCCGGCCAGGTCAGGCCAGGTCAGGGGCGGCTCACGACGCGGGCCGCAGCGCGACGACCGTCAGCTCGGCGCGCGAGCTCACGCCGACCTTCCGGAACACGCGCCCCAGGTGCACCTCGACGGTGCGCACGGAGACGCACAGCCGGTCGGCCACCTGCTTGTTCGCGAGGCCGTCCGCGACGAGGCGCGCGACGTCGAGCTCCCGCGCCGTGAGCACGCCCGCCCAGCGCGCCCAGACGTCCGCGAGGCCGTCGGGGTCGCCCCGGCACGAGCGCACGGCGCTCACGACGAGCGACGGCACGGCCGCCGGGCGCGGGTACCCGAGGTCGCGACAGGCGGCGACGGCGGCCGCGACCGGCTCCGGGCCGACGGCGCGCAGCCCGGCGGCGAGGGTGTCCGAGCCACCGGTGCGGCGCGCCACCTCGGCCGCGAGCCCGCCGACGACGTGCGACACGGGCAGCCGCGCGGCGGCGTCGTCGAGCACGCGGGCGGCCTGCTCGGCGTCGCCGCCGCGCAGGAGCACCAGGGCCTGCACCACCCGCAGGTGCGCCTCGGCCAGCGGGGACAGGCCGTCCGTCCCGGTCCACACCGCCGTCTCCCGGTACGGCACGGCCGTGACGACGGCGCGCGCCAGCACCTCGTCAGCCTCGCGCGGGTAGCGGTCGAGGCGGGCCAGGGCGTCGACCACGGCGGCCAGGACGGCGCGGTCGGCCGGGGACACCGTGGCGCGCGCGACCGGCACGACGAGGCGCGCGAGCCGGACGCCCGGCGGGTCCTCGTCGTCCTCGTCGAGGGAGGCCGCCCCGGGGCGGGTGCCGGTCCCGGCACGGTCGAGCGGGCGGGCGTCGGCCAGCGCGAGCACCGCGTCGCGGGCCCGCTCGGCGCCCTCCTGGACGGCCGCCACGCCGGTGCTCGCGACGCGCTCGAGCCACCCGACGGCGTCGTGCAGGTACCCGGCGAGCAGCGCGGCCCGGCCCGCGACGAGGAACGCGCGCGCCCGCACCTCGCCGGTGCCGTGGCTGGCCGCCTCGCGCGCGACGGCGTGCGCCGCGACCGCGCACCCCTGTCCCAGCCGCTGCCGGGCGAGGCGCACCAGGCCGTCGGCCAGCGCCGGGTCGCCGGCGAGGGTCGCGAGCGCGGCGTGCCACCGTGCCGCGCCGGGCTCCCCCACGCGCTCCAGCTCGGCGGCCAGGGAGGCATGCACGGCCGTGCGCTCGGTGAGGTCGGCGTCCTCGTGCACGACGGCGCGCAGCCGCGGGTCCGCGACCCGGTACCGGCCGTCAGCGAGGTGGAGGTGGCCCGCCAGGGGCGGCGCGAGCAGCCGCTCGACGGACGCGCCGGTCGCCCCGAGCAGGACGTCGACGCGGTCCAGGACGAGCACCCCGGCGGCCAGGAGAAGGCGCCGGTCCTCGGGGTCGAGCACAGGCCCGTCGAGCGCGGCCGCCCGCACCGCGGGCGTCACCGGGAGCGGGTCGGGCAGCGCGGCGACGCCAACGAGCTGGCGGGGGTCGAGCAGGCCGAGCGTCTGGGCGAGGGCCTCGGAGTCGGCGCCGACGAGCTCCGAGACGCGTCGCACGACCTGCGGCGCCACCGGGCGGGCACGCACTCCTGGCGGGGACTGCCAGGGCGCTGCCGTGTCCCGGATCGAGGTCATCATCGCCCTCCCGTCTCGTGCCCAGCCTCGGTGCTCGGCGGCACCACTCTGCCGCATCGCCCGAGAATTTGCGCGAAGACGCAGGTCAGCGATTTGTCAGGTCTCCACCAATATAGTCACGGGGCCGTCGTTCACGAGCTCGACGGCCATGTCCGCGCCGAACCTCCCGGTGGCCACCTCGAGTCCCCGCGACCGCAGGTCGGCGACGACCGCGTCCACCAGCGGCTCGGCCACCGGGCCGGGCGCGGCCGCGTTCCAGGTGGGCCGGCGGCCCTTGCGCGCGTCGCCGTACAGCGTGAACTGGCTGACCACCAGCACCGGGGCGCCCGCGTCGGTCACCGAGCGCTCGTCGCGCAGGATCCGCAGCTCCGCGATCTTGCGCGCGACGGTCGCCACCTCGGGCGGTCCGTCGTCGTGCGTCACGCCGACCAGCGCGAGCAGGCCGGGACGGTCGATCGCGCCGACCACCTCGCCGTCGACGGTCACGCTGGCGCGGGTGACCCGCTGCAGCACGGCCCTCATGCGACGTCCGCGCCGAACGCCGGGCGGACCGCGCCGACCGGGGCCCCGCCGCCCAGCACGGGCGTGACGCCGACCGCGTCCAGTGCGGCGGCGTCCGCCCCCGCGAGACCTGCCGCCCCGGCCGCGCGCATCGCGGCGGCAAGGACGGCCGGGCGCGCCCGGTCGCCGCCGTCGAGGATCTTGAACGCCACGGCCGAGCCGTCGGGCAGGCCCGCGGCGCACACGCCGTCGGCGCCGATCTTCGCAATGGCGCCGGGCACGGCGGTCATGACGAGGGTGTCCTCGCGCCCGCGGCCCGCGACCATCTCCGGGTACCGCGACATCGCGCGCGCGATGCGCCCGCCGTCGTCGCTGCCCTCCGCGCCGGCGGAGCCCGCGGAGGCGAGGCGGCCGAACGCCCGCGCCAGGCCGAGCACGGTCGTGGAGAACAGCGGCGCACCGCAGCCGTCCACGGTGACGTGCGGGTCCGCGTCGCCCGTCACCTCGACGACGGCGTCGCGCACCGCGCGCTGCAGCGGGTGGTCGACGTCGAGGTAGGTCGCCGTGTCCCAGCCGGCGGCGACGCAGGTGGCGAGCATCCCGGCGTGCTTGCCCGAGCAGTTCTGCGCGATCCGCTCCGGGCCGTGTCCCGCCTCCTGCCAGGCGAGCGCCTCCGCGCGGCCCAGCGGCAGGTCGGGCGTGTTGCGGAGCGCGGACTCGTCGAGCCCGGCGCCGGCGAGGATCTCGCGCACCCCGGCGAGATGCTCGGGGGCGCCGCTGTGGCTGGCGGCCGCGAGCGCCAGCAGGCGGTCCGGCAGGTCGAGGCCGGCCCTCAACATGGCCAGGGCCTGCAGCGGCTTGACCGACGAGCGCGGCCAGATCGTCGTCGTCGGGTCCCCGAGGGCGAGGCGGACTGCGCCGTCCGGCCCGGTCACCACGAGGTGCCCCAGGTGCACCGACTCCACGAGGTCGCCGCGCACCACCTCCGCCAGCGGGGCCGCACCCCGCGCGACGGGCGCGAGCGAGCCCGGCGTCGTCACCGCGCCCACGTCACCAGCCGCCCGTCGGGCCCTGGGGACGACGCCCCCCGCCCGTGCCGTACGGCTGGATCCGCGGGCGCACGTCCACCCAGTAGATGATCGCGGGCGTCACGGCGATGACGTTGAAGAACGACCCGGCGGTCATGAGCATCGGCGGCAGCCCGAACAGCCCGATGAGGGCCGCGATGCCGAGGATGATCAGCCAGATGTTCTTCTTCAGCTTCCCCTCGGACACGTAGGCGTTCGCCGGCCGGCGGGCGGCGTCGAGGAACGCGACGAGCTGCACGACGAACACCACGACCGCGAGCACGACGAGCAGGATGTACTGGAAGGATCCGAAGGCGGCGGAGATCACCCGCCCGAGCCTACGGGAGCACGCGGAGTCTGCGGGAGCGTGCGGCGCCCGCGACGTGCTCGTCCCAGGCGGCGACGAGGCTGTCCTCGTGCGCGACGGCGAGCGCGCTGGCCACGTGCAGGGCGTCGGCGCCGCGCAGCGGCACGGGGCAGGACGCGACCAGCTCCGCGGCGCGCGCGGAGACCTCCGGCGTCACCTCGAGCGTGTGCAGCCCGGCGCTCAGCTCGTCCCAGAGCGCGGTGCCGCGACGCCGCGCGAAGGGGTCGAGCACGCCGGCCCGCTCGCCGGCGGCGAGCGCGGCCCGCACCTCGGCGTCGGCGATGCGCGACGTGACGACGACGTCGGCGCGGTTCCACAGCGCGCTCGCCAGCGCGGAGCCGGGCTCGGGCACGCACAGCTTCACCAGCGCGCTGGCGTCGAAGTAGACGAGGGCCATCCTGCTCCGTCCGGTCGTGGGGGGTGCTCAGCGGCGGATGCGCCGCACCAGGTCGGACATGCGCGACGCCGGCCGGGCGGCGGGGCGCGGGGCCGGCCGGGCGGCCTCGTCGTCGGGCACCGCGTGCACCGGACGCTCCGTGGCGGCGGGCGTGAGCAGGCCGTCACGCACCAGCCCGGCGACGAGGTCCGCCGTCTGCACCCCCGACAGGCGGGCGACCGGCACCCCCCGCTCGGTGATGACGACCTCCTCGCCCGCCCGCGCCTTCTCGATCCACGACTTGAGCTCGGCGCGCAGCGCACTCACGGAGACCTCCATGACCGACGACCGTACCGCCCCGACCCGCTCGTCCGACAGACGCTCCGGTGCGGCGGCGTCAGATGGCGCGGCGGTAGGCGCGGAACGCCAGCGACGCGAGCGCGCCCATCACGGCGACGGCGGCGGCGAGCAGCCCCAGGTGCAGCCACACGGTGCCGGGGTCGGCGAAGCCCTGCAGGGCGTCGCGCGCGACGACGACCGCCCAGTCGAACGGGTTGTACCGCGCGGCGGTGGCGATCCAGTCCGGCGCGAGGGCCGGGTCCATGACCGCCGAGGACAGGAACATCAGCGGGATCGTCAGCAGCTGCGAGACGCCGATGAGCGCCTCCTGCTGCCGCGTGAGCAGCGCGACGGCGCCGGACAGCGCGGCGAACAGGCAGCTCAGCAGCGCGACGGCGACCAGCATGACGAGCACGCCGGGGACGCCGCCCGGGAACCGCGCCCCGCCGAGCCACGCGACGCCCACGACCACGAGCGCCTGCGCGCAGCCGAGCAGCGCGTACCAGGCCATCGTCGCGGACAGCAGCGCGCCGCGGCTGGTGGGCGACGCGAGGAAGCGGTCCATGACGCCGCGGTCCATGTCCTGCACGAACGTGGTGCCCGCCCAGGCCGCGCCGCCCATCGCCGTCATCATGACGACGCCGGGCGTGAGGTACTCGAGGTAGCTGACGTCCGCGCCGCCCGCGAAGCCGGGGATCTCGATGACGGAGCGGAAGAGCTGCCCGAACAGCAGCAGCCAGATCATCGGCTGCAGCAGGTTCATCACCATGAACACGGGGATGCGCATGCCCTGCCGCGCCTGCCGGCCCGTGAGGAGGGCGGCCTGGGTCAGCGCGCCCGTACGACGGGCCGGTCGCGACGTGGTGCGGCCGGGGGTCGGGTCGATCGTCGTGGTGCTCATGCCGCCACCTCCGTGGCCTCGGCGCCGGCGGTCCCGGCGGTCGTGCTCGCGGCCCGGTGGGCCGCCTCCAGGCTGCGGCCGGTGTGCCGCAGGTAGACGTCGTCGAGCGTGGGCCGGGACACCCCCGCCGCCCGCACGTCGAGGCCCGCGGCGTCGAGCGCCGCGAGGAGGACGGGGAGCGCGGTGGCCCCGGCGTCGGCGCGGGCCCGCAGGGTCCGCCCGTCGGTCGTGACGTCGACGACGCCGGGCACGCGCGCGGCCACCGGTGCGGCGGCCGCCGCGGCGGCGACGTCGTCGAGCTCGACGGTGACGCCGTCGCCGCGCAGCTCGTCCTTCAGCGCGTCGGGGGTGCCCGCCGTGACGACGCGGCCCGCGTCCACGATGACCACCTGGTCGGCGAGGCGGTCGGCCTCGTCCAGGTAGTGCGTCGTCAGCAGGCTCGTCATGCCGTCGCCGGCCGCCATGCGCTCGATCTCGGCCCACATCGCGGAGCGCGCCTCCGGGTCCAGTCCCGTGGTGGGCTCGTCGAGGAACAGCACCTGCGGCCGGTGCACCAGGCCGACGGCGACGTCGAGCTTGCGCGCCATCCCGCCGGACCAGGTCTTCACCAGGCGGTCGGCGGCGTGCGCGACGCCGAACCGCTCGAGCAGCTCGTCGGCCCGGGCCCGCGCGTCGCGGGCGCCGAGCCCCTGCAGCCGCCCGGCCAGCACGAGGTTCTCGCGACCCGTGCCCATGGGGTCGGTCACGGGGCGCTGCGCCACGTAGCCGATGACCCGCCGGACGGCGGCCGGGTCGCGCACGACGTCGTGGCCCGCGACGCGCGCGGTCCCGCCGTCCGGGGCGGAGAGCGTCGCGAGGATCTTCACGGTGGTGGACTTGCCGGCGCCGTTCGGCCCGAGCAGGCCGAGCACGCTGCCGGGGGCGGCGGACAGGTCGAGGCCGTCGAGCGCGCGCACGGTGCGCGCGCCACGACCGGCCCCGCGGGCGGAGCCGTAGGACTTGGTCAGGCCGGCGACGTCGATCGCCGGCCCCGAGAGGGTCGGGGTGGACATGGTTCCTCCTTGCTGGATGGTCCAGGGTTCGGAGGGTCCGGCGCACGCCCTAGAGTGAGGGTGCGTGCAGGGTGCGGTCGTGCACCGGACCCGAGCCACCGGTCCCGGGCGATGGCAGTCGCCCGGGACCGTTCTTCTGCTACTTCTCCTGCTGCTCGCCCTGCGACCTGAAGAGCATCCGGGCGAGGACGAGCATCATCACCGCGAGGGCGACGACGAAGGTCAGCCAGGACCACGCCCAGCCGACGGTGAGGCCGAGCACGACGAACACGACGAACGCCGCCAGCCAGATGACCATCGTGTAGACGCCGAACCGCGCGGCGGCGGCTGGGTCCTGCTCGAACCGGTCGAAGTCGTGGCCGGTGGCGTGCGCCCGCGCGACGTCCCGCACCCAGGCCTTCTTCCGGTTGGTCTGCGTGACGCCGAGCATCGTGAACAGCACGCCACCCACGACGACGAGCCCCGCCGCGACGACGTACACCCACGCCTCGAAGGTGCCGAGCAGGGTGAACCCGGCGAGGAGCAGGCCGAGGACGGCGAGGCCCGTGGCCAGGTAGTAGCCGCCCGCGCGCCGCGACGGCATCGGGTGGTTCGTCGTCGTCTCCTGCGAGAGCGACGACCCGACGACGAAGCCGGCCGCGCTGGACGCCGTGAGCAGCAGGGCGGCCACCGCGACGGCGGGCAGCGCGAGCACGCCGAGGGGCGCCAGCAGGCACAGGGCGACGAGGGCCACGAGCACGACCGATGCGAGCACGACGCCCAGCACGAAGCGGGGCTTGGGGCGCACGCGCTGCTGCTGGGCGACGGCGAACGCCTCCTGCAGCGGGGTGCGGGGCGCGCCGCCGGTCTCGGCCGCGACGTCCGCCTGCGCGTCGGCGACGATCGCGCGGACGTCCCCGAGCTCGTCGAACGCCTGGCGGGCGGCGTCGTCGGGCGAGGCGCCGCCGGCCTGCAGCTCGGCGGCCCGGGCCTCGAGGTTCGCCCGGATCTCCTCCTTGAGGTCCTGGACCTCGGGGGACGGCTCGACGCCCGCGAACGCGTCGTCGAGGAGGCGGTGGACGGTGGTCATCGGGGGGTGTCCTTGTCTGTGCTGGTCCCTGCGCCGGTGCTGGTGCCGGTGCTCAGGAGGGAGTCGATGACGTCGCGGGTGGCGACCCACGCGGCGACGTTGCTCCGAAACACGGCCCGCCCGGCGTCCGTGATCCGGTAGTACTTGCGGCGCCCGCCCTGGGACTCGTCGCCCCAGTAGGCCTCGACCAGGCCGTCCTTGGTGAGACGGCGGTACGTCGCGTAGAGCGTGGCCTCCTTGATCTCGTGCGCCCCGCCCGTGGCGTCGCGGATCGTCTTGTAGATCTCGAAGCCGTAGCGGTCCCCGCGACGCAGCGTCGCGAGCACGATCGTGTCGGTGTGACCACGCAGCAGGTCGGCGGAGAACGCGTCGTCCGCCGTCGAAGGTTCAGCTCGCTGCATCACGACAGGTACTGTATCTCATCAACTACTCGACGACAACAGGTGCTGCACGTGCCCCACCTCGCGGGGTTCGCCGTGCCGTCCTCGGGAGACCGTGCGAGCCTGCAAGGCGGGACACCTGCTCACCGCGCGGACGCCGTCGTCCGCCCCGACCCGAAGGGCACGCGATGGCCGCACCGAGCGCACCGACCGCCGAGCCGGAGGCCCTGCCCCAGCGCCGGGTCCTGGCCATCTTCGGCGGGCTCATGCTCGCGATGCTGCTCGCGGCGCTCGACCAGACGATCGTCGCGACGGCCCTGCCCACGATCGTCTCCGACCTCGGCGGCGCGGAGCACCTGTCGTGGGTCGTGACGGCGTACATGCTCGCGAGCACGGCCACCACGGTGCTGTGGGGCAAGCTCGGCGACCTCTACGGGCGCAAGGCGCTGTTCATCGCCTGCATCCTCATCTTCCTCGTCGGGTCGATCCTGTCCGGCACGTCCCAGACGATGGCGCAGCTCATCGCGTGGCGCGCCGTGCAGGGCGTGGGCGGCGGCGGGCTCATGGTGCTGTCGCAGGCGATCATCGGCGACGTCGTCCCGCCGCGGGAGCGCGGCAAGTACCAGGGCTTCTTCGGCGCCGTCTTCGGCGTCTCGTCGGTGGCCGGCCCGCTGCTCGGCGGCTTCTTCGTGGACAACCTCGACTGGCGCTGGGTCTTCTACATCAACATCCCCATCGGCATCGTCGCGCTGCTCGTCGTCGCGTCCGTGCTGCCGCACATCGACGCCGGCAAGAAGCCCCGCATCGACTACGCCGGCATCATCCTGCTGGGCCTCATCTCCACGTCGGTCGTGCTGGTCACCAGCCTGGGCGGCACGACGTGGGAGTGGGCGTCGTGGCCGGTGTACGGGATGATCGCGCTCGCCGTCGCGTCCCTGGTGGCGTTCGTCGTCGTGGAGCAGCGCGCCCCCGAGCCCGTGCTCCCGCTCCACCTGTTCCGCAGCAAGGTGTTCTCCGTGGCCGCCGTCGTCGGGTTCGTCGTCGGCTTCGCCATGTTCGGCGCGATCACCTACCTGCCGCTGTACCTGCAGACGGTCAAGGGGTCCACGCCCACCGAGTCCGGGCTCGAGATGACGCCGATGATGCTCGGCATGCTGCTGACGTCCATCGGGTCGGGGCAGCTCATCTCCCGCACCGGGCGGTACAAGGTCTACCCGATCGTCGGCACCGCGATCACGGCGTGCGGGCTCTACCTGCTGTCGCTCATGGGCCGCGACACCACCACGCTCCAGGCGGGGCTGAGCATGTTCGTCCTCGGCGCCGGGCTCGGCATGGTCACCCAGGTGCTCGTCATCGCCGTGCAGAACGCCGTGAGCTATCGCGACCTCGGCACCGCGACGTCGGGCGCCACCTACTTCCGCACCATCGGGTCGTCGGTCGGGGTCGCCGTCTTCGGCACCGTCTTCGCGAACCGGCTCGGCCAGGAGCTCGGCGCGGGCGTCCCGGCGACGGCGCAGGGCCCGTGCGGGCCCGGGGCGCTGGCCGCGTCGACCCAGACGCTCGGGCAGTGCCCGCCCGAGGTCCAGGACTGGTTCCTCGACGCGTACGCGGGCGCGCTGCACGTCGTCTTCCTGTGGGCGGTGCCGGTCGCGGTGCTCGCGTTCCTCCTCACCTGGCTGCTGCCGGAGGTCGAGCTGCGCACCGCGACGCGCGGCGACGCCGCCACCACCGCCGGGCAGGCGGCGGGCGAGTCTTTCGCGCTCGGCTCCGCCCGCACGTCCCTCGACGAGCTGCGCCTCATCCTGTGGCGCCGCGTCGGCAAGCTGGACCCGCTCAAGGTGTACGAGACCATCGCGCGCGACGACGACCTCACCGCCGAGGAGGCGTGGATGGTCACCCGCGTCTCCCTCAAGCGGAAGCGCTCCGTGCGGCTCATGGCCGAGCGCACGGAGGTCTCGCCCGCGACGGTGCGGCGCGTCGCGGAGGCGCTGGAGGCGCGCGGCCTGGTCGAGGTGGACGGCGACGCCGTGCTCGCCACGCCCGACGGCGACGCCGCGGCCGAGCGGATCCGCGAGGCGGAGCGCCGGCGGCTGCGGCGGTACGTCGCCGAGTGGCCCGGCGGGGACGACCCCGAGGTGGACGAGCTCGTGGAACAGCTCACCCACCAGCTCCTCGCCGACGACACGGACGTCGTCGAGCACCGCTGAGCCCCCGCGGGCCGGCCGTCACATCTCCGGCAGGGCGTCCCGGGCCTCCTCGGGCGGCAGGCCGGCGGCCTCGAGCAGGTCGACGACGGGCGAGCGCAGCAGCAGCACCAGCGACTGCACCTGCCAGTACCCCTCGCCCACGGTGCGCGGGTCGACGTCGCGCGCGACGTCCAGCAGCGCGTCACGCGCCTGCGCCAGGCCGGCGCCCGACCCGAGGGCGGCGGCGAGCAGGCGCACGCCGTGCGCGAGCCGCACGACGAGGTCCGCCACCGGGTCGGCGGTCGGGTCGACCTCCGGCGGCGGCGGGAGCCCTCCGGACAGGGGCGCCGCCGACACGCGGTGGCTCCCCTCGTCCCCCAGCTCCCCCAGCGAGCGGAGCGTCGCCGGGGCGCGCCTGGCGAGCACGCGCACGCTGCGCATGGCCCGGTCGACCAGCACCGCCTGGCCGGTGAGCCGCGTGATCTCCGCCCTCAGCAGACGGTTGACGCTCACCCGGGCGATCTCGTCCGACTTGGTCGCGACGTCGTGCCACTCCTCGAGCGTCTTCTCGGCCGCGCGGCCGCGCACCAGGGCTGCGGCGAGCTCGTCGGCGTCGCCGTCGCGCAGCCCGAGCGCGACGGACTCCAGCGTCAGGGCCAGCTCCCGGGTCGCGCTCTGCGCCAGGTCGCGGATGCGCCGCCGCGGGTCGCCGGGCGTGATCAGCGCGACGAGCAGCGCGACACCGCCCCCGACCAGGGCGTCCGTCCACCGGCCGAACGCCCCGTTGGTCGCGACCGAGGCGGGCAGGCCGACGACGACGCCGGCCTGGACGCCCGCCTGGATCGTCACCAGCGGCCCCCGGTCGACGAACCGGGCGATGAGGGCGGAGACGCCCATCACCAGCGCGATCTGCCACCAGCCGGACCCGATGAGGTGGACCATGACGTCGCCCAGCGCGACGCCGAGGGCCACGCCCGCCGCGACCTCGGCCACCTTGCGCAGCTCGCGGTCGAAGCTGAACCCGAGGCACACCCACGCCGCGATGGCGGCGAAGAACGGCTGCGTGTGCCCCAGCACGACGGTCGCGATCCCGTACGCGACGCCCGCGGCCAGCGCCGCCTGGACGATGGGCCAGAAGGCCGTGCGCACGCGCGCGATGCCCTGGCGCAGCCGGATGCGCCGGGGCAGGGTGCGCAGCGCGGCCCGCGCCGCGGCGCCCGCGCGCCGGGACACGGGGACGTCGCCCGCGGGACGGGCCGAGGGCTCGTCGCTCACGGGCGCCCGCTCACAGCAGGCCCCTCACAGCAGGCTCTGCGGGGCGTCGGGCCCGCGCGGCGTGAGGCCGCGCGTCAGCGGCCCGTGCGCCTCGGGGCGGTCGGCCGAGACGCCGTCGCCCGGCACCACGACCTCCTGCGCTGCCGCGACCTGCAGCTCCTGCCCGCCGACGTCGCCCACCACGGTGAGCTCGGCGTCCTCGGGGGTGGAGCGCTTGATGACGGCGAGCGCGACCGGCCCGAGCTCGTGGTGCCGAGCCACCGTGGTCACGGTGCCGACGGGGCGGCCCTCGGGTCCGCCGACGAGCACCTGCGCCCCCGCCTCGGGGACCACGTGCTGGGAGCCGTCGAGGTGCAGCATGACGAGGCGCCGGGGCGGGCGGCCCAGGTTGTGCACGCGCGCGATGGTCTCCTGACCGCGGTAGCAGCCCTTGTGCAGGTGGACGGCGGTGCGCAGCCAGTCGAGCTCGTGCGGCACGCTGCGGTGGTCGACCTCGTGCGCCAGCCGCGGGCGCCACGCCTCGACACGCAGCGCCTCGGTGGCCCACGTGCCGGCCAGGCGCCACCCGGCGGCCTCGCGCTCGGCGACGGCGGACTCGAGGTCGGCGCGGGGCACCAGGACGAGGCGCCACGGGCGGTCCAGGCCCGGGTGCTCCGTCTCGGGCGGGCCGTACCGGGTGCCGCCCTGGGCGACGCGCGGCCAGGTGTCCCACCAGGTCACGGGCTCGCCCTCGGCACCCTCGGCGGCGACAGGCTCGCCCAGCGCCGCGTACTCGGCGGAGAGGTCGTCGATCTCGACTCGCATCATGAACTTCATGCGCTCGAGCCAGGCGGCGAGCGGCGCGGCGTGGTCGCCCTCGGTGACCAGCCAGGTGGCCTCGCCGTCGTCGACGACGGCGGCGGCGTGCTCGACGTGACCCTGCGGCGACAGCACGAACAGCTCGGTGGAGGAGCGCGGCGCCAGCGCCTGCACGTCCTGCGAGGTGATCGAGTGCAGCCACGACAGGCGGTCGGGGCCGGCGACGCGCACGACGCCCAGGTGCGACTGGTCGACCACGGCACCGCCGCGCGCCAGCGCGCGCTGCTCGGCCACGGGGTCGCCGTAGTGCCAGGCCACGCCCTCGTCGGCGCCCGTGGCGGCCACGGCGCCCTGCCGGGCCAGGAGCGGGGAGGCCACCATCAGTCGCCCTCGACCCGGTCCAGCTGGGCGGAGGCGTACGAGCCGAGCGGGCGCCCGAACGCGGCGAGCTCCTCGACCCACATCAGGCGCCCCTCGACCAGGCCGTACAGGCGCTTCGCCGCGGTGACCTCCGCGGCCGTGGAGGTGCGGGCCACGAAGTCGGTGGCCAGGTCGATGCGGCCGTTGCCCGCGACGCCGAGGAACAGGGACAGCCGGCCCGACGCGTCGGTGACGAGCACCTCCAGGGCGTGCCGGTCGTCCTCCAGCCCCTCCGGCCGGTCGCTCGACACGCGCCAGTAGCCCGTCTCCGTCGACCAGACCGTGTCGGGCTCGTCGTCGCCGGGGGTGCCCTCGCCGTCGGCCGCCGCGGCCGAGCGCACGCGCAGCGTGGACTCGAAGCGCAGGTAGGGCCCGCCGTCGTGGTCGAAGACGAGGTCGTGCACGAACGGCGTCTCGTCGATGCCGGTGTACTCGATCACGCCCTCGCCCCGCCAGCGGCCCACGAGCCACGCGAGCGGGTAGACCTCGGGCGCGAGGCCCTCGGGGAAGGCGAAGGGCATCAGCGCTGGCCCTGGAACAGCTTGTAGACGACGTAGCCGGCGAACCACAGGATCGTGACGGTCACGACGACCAGCAGACCGGTGAACACTGCCTCGAGAGCTTGGATCGACATGCCGCGATCCTACCCAGGCACCCGGGTCTCGTTCAGCGTGGGTCCCGGCGCGGGGGCGCCGCGTCGGTAGGGTCGCCGCCCATGAGCACCCCCGACGCGACGCCCGCCCGCTCGCTCGTGATCAAGACCACGTCCGGGACCGACCGGCCGGAGGCCGCGAACCAGGCCCTCACCGTCGCGGCCGCCGCGGTCGCGGCGGGTGCGGAGGTGAGCCTCTGGCTCACCGGGGAGGGCGCGTGGTTCGCCGTCCCGGGCCGCGTCGCGGAGCTCGACCTCGAGCACGCGGCGCCCGCCACCGACCTCCTCGACGCCGTCCTCGCCGCCGGCTCGGTCACCCTGTGCACCCAGTGCGCCGCGCGCCGGGGCCTCGGGCCCGACGACGTCCTGCCGGGCGTCCGCATCGCGGGCGCGGCCGTCTTCGCCGAGGAGGTGCTGCGCCCGGGCGCCCAGGCGCTCGTGTACTGACGCCGTGCGCGCCGCCTCACGCCCCGCTGTGAGGCGCACCACCCGTCGGCCGGACCCCCTCCCGCCGGGCACCTCCCGTGCCGTAGATTGAACGTTGAAGCATCCGTGTCCTCGTCACGGAGCACCTCCCCCGCCGTCGCCCGCCGCTGGCGGGCGCCCGCCCACCGACGTCCTGATCCCGGAGAACGCCTCATGACCTCGCCCACCCGGACCTGGAACGACCTCGTCATCCCGGCGGCGGGGACGTACCTGCTCGACGAGGCGCACAAGCGGCTGGGCTTCCTGGCGATGCACATGATGGTCAGCCCCGTGCGCGGCGAGTTCCCGGTCGGCACCGCGACGATCCACGTCGGCGAGGACCCGCTGCGGTCGGCAGTCTCGGCCACGCTGGAGACGGCGACGATCACGACGCACAACCCGGACCGCGACACCCACCTGCGCAGCGCGGACTTCCTCGACGTCGAGAACTACCCGACGATCGAGTTCCGCAGCACCGGCATCGAGTGGCGCACGCAGGAGGACCCGATGTTCTCCTGGGCCCGCCTCAAGGGCCGCACGCCGGGCCGCGCCGACACCGCCCCGAGCACGCTGAAGACGTCGGCGAAGTTCGTGCTGCACGGCGACCTCACGATCCGCGGCATCACCCACCCGATCGCGCTCAACGCGGAGTTCGGCGGCGCGGGCCGCGACCCGTTCGGCAACGACATCTTCGGCTTCAACGCCACGGCCGACTTCGAGCGCGAGAAGTACGGCCTCACCTGGAACGTCGCGCTCGAGGCGGGCGGCGTGCTGGTCGCGAAGACGGTGCGCATCGAGCTCGCGGGCGAGGCCATCCGCCAGGCTCCCCCGGAGCCGGCGCCCGCGATCTGACGGGGCTCCCCGACCGGGCTACGCCAGGACCAGGCGCCCGACGACGAAGACCAGGATGCCGCCGACGGCGACCGGCGCGGTGACGGCGGCCAGCACCGCCCGGCGGCTGGTCAGCGCGGGCTGACGCTCGAACAGCAGCCGCAGCACCGCGACCACCAGACCCGTGACGGCGCCCGCGACCAGGCCGCTCACCGGGTCGATCGACGGCAGGAGCGTCGCCACCCCGCCCGCGGCGACGGCGCCCAGCGCCACCCCCACGAGGGAGCCGGCCCAGCTGCGCGCGACCGGCGTCGCGGACACCGCCGCGGCGACCGCCAGGCCGAGCGCGCTCACGACCACGAGCGACGCGCCCGCCTCCGAGCGCCCCGCGGCCACCCAGCCGGAGGCGCAGACCGCGACGACCGCGCCGGTCACCGTGCCGCTCACGGACTCCACGAGCCGGGGTCGCCCGCCGCGGCGCAGCATCTCCGCGACGAACGCCAGCACCAGCGCCATCGCGAGCACCAGCGGCACGTTCCGCAGGACCGGCTCGCCCTGGGTGGCCCACGCCACCGCGACGGCACCGAGCCCGGCGACCGCCACCACGACCGTCGCCCCGCCCTGGGCGGGCAGCCGCAGCAGCGGCCCCCACCCGGCGGCGAGGAGCAGCACGAGCACGCCGGCCACGGCCGTGAGGGGCAGGATCCCGTAGTCGTTGAGGGCGGCGGCCGCCGCGACGACGGCGGAGAGGACGGCCGTCCAGACGGCGCGGGTGGTCACGGTCACGACGACGAGTGTCGCAGACGGCGGACGGCGCCCCCGCCGTCCGGCCCCCGGCTCCCGACCCCCGGCCGACACGCCGCGGCACGTTCACGGCCGTGCCCGTCACAGTCCGGTCGTCGATCGGAAACGCGCCCGCAACACGGTTCGGGGCAGACTGCGGGAACCGGTCGCACGGCCGGGACGGCTGCGGTGTGATCGACACCGCACCGCGGTACGTTGGCGGACGCACCTGTCGGACGCTGTCGAACGGACCGTCCGACGACCGGGAGGAGGTGCCGGTGGCCGAGCTGCTGATCCTCACGCCCGCCTCCGGCGGGTCGGTCGAGGTGCTGCCCGCCCTGGGCCTGCTGAACCACCGCATCCGGGTGCTGCCCATGGAGCCGTCCGCCCTGGTGGACGCCCCGGACTCCGACGTCGTGCTGCTCGACGCGCGTCGTGACCTCGTCGCCGCCCGCACCACGTGCCGGCTGCTGCACGCCACCGGGCTCACCGTGCCGCTCGTGCTCGTGCTCACCGAGGGCGGTCTCACCGTCGTCACGCACGAGTGGGGCGCCGACGACCTGCTGCTCGAGACCGCGTCGCCCGCCGAGGTGGAGGCGCGGTTGCGCCTCGTGATCGAGAAGTCGGAGCGCGGACCCGTCGACGACGGCCCGCAGGAGATCGCCGCGGGCGACCTCGCGATCGACGCCGGCGGCTACACCGCCCGGCTGCGCGGCCGCCCCATCGACCTCACGTACAAGGAGTTCGAGCTCCTCAAGTACCTCGTGCAGCACCCGGGCCGCGTCTTCACCCGGGCGCAGCTGCTGCAGGAGGTGTGGGGCTACGACTACTACGGCGGCACCCGCACCGTGGACGTGCACGTGCGGCGCCTGCGCGCCAAGCTCGGCCCCGAGCACGAGCAGCTCATCGGCACGGTCCGCAACGTCGGCTACCGGTTCGACCCGCCCAAGGAGCCGCGGCCCGCCGAGGGCGACGAGCCCGACGGCGCCACGACGCCCGACGGCACGAGCACGCCGGGCAGGGCCGCCCCCACCCGCTGAACCTTCGGCTGGGCTGCGCGCGCCCTCGCGGGCCACGGCGCACCGCAGCGGGTAGGTTCGACCGGTGACCGCGATGTCGGACTCCAGCGACTTCTCCAGCGCCCTGGTCGACGGACCCTGGCGGCACGAGCTCGTGCCCGCGAACGGCGCCCGCTTCCACGTGGCGCTCGCCGGGCCCGACCGGACGAACGGCGGCCGCAGCCCGCTCGTCGTGCTGCTGCACGGCTTCCCGCAGTTCTGGTGGGCGTGGCGCCACCAGGTGGAGCACCTCGCCGACGCCGGGTACCGGGTGGCGGCGATGGACCTGCGCGGCGTCGGCGCCTCCGACAAGCCGCCGTCGGGCTACGACGTCCCCACCGGCACGCAGGACGTGGCGGGCGTGGTGCGCTCCCTCGGCCACGACCGGGCGGTCGTCGTCGGGCACGGCACCGGCGGCGTCACCGCCTGGTCGATGGCGCGGCTGCAGCCCGCCGTGACCGCCGCCGTGGCCGCCGTCTCGGCGCCGCACCCGGCCCGCCTGCACGTCTCGGGGCGCCGGCTGCTCACCCCGACGGCCCGGCGCCAGCTCGCCGCCTACCAGCTGCCCACGCTGCCCGAGCGCCGGCTCACCGACGGCGACCAGGTGGCGCGCGTGCTGCGCGACGGCGCCGCCCGCCCCCTCGGCACCGACGCGTACGACCTGTACCGCACCGTGATGCGCATCCCGTTCGCCGCGCACACCGTGATGGAGTCGCTGCGCTGGCTCGTCCGCTCGACGCCGCGGCCCGACGGTCGCCGCTACCTCACCGCGCTGCGAGAGCCCGTCGACGTCCCCGTGCTCCAGGTGCACGGCGAGCTGGACGGGTTCCTCGACCCGCGGTACGCCGCCGTCGACGGCGCCGCGCTCGCCCGCGACTTCCGCTACGAGACCGTCGACGGCGCCGGGCACTTCCTGCCCGAGGAGGCCCCGGACGAGGTCGGCAAGCTGCTCGTCGACTGGCTCGAGCACGCGCTCGCCCGCTGAGCGACGTCAGGGCAGGTCAACCCCGCGGCCCCGGCTTGACGAGCTTCGCCGCCGCCACCGGGTCCGTCTCCCCGATCCCGAACGACGGGCACCACCGCGCCACCGGGCACGCCCCGCACGCCGGCCGCCGCGCGTGGCACCGCCGTCGCCCGTGCCACACCAGGTGGTGGCTGAGCATCGTCCAGTCCTTCTTCGGGAACAGCGCCCCCACCTCGTGCTCGACCTTGACCGGGTCCTCCTGGTCCGTCCAGCCGAAGCGGCGCGCCAGCCGCCCGAAGTGCGTGTCCACCGTGATCCCCGGGACGCCGAACGCGTTGCCCAGCACCACGTTCGCCGTCTTGCGCCCGACGCCCGGCAGCGTCACCAGGTCGTCGAGACGGGCCGGGACCTCGCCGTCGAACCGCTCGACCAGCGCCTGGCCCAGCCCGATGATCGAGCGCGTCTTGGCGCGGAAGAAGCCGAGCGGCTTGAACAGCTCCTCCATCTCCGCCGGGTCGGCGCCCGCGTACGCCGCCGCGTCCGGGTAGCGCGCGAAGATCGCCGGCGTCGTCGCGTTGACCCGCACGTCCGTGGTCTGCGCCGACAGCACCGTCGCCACCAGCAGCTCCAGCGGCGTCGTGAAGTCCAGCTCCGCCCGCGCGTCCGGGTACGTCACCGCGAGCTCGCGGTCGATGCGGCGCGCGCGCCGCACCAGCGCGACGCGTGACTCGCCCGTGGGCGTCGCGTCGGACGGGAGGGCGATCGAGGAGGCGGGCTTCGTCGGCACGGTGCGAGCGTAGCCAGCACCCCCGACAGCCCGCCCGCGCAGGCCGCCACCGCCGTTCCCGGCGCTTCGTCGTGCCGCGATTTGGTGCCGTGAGGCAGACTGAGAACCGGAACACACCCTCTTGACAACCCCCGGACGACCGCACCCCACCCGGTGGGGCCGCCCCCGAACCACGTGAGGAATCCTGTGGACGACACCGTCGTGCTCTCCGCCCCTCTCTTCGCGGACATGGAATCCGAGGAGACGAAGGCGCTCTTCGAGTCCATGGTCCCGGTCGAGCTGACCCGCGGGGACGTCCTCTTCCGCGAGGGCGAGCCCGGCGACCGGCTCTACGTCATCGCGCAGGGCAAGATCAAGCTGGGCCGCCGATCCAGCGACGGCCGGGAGAACCTGCTGTCGATCCTCGGCCCCGGCGAGATGTTCGGCGAGCTCTCCCTGTTCGACCCGGGCCCCCGCACCGCGACCGCCTCGTCCGTCTCCGACGCGCTCGTCTACGAGCTGCGCCACCAGGCCCTCGTGCAGTGGATCGCCGCGCACCCCAGCGTCGCCACCACCCTGCTCGGCGCCCTGGCCCGCCGCCTGCGCCGCACCAACGAGACCCTGGCCGACCTCGTCTTCTCCGACGTCCCCGGCCGCGTCGCCAAGGCGCTCCTCGACCTCTCCGCCCGCTTCGGCGAGCCCAACGACGACGGCATCCGCGTCGCCCACGACCTCACGCAGGAGGAGCTCGCCCAGCTCGTCGGCGCCTCGCGCGAGACGGTCAACAAGGCCCTGGCGGACTTCGCGACGCGCGGTTGGGTGCGTCGTGAGGGTCGCGCAGTCGTCCTCCTCGACATCGACCGCCTGGAGCGCCGGGCTCGCTGATCGTTGCGGCCGCCGTGGTTGCGGCCGACACCTTCTCGCTGACGCAGGCGGGAGGGGCGTTCTTCGCCGGGTCGCGTTCACGGGCCCCAGGGGGCCCTCCACTTCGGGACTTCTACGACCCGGCGAAGAACGCCCCTCCCGCCTGCTCTGCTGTCGTCTCACGGCCTTGATGCTCGACGACGGCCGCAGCCGTCACTCCTACCTTGCGCGTCGTGGTTCGTTCGCGCCGCGCCGTCGTACGGCCGCGTGAGGGGCGCGCTCGCTCGTGATGGGGGATCTGCCGGTGCTGTACCCCGACCGGGGTGCCCTCCCCCGCCGCCACCTGCCGCCGTCGAGCCGGTGTGGCGCGGCAGGGGAGCCGGTCGCCCGCCTGCTGACGGCCGAGCCGCAATCGCCGTCGGCGGAAGTCGGCTCTGGTGCAGAGGCCCTACTGCCCGCCCGCTGCCCACCCACTGCCGCGCGACGCGCTGCCCGCCGTCACCACGTCGTCGAGCGCGTCACAGAGAAAGCGGAGCGCGAGACGGTGCAGGAGCGGGTGGGGACGAGGTCCTTCGCCAGGTCGTAGAAGTCCCGAAGTGGAGGGCCCCCTGGGGCCCGTGAACGCGACCTGGCGAAGGACCTCGTCCCCACCCGCGTCCGCAACCAGAAAGAGCGGACAGCACCTCAAGAAACCGAGACGACCAGCTCCACCTCGACCGGCGCGTCCAACGGCAGCACCGCGACACCGACGGCCGAGCGCGCGTGCACGCCCGCGTCGCCGAAGATCTCGCCGAGAACGTTCGACGCACCGTTGATGACGCCCGGCTGGCCGGTGAACGACGGGTCGGAGGCGACGAAGCCCGTCACCTTGACGATCCGCGCGCCGTCGAGGGTGCCCACGAGGGAGCGGACGGCGGCGAGGGCGTTGAGCGCGCAGGTGCGGGCCAGGTCGGCGGCCTGCTCCGGGGTGACGCCGGCGCCGACCTTGCCGGTCAGCGGCAGCGCGCCGTCGACGAAGGGCAGCTGGCCGGCCGTGTAGACGTACTGACCGGAACGGACGGCGGGGACGTACGACGCGACGGGCGCGGCGACGTCGGGCAGGGTGATGCCGAGCTCGGCGAGGCGGGCCTCGGGCGAGACGCTCATCACTGCCCGCCGGAGGGGCGCTTGAGGTAGGCGACCAGGTTGGTGCTGTCGGGGCCGGGGACGACCTGGACGAGCTCCCACCCGTCGGCCCCCCATTGGTCGAGGATCGCCTTGGTGTTGTGGATCAGCAGGGGGATGGTCGCGTACTCCCACGTGGTAGCCATGCCGCGATCGTAACCAGCGACCGCCCCGACCGCCGTCGTCCCGTCGCTGCCACGACGGGTCCACACGATCTGCACAGCGCGGCCGGGCTCGTGGCCGTGCCGCCACAGGCTCAGCCCGTACCCTGGTGGGCATGGCCAAATCCGACCCTCGCCGCATCACGCGCACGATGCCGGCGACGCAGCTCGTCGCCCTGCTGCTCGCGTTCGTCCTGGCGGCCGGTGTCGGCGGCGTCCTCGCCGCCGGGCTGGTCATCCCCGCGGTGGCGGGCGTGAACGCGGCGGCGAACAGCACCGTCGAGATCTACGACGAGGTGCCGGCGGAGCTGGAGCCGCGGCCGATGTCGCAGCAGTCGCGCATCTACGCCGCGGACGGCAAGCTGCTCGCCACGTTCTACGCGCAGAACCGCATCGTCGTCCCGCTGGACGAGATCTCCGAGAACATGCAGCACGCGGTGATCGCCATCGAGGACGAGCGGTTCTACGAGCACGGCGGCATCGACGTGCAGGGCATGACGCGCGCGCTGGCCAACAACGTGGCCGGCCACGCCACGCAGGGCGCGTCCACGCTGACGCAGCAGTACGTGAAGAACATGCTCATCGACCAGGCGCTGCAGGACGGCGACCAGTTCGCCGTCATCAAGGCGAGCGAGGACTCGATCTCCCGCAAGCTCACCGAGGCGAAGATGGCCATCTCCCTCGAGAAGACGATGAGCAAGGACGAGGTGCTGCAGGGCTACCTCAACGCGGCCCAGTTCGGCTCCCGCAGCATCTACGGCGTCGAGGCCGCGTCCCGCTACTACTTCGACAAGCACGCCTCCGAGCTCAGCATCGTCGAGGCGGCCACGATCGCCGGCATCACGAAGTCGCCGAGCCGCTTCGACCCCACGGTGAACCCCGAGGAGGCGAAGGAGCGGCGCGACCTCGTGCTGCAGAACATGTGGAAGCTCGGCTACATCTCCACCGAGGAGCGTGACGAGGCCAAGGCGATGTCGATCAAGAAGACGCTCGACGTCAACCCGACCGAGATCGGGTGCGCCGCCGCGGGCGACTCGGCGTTCTTCTGCGACTACGTCACCAAGGAGATCGTCACCAACCCGGTGTTCGGCGAGACGAAGGCCGAGCGGCAGCAGCTGCTGTACCGGGGCGGCCTGGAGATCCACACCACGCTGGACCCGAAGAAGCAGAAGGCGGCCGCCAAGGCGGTCAGGAACGCCGTGCACCCCGGAGACTCCAGCGGTCTACAGTCGGCGATCGCCTCGGTGGAGCCCGGCACGGGCAAGATCCTCGCGATGGCGCAGAACATCCCCTACACGCCGTCCGAAGGTGGCAAGGGGACCACGCGCGTCAACTACGCGGCCGACCCGACGCACGGCGCCTCCAAGGGGTTCCAGGTCGGCTCGAACTTCAAGCCGATCGTCCTCGCCCAGTGGCTCAAGGAAGGGCACACCCTCAGCGAACGCGTGAACGCGACGAAGCAGGAGCGCGTCGTCGGTAACTTCCAGACACCGTGCATCGGCGGCCTCGGCTTCGACACCTGGGCGCCTGCGAACTCTGAGGGGGTCGAGGTCGGGTACATCTCGGCGCTCGAGGCCACCTACGAGTCCGTCAACACGGCGTACGCGGCGATGGGTTACCAGCTCAACCTGTGCGCCCTTCGTGACACCGCCTGGAGCATGGGTTTCCGGCCGACCAACTCCGCCGTCCAGAAGAAGACGATCACCGCCCCTGAGAAGAAGGACATCGACATCACCGCACCGATGATCATCGGCACGCAGGAGTCGACGCCGCTCTACATGGCGGCGATGTACGCGACCCTCGCCTCCGGCGGCACGTACTGCTCGCCGATCGCCATCACGAGCGTCACCGGCCCGGGCGGCAAGGAGTACGACGTCCCGGACGCCAAGTGCGACAAGAACGCCCTCCCGGAGAACGTCGCCAACACGGTGGTGTACGCGATGGAGAAGGTCTTCTCCGGAACCGGTACGGCGCGTGAGCTCGGCGGCCTCTCGGACGGTCGCCCGGTGGCCGGCAAGACGGGTACCTCCCAGCTGTCGGCCCAGACGTGGTTCACCGGCTTCACGCCGAATCTGTCCACGTCGGTGTGGGTCGGGAACGCCGACAAGCCGAACGAAGACCACACGAGTGGGAACGTCGTCAACGGTCAATACCACCGCATCCTGTACGGCTCGACGATCGCCGCGCCGGCCTGGAAGGAGTACATGGACCAGGCCGTCTCCGACCTGCCGGTCAAGGACTTCGGCAGCCCGGACCCGAGCATGATCGGGGTCGGCGCCATCCAGCCGTCCACGCCCGACGGCGGCGGGGACGACTCCTCGGACGAGGGCGACGGCGGCGACCAGGGGCCCAAGGGCGACGAGGGCAACGACCGCGGCGGCAACGGCCAGGGCGACGACAAGAAGAACGGTCGCGCCGACGCGGAGGCCGCCTGGGACGCCGTGCAGAACGGCGACTGGGAGTCGCTCGGCGACGCGTGGGGCGAGAACTGACCCCCGCCTGGCAGGTCGCGGGCGGGCTCGTCGCCGCCGGCGTCGCGGGCCTCGGCTACGCCCACCTGGAGACCAAGCTGTTCACGGTGCGCCGGGTCACGGTGCCGGTGCTGCCCGCGGGCGAGCCCGAGCTGCGCGTCCTGCACGTGTCCGACCTGCACCTCACGCCGTCGCAGAGCCGCAAGATCGCCTGGGTGCAGTCGCTGGCCGAGTACGAGCCGCACCTGGTGGTGAACACGGGCGACAACCTGGCGCACAGCGACGCGCTCGGGCCGCTGCTGGAGGCGCTCACCCCCCTGCTCACGACGGCGCCGGGCGCGTTCGTCATGGGGTCGAACGACTACTACGCGCCCGTGCCGAAGAACCCGGCGCGCTACCTGAAGCGCGACACCCGCATCGTGCACACGCGCCCGGCGGAGCTCCCGTCCGAGGAGCTGGCCGGCGCGATGGTCGCCGCCGGCTGGCGCGACCTCACCAATCGGCGCGACACGGTCGAGGCCGACGGCCGCCTGCTGTCGCTCGTGGGCGTGGACGACCCGCACCTGGACCGCGACGACTTCCCCGCGTCGTCGACCCCGTCCGGGCCGGACGACGCGGTGCTGCACCTCGGCGTCACGCACGCCCCGTACCGGCGCGTGCTGGACCGGATGCACGCGGACGGCGCGGACGTCGTCCTCGCCGGTCACACGCACGGCGGGCAGCTGCGGCTGCCCGGGTTCGGCGCGCTCGTCACCAACTGCGACATCGACCGGCGGCGGGCCAGCGGCCTGCACGGCTGGCCCGGTCCACGACCCGACGAGACGGGCGGCGCGGGCTCCGCATGGCTGCACGTGTCGGCCGGCGCGGGCACCTCGCCGTACGCCCCGGTGCGCTTCGCGTGCCGCCCGGAGGCGACGTTGCTCACGTTCACCGCCCGGTAGGCGGATCTCGTTTTCGTCCAGGCCGGATCGTCGGCTATTCTGGGCAGGCTTCCGCACGAGGACGTAGGTCCTGAGGCGTGGGAGCAAGTCCTTCGGGGTGTGGCGCAGCTTGGTAGCGCGCTTCGTTCGGGACGAAGAGGTCGCAGGTTCAAATCCTGTCACCCCGACCAGCCGAAAGGCCCTCTGACCAGCGGAAACGCTGAGCGATGAGGGCCTTTCGCTTTGCCCGGAGAGGCCCGGAACCCCCGTGGAGGGCTTATCCGAGGGCTTACGCATGAGCGGCGCTCCCCTCGCCTGGCAGCCTGAACAGCGGTTCCATGTGCCAGTCGGGCGCGACGACGTCGACGGCCGCGAAGCGGTTCATGAACGTCGCCCCGGTCTGGATCACCGGGCGCAGCTCGTGACGGTAGATGCGCTCCGTCGTCGACGTATCGGAGTGCCCGACGACGTGAGCGATCTCTTCCACCGCCGCACCGCCCGCCGACATCAGCGACACGAACGAGTGCCGCAGCTCGCGCGGAGTCCACTCGGACGGGACGACGCTCGGCACCACACCGAGGGCCGAGCGGAACCCGCGCCGCACGTTCGCGGAGTCGAGCGCCGTGCCGAGCGTCGTCGTGAACACGAGGCCCGTGTCCTTCCAGTTGGCCGCGGCCTTGATCCGGTCTGCCGCCTGGTCTCGACGTCGTCGGCGGAGCACGTCAGCCGCGAGGTCGGGTATCGCGAGTGTCCGCCTGGACTTCCGGGTCTTGGTGTCCCCTGATTTCCTGACCGAGCGCCAGACCGCGACCGTGGCCGGGTCCGCGTCGAGGTCGACCCGATCCCAGGTCAACGCCCGCATCTCCTCGGTCCGGATGCCGACGAGCATCGACACCACGATGTACGCGTACATCCAATGAGCCTTGGTCAACGTCAGGATGTCGAGCGCCTGACGTTCCGTGAGGGACTTGGACTTCCGGCCGGTATTCCCCCGCGGCGTGACGACGAGCTCGACGACGTTCCGGTCGACGAGGTCGCGCGCCATGGCCCGCTTGACGGCGGAGTTCAGGCACGCCCGGACGTCCGCGATGGTGCGCGTCGAGTGCGTGGCGACCATCGAGGCAAGCAGCTTCTCGACATGCTTGGCCGTCAGCTTCCGCAGCAAGACGTCTCCGATCCCGGCATCGATGTGTGCGCAGTTGAACTCACGCGTCCTGACCGTCTTGTCGTCGACCTGGCCCTGCCCGTAGAGGATCCAGTCCTTGATGATGTCGCTCACGGTCGTCTTGTCGGCACCAGGCGCCAGGCCCCGCTCGTAGTCGCGGACGCGGAGCCGCAGCGCCTCCATCGCGGCCGAACGGGACTTGCCGGAACCGCGCTTCCTGATCTCCTTGCCGCGGTCGTCGTAGCCCACGATCCGGGTCGCAACGAATCGCTCGCGCTGCTTGTCCCAGTAGACGGTGCCCTCACCGCGGGCGCGACGAGGCGGTTTCTCACGCGCCTGCTCGGTCATGCCGCACCACCCAGACTGTCGGCGTACTCCTGCAACGCCGCCACGGGCACCAGGCGACGAGTGCCGATCTTGACCGTGCGCAGGGCGCCGCAGCGGATCAGCTCGTACAGGATGGTGCGGTGGATCCCCAGCGCCTTGCACGCTGCGTTCACGTCACAGAGCACCGGGGCGACCTCGGCCACGGTGATCTTCTCTCGCTTGCTCATCTCTCCCCCTCGGGTCGTGTTTCGGGTCGGCTATCGAGCCGGGATCGTGCGCTGCTCTGCTCGCCACTGCGCGTACTCGCGAGCGCGGGATGCGGCGGCGTCGGCCAGGGCCTTGTCACCGGCACGCGGCCAGCCCGTGCCCTCGTAGCGCCAGGAGCCGACGACGAGCGTGGTTTCTTCGGCGTCCTCGGCCATGAGGCGGGCTTCCAGGTCGTGGGTGTCAAGCGTGACGCCGTTGCGGCGGGCCTCGGACGCGAGCCGCTTGAACCGACGTCGAGCGCGTCGGAGGGCGCCGAGGGTGACGGAGTAGCGTCGGGATTTGGTCGAGAAGTGCCCGCGGAAGCCGAGCATCGAGGCCCAGTGGCCCAGGAGCGCGTACGGGCTTTCGGCGCACCCACCGCAGAGGCCGGGGTGCCGGTTCGCGGCCCGGTCGGCGCACCCAAAGGGGCAGCCGGCGAAGGCACGGGCTGCAAGGGTTCGGCACGCCTCGGCCAGAGCGGTGAGGTGCGGGCGCGGTCGCGACGGGTCGACGCCTGCGGACTTGGTCGAGTACTTCGCCAGGTATGCGGCGACCTGTTCGGCGGTGACGTCGCCGTCGATGACGCACGCCTCGCGGACGACGCGGACGTCGGTCTGCGCGCCGAAGCGGAGCACCCGTCCGACGTCGTCGGCGTCGATGGGTTCGACGTCGTAGCGCACCGTGGCCGCCGCGGTCTTGATGACGTCGCAGAGCGCGGCCGCGGGGATCGGCGCGGGCGACCCGGGACCGTCTGGCCCGTCGATGCGGACGAGGGCGTGGAAGTGGACGAGGCCGCGGGCCTGGTACTCGGCCACCTTGGCGTACTCGAGCCGCAGGTGACGGTTCAGGACGCCGCGCTTCACTCCGAGGGACGCGGCGAGGTGGCGGCGGAGCGCGATGGTGAACCGGCGCCACAGCTCGGGCGCGAACCATTGCCACACGGCAGCCGTCTCGACGTCGTAGCAGTCGGGGCAGAGCGGAGCGCCGACGTCAGGGTCGCCGTCGTTGTGGTGCGCCCAGCAGGCGAGCCGGCGCCCGTGCTTGCACACCGCGGCTCGGGCATGGGGCCGGCATGGCTTCTCGCCGTCGCGGACGCCGTGCACCGCCCCGAACGAGGGAGCCGTCAGCGTGACGAACAGGAGCGGGTTCCGGGCGACGTCGTCGGGCACACCCTTGCCGCCGTGCAGGCCGGTGGAGATGAGTTCGAAGGTGTCGCGGGCGTAGATGCGGGAGCAGGCTTCGCACTCGTCGGCGCGGCGATTGCCGCAGGGCTTGTAGAGCATCCCGAGCGGCTGGTCGGCGGATCGGAACGTCTCGACGATCTCGCCCGTCGCGGCGTCGATGGTCTCGGCGCGGCCGACGAGACGGATCGGGTGCGAGCAGTTCCCGACGCGGGCGAGCGTGTCCGCGAAGTCGGGCCACGACTTGTCAGCGATCCGGCCGACGATCCCCGCAGCCGCCGAAGCGTCGAGGTCGGGCAGGTCGAGCGGGACGTCCGGGGAGTGTCCCCAGAAGCCTCCACCGACCTGCCCGACCGTGGACATCACGCCGCCTCGGGGTCGCCGTCACTCGACGCGGCACGAGGCTTTCTCGGTGCGCGGGGCTTGCGAGGCGACCGAGGACGCGGAGCCGTGCCGTTGAGAGTCACACCGACCGGCGCGGGAGCCGCGGTCCCGGTGGTGTCTGCTGTAACGGGGTCGACCGTGACACTCTCGTCCGGCAGCGACGGCGCGGGAGGCGCGGGGAAGGTGCCCGCGACCATGCGGATGTAGTCGTCCGCCCAGTAGTCGGCGCGGACGCGGGCGACGACGCCGTCGTCGGTGACTGCGTAGCCGGTGCCTGGCATGGTCTGGGAGATGTGGTGCGCCGGGGCGAGCGCAGCCATGCCGTCCCCGAGGACCATCCGGGTTTCGGCACCGGAGGCGAGGCGGAGCGCGATGGTCTGGGTGAACAGGTCGCGCATGCCCACGGTCTCCTTGCGCGGATCTTGCACGAACGCGACCACCATGACTCCGAAGGCGCGGCCCTGCGTGAGGATCAGCTTGAGCAGGTTCGCGGCCTCGTTGACGACTTCCTTGGACGCGTAGGCCGTGAGCACGGCGAGCTCGTCGATCATCAGGACGTGGACAGGGTCGCCCGGCGTCGGTTCGAAGCTGCGCGACTGACCACGCATGACGGCCTGGCGGTCGACGATCACGCGGTTGAGCCCGCGCAGGAGGCGAACGGCGTCGACCTCATTCATGGCGACGTGGGAGAACATCGGCGCACCCACCGAGACCTCGACGCCGCCCTTCAGGTCCACGCCCCAGAGCTGGACCATGCCCGCGTGCGCGGCCGGGGCGAGGTTCCCAGCGACACCCCAGAACACCGAACCCTTGCCCGCCCCGGAGCGGCCGACGACGAGCGTGTGCCGCCCGGCCAGGTCGAGCCGCCACGGTGTGCCGTCCGAGCAGCGCCCGATGGTGACTCCGCGGTACTCGATCGCGGACGGGATCGTCGGGAGCGTCGCGACGTCGAGCAGCTCGCGCATCGTCAAGACCAGCTCAACCCAGCCCGCACCGAGCCGGTGCGTCTCGACGGCCTGAGCGCCGAGCGAGGTGCCGATTGCTTCGGCTGCGGCGGCGACGTCGTCGGCGGTCTGCCCGACGCGAGCGCGGACGTTGAACGTGAGCGTGTTGCCCGACGCCCGCACGCGCGCCAGCCTCGGGACCACCCGGGCCTCATCGGCGCGGGGCGCGGTCGCTAGGCCACAGCGGTCAGCGATGCGCTTCCAGTTTCGACGGACCCGACGCCGCCACCCTCGACGACGGATCGGCCCGCCCAGCATCGCCTCATAGGTCAGCGGGTGCACCGCCCACCAGACCGCCCGCAGGAGACAGAACGCGGGGACGCACCAGATCACGGCATAGCCGGCGAAGGTGCGCTCCCCGATGAGCAGGAGGTTGCCCAGCACGACGTGGGCCAGCACCAGCCGCCACGACCGGAACGTCCACGACACGAAGTGCCAGACCGCGGCGGCGACCGTGCGCGTGATGGCCCACGTCGTGCTGAGCACGTCCATCACGCAGCCTCCGTCCCGACGCCGCCGTCGTAGAAGCCGTGCCACCACGACTCGACCGGAGGGAACGCCCGGACCGGACGGACCAGCTCGCCCGAGCAGTACACCGAGAACTGCACACCCGGCCCGACACCCGACGTCCACACGGAGAAAGCGGGCGAGCCCGCCTCGGGTGGGAAGTCGGTCACCGTGCCAAGCGACAGCATCCGAGCCAGCCTCTCGGCGTCGTCCTGGGCCTCGACGTGCACGCCGACGTGGTTGTGGCCGAGGTCGACCGACGAGATCCGACCGTCGATCCACGACACCAGATCGGACGCGATCTCCATCAGCTCGCGGATCGAGGCGTACTCACGCTCGACGACCTCGCCCGTGATCGCCGCGGACATCAGGCCGCCGCCTTGGACTCAGGAGGCTTGGGCTGCTCGGCGCGGCCCTGCCCCGGCGCGATCATGCCCTCGGCCCGGAACGACCACTGAAGACGCGGACGCGGCCCGTTGTCGTCGATCCACGGCAGCGCCGTCAGACCCACGAACTCCACCGGCGTCCACGGCAACGGCGACGTGTTCTTCGGCGGGACCGGCTGCACCTCGGCCGCGAACTTCACGCTCACGCCGATGTCCTTCCGGTTCGCGTCGTCGTCCGCGTCGATGACCGTGCACTGCCACATCAGCAGCCCGGTCTCCTTGTCCCGCTGCTGCGGACGCGAACCGTCAGCCCGCTTCTCAGCCTGGAAGTCCACGACCGGCTCAACCTCGCCCCGCAGGAACGCCCCGTTGGGGAACGCAAGCCCGTGGGCGATGGGGAAACGCTTGGCGATAGCCACTGGAACCAACTCCGTTCGCACATGGAGCGCGTGAATCGCTTCTCCTGCGAACGCCTACACACCCGAGCGACTCGCCTGTCAAGCGATCAGAGCCGCGTCATTCGCATGTCAGGCGATCCGTGCCACACTGAACAACGTGAGCCAGACATGGGATGCCGTCGTTCGGGACGTGCTTGACCAGGCCCGACGCGCGGCCGGAGGGGGTGCACCCCTTGCCCTTGCGCTTCGCTCCGCGAACGTCGGTCCAGAGTCGGGCACCTACTCGGAGTCGGCCGTAAGCAACTGGATTAAGGGCCGAGCACGACCGCCAGCTGATGTCGTCCTCGCGGCGGCCTCGCTGTACGGCATCTCCCTCGACACGCGCCTGGGCGTTGAGCCAGCAGCCGCCAGATCGGACCCGGAGGGCATCGACGAGCTGCGCGGTGCTCTGCACCGTCTCGAAGCCCTGGTGCACGAGCGCCTGGCACCACCGAGCGAGCAATCCCTGTTCTCGACGCGGGATGTTCGCGGCGTGTTCGCGACCCGCTCCGAGGCTCAGTCGGCTGTGCCGGTACTGCGGACCCTCGCATCCGCAGAGCATGTCGACGCCATGGGCCTCAGCCTCAACGCTCTCTGCCAGACCGTCTCTGACGTGACCCTTGCGGAACTCGTCGAGAACGGCCTGACCCTGCGCTGCCTGTTCCTCGACCCAGACGGCAAGGCCACAAAGGCCCGCGAACTCGAAGAAGGTCATCCATCAGGACATCTCGCGAAGCTGACACGGGCCAACTTGCTCGTGATCCAGCGGCTTCGCGAACGCCTCACACCTGAGGCCGAGGGCCGCGTCCAAGTCCGCACCTACGACGAGCCCGTCAGGTTCAACATCACGAACATCGACGGCACACGCTCCCTCGTTCAGCCCTACCTACCGGGCGTGCGCGGCCTCGACGCACCGACCTTCCTCATCGAACTCGACGACGACGAACCACACGGCCTGTACCCAGTGTTCGAACGCATCTTCACCGAGACCTGGGAGCGCGCTCGTGCCTTCGACCATTGAGCAGGTCGCAGATCGCGCCATGGACCTGGCGCTGTCCCTCCTGCACCGGGACGACGACGGCGAACGGGTCTACAAGACCGACCGTGACTTCGCCACAGTCACCGACTTCGCTATCGAGGACGCCGTTCGCGAGTTTCTAGCCCACGAGACACCGGACACGGGCTTTTTGGGTGAAGAGCGTGGTCACACCGGCGATCGAAAGACGTTCTGGTGCCTCGATCCAGTAGATGGCACGACGAACTTCACCCGGAGCGTGCCGAACTACGGCGTATCGCTTGCGCTGATCGAACACGGCGCTTCGACCCTCGGAACGATCGCCCTCCCCGCTCACGGCGAGCGATACGCGAGCCGCAAAGGCACCGCCTACCTCAACGGTCAGCCGATCCACGTTTCCAAGACGGCCAGTCTGCACGACGCCCTGGTCTCGACCGGCGACTTCGCAACGGGAACCGGAAGTGGTGCCAAGAACGCTCGACGCCTAGCGATGATCGGCAGCCTCGCTGGCGCCGTTGGCCGCGTACGCATGCTCGGCTCCGCCGCGACCGATCTCGCGTGGCTCGCGGCCGGGCGCCTGGACGCTGTAGTCATCGATGCAAACCGAATGTGGGACGTTGCGGGAGGGATCGCGATTGCGAGGGCCGCAGGTGCGGTGGTGACCCACGTGGATGGAAGCGACTACACGCTCGACGGCCCCGACGTGCTGGCAACTGCGCCCGCCATCCATGGGCGCATAGTCGATCTCCTGTCCTAACCACCGTTCGGCCGCCCCACGGTCCGTGTGGGTGAACTCCCGCACACCGGGCGCCCGCTCGGAGGGCCTACAGGCCGCTGTCACCGGTTGCCGATAGTGTCCCGACGTGCCCCCACAGCCGCGGTCGATCACCAAGCCCCCGTCCTGGAACGAGATCCGACAGAACGCCCGAGAGTTTGCGCATCGATGGGCGGGCGAATCCTCCGAACAGGCCGAAGCACAGACGTTCTGGAATGAGTTCCTTGCCGTCTTCGGAGTTGACCGGCGCCGCGTGGCCCTGTTCGAACGGCACGTCAAGCGGACCTCTACCGGCAAGGACGGGCGTATCGACCTGTACTGGCCCGGCGTGCTCGTCGTGGAACACAAGTCGAAGGACAAGTCCCTCGATGATGCCGAGGCGCAAGCCCTCGACTACCTCGACGACCTGGAGCAGGAGAACATCCCCCAGGTAGTGATCACGTCCGACTTCAAGCGCATCCGCATCCTCGACATGCGCGAGGTTGGCGCTCAGCCAGTGACGATCTACCTCCGCGATCTGGAGCGGGAGATCGACCGCTTCATGTTCATCGCGGGGTATGAGCAGCGAAAGTTCAGCGCCGAGCAGGAGTCGCTGGCCAACATCCAGGCCGCGAAGCTCATGGGTGAGCTGTACGCCGAACTGGAGCAGGACGGCTACCCAGACCACGATGCTTCGGTCCTCCTCGCTCGCTTGCTTTTCCTTATGTTTGGCGACGACACCGGTATGTGGTCCAAGGGCCTCTTCCTTGAACTCCTTGAGACCCGGACCACCGCGGACGGCACAGACCTGGGCGCCCAGTTGGCGGCCCTGTTCTCCATACTCGACACGCCAGAGGGTCGACGCCCCGGCCATGCCGACGAACTCATGCTCCGGTTCCCCTACGTGAACGGACACCTCTTCGCCGAGCAGGTTCGGTTCCCGTTCTTCAACCGTCCGATGCGGGCCAAACTGCTGGAAGCCGCAGCGTTTGACTGGTCGAAGATCAGCCCCGCTGTGTTCGGCTCGATGTTCCAGTCAGTTAAGGACCGCGTCGCCCGCAGAACCATGGGTGAGCACTACACCACTGAGAAGAACATCATGCGCGTGGTGCAACCGCTGTTCCTGGACGACCTTCGAGCACGATTCGACGCTATCAAGCATGACGCCCGACGACTCCGCGAGTTCAAGAAGCAACTCGGAACATGGCGGTTTCTCGACCCAGCCTGCGGCTGCGGCAACTTCTTGATCATCGCCTATCGCGAGCTCCGACGGCTGGAGCTCGAAGTCATGATCCGACTCCGCGACCTCCGCGTCGAGGCAGCGACTCGCCCGGGCCAGATGTTCCAGCAGGACGTTATCGACCCCTCCACGATGCTCGACGTCTCGATGGACCAGTTCTTCGGCATCGAGATCGAAGAGTGGCCGGCCATGATCGCAGAGACCGCCATGTTTCTCGTGGACCATCAAGAGAACGTCCGGCTTGCCGAAGAGTTCGGCATCATGCCCGACCGCTTGCCCATCGAGGTCTCGGCCAAAGTCGAACGCGGCAACGCCCTACGCCTCGACTGGCGGAGCGTGCTGGGGATCAACGACGAGGACTCAGTCGACAACCTGATCATCCTGGGAAACCCACCGTTCATTGGTATGAACCGGATGACCGGATCCCAACAGGACGACCGGGCTTACGTGTTCGGTCGTCTCGACGCCCAGGACCTCCGCACTGGACGACTGGACTACGTCGCGGCCTGGTACGGAAAGGCCATCCCACTGCTTCAAGGCTCAAAGGGACGAGCCGCCTTCGTGTCCACGAACTCCGTCACTCAGGGCGAGCAAGCACGCACGTTCGTGCCGCTGCTCGCTCGCTACGGGTTCAAGGTCGACTTCGGACACCGCACCTTCCTATGGACCTCCGAGGCACCCGATGCGGCCTCAGTCATGGTCGTGATCGTCGGGTTCTCACCGTTGGATCGTGCTTCCAAGAAGCACTTGTTCGACTACCCGCTAGCGAAGGGTGATCCCGTCGAGACCCGTCCCAGTCGAATCAACTTTTATCTGGTCGATGCCGAAGACCTCGCCCCGGTCAAGCTGTCCAGGCCGATGGTCGACGGCATGCCTCTTGCATCCAAGGGGTCACAGCCGACGGACGGCCGAGGCGGTCTCCTCGTTACCGTCGATCAGTACGCGGAGGTCGCCCGCGATCCGATCGCATCGAAGTACCTTCGCCGGTTCTACCAGGGCGACGAGATGCTCGGAAACGTGCAGCCCCGCTGGTGCCTCTGGCTAGTGGATGCTCCGCCGTCTGATCTCCGGGGGTCGCGACTCATCCGCGACCGGCTGCAGCAAGTACGGAACGCAAGGCTGGAGTCGCCCACCCCGAGCGTCCAGCAACAGGCCGACACCCCAGCCCTGTTCACCCAGATCCGGCAGCCCGACTCCGGCTACATCGCACTCCCCGAGGTTTCGTCCGAGAACCGGGAGTGGATCCCCGGCCGCTTCTTCGAGGCAGACGACGTAGCGGGCAACAAGTTGATCGTGTGGGACACCGATGAGCTGTGGCACTTTGGCTACCTCCAATCCTCAGCGTTCATGGCCTGGGTCCGGACGTACGCCGGCAGGCTCAAGTCCGACTTCTCGATCAGCCCTGGCCTGATGTACTTCCCCTTTCCCTTCGTAGTTCCCAGCGCTGCGCAACAGTCCCGGATCGAAGCGGCCGCCCAGGGGATCCTCGACGAGCGCGAAGCCATCGGGGACACACTGGCAGCCATGTACGACCCGCTGACTATGCCCCGCGGGCTGCGCCGGAAACACCAAGCGCTCGACGCGGAGATCGACGGGCTTTACGGACTGTCTCGACCGACCGAGGCCGACCGGATGAAGGCGATTGTGAAGCGATACGAGCAGCTGATCCAAGGCCTACCGGCGAGGGTCCGGAACGCAGCGCACATCGCTCCGGAAACCGTCTGATGGCCGCGCCCTATGTCTCGATCAAACGCCTGGTCGACAACTCGCTCGCGGCAATGCTCGCCGCGATCGAGGTCTACAATAAGCCTCAAATGACCTATCGTGACGAAGTCACCGTCATGCTCGTCACGAACGCCTGGGAGCTCGCGCTGAAGGCAGCACTCCGGCGCGCCAACCGTCCAATCTTCTACCCGAAGAAGCGCGGAGAGCGGTACCGCTCCATCACGCTCGATGACGCACTCGGACGCGTGAGCGGCCAGAGTCTATGGCCCACGACGGTTGATGGAGCTGCCGTCACCGCCAACATCAAGGCACTCTCGGAGTACCGCGACCGTGCGATCCACCTGTACAACGCTCAGGGGCTGGGCGCGGTCATCTACCCCTTCCTCCAACAGAACGTCCTGAACTTCCGCGACTTCCTCCTGGCAAAGTTCCAGAAGGACCTCGCCGATTCGATCACCTGGCAGCTCCTTCCCCTGGGCGCAACGGCTCCTGCAGACGTCGTCCAGTTCATGAAGGTCGACAAAAGCGCGACAATGGTTGCGGAGGTCGAGCAGTTCATCGACGAACTGCGCCGCTACATGGACGCCGCAGAGAATGCCGGGGCGGACATGTCACGCCTGGCGACGATCTACGACATCCACATGCAGTCCACTAGGGACATGACGAGCGCTGATCTCGTCGTGGCCGTCTCTCCAACGGCAGACGGCCAGATGGTCGTGCGCAAGACGGACCCGAACCAGACGCACCCATACAGCTACAGCAAACTCCTGGAGCGCGTCAACAAGAAGCGGTCGGGCAGAAAACTCACGACATTCGATCTCCAGGCAATCTGCTGGAAAGAGAACCTGCGTTCCGAGCCCAAGTACGCATGGAAACACAGCAACAGCGCTTCACACGTCTGGTCGGGCGACGCAGTTGCATACCTATCGTCACTTGACGACGCCCGCTACGACAAGTTGAGAGTCGAGTACAAGGCCCATACAGCAAAGGCTCGCCGAAAGCAGTGACTCGACTGCAGCGACGCCCACGCAAGCGGTCCGTTCACCATGCCCACGTGACGACGTTCAGCTCGATGGCTGTCCAAGGCCGCCGTCCCCGCGGCCTGGTGAGGACTTTCCTCACTGACTCAAGGCGCGCGGCTTCGCCGCGCGCGGGCTGCCTACCGGGCGGGGCCCCGCGCTCCGCTCGCTGACGCTCGCTCCGCGCACCCCACCCGTCCGGCCGCCCAACCCGCACATGACGAAGGCGGCCCCGAGCTGACCCGGAACCACCCTCACCCCACTCGGCCGGCATACGCGTCGACGCCGTCGAGCTGCCCGCCGTCACCCCGGGCGAGCTCCTGCACCACCTCGCGCCCGGCCCCGCACCGACAGCCGAGCATCCGGCCGATTCCGGCCAGCATCAAGGGCGCCTACGGCGTCGCTACGCGATGGGCTACGCCCAACCCTTGACCCTGACCTCCGTCAGCCTCTTGTGCTCCACTGTCGCCGCAGCGCCTCCGAGTGTCCCCACCTCCAAGACCCTCACGTCCCGAGGGCTTAGCGGAGGGCTTATCGCTCCGAGGCGGCGTGAACACCAGCGGACGATCAGCCGCAGAACCACGCGGATCAGCACCCGCAGGAATGCCTCAGAACCCATTCGGGACGAAGAGGTCGCAGGTTCAAATCCTGTCACCCCGACCAGCCGAGAGGCCCTCTGAACAGCGGAAACGCTGAGCGGAGGGCCTCTCGTCCGTCTCGCCCCGCGGCCGTTGCCGGAGCGCGCCGGAGCGCGCCTGCACCGTGCTGCGACGTGTCCGGACGAGCGACCCCTCCGCGCTGTAGTGTCGCCGCCGTGACGTTCCGAGTCGCCACCACCCCGCCCCCCGCTCTCTGAGCGGGGACCCCCGGCGCCGCCGCACGGTCGGCGCATCTGTCGTCGTGCCCTCCTGACGTCTCTCCCGGTCAGGCTCCCTTCCAGGCGCCTGCGGGCGGCCCCGCTCCACCGCGACCCCCTTCCCCTCGTCGCTCGGAGCGTGTCCATGACTTCTCCCTTCTCTCCCCGGCTGCCGTGGCGTGGCCACCGGCCCGCACGGACCGGCGACGGCCGGGCCGCCGCCGTGGCGCTGCTGTGCACCGCAGGTGTCCTGTGGGGCTTCGGCGGCGTGCTGGGCTCGGCGCTGGCCGAGCGGTCCGGGCTCGTGCCCTCCCTCGTCGCCGCCGGCCGGCTCGGCCTCGGCGGCCTGTTCCTCCTGACCTACCTCGCCGTGACGGGCGTCCCCTTCCCGCGGGGGAGGACGGCGTGGGCGCGCATCGGCGTGCTCGCCCTGCTGTCGGCCGTGTTCCAGAGCTGCTACTTCGCCTCGATCGCGATCGGCTCGGTCAGCGCGGCCACCCTCGTGACGATCGGGTCCGTGCCCGTGTCCCTCGTGCTGCTCGACGCGATCCGGTCACGGGCCCGGCCGACGCTGCCCGAGCTCCGCGCCACGCTCGTCGGGGTGGCGGGGCTGGCGCTGGTGGTCGCGGGATCGACCGATCCGTCGACGGCCACCGGACCGGCGGTGGACGGCGAGGCGTCCGGGTTGCACGGGGCCGCTGCCCACCTCCTGGCCCTGGCATCGGGGCTCAGCTTCGCGTCGACCGCAGCGGTCTCGCGACGCCCCGTGGCCGGCCTCGACGAGCGGTCAGGCATCGCGTACGGGTTCGTCGCAGCAGGAGGCATCCTGCTCCTGGGCTCGGCGCCCTGGGCCCCCTCAGCGGTGACGCTCGACGGCCGCGCGCTCGCACTGCTGGTCGCCTTCGCGCTGCTGCCGACCGCCCTGGCCTACGGGATGTACTTCCGCGGCCTGCCGCGCGCGAGCACGGCGATGGCGGGCGTCACCACGCTGCTCGAGCCGCTGACCGCCACGGTGCTGGCCGTCGTCCTGCTGGGCGACCGACCCTCCTGGCTCAGCTGGGCCGGCACGGCCCTGCTCCTGCTCAGCGTCGTGGACGCGGCCCGTCACGGCTCGACCACGGGCCCCGAGGGCGACGTCCGCCCGGCGGCGCCGGTGCCACGCCCGTGATCCTGTGGGCAGACGGTCGCCAGCAGCGCGGAACTGTGGCACCGTCGGCCTCGGCAGCCCTCGTCCCCGCTGGTCAGGAGTCACCATGCCCGCGTCGTCCACCGCACCTGTCGTCGTCGTCGGAGGGGGCCTCGCCGCCGCCCGCGCCGTGGAGGCCGTGCGCGAGCAGGACCCCGACGTCGACCTGGTCGTCGTCACCAACGAGGGACACCGCCCCTACGAGCGTCCGCCGCTGTCCAAGGACTACCTGCGAGGCCAGGCGGAGCCCGACGTCATCTACCCGCTCCCGGCGGGCTGGTGGGACGACCACGCCATCGACCTGCGCACGCTCACCACCGTCGTCGACCTGGCCCCCGGCGACCACGAGGTGACGTTCGCCGACGGCTCCACGCTCGGCTACTCCACGCTGCTGCTCGCGACCGGCTCCACGCCGCGCGCGCTCCAGGTGGCGGGGCGCAGCCTCATCGGCGTGCACACCCTGCGCACGGTCGACGACGCCGACCTGCTCGCCGGGCTCCTGCTGCCCGCGTCGCTCGAGGGCGAGGGCAAGGTCGTCGTGGTCGGCGACGGCTGGATCGGCACCGAGGTCGCCGCGTCCGCGCGGACGCTCGGCCTGGACGTGTGCCTCGTCGGCCAGACCGCGCACCCCCTGGAGGCGACGCTGGGACCGGAGCTCGGCGCCCTGTACGGGAGGCTGCACCACGAGCGTGGCGTCCTGCGGCACCGCGGCGACGTCGTCGCCTTCACCGGCGAGTCCGGCCGCGTCAAGGGCGTCGAGCTGGCGGACGGCACCCACCTCGAGGCGGACCTCGTGGTGATGGGCGTCGGCGTGACCCCCAACGTGGGCATCGCGTCGGCGGCCGGGATCGAGCTGCGCTCGCGCGACCTCGGCGGCGGGATCGTCGTGGACGGCACCCTGCGCACCTCCGCCCCGGACGTCTTCGCCGCCGGCGACATCGCCTCCGTCCCGTCGCCGCACTACGGCCGCCCGTTGCGCGTGGAGCACTGGGCCGTCGCGCAGGACACCGGCGCGCACGCCGGCCGCGCGATGCTCGGCGACGACGCCGCCTACGACGTCCTCCCCTACTTCTTCAGCGACCAGTACGACGTCGGCATGGAGTACAAGGGGTTCGTCGACCCGCGCGCCGGCGACACCGAGGTGGTGATCAGCGGCTCGGTCGACGACCGCGAGCTCGTCGCGTTCTGGCTGCGCGACGGCGAGGTGCAGGCCGGCATGGCCGTCAACGTGTGGGACCGCATGGACGACGTCGAGGAGCTCATCCGCTCCCGCCGCCGCGTCCCCCGCGCCGAGCTGGCGGCGTTCACGGGCTGACCGTCGCCGGGCCGACGGCCGGGCGACCCAGGGCGCGCACGCGCCAGCCGGCGGCGGCCCAGCGGTCGGCGTCGAGGGCGTTGCGGCCGTCGACGACGACGCGGCGCGCGGGCTCGAGGGCCGCCGGGTCGAGGTCGCGGAACTCCGGCCACTCGGTGAGGTGCAGCACGAGGTCGGCGCCGGCGACCGCCTCCTCGACGGTGTCCGCGTAGCCCAGCGTGGGGAACGTGCGGGCCGCGGTGGCGTTGGCGCGCGGGTCGTGCACGCGCACGTGCGCGCCCTGCAGCTGGAGCTGGGCGGCGACGTTGAGCGCGGGCGAGTCGCGCACGTCGTCCGTGCCGGGCTTGAACGCCGCGCCCAGCACGGCGACGCGCCGCCCGAGCACGCTGCCGCCGCACTCCTCGACCGCCAGCGCGACCGTGCGCGACCGGCGCCGCATGTTGATGGCGTCGACCTCGCGCAGGAACGTCAGCGCCTCGTCGACGCCGAGCTCGCCGGCGCGGGCCATGAGCGCGCGGATGTCCTTGGGCAGGCAGCCGCCGCCGAACCCGAGCCCCGCGCTGAGGAACTGGTGGCCGATGCGGGCGTCGTGGCCGATGGCGTCCGTGAGGGCGACGACGTCGCCCCCGGCGGCGTCGCACAGCTCGGCGATCGCGTTGGCGAACGAGATCTTCGTGGCCAGGAACGCGTTCGCGGCCACCTTGACCAGCTCGGACGTCGCGAGGTCGGTGACGAGGAACGGCACGCCGGCGTCCACGACCGGGGCGTACAGCTCGCGCAGCGCCTTCTCGTGCCGCGGGTCGGTGACGCCGACGACGATCCGGTCGGGGCGCAGCGTGTCCTCGACGGCGCGGCCCTCGCGCAGGAACTCCGGGTTCCACGCCACGCCCACCTCGACGCCCGCGGGGACGAGGCGGTCGGCGAGGGCCTGCAGGCCGGCCGCCGTGCCCACGGGGACGGTGGACTTGCCGACGAGCAGCGCGTCGCCGCGCAGGTACGGCACGAGCGCGGCCACGGCGGCCTCGACGTGGCTCGTGTCGGCGGCCATCGAGTCCCGGCGCTGCGGCGTGCCGACGCACACGAAGTGCAGGTCCGCGAACGCGGCCGCCTCCCTCGGGTCGGTCGTGAACCGCAGGCGCCCGGCGGCGGTGTGCCGCTCGACGAGCTCCGCCAGCCCGGGCTCGTAGAACGGCAGCCTCCCCGCGGCCAGGTCGGCGATCTTCGCCGGGTCGGTGTCCAGGCCGAGCACGTCGTAGCCCAGCTCCGCCAGGCACGCGGCGTGCGTGGCGCCCAGGTAGCCCGTGCCGATCACGGTGACGCGCGTGGGCTCGGGCACGGCGGCGACGCCGGCGGCGTTCGCGGCGGTGGTCGTGGTGGCGTGCGTCATCGGTCCTCCAGGGTGAGCGGGGCGGGCTCGGGCGGCAGGGGCCGGCCGAGGTCGGTCAGGAGCGCGCCGGGCACGTCGCCGGGCGCGGGTCGGAAGGCGTACACGGCGGCGAGGCGCGCGCGGGCGGCGGTCGCCCAGGCCCGGAGCGAGGCCGGGTCGGAGCCGGCACCGTGGCCGTAGCCGTCCAGGACGGCGTGGGCCACGCGGGCTGCGCGTGCGGGCGGGCAGACGCCCTGGTGGGCGCGCAGCTCGAGGTGCACGAGCAGGTTGGCCAGGTCGAGGGCCGGGTGCGCGACGGCGGCGAGGTCCAGGTCGAGCAGGCCGGCGCGCACGGCGTCGGCGGGCACCGTGTCGTCGCCGACGTGCACGAGCAGCTGCTTGTCGTGCAGGTCGCGGTGCGTGAGCACCGGACGCGCCGCGGGCGCGGCGTCGAGCGCCGTGCGCACCCGCCGGACGACGGCGTCGGAGTCCGCGGCCGTCGTCGCGCCGTGGGCGGCGGCGAGCCCCCACCACCGGGCGACGACCGCGACCTCGGCGTCGGCGTCGTGCTCCGCGCCGTGCGGCGGGGGCGCGTCCTGCAGCCGCCGAAGCCCGCGCCCGATGGTCCGGCCCACATCCTCGAGCGTGGGGTCGAGCACGGCGTCCGGCGTGACGGCATCGCGCAGCAGCTCGTGCAGCGTGCGCCCGGGCAGCGCGGTGGTGGTGACGAACCCGTCGCCGCGGCCGACGACCTGAGGGGTGGTGAAGGCCGCCGACGGCACCGCCACGTCCCCGGGCTCGCGCCCCGGGCGCGTCACCTTCGTGTACGTGCCGGCGGGGTCCCGCACCACGCCGCGCCGGCCGGAGCGGTGCGCGACGAGCGTCGCGCCGTCCCGCACGCGCGCGGCGAGCGACGGCAGGTCCGGGTCGGCGCCGTCGGGCTGGAGCACCAGGCCGCCGCCGGCGACCGCCCGCACCCGGGCGCCGATCCGGGCGGCGAGGCGCGCCGCCGTGCGCGCGTCGGCGTCCCAGCGGCCGGCGACGACCCGGCCGTCGGCCTCGGTACCGATCACGAGCAGGCGGTCCGCAGGCCGCGGGACGACGGCGGAGAGCCGCCCGCCGACGCCGGCGAGGACGTCCGCGAGCTCGCGCGCGACCGGCGCGTACCGGATCCGCTCCGCCGGCGGGACCCTGCCGCCCGGCGCAGTGGACGTCGCGGGCACGGCGGAGGGCTGTGCGGACACGGCGGGCGTGCCGGGAGCGCTCGCGGCGGTCCCGGCGCGGTGGCCGCTGCGTTCCGCCGCGGCGTCGAGCACGTCGCCGAGGTCCCCGCCCGCGCCGTCGAGGACGTCGCGGGCGAGGCCGACGAGCCACGCGGTCCGGCCCGCCCAGCCCGTCTCCCGGCGGCGGAACGGCTCGGTGGCGCGGCGCAGCAGGTGCGCCGCGGTCGCGTGCCGCAGTGTGGTCCGGTCGGGGGCCGGGGCGCCCGCGTCGTCGCGTCCCGCGAGGACGGCGGCGAGCCGGGCGGCCGCCGTCGGGACGTCGTCGTGCGCCCGGACGAGGCCTGCTGCCAGGGATCCCAGGTCGTCCTCGGGGGCGCCCCACCGGGCGGTGTCGCCGTCGACGAGCCACAGCGCGCCGGAGGGGTCGCGCACGAGCTGGTCGAGCGAGAGGTCGCCGTGCAGCGGGACGCCGCGGCCCGGGGACGGCTGCCGGTCGAGCGCGTCGGCCAGCGGTCCGACCGTCTCCGCGAGCCCAGGGAGCAGACCCGCGAGCGCGTCGGCCACGGGGCTCAGGGCGCCCCGGCCGACGTCGTCTCCCGCGAGGCGCGGCTCGGCCCCGGGAGCCGACCCGTGCAGCGCGGCGACCTGCGCACCGACCTCGCGCAGCCCGGCGTCGCCGAGCGCGCCCGCGGCGTCGAGGGCGTCGAGCGGGTCGCCGTCCACCCACCGCGTCACGACGACCCCGAGGGCGTCGTCGTGGGCCAGGACCCGGGGCGCGGGCACGTCCGTCGCGGCGAGCAGCCCGTACCCGGTGACGACGCGCGCCACCGTCCCCGGCCGCAGCAGGCGCAGGACGACGCCGCCGTGGTCCCCTGCCACGTGCAGCACCGCCCGCCGCTCGGGGTTGTGCCGCAGCAGCCGGGCCGTCGCGCCCGGACCGGCGCCGGGCAGGCCGAGCCGCGCGAGCAGGCCCCGCGCGCCGTCGCGGGCGAGGAGCCGGGCGCCGGGCAGGTCGCGGTCCCCCGCCCAGCCGGTGACGACCAGCCCGGCGTCCGCGTCCACCAGCACGACGTCGTCCGGCGCGGCGCGGCGCATGGCCTTGTCCAGCTTGGGGCGGGCGTGGTCGGCGTAGGCGCGCACGAGGAGGTCGCGCGGGTCGCCGGCGTCGGGCACCCACCGCGCGGCGAGCAGGCAGCTGGTGCCGGGCTTGTAGCGCAGGTAGGGCCGCGTCACGACGCCCGGCGTGCCGGTCGCCGCCGCCACCCGCCGCGCCAGCGCCGCCGGGTCGAGGAGGTCGGCCAGCGCGGGCACGGCCGGGTCGCGGGCGACCAGCGCCTCATCGGCCGCGCGGTCGGCCGCGCGCTCTGCCGCACGGTCGTCCACGCCGTCCGTGGTGCGACCGGGCGTCTCGATCAGCCGCTCAGCCACGACCCACCCCCGCGGGGGAAGCCGCGCCGAGCACGACGTCGGGCGGGCCGGACGCGACGATCCGCCCGGCGTCGAGCCGCACGACGCGGTCGCAGTCGCGGGCGGCGTCGAGGTCGTGCGTCACGACGAACGTGGTGCGGCCGCGGGTGAGGCGGCGCATGGCATCGACCACCTCCCGCTCGGTCTGCTCGTCGAGACCCGTCATGGCCTCGTCGAGGAGGACGACGGGGGCGTCGAGCATCGCGGCGCGCGCGATGGCGATGCGCTGCCGCTGCCCGCCGGAGAGGGTGGCGCCGCGCTCCCCCACGACCGTGTCATAGCCGTCGGGCAGGGCGGTGACGAAGTCGTGCGCGCCCGCCACCCGGGCAGCCTGCTCGACCTGTTCGTCGGTGGCGTCGGGGACGGCGGCGGCGATGTTCTCGCGCACGGTCCCCCGGAACAGCACGCTGTCCTGCAGCACGACGGCGACCGACCGCCGCACGCTGCGCAGCGTGAGGTCGCGCAGGTTGTGGCCGTCGATCCGCACGACGCCGGACTCGGGGTCGCGCAGGCGGGACAGCAGCGAGACCAGGCTGGACTTGCCGGCACCGGAGGTCCCGACGACCGCGACCCGCTCCCCCGGCCGCACCGCGAGATCGAGCCCGCGGAGCACCGGGTGGCCGGGCACGTAGGAGAACCACACGCCCTCGAACCGCACGTCGCCGCGGGCGTCCCGCAGCGGGCGCGCCCAGCTCGCGTCGACCACCTCGGGGCTGCGCTCCAGCACCTCGACGACGCGCTCGCTCGACGCGCCGGCCTGCGCGATGCGGCCGGTGTACTTCGCGATGTCGCGCATCGGCTTGAACGCGGCCTTGAGGTAGGTGAGGAAGACGGTGAGCTCGCCCGGCGTCAGCGCGCCGTCGAGCACCCGCTGCGCCCCCACGTAGAGCACGACGGCGGTCGCGAGGCCGACCAGCACGTCGGTGGACCGCTCCAGGCCGGCGGACAGCCGCTTCGCCTTGACCCCCTCCCGCAGGGACGACGTGTTGGACCGGGCGAACCCGGCGCTCATGCGGTCCTCGAGCGAGTACGCCTGCACCACTGTGACGGCCGCGAGCGACTCGGTGGCCAGCGACGCGAGCTGCCCCTCCGCCTTGCGCTGGTCGCGCGAGACGTGCCGGATGCGGCGCGACAGGCGGCCGCTGGTGAGCAGGAAGACGGGCAGGACGACGAGCATCACGAGCGCCAGCACCGGGTCGAGCACCGCCACCACCACGACCATGCCGACGAGGGTCACGACGTTCCCCAGCATCGGCAGCGTCGCGGTGACGGACACCTCCTTGAGCCGCCCCACGTCGCTGGTGAGCCGGGTGACGAGGTCACCGGTGGTGGAGCCGTCGTGGAACCGGAGGCTGAGCCGCTGCAGGTGGTCGTAGAGGTCCGCCCGCACGCCCGTGAGGACGCGGTTGCCGGCCAGCGCGAAGCACACCGTCATGGCGTACGCGGCGCCCGCCCGCAGCAGCACGACGACGAGCAGCGAGCCCGCCGCGAGCGCGATGACGACCCCGAGGTTCGCGGGCGCCGGCCCGGCGACGCTCGACCCGGTCGCCGCGACGATCCCGTCGACCACGTACTTCAGCGGCCACGGCTCCAGCAGCCGCATCGCGACCTCCGCCAGCAGCGCCAGGCCGCCCAGCACCAGCAGCCGCCGCTCCGGGCGGACGTGGTGGCGCAGGTGCGGCCAGAACCGGCGGAACGACCGGCCCGCCGCCCGCACCGACCGCTGGCGTCCCTCAGCCACGGCGACCACCCCCGGTGGCGGGGACCGTCGAGACGTCGGGGAGCGCGACCCCCGCGAACCCCAGCGCGCGGCGCACGACGACGGACCAGTCGTGCCGCTCGACGGCGACCTCCCGGGCTCGTGCACCGAGCGCGGCGCGGCGGTCGTCGTCGTGCGCGAGGGCGACGAGCGCGTCGGTGAGCGCGGCGGCATCTCCGGGCGGGACGAGCAACCCGGCCCGGCCGTGCTCCAGCGCGTCGGGCAGCTCCCCGACCGCGCTCGCGACGACGGGCAGCCCGGCCGCCAGGTACTCGTAGACCTTCAGCGGCGAGAAGTAGAAGTCGTCGAGCGGCGGGTACGGCGCCACGGCGACGTGCGCCTCGTGCAGGTGCCGCACGACGTCGGCGGGCCGCACCGCTCCGGTGGCGCGCACCGCGCCCTCGACGCCGCGCTCGTGCGCGAGGGCGAGGACGTCGCCGCGGCCGGGGCCGTCGCCGACCAGCAGCAGGCGCGCCCCGGGGACGCGCGCACGCAGCCCTGCGAAGGCGTCGACCAGCACGTCGAGCCCGTGCCACGGCTTGAGGGTGCCGACGAAGCCTACGGTGAACTCGGCCGCGCCCTGCCGCATTCTTCGCGCGGGCGCGTTCACGGGCGCCAGGGCGCCCTCCACTTCGGGAGGGATACGTCCGCGCGAAGAATGCGGCAGGGCGCGGCTGCTCCCGTCGGTGGATGTCCGCGTGGATGCCCACGGGGTGATCCGAGCGGTGTCCACACCGTTCGCCAGCACGTGGACCTTCTCCGGGTGCTGGCCGGCGCGGTCGGCCGCCCAGGCCGCGACGGGGCCGCTGACGGCGACGACGGCCGTCGCGGCGCCGACGGCCGCGCGGACGCAGCGCTCGGCGGCGGCCTCGTCGACCAGCTCGCGGTGGGTGCGCTGCTCGGCGACGAGCGGCGCGTTCACCTCCAGCACGCTCGGCACGCGGGCGTCGCGCGCCCAGGCCGTCGCGGCGGTGCCCCAGAGCGAGTAGCGCTCGTAGACGAGGTCAAGGCCCTCGCTCGCGGCGATCTCCGTCAGGATCCCCCCGACGTGCGCGTCAGCGTGACGCAGCGCGACCTCGCGCTCCGCCGTCGACCCGGAGGGAGCCACCGGGACGTCGTGCACGACGACGTCCGTCAGGTCGGCGGGGGTGTCGTCGCCGGGGCGGGTGGTGACGACGTGCACCTCGGCGCCGGTGCGCACCAGCTCGCGCAGCATGGCCTGGACGTGCACGGACGACCCCTTGCGGCCGAACACCGGGACGCCCGGGTCGGAGCTCACGTACGCGACCCTCATGCCGCCCTCCCCTCCGCGGCGGGGGCCGCCGCGGTCTCCAGCACGTCCAGCAGGCGCCGGGACGTGCCGACGACGTCGAACTCGGCCTCGACGTGCGCCCGGGCGCCGTCGGCGAGGCGCGCGGCCTCGGCCGGGTCGTCGAGCAGGTCGCCGAGGGCCGCGGCGAGCGCGGTGGCGTCGCCGGGCGGCACGAGCCGGCCGGTCTCGCCGTCGCGGACGGCCTCGGGGATGCCCGTGACGGGCGTCGAGACGACGGGGGTGCCGAGGGCCATCGCCTCGAGCAGCACGGTCGGCAGGCCGTCGCGGTTGCCGTCGGCGCCGAGCACGCACGGCGCGGCGAAGACGGCGGCGCGGGCGACGACGTCGCGCACCCGGTCCTGCGGCAGCGGGCCGTGGAAGGTCACGCGCTCCGCGCCGTCCCGCAGCAGTCCGAGCGCGGCGGCGCGGTCGCGCAGCTCCGCCTCCTGCGGGCCGGAGCCGACGAGGTCGAGGTGCACGTCGCGGCCGTCCGCCACCAGGAGCGCGAGCGCGTCGAGCAGGTCGCCGAAGCCCTTCTTCTCGACGAGGCGGCCGACGGCGCACACGCGCCCGGGCCGTCGCGGCGCCGTCGCGCGGGCGTACTCGTCGAGGTCGAGCCCGTTGTACACGCGCACGACGGCGTCCGCCGCCGGGCCGTAGGTGGCGCGCAGGTAGGCGAGGTTGTGGTCGCTCACGGTGATGACGGCGCGGGCGTCGGCGAGCTTCGTCCGCAGGTCGGCGGGGTCGACGGACTCGTGGAAGATGTCCTTCGCGTGCGCGGTGAACGTGTACCCGATGCCGAGGACGGCGGCGGCGAGCCGCGCGACCGTCGTCGCGACCGACCCGAAGTGCGCGTGCAGGTGGGTCAGGCCGGCGTCGTGCGCGGCCGACGCCACCCACAGCGCCTGCACGGCGTCCTCAGGGTCGGCGGCGAGCAGGTCCGCGAGCACGGCGGCGGGCAGGGCTCGCAGGTCGAGCCGGTCGTGGGCCTCCCCGAGCGCCGACCAGGCGTCCGACGCGCGGGCCGCGCGCGGCACGAACCGGACCGGCGCGGCGACGTCGGCGAGGGCCGCGTGGAAGCGGGTGTCGACGGGCGCGCGCAGGGAGAAGATCTCGATCGGCACGCCGCGGCGCTCCAGGCCGCGCACCTCGTTGACGATGAACGTCTCCGAGAAGCGCGGGTACATCTTGGTGACGTAGCCGACGCGCGGGGTTGGTGGCGTCGAGGCAGTCATGGGGGTGGTCTCAGGCCGTGGCACGGTGCTCCTCCTCCTGCTGGTCCTGCGGGTGCGTGGCAGCCGCCGGGCGCGTGGCGCCGGCGACGAGCCGGTCGACGAGCTCCGGGACGCGCGACAACCCGTCGAGGTCGACGTCGACCTCGGGCCGTCGGGGCGCGACGCCGGCAGCGGTGCGGGCGAGCCAGGCGCCCACCCGACCGGGCATGATCGCGCCCACGAGGACGTCGAGCAGCCCGAGGTCGGCGAGCCGGCAGGCCCGCACGAGCTGCTCGGCGCGGGGGTGCGTGCGCGGGACGACCAGGCCGGGGCGGCCCGACGCCAGCAGCTCGCACACGGAGTTGTAGCCGCCCATCGTCACGACGGCGGCGGCGCCCTCGACCAGAGGGACGACGTCGCGCACGAACGCGTGCACCTCGAGGTCGTCGCGGGCGGCGACGGTGCCCAGCCGGTCGCGTGCCGCCTCGGGCAGGTACGGCCCGGTGACCAGCACGCCGCGGTGGCCCGCGGGCAGCGGCGCGGCGGCGAACGCCTCCGCGAGCGCCGCGCCGTCCTGCCCGCCACCGACGAGGCAGAGGACGTAGGGCTCGGCGGGCGCCGCCGTCGCCGCCACATCGGTGCGACCGCTCCCGAGGTATCCGGTGGAGGTGGTGGACGCGCGACCGCGACCGAGGTATCCCGTAAACACAGCCTTGGCGGCGACGTGCTCCGGAAGCGCGTACTCGGTGAGCGGGTCGTAGACGCGTGCGTCGCCGTACACCCACACCTCGTCGAAGAACCGCTCGATCACCGACGTGCTGCGCTGCTCGCGCCACTCGCGGACGGCGACCTCGGGGGTGTCGAGCACGTCGCGCAGCCCGAGCACGCACGCGGTGCGGCCGTCCGCGCGCAGGCGCCGCAGCGCGGGCAGCAGCTCGCCGCCGACGCCGAGGGGCACCTTGTCCACCACGAGCACGTCGGGGCGGAAGGCGGCGAGCGCGCCGTCGAGCACGCCCGCGCGGACGCGGACGACGTCGTCGAGCGTGCCGCCCCAGGTGCGCGGCCCGTAGCCGCGGTCGGGGTCCTTGCCGACGCGCGGCAGCGTCACGACCTCCGTGCGCTCCGGCAGGGGCAGGCTCGTCGCCTCCCGCGCGCCGGACAGGAGGAGGACGTCGACGTCCGGGTCGGCGTCCACCACCGCGCGGGCCAGCAGCGACGTGCGCCGCACGTGGCCGAGGCCCTGCGTGTCGTGGGAGTAGAACGCGACCCGGCGCCGCGCCGGGAGCTCGGGGTCGAGCGCTGATATCTGTCGCACCCTGGCCACCCTGCGGAGGTTGCCTGAGTCACGGATGAGGCGACCATGAGGGGGTTCTCATCCGGAAGGGCGCAGCATCTGCACAGAGCACGCCCAGGCTCGCCGCTCGCCCGCCCCGCCGGTCTGGCACGCTCACGTCGTGACCCGACGACGCCTGTCCGCCCTGGTGGGCGCCCTGGTCGTGGCCGCCGCGCTCGCGGTCCTCGTCGTCGTCTGGCGGCCCTGGGACCCGGTGCCCGACGAGCTGCGCGCCGCCGCCCGCCAGGCCGCCGACGTCCCCGGCGTCGACTCCGCGGAGGTCGCCGGCTACGAGGTCTCGACCCGCGACGCGAAGGACGGCGACGTCGCCCGCGTCGACGTCGACGTCGTGCTCCACGACGGGCTCTCCCCCGCGGCCGCGAGCACGGCCGCGGCACGGGCGGACGAGGTCGTGGCCGCCGCCCGGGTCGACGGCGTGCGGACGCTATCGCGCACCACGACGCTGCATGCCGGGGAGCCACGCACCGTGAACGGCGTCGGGGTCTACCCCCTCACGGCGTGGGTGGCCGAGGACGGCGACGCGTCGTCCGTCGCGGACGCGTTCGCCCTCCGCCGCGCGGGCGCGACGACGGTGAGCGGCGTCGGCGCGGAGGTGGCCGACGGGGAGGGGCTGGTGCGGCTGGCGCAGGCCGCCGCCGAGCAGGAGATCGCCGCGTCCCTGCGCACGGCCGACGGCACCCTGCAGTACGACGCCTCCGGACGGGTGCCCGACGCCGCGGTCGCGCGGCTCGCCGTCGAGGCTGCCGAGCAGCCGGGGGTCGCGTCGGTGGCCGTGAGCGCTCAGGTGCCCGAGGACGTGGTCGTGACGGGCGGCGTCGTCCTGGGCCTCCAGGTCCGGCTGGCCGGGCCGACGACGTCGCCGACGGCGGACGCCGTGACCCGCTGGCTCGACGACCCGGCGCGCGCCGTCGGGGACGGACACCTCGCGTACTCCCTCACCGAGCCGGGCTACGGCGAGCGCACGGACGGCTGGGTCGCGGCGTCGCCGCCGCCCGCGCCCGAGGAGCACACCATGCCGCTGCCCGCAGGCGTCGACCCGTGGCCCGCGGACGACGACGCCCTCGCCTGCACCGGCGACGACCTGCGCCTCACGCTCGGCACCCCGGACGCCGCGGCCGGCGGCCGGTACCTCTCCGTGCACGCCGAGAACGTCTCCCAGCTCCCGTGCGCGCTCGACGGGGTGCCGGACCTCGTGTTCCGGAACGCCGACGGCGAGCCGCAGGGCGACGTCACGACCGCACCGTCCGCACCGGGCGTCGTCGCGGGCCGAGTCGTCGTGCCGCCGGGCGAGCGCGTGCTCGCCTCCGTGCAGTGGCGCGCCATGTCGACGGCGAACGACCCGGACGTGACGGCCGCCGTGGACGTCGTCGCCGTCCCGGGCGCCGATCCCGTGCCCCTCACCCCGGAGCTCCCGGGTTCCGGTGCCGCCGAGCTGGACGTGCTCGACGGCGCGGAGGTGCGCGTCGGCCCGTGGGTGCAGGCCGCCGAGGGCTGGTCGTGAGCGCGTCCGGCGCCGTCAGCCCGCGCAGAGCCCCTCGAGCTGACGCCGGAACTCGGCGGATCCGCTGTCGAGCCCGCTGACCCAGAGCGTCTGGTCGAAGTCGATCGTCGTCTCCCGCGCGATCCCGAGCGAGCGGACCCGCACCGGCGCCTGGCCCACCCCGACGCGGACGTCCGTCCCGACGGGGGCGCCGTCGTCGAGCGGGGAGACGATCCACAGCGCGGCCTCGCTGTCGGCCGGGATGACGACCCGGTCCGCGGTCTCCGCCTCGGCCGGTGGCCCGTCCGCCGGGTCGTGGAACACGTAGCCGTCGCCGGGCCCGGCGACCCGACGCTCGAACCGGAACACGTCGGGGCTCAGGCTCGTCACCTCGACCGGCCACCGGGAGTCGCTCCGGACCGTGAGCATGGCGACGACCTCCTCGTCCCGGGCGTAGAGGGCCCACAGGTCGTCGTCGGGGAACGCGCACTCGTCCGGGTGGCCCGTCGTCCCCGACTGGAAGGACCCCGACTGCACCGTCGCGCTCGCCGACAGCCCCCACCACCCGGCGAGTGCGGCGGCCAGCAGCACCAGGGCGCCGACGACCAGCACGATCGAGCGCCGGACCCGCCAGTACCGAGGACCCCCGTCGTCGCGCACGCCGGGAGCCTAGCCCCTGGTCAGGCCGCGAGCGCCTCGACCGGTCAGGAGTCCGCGGGTGATTCCTGGCGGCCGGAGACGCTCGCGCACCGGCCGTCAGCCGAACGTGAAGGTGTAGACGGAGACGCGCGCGGGGACGTCGAGCTCCACGACCCCCGCGGTCGGCCCGTCGCCGCGCAGGACGTCGTACAGGGTCGGGTTGCCGGACACGTCGATCTCGCGCTCGGCGCGCACGCTGCCGTCGTCGGCGAGCACGCGGGCGGTGACCGTCCCCTCGCCGCCGAGGACGGTGAACACGTCGGTCGAGCGGTACGCGAGCCGCACGGTCGCGTCGTCGGAGGCCGCCGTCGCGCCCTGGAAGTCGACGTCCCACGTGCCGCCGAGGGAGAAGGTGTCCCGCGGCTGGTCGTCCGGGTGGGCGAACGCCTCCCGGCCGGAGCCGTACTCGGGCGAGCCGGAGTAGTTGAACACCTTGTTGAGCGCGAGGTAGGTCTCCGGCGTCGTCTCCTCGCCGGGCGTCGTGTCCGCGACGTCGGTGGCGGGCGGCAGGTCGACGTCCGGGTCGGCGGCGCGCAGCAGGTCGCGGACGTGCTGCTCGGTGACGTCGTAACCGCCCTCCCCGTGCTTGATGTAGCGGACGGTGCCCTGGGCGTCGATCAGGTACTCGGCCGGCCAGTACCGGTTCCGGTACGTCGTCCATGTGGAGTAGGAGTTGTCCTGCGCGATCGGGTACTCGACGCCCAGGTCGCGGGCCCCGGCGACGACGTTGCGCGTCTCGCGCTCGAAGGCGAACTCCGGCGTGTGCACCCCGATCACCTCGAGGCCGGCGTCCTCGTACGCGTCGTACCAGGCGCTCACGTGCGGGACGGCGCGCTGGCAGTTGATGCAGGAGTAGGTCCAGAAGTCGATGAGCACGACCTTGCCGCGCAGGTCGGCCAGGTCCAGCGCCTGGCCGCCGGGCGTGTTGAGCCACCGCGTGATGCCGGTGAGCGGCGGAGCGGTGCCGCAGTCGGCCAGCTCGGCCGACCCGTTGGAGCAGTTCGACAGCTCCCGGTTCGCGTCGGTGACGATGCCGCCCAGGTCGAGCGCGTCCTGCACGGAGGCGTTCTCGTCCACCTGCTGCTGCAGCGCGCCGGTGTAGTCCGGCAGCGCGCGCTGGAGCTGCTGGGGCAGGTTCAGCGCGAGCGCCCCCGCGAGGAGGAGGACGACGACGCCGCCCGTGACCCGGATGCCGCGCTGGTGCCGGCGGAACGCCGAGACCCGTTCCGCGACGCGCCGTCCGGCGAGCGCGAAGACCAGCAGCGGCACCGCCGCGCCGGCGGCGAACGACACGGTGAGCACCACGGTTCCCGCGCCGATGTCACCGGTGGCGCCCGCCACCGTGATCGCGGCCAGCACGGGGCCGGCGCACGGCACGTAGAGCACCCCCAGCCCGAGGCCGAGCAGGAACGCGCCCCGGTCCTGGCCCGCCGCGCGGCGCGACCCCCGCGACGCGAGCCGCACGAAGGGGCGCTCCAGCATCTCCTCGAACCGGGGCACGATCATCCCGACCCCGAGCGCCGCGAGCAGCACGATGCCGACCCAGCGCAGCAGGTCCTGCGGCAACCCGAGCGCGCCCAGGACCAGCGAGCCCAGCAGCGTCATCGCGCTGAAGCTCAGCACCAGGCCGGCGATCACGAGGTAGGGGCGCCACGACCGCGCGCGACGCCGAACGGGCGGGTCGGTCAGGGCGACGGAGGCTCCCCCGCCCGCCGGCGCGACGCCCGTCTCGACCCGCCCGCCCGCGCCGGTGCGCAGCGCGGTGGGCACGTCGAACCGCAGCGCAGGTTCGCGCGCGCCCTGCACCCCGCCGGCGAAGAAGATCACCGGGAGCATCGGCAGGATGCACGGCGAGATGCCGGTGACGAGGCCACCGAGCAGACCGATCAGGACCAGGGTCTCCATGCCCCTCGTTCGGAACCGTGGGGCCGGCGGATGGGATCGCAGACCACACCCATCCGGCGCCGCGCCCGCTCCGAACCCCCGTCGAACGCCCCGGACCGGAGGGGCGACGACGCAAGGAGAGAGAACGATGAATGTCCGCACTCGCACCCGCACCGCCGCCGCCGGCTTCGCCACCCTGGCCCTGCTGGGGCTCGCCGCCTGTTCGTCCGACTCCGGCTCCGATGCCGGGTCCGGCTCCGAGGAGACGATGACCGAGGAGGCGCCGACGGCCTCCGACGAGCCGTCGGACGAGATGAGCGAGGACATGTCCGCCGACCCGGCCGCGAACCTCGTCGGCCCCGGCTGCGACGCCTACGCCGAGCAGGTGCCCGACGGCGCCGGCTCCATCACGGGCATGTCGACCGACCCGGTCGCCGTGGCCGCGTCCAACAACCCGATGCTCACCACGCTGACGAAGGCCGTCAGCGGCGAGCTCAACCCCGACGTCGACCTGGTCGACACCCTCAACGGCGGCGAGTTCACCGTGTTCGCGCCGGTCGACGACGCGTTCGCTGAGGTGGACGAGAAGACCCTCGACACCCTGTCGACCGACGCCGACCTGCTGACGACCGTCCTGACCTACCACGTGGTGCCCGGTCAGGTCCTCCCGGAGGACATCGCCGGCGAGCACGAGACCGTCCAGGGGGACACCCTCGAGGTCACCGGCTCCGGCGACGAGCTGAAGGTCAACGACGCGAACGTGATCTGCGGCGGCGTGATGACCCAGAACGCCACCGTCTACCTCGTCGACTCGGTGCTGATGCCGCCGATGTGATGCCGCGCCGGCGACCCCGGTCGTCCGTCACGAGGCTCGCAGGGCCGCCGCACGCAGGGCGTGCGGCGGCCCTTCCACGTGCGGACGGACGTGCGGAGATCTCGCGCGAGCCGGGGCCCGCGGGTCAGGACTCGATCGCCAGCACGGGGTCGGTGGTCGGCCGGTCCGAGCCGCCCGCCGGCTCCAGCGTCACCGCGACGACGTGCCCGGCCCCGCCCTCGACGAGCGCCCGCGACACGCCGCCGGTCGCCGGGGGCATCAGGCCGGCCGACACTGGCGCGCCGTCCGCGACGATCCACAGCTGCCAGGCGTGCCCCTCGTCGGGGGCGGGCATGCCCTCGGCGGAGACCAGGACGTCGCCGCCGGAGACCAGGGCGGTGGCCTCGCCACCGCCCTCGACGGGCGCGGTGACGAGGCGGGCGTCCGGGTCGGCGAGCATCTGGGCGACCCGGTCGGCCTGCGCCTCCAGCTGGACCGTCTCCCGGTGCTCCCGTACGGCGATCGTGGTCGGCACGGCGACCGCGACCACCGCGGCCGCCGCGGCGGCGACCAGGCCCCAGCGGCGGCGCGGCGGGGTGACCGGCGACCTCTCCGGCCCTGCGGCCTTGGCCGGCCGTTCGAGCTGCGGGGCGCCGGAGACCTGGGCGAGCACCACGTCACGCAGGTGCGCGGGCGGCTCGGCCTCCACCGCGAACGCCGCCACGACGTCCCGGTACTCGTCGAGGGCCCGTCGCGCGCCCGGGTCCGTCTGGAGCAGGCGCTCGACCGCCCGGCGCTCCAGGTCGTCGACCGCGTCCAGGGCGTACGCGGGGAGCAGGTCCCAGGCGTCGCGCGTCGCGTCGTCGTCAGCCACGGGCCACCCCCAGGCAGTCGCGCAGGCGGCCGAGGCCGTCGCGGATCCGGCTCTTGACCGTGGGCAGCGCGGCGCCGAGGCGCTCGGCCACCTCCCGGTACGTGCGACCCCCGTAGTACGCCTCGACGACCGCCTCCCGCTGCGTCGCCGTCAGCGAGTCGAGGCAGCGACGCACGGCCGCGCCCTCGAGCCGCCGCTCGACGTCCTCGGCCACGACGTCGTGGGGAGCGCCGGCGACGGACGCGTCGAGGTCACGCTGGTCACGGTCACGGCGTGCCTGCTCCGCCCGGACGCGGTCGACGGCCCGCCGGCGGGCGAGGGTCGCGACCCAGGTGCGCGCGGAGGCGCGTGCCGGGTCGAACCGGGCTGCGGTCTGCCACACCTCCACCATCACCTCCTGGGTCACCTCGGCGGCGTGGTCCGGGTCACGGAGCACGCCGAGCGCCGTCCCGTGCGCGACGGGGGCGAGCGCGTCGTAGACCGGACCGAACGTCGCGGGGTCGCCACCCGCGCACGCGGACAGCGCGGCGTCGACGGCCCCGCGGTCGGTCAGAGGTGGCGGCACCCGGTCAGTCTGCCGCACCGAGCAGGTCGGATCGAGCGCCATCGGCTCCTCGTGCGTCCGTCCCGGGCCCTCCGGGACACTCGTGGTTCGGCGCGGTCGGCCTCCCGGATGGGCGTCGGTGGTGTGCCTCGGGTCACTCCCCGACAACGTCTGTCCCTGCATGCTGCTCTCGGCCGACGGGAAGACCCGCTCCAGGGACAGAGGTCGGGCTGCCTGTGGAGAACGGGAGCCGGAGGTGGCTCCGTCCTGGTGCACTCGGACGCGTGCCTCGACGTCTGCCGCCCGTGCCCGGACCGCTGCTGGACATCGCCGGACGGCAGGCGGGGCTGGCGTCCGTCGGGCAGTGCCTGGAGCACGGCGTGACCCGCGACCAGGTCGCGACGCACGTCCGGCGCGACTGGCAGGTGGCGGCGCGGACGGTCTACGACCTCGTGCCGGCGCACGGAGACCGTCCCGTCGAGCAGGCCCGACGACGTGCGGCGGTCCTCGGGGTGCTCGCCCACCCGGGTGCGGTCGCGACAGGCCTGTGCGCGCTGGTCCTGCACGGCGTGCAGGGAGCTCCGCAGGTCGTCGAGCCGGAGGCCACCCTGCCCACCGGGGCAGCCCGCCGACCGCGCCCACCGGTACGCCTTCGTCGGATCGTGGTCCGGGCACGCACCGCCCCCGGCGGGTTGCCGGCGGCCACGGTCTCGGACGCCCTGGTCCAGGCGGTGCCTGCGCTGGACCGAAGGCACGCGGTGGCCCTCATGGACTCGGCCCTGCACCAGCGGCTCCTCACCCCGTCGGAGCTGACGGCGGCGCACGCCTCTGCCGCACGCCACCCCGGGATCGCACGCACCCACGGCTGGTGGTCGTCGGCCGACGGGGACGCGGAGTCACCGGCCGAGACCTGGGCGCGTCTGTCGTGCGTCGACTCCGGGTGTCCGCCGGACGTCCTCCAGCTGCCGGTCGCCGACGGGGAGGGGCGGCCGTTCGCCCGCGTCGACCTGGCCTGGCTGCTGCCCGACGGCCGGGCGCTCCTCGTCGAGATCGACGGTCGGGACGTGCACTCGACCCCCGAGGCGGTCTTCGCCGACCGCCGACGACAGAACCGCATCGTGACTCCGCAGACCGTGGTCCGGCGCTTCTCGGGCCGGGACGCCTGGCGCGGCGAGGTGGGTCCGGCCGTGCGCCGCGAGCTGCTCGCCGCTGGCTGGTACCGGCGTCCCGTCCGCCCGGGGATCGTGCTGCGGCTCGACCGCTGACACGCCGTCCGACGTCCGTCCCCGGAGCCTGCCCTCCCCCAGGCGGAAGGCGGCGGGCAGGGACGGACGTCGGTCGGGTCAGGCCTCGCGCCGCTGCCGCACGGCGTCGGCGAGGACCCCGAGGAGCTCGGCGGTGGTGTCCCAGTCGAGGCACTTGTCGGTGACGGACTGGCCGTAGACGAGCCCGTCGAGCGGCCCGGGCTTCTGCGCGCCCGCCACGAGGAAGCTCTCCATCATCAGGCCGGTGACGTCGCGCTCGCCGTCGGCGATCCGGCCGGCGAGCTCGCGCACCACCTCGGCCTGCCGCACGTGGTCCTTGTTCGAGTTGCCGTGCGACGCGTCCACCACGACGCCCGCCTCCACGGCCCCGCCGAGGCCGGACGTGCGCGCCACCGCCAGCGCGTCCGCGACGTCCTTCTCGGAGTAGTTCGGGCCCCCGCGGCCGCCGCGCAGGATGACGTGGCAGTCCGGGTTGCCCGTCGTCTCGACCGCGGCCGCGCGCCCCTGCGCGTCCGCCCCGAAGAAGGTGTGCTCGCTCGCCGCCGTGATGCAGCCGTCGACGGCGATCTGCACGTCGCCGTCCGTCGCGTTCTTGAAGCCGACCGGCATCGACAGGCCCGACGCGAGCTGCCGGTGCACCTGCGACTCCGCGTTCCGCGCGCCGATCGCGCCCCAGGTCACGGCGTCGGCGATGTACTGCGGGCTGGTGGGCTCCAGGAACTCGCACGCGGCGGGCACGCCCGCGTCGAGCACGCCCAGCAGCACCTCGCGCGCCAGGCGGAGGCCGTGGTGCACGTCGTGGGAGCCGTCCAGGTGCGGGTCGTTGATGAGGCCCTTCCAGCCCACCGTGGTGCGCGGCTTCTCGAAGTACACCCGCATCACGACGACCAGCTCGTCCGACAGCTCGCGCGCCACCGGCGCCAGCCGCCGGGCGTAGTCGAGCGCGGCGGCCGGGTCGTGCACGGAGCACGGGCCGACGATGACGAGCAGGCGGTCGTCCTCACCACGCAGGACGTCGCGCACCTCGCGGCGGGACGTCGTGACGAGGTCGCTGCGCGGGGTGCCGAGCGGCAGCTCCGCCCGCAGGGCGCCCGGCGCGGGCAGCGGGTCGAGCGCGCGGACCCGCAGGTCGGAGGTCTCTGCCATCAGGTCAGTATGCGGCCGGCCGGGTTCGGACGGCGCGAGCTCGGACGGCGCAGGGTGGGCGGTGGTGGCGGTCGTGGCGCTGGTGGTGCTCATCGTGGGGACTCCTGGAGTGTCGGCGGCGGGGCGGTCGGGGTGGGGCTCGGCGTCGTCGTCACGTCGCGAACCGTGGGTCCATGCCCGACCGGAGCGGCCCGTCTGACGACGAAGGGCCCGGACGCACGATGCGTCCCAGGCCCTGTGCTGGCTCCGGTGAAGTGGTGTCGGTCAGGCGTCGGCCCGCCGAGCCCCTACCGGAGCCGGCGTAAAGCGCCAATACCAACGGATGTCCACGGCGACGACGGTACGTCGGACCCCCCGCCTCCGTCCACTCGCGTCCACGATCCGGTCCCCGGCCACGCGACCCTCGCGCCCCGACCGCCGCGCGAGCATCCGGACCCCCTCCTAGCGTCGGGACGGTCGAGCACGAGATCGAGCACTGGGGGGACGATGCGGAGTCTGGACGGCAGGGTGGCGCTGGTCACGGGGGCGGGGTCGGGCATCGGGCGCGCGACGGCGGTCCGCCTCGCCCGGGAGGGCGCCACGGTGGTCGCGCTCGGGCACCGGCAGGAGAGCGCCGACGACGTCGCCGCGGAGATCCGGCGAGACGGCGGCACCGTCCTTCCCGTGGCCGCCGACGTGGCGGACGCCGACGCGGTGCGGGACGTGCTCGACCGGGTCGAGGCGGAGCTCGGGCGCCTCGACGTCGTCGTCGCCAACGCCGGTGTGAACGGGGTCTGGGCACCGCTGGAGGAGCTGGCGCCGCAGGAGTGGGCGGACACCATCGCGACGAACCTCACCGGCACGTTCCACACCGTGCGGTTCGCGGTGCCCCTGCTGGTGCGGCAGGGCGGCGCGGTCGTCGTCGTGTCCTCGATCAACGGCACCCGCACGTTCAGCAACTCCGGCGCGTCCGCCTACGCGACCAGCAAGGCGGGCCAGGTCGCGTTCGCCCGCATGGCCGCCGTCGAGCTCGGTCCGCGCGGGGTGCGCGTCAACTCGGTGTGCCCCGGGGCGATCGACACCGAGATCGACGACAACACCGAGCAGCGGCACACCGACGGCCTCGGTGTGCCCGCGGAGTTCCCCGAGGGTCAGATCCCCCTCACGGGCGAGGAGCCCGGCATCGCCGCACAGGTCGCGGCGACCATCGCCTACCTCGTGTCCGACGCGGCCAGCCACGTGACCGGCACGGAGGTGTTCGTCGACGGCGGGCAGTCGCTCGTCGCGTGAGGACCGGGCGCGGCGGAGACCCGGCGGTCGACGCGGGACGGCCGTAGGGTCGACGGCATGCCCGTCCCCGACTTCGTCGCCGCGCTGCGCGCCCACGTCGGCCACGACCTGCTGTGGCTGCCGGGGGTGTCCGCCGTCGTGCTCGACGACGACGGCCGGCTGCTGCTCGGCCGCCGCTCCGACAACGGCCTGTGGGCCGTGGTGTCCGGCATCCTCGAGCCGGGCGAGGACCCGGCCGTGGGGCTCGCGCGCGAGGTGCTCGAGGAGACGGGCGTCGACGTCGTGGTGGACGCGCTCGTGGCCGTCACCGTCACCCCGCCGGTCGACTACCCGAACGGCGACCGCTCGCAGTACCTCGACCTGTGCTTCCTGTGCCGGGCGGCGAGCCCCGCCGCTGCGGAGCGGGCGCACGTCGCTGACGACGAGTCCACCGACGTCGCGTGGTTCGCGCCCGACGACGTCCCCGCGGACCTCGCGCCGTCGTCCGCGGAACGCGTCGGTCACGCCCTGGGCTGGCTGGCCGCCGGCTCCGGAGCCCCCTACTTCGTGCGCTGACCCTTCGAGAGGACCGCACCGTGCCGACCCCCGCCACGCCGTCCACCCCCGAGGAGCTGTTCGCGCACTCCGCCACGGGCCTGGCGATCTGCCGGGCGTTCGCGGACCTCGTCGCCCAGGTCACGGGCGACGACGTCACGACCCGCACCACGAAGACGCAGGTCGCGTTCCGCCGCCGGCGCGGCTTCGCGTTCGTCTGGCCGCCGTGGGTGGGGCTGCGCGACCACGTCGACGTGCCCGCCGTCGTCTCGTTCGTCCTCGCCCGCGAGGACACGTCGTCGCGGGTGAAGCAGGTGGCGCACCCGACGTCGGGCGCATGGACCCACCACGTCGAGGTCCGGGACGTCGACGAGCTGGACGACGAGGTCGCCGCCTGGGTGCGCGAGGCCTACGACGCCGCGGGCTGACGACGTTCCTCCCGGTCCGCGACACGTGCGCTGTTCGTCTCGCGGGCGAAACCTGGAAGTGGTTATGTGTGCCCCGCCACAGTTTGCCCGGGCACACCGATGCGCCCGGCACGACGGTGCCCGGCCCCCCACGGCCGGGTCGCTCCGACACCCCTGGAGGAAAACCGTGAGAGCACGTACCACGAGCGCGTTCGGCGCAGCGGGAGCCCTGCTGACCGCCGCCGTCCTCGCTCCCGGCATCGCGGCGTCGGCGTCCTCGGCGCCCGCGTCCGACGCCCCGCCGTCCGACCCCGCCGCGCACGTCAAGGAGGACCTGCGCCCGGACCCGCTGGCGGAGAAGCGCACCGCGCTCAAGCAGGAGGCCGTCGACCGGCTCGCCACCGGCGACGCGCAGGTCACGACCCGCAGCGCGGGCGACGCCTCGTCGCAGGCCATCAAGGTCGGCAAGAACCAGTGGGTCGAGTACGAGACCGAGCAGACGGCGCAGCTGCTGACGTTCCTGGTCCAGTTCGGCGACCAGCCCGACCCCGAGGGCCGTTACCCCGACGCCGCCGCCGGGCCGGTGCGCAACGAGATCCCCGAGCCGACGCGCAGCGACAACTCCACCTACTGGGAGCCCGACTTCTCCCAGGAGCACTACCGGGAGATGTTCTTCACCGGGCTGGAGGACCAGGGCGGCGAGTCGTTCGCCGGCGTCTACGACGAGATGTCGTCGGGCCGCTTCGACCTGCAGGGCGACGTGTCCGACTGGGTGACCGTGCCGTACAACGGCGCGAGCTACGGCTCCAACCAGAAGGACCCGGAGACGGGCGAGGACCTGGGCGAGTCCCAGAAGGACATGACGCGGTTCATCCAGGACGCCGCCGACGCCTGGTACGCCGACCAGCTCGCGCAGGGCAAGACCGCCGAGGAGATCACGGAGTACCTGCAGTCGTTCGACGTCTGGGACCGCTACGACCTGGACGGCGACGGCATCTTCGACGAGCCCGACGGCTACATCGACCACTTCCAGGCGATCCACGCGGGCGAGGGCGAGGAGGCAGGCGCCCCGGAGTCGGCCATCTGGTCGCACCGCTGGGCGGTGAACCAGGCCGGCACGGGCACCGACGGGCCGGAGGGCTTCCCGAAGGCCGGCGGCATCAAGATCGGCGACTCGGACCTCTGGATCCGCGACTACACCACGGAGCCGGAGAACGGCGGCCTCGGCGTCTTCGCGCACGAGTTCGGTCACGACCTCGGCCTGCCCGACTACTACGACACCGCGGGCGGCGAGAACGGCACCGCCTTCTGGAACCTCATGAGCTCCGGCTCGTGGCTAGGTCACGGCGACGGCACCATCGGCACCACGCCGAACCACATGGGCGCCACCGAGAAGCTGTTCCTCGGCTGGCTCGACTACGCCACCGTCGAGCCGGGCGAGCGGGCGACGGTCAAGCTCGGACCGTCGTACCACGCCACGACGAAGCCGCAGGCGGTCGTGGTGAACCTGCCGGACGGCGTCAAGGACGTCGACCTCGGCGTCGACCCGCAGGACGGCGAGTTCGCCTACTCCGGCACGGGGAACAACCTCAGCTCGACGCTGACCTCGCCGTCGTTCTCGGTGCCGGACGGCGCCTCGCTCACCGCGAAGGCCTGGTACGACATCGAGAAGGACTACGACTACGCGTACGCCGAGATCTCGACCGACGGCGGCTCCTCGTGGACGGCGCTGGAGACGAACCTCTCCGCCACGGACGCCAAGGGCGGGATCACGGGGACCTCCGACGGCTGGGTCGACCTCACGGCCGACCTCTCGTCGTACGCCGGCCAGGCGGCGCAGGTGCGGTTCCGGTACGCGAGCGACGGCGGGGTCAACGAGACGGGCCTCCTCGTCGACGACGTGGCCGTGGGCGACGCGCTGAGCGAGGACTTCTCCGGCGGGTTCGAGGGCTGGACGAACGACGGCTTCCAGCTCATCGGGGCGGACGGCACGTACGAGGTCGAGTACTCGCACTACTACGTGGCGGAGAACCGGCAGTACGCCGGCTACGACACGACCCTGAAGACCGGGCCGTACAACTTCGGCTGGACCGCGTCGAAGCCGAACACCGTGGAGCACTTCCCGTACCAGGACGGCCTGCTGGTCTGGTACGCGAACAGCTTCTACGGCGACAACAACACGTCGAAGCACCCGGGCGGCGGGCAGGCCCTGCCGGTCGACGCGAACGCGCAGGCGCTGCGGTGGTCGGACGGCACGGTCGCCCGCAACCGCATCCAGTCGTTCGACGCGACGTTCGGCCTCGGCAGGTCCGACGCGTTCACCCTGCACCGGGAGACCGAGGCGGGCATGACGACGCTGCGCACTTGGGCGAACAAGGCCGACAGCGTCTTCGACGACACCGACCCGAACGCCTACTACGACGAGACGAACCCCGGCGGGTCCGTCGTCGTCGGCGGCACGGGCACGAAGATCAAGGTGAAGGCCGTCAACGCCAAGAACGGCGTGATGACCGTGGACGTCACCACGCCCCGCACGCGCGGCTGACCCTGCGAGTTGTCAGAGCCAGGTGGGTCTCTACCCCCACCTGGCTCTGACAGCCCGACGTGGCTCTGACGACTCGTGGGGGTCAGCGGGCGTAGCGGGACACGAAGTTCGGCAGGATCTTCATCGGCTCGGTGACGCGGTGCTCGCGGGAGCGCGCGACGATGCGGTCGCCCTCCTCCGGCGGGAAGTAGCCGTACTCCCGGTACACCTCGACCCGCTGCTCGATGCCGGCCAGGTCCAGCTCGGGGTGGAACTGCGTGGCGTACAGGTTCCGGCGGACGCGGAACATCTGCACGGGGGCGTCGGCGGAGCGGGCGAGCAGGGTGGCGGACGGCGGCAGCTCGCGCACCGCCTCCTTGTGCCCCAGGTACGCGGTGAACCGGGCGGGCATCCCCGCGAGCAGCGGGTCGGCCAGGCCCTCGGGGGTCAGCTCGATCTCGGCGGGGCCGACGGGCTCGGCATAGGTGCGGTCGACGACGCCGCCCTGGTGCGTGCCGAGCGTCCCGACGCCGTAGCAGGCGCCGAGGAACGGGAAGTCCCGCTGGACCAGCACGTCGAGCAGGGCGGCCATCTCGCGCTCCACGCGGTGCTGGACGGCGGACTTCTCGTCCTCCGGATCGGAGGAGTTGAACGGCCCGCCCCCGACGATCACGCCGGACAGCGCGTCCAGGTCGACGGGTGGCAGCGGCTCCCGCTCGAGGCGCACCCGTCGTAGGGACTCCGGCGTGAGCCCGGAGTAGCGCAGCACCGCCTCGTACTCGCCGTCGGCCGCGGCGTCCTCCGCGCGGGTGCCCAGGAAGAGGAACGGCCTCACGGGTGCAGGCTAGACGCCCCCTCGGCCGCACGCCGGTCGTCCGCGACGACGGGACGCCGCGCCCAGAACGACGCCAGGATGGAGCCGGACACGTTGTGCCAGACCGAGAACAGCGCGGCGGGCAGGGCGGCCGCGGGCGTGAAGTACGTGGTGGCGAGGCTGGCCGCGAGGCCGGAGTTCTGCATCCCCACCTCGACGCTCACCGCGCGGCGGGCGGCCTCGTCGAGCCGGGCCAGGCTCGCCGCGCCGTACCCGAGCAGCAGGCCGAGGCCGTTGTGCAGGACGACGGCGAGCGCCACGAGGATGCCGGTGCTCAGCACGGCGTCGGCGTTGGCGGCGACGATCCCCGCGACGACGATCACGATGCCGAGCACGGAGACCAGCGGCAGGTACGGCAGCAGGTAGCGCTCCACGATCCCGCCGGCGAACGCCCGCACCAGCAGGCCCGCCAGCACGGGGAAGAGCACGATCTGCACGATGGACGTGACCAGCGCACCGTAGGTGACGTCGAGCTGCGACCCGGCGAGCCACAGCACCAGGGCCGGGGTGAGCAGCGGCGCCAGCAGCGTGGACACCGAGGTCAGCGTGACCGACAGGGCCGTGTCGCCCTTGGCCAGGTACACGATGACGTTGGAGGCCGTCCCGCCGGGGGCGGCGCCGACGAGGATCATGCCGATCATCGCCTCGCCCTCGAGCCCGAACAGGTGCCCGATCGCCCAGGCCAGCATCGGCATGATCGTGAACTGCGCGACCACGCCGAGCAGCACCGCCCAGGGCCGCCGCACGACGAGCCCGAAGTCGGAGCCCCGCAGCGTGAGCCCCATCCCGAACATGATGATCCCGAGGAACAGGGGCGTCTGGTCCGCGATGGGGGCGAGGGCGGTCGGGGCCAGCAGCCCCGCCACCCCGCCCAGCACCACGAGGACGGCGAACCACTTCCCGGCGAGCTCAGCCACTCTGCGCATGGGGTGGGACCTTACTCCCCGCGCTCGGCCGCCGCGCAGGTCACGTCCAGCGGAACAGGCGCGCCGCGAGCGGCAGCAGCACCGCGGTCCACGCCACCATGACGACGCACTGGAGCAGCGGGAACCCCTCCCCGAACCAGCCGGTGTCCATCGCCTGCGCGGCGGCACCCATGGGGGTGTACACGCCGATCTCGCGGACGAAGTCCGGCATGATCGGGCCGGGCGTCCACAGCCCCGCGAGGAACAGCAGGGGGAAGTAGACCAGCGACCCGACCGCGTTCGCGGTCGCCGGCTTGGTGACGACCGCGGCGATGAGCATGCCCAGCGAGAACATCGACAGCAGCCCGAGCGCGAACGCGAGGACGACGACACCGAGCTGCTCGGGGGCCACGATGCCGAACGCCACCTCGGCCACCACGATGGCGAGCGCGGCCCCGACCAGGCTCGTGCCGACGTTGATGAGGAGATGGGCGACGACCATCCCCTGCGGACGCAGCGGCGTGGTGGACAGGCGGCGCAGCACCCCCTTGTCGCGGAACGTCGCGAACGTGACCGGCAGGGACAGCACCGCGAGCGTCCCGACCGCCATCGCGAGCACGGTGGGCAGGAACGTCGCGATCGCCGGGACCCCGTACCAGGCGGAGCCCGGCGGCACGTCGGTGATCGGGTCGCGCATGCCCGGGATCGCGAACCCGACGCCGACCATCAGCACCGACGGGAAGAGGACCCCGAAGAACACGGACGTGAAGTCGCGCAGCCAGACCATGGTCTCGGTGCGCAGCAGCGGCCCGAACCCGCGCCAGCGGCGGGTCGTCCGCACGGGGGCGGTGGCGACGGCGGTGGTCATGACGGGGCTCCTTCGGTGACGAGGGCGGACGGCGACTCGGGGTCGTAGGTGCGTCCGGTGACGGCGAGGAACACGTCCTCGAGCGACCGGGAGACGGTGCGGACGTCGTCGGGCACGAGGTCGGCGGCGGCGAGCGCCGGGACCAGGGAGAACAGCACCCGGCGGGTGCCGGTGACGGCGAGCTCGACGTCGGAGCCGTCGACGGCGGCGACGCCCTCGACCTCGGGGTCGCGGTCGGCGAGGACGGCGAGCTCGCGCCGTCCGCGCTCGACGTCCTGCGGGGCGAACCGCACGACGACGGTGCGCCCGCCCTCGAGGCCGTCGATGAGCTCGGCGGGCGTGCCCTCGGCGACGACGCGGCCGGCGTCGATGACGACGAGCCGGTCGCAGAGGCGCTCCGCCTCCTCCATGAAGTGGGTGACCAGCAGGATCGTCACGCCGGTGGCCCGCACCCGCTCGACGAGGTCCCAGGTGGCGCGCCGCGCCTGCGGGTCGAGCCCGGTGGTGAGCTCGTCGAGGATGGCGATCTCCGGGTTGCCGACCAGCGCCAGGGCGATGGACAGCCGCTGCTTCTGCCCGCCGGACAGCTTCGCGAACTGCTTGTCGGCGTGCTCGGTGAGGTCGAGCAGCCGGAGGAGCTCGACCGGGTCGGCGGGGTCGCTGTAGAAGGCCGCGAACAGCCGCAGCGCCTCCCCGACCGTGATCTTGTCGTGGAGCGTGGCCTCCTGGAGCTGCACGCCCAGGAGGTCCTTGACGGCCGCGGGGTCGCGCTGCGTGTCGATGCCGCGCACCCGCACGGTGCCGCCGTCGGCCTGCCGGAGCCCGGCGAGCGTCTCCACGGTGGTCGTCTTGCCGGCCCCGTTGGGGCCGAGGATGCCGAAGATCTCGCCGGGCTGGACGGCGAACGACACGTCGTCCACGGCCACCTTCGGTCCGTACGTCTTGCGGAGGTTGCGGACCTCCACGACGGGCTCTGCCATCTCGGGTCTCCTTCGCTTCTTCTCGGGTGGTGCGTCAGGGGCGGAACGGGACGGGGCGGAGCGTGCGGGTCGCGACGACGGCGGCCAGCGCGGCGGCGACCAGCGCGCCGCCGACGGTGCCGACGACGCCGAGCGCGACGTCGTCGTACCCGCCGCGCAGCGGGAGGGCGAACAGGCCGGTGCGGGTGGCGACGTCCGCCAGCACGCACGGGACGAGGAGCGGGACGACGAGCAGGGTGCCCCGCCAGGCGCCGAGCCGCCGGTAGCCGGCCGCCACGGCGACGCCGACCAGGAGGTAGGCGACGACGACGAGCGACTCCCCCACGACCTGGACGACGATCCCCGTCGCGGAGTCGACGCCGAGCGACGCGGCCGGACCCTGCCAGGGCCGGCCGAGCCGGGCGTACGTCGCGCGCTCCGCGAGGGTGAGGAGCACGCCGAGGACGGCGAGGACCGGCCCCGCGACGGCCGCCGCGCGCAGCCCGCCCTCGACGAGCGAGCGGCGGGTGCCGCCCGCCGCGACGTGCACGGTCAGCGTGCTCGCCGTGACGATCACGCCGACGGCGAACCCGACCCAGCGCACCGGGCCACCCGCGGCGTCGTAGGTGAGGCCGTCCGCCTCGCCGCCGTACCGGTCGACGACCAGCGGGAGGCTGATCACCAGCAGGGCCCAGCAGGCCCAGAACCAGCCCCCGGCGACGAGGACCGCGCGGAGGTACCGGCGGCGGGCGGCACGGGTGGCGGCGGCGTGGTGCGCGCGGGCGGGCGTCGTCGTGCCGTCCGGCATCGTGGTCGTCGTCGGCATCGCGCTCACCTCGTCGGCCGCAGGCGCAGGAGGCGCACCTGCCACCACATCCAGGCGACGGCCAGGGCCAGGACGACGACCGCCTGCAGGAGGCCGAGCCCGGCGGGCGCGTGGTCCCCGCCGAGCCCGAGGCCGCCGAGGGCGTCCGCGAACGCGCCGTTCCGGGTCGCGTGGTCCACGAGGAGCAGCAGCGCCAGGCCCGGCAGCAGCAGCGCCGTCCCGCGCCAGACGCCGAACGTCCGGTAGGCGGCCTGGGCGGCCATCCCGACCAGCATGTACACGACGACGGAGATCGCCTCGCCCACGCCGGTGACCACGAGCCACGCGCCACCGGCGTCGAGCCCGCTGCCGAGCTGCTGCCACTCCCAGCCGAGCGCCCCGAACAGGCCGCGCTCCACGAGCAGCATCAGCGCGTAGGCCACGCCGTAGGCCACGCCGGCCACCAGGGCCGCCGCCAGCGCGCCCACCACGAGCGACCGGCGGGTGCCGCCGGCCGCCAGGTGCGGCACGACGAGCGAGGCGAGCGCGATCATGCCGAGAGAGAGCGCGAACCAGGGGGCCGCGTACTCGGCGCCCGTCATCACTCCCCCGCCCATGACGCCGCCGGCCTGGTGCACGACCAGCGGCACGCCGACGGTCGTGACGAGGAAGATGGCCCAGAACGCGGCCCCGATGACGAGCGACGCCTGGCCGACGGAGCGCGCCACGCGACGCACCGCGCGGGCGTGCACCCGGGCCACGAAGGCGTCGCGGTCCGCCCGCGTGACGACGACGGCGCTCATCGCCGCTCCCCCGTCCGCTCGCCGTCCTGCGGCTGCGTGAGCCGCACGAACAGGTCCTGCAGCGGCAGCGACCCGAGCTCGACGCCGGCCGCCCGGGCCGCGGCCGACGCGCCGTCGTCGGGCGCGCCCTCGATCGTGACCTGCACCGTGGCGCCGAGGCGCTGGCGGTGCAGCTCGCGCCGCCCGCGGGCGAGCTCCTCGACCGCGGCGACCGGGCCCGTGAGGCTGAACCCGCGGGACTGCATGTCCTCGGCCGGCTCCGCGAGGAGGACCTTGCCGCGGTGCAGCACGACGACGTCCTCGAACAGCCGCTCGACCTCCTCCACCAGGTGGCTGGACAGCAGGATCGTGCGCGGGTGCTCGGCGTAGTCGGCGAGGATCTCGTCGTAGAACGCGTACCGCGTGGGGGCGTCCATGCCGAGGTAGACCTCGTCGAGGATCGTCAGCGGCGCGCGCGCCGCGAGCCCGATGACGGCGCCGACGGCGGACCGCTTGCCGCGCGAGAGCGCCGTGGGCTTCTTGCGGGGGTCGACCTCGAACAGGTCGAGCAGTCGGCCGGCCAGGTCGTCGTCCCAGTAGGGGCGCAGGTCGGCGTAGTACCGCAGCGTCGTGGCGACCTTCTCGTCGTCCATGAGGTCGCCGCTCTCGCGGACGAACTGCACGTTGGCGGTGGCCCACGGGTTCTCCCACGGGTCCTCGAACAGCTCGCCCGTGCCGACGCGGACCGTGCCCTCGGTGGGCCGGTTGAACGCGGCCAGCAGCGAGAGCAGCGTGGACTTGCCGGCGCCGTTGCGGCCGAGGATCCCGGTGATCACGCCGGGCCGCAGGTCGAGGGTGACGCCGTCCAGGGCGGTGCCGCCCTCGTCCTTGACGGCCGCGCCGTCCATGGTCAGCCGGCGCTGGGCTCCGAACCGGACGACGACGTCGTCGAGACGGGCGCCGAAGGGTGCGGGGGTCATGACTCCTCCGTGGTGGTCGTGGGGCCGCCGGACTTCCGGCGCCCGGTGCCGAGGACGTACGCGACGAGGTCGTCGGTCGGGATGCCGAGCAGGTCGGCCTGGGCGAGCGCCGGGCCGAGCACGTCGTCGAAGTACGCCGTGCGGTGCTGCTCCAGCAGCCGCTCGCGCGCCCCGGGGGCGACGAACATGCCCAGCCCGCGGCGCTTGTACAGGACGCCCTCGTCCACCAGGCCGGTGAAGGCCTTGGCGGCGGTGGCGGGGTTGATGCGGAACGTCGTGGCGAACTGAGTGGTCGACATGACCTGCTCCTCCTCCGCGAGCTCACCGGCGAGCACCTGCGCGCGGATCATCTGGGCGATCTGCACGTAGATGGGTTCGGGACCGTCGAACACGCGGGCCTCCTCACGGCAGGTTCAGTGGTTCTGGGGTTCATTACTCGACTAATGAACCATAGACCTGCCGCGCCGCGCAACCCCTTCCACGCACCTCGCCGCCCCGGCCCCGCGTCAGCCCCGCGCCCGGCGACGACGCTCGTACCGCCGGCGGGCGTCGTCGTGGGCCTCACGCAGCAGGTCCAGGACCTGCGGCGTCGTCCGGTCGGCCGGGTTCACGACGCACACCCACCCCAGCTCCCCGTACACCGGGTGCGGGAGCAGGACGTCGGCCTCGACGTCGCCCCACGCCACCTCGCCGCCCACGAGCCCCCGCGCCCGCTCGCGGCCCACGTGCGCGTTGACCCGCCACCGGCCGGGCCGGTCGAGGTCGCAGGAGGTGTCGTCGGGGTAGTTCTTCGTGACGACCGTGCCGTACGGCTGCACGGTCGTGGGCACCTGCCCGTCCGGGGCGTAGTAGAAGAACGCGTCGCCCCACGCGATCTCGGGCGTCCCGTCCCCTGCGCGGGGCTCGAGGACGAGGGCGCCCTCGAGCCGCCGCACGGCCGCGATGATCTGATCCATGCTCGTCGGTATCGTCATGCTTCAAGCGTGACCTTGAAGTGCTTCTGTGGGGTGAGGATGGATCGTCCGCTGCGTACCGTCGACGTCGCCCGCGCCGCCGGCTACTCCGTCCAGCAGGTGCGCGACCTCGAACGGCTCGGCGTCCTGCCGCCCGCGGAGCGCGGTCCCCACGGCTACCGCGCGTACGACCCGCGCCACGTCCTGGCTGCTCGCGCCTACCGGGCGCTCGCCACCGCCGTCGGACCGGTCGTCGCGCGGCGCACGATGGCGGGGCTTCAGGGGGCGCCGCTTGCCGAGGCCGCCGCCGCGGTCGACGACCTGCACGCACAGCTCGCCACGGAACGCACGAGAACCCTCCAGGCGCTCGACGCGCTGGGGTCGATCCGGGGCGAACCCGCAACGCCCTCCCCCGGGAGCAGCCTGACGATCACCGAGCTCGCCGACGCGCTCGGGGTGCGCGCCTCCACGCTGCGGCACTGGGAGGCCGAGGGGCTGCTGACGCCGGAGCGGGTGGGCTCTCTCGGCGCGCGCGTCTACGACGTGCCCGCCGTCGCCGCCGCCCGCGTGGTCGCCGCCCTCCGCGCCGCGGGGTACGGCATCCCCGCGCTGCGGGACGTCGTCGCCGCGCTGGGTGGGCTCGGCGGCACCGCCGACGCCGAGGCCGCGCTGCGGGAGCGGCTGGAGCGGATCGCCGCCCGGTCCGTCGCCCTCCTCAGGGCCGGGGCCGACCTCGCCGCCGTGGTGGACAACCCGGGCCGTCCGCAGCCCCGAACGCCGAACAGGCACTTGCGCACCCTCTGAAGGCTCAGAGGGTGCGTAAGTGCCTGTTCGGCGGTGTGGTGTCAGGCCGGGGTGGCCTCCGCCGCGTCGACGTCGTCGAGCGCGTCGAGCTCGGCCAGGTCGGCGGCGACGATCTCCGCGATCTGCACGGCGTTGAGGGCCGCGCCCTTGCGCAGGTTGTCGTTCGACACGAACAGCACGAGACCGCGCCCGCCGGGCACGGACTGGTCGGTGCGGATGCGGCCGACGAACGACGGGTCGGCGCCCGCCGCCTGCAGGGGCGTCGGGACGTCCGCCAGCTCCACGCCGGGCGCGCCGGCCAGCAGCTCGCGCGCCCGCTCGGGCGTGATCGCGGCACCGAACTCCGCGTGGATCGCCAGCGAGTGCCCGGAGAACACCGGCACGCGGACGCAGGTCCCCGCGACGGCCAGGTCGGGCAGGCCGAGGATCTTGCGGGACTCGTTGCGGAGCTTCTGCTCCTCGTCGGTCTCGCCCGAGCCGTCGTCCACGAGGTTGCCCGCGAGCGGCAGCACGTCGAACGCGATGGGCGCGACGTACGTCGAGGGCTCCGGGAACGTCACGGCCCCGCCCGAGTGCGCGAGGCCCTCGAGGTCGCCGGCGACGGCGGCGCGCGCCTGGTCGGCGAGCTCCTTGACCCCGCCGAGGCCCGACCCGGACACCGCCTGGTAGGTCGCGACGCGCAGCCGCTCCAGCCCGGCCTCGTCGGACAGCGGCTTGAGCACCGGCATGGCGGCCATCGTGGTGCAGTTCGGGTTGGCGACGATGCCCTTGGCCGCGTCGGCGATCGCCTCGGGGTTCACCTCGGAGACGACGAGCGGCACCTCGGGGTCGAGGCGCCACGCGGACGAGTTGTCGATGACGACGGCGCCCGCCTCGGCGAACCGCGGCGCGTGCTCGCGCGACGTGCCGCCGCCGGCCGAGAAGATCGCGACGTCGACGTCGGCGAGGTCGTCGGTGGCCGTGGCCGCGACGTCCTCCACGACGACGTCCACGCCCTCGAACGGCAGCGTGCTGCCCGCCGAGCGCGCGGAGGCGAAGAACCGCAGCTCCTTGACCGGGAACGCCCGCTCGGCGAGCAGGCGGCGCAGGACGCCGCCGACCTGGCCGGTGGCGCCGACGACGGCGACGTTGACCCCGGACTCGTTGATCTGGACCATCAGCGCGTCACCGCCCGGTGCCGGCGTAGACGACGGCCTCGCCGTCGGCGGAGTCCAGGTCGAACGCGGTGTGGATGGCGCGCACGGCGTCGTCCAGGGCGTCCTCCCGGGTGACCACCGAGATGCGGATCTCCGAGGTGGAGATCATCTCGATGTTGATGCCCGCGTCGCGCAGGGCGCCGAACAGGCGCGCCGAGACGCCGGGGTGCGACTTCATGCCCGCGCCGACCAGCGACAGCTTGCCGATCTGGTCGTCGTACTGCAGCGACGCGAACCCGAGCTCCTCCTGCAGCGCGTTGAGCGCGGCCAGGGTGCTGGGGCTGTCCGCGTGCGGCAGCGTGAACGAGATGTCCGTGAGCCCGGTGTGGGCCGCCGACACGTTCTGCACGATCATGTCGATGTTCGCGCCGGCGCCGGCCACGACCTCGAAGATGCGGGCCGCGGTGCCGGGCTTGTCCGGCACGCCGACGACGGTGATCTTGGCCTCGCTGCGGTCGTGCGCGACGCCGGAGATGATCGGGGCTTCCATCTGGGTTTCCTCCTGCTCGGCCGCCGGGGCGTTCGGGTCGATCGCGTCGCCGTGCGTGCCGGTGACGAGGGTGCCGGTGGTGTTGCTGAACGAGCTGCGCACGTGCACGGGCACGTCGTAGCGGCGCGCGTACTCCACGGCACGCAGGGCGAGGACCTTCGCACCCGACGCCGCGAGCTCGAGCATCTCCTCGTAGGTGACGCGGTCGATCTTGCGAGCGTTCGGGACGATGCGCGGGTCGGCGGTGAACACGCCGTCGACGTCGGTGTAGATCTCGCAGACGTCGGCGTCGAGGCCGGCCGCGAGCGCGACCGCCGTCGTGTCCGAGCCGCCGCGGCCGAGCGTCGTCACGTCGTTGGTGGAGCTGACCCCCTGGAAGCCCGCGACGATCGCGACCTGCCCCTTCTCCACCGTCTCGCGGATGCGGTGCGGCACCACGTCCACGAGCCGGGCGCGGCCGTGCACCGCGTCGGTCATGAGGCCGGCCTGCTGGCCGGTGAAGGACTTCGCCTTGACCCCGAGGTTCGTGATCGCCATCGCGAGCAGCGACATCGAGATGCGCTCACCGGAGGTGAGGAGGATGTCCAGCTCGCGCTGCGGGGGGAGGGGGGTGATCTGCCCGGCGAGGTCGAGGAGCTCGTCCGTGGTGTCGCCCATGGCGCTCACCACGACGACGACGTCGTTCCCCGCTCGCTTGGTCGCGGCGATCCGCTTCGCCACCCGCTTGATGCTGTGGGCGTCGGAGACGGATGATCCGCCGTATTTCTGCACGACTAGTGCCATTGTCACAACCTTCTGCTGGCCGGCCTCCGTCTCTCTCAACGGTCCGCCGGGGCGTGTGCTTGCCCGTCGATGGTACGTGCCGTCCCGGCGGCACCACCGCTGCCGTCTCGCATCGTGACCCGCGCCGGTCTAGGTTGGCGTCGTCCCCCTGCCATCCGCGCCAGGAGACCGACCGATGACAGCACCCCGCTGGACATCCGCTGCCGCCACCGCCGTGGCGCTCACCCTCGTCGCCGCGGGCGCCCCCGCGGCCGTGGCGGTGCCGCACCTCCCGCGGCCCGCCACGACGTCCGCCGGAGGCACCGCGGGCGACGACCCGTCCGCCGTCGCGGCGACCGTCGAGGTGACGCCGGCGGCACCGCCGGGTCCCGGCACCGCCAGCTCGTTCGGCTCGGACGAGGCGCGGGCCGCGAGCGACGACGTCGTCATCGCCGCCTCCGACGTCAGCGGGTTCGCGACCGTCGGCGTCACCTGGTCGGGCCGCGCCGACGCCGACCTGGTGATCCGGGCCCGCACCTCGGACGACGACGGTGCCACCTGGTCGCCGTGGAGCCCGATGGAGGTCGAGGCCCCTGACCCCGACGCGACCGAGGGCGGGACCGCGCCCCTCGTCGTCGGGGACGTGGACCGGGTCGAGGTGACGGTCGAGAACACGGCGGCCGAGGACGTGCGCGGCGTCGGGCTGGTCACCGTCGACCCCGGCGAGGGCGCGGTGGACCGCGCGGCCTCGGACTCGTCGCTCGACGCCGACGGGGGCTTCTCGCCGTTCGGGATGGGTGCCGGCGGCGCCGTGTCGCTCGCGGGCGCCGTGGCGACCGGGGACCAGCACGACGGCCCCGCCATCCGCTCCCGCGCCGACTGGGGCGCCGACGAGTCCCTCATGACGTGGACCCCGCGGCAGGGTCAGGTCAAGGGCGCGATCATCCACCACACGGCCGGCACCAACAGCTACACGTCCGCGCAGGTGCCGTCGATCATCCGCGGCATCTACACGTACCACGCGAAGACCCGCGGCTGGGGCGACATCGGGTACAACTTCCTCGTCGACCGGTGGGGACGCATCTGGGAGGGACGCGACGGCGGCGTCGAGCTCGAGATCGTCGGCGCGCACGCGGTGGGGGTGAACGACGAGACCGTCGGGGTGTCGGTGCTCGGCAACTACGACCAGGCCACGGTCAGCGACGCGGCCGTCCGCGGCGTCATCGACCTGCTGGCCTGGAAGCTGTCGCTGCACGGAGTCCCCGCCCGCGGCTACACCACCCTCGACGGCGCGCGCGAGGCCCGGATCTCCGGGCACCGGGACGTCGGCAGCACCGCCTGCCCGGGAGCCTCGATCTACCGGCGCCTGACCGAGATCCGCAGCAAGGTCGAGGACGGCCAGGCCCGGTGGCGGCACCTGTGGAACACGAGCACCGGGTACCTCGTCGAGTACCGGCCCCGCGTCCCGAGCGGCGAGGTCTGGTTCGTCTCCGGCTCCACCCGCCATCTCATCACCAGCACCGGGGCCCGCGCGGCGCTGGCGAAGCGGCTCGGCCGCGCCTCGTACGCGAGCCGGTCCTTCCTGACGAGCCTGGCCCGCGGCACCGACTTCGACTCCCGCTGGGCCCGGGTGCCGTCCGGCCGCTACGTCATGCTCGACGGCGACGGCGACCTCATGTGGGCGACGTCCTGCGGCACCGTGCGCCACTGGGGCGGCGACTGCGCCGACCCCCGCATCCCCGACCGGGCCAAGAACGCCTTCGACGTCGAGCACATCTCGTACTTCGCCAGGTCCGAGCGGACGGGCTACCTCTACCGGCTCCACGACGGCCGCAGGGAGCGCGTCTACACCCGGGACGCCTGGTGGCGGCTCACCCGCGCCGTCGGCTGGAGCGAGCTGCGGGACGTGAAGGTCACGTCAGCGCTGCTGAACGAGTTCCCCGCCGGCCCCTCGCACCGTTAGGCCCCGGTGACGACGTCGTAGGCCAGCTTGACGATCAGCGCGCCGACCACGACGACGAAGATGACGCGCACGAACGCGCTGCCCTTCGCCACGGCCATGCGTGCCCCGACGTACGCGCCGACGAGGTTGGCCGCGCCGATCATCAGGCCCAGGCCCCACAGCACGGCGCCGTGGGGCACGAAGAACAGCAGCGCGCCGAGGTTGGTCGCGAAGTTGACGATCTTCGCCAGCGCGGACGCCGGAAGGAAGGCGTAGCCCAGCACGCTCACCAGCGCGATGACGAGGAACGTGCCGGTTCCCGGGCCGAGCAGTCCGTCGTAGGCGCCGATGACGAGGCCGATGCCCGCGGCCGTCCAGCGGTGCCGGTTGCCCTCCCAGCGCAGGTTGTCGTGCGCACCCAGCTTCGGCTTGAGCACGGTGTACGTGGCCACGCCGACGAGCACCACGAGGATGATCGGCTTGAACAGGTCGGCCGGGATGCGGCTCGCGAGCGCCGCCCCGCCGAACGCCCCGGCCAGCGCGGCGAGCGCCATCGGGCCCGCCGTCGTGAGGTCCGGGCCCACGCGCCGGTAGTACGTGACGGCGCTGGTGGACGTGCCCATGATCGAGCCGAGCTTGTTCGTGGCCAGCGCCTGCACGGGCGAGATGCCCGGCACCAGCAGCAGCGCGGGAAGCTGGATTAGGCCGCCGCCGCCCACGACGGCGTCGACCCAGCCGGCCGTGAGCCCGGCCAGCACGAGCAGCACGATGGTGAGGGTGTCGAGGTCGGGCACGCGGGGAATCCTCGCACGGCGCCCGGGTGGGCCACCCTCTCAGGAGTGCAGGGCGTCGTACTCCGCCTCGGCGGCGACGTCGTCCGCGACGTCGAGCCGCAGGTGCGCCAACACCCCCTGGAGCACGCGCAGCGCCGACGACGCGCGCTCGCCCCACGACGACAGGTAGCTGAACTGCCACCACCACAGGCCCTCGAGCTCGTGGCCGTCGTCGAAGTGCTGCAGGCCCTTGGCGATCTCCTCGGCGACGCACGCCAGGTCGCCGGACAGCGTCGCGGGTGCGACGTCGGCGCTCAGCGCCGGGTCGGACACCTCGACGTAGTCGTCGAAGCCGTCGAACATCTGCGCCAGCGCGTCACGCAGCGGGTCGACGTCGGTCTCGGGGCCGGCGTCCGGCTCCCACCGCTCGGCGGGGACGACGTCCACGATGGCGGCGAGGCGCGCGCCCGCGGACAGCAGGTCGGACGTCGCGAGGATGAGCAGCGCGATCTCCGCGCCCGGGGCGGCGCCGGACGCCACCTGCGTCGTCGTCGACAGGAACACGCGCGCCTGCGCGGACATCTGCTCGGCGACGTCCCGGAACTCCGAGCCTGGCTCGATCTCCCCCACGGTCCTGCCCCCTCCCGCCGCGGTGACGGCGTCGGTGCTGCTGGTCGGCGCCCGGCGCGGGCGTCTCGGCTGGTCAGCCGCCGACGACCCGCCGGCCCTCGAACGCGCGCCCGAGGGTCACCTCGTCCGCGTACTCCAAGTCTCCCCCGACGGGCAGGCCGCTGGCCAGACGGGAGACGGTGACGCCCATGGGCCCGATGAGCCGCGACAGGTACGTGGCCGTGGCCTCGCCCTCGATGTTCGGGTCGGTGGCGAGGATGACCTCGGTGACCGTGCCGTCGGCGAGGCGCGTCATGAGCTGGCTGATGCGCAGGTCGTCGGGGCCGACGTTCTCGATCGGGTTGATGGCGCCGCCGAGCACGTGGTACCGGCCGCGAAACTCGCGCGTGCGCTCGATCGCGACGACGTCCTTGGGCTCCTCGACCACGCAGATCACGTCGTCGGAGCGGCGCGGGTCGGCACAGATGCGGCACCGCTCCGACTCGGCGACGTTGCCGCACGTCTCGCAGAACTGCACGCGCGCCTTGACCTCGGTGAGCGCGTCGGCGAGGCGGCGCACGTCGGCCGCGTCCGCCGCGAGCAGGTGGAACGCGATCCGCTGCGCGCTCTTGGGCCCGACGCCGGGAAGGCGGCCGAGCTCGTCGATCAGGTCCTGGACTGCGCCCTCGTACACAAGGGTCCAGCCTACGGGCTGGCGGGGACGGTCCGGCCGCCCCGGCGCCCGGACCGCCGCTCAGACCCAGCCCTGGGCGCGCGCGAGCCGCGCCGCCTCGTGCCGGTTGGCGACGCCGAGCTTCGCCACCGCCGAGGACAGGTAGTTGCGCACCGTGCCGGGGGCCAGCGCCGCGCGCTCGGCGATCTCCTCGACGGGCGCGCCGTCCGCCGCGAGCTCGAGCACGTCCGCCTCGCGGGCGGTCAGGGGCGAGTCGCCCGCGGAGATGGCGTCGGCGGCCAGCTCCGGGTCCACGTACCGGCCGCCGCCGGCCACCTGCCGGACGGTCGCCGCCAGCACCGCCGCGGACGCCGTCTTCGGGAGGAACCCGCGCACCCCCGCCGCGAGCGCCTTCTTGAGGTGCCCGGGCCGCCCGTGGCTCGTCACGACGACGACGCCGCACCCCGGCGCCACGGACCGCGCGCGCTCCGCGACCTCGATGCCGTCGATGCCGGGCATCTGCAGGTCGAGCACCGCGACGTCGGGCCGGTGCCGCCCGATCACGGCGACCGCCTCGGGGCCGCTGCCGGCCACCGCCACGACCTCCAGGTCGGCCTCGAGGTCGAGGAGCTGGGCGACGGCGTCGCGGATGAGGGTCTCGTCGTCGGCGAGCACGACGCGGATCATGCGGCGACCTCCCTGGTGGGGGCGGGGTGCTCGGGCGGAGGCGCGGGCACGCGGGCGGTGAGCACGAACCGGTCGCCGCGCGCCTCGGCGTCGAGCGCCCCGCCCACCGCCGCCAGGCGCTCGCGCAGCCCGACGAGCCCCGCTCCCCCTCCGTCGGGGGCGGGCGGGGTGGCGCGGACGCCGTCGTTGGTGACCGTGAGCGCCAGCTCGGGTGCGCCGCGACCGGCGGGCCTGCGGAGGTCGGCGAGGTCGATGCGGGCCTCGCGGGCGTCGGAGTGCCGCACGATGTTGGTGACGCCCTCGCGCACCACCCACGCCAGGGCCTCGGCCTGCGGGGCCGCGAGGTCGGGCACGTCGCCGACGACCCGCACCGAGACGCCCGCCGCCCGCAGGACCGACCGCGCGCCGTCGAGCTCCGTGGCCAGGTTCGCGCTGCGGTAGCCGGCGACGACGCCGCGCACCTCGCGCAGCGACTCCTGCGCGAGGGTGCGCACCTCGTCCATCTGGTCCGCGCCGCGCGGGTCGCCGCGCCGGGCCAGCGCCGCGGCCAGCTCCGACTTCACGGCCACGGCGGACAGGGCCCGCCCGACGACGTCGTGCATGTCGCGGGCGATGCGCAGCCGCTCCTCCGCGACGGCGAGTCGCGCCGCGACCCCGCGGGCGTCGTCGAGCCGGCGCACGACCTCGACCATCCACATCGACATCCGCACCGTGCCGCCCCAGAACATGGTGAAGACGAAGACCACCGCGCCGGCGAGGACCGAGGCCGCGACGGGCTCGACGCCCGCGAGCACCCGGAGGACGGCGACCACCGCCCCGACGACGATCCCGGCGAGCACCACCCGCCGGTACCGGCTCGCGACGGCGAGCGCACCGCAGGCTGCCGCGCCGCACACCCCGATCATCAGGCCGCGCGGATCGTCGCCCAGGCCCCCGCCGGCCAGGGCGGGGAGCACCGCCACCGCCGCCACGGCGACGGCGACGGTCGCGAGCAGGAGGGCGACGACGACGGGACGCGGCCGCCGGCCGGACCACAACGCCCGGTCGAACCCGGTGTGCACCGCGGCCAGGCACAGGCCGGTGTGCGTGAGCACCAGGACCACGAGGGCGGCGGCGCCGCCGGCCGACGGTGTCACCCCGAGCCGGGACAGCGCCGCCACCGCGTAGAGGGAGAAGAACGGCTCGAGGAGCACGAACATGTACAGGCTCACGCGCGTGTACAGCTCGACCCCGCGAGCACCGCCGGTGCGCGGCACCGCGGTCGGCCGGTCGGTCGTCACGGGGCCAGCCTGCCACGCGGGTGGGTCACCGCCGCGGCTCCCACCGCATCCACCGCCGGGAGGCGAGCACGCCGAGCGCGGTCCACGCCGCGAGCACGACGACGGGCACCGCGGCGGCGCCGAACGTCTCCGCGAACGTCACCACCTGGCCGTCGCCGTCGATCCCGCCGGCGCCGAGGAGCATGAGGTCGGTGATCGGGCGCAGCGGGGTGAACGTGCCGATCGTGTCGAGCACTCCGCTCGACGCGCCGGGCGCGCCGAAGAGGCCGGCGAACGGGATCGCGACGATGAGCAGCGGAAGCGTGGTGAGCTGCGCGGACTCCACGGTCCGGGACAGCCCGGACGTCGCGGCGGCCAACAGCGTGAGCATCGCGGCCCCGCCGAGCACGGCCACCACCACGAGCAGCGGGTTGACGAACGCGGGCGGGGCGAGGAACACCGACACCGCGACGATCCCCAGCACCGTCTGCGCCAGCGCCACCACGACCGCCGGGACGGCCGTACCGACCAGGATCTCCCCCCGGGAGCACTCGCCCACCAGGTAGCGCTTGAGCACCAGCTCCTCGCGCCGGGCCACGAACGCGACCGTGAGGTTGTAGTAGACGACGAACGCGAGCGCCATGAACGTCAGCAGGTTCAGCAGCAGGGTGGCCGTCGCGGCGGGGGCACCGCCGTCGCCGACCGTGCCGAGGGCGGCGAACAGCGCCACCGTCATCGGCGGCAGCGCGAGCGCGTTGAACAGCGCGGTGCGGTTGCGCACCAGCAGGCGCAGCTCCGCGCGGGCGAGGGCGGCGACACGGCGGGCGCCGCCGCCCGTGCCCGTCGTGTCCCGGCGAGGGGCGGGGGTGGTGGTCGTGGTGGTCATGCCGCTGCCTCCGTGTCGGTCGTGCGGGTCGGGCCGGGCGCGCCCGCAGCGGCGTCGTCGAGGGCGAGGAACGCCTGCTCGAGAGACGCCGCGCGGGCATCGAGGTCGTCGAGCCGCAGGCGCCGGGCGTCGGCCCACTGCAGCAAGGTGAGCAGGTCGTCCTGCAGGCGCGTGGTGCGCAGCCGCAGGCGGCCCGTGCGGTCCACGTCGGGGACGCCGACGACGCCGGCCAGCGCGGGCAGGTCCGTGACGGCCGGGGTGACGGCCCGGCCGGTCTCGTTGCGCACCACGGCCTCGACGCGGGCGGGCTCCGCGGCGACGACGTCGGCGACCGACCCGGTCCGCACCACCCGGCCGGCCTGCATGATCGCGATGCGGTCGGCGAGCTGCTCCGCCTCCTCCAGGTAGTGCGTGGTGAGCAGCACCGTGGTGCCGGCGTCGAGCATGCCCTGCACCAGCGCCCAGGTGGCGCGGCGGCTCTCCGGGTCGAGGCCGGTCGTGGGCTCGTCGAGGAAGAGGAGCTCGGGGTCGCCCATCGTCGCGAGCGCCAGGTCCAGGCGGCGCTTCTCCCCGCCCGAGAGGCTGGCGACGCGCACGTCGGCGCGGTGCTCCAGCCCGACGGCGGCGAGGACGTCGGCGACCGGGCGCGGGCGGGACAGGGTGCCGGCCCAGGTGCGCGCCGTCTCCGCGACGGTGAGGTCGCCGGAGAACCCGGCGCTCTGCAGCATGATCCCGAGCGAGCCGACGACGTGCCGCCGCTCGCGGTACGGGTCGCGACCGAGCACCCGGACCGTGCCGCCCGAGGCGGGCGCGAGCCCCTCGACCAGCTCGACGAACGACGTCTTGCCCGCGCCGTTGGTGCCGAGCAGGGCGACGAGCTCGCCGCGGTGGACGTCGAGGTCGACCCCGCGGACGGCCTCGAACGTGCCGTACCGGCGGCGTGCCCCGCGGACGTGGACGATGGGTTCCGAAGTCATGCCTCCACCCTCGCGGCGGGGTGTCGTCGCAGGTAGTGCCACCCGTCACCGGGTTCCGTGAGGCGCGCACGGGTGCGTCGTGACATCTGTCATGCCGGGGCGACCGGTGCGGCAGGATGCTCGCATGGACGGGTCCGCTGACGAGGTCGTGGCGCTGTACGACGAGGCGGGGCGCCCGTGCGGGGCGGCGCCGCGGTCCCGGGTGCGCGCGGAGAACCTGCGGCACGCGGCCACCGCCGTCGTGGTGCGCAACGGCGCCGGCGAGGTGTACGTGCACCGCCGCACCGACACGAAGGACCTGTATCCCGGTCGCTACGACTTCTGCGCCGGCGGCGTGCTGCGCGCCGGGGAGGACCCGCTGGAGTCCGCGCGCCGCGAGCTGGCGGAGGAGCTCGGCGTCACCGGCGTGGAGCTGGTGCCGCTCGGGTTCGCCGACTATGCCGACGACCGCACGCGGATGCGCGAGTTCCTCTACGAGTGCACCTACGACGGACCCGTCACCTGGCAGCCCGAGGAGGTCGCCTGGGGCGCGTGGGTGGCGCCCGCCCGCTTCCTGCGGATGCTCGACGAGCTGCCGTTCATGCCCGACTCCGTGGCCAACCTCGCCGGCTGGCTGGGCGACCTGCGCGCCGCCCTGCCGAGGTAGTTCGGGCTCTCGCGAGGTAGTACCGGTCCGCGCGAGGTAGTGCCGGCCCGCAGCGGTCAGTCTGCGACGAGCTCGGCCTCGAAGCCGTCCGCGTCCTCGAGATAGGCAGCGTGATGGCCGGGGCCGCCGGCGTACGGATGCCGGTCCGCGTAGAGCAGCGTCCACCCGTGCGCGGGTGCGGCCGCGACGAGCACGCCGAGCTGCGCGCGGGACCCGGCGTGCAGGGCGAGGTGGTTCAGGCCCGGGCGGCGCCGGTCGTGGGTGGCGGCGGAGAGCGCCGGGCTCTGCTCGACCACGACGTAGCCGTCGTCCAGCAGCCACGATCGCCCGTGCTCCCACGACTGGTGCGGGCGGTAGCCGAGCTCGCCGAGGAGCCAGCCCCAGGAGCGCACGGCGCGCGAGAGGTCCGGCACCCAGAGCTCGACGTGGTGGATCGCGCCGCGGCGCGGCCCCGAGCTCATCGGGCGGCGACGTCGGCCATGAGGTCCGCGGACAACGGCGCGAGCGGGTGCGGCGCGACCGGCGCGGCTGGGTCGACCCAGGCGTGCTCCTCGAGCTCGGCGCGCGTCTCGACGGCGAACCCGACGGGCAGGGCGACCTCGAAGACGTGCGCGTCGACCACGTGGTCCGGCTCGTTGGCGGCGACGGCGGTCCGTCGCCCGAGCGGGCGGACGGCGGCCGGGTCGACGACGAGGCCGATCTCCTCCGCGCACTCCCGCACGAGCGCGGCGAACGGATCCTCGCCGGGCTCGATCTTGCCGCCCACCTGCATGAACGCCGTCGTGCCGCGCTTGCGCACGAGCAGCGCACGGCCGTCGTCGCGCACGATGACGGCCGCGACGATGTGCAGCGTGGTGGCGCCTCCGGGGATGGTGCTTCCGGTGTGGCTGGTCATGTCAGGGCTGCTCCGCGATCTCCTCGATGATCTTGCCGTCCAGCACCTGCACCACGAGCTGCACGCCGACCATCCCCGTGGACGTGATGTCGGGGTCGTCGGCGGAGGGCTCGTCGTCGGCGGGGTTCCCGCCGGACGCGGGCGCCCACGTCGACCGGCCCGTCGACCGACCCTCCGACTGCTGCGCCTCGCGCACCCGGCGCTCGGCGGCCTGCCGCGGCGTCTCGCGCGCGGGCGGGGCCGCGGCGGACGCCGACGGAGCGGTCTGTGCGGCCGGTGCGGGCGCGCTCGCGACCTGCGGGCTCGGCGCGGCCTCGGGCGCGGGCCGCGGCGCCGGACGGACGGGGGTCGCGGCGGCCGGCTCGTCGAGCGGCGGCTCGGGCTCGTCGTCGGGCGGGGGCTCGTGCAGGGAGACGCCCGCGAGCCAGGCGGCGTCGGCCTCGTCGATCGAGGCGACCTGCGACGCCTGCGGCTGCGGGGCCTGTCGCGAGGGCCCCTGCGGCGCAGGCGGGTCGACGACCGCGACGGCCGCGTGCGGGCGAGGGTCGCTCGCCGCGACCGTGGTGGCGGAGGCCCGGGGGCCCGCCCCCGGGCCGGCACCCGTGACACCACCGCCGGACCGACCCTCGCCGGCCGAAGGGACACCGGGCCGCGCAGGGCCGTCACGGCGCACGGAGACGTCGGGCTCCTCGGGAGCGTCGCCGCCCGGCTCGGACGCCGCAGAAGCGCTGCTGCCCGCCTCCCGCGGCCGCGGGCCGGGCTCGTTCTCGACGATCTCGACCCGCACGGCGACCCCGAGCGCCTGGTAGACGGCGTCCGAGATGGTCTCCGGCCGCCCGCGGCGCGCCAGCCCGACGACGGCCGGCGCGAACCCGAGCCGCAGCACGTCGCCCTCGAGGCTCTTCACCTGGGCGTTCTCGCCGAGGAACGCGGCGGCCTGCGGGCTCTGGATGGCGGCCAGGACCTCGCGCCAGCGCCTCCGGACCACCTCGGACGTGACGGCCGGCGCCACGGGCTCCGCCTCGACGACCGGCGCGGGCTCCGGCTCCGGCTCCGGCTCGACGTCCGGCTCCGGCTCCGGCTCCACGGAGGCTGCCGGACCGTGCTCGACGGACCCCGCGGGCTCGACCTGCTCGTCCGCCGCCGGTTCCTCGACGGAGGGGGCGGGCTCGGCCGCGTCGGCCTCCGCGGGCTCCGGCTCGACGGGCGCAGCGGCCTCGACCGGCTCGACGTCCGCGGGCTCCTGCTCCGGCTCGGCGGCGGGCGCCGTCTCGGTGACACGCACGGGCTCGGGGTCGGGCTCTGCGGCCGGGCGCCGGCTCGCCTGCAGGGCGGCTCGGGCGGCGGCGGCACCGCTCAGCCCGCCGGCGCTGCCCGCCGTCGTGGGCCGGCTCGTGGTCTCGGTGGCGGGCTCCGTCGTGGACGCCGCCGGGGCATGACCGTCGGCGGGCGGCACGGGCGCGCCGCCCGCCGCGATGACGCCGCGCTCGAGGCGGTCGATGCGCGCCGCGAGCCCCTCGGCGCCGTCGTCGGCGCCGGGCAGCAGCAGGCGCGCGCAGAGCAGCTCGAGGTGCAGCCGGGGCGAGGTGGCGCCGGTCATCTCGGTGAGCGCGGCGTTGACGAGGTCCGCGGCGCGCGACAGCTCGGAGACCCCGAGACGGCCCGCCTGGACACGCATCCGCTCGAGCTGGTCGGCGGGTAGCCCGCGCAGCACGGCCTCCGCGGCGTCGCCGGAGACGGCGATGACGATGAGGTCGCGCAGCCGCTCGAGGACGTCCTCGACGAACCGCCGCGGCTCGTGCCCGGTGGCGATCACCTGGTCGACCACGCGGAAGATCGAGGCGCCGTCGCGCGCGGCGAGGGCGTCGACGACGTCGTCGAGCAGGGTGGCGTGCGTGAACCCGAGCAGCCCGACGGCGGTGTCGTACTCGACCACGCCGTCGGTGGCGCCCGCGATGAGCTGGTCGAGCACGGAGAGGCTGTCTCGCACGGACCCGCCGCCTGCGCGGGTCACCAGCGGCACCACGCCACCGCCCAGCTCGATCCCCTCGGCGGCGGTGAGCTGCTCGAGGTACGGGCCGAGCACGTCCGGCGGCACGAGCCGGAACGGGTAGTGGTGGGTGCGCGACCGGATGGTGCCGATCACCTTGTCGGGCTCCGTCGTTGCGAAGACGAACTTCACGTGCGGCGGCGGCTCCTCGACGATCTTGAGCAGGGCGTTGAAGCCCTGCGGCGTCACCATGTGCGCCTCGTCGAGGATGAAGATCTTGTACCGGTCGCGGGCGGGCGCGAACGTGGCACGCTCGCGCAGGTCGCGGGCGTCGTCGACGCCGTTGTGGCTGGCCGCGTCGATCTCGACGACGTCGAGCGAGCCGGGGCCGCCGCGCGCCAGCTCGACGCACGACGGGCACTCGCCGCACGGGGTGTCGAGCGGGCTGTCCGGGGTGTTCCGCGCGCAGTTGAGCGTGCGCGCGAGGATGCGGGCGGACGTCGTCTTGCCGCAGCCGCGCGGGCCGGAGAACAGGTACGCGTGGTTGACGCGCCCGCTGCGCAGGGCCTGCATGAGCGGTGCGGTGACGTGCTCCTGGCCGATCACCTCGGCGAACGTCTCGGGCCGGTAGCGGCGGTACAGGGCTGTCGTCACCCGGCCACCTTAGACGCCGCAGCCGACACCGACGAGGCCGCTGCACGGGGGCGCCGTCGGCGGGGCGGGCGCGGCCGAGCTGGCCGACTACGCCGCCGGAGACCTCGCGACGACGCACCTCGTGGCGGCCGGGCAGGTCGTCTGACTATCGACGTAGTCACTGGCCACGATTCCCGGCCGGGAACCATGGACAGGTACTACGTCGAGGTCCCGAGAACCTGACTCAGCGGTGCAGCACCTTGCGCGCCAGGCGGTTCCCCACCCACTGCACGACCTGCACGATGACGATGATCACGGCGACGGTGACGAGCACGACCATCCAGTTGTAGCGCTGGTAGCCGTACCGCAGGGCGAAGTCACCGAGCCCGCCGCCGCCGATGAGGCCGGCGATGGCGGACATGTCGAGCACCGCGATGAACAGGAACGTGTAGCCGAGGATCAGCGGGGCGAGCGCCTCGGGGACCAGCACCGTCATGATGATGCGCCAGGACGACGCCCCCATCGCGCGGGCCGCCTCGACGACGCCGGGGTCGATGCCCACGAGGTTCTGCTCGACGATCCGCGACGTGCCGAACGCCGTCATGACCGACAGCGGGAAGATGAACGCCTCGGTGCCGAGCGTCGTGCCGACCACCTGCAGCGTCACCGGCCCGAGCAGGGTCACGAAGATGATGAACGGGATCGGGCGCACGATGTTGACGACCACGTTGAGGACGCCGAACACGGTCTTGTTCGCCAGCAGGTTGCCCGGCCGGGTCACGTAGAGCGCGAGCCCCAGCGCCAGGCCGGCGATGCCGCCGGTCAGCAGCGCGATCGTCACCATCTGCAGGGTCTGGCCGAACGCCTCCCACAGCAGCGGCCACAGGGTGGACCAGTCGCGGTTCATCAGGCACCTCCGAGGTGGCCGTGGCGCAGGACGGCGTCGCGGGCGACGCCGTACGGGTCACCGAGGTCGTCGGCGGGATCGGGACGCTCGCCCTGCGGGTCGTGCTCCGCGCGGACGGCGCGCGGGTCGTCGACGGGTCGCGCCGCGGTGCCGAGGTCGACGACGTCGGCGTGCTCGCGCAGCGCGGCGAGGAAGGTCGTGATGCGGTCGTCGGGGGCGACGAGCTCGACGGTGAGCGAGCCGAACGGCCGCTGACCGACCTCGCTGATGCCGCCGAAGACGACCGAGCCGTCCACCTCGTGCTCGCGCAGCAGGCGGAAGAGCTCGGTGCCCGAGCTCGCGCCCTCGCGCACCCCGACGGTGACGAGGCGGCCGGGGTGGCGCTCGCGCAGCCGGGCGAGGGCGTCGGGCGAGGGCCGGTCGTGCATGGACGTGCCGACGAACCGCTGGGCGGCGTCGGCGCTGGGCGCGGAGAAGACGTCGTACACGTCGCCGACCTCGACCACCTTGCCGTGCTCCATGACGGCGACGCGGTCGCACAGGGAGCGCACGACGTCCATCTCGTGCGTGATGACGACGATGGTGAGGCCGAGCTCCGCGTTGACGCGGCGCAGCAGGGCCAGCACGTCGCGGGTGGTCTCGGGGTCGAGGGCCGACGTCGCCTCGTCGGCCAGCAGGATGGTGGGCGACGTCGCGAGGGCGCGGGCGATGCCCACGCGCTGCTTCTGCCCGCCGGAGAGCTGGCGCGGGTAGGCGCGCGCCTTGTCGGACAGCCCGACGAACTCGAGCAGCTCCGCCACCCGGGCGGCGCGCTTCTCCTTGGGCCAGCGCGCCACCTTGAGCGGGTAGGCGACGTTGCCCGCGACGGTGCGCGAGCTCAGCAGGTTGAACTGCTGGAAGATCATGCCGATCCGCGCGCGGATCGCGCGGACCTTGCGCTCCGGGAGTCCGGTGAGGTCGGTGCCCTCGACGAGCACGGAGCCCGCCGTGACGGTCTCCAGCGCGTTCACCAGGCGCACCAGCGTGGACTTGCCCGCGCCGGAGTAGCCGATGACGCCGAAGATCTCGCCCGCGCGGACCGTGAGGGACACGTCGTCGACGGCGTGCACCGCGCGGTCGCCCTCGCCGAACGTCTTCGACACCCCGCGCAGCTCGATCGCCGGCGTCCCGGGGGCCGGTCCGGCCGCGTTGTCGCTCACGGTCTCGCTCACCTGTTCGTCCTCACTGTGCGCTCGTCGTCCGCTGTACCGGGCCCGCGTGTGTCCATCGTGCCCAGCACGACGGCCGGGGCGCGCGGGCTGGCCCGCGCGCCCCGGCCGTCGTCGGGTCAGGAGGCGTTGCGGATGTCGTCCTCGAGGCCGGACAGGATCTCCTGCAGCTCCTCGGGCGAGTTGTCCTTGATGACGGCGGTGTCGCCGGAGGCCTTCTGCTCGGCCGCGACGACCTCGTCGGAGTGGGAGATCTCGACCAGCTTCGCCAGGTCCGGGTCGTCCTTGTCCTCGGCGCGCGCGACCCACACGTTGATGTACGGCGCGGCGGCCTCCGAGTCGGGGTCGTCCTGGAAGAGGGCGCTGGCAGGGTCGAGACCGGCGTCCTCGAGGAAGTCGTTGTTGACGATCGACGCGTCCACGGACTTGAGCTGGATCGGCGTCTGCTCGGCGGCGACCGGCGTCACGGTGACCTTGGAGCTGGGCAGCACGTCGGCCTCGGTGGAGACGGCGCTGCCGCCGTCCTTGAGCTCGATGAGGCCGGCCTCCTGCAGCACGAGGAGCGCACGGGCGAGGTTGGTCGGGTCGTTCGGCACGGCGACCTCGCCGCCGGCGGGGATCTCCTCGAGGGAGGCGTGCTTCTCCGAGTAGAGGCCCAGCGGGTAGACGGCGGTGGCGCCGATCGGCGTCAGGTCGTCGTCGGCGTCGACGTTGTAGCCGGCGAGGAACTGCAGGTGCTGGAACTGGTTCGCGTCCAGCTCGCCCTGCGAGAGCGACGGGTTGGCCTGCGTGTAGTCCTGCAGGTCGACGAGCTCGACGTCGAGCCCCTCCTCCTTGGCCTTGTCGGTGAAGACGGCCCACTTGTCGTCGGACGCGCCGACGACGCCGATGCGGAGGGTGCCGTCGCCCTCGGCGTTGCCGGAGCCGCCGCCGCAGGCGGACAGGGCGAGGGTGGACGCCGCCGCGATCGCGGTGACGGCGAAGAGGCGGGTGCGGGCAGGGTTCCGGGACATGGTGGTCCTTCCGGGCAGGCGCCGGGTACGGCGCCGATGAGCGGGGTGGGGTGCGGCGGCCACGGCCATCAGCTCGAGGCGGCGGGAAGAGAGGTTCCCCGGCGGGCCGGGGAGGGGCGACGACGACGTCGTCGGGCGCGATGCCGGTGAGGCGTCAGCCGAGCACGCACATTCGGCAGGTGGTCATGGGGCCCGTCGTCATCGCGGCGCGGCACATCTCGCCGCGACGGCAGGAGCGCGCGGTCGAGGTTGCTGCGGTGGCGATGCGGGACATGCCCTCAGAGTGACCACCCGCGGCCCGGTTCACCAAGCCCGGGGCCGGGAAATCTCACGCAGTGGACGAAATCGCGTCCACATCATGGATTCTGTGACCCGCGGCACTCTCGCGACGCTGCGGAGGCGGGTCGGCCGTCGTGGCTGGGACGTGAAGGACCCCCCGCACACCCACCAGAGCTCACTTACCCTTGCTGCCTTCCGGCCCTGGGGGAGTTCGGCGAGATGGTGCCGCACGAGGGGTCTGCCCGACAGCCTAACCGAGACCCCACCCCGTCCCGAAACCGGCGGCGGTAAAACGGCGGAGCCAGGGCAGAGACCGCCGTCACCCCCGCAGGATTCGGAGCCACGGCAGGGTGTCGGCTATTCTTCTGGGGCTGCCCGCGCAGGATGCGGGTCGCGCTCCAGGAGGATTCGCCTAGCGGCCTATGGCGCACGCTTGGAAAGCGTGTTGGGTTCACGCCCTCGGGGGTTCGAATCCCCCATCCTCCGCCGGCAGACGGGGCCCGCACCACACGGTGCGGGCCCCGTCGTCGTCTCCGGCGCCGCCGCACCGACGACGACAATGTCGTTGGCAACCACGAGGCCGAGCCCGGACGATGGCGGGATGGACCGCACGTTCGACGAGCTCGTCGCCGAGGCCGACGCCGCGCCGATGTCCGGCTGGGACTTCTCCTGGCTGGAGGGCCGCGCCACGGAGGAGCGGCCGAGCTGGCGCTACTCCCGGCTGCTGCACGAGCGGCTCGCCACGGTCGACGCCGCGCTCGACCTGCAGACCGGTGGCGGCGAGGTGCTCGCCGCGGCGCCGTCGCTCCCCCGCCTCCTGGTCGCCACCGAGGGCTGGCCGCCCAACGTCGCCGCCGCGACGCGGCTGCTGCACCCGCTCGGGGGCGCCGTCGTCGCGCACGACGACGCCGCCACGACCGAGCACCCGGACGGCACCCCGCTGCCGTTCGCGGACGGCGCGTTCGACCTCGTCACCAGCCGGCACCCGGTGGTGCCGCGCTGGACGGAGATCGCGCGCGTGCTGCGGCCGAGCGGCACGTACCTGGCGCAGCACGTCGGGCCGGCGAGCGTCTTCGAGCTCGTCGAGTTCTTCCTCGGCCCCCAGCCCGAGGAGGTCCGGCGCGGCCGCGACCCGGAGGACGAGGTGGCCGACGCCCGCGCGGCCGGGCTCGAGCTCGTGGACCTGCGGGCCGAGCGCCTGCGCATCGAGTTCCACGACGTCGGCGCCGTCGTCTGGTTCCTGCGCAAGGTGGTGTGGATGGTGCCGGGGTTCACGGTCGACGCGTACCGGACCGAGCTGCGCGACCTGCACGAGCGGATCGTCACCGACGGACCGTTCGTCGCGCACTCGGCCCGGCACCTGGTGGAGCTGCGCCGGTAGGCGAACCTCAGCCCAGCGCGGGCACCGCGAGCTCGACCAGCTCGTCCGCCTGCTCCACGAACCACTGCCCGGCGGGCGGGTCGACCATGCCGCGCTCCGGGTCGAGCGGGCCGCCCGTGCCGCGGAAGCACTGGCCGTCGGACTCCCCCGGCACCTTGATCCACAGGTAGGCGTCGACCAGCGGCTCGCCGGTGTCCAGCGTGGGCCGCAGCCCCAGCCCGCGCCCGGGCGGGTTGCACCAGTCCTCGGCGTCGGAGTACGAGTTCTCGGACGTCGCCGGGTCCCACGGACCCTGCCCGTTGCGCGAGGTGTCGACGACGAACGACGTCGTGGGCCGCACGTCACCGAGCTGCTCGGCGTACCGGGAGTCCACGCCGGCGGTGCTCAGCGCCGGGTCCGTGGCGTCCGCCGACCAGCGCCCGTAGTGCGACATCTCCACGCCCGACCAGTCGTTCGCGGGGCCGCCGTTCCAGTACTGGTTCCCGCAGTCGGCGACCGCCCCGCCCACCTCGGTGACCAGCGCGAGGCACGACGAGATCCATCGGCCGTACGCCTCGGAGTTCTCGGTGTACTGGTAGTTCGACGCGTTCAGGAAGAAGCCGTCCGCCCGCTCGACGCCGGCCTTGAGCAGGCGGTCGGCGTTGTCGCCCACGTTGAGCCACTTGCTGTTGCCCGCGTCGAGGTAGACCTTCGTGCCCGGCAGCGCGGCCAGGGTGTCCACCGCGTGATTGAGCATCGCGAACCGTTCCGCCGCGGCCGTCGCGGGGTCGGCCTCTGCGGGCTGGCACCACTCCTGGTTCCCCTCGACCGTCGTGTACCAGGGGATGATGCCGAGCCCGTCCGGCTCGAGGATCACGACGGCCTGCTTGTTCCCGATCCCGCGCGCGAACCCGTCGATCCACGCCGTGTACTCGGCGAGCGACGTCGCGCCGCCCGCGGAGTACTGCGCGCAGTCGCGGAACGGGAGGTTGTAGGCGACCAGCACGGGGACCGCCTTGTCGGCGTGCGCGTGCACGACGACGTCCTTGACGTCCTGCTTCACCTCGCGCGGCGTGCCCCCGGTGAACCAGGTCGCCGAGGGGACGCCCGCGAGCGCGAGCGCGTCGTCGCGCGCGTCACCGGTCAGGCCCAGGTCCTCGACGTGGCCGATCGTCGAGCTGTCCGGGTCCACCCACAGCTGCGGGTCGGGCGGGGGTGGCGGCGCCGCCGAGGCCGAGAGACCGCCCAGGGCGAGGCCCCCGGCCGCGGCGAGGACCAGCGCCGACCTGAGCGCCGTCGGGACGGAGGGGCGACGAGAGGAACCGAGGACCACGACGATCTCCCTTGATCGGTACCGGTCGGCGCTCCCGGATGAGAGCGCTCCCATGCTGATGCGGCTCCCAGCGTCCCACGACCGCGCGCCCGGCGAAAGAGGCGAGCCGCGATGCGGTCGGACGGCGTCCGTGACGGGATCGTGACGGGATCGTGTCCGTATCGCGAGGCACCATCGCGGCCGGTCACAGGCTCGCCCCTACGATGGCAGCCATGATCTTCAAGGCCGTGGGGGACGGCCGTCCCTACCCCGACCACGGGCACGTCACCGCCAAGGACTGGGTGGACGTGCCGCCACGCCAGGTGCGCCTCGACGAGCTCGTCACCACCAAGCGCACGCTGGACCTCGACCACCTGCTCGCGGAGGACTCGACGTTCTTCGGCGACCTCTTCGCCCACGTGGTGGAGTACCAGGGCGTGCTGTACCTCGAGGACGGGCTGCACCGCGCCGTGCGGGCCGCTCTCCAGCAGCGGCCCGTGCTGCACGCCCGGGTCCTCGTGCTCCGGTGACTCCCGCCACGACCGGCGGCGCTCCCGCGAACGATCCCCCGAACTCGGGTAGTTTCTTCGCGTGACATCACCTGCCCCTGACCCGGTCCGCGAGACTCGCCGCAAGCGCGAGCACGAGCGGCAGGCCGTGGTCTTCGGGCTCCTCATCGCGTTCCTGCTGCTCGCCGGCCTGGCGGCCGCCGCGATGTACTCGGGCGCCATCAGCTCACCCTTCTCCCGGCCCATCTACACGCCGGTCGCCGAGGCCCCGCAGCCCGAGCCCTGCCTTCCCCAGGTCAAGGGCCAGCCCGACGGCGCGCTGCCCGTGCCGTACTCGAAGGTCAAGGTGCGGGTCTACAACGCCGCCGACGGCAGCTCGCCGCTGGCGAGCGCGAACGGGGACGAGCTCAGCGACCGCGGTTTCGACGTCGTCGACACCGGCAACTGGCTGGAGAAGCTGGGACAGTCCGAGGTCCGGTTCGGCACCAAGGGCATCACCCGCGCCTACACCCTCGCCGCCCAGTACCCCGACGTCCGCCTCGTGCTCGACGACCGCAAGGGCGCCACCGTCGACCTCCTCGTCGGCGAGGAGTACAGCCCGCCCCTCAACCAGGACGACGTGCTGCTGGACGCCGAGACCCCGATGAAGGACGCCGAGGGGTGCGTGCCCGCCAGCGAGATCACCCCGATCTCCCAGGTGTCCCTGCCCAAGGACTAGGGCAGGGTCACCCCGGTCGTCAGTCCGTCGCCCCGGCCGCGGCGGGCGCCGACGCCGGCGAGGCCGGCTCCTGGCCGGTGCCACGCCACCGCGCGATCGCGCGCATGCCGTGGTAGATCACCAGCGCGGACGCGGTGCCGATCGCGATCCCCTCGAACGTGAGCTCGCCGGCAGAGAACGTGAAGTTCGCGATGCCGATGATGAGCGGGACGGCGGCGGTGGTGAGGTTCACCGGGTTGCCGAAGTCGACCTTGCCCTGCACCCAGATGCGGGCGCCCAGGATGCCGATCATGCCGTAGAGCATCGTCGTCGCCCCACCCAGGACGCCCGCCGGGATGGTGGCGATGAGCGCCCCGAACTTGGGCGACATCGACAGCAGCAGCGCGGTGACCGCGGCCACCCAGTACGCGGCCGTCGAGTACACGCGCGTCGCGGCCATGACGCCGATGTTCTCGGCGTACGTCGTGGTGCCGGAGCCGCCGCCGACGCCGGCGAGGGTCGTCGCGAGGCCGTCGCTGAACAGGGCCTTGCCCGCGACGTCGTCGAGGTTCTTGCCGGTCATGGCCGCCACGGACTTCACGTGGCCCACGTTCTCCGCGATGAGCACCAGCACCACGGGGACGAAGAGGCCCAGCACCGCCGGCTCGAAGGTCGGCGTGACGAAGTGCGGGAAGCCGAACCAGCCGGCCGACCGGACCGCGTCGAAGCTCACCTGTCCCTGGAGCAGCGCGGCGACGTAGCCGATCACCACGCCGACCAGGATCGACAGGCGGCCGATGATGCCCTTGAACAGCACCGTGACGAGGATGATGGCCGCCAGGGTGATCGTCGCCGTGAGCGGCGCGGCGCGGAAGCCGCTGTCGCACGCCTGCACGATCTCGCCGTCGACGACGGACTCGGTGCACGTGCCCCAGGCGGCGGGTGCCAGGTTGAGGCCGATGAGCGCGACGATCGTGCCCGTCACGACCGGCGGCATGACGACGTCGATCCACCGCGCGCCGGCGAAGTGCACCAGCGCGCCGATCGCCGCGAGCACGAGGCCGGTGACGAGGATGCCGCCCACGGCCACCGACTCCCCGTGCGACGCCGTCGCTGCGGTGATGGGGGCGATGAACGCGAAGCTCGACCCCAGGTAGCTGGGCAGCCGGTTGCGCGTGATCAGCAGGAACAGCGCCGTGCCGATCGCCGAGAAGAACAGCGTCGTCGCGGGCGAGAACCCGGTGATCAGCGGCACGATGAACGTGGAGCCGAACATGGCCACCACGTGCTGCATGCCGATGCCGATGGTGCGCGGCCAGCTCAGCCGCTCGTCGGGGGCGACGACGTCGCCGGGGGCGACGTGCCTGCCGTCACCGTGCTTGGTCCAGCCGAGGCTCATGGTGCTCCGTCCGTCGGGCCCGCGTGCGGGCCGCCGTGCTCACCGCTGTCGCTCGCCCGTGAACGTCCGGTGAAGATTGCCGCCGCACAGCGTACTGGCCCGCGCCGCTCCTGGGCTCACCCCCGCGGCAGCCTGGCTCCCACCAGGGCGAGGTTCTGGATCGTGGCGAGGCTGCACTGGGCGGCGTCGTTCGTGGACAGCGTCCGTGCCTCGTCGATCCGCACCAGGGACTCGGGCGGCAGCACCGGCACGGGGTGGAAGGCCTCCTCCCCCATGAACTCCCCGCCCCGGAAGTAGGCGCGCCACGCGACGTCGGCGAGGCCGTCGTCGCCGAGGTGCGCCGCGGCGTACGCGGCGAGGCGGGAGTGCGCCTGCTCGAGGTTCGTGCCCGACGGCGCGACGCCGAGCTCGGCCTCCTGCTCGGCCGGGGTGGCGAGGTAGAGGCGGCAGTACTGCAGCCACGCCTCCTTGAACCCCGGCGCGTCGACGAGGCCCGCATCCACCAGCGACACGAGCTCCGAGCAGATCTCCACCAGCCCGAAGACGGCGGACAGGTGCGACACCGTCACCCGGTCGCGGTCGGTGGCGAACCGGCCGGCGTCCAGGTCGTACAGCGCCTCGCCGGTGAAGAAGCCGTGCTTCAGGGCGCCGATGTCGGTCATGGTGCCGACCAGCCGGTCACGCGACCGCTCGTTCCCCGTGGCCTCCCAGTCCGCGAGCCACGTGGCGGCCAGGGCGCTCCAGTCCGTGCCGAGCCCGACGGCGAGCGCATCGCGGCGCGGACGGTAGGTGGCGGCGTCGGGCCGCACCTTGCGCGTCGGGTCGAGCCCGAGGAAGTTCCGGTCGGAGTCGCGCAGCTCGAGCATGAGGTCGCGCGTGTGCTCGTCGCCGGTGAGGAAGTAGTGCGGCCGCCGGTAGGCCGGGGTCGAGATGCGCACCTGCTTGGCGCTGCACCCCCAGTGCTGCACGTTGTGCCGGCTGCCCAGCCCCTGCCAGGGTCCGGCGTGGTAGACGTCCACGTCCCCCGTGTGGCGGGTCATGCGCTCGGCGAGCCGGAAGACGTCGGCCCGGCCGGTGCGCAGGAACGACGTCCACAGCCACAGGTCCGGGGAGAGCTCGGAGTTGTCCCAGGCGTAGCCGCCCACGTCGTAGCGCCACACGTGCCGGTCGGGGTCGTAGGCGTGCATGACGTCGCCGAAGTTCCAGAACCCGTACCAGGACCGCTGGTCCACCTGGCCCACGTAGAAGTCGAGCATGGTGGCGAGCCGGTCCTCGAGCGCGGCCCGCTCGGGCGTGCCCCGGTCCACGAGGTCCCAGTCGCCGAGCACGCGCGCGGCGTGCAGCGCCTCGGGCGTCGGCACGAGCTGGGGTCGGGCGGCGGTGCCCGCGGCGAGGCGGGCGAGCGCGTCGGCGTCGGGGGTGGCGGCGAAGGCGGTGACGGTGAGCTCGTGCGTGCGGCCGATGCCGTGCGCGTTCCCGAACCCCGGCTCGTAGTCCTCGTACGTGATCTCGAGGGCGTCGAGCTGGTCGTCGTACGTGTCCTGGCCGAGGCCGTCGTGGTAGAAGCGCAGGTCCATCGGCGCGGCGTCGGGCGACCAGAGCCAGGTCGTGAGGGAGCCGACGTCGGACGTCGCGCGCTCGACGTCGATCCCCGTCGGGTGCGACTGCCAGAACCCGGTGAGCCCCACGGCCAGGCCGCCGCCCGTGTCGCCCAGGTAGCCCAGCCCCTCGGACCGCGTGCCCTGCGCGACGTCGATCCACGGCCGGCCGGGGGCCGTGCGCTTGTGCACGGTGAAGCCGTTCGCGCTGAGCTGGCGCAGCGACCAGGCGTCCCACGTCGGCACCCAGCGCAGCCGGCCGGAGACCCGCTCGTCCCACTCCTCCAGCGGCGGGGTAGCGCGGCCCGCCACCTGGGCCGCGCGCACGTCCTCGCCCGGGTCCCGGCGCAGCCCGGTCACGCCCTGCACTGCCTCGCGCACCAGGCCGCCGTCGGCGCCCGCGAGGCGCACGTGCCGGTCGTAGGGCGCCGCGCGCAGCGGGACGTCGAAGCGCAGGCCGAGCGACGAGAGGAAGTCGCGCTCGGGGTCGCCGTCCCACACGAACGAGTGCACCAGCCGGAACGTCGGAGCCCCGGCCGCGAGCACCAGCCGCAGCGTGAACGGCAGCCAGGCGGGTGCGCCGTCCTCGTGGGCCCGGTCGACGTCGCGGTGTGCTCCCGTCACCCGCACGACGGCGCGCACCGGCCCGGCCTGCTCCACGACGACGTCGTGCACCACGCCCACCGACTCGCGCCGTCCCCGGTGGTCGGGCTCCGGGCGGTCCTGCCGGCTGGACACCAGCCGGCCCGCGCGCGCCACCTCCACGCCGCCGACCCGCACGGACCGCACGACGTCCGGCCCGGAACGCCCCACCACGACCGTGCAGGCCCCCGTGTCCACGACGACCTCGTCGTCGTGCTCCGCCACCGTGACCGCGGGCCCGGCGCCGTCCTGCCCGGCGCCCTGCGCGGCGTCCGGGGCGACGACGCGGTACGACGCGCTGGGCGGCGTCGCCGCCCCGAGCGCGACGCCGGACCACTTCACGCTGCCGTCGGGCCACGTCGCGAGGGGCCACGTCTGCGCCGGCACGGCGCGGCCCCACGCGTCCACGACGGCGAGCGTCGCGGCGTCGCGCACCACGCCCGGTCGGAACGGGACGCCGCAGGTGACGCCCCCGACCGTGAGGTCCGGGGCGACGTCGTCCAGCCAGCGCAGCGGGACGTCGACCGTCGCCGGTTCGACGGCAGGGGTGTCGGCGGGGTCGGTGTGGACGGCGGTGGCGGTGGTCATGACAGCGGGGTCACCTCGAGGTTGCGGTAGTGGGCGACGAGCGGGGCCATCTGCCGGAAGCCGATCCGGCCGGCCCCCAGCGGCGCGTCGTCGTGGAAGGTGAAGAGGGTGAGGTCGTCGATCGCGAAGGCGACGTCGGCGCCGCGCTTGGTGACCCGCACCCGGTAGTGGCCGTCGGCGTCCTCGGGTCCGGGGAGCGGGTCGGCGCCCTGCGCGACGAGCCGGAAGCCGGGGCTCTTGCGCAGGTTGCAGGTGCGGAACCGCTTCTCGGTCGGCCACTTGCGGCGCAGGTAGGACACGTGGAGCGTCGCGACGTCGCCCGAGTGGTACTGCGGGTAGTACCCGGTGCGCTCGGCCAGCGAGGGGTCGAAGAGGTCGCGGCCCTCCGTGCCGGACGCGGCGAAGAACAGCATCGCGAGGCCGTCGCCGGCGAGCGGCCGGAAGTCCCACGCGACCTCGACGTCCGCCCCGAACACCTCCGGGCACCAGTACGTGAAGTGCGCGTGGTCGCCGCGTCCGTCGGCGACGAGCGCGGCCTCGTCCGCGGTGCTGCGCAGCACCAGGCCGCCGTCGCGGTGCTCGACGCCGACCGGGCCTTCGGCGACCCAGCCGTCGAGGTCGCCGGGGCCGGCCAGGGCGTTGCGGTAGACGTCTGCGACCGTCGCCGCCGTCACGGCTGCACCACCCAGGCCCCGAGCGGCTCCTCGGCGTCGTGCACGCCGTCGAGCGACGCCAGCGCCTCGGCCACGTAGCGGGCGACGGCGCGCGCCCCCGCCGTCGTGAAGTGGGTGTTGTCCTTGCTCAGGGAGTCGTCGACGGGCAGCCCCCGCGCGGCGGCCGCGCCGTGCGGGAACAGAGCGGCCGAGGCGTCGCGGCCCAGCCACCCGTAGAGCCAGCGCGTGAACGCCGTGAGGTCGAGCACCGGCACGTCGAGCTCGTGGCCGAGGGCCCGGACCGCTGCGGGGTACGGCCCGTGCGACCACCGCAGCGCGGCGTCCGGGCCGTCGCCGTCGTAGAGGCGGCGCTCGACGCTCGTCGCCAGCACCGGCCGCGCCCCGTTCGCGCGCGCCTCCGCGACGAACTGCGCGAGCCGGTCGGTGTACCCGCCCTCGGCCGCGAGCTCCTGCGGCTCCTTCTGGTCGTTGTGCCCGAACTGGATCACGACCGTGTCCCCCGGTCGCAGCTCCGCGAGCAGCGCGTCCCACCGGCCCTCGGCCCGGAACGACGCCGTCGTGGCGCCGCCGATCGCGTGGTTGCGCACGACGGCGTCCGTGAACGCGGCGAGCTCGTCGCCCCAGCCCAGCAGCGGGACCTCCGGGTGCCCCGAGGTGCGGCCGGAGTCCGTGGGGGCGACCGTCGAGTCGCCCGCGAGGTGGATGGTCATGTCAGCCCTTCACGCTCCCGATGAGCATTCCCTTGGCGAAGTGCTTCTGGAGGAACGGGTACGCCAGCAGCACGGGGATGGTGGCCACGATGACCACCGCGAACTTGATGCCCTGCGCGGGCGGGGGCAGCTCGGTGCCCATGTCCTGCGCGGACATCGACGCGGACGCGGTGACCTGCCGCAGGAACATCTGCAGGGTCCACATGTCCTGGTCGTTCAGGTACAGCAGCGGGGACATGTAGTCGTTCCAGATGCCGACGGCGTAGAACAGCGCGAACGTCGCGAGCACGGGCTTGGACAGCGGCACCACGACGTGGCGCAGGATCTGCAGCTCGTGCGCGCCGTCGATCTTGGCGGACTCCTCCAGCTCCTGCGGCAGCTGCTGGAAGAAGTTCTTGATGATGATGAGGCTGAACGGGTTGATCGCCATGGGCAGGACCAGCGCCCAGTACGAGTCGAGCAGGCCGAGCTGCTTGACCACGAGGAACGTGGGGATCATGCCCGCGGAGAACACCATCGTGAACACGACGACGGTCATGATGGTGCGCCGCCCCGGCAGGTCGACCTTCGACAGCGGGTACGCCATCAGCGCCGTCAGGGCGAGCTGGACCAGCGTGCCGACGAGGGTCACGACGACGGTCGTGACGAAGGCGCGCACGAACGCCGACGACGACAGGATCGAGGCGTAGGAGTCGGTCGTGAACTCGTGCGGCCACAGGAAGAACGGCCGGGTGGTGATCTCCAGCTCGGTCGCGAACGACCCCGCGAGCACGTACAGGAACGGCAACAGCGCGAGCAGGCCGACGGCGACGAGCAGCACGACGTTGACGACGTCGAACGCCCGGCCCGCGCGGGTGTTGAACCGCTGGTGCTGGGTGGAGGGGCGCGACGCGCGCCGGGAGGCGCGAGCGGGCGACGCCGTAGGCGTGGTGGGCACGGTGGTGAGCGGTGCGGCCATCAGAAGATCCCCTGCTGGTTGAAGCGCTTGGCGAGCCAGTTGGTGCCGAAGATCAGCACCAGCCCGACGATCGCCTTCGACAGGCCCACCGCGGTGGAGTAGGAGTACGCGCCCTGCTGGATGCCGGTGAAGTACACGTACGTGTCGAACACGTCCGCGACCGTGCGGTTGAGCGCGTTGGACATCAGGTAGATCTGCTCGAAGCCGGTGTTGAGGATCTCCCCGGTCTGCAGGATGAGCATGACGATGATCGTGGGCCGGATCGCGGGCAGCGTGATGTGCCAGGTGCGCTGCCAGCGGCCCGCGCCGTCGATCACGGCCGCCTCGTACTGCTCCTGGTCCACGCTGGCCAGCGCGGCGAGGAAGATGATCGTGCCCCACCCGGTGGACTTCCAGATCGTCTGCAGCAGGATCAGCGGGCGGAACCAGTCCGGGTCGGCCAGGTAGTTGGTCTCCGTGCCGGTGAGCCCGTCCAGGAACGACGACAGCGGTCCCGTGCCGATCGCGAACAGCAACGCGGTCAGCGACACCACCACGGTCCAGGACAGGAAGTGCGGGATGTAGACCAGCGTCTGCACCGTGCGCTTGAGCACCGACAGGCGCACCTCGTTGAGCAGCAGCGCCAGCACGATCGTCAGCGGGAACGCGACGAACAGGCTCAGGGCCGCCAGGATCAGCGTGTTGCCCAGCAGCCGCGGGAAGTCCGGGTTGGAGAAGAACTCGTGGAAGTGGTGCCAGCCCACCCACGGCGAGCCCTGGATCCCCAGGAACGGCACGTAGTTCTTGAACGCGATCTGCGCGCCCCACATCGGCCAGATGCGGAACAGCAGGAAGTACAGGATGCCCGGCAGCATCATCACCAGCAGCCACCGGTAGCGCACCATCCGCGCCCAGCCGCGCCGCGGGCGGCGGGTCACGGGAGGGGCGGCGGGCGCGGGCGTGCCGGCCTGCTCGACGTCGACGACAGCGGTCATCGCAGCCTCCATCTCGGACGGGGCGCGGGGCCGGCCACGACGGGCCCGGCCCCGCGCCGGACGGACATCAGCCGAGCTGGCCGTAGAGCTCGTTCATCTCGGCCGTGACCGCGTCACCACCGCTGGACTTCCACTGCGCGATCGCCGCGTCGAGGCCCGCCTCGTCGATCTGCCCGCTGATGTACTGGATGCGGGCGTCGGCGATGATCTGGTCGAGCTGGACGCCGTTGGTCATGTAGGTCTCGGAGACCAAGGCCGCCCCCGGGTTGAAGACCGCCTTCTCGAGGTCCTTCGCCTGCAGGTCGACGCGCTCCTGCTCGAGCTCGGCGTCGAACTCGGTCTCCGGCTTGGCCTTGTACGCCTCGTAGCCGGCGACGTTCGTGCCGATCTGTGCCCACGAGCCCGAGACCAGGTCCGTGTAGTCCTGCTTCTCCTTGTCGAAGACGGCGAACTCGCCGTCGACGGTGAAGTTGTCGCCCTCGATGCCGTTGTTCTCGAGGACCTGCGCGTCCTTGGTGGCCAGCTTGTCCAGCGCGGTGAGCACCTGCGCGAGCTGGTCCTCCGTCTGCACCGAGGCCTTCGGGATGGCGAGGAAGCCGCTGTAGCCCGGCGTCGGGAGCGCGAAGTCGCCGTTCGGGCCGGCGATGTTGCCCTGCAGCGCGACCTTCTGGTCGTACGTCTTCGGGTCCTGCTCCTTGAACAGGCCCGCGAGCTGCGACGCGCGCGACTGGACGTCGATGATGATGCCGCCCTTGCCCTGGAGGAACGGCTCGTTCCACTGCGTCGAACCGTCGCGCGTGGCGTAGTCCTTGTTGACGTAGCCGTTCTCGATGAGCTGCTTCTCGTAGTCGAGCGCCTGCTTCCACTCCGGCGTGGTGAACGAGGGGACGAGCTGGCCGCCGTCGTCCTTCCAGACGTTGCCCGCGCCGAACCACGTCTCGATCGCGTCGTAGGGGCTGCCCGTGCCGATCGAGGCGCCCCAGGCGGGGATGATCATCCCGTAGGTGTCGTCCTTGCCGTTGCCGTCGGGGTCGTCCTCGGTGAACGCCTTCGCGAGCGCCATGAGCTCGTCGGTGTTGGTGGGCTCCTCGAGCCCGAGGTTCTTCAGCCAGTCCTTGCGGATGGTGATGGACGTGCGCACGACGTCGCGGGCCCGGTACACGCCGTAGACCTTGCCGTTGACGCTCGACGCCTGCTGGACGTCCGGGTTCTCCGTGACGAGGTTCGGGTACTCGCCCGAGGCCAGGTACTCGGTGAGGTCCCAGAAGCCGCCGGCCTCCGCGGTCTGCACGAAGCCCTGGCTCTTCTGCTGGATCACCATGACGTCGGGGATCTCGTCGCCGGCCAGCACCACGTTGGTGCGGTCGCCGTACTCGGCGTTCGGCACCCACTGCATGTCGAGGTCCAGGCCCGCCAGCTCGGAGAGCTTCGCGCCCACGGGGTCGTCGTCCTCCGGCGGGGTCGTCGAGAAGTACGGCGCCATGATCGACAGCGAGTCGAGCGCCTCGCCGCCACCGCCGTCGCCGCCGTCGCCGGAGCCGCCGCTGCCGCAGGCCGTGAGCGCGAGGCTCCCGACCGCGAGGAAGGCCAGGGGGGCCAGCCGTCGTGTGCGCATGGTGTTCCTTTCGTCGGAGTGCACGTCGTCGTTCACTCGTCGAGGGGGTCGGTCGCCGCCGGGTCGCCGAGGTGGCGGTCGTTGGCGGCGTAGAAGGACAGGCAGAGGGCCGTGCAGAGGTACACCCACGCGCCGATCGAGACGACGGGCAGGAGTCCGGGCACGAACGCGGTGACGACGCCGACCAGCGCCGTCGTCGCCGCGAGCAGCAGGGGCGCGCCGGGGAAGCGCAGCAGGAACGCCCAGGCCAGGCGCGGTACGTCGGGGCCGCGCAGGTCGTAGTGGGCGTCCATGGTGAGCGCGAGCAGCAGGTGCACGACGCCGAGGCCGGCGACGACGGCGAGGGCCGCGCGCAGGGCCGTGGGCGCGCCGTCGAGCACGAGGAGGCTCGTGCCGGTGAGGGCGACGGCCAGCAGCCCCGGTGCCGCGACGAGGTTGGCGCGGCCGAAGCCGGCGGCCCAGGTCCGGACGAACACCCGCGCGGCGCGCTGGGTGTCGCCGCGCAACCTGGTGCGGCTGACCACGGTCGCGGCCGCCAGCGCGGGCGCGACGCCGAGCACCACTCCCCCGGCCAGCGTGCCGGCGAGGACGAGGAGGTTGAGCAGGCCCAGGAACGCGAGCGTGTCGACCCAGCCGAACCACCGCTCGAGCCGGGCCCCGCCGTCGGCGGTGGCCACCGTGCGCGCCGCGGTCGCGACGTCCGCGCGCGTGCCCTCGTGTGCCATGGCCCGGTCCCATCTCCGTCGATGCCGGGCACGTCGTCGGCCCGGTCAGCCTCCGGGACGGCGGCGTCGCCGACCCGGCGCAGGAAAGCGATTCCCCGCGTTGAATGGATTCACCGTAGGGGTCGGAACTTCACCCGTCAACACGTCGTCTGCAACGTTGAGATCACGGTATGGACTCGGCCGGGCGCGACGGTGCGCCGTCCTGGAACACATCAAGCCGTGCCGAGGTAGTCCAGGGCACCGCGAGGTAGTTCGGGGCATCGCGAGGTAGTTCGGAGGGCACGCGAGGTAGTTCCCAGCCCCGCGAGGTAGTCGTCCTCGATCACGAGAGGCGGTCCCGTGCCTCACGGAGGGGTGTTCCGACGGCCGGGTCGTGCCGAGATCTGTACCCGGTGGCGCCAGGAAGGGTCGACGTCGGAGCGGAGTGGACTACCTCGGCGCGCTCCGCACTACCTCGCGCAGCCCGGGACTACCTCGCGGGCTCTGGAACTACTTCGCGTGGCCTGGGACTACCTCGGCGGAGGGCGGCCCGAGCCGTCAGAGCTGGGTCGCGACCTCGCGCGCCACGAGGTCCAGGTGGTCGAGGTCGTGCAGGTCGAGCGTCTGCAGGTACACGCGCTGGATGCCCTGGTCGCGCAGGGAGCCGAGCAGGTCGACGGCCTCGGAGACCGTGCCGGCGACGCCGTGCTCGCGCAGCTCGGCCGGCTCGCGCCCGATCGCGGCGGCGCGGCGCGCGAACTCCGCCTCGTCCTTGCCGACCGCGAGCACCAGGGCGACGGACTGCGCGATCGAGTCCGGGGTGCGGCCCGCCGCCGTCAGCGCCTCGTTGATCACGCCGATCCGCGGCCCGACCGTGTCCAGCTCGGGGAACGCCTGGTTGTACTCGTCGCCGAACCGGGCGGCCAGCGCCGGGGTGCGCTTCGGCCCGCCGCCGCCCACGATGACGGGGATCTTCGCCTGCGCCGGCTTGGGCAGCGCCGGGGAGTCGACGAGCGTGTAGTGCTCGCCGTCGAACGAGTACGACCCGCCGACGGGCGTGCCCCACAGGCCGGTGAGGATCTCCAGCTGCTCCTCGAGCAGCCCGAACCGCTTGGCCGGGAAGGGGATGCCGTACGCCTCGTGCTCGCGGGCGAACCAGCCGGCGCCGAGGCCGATCTCGACGCGCCCCCCGGACATCTGGTCCACCTGTGCCACCTGGATCGCCAGCACGCCGGGGTGGCGGAACGTGGCCGAGGTGACGAGGGTGCCCAGGCGGATGGTCGACGTGTCGCGGGCCAGGCCCGCCAGCGTCGTCCACGCGTCCGTGGGGCCGGGCAGGCCGTCGCCGCCCATCGTCAGGTAGTGGTCGGAGCGGAAGAACGCGCTGAAGCCGAGGTCCTCGGTCGCCTTCGCGACGGCGAGCAGGTCGTCGTAGGACGCGCCCTGCTGGGGCTCGGTGAAGACACGCAGGTCGAGGGTCATGGTTCGCCTCTCGGGGTGCGGGGTGGTGCGGGTCAGTCGAAGGACGGCGAGCTGGTGCGCGACCGCTTGAGCTCGAAGAAGTCCGGGAACGACGCGAGCGCGACGGCGCCGTCGAAGATCCGCAGCGCGTCCTCGCCGCGCGGGATGCGCGTGAGGACCGGGCCGAAGAACGCGACCCCGTCCACGTGGATCGTCGGCGTGCCGACGTCCTCCCCGACCGGCGTCATTCCGGCCTCGTGGGAGGCGGCGAGGGCGTCGTCGTACGCGTCCGACGTCGCGGCGTCGGCGAGCGACGCGGGCAGGCCGGCCTCGGCCAGCGCCTCCACGGCGACGGCGTCGAGGTCGTCCCGGCGTCCGCCGGGGTGGATGCGCGTGCCGGCCGCGGTGTAGAAGGCGCTGAACGCGTCCGGGCCGTGCTCGGTCTGCACCGCCGCAGCGACGCGGCCGATGCCGCGCGACGCCTCGATCTTCGCTCGGTAGTCGGCCGGGATGTCCCGGCCGGAGTTCAGCAGGTACAGGCTCATCAGCCTGAACGTCAGCTCCACGTCGCGATGCTCCGCCACCTCGAGCGCCCAGCGCGACGTGACCCACGCGAAGGGACACAGCGGGTCGACGTAGACGTCCACGACCGGGACGGTCGTGGTGGGGGCGGTCGTGGTCGCAGGCGCGGTCGTGGTCCCGGAAGTCACGACCGCCACCCTACCCATGCCGGGGGCACGTGTTCCGCGGGAAGGGGCGGCGGTAGCCTCGGCCCGTGCGCAAGGTGCGGTGGGCGAGCGTGTGGACCGTTCTCGGGGCGTGCGTCGTCGCGCTCGCGATGCTGTGGGTGGTGCTGCGCGGCAGGGTCTGGGCGTGGATCCCGTTCTTCCTCGCCGCCGGCGTCGCGATCCGCGAGATCCGGTACCTGCAGCGTTCCCGCCGCCCCGCCGAGGCGGGCTTCGACGAGCGCCGCCGCGGGGAGCCGGACGCCGACACCGGGCGGCGTCGCGGCCGTCGCTCGGAGTAGCCTCCGTGGCATGACCGCCGTCCGGACGCACACCCACGCCCAGGCCGTCGACGCAGCGATCGACCTCTTCTCCCGGCAGGGCTACGAGCAGACCACCGTCGAGGAGATCGCCGACGCAGCCCGCGTCAGCCGTGCGACGTTCTTCCGCCGCTTCCGCTCCAAGGAGGACGTGGTCTTCGCCGACCACGAGCTGCTCCTGGAGGAGGTCGTGGTCATGCTCGCGGAGACGCGCCCCGAGGCGCGGGCGAGCGAGGAGTCCGGCCGTGCCCCCGAGCGGGCGTGGGACCCGACCACCGACCCGTACCTCGAGGTCTGCCGGGCGGCGCGGCTCGTCTTCGACCACCACGTGGGCCAGCGCGAGACGTCGATCGCCCGGCACCAGCTGCTGCAGCAGGTGCCCGCGCTGCGCGACCGCGAGCTGGTCACGACGCACCGCTACGAGCGCGCCTTCACCGCCTACCTGCGCGACACCCTGCCGCCGGACCGCTCCACGACCACGATGTCGATCGCCTTCGCGGCGTCCGTCGTCGCCGTGCACAACGCGATCCTGCGCCGCTGGCTGCGCCACCCGCACCTCGACCTGCGGCCGGAGCTGGAGGAGGCGTTCGCCGACCTGCGCCGTGCCGCCGTCGCCCCGTTCCCGCACACCGGCGGCGAGCCCGCGCCGTCGACGCCCACCGCGGACGACGACGCCGCCGACGCCGCGGCCACCGCCGACGAGGCCCGGACGGTCACCTCGGGCGGCGACGGGAAGCGCGTCGTGGTCACGGTGCTGGAGCCGGGGGCGGGGCCCGACGACGTCGCCCGCGCCGTCCGCGACGCGCTGGCCTGACCACCGCTCGAGACGACGGAGGGCGACGCGGCGGGCGGGAATGCCGCTGTGGCATCCTGAGTTGTGCAGGACGCCGCCGGGACCTCCGGCGGCGGCAAGACACGCACGTACGTGCTCCGGGGTCGGTGAAATTCCGAGCCGGCGGTGACAGCCCGCGACCCGGCTCCTTCCTCAGGGAAGGCAGCCGGCTGATCTGGTGGAACTCCAGGGCCGACGGTCAAAGTCCGGATGGGAGGAAGCACGTGCGGCACGCGCCCGGCAGGGCGGGTGCCGCCGGGCGTCGTGTCGTCGGCGACGGCCCGCGGGCCGCGCTCGGCGAGCGCCGACCCTTCACCCCGGACGCCGCACCTCGGACCGGGAGAGTGAACGATGGACGCGATCGACGCGTTCTTCAACGCCACACTGACCATCGGCGACCAGCACATGTCGTGGCGCGAGATCGTCGGCAACCTGTTCGGCCTCGCCTCCGCGCTCGGCGGCATGCGCCGCAAGGTGTGGGCATGGCCCGTCGGCATCGTCGGCAACCTGGTGCTGTTCACCGTCTTCATGGGCTCGTGGTTCGGCGACTCGAGCCGCGCCGACATGCTCGGCCAGGCCGGCCGGCAGGTCATGTTCCTCGTCGTCTCGGTGTACGGCTGGGTGCAGTGGCGCCGCACGCAGCGCGCCGACCTCGAGGTGCGCGCCGACGGCAGGATCCCCGCCGACGGCGGTGCCGCGGTGCACCCGCACTGGGCCTCGTGGCGGGCGCGGCTCGGCATCGTCGTCGTCATGGTGGGCGGCACGCTGCTGCTCACGCCGCTGTTCCGCGCCCTCGGCTCGTACGAGCCCGTGTGGTCGGACGCGTGGATCTTCATGGGCTCGCTGGTCGCCACGTACGGCATGGCCAAGGGCTGGGTCGAGTTCTGGCTGGTGTGGGTGGCCGTCGACGTCGTGGGCGTCCCGCTGCTCTGGTCGGCCGGGTACTACGCCACCGCGCTCATGTACGTGTTCTACGGCGCCTTCACCCTGACCGGGTTCTTCGTGTGGTGGCGCGTGCACCGTCGCGAGCAGGCCGAGACGGGGACGACGACGCCCGCCGTCGCCCCCTGACCCGCTCGCCGCGGCAGTTCGGGTTCGGCGCGGCAGTTCGAACTGCCGCGCCGAACGCGAACTGCCGCCGTGAGTCGGTCGTCCGCGTCCGCGAGGAGCGACAGGCGATCACGGCTCAGAGGGTGTCGTTCATGGCATCGACGAAGCCCTCGGGGTCGAGCTCGCCGGTGAACACCTGGTGCAGGTGCTCGAGCAGCGCGCCCGCCTGGTCGGACGGGACGGCCTGGTCCCACGAGAGCTGGAAGTGCGGGGCGGAGTCGACCATCTCGTACACGGCCCGGAGGTAGTCCGCGCTGTCGCCGTCGGCCAGGCTCTCCTCGATCCCGCGCACCGGCGGCACCGTGCGGACGGTGAGGAACGTGTCGACCGCCCGCTCGGAGTAGACCTCCGCGTTGAGGAAGTCGATCGCCGCCTGCTGGTCGGCGGGCGACGCCGAGGCGGAGACGGACCAGAAGTTCGCGGGGTTGCCGACGACGTTCTCGGGGTCGCCCACACCGCCGTCCACGGTGGGGAACGCGCCGTAGCCGATGCCTCCCGCGGCGACGACCTCGGGGACGGCGGTGACGATGTCGGGGTAGATCCACGCCCCCTGCAGCAGGAACGCCGCGCTGCCGGACGCCAGCATCCCCACGTCCCCGTTCGAGTCCGCCGTCACCTCCGTGAAGTCGTCGCCGAACGCGCCGGCGTCGACGAGCGCGCGGATCTGGTGGAGCGCCTCGACGAAGGCCGGGTCCGACCAGGCGTCCGGTTCGCCCGCGACGACGCGCTGGAAGACCTCGGGGCCGCCGATGCGGTCGGTGAGGTACTGCAGGTACATGAGCTCGGGCCACCGGCTCCCACCGGCGAGGGCGATGGGCCGCACCCCGGCCTTGCGGAGCACGGGGACGGCGTCGAGGAGGTCCTCGAAGGTCTCGGGCGGCTCGACCCCGGCCTCCTGGAGCACCTCCGCGTTGTGGTAGAGCAGCACCGGCTGGGTCTGGTTGGCGGGGACGGCGTAGGTGCGCCCGTCCACGGTGCCGTTCTTCGCCACGGCGGGCAGCGCCTTGTCCAGCACGGGGTTCACCCTGCCGGTGAGGTCGAGGACGTCCCCGTCCGCCACGTAGCCCGCCAGGTCGCTCCCGGCCCAGCCGTAGACGAGGGTCGGCGCCGTGCCGTCGTCGATCGCCTTCCGGATCTCGTCCTTGTAGACGTCGTTCTCGAGCCAGCCGACCTCGATCTCCTGGTCGGGGTGGTCGCGGTTCCAGCGGTCGAAGGACCGGTCCAGCACGATGTCGCTGCCGCCGGAGAGCGACCAGGCGGTGAGCCCGCCCGCCGGCGGGCCGGAGGAGGCCGGGATCACGGCGGGCTGTTCCGGGGCGCCGCACGCCGCCATCCCCGTCGCCGTCGCCAGCACTCCCACCAGCAGGCAGACCTGCCTGAGCCGCATCGCACCCTCCACCTCGTCGTGGCATCGAAAACGATTTCCGTCGCCAGACTCTGGCAGTGACCGCAGAACGCGTCAAGCCCCGTCTCCCTGGGAGAGACGGGGCTCGACGTGCGGGTGGCGCGCTCGGGCGCCGGGGGGCTCAGGCGAAGGCCGAGACCCCGGTGATGTCACGACCGACGATGAGCGCCTGCATGGACTCGGTGCCCTCGTAGGTGTGCAGCGCCTCGAGGTCGGCGAAGTGCCGGGCGACGCGGTTCGCGAGCAGGATGCCGTTGCCGCCGAGCATGTCGCGGGCGATCGACGCGACCTCGCGGGCCTGACGCGTCGTCGTGTACTTCGCGAGGGACGCCTGCTCGCCGGTCAGGGTGCCGGCGTCGGCGAGGCGCGTGATCTGCGCGACGAGCAGCTGCATCTGCGTGACCAGCGAGAGCATCCGGGTGAGCCGCTCCTGCACCATCTGGTTCTTGGCCAGCGGACGCCCGAACTGGATGCGCTGCGTCGCGTACGCGGCGGCCGCCTCGTAGCAGGCGACGGCGTGCCCGACGGCGGACCAGGCGACGGCGAGGCGCGTCGCGAACAGGACGGCGGCGGTCGCCTTGAACGACGTCGCGCCGGGCAGCGCGGCGCCCGCGGGGACGAACACGTCGTCGAGCACGATGTGCGCCTGCCAGATGGCACGCAGCGAGACCTTGCCCTCGATGGTCGTGGCGCTGTAGCCGGGCGCGTCCTGCGGGACGATGAAGCCGTGCACCTGGTTGTCGCCGTCGTCGCCGACGAGCCGGGCCCAGACGACGGTGATGTCGCCGCAGGAGCCGAAGCCGATCCACTTCTTCTCGCCGTCGAGGACGTAGCCCTCGACGCCGTCACGGGTCTCCTTGCGGGCCGTGGTCTCGAGCGAGACGGAGTCCGAGCCGTGGGTGGGCTCGGTGAGCGCGAACGCGCCGAGGATCTCCCCGCGCGCCATCGGCTCGGCGTAGGTCGCGACCTGCTCGGGCGAGCCGTGCATGACGATCGACCGCAGCGCGAGGCCGCCCTGGACGCCGCAGATCGTGGCGACGGAGCCGTCGCCGCGCGACATCTCCATGCTCGCCAGCCCCTCGGCCATGAACGAGATCTTCGGGCGGCCGTCGACGTCGACGCCGTCGCGCAGGAAGTCGCGCTCGGCGAGCTTCTTCACGAGGTCGAACGGCACCTCGGCGCGCTCCCAGTACCCGTCGATGACGGGCAGGACGTCCTCCTGCACGAACTCGCGGACGGCGAGCTGGTGGGCGCGCTCCTCGGGCTTCACGTCGGCGAAGGCACCCACGTAGTCCAGGTCGAGCGGCTGCGAGACGTCGTAGTCGGGGGCGGTCACGCCGGGCATGACAGGGACATCACGGGACGGGCTGCGGGTCATCGACGACCTCTCTCTGCGCGGGGGTCCGGCGTTCCGGGCCCGGTGAGGAGTGAGGACCGGCGCCGTCCGAGGCTGGTGGTGGTCGGCGCCGGTCCTTCTCCATCGTCACCCGCGACCGCGTCTCACGTCAAGCGATACTCCGTCTCAACAGCCGCGCCGGGCGAGACTGTGGTCATGGCGACCACCAGCGCGGGACTGCTCCTCTACCGCACCACGGACGACGCAGGCCTCGAGGTGCTGCTCGGGCACATGGGCGGCCCGTTCTGGGCGCGCAAGAACGAGGGGGCATGGACCGTCCTCAAGGGGGAGCTCGAGCCGGACGAGGAGCCGCACGCCGCGGCGCTGCGCGAGGCGGCGGAGGAGCTCGGGCTGCCGCTCCCCGCGCCGCCGTCCCCCGATATCGACCTCGGCGAGGTGCGGCAGAGGTCGGGCAAGCGCGTCCTCGCGTGGGCGCGCGAGTGGCCGCCGCCGGGCCCGGACCTGGAGCAGGTGCGCAGCAACACGGTCGAGATCGAGTGGCCCCCGCGGTCGGGGAAGCGGATCGAGGTGCCCGAGATCGACCGGGTCGCCTGGCTCGCGCCCGACGACGCGCGGCGCCTCGTCGTCAGCGCCCAGGCCGCGTTCGTCGACCGTCTGGAGTCCGCTCTGCGCCGATAGTCCGAACTACCTCGCGGACTCTCGAACTACCTCGCGAGGTTGAACGACCTCGGCGGTCAGCCGGTGAACGTCAGCCAGAGCAGCGCGAGGTTCAGCGCCACGATGACGGCGGCCACGGCCCACGCCGCGACCTGGGTGGCGAGGCCGTTGCGGAACCCTCCGAGCAGGCCGGCGTCGCGCGTGATCCGCACCAGCGGGACCATCGCGAACGGGATGCCGAAGCTCAGCACCACCTGGCTCACGACCAGCAGCCACGTGGGCGAGACGCCCGTCGCGAGCAGCACGATCGCGGGCACCAGCGTGACCAGCCGCCGCGCGAGCAGCGAGACGCGCACGTGCAGCAGGCCGGACATGATCTCGGCGCCCGCGTAGGCGCCCACCGACGTCGACGCCAGCCCCGACGCGAGCAGCCCCACCCCGAACAGCACGGCGACGCCGGGACCGAGCGACGACTCGATGGCCGCGTGCGCACCCTCGATCGAGTCCGTGCCCGTACGACCGGGCAGGTTCGCGGCGGCGAGCAGCAGCATCGCGATGTTCACGCTGCCCGCCAGGACCAGCGCGGCGACGACGTCCCACCGCGTGGCGGTGAGCAGGCGACGGACCACCGGCGGCGACGGCGGCCCGGGCACGGCCACGTCGTCGCCCGTCGCGACCTCGACCACCACGCCATCTGCGGCACCGCCGTCGACCGCGCCGCCCGCACGATCCTCCGCCCCGGCGGCGAGCGCGTGCCGCCGCTGCACGCGGGCGTCGTGGCGCACGCGGTCGCGGGCGAGCGAGGAGTGCAGGTAGATCGCGTGCGGCATGACCGTGGCGCCGAGCATCGACGCGGCGAGCAGCACCGACTCCGGGCCGTCGAGCCGCGGCACGAGGCCGCCGAGCACGGCGCCCAGGTCGGGCGGCGCGAAGAACAGGCCGGCGCAGAACCCGACGGTGAGCACCCCGAGCATCGACGTCACGACCGTCTCGAAGACGCGCTGACCGCGGCGCTGCTGGACGCCCAGCACCAGCATGGACACGACCCCGGTGATGATCCCGCCCAGCACCAGCGGCACCCCGAACAGCAGGTGCAGGGCGATGGCGCCGCCGATCACCTCGGCGACGTCGGTGGCCATCGCGACCACCTCCGCCTGCGCCCAGTAGGCGATCCGGCCGCGCCGGGAGAGCCGCTCCCCGAGCACCTCGGGCAGCGAGCGCCCCGTGACGACGCCGAGCTTGGCGGACAGGTACTGCACCAGCACCGCCATGACGTTGGCGACGACCAGCACCCACACCAGCAGGTACCCGAACCGCGCCCCGGCGGTGAGGTTGGCCGCGACGTTCCCCGGGTCGACGTACGCGATCGCCGCGACGAACGCCGGCCCGAGCAGGGTGACCAGGCGCGCGTGGCGCACCCCCTGGGCGGGTCGATCGAGGGTCGATCGGGTCATGCGGTCCTCCGGCGGCTCGTCGTCGGCAAGTTTTCGGCTACCCGAAACCTTAGACGTCTACGCCCGCATCACGCATCCCCGTGGAAGCTCCGGGGCGCCGCCGAGCCCGGTCTGTCACCATGTCGGGCGTGCCCTCCACGCAGACCTCCGCCGCGCGGAACGCCCCCGGTCCCCTCGGCGCCGTGCTGAGGTCCCGGTGGCTGCTGGCGCTCGGCTTCGTGGCCGTGCACGCCTGGGTGATCGGGCAGGCCATCACCTGGGGCTACACGATCTACGGCGACGTCACGCTGTACGAGTGGTGGGCCCGCCACGGGCTCGCCACCGGGCAGTGGCCCGTCCTCGACTACGACTGGGTGTACCCGGCCGGCGCCCTCGTGCCCGTGACGCTGCCCGCCCTGGTGACGGGCGGTCTGCTCGGGTACGAGATCGTCTGGACGGCGATGGTCGTCGCGCTGAACGCCGTCGCCACGGTGGTGCTGGTGCGTTCCGCGCCGCGCGGGGTGCTGGGCGCCTGGTGGTGGCTCGTGTTCCTGCTCGCCCTCGGGCCGATCTTCCTGGGCCGGCTGGACGGCGTCGTCGCACCGCTCATCCTGATCTCCCTGGCGGTCGCGGCACGCCGCCCGACGCTCGCGACGGCGGTCGCCACCGCGGGCGCGTGGATCAAGATCGCGCCGGGGGCCGTGGTCGTCGCGCTGGCGGCGACCCGGGCCCGCTGGCGCGACGTGGTGCGGCAGGTCGTGCTGCCGGGTGCGGCGGTGAGCGTCGTCGTCGTGGGGCTGGCCCTGGCGGGCGGCGCGGGTCAGCGCGCGTTCAGCGTGTTCGGCCAGCAGGAGGCGCGCACCCTCCAGGCCGAGTCCGTGTTCGCCACCTGGTTCAGCGTGGCGCGGCTGTGGGACCCGTCCGTGCGGATCGACTACAACGACGTGATCTTCACCTACGAGGTGCAGGGCGACGCCGCCCGGCAGGTCGCGTCCCTGCTCGACTGGCTGCTGCCGGTCGCGGTGCTGCTGATCGCCGCCCTCACCTGGTGGACGGCGCGCCGCCGACCCGACCACGCGGGCGACGTCCTGCTGCTCAGCACCGCCGCTCTGCTGCTCTCGCTCATCGTGTTCAACAAGGTGGGCTCGCCGCAGTTCGTGGCGTGGATCGGGCCGCCGCTGGCCGCCGCGATCGCCCTGGCCGGCCCCGGCACGCGGCGGCTCTGGGGGCCGCCCGCCGTCGGGGTGCTGCTGGCCGCGCTCGGCACGCAGATCGTCTACCCGGTGGCGTACGGCGAGTTCCTCGCCGGACAGCCCGCGATGGTCGTCGTCGAGGCGCTGCGGAACCTCGCGCTCGTGGTGCTGCTCGTCGGCGCGGTGTGGCGGATCGTGCAGCTCGGCCGCGACGGCGTGCGCGCGGAGGCCGTGGTCCCCGCCTGAGCGGGCGCCCGGGCAGGCGTTCACCGGCGGGTCGGCGCCCGTTCATCCCCGGCTCCCCGGGCCGTCATCCGTCCTCCCTACGGTCACCCCGACGGCGCGCTCGGCGCGCGCCCCCGGCCCCGGAGGACCCCTTGCGCACACCGCTCCCCCGCACCTCGCGACTCGCACCCACCCCGCGCCGCGCCGTCGTCGCCGGCTGCGCCACCGCCGTCGCCGTCGCGCTGGCAGGGCCCGTCGCGCTCACCGCGTCGGCGCTGGGCGCCACAGGGGGCGGCAGCACGACACCGGGCGCCGGCGTCGTCGCCCACCCGGTCGAGCTGTCGGCCGAGGACGCCCGGGTCTCGCTCACGCCCCTCGGCGCGTACGCCACGGGCGTGTTCGACGAGTCGGCGGCGGAGATCGTCGCGTACCACGCCCGCTCGGAGCGCCTGTTCTCGGTGAACGCGCAGGCGGGGGAGGTCACCGTGCTCGACGTCGCGCGCCCGTCGTCGCCCCGCAAGCTCTTCGCGCTCGAGACGACGGGCGTGCGCGCCGCGGACGGCTCCACCGTGCCCGACGGGGCGGTCGCGAACTCGGTCGCCGTCCGCCCGGACGGGCTGGGCGTCGTCGCGGTCGAGTCGCCCGACAAGGTCTCCGCCGGCTGGCTCGTGCTGTTCGACGCCGCCGGCGACGGCGACGCGCTCGGCGCGTGGCGCGTGGGCGCCCTGCCGGACATGGTGACGATCACGGCCGACGGCCGCAGCGCCGTCGTCGCGAACGAGGGCGAGCCCGCCGACGACTTCTCCGTGGACCCCGAGGGCTCGGTGTCCGTCGTCGACCTGCCCCGCAGGTTCACGGGCGAGCACGGGGGCGCGATCGCGCAGGGCGACGTGCGCACCGCGACGTTCCACGCCTTCGAGGGCGACCGCCTGCCCGACGGCGTCCGCGTCTTCGGGCCGGACGTCGCGGGCCCGGACGGGTCGCTCGCCCACCGCGTCTCGCGCAACCTCGAACCCGAGTACGTGACGGTGTCGAAGGACTCCCGCACCGCGTACGTGGCCCTGCAGGAGGCGAACGCCGTCGCCGAGGTCGACCTGCGCAGCGCGCGCACCACCGACCTGTGGTCGCTCGGCAGCAAGGACCACTCCGTGCCCGGGCAGGGCATCGACCCCTCGGACAAGGACGGCGTGGCGGCCGTCCGCGAGGTCCCCGTCCGGGGGCTGTACATGCCGGACGGGATCGCGTCGTACACGTCTCGCGGCGAGACCTACCTCGTCACTGCGAACGAGGGTGACGCCCGTGAGTGGGGCGACTACGTCGAGCCGGCACGGGTCAAGGACCTGGGCGACGACGACCTGGCACCGGCCTGCGCGGACTCCCCCGCCGCCGGTCTGCTCGGCGACGCCGACCTCGGCCGGCTGAACGTCACCACGGCGTCGGGCCTGCGCGCCGACGGCTCCTGCTACGAGGAGCTGTACGCGTTCGGCGGCCGGTCCTTCTCGGTGTGGACCACGGACGGCGAGCTCGTCTTCGACTCGGGCGACGAGTTCGAGCGCGTGACGGCCGACGCCCTGGGCGACGCGTTCAACACCAACCACACCGAGACGAAGGGCGACGGCCGCAGCGACGACAAGGGGCCCGAGCCGGAGAACCTCGCGATCGGCGAGGTGGCGGGCCGCACGTACGCCTTCGTCGGCCTGGAGCGGGCGAGCGGCGTCATGGTCTACGACGTCACGCGCCCCGAGCGGGCCGCGTTCGTCACCTACGTCTCGAACCGCGACTACGGGGTGTCCGTCGAGGACGCGGTCGACGACGGCGCCGCCCCCGCCGACGCGCTCGCCGGCGCCGGCGACCTGGGCCCGGAGGGCCTGACGTTCGTCCCCGCGTCCGACTCCCCCACGCACCGGCCCCTGCTCGCCGTCGCGAACGAGGTGTCCGGCACGACGACCCTCTTCCAGGTGGACCGGCTCACCGGCCGCCGCTGAGGGCACCGCGGGACCCGCGGGACGAGGCCGGGGCGCGCGAGTACCGTGACGCCCATGACCCTGTCCCGCTACCTCGACGAGTGCGCGATCCGTGCCGCGGCCGTGCTCGGCCACGGCGTCGAGGCGAGCATCAGCCTGCGCGAGCACGGCATCTCGCTGCGCGCCGGCAGCAGCACCCCCGGCGCGGGCCGCTGCGACCAGGCGGAGGCGCGCGCCGACGCCGGCCCGTGCATCGACGCGATGCGGCGGGGCACGGTGCTGACGACCGCGGTCCCGGACGTCGTGCCGGGCTGGGAGGCCTGGCGGGAGGCCGCGGAGGCCGAGGGGTTCGTCCAGGCGCTCGCCGTCCCGGCCGAGGTGGGCCCCGGCGTGCGCGTGGCGATCAACGTGTACAGCCGCACGGCCGGGGACTGGCCCGCCGGCCTGGTGGACGCCGCCGTCGGCCACGCCGGGCTCGCGGCCGACGCCGTGCGCCTCCAGCTCCAGTTCGCCGACCTCGGCGACGCCGTCGCCGGCCTGTACCGCACCCTGTCCGACCGGGCGACGGTGGAGCAGGCGGTGGGCGCGATCATGGCCTCGAACGACTGCCCCGAGGACGAGGCACGCACCACGCTGCGGACGGCGGCGGACCGTCGCGGGCTCAGCGAGCGGGAGGTCGCCGAGGCGATCGTGCGGACGCTCGTCCTGGGCGGCGAGGGCGACGTCATCGGCGACCTCGACCGCTGAGCCGGGCGCCGCACGCTCCTCGTCGAGCGCTCCGTGTCGTGCATCGCCCATCGGTGCCACACTGACCCGGAGGCGACAGGACGGAGCGAGCGGTGAACACCTCCGAGCTGCTGGGCCTGCTCGCGCGGACCCTGGCCGGTCTCGACGCCGACGCGACGGTCGCGGCGCGGATGTGCCAGGCCTGCACCACGATCCTCGGCGCGCGCTCGGGCAGCCTCACCCTCGCCACGCTGCCGGGCGAGCAGGTCACCGTGACCAGCACGGACGCGGCCGCGGCACGCGTCGCGGGCATCCAGGACATGCTCGGCGAGGGCCCCGCCCGGCGGGCGTTCGAGGACGACGCGATCGTCTCGGCGCCGCTCGGCGCCACGACGGGGGACGATCCCTATCCCGTGTTCTCGCAGCTCGCCGGCGAGGCCACCGGGGACGGCACCTGGTTCGGCGTCCCCATGCGCGTGGGCGGGCAGCCGGTCGGGGTGCTGGGGCTCGTCGTCGGGCCGGGTCGGGTGCTGGCCCGGGACGATGAGGACGCGCAGTTCCTCGCGGACGCCATCGGCACGGCCGTGCTCGGCGAGATCGACCAGGTCGGCTGGTCGGCGCGCGCCCGGGTGGACCAGGCCACGGGCATGGTGTCCGCGCAGCTGCGGGTGCAGCCGCACGACGCCCTCGCCGTCCTGCGCGCGCACGCCTTCGGGCGGGGCAGCACGCTCGAGGACGTCGCCGAGGACGTCCTGGCGCGGCGGCTGAGCTTCGCGGACGAGGCCGGGCCCGTGGAGTCGGGCCGCGCCGACGATTGACCGCGGTCAGTCGCGGCGCAGCACGCGGTCGAGCGTGGCGCGGCGGTCGACGTCGCTGCGGTGCGCGACGTCGACGACGGCGCGCGCCAGGTCCCGCACCGCCACGTTGTGGTCGTTCGACGCCGAGCGCATCAGCTCGAAGGCGGCGTCGATCTCGACGTCGTAGACGACGGCGAGCACGCCCTTCGCCTGCTCGATGACGCCGCGGGTCGTCGCGGCCGCCCGGATGTCCTCGGAGGCCCGCACGCCGGCCCGCTCCGCGATGTCGGAGGTCAGGTCGAGGAAGTAGCCCGCCGCTTCGTCACGATGCTCGTCGCCCTCCGCGCTGCCCACGACGGCGACCGTGAGCTCGCGGCGTCGAGCCGTCACGATGCGGTGCACGCTCGAGAACGCGCCCGTCGCGGGCGCCGTCCCGAGTGCGGCGCGGACGTCGTCCCGGTCCTCCGGGTGGGTGTGGGCGAGGACGAGGTCGGTGGTGGGCACGACCTCGTGCGGCTCGAAACCGTGCAGGCGGTAGAGGGCCTCCGACCAGGTCCAGCGGTCGGACGACAGGTCGAGGCGGAAGGAGCCCACCAGTCGTGGGGAACGGAGGCCCGAGGGCTCACCGGTCACGGTGGTGTCTGTGGGCACAGTCGCCTCCGACACTGCTCAGAGCGGACCAGCCACTGCTTGACCGGCGGCACGACTCTAGCAAGCGCACCGCCCGTCGCTCACGACGTCGGGGCGTCGTGCCCCTGCGCGTAGCGGCGGAACCAGTCGCGCGCGAAGCGGCCCGAGGCGAGGCCGTAGTCGAGGGTGGCGCGCTGGTAGGCGAAGACGTCGGCGAGCTCGTCGGGGACCTCCTGTGCGGCGAGCTGCTCGTCGAGCGCCTCCAGCCGCGCGACGTCCTGCTCGACCCGCGCCGTCAGCCGCGGCAGCACGGCGGCGCGCTCGTCCGGCTCGAGCAGGCCGAGGAAGAACAGTCGCGGCAGGACGGCGGCATCGGCGTCGGGGCCCGTCACCGGGCCGGTCAGCCAGGCGCGGAAGTCCGCGCGGCCGGCGTCCGTGACGCGGTACGTCTTGCGGCCCCGGGCGCCGGGGGCGACGTCGGCGACCTCGATGAGGCCGCCGGTCAGCAGAGTCTCGAGCGCGCGCCGGATGCTGCCCGAGCTCGCGCTGTAGAACAGCGAGACCGACGCCTCGAAGTGCTTGACCAGGTCGTAGAGGCTGGCCGGCCGCAGCAGGAGCAGCCCGAGGATCACGTGCGCCATGGTCCGACCCTAGACCGTTGACCCTCATAGACCTGTCTAGTAGACATGTCTATGAGATATGTTGTCGAAGGAGGGGTCATGAGCACGTCACGCGCGGTCGACCGCCTGCGGTCGTCCCTGGACCGGATCGCCCGTCGCCACCCGTCGATGCCGCCGCCGCAGGTGCTCGTCGTCGCGCCGGGGCTCGAGCTCGAGTCGGGCGGGTCGCAGCCGTTCCACGCGGCCAGCGTCGGCAAGGTCATGACCGCCACGCTCGTCGCGATGCTCGTCGAACAGGGCCGTCTCGGGTTCGACACCCCGGTGGGGAAGGTGCTCCCGGGGAGCGACCTCGACGGCCTCCCTGCCGCCCCGGGCGTCGACGTCGGTGCCGACGTCACCGTCGAGCACCTGCTCACGCACACCAGCGGGCTGCCCGACCTCTTCGAACCGTCGGGCGTCCGGGAGACGACGTACTCGATCGAGGTCACGGCAGGGCAGCCCGACCGCCGGTGGACGCCCACGACGCTGCTCGACGAGGTCCGCGACCATGCCGCCGTCGGGCGTCCGGGCGAGCGGTTCTGCTACGGCGACCCCGGGTTCGTGCTGCTGGGCCGGGTCGTCGAGGAGGTCACCGGGGGCCGGTTCAACGACGTCCTGCGCGAACGGGTCCTCGCGCCCGCGGGCATGGAGCGCTCCTCCACCCCCTACACCGACGCCCGCGCACCCGAGGACCTCGCCGGCCTCGACGTCGCGCCGTTCTGGATCAGCGACCACGAGCTCAGCCGCGCCCTCAGCATGAGCCTCGACTGGGCCGGCGGCGGCGTCGTCGCCCCGCCGTCGGACCTCGTCGCGTTCCAGCGCGCGCTGCACGGCGGACGCCTCGTCTACCCCGCCACGCTGGCCTGGATGAGCCGGCCGCGGCACCGCCTGCGCCGCGGCATCCACTACGGGGCGGGCACCGTCACCGTCCGGTTCGGCGAGTTCACGCCGCCGTTCCTGCGCTGGGCTGCCCGAACCCGTCGGCGGCCTCGGGCACTTCGCGACGCATCTGTTCTACTACCCGCGGCAGGACGCCCACGTGGTGCTCAACTTCCACGCCTACCGGCGGATGAACCAGTCGTTCATGACGCACGCGCGCATCGCGCGTGTCCTCGCCGCGCTCTGACGGCGCTCAGGCGCTCCGGGCCCTCATCCACCGGACGGCGCGCGGCACTTGGAGCCCGACCTGCGAGATCCTCCCCGACGCGTCCTGCGCGCCACTGCAGTCGGCGCTCGTCGAGGTCGTCGGCTGACGGCCCCAGCCACGCCGGCTCCCGGGGCCGGCGATGACTCCGCGCCGTCGTGACGGTCCACCACCCATGACCAGGGTGGTGGGCGACATCTCGATCTCTCTGGACGGGTTCGTCTCCGGTCCGAACGCGGGACCCGCGAACGGCCTGGGCGACGGCGGCGAGGCCCTGCACACCTGGGCGTTCAGCGACGACCCGGTGGACCGGGAGCAGCTGCGCTCCGCCACGGCGAGCAGCGGCGCCGTCGTGCTGGGGAGGAACCTGTTCGACGTCGTCGACGGGCCGCAGGGCTGGAACGACGAGGTGGGCTACGGGGCCCGGGAGGTCGGCCGGCCGCCGTTCTTCGTCGTCACGAGCGACCCGCCCGTGCGCACGCGGCTCGCGTTCTGGACGTTCGTCACCACGGGCCTTCGCGACGCCGTCGCCCAGGCGCGCGAGGCGGCGGAGGCCGGCGACGGGGACGGCGACGTCGTCCTCATGGGCGGCGGTACGACCGTCGGGTCCGCCCTCGACGCCGGGCTGCTCGACAGGCTCGTCCTGCACCTCTCCCCCGTCGTCCTCGGCGACGGCACACCGCTGTTCGTCGGCGGTCAGGGCCACACGCTGGTGCAGCGGACGGTGACACCGTCGACGACGGCGGTGCACGTCGTCTACGACGTCGTCCGCTGAGCGTCGCTCAGCACGAGGCCGTCGAGCGCGCGACGCAGGGCGTCCGTGTCCGGTCCGGGCGCGAACGCGGGGATGCGCAGGAAGTCCTCGAGGTCGGCGCGGCAGAAGTCGGCGAGCAGGTCCGCCCGGCCGTCGCGGATCGACTCGACGACCGTGGGGCCGTGCACGAAGACGGGGTCGGTGAGCCGGAGCCCGCCGTCCGCGGACTGCAGGATGTTGCCGGGCCGGATGTCCGCGCCGCCCCACAGCCGGCAGCGGCGGGCGCCGTCGGCGAGGAGGTCCTCGATCCGGCGGCGCAGGGCGACGACGTCGGGGTGGTCGGCGAGGTTCGGCCTGGCGCCGGCGGGCGGCGCCGGGTCGGACGCGCTCGTGATGCCGAGTGACGCGACGAGGTCCCGGGCGCGCCCCTCGTCCGCCGGGTACAGCCGCTCCATGACGACGACGTAGCCGCGGTGGCGGAGCGGGACGACATCGTCCACATGCACCAGGAACGGGTTCGGCGGCCCGGAGAGGCAGGCGTCCGCGAACATCCGGAACGCCGGGTCGAACGGCGTGACGCGCGCGGCGAGCGTGTCGTCGGGGGACGCGAGCACCCACGCCCAGTCGCCGGTGCCGATCTCGCGCCAGCCTCCGGACTCGAGGGCGGCGCGCGCCTCGTCGGCGGTGGTGTCGGGGGTGAGCGTCGGGAGCACGGACCCAGGATCCGCGCTGCGTGGCGTGGCGTCATGGTGTTTCTGGCGACGACGGGGCGTTCCGTGCCTCGAACTTCACCCGCCCTGACACGGCCGAGCGCGGGGTCGTCGAGCTGCCCCAGCCCTACGATCTCGCCGTGGACGGCGGAGTCGACAGGCCCAGCACGACGGCGCGCACCGGCGGTCCCTTCCCTCGCCACCGCCTGCCGATCGCCGTCGCGGCCCTCGCCATCCTGGCGTGCGGGGTCGGCGGGTGGGCGCACTACCGGGCCGTCGGTTCCTCTCTGGTCTGGGGCGACGAGCTCCGCACGGCCGCCGGCATCGGCTGCATGCCGTGGGACGGGCCGCTGCAGGTGGTCGACGCGCCGGTGCTGTCGAACACGACCGGTGCCACCGTGCACGTGAGCAGGATCGAGCCCGCCGCGACGCCTGGCCTGGCGGTGCACGAGGTGCGGATCGTGCCGCGGTCGCCGGACATCGTCTTCGGCACCGAGTTCGACCCGCAGGATCCGGGCTGGGAGGCCACGTCCGTCGTCGGGCCGGCGGGGATCACGCTGGAACCCGGTGAGTGGGTGCAGCTCGCGTACGTGCTGGACGTCGACACGAGCGGCGGCTCGTTCCCGTACAGCACCGTCTCCTACGAGGTCGGCCCGTACTCCTACCGCGCGACCTATCCCGGCGCGAACATGGTGCTGCCCACCACCAGGGCGAAGTGCTCGGACGCGGCGATGGAACGTCTCGGCGCGTCCCCCATCCCCTGACAGGCCCGGTCAGCGGGGCGCGAGCACCTCGAGCAGCAGGACGCCGACGGTCGCGGCTCCCGCGAGCGACACGACCAGCAGCGGCGAGCGCCGTCCGCGCACCAGCCCGCGGACCTCCGCGACGACCACCCACACGAACAGCACCGCCGACAGCACGCAGAACAGCGCGGGCAGGAGCTCCGGCGACTCGACGATCGTCTGGACGTGCCGCCACCACGTGGTCACGAAGAGCCCGGCGAGGCCCGCCTGGATGAGCGCGACGCCGACCACCGCGGCCGCGCGGAGCGGGTCCGGTCCCTGCTCGTCCGGGTATCCGTCGTGGTGCGTCGCCATGCGGTGGTGCTCTCCTCGCGGGGGTGATCGGGGTGGGCCGACCGTGCCCGGCCGCCGCAGGCCAAGGTACAGCGCCCGCCGGTCACGCCAGCTTCCGCCACGTCCCCTCGGACACGACCTCGACGGCGCCGTCGTCGACGACGAACGCCGTCTCGTCGTCGACCATGTAGGCGGGCCCGCCGAGCTTCGCCGCCCAGCGCTCGGCCGCGTCCTCAGTGTTGTCGGGGAGGTCGGGGTGGCCCAGGTGCGGGAACATCGAGAAGCCGACGACGCCGAGCGCGGCAGCGTCCTCGCCGTCGGGCGGCAGCCACCCGACGAACTCCTCGCCGATGGCCGGCGTCATGACCATGCTGCCGCCGCTCATCCCGACCCACACGGTGTCGTCCAGCGTGGGCAGCAGGTCGGCCAGGCCGGAGCGGCGCATCCAGTACGCGAGGTAGCCGGCGTCGCCGCCCGCGGCCAGCAGGACGTCGGTCTCCCGCACCAGCGGCACCCAGCGCTCCTCAGGGAGGCTCGGCAGCGCGGTCAGCTCCAGCACGCCGACCGACTTCCAGCCGAGGCCGGTCATGTGGTCCGTGGTGCCGGTGATGAAGTTCCACGCGTTCCGGCCGGGGCCCACCCACGGGTGCCCGTACAGCGCGGTGGGGATGGCGAGGGCGGTGCAGTCCGCGACCGGTCGCGGGAGCAGGTCCTCCAGCGCGGCCCGGATCGTCGCGTTCCGGACGCCTGCGGACGTCAGCAGCAGCTTCATCGTGTGCCCCTCGGGTCGACGGTCGTTCTGCAGACGGCGCGACCGCGGCGGACTCATCGGCGCGACGACGCACGGTAGGCAGGTATTTGCCGTGACGGTCGCGGGGCGAACACCCACGATGGGCGCATGCCGCTGCCCACCCCGACGCTGACCACCGACCGTCTGCGGCTGCGGCCGGTCACCGACAGCGACGCCGACGCCCTGTACGCGATGCACAGCAGCGCCCACGTGCTGCGCTACTGGGACTCCCCGCCCTGGACCGACCGGGCACGCGCAGACCGCTTCGTCGCCATGTCCCGGACCATCGAGGAGGAGGGCACCGGCGCCCGGGTGGCCATCGACCGCAGCTCGGACGGCGCCTTCGTCGGCTGGTGCGGCCTGTTCGAGTGGAACCCCGACTTCCGCAGCGCGACGCTGGGCTACTGCCTCGGCGAGCAGATGTGGGGCCACGGCTACGCGACCGAGGCAGCGCGAGCCCTGTTGGGGTGGGGCTTCGAGACGCTGCCCCTCAACCGCGTCCAGTCCGAGACCGACACCCGCAACGCGGCGTCCGCCCGCATCCTGGAAAAGCTGGGGTTCGTGCACGAGGGGACGCTGCGCGAGGACTGCGTCGTCAACGGTGACGTCTCCGACTCGTGGGTGTTCGGGCTGCTCCGCCGGGACTGGGACGCGCTCGACCAGGCGTAGTCCCGGGTGAAGTCTCGTCCGGCGCCCGTCCGACGTCCGACCCTCCCCTACTGTCGCCGGATGAGGACTCGCGCATCGACCGTGATGCTCGTCGGTGGCACGGCGCTGGCCGTGGTCGGAGCGGTGGTGTCCGTCATCTACTTCCTGCAGCCGTGGCGGACCTGCCCGGACGAGGACTCGTCGGCCGGCTGCGCGATGCTTCCCCTCGATGCGTCGATCATGAGCGCAGCGATGGTCGTAACCCTGTTCGCGATGGCGGTCGCCATCACCGGCGCTGCGGGTAAGAAACGCTTCATGCACTGAGTGCGAATCCACTCCCGAGGCGAGGTGCGGGAACGACGAAGGACCCCACAGCCGCAGAATTTCGCGGGTGGGGCCCTTCGGGTGGCGGTAGCGGTGGGATTTGAACCCACGGTGGACTTTCACCCACACACGCTTTCGAGGCGTGCTCCTTAGGCCGCTCGGACACGCTACCTCGCCGGACGAACCGGCCCACCGAGGATACCCAATGGATCGGCAGACCCGAAATCCGGCGTCCGAAGCCGTCCGGTAGTGCCTCCCGTCCTCCGGTCGTGCACGGCGCGCACTACCGGACGACGGGAGGCACTACCTCGCGGGGATCGTCATGTCAGACGCAGGGCACCCCGGCGTCCCAGGCTCCCTTGACGTCGCTGCCGGGCAGCTCGCCGCGGGTCCACCACTGGGCGGTGTGGTTCACGCCGGCGCGGGAGACGACGTCGCCGGTGGAGTACGTCGCGCCCGCGTCGAACACCGGGCCGCAGTCCTCGGCGGCGACGGGGTGGTCGCCGTGCTGGCCGACGACCTTCCACGGGTCCTTCTTGGCCGCCACCGACGTGGGGGCGACGCCGCGCGTCCACCACTTCGCGGCGTACTCGACGCCGTCGTGCGAGACGACGTCGCCGGTCTCGTAGACGCCCGTCGGGTACCAGGGGGCGGCACCGTCGCCGTCGACGAGGGGGCCGGGCGTCGCGGCCTGGAAGGTCCGCACGAGCGCGGAGCTGAGGTCGCGGTCGGCGTCGCCGGCGATGTCCCACAGGTAGGCGCCGCCGAAGCCGTTCTCGGCGAGCCACTCGGCCTTGGCCGTCACGGAGCGGGGGGTGTCGAGCGTCCACCACTCGTCGCCGTTGTAGTAGTAGCTCTGCCCGGCCTGCTCGTCGTAGTGCTCGGTGAAGCCGCCGTCGGCGAACCGGTCCTGGAGCTGGGCGTAGTACGTGAACGGCAGCCAGCCGCCGCTGGCGGGCGCGCCGGGCGTCGGGTCGTCGACGCCCTTCCACCCGTACCCGTACGCGGCCAAGCCCAGCACGAGCTGGTCGCCGCGGTACCCGGCGTTCTTGTAGGCGTTCATGAGGCCGTCGGCGGCGAGGCCCCAGTTCGCCGACTGGCTCGGGTCGGCGTACGACGGGTACTCGTGCAGGTTGCCCTGGTGACCGGTGCTGCCCGCCTGCCACGGCCCCACGTAGTCGTAGCCCTGGATGTTGAGGAAGTCGACGACGGCGGCGAGCCGCGGGTCGACCCAGCCGCCCTCGGTGCGCCCCGCCCACGACGCCGGGGCGAAGCCGGTGATGAGGTAGTCCTCGCCGGTGGTCGCGGCGCGCGCGTCGAGCTCGGCGCGAAGCAGCTCCGCGAAGGCCAGGAAGTTCTCCTTGTCCGCCTCCGGGTGGTCGCTCGGGTGCTCCCCGCCCACGACCGGCCACTCCCAGTCGATGTCGAACCCGTCGAAGATCCCTGCCGCGACGCCGTCGCCGCCCTTGGCGCCGTGCTCCGGGTCGTCGACGACGGGCAGGTTCCCGTCGAGGTACAGGTCGATGCACGAGTCGACCAGCCGCTGCCGGTTCTCCGGGCTGCTCACCGCCTCGGAGAAGTTGTCCGACCAGGTCCAGCCGCCCAGCGAGATCAGCACCTTCAGCCCGGGGTTGGCCGCCTTGAGCTTCTTGAGCTGGTTGAAGTTGCCGGCGAGCGCCTGGTCCGCGCTGTCCGCGACGCCGTCCACGGCCTGGCCGGCGCCCTTGAGCTGCACGTAGTCGTTCAGCGGGTCGCCCTCCATGTGACCCACCGGCTCGCCGGTCTCGGGGTCGATCTCGCCCTCGTCGGGGTCGACGCGGTCCGTGATGTCGCACACGAGGTCGGTCGTGACGTTGCCGAAGGCGTAGTTGAGGTGGGTGAGGTCCTCGACCGCCCCGGAGCGCTGCAGGTCGGCGACCTCGAACCCGACGTCCTGCGGGCCCCAGCCCGGGAAGTACGCGGGGGTCTTGAACCCGTTGACGCCGTCGGCGTCGTGCACGGACGCGGCGCCGGGCAGGGGCGGGGTCGACGGCGCGGGGGCGGCGGAGGCCCCGCCGGCGGTCAGCCCGACGACGGCGACGGCCGCGGCGAGCGTGAGGGCGCCGTGGCGGCGCGGGGACGGTCGGTGTCTCATCGGGAGCCTCGTTGCTTCCTCCGGGCGCACCCGGATCAGGATTTGTTCGGGCTCCTGCACAATAGCGTGGACGGCACGGAACGGCCAGGCCCTGGACAGCCCGATCCCAGGTCAGACGGGGTGAGACCGGTCAGGTGCCGTCGTTGCCCGGGTCGAAGACGCGCTCGTAGAGCGCGGCCGCCTCGTCCACGACGGCGCGGTCGATGGACGCCACGGGGGTGGTCGAGTCCAGCAGCGGCTCGCTGTCGGGGCCACGACCGACGACGTCCCCGGTGAGCACCCACGGGAACCGCTCCGGCGTCATCAGGTGCGCGTACTGGCACAGCTGCCGGGCCACCCAGTGCTCCACGGGGCGGTCCCACCACGGCTCCGGGTCCAGCGGGTTCACGCTGAGACCCGGCAGCAGGCACCCGCTCTCGTGGTCGCGACTCTCGGTGCCGGCGTCCGCCACGGGCCCGGCGCTGAAGCGCACGTACAGCGGCGTCGTGACGGCGAGCAGCTCGACGACGTCCCCCAGCGACCGCAGCCGGGGGACGTCGTCGAGCGTGACCGGGCCGTCCGGCACGTGCAGCGCCACGCCGTCACCTCACGATCACAGCGACGGTCAGAACACCGGCTTGCCGCCCGTGACGCCGACGACGGTCGCGGACACGTAGCTGGCGTCGCGCGGCGAGGCGAGGAACACGAACGCCGGCGCGACCTCCGCCGGCTGCCCCGCCCGCCCGAGCGGCGTGTCCTGGCCGAACTTCTGCACCTTCTCCTCCGGCTGGGTGGCCGGCTGCAGCGGCGTCCAGATCGGCCCCGGCGCGACGGCGTTCACGCGGATGCCGCGCTCCCCGAGCTCGGCCGCCAGGTTCACCGTGAGGTTGTTGATGGCCGCCTTCGTCGACGCGTAGTCGAGCAGCGACGACGACGGCTCGTACGCCTGGATGGACGAGTTGTTGATGATGCTCGCGCCCTCACCCAGGTGCTTCAGCGCCGCCTGCGTGACCCACAGCAGGGCGTACAGGTTGGTCTTGAGCACGCGGTCGATCTCGTCGGTGGTGATGTCCTCGACGGAGTCACGACGCGCCATCTGGAAGCCGGCGTTGTTCACGAGGACGTCGAGCCCGCCGAGCTCCGCCACGGCCCTGTCGGGCAGGCCGCGCGCCGTCGTCTCGTCGGTGAGGTCGCCGGGCAGCAGCGCGGCCTTCCGGCCCGCCTCCCGGACCCAGCGCGCCGTCTCCTGCGCGTCCTCCTCTTCCTCCGGCAGGTACCCGATCGCGACGTCCGCGCCCTCACGCGCGAACGCGATCGCCACGGCCCGCCCGATGCCGGAGTCCCCGCCGGTGATCAGGGCGCGCAGCCCGTCGAGCCGGCCGGAGCCGCGGTAGCTCTCCTCGCCGTGGTCGGGGGTCGGGGTCATCGCGCCGGTCAGTCCCGGCGGTTCCTGCTGCTGGGCGGGGAACGACTGCTGGTCGTCGGCCATGCTGTCCTCCTCGTGTCGTGGGTCGTCCGTACGGTGCGTCGTCACGCAGCACGACGGCGCGCGAGCTGCGCCTCGTGCACGTGCGGGCGCTTGGCGGGCTGCACGGCGGCCAGGGCCTCCCGGACGGCCTGCTTGGCGAGCCGGCCGAAGCCGTCGCCGGCGGCCAGCTGCGCCATCAGCTGCGTCGCGGTCTCGCGCAGCGTGGCGCCGGTCGCGCCCGCCGCCTCGGTGAGCATGTTCTCCGCCGTGTCCTCGTCCACGCCGTGCACCGCCATCAGCACGCCCTTGGCGCGCTCGATCGAGGCCGCGGAGACGAAGGCGCTGTCGAGGGCGCGGCGGACGTCCCGCTGCACGGCCTCGCGCTGCACCGGCGTGACGTCCACGACGTACCCCGCCACCTCGGGCGGGCCGTCGCCGCGGGAGCGCCGGGCCTGCGCCGTGACCAGCAGGGTGCGCGTGCGGCCGTGCGCGTCCACCACGCGCCGGGCCGTCACGACCGGCCCGCCGGAGCCGAGCGCGCGGGCGGCGTCGTGCACCACGCGGTCGCGGTCGTCGGGGTGCAGCTTGGCCTCGAGGGTCTCCGGGCCGGGCTCGAGCGCCCCGGGCTGGTGGCCGAGCATCGTGTCGACCTCGTCGGACCACCACCACCGCCCCGTCCCCGCCTCGGCCCGGTAGGAGCCCGTGAGCAGGTGGGTCCCGACCGCGAGCGCGGAGACGAGATGGTCGGTGTCGGCGGGAGTTGTCGTCGTCATCGTGACCTCCGATGGGGGAGGGTCGGTGCCGCTTCCTGACGCCGGACCTTCACGCTAGCGCCCGCGGCCGGGGACGGCCACCGCTCCCCCGTTCCGATCCGTCACGACCCGTCCCGCCGACACCCGCATCCGCCGTCACCCGGCGTCGAAGCGGTCCTCGCCCTCCTCGTCGGGGTCGTCCTTCGGCGTCTCGCCGGGTACGGCCTCGACGTCGGCGGCGCTGCCGTCACCGGCGTCGTGCACGGCCCGCTCGCGCTCGGCCTGGTGGCGCGGGTCGTCCCGGTCCGCGCGGTCCTCGGTCGTGGGGTCGTCGGTGGGGTGCTCGGTCATGCGGTCCTCCTCGGTCTCGGCACGTCGTCCCAGCCTGGGGCGGGTCCGCGTAGCCCGCACCCGGGCCCGCGACGGCGAGCACCGGGAACCCGCCCTACGGTCGAGGGAGGCGTCGAGACGTGGCGTCGACGCCAGGAGGAGGCACCATGGCTGCAGACCAGCCCGCAGTTCCGCCCACCGACCCGCCGCTGCCGCGCCTCACCGCCGAGCTGGAGCGCGCGGAGCGCCTCGACCCGCTGGCGAGCATCTACGACCGGATCTCCCGCACGGTGGTGCCCTCGCCCGGGCGCGTGCGCGACGAGCTCCGCGGCCGATCCGTCGGCCACCCGGTGCACAGCGTGCTCACCGATCTGCCCATCGGGCTGTGGACGAGCGCGGTGGCGCTCGATGTCACGCGCCCGCCCGGGCACGCCGACGCCGCCCGGCGGCTGGTCGGCCTCGGGCTCCTCGCCGCGCCGCCGACGGCGCTGACGGGCCTGGCGGACTTCCGCGCCCTGAGCGTGCGGGCCCGGCGCGTGGCCGTCGTGCACGCCACGTGCAACGGCGTCGGCACGCTGCTGGCGCTCGCGTCGTGGGGTGCCCGGCGGCGCGGCCGCACCGGCCTCGGCACCCTGCTCAGCCTGGCCGGCATGGGCGCGGTCGGCGCGGGCGGGTACCTCGGCGGCCACCTCGCGCAGGCGATGCGCGAGCCCCGGCACGTGCCCGGGAGCCGCTGAGCCCCCCTACCCTGGGCGGCGCTCGGAGCGGTTCTGGAGCAGGTCGGCCATCGTCTCGGCGACCTGGCGCATGTCGCCGTTGCCGCTCGCCGCGAGCTCCACGATGCGCGCCGAGATGTCGCGCAGCGGCAGGTTCGAGTGGTTCGAGGCCTCCCGAAGCCACTCGAAGGCGCCCTCGACGTCGGTGCGGAGCGCGCACATGACGACGCCCTTGGCCTGCTCGATCGTCGCGCGGTGCGCGGCGGACGCGCGGATGCTCGCCGTCGCCCGCACGTCGGCGATGCGCGCGACCGCGGGGGTGACGTCGGTGAAGTAACCGACCAGCTCGCAGACGCTCCCCGTGGCGTCCCGGCGCCCCTCCCCGACGACCGCGAGGGTCCGTTCGTCGCCGTGGGCGTCCATGATGCGGTGCACGCTGCTGAAGGGCTCGCCGGTGGTGCACGCGCGCTGGAGCACCTGGCTCACCCGGTCGCGGTCGTCGGGGTGCTTGTGCGCCAGGATCAGCGCGGTGGTGGGGACGACGTCGCCCGGCTCGAAGCCGTGGATGCGGTACGTCTCGTCCGACCACCACCAACGCCCCGTGACGAGGTCGTGGCGGTACCGGCCCACCGGATGGCTCGTGCCGAGGGCCAACGTGCCCTCGATGTCCCACGATGTCGTGTCGGTCATGTGGATCCTCCTGACCTGGCGGATCACGCCGCTGGAGTTAGAGCCGCCTCATGACTCCCCTCGACCGTAGCCGCTTCGGCGCGAAAAGACACCACCGGTGCCGCAGGCGACGTTCAACCGTCCAGCGCGTCGGCGCCCCGCCGCAGCACGACGACCAGCGCCCCGGCCACGAGAAGGTCGTCGCCGGAGCGGGTGCGCGCGTCGCGGACGACGGCGTGGAACCGGTCGAGGGACCGGGCGAGCCCCACGCCGGGATCGACGTCGGCGTCATCGTCCTCCCCGCGCAGGGCGTCGGCGTAGGACCGCAGGGCGTCCGCGAGCTCCGGGCGCAGCCGCGGGCCCAGCGCGACGTCGTCGCGGCCCGCTCCTTCCCAGCCGACGAGCAGCCGCACCACCTCGTCGACCACCTCGGCCGCGGTGCCGAGCGCCTCCGCCTGCCGGGCCTGCGCCCGGACCCGCTCGCCGTGCCGCCGGGCCCGCGGGTTGCCGCGGGACGCCTCCCCCGAGCGGTCCACCGCCGCCCTTGCGCCCTCGATCGTCGGGAAGAGCGCGTGCCGTCGCCGCTCCCACTCCTCCGCGTCCAGCGGGCCCTCGTGGTCGAGCCAGCCCGCCAGGTCCTCGAGCTGGTCCACGAGGGCGTCGCGCAGCGCCCCGAGCGCCAGGGCCGACGGCGTGAGCAGGAGCGGCGGCAGGAGGAGGTTCACGCCCGTCCCGATCGCGGCCCCCACGACGACGAGGCCCGCGAAGGCTCCCACGTACGCGACGTCGTCGCCCTGGCCGAGGACGAGGACGAAGACGGCCGCGTTCGCCACCCACGCCCCCTGGGCGCCGAACCCCCGCCAGCCCGCGCAGAGCAGCGCCAGCCCCACCACCAGCGCGACCGACAGCACGCCGGGCGCGAGCACGGCGTCGACGACGAGCGCGATGGCGGCGCCGAGCAGCAGCGCCCCCACGGTCTGCGCCGACTCGCGCACCGACCGGGCCAGCGTGCTCGTCGTGGCGATCACGGCGCCCAGCGGGGCGTAGTACGGGTAGTCCGACAGCGGCGGCGGCGCGAGCACCCCGACGAGCCAGGCGAGCGCCGCCGCCAGCGCGCCCCGCAGCGCCAGCGACCACCGCGGGTGCCGCACCCAGGCGTCGTGCACGGCCGCGACGGCCCGGCGCCGTCCTCGGGTCATCCGAGGGCCGCGGGCAGCTCGGCGTAGCCCGGCGCGAGGCGCACGCGCGGGGTCCCGTCGTCGGCGGCCGGGTCGGCCTCGAGGGCCGCGACGTCCTCCCAGCGCACGAGGAATGTGCCGCGGTGCCGGCGGCGCACGAGCTGCGGGACCGGCCACGGCGACCGGACGTCGGTGCGCTCGTACCCGTGGAACGACCCGGCGCCGCGCGGCCCGACCAGCAGCCCGACCAGGCGCGCCCCGCCGACGGCGTCGCGACGCGCCTGCGCGCTCAGCGGGGCGTCGTGCTCGGCCTCCTCGCGGTCCTCGCCCGCGCCCGGCCCGCCCTCGGGCTCGTCCACGACCTCGAGCGCCAGGCGGACGTCGACGACGACGCCCAGGGCCTTGCCGTCCGGCCCCAGCACGCGCGCGTCGAGGAGGTCGCCGACGTTCATGCGCCGGCCTCCGGGTCGTGGCGGCCGCCCGGGATGCGGGCGATCAGCCGGTCGCGCACCCAGCGCTCCACCCAGACGGCGTCGAGCCGGTCGGACGGCACGGTGAGCTCGATCGCCGTGCCGACGTGCCCGACGTCGTCCCAGGCGATGCGGGGCAGGCGGCTGTCGGGCACGCGCCCGCCGAAGAGGCGCGTCGCCAGCACCGGGCCGACGAGGATGGCGTCGACGTGCACGTCCCGGCCCGCCTCGACCTCGGCCCCGTCCGGGCCCGCGAGGGCCAGGTCGTCGACCACGCCCGCCGGCTCGCCGTCGACGTCGAGCACCTGCCGGCTCAGCAGGTGCAGGCGGGCGTCGACGAGGCGCACCTCTCCCCTCGGGTCGCTCATGACCCCGCTCCCGTCGCGATCATCAGGGGGATCGCCGCGACCGCCGCGACGACCACGATCACCAGGTACACCGTGCCCAGCGCGTTGACCGCCCGCCCGTTGACGTGCTCGCCCATGTACTCCGGGTCGTTGGCGACCACGAGGATCGGCACGTACGTCAGCGGCAGCGCGACGGCGGAGAACACCACCGACATCTCCGTCACCGCCACCGGGTCCACGCTGGTCATGAGGATCCCGACGGCGAGCAGCAGCGCCACGATCATCGTGAGGTGGAAGCGCGCCGCCCGGGCGGGCCGGCGGAACTTGCCCCACGACCAACCGAGGTACTGCGCCAGCGTGTACCCGCTGGACAGCGCCGTCTCCAGGGCCGCGCCGAACGTCGCGGCGACGATCCCGAGGATGACGACGGCGAGCAGCAGCACCCCGCCCGCCTGCGCGACCGGCAGCACGATCTGCGACAGCGACGACACCTCGATGCCCGCCGGCAGCAGCACGACGGCGGCGCACGCCGCGATCGCGAGCGAGAGCAGGCCTCCCAGGGGGAAGCCGAGCAGCACGTTGAGCCGGTTGGTGCCGAGGTCCTTCGTGGTCCACCGCTCCTCGACGGCACCGGACGAGAAGAAGAACACCTCGTACGGCGTCATCGCCGCGCCGAACAGCGCGACGGCGTAGTACCAGTACGACGCCGGGTGCTCCGTGCCGGGCGGCGACGGCGGCACGGCCTGCCGCAGCAGCTCGCCCCAGTCCGGGCCGAGCTGGAACAGCGCGATCGCGAACCCGACGAGCAGCAGCCCCATGAGGCCGGCGACGTTCTCCAGCACCTGGAACTTCACGCGCCACAGGACGAGCCACACCGCGAGCGCCGCCACCGGGATCCACAGCCGCGGCTCCACGCTGCTCGCCAGGTGCAGCGCGAGCGCGATGCCCCCGACCTCCGCGGTGAGCGTGAGCAGGTTGATGGCGAACGACGCGAGGAGGTTCGCGCCCGCGGCCCGCGGCCCGAGGCGCTCGCGGACGATCTCGAAGGTGGCGCGGCCGCTCACCGCCGCGACCCGCCCGGACATGCTCGCGAACAGCACGATGCCGACCACGCCGAGCACCACCACCCAGGCGAGCGACATGCCAAACCGGGACCCGACGACGGCGTTGGTCACCAGGTCCCCGATGTCGACGAACCCGCCGATGGCGGTGAGGATGCCGAGCGCGGCGGCGAGCAGCTTCTTCACGGCCCGCCCGCCTCGGCCAGGGCGGCGTCCGCCGCGTCGAGGGCCGACGCGAGGTCGGCCAGCAGCTCGTCGGCCGAGGCGGGGACGCCCGTGTCCTCGGCGGCACCCCGGGCGAGGTCTCCCCCGGACCGGACGGCCACCCAGGAGCGCGCCGCGACGACGGCGTCCGAGACGTCGCCCACGGCGTCCAGGCCGGTGGTCCGGCGGGCCGCCGTCGCCGCGTCGGGCGGCACGAGGGTCGTGAGCGCCGACTCCGCGTCGTCGAGCACGCGCAGCTGGTCCAGCAGCACCGTGTCGGCGACGGGTCCGGTGACCCGGCCCTCGTCGAGCAGGCCGACCGCGATCCGCGCGGTCTCGCCCGCGGACCCGGCCTCGGCGAGCGCGTCCGCCACGGCCGCCGTCGCCTGCCCGGGCTCCTGCCGGCTCGCGACGCACCCCGTGCTCGCCAGCAGCGTCACGAGGACGACGACGAGAGCACGGCCTCCGCCCGCGAGCCGTCGTCGTCCTGTCTGCTGCGTCACGCCCCGATGATCAGCACGTCCGGCGGGTGCCCGCACGTCGGGCCTGCTCAGCGGCGTTCTCAGCGACCGCCCACCGCTCCGAGCCGATTCCCAGGGAGCCCCCAGCGCCCACCTGAACGGGGGGTGTCCACTGGGTGTCCTTCCCACCCACGGACCGCGACCGGTCCCCCACCTCCCGGAGCCCGCATGCCTCCCGCAGCCCTGTACGCCGTCGACCTCGTCGCCGTCGCGATCCTGACGTTCGGCCTCTACTTCCCCCGGCACCGCCGCCGCGACCTCGTGGTCGCGTACCTCGGCGTCAACGTCGGCGTGCTGGCGGTGTCGGCCGTGCTCGCGTCCAGCTCGATCGCCGCCGGGCTCGGGCTGGGCCTGTTCGGGGTGCTGTCGATCATCCGGCTGCGGTCCGACGAGCTGTCCCAGCGCGAGGTCGCGTACTACTTCGCCGCGCTCGCCCTGGGCCTCCTCGGCGGGCTGGGCACGTCGGGCGGCTGGCTCGGCGTCGCCGGGTCGGCGCTGATCCTCGTGGTCATGGCCGTCGCGGACCACCCGCGGCTCCTCGCGCGGCACGGCGCCCAGACGATCGTCCTCGACCGCGCCGTCGTCGACCGCGCCGAGCTCACCGCCCACCTCGAGGCGCTGCTCGGCGCCCGCGTGCGGTCCGTGTCCGTGCAGGAGATCGACCTCGCGGACGACACGACGCGCGTCGAGGTCCGCTACGACCTGCCGCGCGACGGCGACCGGCCCGCCCGCGCCGTCGCCGCCCCCGACGGCGCGCTGGCGGTGACCCGTTGAGCGCCGCGGCCCCCGCCGAGGTCACCGTCGCCCGGGGCCTCGCGGCCGCCGCGCCGGTCGCCCTCGCCGAGCTCGACGCCACCGCCGCGCTCCAGACCCGCGTCGACCGCAAGTACGTGCTCGCCCCCGACGAGGTCGCGGCCCTGCTCGCCACCCTGTCCGCCCACGGCCCGCGCGTGCTGGAGATCGACGGCGACCGGTCGTTCACGTACGCCTCGACCTACTACGACACGGCCGACCTGCTGACCTTCCGGCTCGCCGCGCGCCGCCGTCGCCGTCGGTTCAAGGTCCGCACCCGCACCTACGTCGACACCGGCAACACCACGTTCCTCGAGGTCAAGACGCGCGTCGCCCGCGGCGTCACCGTCAAGGAGCGCCGCCCCTGGGAGCCCGCGACCCCGCTGGCCGGCGAGGGGCTCGACTTCGTCGACGACCGGCTCGCCGCCGCCCGCCTCGACGCTCCCCCGTCGGCGCACCTCGCCCCCGTGCTGCGGTCCGCGTACCGCCGCACCACCGTGCTGCTGCCCGACGCCCGCATGACCCTCGACACCGGCCTGCGGTGGCGGCTCACCGGGCCCGACGGCGACACCGCGGGCCGCGGCACCGCCGACGTCGGCGACCTCGTCGTCGTCGAGACCAAGGCCGGCACCGCGCCGTCGTCCGCCGACCGTGCCCTGTGGCGCGCCGGCCACCGCCCCGACCGCATCTCCAAGTACGCGACCGGGCTCGCCACCCTGCGGCCCGACCTGCCCGACCACCCCTGGCGCCGCCTGCGGCGCGAGCGGCTGGGCGTCGCCTGACCTCACCACCGGACTCCCCCAGAGAAGGAACCGAACCATGCGCATCCCCCGCCCGAAGAAGACCCTCTGGACACGCACCGTGGCGCTCGCCGCCGCCGGGACCCTGACCGTCGGCGCGCTCGCCGCGTGCAGCGACGGCTCCGCGACCGCGGCGTCCGACGACTCCTCCGCCGCCGAGATCTCCGCGACCGACAACTCCGGCCGCTCGGCGCAGGACGTCCTCGCGGACAACCTCTCGTCCGACGAGACCGCGGCGCTGGCCGACCAGACCTGGGACGTGGCCGACGAGGTCGCCGTCACCCTCGACGGCGACTCCGCGTCGGTGCCGGGATCGGCGTCCGGCGTCACCGTCGACGGTTCGACGGTCACCATCACCGAGCCGGGCACGTACCGGATCTCCGGCACGCTCGACGACGGCCAGGTCGTGGTCGACTCGTCCGCCGACGGCGTCGTGCGCCTCGTGCTCGACGGCGCGGACGTCACCAGCTCCACCGGCGCGGCGATCGACGTGCAGGACGCCGACCAGGTGTCGGTCGTCCTCGCCGACGGCTCCACGAACCGGCTCGAGGACGCCGCGAAGTACGCGGACACGACGTCCGACAACGCCGCGAACGCGGCCCTGTACTCCACGGCCGACCTGGCGATCTCCGGCGGCGGCGCGCTCGACGTGGTCGGGAACGCGAACGACGGCATCACCGGCAAGGACGGGCTGGTGATCGCGAGCGGGACCATCTCGGTCGACGCCGCCGACGACGCGATCCGCGGCAAGGACTACCTCGTCGTCTCGGGCGGCACGATTGACGCCACCGCCGGGGGCGACGGGCTGAAGTCCGACGCCGACGACGACGCCACGGCCGGGTACGTCGCGCTCACCGGCGGCGACGTCACCGTCGAGGCGGGCTCCGACGGCGTGCAGGGCTTCACCGACGTGGCGATCACCGGCGGCACCCTCACCGTCACCGGCTCCGAGGAGGGCATCGAGGCCGCGACCATCGCCGTCTCCGGCGGCGACACCGACATCACCTCCACCGACGACGGGCTCAACGCGACCGTCAAGGGGGCCGAGGACGACACGGCCACCGACGAGAGCACCGAGGACACCACGACCGGCGACCAGCAGACGCAGCCCGAGCCCCCGGCGGACGGCGAGATGCCCACGGGCGAGCCGCCGGCCGACGGGCAGGCGCCGGCCGACGGCCAGATGCCGCAGGGCGGCGGTGGCATGGACGCCGTCGAGGAGGGCGCGTCGCTGACGATCACGGACGGCACGCTGCACGTGGACGCCGAGGGCGACGGCCTGGACTCCAACGGCGTCACGGTCGTCAGCGGCGGCGACGTCGTCGTCGAGGGCCCGACGAACGGCGGCAACGGCGCGCTCGACTCCGCGGGCGGCAGCACGGTCTCCGGCGGCACGGTGCTGGCGGTCGGGTCGTCGGGGATGGCCGAGGCGTTCGACGAGGGCTCGACGCAGGGCTGGGTGGCGCTGACCGCCGACGCCACGCTGGAGGCCGGCACCGAGGTCGCGGTCGTGGACGCCGACGGCACGCAGGTCGCGACGATCACGCTCTCGAAGACCGCGCAGTCCGTCGTGTACTCCGGGCCGGAGATCGTCGACGGCGACACGTACACGCTCACCGCCGACGGCGACGAGGTCGGCACCGCCACGGCGGGCGACGCGCCCGAGGGCGGCATGGGCGGCGGCCACGGCGGCGCCGCTCCCGACGGCTCCACCGACCAGGGCGGCCAGACCGACCCGTCGTCGTCGGGCGCCGCCGCGAGCTGACGCCGAGGTGGGCCCGGCCGCGCCGTCGTACGCTCGAAGGCGTGCAACCCGTGCCCCGACCGCTCGCCCCGACCTACCAGGACCGGCGGTGGGAGCTCCCGCCCGACGCCGTCGTGCACCACGGCACGGTGGACGACGCCGTGCGCGCCCTGGCGGGAGGCACGGTGACCGCGCTGACGGGCGCGGGCGTGTCGACCGACTCGGGCATCCCGGACTACCGCAGCCCGGACTCGCCCCAGCGCGCGCCGATGACGTACCAGCAGTTCGTCGCCGACGAGGCGTTCCGACGGCACTACTGGGCCCGCAACCACGTGGGCTGGCAGGTGGTGCGCCGCACGGAGCCCAACGCGGGGCACCGGGCGCTCGCGCGGCTGGAGGAGCGCGGGGTGGTGCGCGGCGTCATCACGCAGAACGTGGACCTGCTGCACGAGGACGCCGGGTCGCGGCACGTCATCGACCTGCACGGCCGCTACGACCGGGTCATCTGCCTGACGTGCGGGCGGGTCATCAGCCGCGCACACCTCGCGGAGCGGCTCGACGCGCTCAACCCGGGCTTCGTCGAGTCGGTGCTGGAGGACGGCGCCACGGTCGCGGACATCGAGACCGCCCCGGACGCCGACGCCGTCATCGAGCAGACGAGCCACTTCGTGCCCGCGGCGTGCGAGTTCTGCGGCGGGGTGCTCAAGCCGGAGATCGTGTACTTCGGCGAGAACGTGCCGCGCGAGCGCGTGCAGCGCGCCTACGCCCTCGTGGACGACGCCGACGCGCTGCTCGTGGCGGGCACGTCGCTCACCGTGATGAGCGGGCTGCGGTTCGTGCGGTACGCGGCGAAGGCCGACAAGCCGGTCGTCATCGTCAACCGCGGCGAGACGCGCGGCGACCCGCTCGCCACCGTCAAGGTGGACGGCGGCGTCACCGAGACGCTCGTCGCGCTCGCCGACCGGCTCTGACGACGGCGGGCGGCTACGGGGCCGCGACCAGCCGCGCGCCGCGGACCCCCTCGGCGTCGATCAGGCTGCCGTCGCCGCCCGCGACGACGGGCAGCGCGCCGCGCCCCAGCCCGTCGAGGTAGACGGCGGCCTCGGTGCCGGCCTCGGCGACGTCGGCCTTGCGCCGCCGCACGTCGATCCGCGTGACGGTCACCGCGTGCTCACCCGTCGGCAGGTGCAGCACCGCCGCCTGGCCGGTGCGCACGCGCCCCGACGTCACGGTGCCGGTGAACGCGTGGCCCCGCGTCGGGACGACGAACACGGTGTCGACCAGCAGCTCGAACGGCTCGGCGGGGCCGGGCGAGGCCGCCGTCCGGCGCGAGAAGATCCCCATGGCCGACGACGATAACCGCCGCGCAGCGACGCCGGGCCCGCACCGGTCCCGACGTCAGGGCGCCAGGTACGCGACGTCGCCGTTGGACGACCGGATCTCCACGGTGCGGTCGGCGCCCGGGTCGGTGGGACCCTCGGTGGTCTGCTCGCCGTTCGAGGTCTCGATCGTGAGCCGCACGGGCTCGCCGTCGCCCACGACGGTGACGTCGCCGTTGCTGGACTCGGCCCGGACGTCGCCGGTCACGCCGGAGACGTCGACCCGGCCGTTGCTCGTGTCCGCGTCGAGGCTGCCCTCGACGCCCGTCACCTCGATCGACCCGTTCGACGTCGTCGCGACGACGTCGCCCACGGCGCGGTCCACGACGACGTCGCCGTTGCTGGAGCCGACGTCGAGCCCGCCGCCCGCACCCGTGACCTCGACATCGCCGTTGCTCGACCGCAGCTCGGCGCCCCCGGTGACGCCGGACGCGACGACGTCGCCGTTGGAGGTGCGCACCACGAGCGCGGTACCGGCGGGAAGGGTGACGGCCAGGTCGCCGGCGCACCGGCCGGGCACCCACCGCCAGGACTCGCACTCGTGCCGCACGACGAGCCTGTCGACGCCCTCGTCGGCGCCGTAGGTGGGGCTCGTGAGGCCCGCTCGCGCGATCGCGTCGACCTCGACGTCCCCGCCGTCGGCGGCGCGGACGGTCACGTCGCCGTCGGCGACCAGCTCGACGGTGCCGACCGCGGCGTAGGTCTCGTGCTGCGTCGTCGTGCTCGCGACCGCGCGGTCCACGAGGAACAGCGCGCCCCAGGCCACGGCGAGCAGCCCGACGACGATGCCGGTGACGAGCAGCGCGCGGCCGACGGGGCCGCGGTGCGGCTCGTGCGGCGCCGTCGCGGTGGGCACCGGGGCGGGTCCGGCGGTCGGTCCGGTGGACGTCATGGTCGTGCTCCGTTCTCGTCGAGCCACCGCAGCACGGCGAGCACGCGGCGGTTGTCGTCGGCGTCGGGCGGCAGCCCGAGCTTGGTGAGGATGCTGGTGACGTGCTTCTCGACGGCCGGCATGCCGACGACGAGGCGGTCCGCGATCGCGGTGTTGGAGCGGCCCTCGGCCATGAGCGCGAGCACCTCGCGCTCGCGGCGGGTGAGCTGGTCGAGGTCGGAGCGGCGGCTGCGGGCGATGACCTGCGTCACCACCTCGGGGTCGATGACGGTGCGGCCGCCGGCCACCCGGTCGACGGCGTCGAGGAACGCGTCGACGTCGGCCACCCGGTCCTTGAGCACGTACCCGAGGGCGTGGGCGCCGCGGGCCAGGAGCTCGGCGGCGTACCGCTGCTCGACGTACTGCGACAGCACGAGGATCGGCAGGTCCGGGTGCAGGCTGCGCAGGTGCAGCGCGGCCCGCAGCCCCTCGTCGGTGTGCGACGGCGGCATCCGGACGTCGGTGACGAGCAGGTCGGGCAGCGCGGCGCCGGGCCGCGACAGGGCGGCGACGAGCTCGTCGGCGGTGCGGTGGCCGGTCACCGTGTGGCCCTCGGCGGCCAGCAGCCGGGTGAGGCCGTCCAGGAGGAGCACGGAGTCCTCGGCGATCACGATGCGCACGGCACCTCCACGGTCAGTCGGGTGCCCGCGCCGGGCGGGCTGTCGAGCTCGAAGACGCCGTCGAGCGCGGCGACCCGCCCGCGCAGGCCCGCGAGGCCGCTCCCGGGCGACGGCTCGGCGCCGCCCCGGCCGTCGTCCTCGACGACGACGCGCAGGCGGGCGTCGTCGTCCCCACCGTCGTCCGCGCCGTCGTCCACGACGTCGGCGCGCACGCGGACGGAGCCGGCGCCCGCGTGCTTGGCCACGTTGGTCAGCGCCTCGGCGACGACGAAGTACGCCGCGGCCTGCGCGGCCGACCCGGCCCGCGCGACGTCGGGCGACGCCTCGACCCGCACGGGGACGGGGCTGCGCGCCGCCAGCGCGGACAGCGCGGCGTCGAGGCCGCGGTCGGACAGGACGGCGGGGTGGATGCCGCGCACGAGGTCGCGCAGCTCGGCGAGCGTGGCCTTCACCTCGTCGTGCGCGTGCTCGAGGGCCGCGGCGGACGCGGAGGGGTCGCGCTCGGCGAGCCGGCGGGCCACACCGAGCTCCACCCCGAGGGCGACGAGCCGCTGCTGGGCGCCGTCGTGCAGGTCCCGCTCGATCCGGCGGCGCTCGGCGTCCGCGGCCGCGACGGCCTGGGTCCGCGTCTCGGCGAGGACGGCGGCGCGCTCGGCCGCGGCCGTCGCCGCGTGCTCGGCGTCGCGCGCCCGAGCGCGGGCGAGGTCCGCCGCCGACGGGCCGAGGCAGGCGCGCGCCAGCGCCAGGACGAGCAGCGTGCCCGCCTGGGCGAGGGCCGCCGCGAGCCAGAGCAGCACCACCGCCCCGACGGCGCCCCCGACCAGCGCGACCGGCCACGCGAGCCCGGCCTGGCCGTCGACGGTGCCGACCCCGCCCCGCACCATGACCACGACCAGCGCCACGGCGCCGGCGACGAGGGCCACCACCGCGGCGAGGAAGGCGGCGGACACGAGCATCCCGACGAGCGCGTAGCCCGCGGCCGCCCACGCCCGCCCGTCGCGCAGCGTGGCCCGGAGGCCGGCCCACGACCGCGGCAGCCCGGTCGCGGCGAGCGGTGGGCCCGGCACGACGACGCCGGTCTGGGCGGCGAGCCGCTCCCGCTCGAGGGCGGCGAACCAGCGGCCGACGGGCAGCGTCACGCCGAGCGCGAGCAGCCCGAGCCCCAGGACGGGCACGAGGACCGACGACACCAGGACCAGCACCCACACGACGACGCCCGCGCTCGCCAGCCACACCGTCCCCACGGCGAGCTGCGCGACGGCGCGGCCCGTGGCCGGGTCGACGGGCGCGTGCAGCAGCCCGGCCCGCGAGCCCAGGGCCGGGGCGGCGTCCACGCCGCGGCTGGCGGCGTCCGTGCTGGTCATGACGTCGAGACTAGGCTGCGCGGTATCGGCCGGACAGTCCGCGCACCCACGTCGTCACGGTAGGGAGATCCCACGCCGGAGGTCGCCGACGGCGGCCGGAGGAGGCAGCATGCTGGATGCCGTCGTGGTCGGGTCGGGCCCCAACGGGCTCGCCGCCGCCGTGACCCTCGCCCGGGCGGGCCTGTCGGTGACGGTCGTGGAGGCCACCCAGACCGTGGGCGGCGGTGCCCGCACCCTCGCGCCCGGTGACGACGGCGACCTGTTCGCGGGCCTGCCCGCCGGCCTCGTGCACGACCTGTGCTCGGCCGTGCACCCGATGGCCTGGGCGTCGCCGTTCTTCCGTGCCTTCGACCTGCGGGCGCACGGCGTCGAGCTCCTCACGCCCGAGGTGTCCTACGCGCAGCCGCTGCCGGGCGGGCGGGCCGCCGTCGCGTACCGCGACCTGGGGCGCACGGCCGAGGGGCTCGGGCCCGACGGCGCCGCGTGGCGCTCCCTGATGGGGCCGCTGGTCGAGGAGTGGGAGGCCATGGTCGCCGTCGGCATGGGCGACCGACGCTCCGTGCCGCCCGGGATCCTCGACGCGCCCGACCCGCTGCGCGCCGGGGCGGGCGCCGTCCGGTTCGCCCTGGCCCTGCTGGAGCAGGGCACCCGCGCGTGGGACGCCCGGTTCTCCGGCGACGGCGGCGCGCTGCTCACCGGCGTCGCCGCGCACACCATCACCCCGCTGCCCTCGCTCTCCGCCGCCGGCACCGCGCTGCTGCTCGGGGCCCTGGCGCACGCGACCCCCGGCCGGGACGGGTCGTTCGACGGCGGCTGGCCGGTGCCGCGCGGCGGGTCCGGGGCGATCGTGGCGGCGCTCGTGGCGGACCTGGAGGCGCACGGGGGCACGGTCGTGACGGGGCATCGGGTGCGTACGCCGGCGGACCTCCCCGCCGCGCGCGCCGTGCTGTTCGACACGACGCCGCGCACCGTGCTCGACGTGCTCGGGCCCGCCGTCGCGCCCGGCCTGCGGCGCGCGCTGACGGCGTTCCGGCACGGGAACGCGGCCGCCAAGGTCGACTACGCGCTGTCCGGCCCGGTGCCGTGGGCGGACCCGGAGGTCGGCCGGGCGGGCACGGTGCACGTGGGCGGCACGCGGGCCGAGATGGCCGCAGCCGAGAACGCGGTCGCCGCCGGCCGGCACGCCGAGCGTCCCGTGTGCCTCGTCAGCGACCCCACCGTCACGGACCCCTCCCGCCGCGTCATGGCAGGGGACGGGGAGCTGCGGCCCCTGTGGGCGTACGCGCACGTGCCCGCCGGCTCCGACCTCGACGTCACCGAGCCCGTCACCGCCCAGATCGAGCGCTTCGCACCCGGGTTCCGCGATGTCGTCGTCGCCGCGCGCGCGATCCCCGCCGCCGCGATGGCGGAGCACAACCCGAACTACGTCGGCGGGGACATCTCCGCCGGCGCCGCCACGATGTGGCAGCTCCTGGCGCGCCCCACGCCCCGCGCGAACCCCTACCGCATGGCCGGCGGCGTCTACCTCTGCTCCGCGTCGACGCCCCCCGGCCCCGGCGTGCACGGCATGGGCGGCTGGCACGCCGCGCGCCGCGCGCTGCGCGACATCTTCGGCATCCGCGTCGCAGCGCTGTAGCCAGGACTCAGACCGGCAGGTCCGAGCGCGGGTGCACACCGCGGCGGGGCAGCGTGGTCCCGTCGGCGAACCGCACGCAGTCCTCCAGCCGCGCCTCGACGGTGCCGCCGCCGAACTGCTCCTCGTACAGCCTCGCGTACAGGCCCCCGCGCTCCAGCAGCTCGGCGTGCGTGCCGTGCTCGACGAGGCGGCCGTCGGCGATCCCGAAGATCACGTCGGCGTTCATGATCGTGCTGAGCCGGTGCGCGACGGCGAACGTGGTGCGGTCGGCCATCGCCCGCTCCAGCGCCCCCTGCACGAGGCGCTCGGTGGCGGTGTCGAGGGCCGACGTCGCCTCGTCGAGGATGAGGATCTTCGGGTCCTTGATGAGCACGCGCGCGATGGACAGCCGCTGCTTCTCCCCGCCCGACAGCCGGAAGCCCCGCTCCCCCGTCACCGTCTCGTACCCGTCGGCGAAGCTCATGATCCGGTCGTGGATGTTGGCCGCGCGGCACGCCTCCACGATCTCCGCGTCGGTGACGTCCGCGCGGGCGTAGTGCAGGTTCTCCGTGATGGTGCCGTGGAACAGGTACGGCTCCTGCGTCACCATCCCGACGACGTCGGCGAGGCTCCCGAGCGTCACGTCGCGCACGTCCGTGCCGTCGACCAGCACCGCGCCGCGCGTCACCTCGTGCAGCCGCGGCACCAGGTAGGTGAGCGTCGTCTTGCCCGAGCCCGACGGGCCCACCAGCGCGGCGAGCTGCCCCGGCCGCACCCGCAGCGACACGCCCCGCAGCGCCCAGCCCTCGTCGTCGCCGGTCGCGCCCGGCGGGGTGCCCGGGGCGCTCGACGACGGTTCCGGGTCGCCCTCGACGGGCACGGCGGCCGCCAGCCCGGGCGCCGACGCCGCGGACATCACGTACGTGGCGGCGGGGTCGGTGAGCGTCGCGACGACGGGCACCTCGAGCGCGCGGTACCCGCGCCCGGACCGCCGGGCTGCCGGACGACCGGCGGCACGGTCGCCGCGGCCCGGCCGCGCCGGCGGGGCGGAGACCTCCCGCGCCTCGGGGTAGCGGAACCACACGTCGCGGAGCTCGACCTCGCCGCGCGTCGTCGCCTTGTCGAGCACGCGCGCGTCCGGCCGGTCGGTGATGGCGGGCTCGAGGTCGAGGTACTCGAACAGCCGCAAGAACAGCGCGAACGACGTCTGCACGTCGAGGGTGACGCGCATGAGGCCCACCAGCGGCTGCTGGAGCCGCGACTGCAGCGTCGTGAACGCGACGATCGTGCCGGCGGTGAGCACCTCCCCGCCGATGAGGGTGCCGCCGTTGATGAGCAGCCCCGCCACGAGGTAGACGATCGCCGGCGTGAGGCCGAAGAACGTGGAGACGATCGAGAAGAACGTCTGCCCGGTCATCGCGTTCTTCACCTGCAGCCGCGTCTGGCGGCGGTTCTCGCGCCGGTAGCGTGCCACCTCGACGTCGGACCGGTTGAACACCTTGGCGAGCAGCACGCCCGAGACGCCGAGCGACTCCTCGGTGATGGCCGTCATCTCGCTCAGCGACTCCTGCGTGCGGCGCTGCAGCCGCTTGCGGCGGCGGCCCACCCGCACCTGGATCACCACGAAGACGGGCATGAGCACCAGCGTGATGATCGTGAGCTGCCAGCTGAGCAGCAGCATCGACACCAGCGCGGCGGCCACCGTGACGACGTTCTGCAGGATCGTCGTCGCCGTCGAGGTGAGCACGTTGCGTACGCCGGAGACGTCGTTCGCGAGCCGCGACTGGATGTCGCCCGTGCGCGTGGAGGTGAAGAACGCGAGCTCCATCTTCTCCAGGTGCTCGAACAGCGCCACGCGCAGGTCCGCCATCGCGCCGTTGCCGACCCGGGTCGTGAGGTAGGTCTGCCCGACGCCGATGAGCGCGCTGACCAGCGGGATCGCGACGAGCCCGGCCACCAGCCAGCCGAGCAGCCGCAGGTCGGGCTCGCCGATCTGGCCCGTCGCGTCCGTGGGGAACAGCGCGTCGTCGAACACCGCGCGGGTGAGGAAGGGCGCGACGCTCGTCAGCGCGGCGGCCGCCACGACCGCCACCGCGACCAGCACCAGCTGGGCCTTGTACGGCGCGAGCAGCGCGGCGATGCGGCGCAGCACGGACTGGTCGGGCGTCCCGGCGACCGGGCCGGTGCGGGCCGGCGACGTCGGGGCGGCGGACGCGGGGCTTCCGGGGTCAGCCATCTGCCCATGCTCACGCGCGGCCCGCCGGAGCGCGCGGGCTGTCGGCGGCCCGGGAGGCGTCAGGGGGCCGGGGCCCACCGGGTGGTGCGCTCCGCCAGGTCGGTGATCCCGACGCGGCCGGAGGGCGAGAGCGTCGTGACCCGCCCGCGCGCGGCCCACCGGCCGGCGTAGCGGTCCGCGAGCGCCGCCTCCGCCGCCGCGTCGCCCGCGTCGGCGGCGACCAGCAGCGCGGCGACCTCGTCGGCCAGCGCGTCGAGCTCGTCGGACGACGGCTCCGGCGCTGACGCGTCGCCGTCCGCCTCCTGCGCCCAGAGCTCCGCCACGCCGGGGACGTCGTCGGGCGTGGCGCCCCACACGTCCCACAGCAGCACCTCGTCGCGCATCCGGTGCGCGAGCTCGAGCAGCACGTAGCCGCGCACGAAGTCCTTCCCGCCCAGCTGCGGCAGCCCGGGGTCCACGCCGTACGACGCCGGGTCCACCTCGCCCGCGCGGACCGCCCGCCACACCTCCGCCGCCGTGGGGAACGGCGACCCCGGACCCGTGGGCATGTCGCGCACGTCGAAGCCCCAGGAGCTGTCGGGCGTCAGCTCCGGGTCCCAGCGCACCCACCGGCCGCCGCCCGCGCCGTCGTCCGCCCAGTGCTCGACGACGACGTGGTCGTGGAAGAACGGCGGCTCGAAGTACCCCGCGAAGCCGATCCGCGACCGGGCGGGCACGCCGTGCGCGCGCAGCACGCCGAGCGAGAACAGCGTGTGGTCGCGGCAGCAGCCGGCGACCTGTCGCGGCAGGTCGCGGGGCGCGTCGAGCGGGCCGGCCTGCCGGGCGACGGCGGTGTCGAGGATCGTCGCCAGCCACCGCTGGTCGATGTCGGCGCGCTGGGCGTCGGTCAGCGCCGGACGGCCGGCGCGGTAGTGCACGATCGTCGCGCACGCCGCGGCCCCCGTGGCGGCCGGAGTCGGCGCGACGGCGCGGAGCAGGTCGGCGTGCGGGCCGGGGTCGGAGTACGCGCTGTGCCGGGCGTAGTCCGCCAGGGTCGGTGTCGTCGCGCGTCCCGTCGTGGCTGTGCGCCTCGTGCCAGTGCCCGTCGTGTCCATGCCGTGGTGACCTCCGTCGTCGTGGGGACTCATCGGCCCGCACGGCGTCGTCGTCAGCGGCGGGACTCGAAGAAGTCTCGCAGGATTCGGCCGCACTCGTCCTCGCGCACGCCGCCCACGACCTCGACGGCGTGGTTGGCGCGCTGGTCGCGCACCAGGTCCCAGACGGAGCCGGTGGCGCCGGCCTTCGGGTCCCAGGCGCCGAGGACCAGCCGCTGCACCCGCGCCGCGACGAGCGCGCCCGCGCACATGACGCACGGCTCCAGCGTGACGACGAGGGTGCAGCCCTCGAGCCGCCACTCGCCGCGCGTCGTCGCGGCCTGCCGCAGCGCGAGCACCTCGGCGTGCGCCGTCGGGTCGCCCGTCTCCTCGCGGCGGTTGCGGCCGAGCCCGACGAGCCGGCCGTCCGCGTCGACGACGAGCGCCCCCACGGGCACGTCGTCGCTGGCCAGCGCGTGCGACGCCTCGTGCAGCGCCAGCCCCATCAGCGCGTCCCACACCGCACGCCGCTGGCTGACCGTGTGCGGCGGGAACTCGCCGTCGGCCCAAGGGAGCGCGAGGCCGGAGCCTGCGGGGCCGGGCGCGGCGTCGGACGTCACAGGTCCCAGGCTAGCCGCGGGAGGTGCCCCGGGCTCTCACGCCGGTACCGTGGGGCCATGCGCCTGCACGTCGCCGACCACCCGCTGGTGGACCACAAGCTCACCGTCCTCCGCGACGAGAACACCCCGTCGGCGACGTTCCGTCTCCTCGTCGACGAGCTCGTGACCCTGCTCGCCTACGAGGCGACGCGGCACGTGCGCACGGAGCCGAAGGAGATCCGCACCCCGGTCACCACGACCACGGGCGTGCGCCTCAGCGACCCGAGCCCCATCGTCGTGCCGATCCTGCGGGCCGGGCTGGGGATGCTCGAGGGCATGACGCGCATGATCCCGACGGCGGAGGTCGGCTTCCTCGGCCTGCAGCGCGACGAGTCCACCTACGAGGCCGTCACGTACGCGAACCGCCTGCCCGACGACCTCACCGACCGGCAGGTCTTCCTCCTCGACCCGATGCTCGCCACCGGCGGCACGCTCGTCGCGGCCATCGACTACGTCCTGGAGCGCGGCGCCCGCGACGTCACCGCCGTGTGCCTGCTCGCCACGCCCGAGGGGCTGAAGGTGCTCGACGACGCGGTCGGCTCGCGCGTGGACGTGCAGATCGTGGTGGCCGCCGTCGACGAGCGGCTCAACGACCAGAAGTACATCGTCCCCGGCCTCGGCGACGCCGGGGACCGGCTGTACGGCATCGTCTGACGGGTCCCGGGCCTGCGGGGCTCAGCGGTACTCGCAGTCGCCGACCCGCTCCCACGCCCGGCCCCACCCGTGGCCCTGCCCGTGGCCGTGGCGCCGGTCCTGCGCCCCGTCCTTGCCCACGTACCGGTAGTTCGCGCCGCGCCACGACGCGACGTCGCCCACGGCGTACTCGCCGCCCCGGCGCACCCGGTCCGCGCACCAGCCGGTCGTGCCGGTGAAGGGCTCGACGACGAGCTCGACCGACCAGTCGCCGGCCCGCACGGTGTAGGTGGCGCCGTCGCGCCCCCGCACGGTGCCGCCGTCGGCGGTCACGCTCTTCCGCGCGGGCACCGTCACGTCGACGGACGCGCCGTTCGAGCCGCGCACGGTGAAGTCCTGCGGCACCGACGACCCGGTGTTGTCGAGCACCACCGTCACCGGCCGGGTGGACGTGGAGCGCCGCCGCTCCTTCTCCACCTGCACGGCGCCCGGGTCCAGCCGCGCCTGCGGGTCGACGACGACGCACGACACGGCGTCGTGGTCGACGGTCCGATCCACGGTCCGCCGGGCGCCCTCGATCTCGCGGCCGAGCCGCACGGTCACCTGCCCGGCCTCGGCCGTCAGCCCGCCCGGGGCGGTGCGGAGCGTGGCGGTGGAGCCGGGCTCGACGGCCGTCCCGTCCCCGCCCCCGAGCGCCGCCGTCCACGCGACCGCGCCGCGGTTGCGCACGGCGACCTCCACCTGCGCCTGGTCGTCGACGCAGCGCGTGGCGGCGGAGACGTCCACCGCGTCCGGCCAGCTCACGGTCGCGCAGCTCTCGAACGCCGGGACGTCGACGGTCGCGAGGGAGCGCCCGTCGGCGGTCAGTGCCAGGGTGCGGGTGCCCCACGGCACGGACACCGTCAGGGCGCCCGTCGCCCCGGCGCCCACCGTCGCGGACCGCCCGTCCCCGGCCCCGCCGGTCACCGCGAACCGCACGGCGTGCGTGGAGCCGGTGTTGTCGACCGGCACGGTGACCGTGCGCCACGACGTGTCGGCGGCGTCGTCGAACCGGCACGCGGCCGCGGTGAGCGTCACCGGGCCGCCGACGGCGGGGGCGAGCGTCGCGGCGTCGTACGACGCCGTCGGGGCGACGGCGGGCACGACACCCTGCGCGGGCTCGTCGCCGTCGCGGTCGGCCACCCACCGGTACAGCCGGAACTCGGCGGCCCCCGCGCCGAGCGCGGTGCGGTCGGTGGCGGCGACGAACGTGGCGCTCTCTCCCGCGGCCACCCGCTGCGGCTCCGTGGTGACGCCGGCGGCCGCCATCTCCACCCGCATCGCCTCCGTGCCGGTGTTCGTCAGCGTGCCGCGCACCTGCAGGAGGCCGTCGACGTTCGTCGTCTGCGCGGAGGTCGCCACGTCCCAGCTCGGGTCGTAGCACTCCGCGGAGGAGTGGTTCCCGGCGGGCACGCTGGTGCGGTACGTCTCGCCGGCCAGCGTCGTCGCGACCGACCAGGTGGCGCCGCCCGCGGGCACCCGGAGCCCGTCGGGCACGCGCACGGTGGCCGACTCCCCGGGCGCCACCGACCGCGCGGCCGGGGCGGAATCCCCGGCGGCCTCGAGGCGGACCGTGAGCGTCTGGTCGGTGAGGTTGACGTAGGTGCCCTCGACCACCGCGGACGCGGTGCCCACCCCGCCGACGGCCTCGCACCGGGCCTGGACGGCGCGCGCGCCGGACGCGGCCCCCGCCCAGGACCTCGCGACCGTCACGGCCGCGCTGCCGCCCACCGTGTGGGGGGAACCGGGCAGCTGCGGGACGGCGGCGACCGCCACCGCGCCCGGCGCCGCGGAGCCGTCCGCCACGACGCGCAGCCGCACCGACCGCTGCTCGCCGGGGGCCAGCGGGGCCGCGTCGGGCCGGGCCACGCAGGTCCAGACCGCACCGCCGTCGCCCGCCGCGCCCGGCACGCACACGAGGTCGCCGTCCGACGCCACCGGCCGCAGCCCCGCGGGCACGTCCAGCTGCACGGACCAGGCGGTCGCGGGCTGGTCACCCGTGTTCCGCACGGCGACGGGCACCCACGCGGCGCCCGGGTTGGAGACCGGGACCGCGTCGCCGGCGGAGGCCGTGAGCTCCGCGCCGAAGGGCCGCACGGTCGTCGGCGGCAGCGCCACGTCCTGCCGGCCGACGCCGTCCGCCCAGACCGCCGCGCCGATCGGGTAGCTGCCGCCGGCGCGTGCGCGCACCGGCACGGAGACGTCGCGGGACTCACCGGGCTCGAGGGTGCCCACCGTGCAGCGGGCCGTCCGGCCGGTGGCGTCCGCGGGGGCGCACGACAGGGCTCCGCTGGCAGCGGAGGTGGTGCCGGGTGCGGCGCCGGGGCCGGCCGGGGTGGCGAGGGCGTCGGGCGCGGCCAGGGGGTCGCCGGCGGCGGCGCCCGCCGGCGCCTGCGGCAGCGCCAGGTCGACCCCGTCCGGCAGGGCGACCTCGACGACGGTCGAGCTCGCGGCCGCCTTCCCGGTGTTGCTGACGGTGAGGACCAGCGGCTGCGCCGTGCGGGGCTCGAGCGGCGCCGAGGCCGCGGCCACCTGGAGGCTCGCCACGGGCGCGAACAGCGTGGTGCCGAGCAGGTTGGTCGGGCTGGTCGGGTCGGCGATGGGCTCGACGGGGTCGTCGTCGGCCGGCTGGACCGCGCCGTCGCCGGGCTGCTCCCCGGGCGGCGTCCACGGGGCGCCCTGGACGGTCACCGGCGCCGGCGTGAGGACCGGCGGCTCCTCGCTGCCGCCGAGCGCGTTGAGCACCGTGACGACCCCCACGGTGGCGACGGCGACCGCGCTCGCGGCCGCGGCGACGCCCGCCGTGCCGACCGCCGCACCCGCGGCGGCCGCCGTGCCCGCCGTCGCCACCGCGGTGGTCCCCGCCGTCGCGGCCGTCGCCGCGGTGGCCGTGGCGGCTCCCGCCGCCGTCGTGCCCGCGGACGCGACCGCCGTCGTCCCGGCCGCGGCGCCCGAGAGCCCCGCGCCGCCACTGATGCTCGCCCCACCGACGGAGGCGGCCCCGACGGTGCCGCTCGCGGCCGTGCTGGTGCCCGCGACCGTGCCGATGCTCCCGCCACCGACGAAGCTCCCGGCGCCCGCGGTGCTCCCGGCGGCGGCGACGGCGCCGCCGAGCGCACCACCGATGGGGAGCGCTCCCACGACTGCGAGCCCTGCCAGCCCGACGACCAGCGGGGCCACGACCGCCCGCATCCCGTGGGCGATGTCCCCGAGCTCGAGGACGAGCGACCGGCACTCCGCGCACGTCTCGAGGTGCGCGTCGACCTTCGCGACCTCGCGCCGGGCGAGGCCGCCGCGCACGTACGCGCCGAGCAGCGGGTTCACCGCGCGGCAGCCGTCGGTGGGCGCGTGGGTCAGGTGCTCCTGCAGGTAGCCGACCCGCAGCCCCTCGCGGGCGCGGTAGGCGAGCGCGGACACGCCGTTGGGCGTCAGCCCGAGGATCGGGGCCACCTCGGCCGGCGCCCGGCCCTCGATCTCCGTGTACCAGAGCACGGCCTGCCAGCGCTCCGGCAGCGCCTGGTAGGCGTTCTTCACCACGGAGTGCTCGAAGCCCTCGAACGTGGCGACGTCGGTGGGGTCCACGAGTCCGAGCGCCGCCTCGAACGTGCCGTCGTCGGACGTCGGGCGGGTGCGCTTCACGCCGCGCGCGAGGTCGGCGGCGAGGCGCCGCACCACGGTGAGCAGGTAGGCCCGGAACGTCGCGTCGGGGCCACCGCCGTGCTGCAGCACGTCGAGCACCCGGTGGAACGCCTCGGACACGAGGTCGTCCGCGTCGGCCGACGACCGCACGTACTGCCGGGCCACGGCCCGCGCCGCCGGGACGTGCCGCGTGTACAGGGCTCCGAACGCCTCGAGGTCTCCGCCGCGCACGTCGAGGATCAGCTCGGCGTCGCTGCGCGCCGAGTCGTCCGACCCCACGTAGACGTCCGTCATGGCCGACCTCGCTCTGGCTGCCCTGCGCACCCGACCGCGCAGACTCCCGTACTCTACGTGCTCCCCGCCCGGCCCCCGGGGTGAAATTCCCCAGGAATAGCGCAGGATTCCCGCAGTTTTCCGTGCCTCAGGCAGCGGAGAGGGCTATCCCGGGGCACCTACCGGTGAAAGTGGCGGACAACTGCGTCATGATGGCTACCCATGGCGGTCCCATCATCATGAACCGGTCCACGAGCGGCCCCCGCGGCGCGCCCGAGAACGATGCGCCCGAGCACGTCTCCGAGGTGATCGACCGCTGGCGGGCGACGAGCCTCGCCGAGGTGTGGCTGCGTCCCGACGACTGGTACCACCCCGCCGTGGACGCGCTCGTCGAGGCCTTCGACGACGGCCGCTCCCCCCACGCCGCCGCGCACCGCCTGGGCGCCGCGCGCGGACGGGCGGGCGTCGGCCTGGGCGAGACGCTGGACGACGTCGAGTGCCTGTACCGCTCCGCCCACCGCCCGCCGGACCCCGACGCGATCCGCGCCGTGGCCGTCGGCTGGGTGCGCGGCCGGGACTCCGAGCCGGCGCTCGGCTCGCTGCGCGACCCCAGCTCCGGGCTGCCGACCCGGGAGTACCTCGCCGAGCGGCTGCGCGAGACGTACGGCGCCGCCGTCGGCGCGGAGCCGGGGGTGCCGGACACGCACTGCCTCGTCGTCGTCGACGTCGCCGTCGACGGGCTCGCCCCGTGGGACCGCGCCGCGCGCTCCGCGACCGTCGGCCGCGCCCTCGAGCAGGTCTACGGCGAGGGCCACCCGATGGCCGCCCTCGCCGACGGCGTGTTCACCGTGCTGGCCCGCCGCGACACGGGGGTGCCCGACCTGGCCAAGGCCACCCGCGGGGTGGTGGAGCGCAACGCCGCGCTCATGGGTCTCGGGGACGTGCTGAGGCGCCCCACCCGGGTGTGGGTGGAGCGCCTCCCGACGTCGCACGCGGCCGCCGTCGAGCTGCTGACGCAGCTGGCCCGGTAACGGCCGGCCCGGGTCGCCGCGCGGGTCAGCCCCGCGCGTAGGTGAGGCAGTCGGCGTGGCTCTCGTCGTCCGGGCCGGGCCCGACGCGGATGGCCGACGCCGCGCACTCCAGGTCGCTGTTGTGGACGCAGTCGCCGCGCTGGCACGCGCCCACGTGGGCGACGACCTTCTCGAGGCCGCCCTTGGAGCTCAGCGGGATGAACGTGGCGCACGCCGCGTCGCCGCTGTGGCCCGCGATCGTCACCGCCCCCGCATGGCAGCCGTGGTCGTGGTTGTAGCCGCAGCCCTCGACCGTGCACTCGGTGACCTCGGGCATCTCCATCAGCGTGCTCATGGTGCGCTCCTCGCCGCTCGACGCCGGCTCTCGCCGCCTTCGACCACGATATTCCTCGCGCACGAAAATGCACAGCGAATGCAAGAAGGAATTCACGCCTGATCGAATAAGGAACGCCTTACCGATTGCCTCGCGAATTAGCCAAGAATTGCGTTGCGGAAAGTCGTCAGGCGCGGCGGTGGGGGCGCCACAGCACCAGGGCGCCCTCCTCCGCCTCCAGCTCGGCCCGCTCAGCGCGGCGCACGCGCTGGCCGCGGCGCACGACGACGACGTCGCCCGTCGTGCCGGCGGTGAACACGCGGCCGCCCGGCTGCATCGCCAGCGCGGCGAGACGACTCTCGAGCTGGGCGACGTGCTCCTGCAGGTCGAGGATGCGCCGGATGCCGGCGAGGTTGATGCCCTCCACCTGCGCGAGTCGCTGCACCTCGAGGAGTCGCGCGACGTCGCGCTGGGAGTAGCGGCGGCCGCGGCCGGCGGTGCGGCGCGGCGTGACCAGCCCGAGGCGGTCGTACTGCCGGAGCGTCTGCGGGTGCATGCCCGCGAGCCGGGCCGCCTGCGACACGGTCAGCACCGGCGCGTCCTCGGTGACCATCGCTACCTCCCTCGCCGCCGCACGACGCGCCGCGTCATTCCGCCGCGCGCTGCGCGAGCCCGGCCCGGACGTCCTCGTGGTCGCTCTCGGCGGCGAACGCCTCGAGCGCCTCCTTCGCCTTCTTGCTGAGCTTCTGCGGCACGGCCACCTGGACCGTGACGAGCAGGTCGCCCTGCGTCTTCGCGGCCTTCACGCCGCGGCCCTTGACCCGAAGCACGCGGCCGGTGGGCGTGCCCGCCGGCACCTTGAGCCGCACGGTGTGCCCGTCGAGCGTCGGCACCTCGACCGTCGTGCCCAGCGCGGCCTCCGCGAACGTCACGGGGACGGTCATGCGCAGGTTCGCGCCGTCGAGCGTGAACACCGGGTGCGGCGCGACGTGCACGGTGACCACGAGGTCGCCGGCGTCGCCGCCGCCCGAGCCCGGGCGACCCTTGCCGCGGATGCGCAGCTTGCGGCCGTCGTTCACCCCGGCGGGGATCTTCGTCTTGACCTTGCGGCCGTCCACCGTGAACTCCACGGTGGCGCCCTCCACGGCCGTGCGGAACGGCAACGTGGTCTCGGCCGCGACGTCCGGGCCCTTCTGCGGCGTCGTGAAGCCGGCGCGCTGCCGACCCCCGCGGAAGCCGCCCTGGCCGCCCAGCATCGAGCTGAGGATGTCCTCGAAGCCCCCGGCCCCGCCCTGCGGGTACTGCTGGTAGCGCACGTTCGGGCCGGCGCCGCCGCCGAACATGGAGCCGAAGACGTCCTCGAACCCGTTGCCGCCACCGCCGCCTGGCCCCGCCGCGAAGCGGGCACCGCCGCCGGCCATGGCGCGCACGGCGTCGTACTGCTGGCGCTGCTCGGAGTCGGACAGCACGGCGTACGCCTCGCCGATCTCCTTGAACTTCGCCTCGGCCGACGCGTCCCCCGGGTTCTGGTCCGGGTGGTACTGGCGCGCGAGCTTGCGGTACGCCTTCTTGATGGCCGCGTCGTCCGCGTCCTTGGGGACGCCGAGCGCGGAGTAGAAGTCCTTCTCGATCCAGTCCTGACCTGTCACGACGCCCCCTTCCTGGTCATGCTCGTGATCTCATCATCCTCGTCGAAAGGGCCCGGGCGGGGCACGCCGGTCTCGGCACGCCCCACCCGGACCTCCCTGTCACTCGTTCGTCACTCGGGCCCGACGACGCCCACGCGGGCCGCGCGGACGACCCGCTCACCGATGCGGTAGCCGGGCTCCACCACCATCGCGATGGTGGTCGCCGTCGCGTCGGGGTCCACGTTGTGCATGAGCGCCTCGTGCAGCGTCGGGTCGAACTCCTCCCCGACGACGCCGTAGCGCTCGATGCCGAACTTCGCCAGCGACGCGTCGAGCTTCTCCGCGATGGCCGCCATGGGCCCGGACAGCTCGGCGTGCTGCTTGGCGCGCTCGATGTCGTCGAGCACCGGCAGCAGCGCGACCAGCACGTCCTGCGTGCCCTGGGTGCGCGCCGCCTCCTGGTCGCGCAGCGACCGGTTGCGGTAGTTCGTGAACGACGCCCGCTCGCGCTGCAGCGCGTCCAGGTGCTCCGCCGCCTCCGCCTTGGCCTTGAGGACCTCGGCGCTCTCGGCGGCCTCGCCCTCGGGCTCGAAGTCGAGCGCCGCGAGCGGGTCGGGGCTCTCGGGCGTGCCCTCGCCGCCGGACGGCTCCCGGGCCGCCCCCGACTCGGGGTCGACCTTGCGCTTGTCCGTGAACTGGAACGGGGTGTCCCCCGAGCCTTCCGGCTCGGGGGTTCCCGGCGTGTTCTCGTCCGTCACTTCTTGTCGTCCTCGTCGTCGACGATCTCGGCGTCGACCACGTCCTCGTCGGGAGCGGACGTCGCGCCCGCGGCGGCGGTCGCGTCGTCCTCGGCCGCCTGGGTGTCACCCGCGGCCTGCTCCTGCTCGGCCGTGGCGTAGAGCGCCTGGCCGATCTTCTGCGAGGACGCGCCGAGCTTCTCGTACGCGGTCTTCACGGCGTCGGCGTCCTCGCCCTCCAGGGCGGTCTTGACGCCGGCGATGTCCGCCTCGACCTCGGTCACGACGTCGGCGGGGAGCTTGTCGCGGTTGTCCGCGATCTGCTTCTCCATCGAGTACGCGAAGGCCTCGGCCTGGTTGCGGGTCTCCGCCTCCTCGCGACGCTTCTTGTCCTCGGCGGCGTGCTCCTCGGCGTCCTTCACCATGCGGTCGATGTCCTCCTTGGGGAGGGCCGACCCGCCGGTGATCTTCATCGACTGCTCGGTGCCCGTGCCACGGTCCTTGGCGGACACGTGCACGATGCCGTTCGCGTCGATGTCGAAGGTGACCTCGATCTGCGGGACGCCGCGCGGCGCCGGGGCGATGCCGGTGAGCTCGAACGTGCCCAGCGGCTTGTTGTCGCGGGTGAACTCGCGCTCGCCCTGGAAGACCTGGATCGCCACGGACGGCTGGTTGTCCTCCGCCGTGGAGAAGATCTCGCTGCGCTTGGTCGGGATGGCCGTGTTGCGCTCGATGAGCTTGGTCATCACGCCGCCCTTGGTCTCGATGCCGAGGGACAGCGGGGTGACGTCGATGAGCAGGACGTCCTTGCGCTCACCGCCGATGACGCCGGCCTGCAGGGCCGCGCCCACGGCGACGACCTCGTCCGGGTTGACGCCCTTGTTGGGCTCCTTGCCGCCGGTGAGCTCCTTGACGACGTCGGTCACGGCCGGCATGCGGGTGGAGCCACCCACGAGCACGACGTGGTCGATGTCGGAGACGGAGATGCCGGCGTCGCGGATGACCGCGTGGAACGGCGCCTTGGTGCGGTCGATGAGGTCCTGCGTCATCTGCTGGAACTGCGCCCGCGTGAGCTTCTCGTCCAGGTGGACGGGGCCGTTCTCGCTCATCGACAGGTACTGCATCGAGACGTTGGTGCTCGTCGCGGACGAGAGCTCCTTCTTGGCCTGCTCGGCCGCCTCGCGCAGACGCTGCAGGGCGATCTTGTCCTTGGACAGGTCGACGCCCGAGGTGTTCTTCACCTGCTTGATGAGGTGGTCCACGATGCGCTGGTCCCAGTCGTCGCCGCCGAGGCGGTTGTCGCCGGACGTGGCGCGCACCTGGATGGTGGAGAAGTCGTCCTCGTCCTTGCCGACCTCGAGGAGCGAGACGTCGAACGTGCCGCCGCCCAGGTCGAAGACCAGGATGAGCTCGTCCTCCTTGCCCTTCTCCAGGCCGTAGGCGAGGGCCGCCGCAGTGGGCTCGTTGACGATGCGCGTCACGTTGAGGCCCGCGATCTGGCCGGCGTCCTTGGTCGCCTGGCGCTCGGCGTCGTTGAAGTACGCCGGGACGGTGATGACCGCGTCGGTGACGGGCTCGCCCAGGTACTCCTCGGCGTCGCGCTTGAGCTTGCCGAGCACGCGCGCGGAGATCTCCTGCGCGGTGTACTTCTTGTCGTCGATCTCGACCGACCAGTCGGTGCCCATGTGGCGCTTGACCGACGAGATGGTGCGGTCGACGTTGGTGACCGCCTGGCGCTTGGCCACCTCACCGACGAGGACCTCGCCGGTCTTGGAGAACGCGACGACGGACGGCGTCGTGCGCGACCCCTCCGCGTTCGCGATGACGGTGGGCTCGCCGCCCTCCAGGACGGCGACCACCGAGTTGGTGGTACCCAGGTCGATACCGACTGCTCGAGCCATGTGTGCTGCCTCCATGCGTACGTCCGGGCGCCTGTGCGCCCGAGGTTGAGTCAACTGCACTCAACGTAAATCTCGGCGTCCGCGCCTCGCAAACCGTGGGCGCCAAAGTTGAGTCTGTTTGGCTCAACCTTGCTCCGGGCGTCGATATTCCCGCAGGCAGGCCCGGCTGTTCGCCGTGAGCGAACAGCCGGGGCGGCCCGAGCAGCCTGGTGGTCTGACCGGTGCTCAGATCAGCTCGACGCGGTCGGCCTGCGGCCCCCGGTCGCTCTGGCGGACCTTGAACCGGACCCGGTCGCCCTCCTCCAGGAACTCGGCGTCCTGCACGACCGACACGTGCACGAACAGGTCCGCGCCGCCCGCGTCGGGCGTGATGAAGCCGAAGCCACGGTCCGCGTCGTAGCGTGCGACAGTGCCCTCGCCCCCGCGCACCGGACCGCCGGACGCGGCGGGGCGGCCCGACCGGCCACGGTCACGGTCCCGGTCGCGGTCGCGTCCCGCGCCCCCGCGCGCACCGGCGCCGCGCACGAGGCGCACGTCGCGGGCGTTCGGGCCCTTGTCGCCGTCGACGACGTCGAACGTCACGCGGGCGCCCTCGGAGAGGCCCGTCAGGCCCGGGCCGAGAGCGTTGACGTGGACGAAGACGTCCCCGCCGCCCGCGTCGGGCGCGATGAAGCCGAAGCCCTTGACGTCGTCGAACCAGGACACGGTGCCGTCCCCGCCGTCCGAGGACGGCGCCGCCGCCTCCGCCGCGAGGGGCAGCAGGTGGTCGGCCTGCGGCCCCTTCTCGCCGTCGACGACGAGGAACGCCACCCGCTGACCCTCGGAGATCGCCCCGCCGGTGACGATGGCCGAGCTGTGCACGAAGACCTCGCCGCGGCCGCCGTCGGGGGTGATGAAGCCGTACCCCTTGGCCGGCTCGTACCAGGCGACCGTGCCGAGCACGCCCACGGGCGCGTCGGCGGCCCGGTCGCCCGTGACCCGCACGCGCCGCGCCTGCGGGCCGCGGTCGCCCTCGCCCACCTCGAACTCGACGGCCTGCCCCTCGCGGAGCTGCTTCGGCCCGTCCTCGCCGACGATCTCGGACGCGTGCACGAACAGGTCCTCCGCCTCGTTCCCGAGGTCGATGAAGCCGAACCCTCGGTCGGCGTCGAACCATCGGACTGTTCCCTGGGGCACTTCAGACTCCTCGTCTCGCTGACATTCCTGCCCCCAAGTGTCTCCCGGGCGGCGCCACCGGCAGCACCGCGGACCCCGTCAGCGGCGCCGGGTCCGCCGAACCGTCAGAGCGGCTTGCGCATCTGCTGCGTGACGACGGCGTAGCCCGCCGAGTCGTACAGCGCCACGGCCGCGGCGTTGCGCCCGAAGACGTTGAGCTCCAGGGCCGTCGCGCCCGCCCGCCGGGCGGCGTCCTCGGTCGCCGTCAGGAGCGCTCGGCCCAGGCCCTGGCCGCGCCGGGCCTCGACGACCTCGATGTCGTAGAGGAACGCGATCCCCGCCGTCGCGTGCGGCGGGTCCAGCGCCACCCAGCTGCGCCCGACCGGCTCCCCGTCGGCATCGACGGCGAGGTTGACGAGCATCCGCTCCGTGGCCGGACCCTGCGGCAGCAGCCGCGCGGACTCCTCGCGGGCGCGCCGCACCGCCCCCTCGTACGGCCACCGGCCCGCGGCGACCTGCTCCGCCGCGTAGTCCTCGGCCAACGCGTCCTGCCACTCGTCGAACTCGGCCGCGGTCATCGGGCGCAGCGTCACGGTCGTCATGAGCAGCATGCTGGCACCCTTCGCGCGTCGACGTAGCACCTGGTGACGCTTCCTCGGCACGAAGCGTCACCAGGTGCTACGTCGACGGGCGTCTGTCACTCGTCGACGGGTTCGCCGGTCGGGTCGTGCGCGACGACGGCGTCGAGCAGCGCACCGCCGACGGGCTCGCGGTGCCACTCCACGAGCTCCCAGCCGGACTCCGGGTCGCCCTGGACCTCGATGAGGCCGGTGTTGGCCAGCGGGGTGTGCGCCAGCTCCTCGACGTCGAGGCCGCGGACACGGGCGCCGGACCACGAGCGGATGGCGGCGCCGTGCGAGACGGCGAGGACGACGCCGCCGTCGCGGGTCTCGCGACTGACGGTGCTGAGCGCCGCGACGGCGTCGTCGAACCGGGCGAGGAACTCGTGCCCGTCGGGCCCGCCGGGCATGCGCCGCGAACGGTCGCCGCGCGACCAGGCAAACACGGTCTCGAGGTAGGTGTGGTGGTCGTCGAAGGCGGAGGACATCTCCAGGGAGCCCGCCTCGACCTCGCGCAGCCCGTCGAGCACCGAGGGCCGCAGGTCGCGGGCGGCGGCCAGGGGGCCGGCGGTGTCCGAGGTCCGCACCAGCGACGACACCGCGAGCGCGTCGATCCGCCGCCCCTCCAGCGCGGCCGGGACGGCGGCAGCCTGCTGCTCGCCCAACGGGGTCAGCCGGGGGCCGGGCGCCCCGGTGTCGAGCAGCCCCGCCACGTTGGAGGGGGTCTGACCGTGTCGCAGCAGGAGGAGACGCATGCCCCTAGCCTGCGGCATCGACGCCCTCGCGGACGACCTGCGCCCGCCCCTGCAGCGCGTCGGTCGGGCCCACGGCGCGCCGGCTGCGGTCCCGGAGCCGCCTTGCGGCCCCCATCCCGACGACGGCGACCGCGACTTGCACGACGCCGGTGGCGACGAGCGCGGGCCCCGCGCCCACCCACCCGATGACGGCGCCGCCGACGAGCAGCCCGAGCGACGCGCCGCCCGAGTGCAGCACGGTCTCCGCGGTGAACGCCGCGCGCCGCTCGGCCCCGGACGTCTGCTCGCTGATGAGGGCGTTGAGCGCGGCGATCCCGAACGGCGTCGCCAGCCCGCCGACGGCCGCCACGAGAGCGACGCCCGCCACGCTCGGCACCACCGCCGGGAGCGCCGCGAACGACAGGCCGAGCACCGCCCAGGTGCCGACCGCCGTCGCGAGGCGCGGCAGCCGGTCCACGACCAGCGGCGCCGCCAGCGACGCGGCGACCGACGTCGCCCCGTACCCGCTCATCCCGGCCGCGATCAGCGCGCCGGGCATACCGTGCTCGACGCCGAGGACGGCCAGACCGAGGCTGAAGCCGAACCAGCACACCCCGCCGACGCCCGCCGCGACGATCCCCACCGCGACCTGCGGGTGGGCGCGCAGGACGGCGAGCGCCCGCGCCGTCCGCTCGACGTTCCCGGCGCCCCGCACGCCGTCGGCCCGGGGCACGCCGAGCATCGCCCCGGCGGCGACGAGGACGACGGCGGCCTGGCACCACAGCAGGGGCTCCGCACCCCACGCCACGACCAACCAGGCGCCCAGGGGCGGCGCGAAGATCATCGACACGCGGTGAGCGAGGTCCTGCCACGCGAGCCACCGGGCCGCCGTCGCGCCGGCCCCTTCACCCCTCCCCGCCGCGGCGCCGTGCCGTCCCGCGTCCGCGAGGTCGGCGACGAGCGCGCGCTCGGCGGGCCCGAGGAGGGCCCCGGCGACGCCGGTCACCAGGCCCGACGCGCACAGGCTGACCGCGCCCACCTGGCCGACGAGCGCCGCGACCGGCACGATCGCGAGCCCGGCGACCTGGACCAGCATGACGACGGCGAGCGCCCGCCCGGACACGAGCCGCTCGCGCAGGCCGCGGCCCCACCAGCCCACGGTGAGCAGCGGCAGCCCGGACATGCCGCCCACGAGCCCGGTGGCCCACGCCTCCCCCGTCTCGGCGAGCGCCACGAGCGGCAGCGCGACGGCGGTGATCCGCGCACCCACCCAGGTGAGGAAGGTGATCGCGGTGAGGATCAGCAGGGGACGACGCATGCCTCGATCCTCGGCAGCCGCGGCCGCCGCCGGTAGACGGCGACGCAGGCACGTCGCTCATACACTGAGGGCATGACCTCCCGTCTGAGCGTGGACGACCTGCTGCTCGCCGAGGCGGTCGCGCGGCACGGCTCCGTGGGCGCGGCCGCGCGCGAGCTGCTCGTCGCGCAGCCGTCCGCGAGCCGCCGCCTGTCCGCCCTGGAGCGCCGCCTCGGCACACCGCTGTTCGACCGCGACACCACCGGCGCCCGGCCCACGCCTGCCGGCCGCGAGCTCGCCCGCCTGGCCGCCGGGCTCCTCGCCGACCTGGACGCTTTGCCCGACCAGGTGCTCGCCGCCGTCGCCGCGCCTTCGCTGTCCGTGGGCACCATCCAGGCGCTCAGCCCGATGGTGCTCACCGCCGTCGAGCTCGAGCTGCCCGAGGTCACGATCCTGCCGGAGGTGGACCACGGCCCGAACCTCGTCCGGCAGGTGCACGAGGGCACGCTGGACGCCGCGATCGTCACCGTGGCGGAGCAGATGGCGGTGCCGCGCGGGCTGCAGCGCACGCCGCTGGGCGAGTCGCCGCGGGTGGTCGTGCTGCCCGACGGCGTGGCGCCGCTCGCCGCGGGGAGCCGCCCGTTCGCGGGGCGCACGGTCGTGTACAGCCTCATCGACCTGGCCGGCGAGACCACGCACCGGCGCCTGTCCGCGCTGGGCGCCGTCCCGCGCCGCGGCCCCACCACCGAGGCCACGCTCCGCATCGCGCGCGAGCTGGGCTGCCCCGCCCTCGTGCCCGAGCTCACCGCCCGCTGGTACGCCGCACCGGGCGACCGGGTCGTGCCGTCACCGGTGCCCGGGGCCGTCCGGGTCACGCTCGTCACCCGCACACCGCGGCCCGCCGCGCTGACGGACGCGCTGCCCCGGATCACGGCGCGCGTGCTGGGCGACGCCGGACCGGAGGGAGCGGCTCAGCGCAGCCGGTAGCGGCGCTCGGGGCGCCCCGCGGTGCCGTAGTTGAGGCGCACGGCGGCGCGGCCCGTCGTCGCGAAGTGCTCCAGGTAGCGACGCGCGCTGACCCGGCTGACGCCGACGGCGTCGGCGCACTCGGTGGCGCTGAGCTCGGCGCCGTCCGCGAGGGCCGCGAGGACGGCGTCCGCCGTCTCCGGGCTGAGGCCCTTGGGCAGGGGTGCGCGCGGCGTCGCGGCCTGCGGCGGGCGGGCGAAGACGGCGTCGATGTCGGCCTGGATGTCGGCCGGGCTGCCCGCCACGCCGTCGTCGTCCAGGCCCTCGAGCGCCGCCCGCGAACGACGGAACTCCTGGAGCCGCGCGGTGAGATCCTCCGAGGCGAACGGCTTGACGAGGTAGTGCGCGGCCCCGCCGGCCGCCGCGGCGCGCACGGTGTCGGCCTCGCGGGCGGCGGTGATGACGACGACGCCCAGGTCGTGGCCCGCCGCGCGCAGACGGCGCAGCACCTCGATGCCGCTCATGTCGGGCAGGTGCACGTCGAGCAGCACGAGGTCGGGGCGCAGGGTCTCGACGGCGGCGAGCGCGTCGGCGCCCGAGTGCGCCTCGCCGACCACCCGGAACCCCGGAACCCGCTCCACGAAGCGGCGTTGGATGGACGCGACCATGAAGTCGTCCTCCACCACCAGCACGTCGAGGCTCACGCCTGCTGCACCCCCTGATCGGTCCGTCCGGTGCCCGTGACGGTCTGCGGCAGGCGCGCGATGAACACGGCGCCGCTGCCGTCGCGACCGTTCTCCTCGCCGTCGCGGGCGCCGCCATTGTGCACCGTCACGTGGCCACCCCGGCGCTGCGCCAGCACGTGCACCAGCGCGAGACCCACGCCGCGGCCGGTGGCGCCGTGCGGCTTGGTGCTCCAGCCGCGGCGGAAGATCGCGTCCGCCTGCTCGGGCGGCACGCCCGGCCCGGTGTCCGCGACCTCCACGAGGACGTCGTGCGCCGGCCCGTCCAGCGCCAGGCGCACCCGGACCATGGCCGGCGCCGTGACGCCGCGCGCGTCGGGGCCCGCTGCCCACGCCGCGGCGTCGACGGCGTTGTCCACGAGGTTGCCGAGCACGGTGCCCACGTCCGCGGACAGGTCGGGGTCCAGGCGGGGCAGCGCGCTGCCCGGGTCGACGACGAGCTCCACGTGCCGCTCGTCCGCGAGCGTCGCCTTGGCGATGAGCAGCGCCGCCACCGCCGGGTCGGCGACCCGCGTCGTCACGACGTCGCTCAGGTCGGCCCGCCGCCGCGTGAGCCGTTCCACGAACCGCCCCACCTCGTCGTACTCCCCCAGCTCGATGAGCCCGGAGACGGTGTGCAGCTGGTTGCTGAACTCGTGCGTCTGCGCGCGCAGCGTCTCGGTGACGCTCTCGCGCGCGTGCAGCTCGCTCTGCAGCGCCAGCAGCTCGGTGCGGTCGCGCAGCGTGGTCACCGTGCCGGACGGGCGGCCGTCGTGCAGCACCCGGCGCCGGTTGAGCACCAGCACCGTGTCGCCCGCGACCAGCACGGCGTCGTGCACCTCGTCGGTGCCGCGCAGCAGGTCGAGGACGGCGGGGTCGAGGCCCAGGTCCTCCAGACGGCGGCCCGTCGGGTCGGGCGCGTCGGCCGGGATCCCGAGCAGCTCACGCGCGCTGTCGCTCATGAGGCTCACCGCGCCGTCGTCGCCCACGACGACGACGCCCTCGCGGATCGAGCGCAGCACGCCCTCGCGGTGGTCCGCGAGCGCCGCGATCTGCGCGGGCTCCAGGCCGCGCGTGCGTCGCTTGACCAGGCGCGCCAGCAGCCACGACCCCGCCGCCGCGAGCGCGGTGCCGATGCCGAGCACCACGAGCACGTCGCCGCCGGCGTCGGAGAGCCGCTCCGTCAGGGGCGGGTACGGGTCGGCCAGCACGACGACGGCGACCGGCTCGGGGGCGCTCGGCTCCGGCGCCGGGTCGCTGCCGCCGTACACCGGCACCCACGCGGCGATCGAGCGCCCGGCCACGTCGGCGACGTCGCCGCTGCCGGCGCGTGTGGCGGCGTCGGCGGGCAGGTCGAGCCGCTCCCCCGTACGGGTCGGGTCGGTGGCGACGAGGATCCGGCCCTCGGGATCGGTGAGGTAGGCGTTGCGGGCGTCGACGTAGGCCGCGCGGGTCTGGAGGTAGAACGCGAGCGCCTGGGTGTCGGGGGCGTCCGCGGCGAGCGTGGCCTGCACCGCCGGGATGCCGGCGAGCCCCTCCGCCGCGACCTCGAGGCGGTCCGCGCGGTCGTCGCGGAACGCGGCGTCGGCCTGTCCCAGGAAGACGACGGCGGCCGCGGCCACGACGACGAGCAGCACGGCGAGCTGCAGCGCCAGCACCTGACCGCCGAGCGTCAGGTGGCGCCGGGAGCCTCGCGCACGTCGTGACCGCAAGTTCCACAACCTCCTTTGGTTGCCCAATGATGACGCGCCCCGCACGCACCTGTGACGATCTCACCCGGGGCACAGCCGCCCCGCAGCACCGACAGTCTGGAGTACCCGGTGTCGACGACGACATCCCGCCGACGACGAGGCCTGCGCGCCGCCGTCGCCGTCGCCCTCGCCGCGACCCTCGTGGCGGTCTCCGCCGCGTGCGGCGTGACGCGCGGCGACGACTCGACCGACCTCGACATGTGGATCCCCAACAGCCCGGGCGGCGGCTACGACCAGACCGGCCGCGCCGCCGTCGGCGTCCTCGACCGCGACGACATCACCGGCGGCGACATCCAGGTCACCAACATCCTGGGCGCGGGCGGCTCGGTCGCGATGTCGCGGCTCATGGGCGAGGCGGGCAACGAGCGGCTCCTCATGACGCTCGGGCTCGGCGTGGTCGGCTCCACGTACTCGTTCGGCGTGGACGCCCGCCCGCACGACGCCACCCCGATCGCCCAGCTCATCGAGGAGCAGGAGGGCGTGCTGGTCCCCGCGGACTCGCCGTTCCAGACCATCGACGACCTGGTCGCCGCGTGGAAGGAGGACCCGGGCTCCGTGGTGGTGGGCGGCGGGTCGTCGCCCGGCGGCCCCGACCACCTGTTCCCCATGCAGCTCGCCAAGGCGACGGGCGTCGACCCGAAGGACCTGCGGTACGTGTCGTACGACGGCGGCGGCCCGCTGACCAGCGCCCTGCTGGGGCACAAGATCCAGGTCGGGTTCTCCGGCCTCGCCGAGTTCGAGGGGCAGATCGAGGCGGGCGAGCTGCGCGTGCTCGCCGTCTCCGGCGAGGAGCGCGTCGCCGGCGACGCCTTCGCCGACGTCCCCACCCTCACCGAGTCCGGCATCGACCTCGTCTTCACCAACTGGCGCGGCGTCGTCGCCCCGCCCGGCATCAGCGACGAGGCGCGCGACCGGCTCATCGACTACCTCACCCGCATGCACGACTCGCCCGAGTGGGAGCAGGCCCTCGCCGACAACGGCTGGACCGACGCGTTCACCACCGGCGACGACTTCGAGCGGTTCCTGCGCGAGCAGGACGAGCGGGTGTCGACCACCCTGAAGGAGTTGAACCTGCTGTGACCGTCCAGGAGGAGTCACCGGCGACGACGCCCCGCGTCGACCGCGCCCAGTACGGGCTGGCGGCCGTGCTGCTCGTCGTCGGCGTGTACACCGTCGTCGACGCCGCGACGCTCGAGGTCGGGTTCGCCGACCCCGTGGGCCCGCGCATCTTCCCGTTCGTCATCGGCGCCGGGCTGGCCGTGACGAGCGTGCTGCTCGCGGTCGCGACGGCACGCGGCTCGCGCCCCGAGCCGGAGGCGGGCGAGGACGTCGACGCCACGACCGCCACCGACTGGCCCACCGTGCTCAAGCTCGTGGGCGTCATCCTGCTGACCATCGCCACCGTGAGCTGGCTCGGGTGGGCGCTCGCGGGCGCCATCCTCTTCGCCGGTTCGGCCTGGGCACTCGGCAGCCGCACGGTCGTCCGCGACGTGCTGGTGGGCCTCGTGCTCGCCGTCGCCAGCTGGTACGGCTTCGTCGTCGGGCTGGGCATCCCGCTCACGCCCGGCGTCCTCGACGGGATCCTGTGAGGCTCTGATGGACAACCTCGGACTGCTCTGGGACGGCCTCGGCGCCGCCCTCACCCCCATGAACCTCCTGTACGCCGCGGTGGGCGTGCTGCTCGGCACGTTCGTCGGCGTGCTGCCCGGCATCGGGCCGGCGATGGCGATCGCGCTGCTGCTGCCCGTGACGTTCGGGCTGGAGCCCACGCAGGCGTTCATCATGTTCGCCGGCCTGTACTACGGCGGCATGTACGGCGGGTCGACGACGTCGATCCTGCTCAACACCCCCGGCGAGTCGGCATCGGTGATGACGGCGCTCGAGGGCAACCTCATGGCGCGGGTCGGGCGGGGCGCGCAGGCGCTGGCCACGGCCGCCGTCGGCTCGTTCGTCGCCGGCACGATCGGCACGCTGCTGGTCGCGATGTTCGCGCCGGCGCTGGCCGACGTCGCCGTCGAGATCGGCGCGCCGTCGTACTTCGCGCTCATGGTGCTGGCCCTGGTCATGACCGCGACCGTGCTGGGCGCGAGCCCGCTGCGCGGCCTCCTCTCGCTGTTCGTCGGCCTGACGATCGGCCTGGTGGGCCTGGACCTCAACACCGGGCAGCCGCGCCTGACGTTCGGCGTCACGCAGCTCGTGGACCGCCTCGACATCGTGGTGGTGGCGGTCGGCATCTTCGCGCTCGGCGAGGCCCTGTGGGTCGCGGCGCACCTGCGGCGCAAGCCCGCGCGCGTCGTGCCGGTCGGGCAGCCGTGGCTGGGTCGCGAGGACCTGCGCCGGTCGTGGAAGCCCTGGCTGCGCGGCACCGCCTACGGGTTCCCGTTCGGCGCGCTGCCCGCCGGCGGCGCCGAGCTGCCGACGTTCCTGTCGTTCGTCACCGAGCGCAGCCTGGCGAAGCGCGGCGTCACGAAGCGGCGCGCGGGCGCCAAGGACGAGTTCGGCCACGGCGCCATCGAGGGCGTCGCCGGGCCGGAGGCCGCGAACAACGCGTCGGCCGCGGGCATGCTCGTGCCGATGCTGGCGCTCGGCCTGCCCGTGACGGCGACGGCGTCCGTGATGCTGTCCGCGCTGCAGGGGTACGGCATCCAGCCCGGCCCGCAGCTCATGACCGAGCACGCCGACATGGTGTGGACGCTGCTCGCCAGCCTGCTCATCGGCAACCTTCTGCTGCTGGTGCTCAACCTGCCGCTGGCGCCGCTGTGGGCCAGGCTGCTGCGCATCCCGCGGCCGCAGCTCTACGCGGGCATCCTCTTCTTCGCCTGCCTCGGCGCCTACGCCACCAACCTCGACCCGTTCGACATCGCCCTGCTGCTGGTGTTCGGCCTGCTCGGGATGGCGATGCGGCGGTTCGGTCTGCCCGTGCTGCCGCTCATCCTCGGCGTCATCCTCGGCCCGCTCATGGAGACCAAGCTGCGCGAGGCGCTCACCATCTCCGGCGGCGACCCCGCCATCCTGTGGAGCGAGCCGCTGGCCATCGCCATCTACGCGGTGCTGGGGCTGGTCCTGCTGACCCGGCCGCTGCTGTCGCGGTGGCGGTCGCGGACCGAGTCGCGGATCGTCGCCGAGGCGGAGGACGCCGAGGCCGAGACGGAAGGAGCCGTCCGATGACGGAGCACGAGACCTCCCCCGCCGACGGCTGGGTCGTGGTGGCGTGGACGCCCGACGAGTTCGGCGACGCCGCGCTGGAGCACGGCATCGCCTGGGCGCGTGAGGGCGGGCGCGGCATCGCGGTCGTCAACGGCACCCGCGGCGACGCCCTCGTGGACGAGCGGTACGCCGCCCCTGCCGGGCTGGCCGAGCTCGCCGAGCGGCTGCGGGGCACCGGGCTGCCGCACGTCGTGCGGCAGGAGATGGGGCGCGACGTCGCGGAGCAGGTGCTCGACGTCGCCGCCGAGCTGTCCGCGCGCCTCGTCGTCGTGGGGCTGCGGCACCGCAGCCCCGTGGGCAAGCTGCTCATGGGCTCCGTCGCGCAGCGCATCCTGCTCACCGCCGAGTGCCCCGTGCTCGCCGTCAAGCCCGGGGAACGCCCCGCCTGATCCTCGAGATCGGTCATCCGGTGCGAGATCGGTCCTCATCCCGACCGATCTCGTACCGGATGACCGATCTCGCGTGTGAGTCGCCGCCCGAGGACGAACGCGGCACGAGGACTGAGCGCTAGCCTGCCCGGATGTCTCCCGCCAACCTGCACCTCCGCGCCCTCTCCGACCGGCAGCGGGTGCTGCTGAGCACGTGGCTGCCGGACGTCGTGGTCGAGGAGGACATGAGCTGGGGGCTCGTGGAGACGACGGTGCTCCGCGTGGCCGCGGGCGGGCGGACGCTCGTCGTCAAGGCCGGGGGCGAGCAGGACCACCACATCGCGCGGGAGCTCCGGGCGCACCGGGAATGGACGGGGCCCTGGCTCGCGGACGACCCCGGTGCGTCGCCCGACGAGGACCGGGTCGGGCGTCTGGTGCACGCCGACGTCGACGCCAAGGTGCTCGTCACGACATACCAGCCGGGCCGGCTGGTCCGGGACGACGCCGCGGCCGGCGACCCGGACACCTACGAGCAGGCGGGGCGGCTGCTGGCCGCCCTGCACGGGCAGCTCGCCGTCGAGGACGTCGGCTACGAGGCGAGGGCGAACGCCCGGGCCGAGCGGTGGCTGGACGGTCCGCACCGGATCGCCCCGGGCGACGTGGAGCGGCTCCGTACGCTGATCCGCTCCTGGCCGACGCCACCCGCCGTCGTCGTCCCGACGCACGGCGACTGGCAGGCACGTAACTGGCTGGTGGACGACGACGGCACCGTGCGCGTCATCGACCTCGGCCGCGCTGACCTGCGGCCGGCGATGAGCGACCTCGACCGGCTCGCGTCGCGGGAGTTCCGGCGGTACGCGGGCGCCGAGGAGGCGTTCCTCGGCGGGTACGGGCACGACCCGCGGGAACCGGGGGCATGGGCCCGGTCCCGGGTGCGCGAGGCGATCGGGACCGCCTGCTGGGCGTACCAGGTGGGCGACGACGCGTTCGAGGCGCAGGGCCACCGCCTCGTCGCGGAGGCGTTGGCCGACGCCGACGGCGCCCGCCCGGCGAGCCCCTGATCAGGCCGGACGGGCGCCGCGGGCAGCTGGTGCGGTCCGCTCACTGCGGCGCGGCGAGGTGCTCCTCCCAGGGCAGCGGGGTGACCGGGTGCGGCGGGTGGTCGGACGCCCGCAGGGTCAGGTCCACGACGGCGGCACGCACCCGCGTCCACTCGGCGCCGGGGCCGCCCGTCCCGTCGGTCTCCTGCGCGACCTCGAGGATCTGCCGCAGCACCAGGACGGCCCGTGCCCGGTCGACGCGCTCGGCGGTGCCGGGCCGGGTGGCGGCGCGCACCACCTGGGCGGCGAGGGCCGCGCCACGAGACCCGGGCTCGAGGGGCTCCGACGTCGCCAGGCGCACCGGCACCGGGGCCGCGCGCAGCGACCAGCGCGCGCCGGACGGGTCGTGCGCCACGATGCGGGTCGGGCCGCGCAGCAGCGACGCCACCAGCAGGGCGACGGCGGCCAGCACCGCACCCCCGGCGACGGTCAGCACCCAGCCGGCGGTCTGCGGCCCCGAGGGATCGGAGAGCATCAGCACGCCCAGCCACACCACCCAGACGGTGGCGCAGCCGACCGCGACGAGCGCGAAGATCAGGGGCGCGGAGGCGTCCCCGGGGCGTCGAGTGCTCATACCCCTCAGTTGCCGGCACGGGGTCGATCACTACAACCGAACTTCCCCGCGACGTCTACGCTCTGCCCGTGACACCCCCCGCGAGCCGGCGGTGACCGGCCCCGGCCGCCCGGCGAGAAGGTTCCTGCCGCCCCTGTGGGTGCCGGCGCTGCTCCTCGTCGTCGTCCTACCGCTGTCGGGGGCGCTGCCCGCCGCCGACGCCCGCTCCCTCGCCGAGCTCACCGGCCCGGTGCTGGGGTTCGTCGTGCTGCTCACCGTCGTCGCGGAGCTCTGCGCGGGTGCCGGCCTGTTCGACGCCGTCGCGGACGGCGCCGCCCGTCTCGCCCGCGGACGGGCGGTGACGCTCTGGCTCCTCGTGGCGGCGGTCGCGACCCTCTGCACCGTCGTCCTGTCCCTCGACACCACGGCCGTGCTGCTCACCCCGGCGGTCGTCGCCGTCGCGCGCCGCGCCGGCCGCGACCCGCTCCCCCTCGCGCTCACCGTGCTGGCGCTCGCCAACACGGCGTCGCTGCTGCTGCCGGTCTCCAACCTCACCAACCTGATGGCCGCGTCGTCGTTCGACGGCGGCTACCTCGGCGTCATGGTCGCGCCCGCCGTCGCGGTGCTCGTCGTCGTGCTCGCCACGCTCGCCGTCCTGCACGCCCCGGCGCTGCGCGGCACGTTCGCCGTGCCGGAGACGCGCCGGGCCGACGACCCGGTGCTGCTGTGGACGGCGGCGACCGTCGTCGTCCTCATGGGCGTCGGCTTCGCGGCCGGGCTGCCGGTGCTGCCCGTGGCGCTGGGCGCCGTCGTCGTGCTCGGCGCGGCGACGGCATGGCGCCGGGTGCCGCTGCTCGTCCCGGCGCGCGAGCTGGTGCCGTGGCGCACCGTCGTGGTCACCGCAGGTCTGTTCGCCGTCGTCGGCACCTGGCACGCGCACGGCCTCACCGACCTGCTCGCCCCGCTCGTGGGCACGGGCGACGACGCCGGCGCCCTCGCCCAGGTCGCCGCCGTGGGTGCGGCGTCCGCGAACGCGGTGAACAACCTGCCCGCCTACCTCGCCCTCGCCCCCACCGTCGCGGGCGACGACGCCCGGCTGGCGGCGCTGCTCGTCGGCGTCAACGCCGGACCGCTCGTCACGCCCTGGGCGTCGCTGGCCACGCTGTTGTGGCTGCAGCAGTACCGCCGGCACACGTTCTCCGCGCCCGCGGGGTTGCTGCGCCGCGTCGTGCTCCAGGGGGTGGTCGTCGCGCCGCTCGCCGTCGCGGCGGGGGTGCTCGCCCTGACGGCGCGGGGCTGACCGGCCGTTCCCGGTCCGCCGACAGAGCCCGGCACGACAACCTGTGCGGTGCGACGACTCGCCCAGGGCGGACTCGCCGGTACGCCCGCCGGTCAGGGCCGCCAGGTCCGCAGCACGTCGACGAGGAGCGCCTTCTCCGCGGCCTGCACCCGGGCGCGGAGGGCGGGCACGTCGTCGCCGGGCAGGACCGGGACCTCCGCCTGGGCGACGACCGGGCCCTCGTCGTAGCCCGCCGTCACCAGGTGGACCGTGGCACCGGAAGCCCTGCACCCGGAGGCGAGGACCGCCTCGTGCACGTGGTCCCCGAACATGCCGACGCCGCCGAACTCCGGCAGCAGCGCGGGGTGGGTGTTGAGGATCCGTCCCTCGAACCGGGCGAGCACGCGCGGCCCGAGCTTCTTCATGTACCCGGCGAGCACCACGACGTCCACGTCGGCGCCGTCGAGCACCCGAGGACGGCGGCGTCGAGCTCGCCCGGATCGGGATGCGTGAGGCCGCTGAGGTGGGCGGTCGCGACACCGTGCCGCCGGGCGACGTCGAAGATCCCCGCTCGGCTGTTGTTCCCGAGCACGAGCCGCACGTCGGCCGCGCCGGACTCCAGGACGTGGTCGGCGGTGCTGCCCGCGCCCGAGCCGACGAGGGCGATGCGGAGCGGGACGAGTGCGTTGGCTGCGCCGTCACGAGCTGAGCCTGCCTGACGACGGCACGCACCGGGCGCGTTGCGCGACGAGGAGGCGTCCCACGCCCGCGGCCGCCATCCCGGCGGCGACGAGTACCGCCAGCATGCCCGGCCACGCCCACAGCCCGACCACGACCGACGCGGCGAAAGCCAGGGAGCCGCCGAGACCGGCGAGGACGGCGGCCCGCCACGGGGGCGCGACGGCCGCGTCGTCGAGCACCCGCTCCAGGGCGGTCCCCACAGGGAGGCCGACGACCCAGACGACCACGGCCGCCACCATCCACATGGTCAGGCCGACGGCACCGGCCGCGGTCCCCCAGCCCGCCCCCTCGTCGCCCCTGGCCCCGAGGACGACGGCCAGGACGAGGCCCACGACCGCCGCCACCAGGACCAGCGCGAGGAGGATGCCGGAGGCCCACGCGCACGTCCGGGCGGTGACTCCGAACGCCCGCGACCACGGGCCGTCGCCGCCGAAGCGCCACACCCTGCCCTCCCGCTCGCCGCTCACGCCCGCACCTGCCCCGCGAGGCGGACGACGTCGTCCACGACCGACCGGACCCCGGGCAGGCCGGCGAGGCGCACGACCCGCGCGAGGAGCGGGGCCGCGCCGTCGACGAGCGCGCGCGTCCTGCGCTGCCCCGGCGAGGCGTCGTGCACCCAGAACAGCGTCACCCCGAGCCAGGCCAGCCAGAGCAGGTACGGCAGCTCGTCGCGCAGCGCGGCCGGGACCCGCGCGCCCTCGACCGCCTGGGCGTGCAGGTCCCGGCTGAGCCGCGCCGTCGCGTCGGACGCCCGGGAGAACGGGCTCTCGGCGGCACCGGGCCGGATCGCGACGGCGACGAGCTCGGAACCCAGGTCGTGGTACGGCTCGAACGCGTCGAGCCCCGCGTGCCACAGCGCGCGCAGCCGCGCGCCGAGACCCGTCTCGCCGTCCACGGCACCCGCCGCGCGGCGGGCGTGATCCTCGTTCACGTCGAGGTAGAGCTCCTGGACCAGGTCCGCCTTCGAGCCGAACCAGTAGTACGCGACGCCGGTCGCGACACCCGCCTCCGCGGCGACGGCGCGCATCGTCGTCCCCGCGAAGCCCTGCTCGCGGAACATCCGCAAGGCCGTCCGACGGACCAGGTCTCGGGTCGACTCCTCGGGGCCGCTCATCGCGCTGCCGGATTCCTGAACACGTTCAGTCTGAACATGTTCAGATTCCATCACACCTGCGCCAGGGCCGGTAGAGTCGCCCGATGCTCAGCACCCTGCGCCGCGCGCTCGCCGCCACCTACTGGCGGCTCAGCCGCTGGACCCTGTGCAGCGAGCCCGCCCCGGCGCAGGCGGGCGTGCTGGTGGGCGCGCCGCACACGTCCAATTGGGACTTCGTGCTCATGCTCGCCATCGCGTGGCGGCTCGGGCTGGACGTGCGCTGGCTGGGCAAGCACACCCTGTTCGCCGGCTGGCGCGGACCGCTCATGCGCGCGCTCGGCGGCATCCCCGTGGACCGTCGCGACCCCAGCCGCGTGGTCGACGACGTGCTCGCGCACGTCCGCGCCGGCGAGGTGTTCCACCTCGTCGTCACTCCCGAGGGCACGCGGTCGGGCGACGGGTGGAAGTCGGGCTTCTACCGCATCGCCCGGGCCGCGGACCTGCCGGTCACGCTCGGGTACGTGGACCGCACCACGATGACGACGGGCCTCGGCCCCACCCTCCGCCTCACCGGCGACGTGCGCGCCGACATGGACGAGATCCGCGCGTTCTACGCCGACAAGGCGGGCCTGCGTCCGGCGCTGCGCACCGAGCCGCGGCTGGCCGACGAGGACCGCCAGGGCTGAGAGACCTCAGCCGCGCGCCACGTGGTCGTAGGCGCCGGCAGCGAGGTCCTCGACCAGGGTCGGCCCCGTGGGCTCCCAGCCCAGCCGCTCGCGGGTGAGCGCGCTCGACGCGACGGCGTCCAGGCCCCAGAACCGGCTGAGCCAGCCGAAGTGCTCGGGAGCGTCCTCCGGGTCGACGGAGACGGCGGGCACCCCGACGGCACGGCCGATCGCCTCCGCGATCTCCCGGGAGGGCACGCCCTCCTCCCCCACGGCGTGCACCGCGGAGCCCGCGGGCGCCTTGTCGACCGCGAGGGCGACGAGCCGGCCGGCGTCGTCGACGTGGACCGCGGGCCACCGGCTCGACCCGTCGCCGACATAGCCGGAGACGCCGCGCTCCCGCGCGATCTGCGTCAGCACGGCCGTGAACCCGTGGTCGCCGACCCCGTGCACCGTGGCCGCGAACCGCAGCGCCACGGACCGCACGCCCTGGTCCGCGGCGTCGAGGGCCAGGCCCTCGGAGCCGCCGCGCGGGGCGTCCGGGCCGGAGAACACGGAGCGGTCGTTCTCGGTCATCACGGCGCCCGGGGTGGTGCCGATCAGGCCCGACGCCAGCAGGAGGCCGCGGCCGCTGCCGGCCAGCTCGTCGACGAAGGTCTGGACGACGGCGCGCTCGGTGCGGCCCGCGCCGACGTAGTCGTCGAAGTCGTGCTTGAAGGCCAGGTGCACGACGGCGTCGGCGTCCTTGGCGCCGGCGCGCAGGCTCTCCAGGTCGTCGAGCCCGCCACGGTGGACGGTGGCGCCCAGGGCCTCGACCCGGCGGGCGGAGTCGTCCGAGTAGCCGAGGCCGACGACGTCGTGCCCGGCCGCGAGCAGGTGAGGGACGGTGTGGGAGCCGATCCAGCCGGAGGCTCCGGTGACGAAGACACGCATGGGTTCTCCTCTCGGCCCGCGGGGCGCGGGCCAGGTGATGTCAGTTGCTGACATCACTCACGCTACACCTGATGTCAGAGGCTGTCATCACTAGACTGTCCCGCATGGCCCGATGGGAACCCGACGCGCGCGGACGCATGACGCGTGCCGCGCTCGACCTCTACGCCGAGCAGGGCTTCGAGCAGACGACGACGGCGCAGATCGCCGAGCGCGCCGGCGTCACCGAGCGCACGTACTTCCGGCACTTCGCGGACAAGCGCGAGGTGCTGTTCGACGGCTCGCACGAGCTGGAGGCCGCCGTCGAGGCCGCGATCGCCGGAGCCCCCCAGGCCGCCGACCCGCTCGACGTCGTCGGCGAGGCCGTCGCCACCGCCGTCGCCGTCCTCGACGAGCGCCGCGAGTTCGCGGCCCGCCGCGCCGTCGTCGTCGCCGCGACCCCGCGCCTGCAGGAGCGGGAGCTCCTCAAGCTCGCCGGGCTGCGCGACGCCGCCGCGGCGGCCCTGCGCGGTCGCGGGGTCCCGGAGCCCGACGCCTCGATGGTCGCGGAGGCCGGCGTGGCGGCGTTCCGCGTCGGGTTCGAGGCCTGGATCGCCTCCGGCCAGGCGCGCCCGGTCGCCGACGAGGTGCGGGCCGCCTTCGCGGCCCTGCGCGCCCGGGCCCGCGGCTAGGCTCGCGGTCGTGCCCGCCACGACGTCCCGATCCCTGCCCGCCGGCGTCACCCTGCGTCTGCTGCGCCCCGGTGACGGGCCCGCGCTCGCCGCGGCGTACACCCGCAACCGGGCGCACCTGGAGCCGTGGGAGCCCGCGCGCCCGCCGGAGTTCTACGACGCCGACCGGCAGGCCGAGCTCGTCGCCACGGAGCTGCGGTCGCACGACGACGGCCGGTCGGTGCCGTTCGTGCTCGAGCGCGGCGACCGGATCGTCGGCCGCGTCAATCTGTCCGACGTCGTGCTCGGGGCGTTCCGCAACACCCACCTGGGCTACTGGGTCGACGCCTCGCTCGCCGGGCGCGGCGTCATGACCGCGGCCGTCGAGGCCGCGTGCGCGCACGCCCGCGACGACCTGGGCCTGCACCGCGTCCAGGCGGCGACCCTGCTGCACAACGCGGCGTCACAGAAGGTGCTCGCGCGCACCGGGTTCGAGCGCATCGGCACCGCGCCGTCCTACCTCCGCATCGCCGGCCGCTGGCAGGACCACGCCCTCTTCCAGCGCATCCTCCACGACGACTGACCTGCGCCGGCGGCGCACCACGAGAGCGACGACGCCCGCCCCCGCGGCGAGCACCAGCACGACGACGCCGGCACCGGCGGCCGTCGAGAGCCCGGCCCGGTCGGACGCCGCGCCCGCGTGCTCGGCGGCGGCGTCCAGGTCGCCGGCGGCGAGGTCGTCCCGCGCGCGCCCGGCCGCCCGGTCGACGCCGAGCACCAGCGCCCCCAGCTCCGTCAGCGGGTCGCGGTCCGCGTCGGACGCGCGGACGGCCGCGCCGACGCGCGTCGTCACCTCGGCGGCCCGCGGCAGCAGCGCGGCGAGCTCCGCGTAGGCGTCGGCGTCGGACGCCCCCTCGTACGCCGCGCGCACGGACTCCGGCGCCTCCACGCCCGCGGCGGCCGCCGCGGCCTGCACCTCGCCGGCGTCCTGCGCGGCGCCGTCGAGCGCGGCCCGCACGTCCTTCGCCGTGCCGAACTCCCAGTCGGTCATGGCCGTGCGCAGCCCGAGCGGCGGCGACCAGGCACCGTCGGCGTCGTCGAGCTCCGCGTACGCGTCGCGCGCGGCGGCCCGGGGCTCGAGCGCGGCCTTCTGCTCGGCGTCGAGCACCCAGGTGCGCAGCACCTTCGAGGCTCCGGAGACCTCTCCGCGGTCCTCGACGAGGTCGAGGAAGCGCCGCCAGTCCGTGCGCCCCCAGTTCTCCTCCCGCGACCCCGGTCGCTCGTACGCGCTCTCCCCCGACTGCGCCGCCGACACCACCGCCGTGAACGCGTCGTCGTCGAGCCCGCCCAGCAGCTTCTGCACCACCGCGTAGGACGCCGCGTACCCGTACTGCTCGGCGTCCTCGTCGAGCTCGCCGGGGTGCGCGTCCCACGCCGTCAGGGGCACGGCGACGTCGGCGCCCCGGTCCGGCGTCGACCACGGATCGCTCGTCGCCCCGGTGCGGTCGACGGCGCGCTGCGCCACCACCTCCGTCATCCCCTCGGACAGCCACCTCCCGGTGAGCCGGTCCGGGTTCAGCCAGGCGTGCGTGAGCTCGTGGTACAGCGTCGCGGTGTCGAGGTCCTCGGGGATGACGATCTCGTCCTTGTCCGCGTCGAACCAGGCGTACCCGAGCACCTTCGGCGACACGTCCTCGCGGATGGTGTCCAGCCCGCCCGGCCACGGCTGCCCGACGAGGTCCTCCAGCACCGGCAGGCCCTTCTGCAGCCGCTTCGCCACGAACCCGGTCCACCTGGTGTCACCCGGGAAGCTCTGCAGGGTGAGGCTCGTGCCGTCCACGTCGACGGACTTCTCGTCCGCCTTCTTCGGGTCGCGCGCCGAGACGACCGCCCAGATGCCGTCGGAGTCGGTGTTCTCGGTGGCCCGGTACGTGACCGTCTTCCCGGACCGCTCCGACGTGAACGCGTCGGACGTCGCGTCGAACGTCATCGACGCCGGCAGCACCACCTCGACCGTCGTACGGCCGACGTCCCCCACGCCCGACACGGCGAACGTCGCGAACCCGTCGCCCACCCGCGTGTAGTCCGCCGAGCGGACCGGCTCGCCCGGCACCACGAAGCTCCACTCGATGGTGCGCGTCTGCCCGTACCGCAGCGGCGCGAACGTCGCCACGGCGTACCGGGTGCTCGGGTCCTCGGTCGCCTCGAGCCGCACCGGCAGGGCGGCGCCGCCGCTCGTCGCGCGCACGTCCTCGGCCCCCGCCGGGACGGCGATCGAGTACGACGTGAAGTAGTAGTACGTCAGCCCGCGGTCGGGCGTGACGTTGCCGATCGTGGTGGTCGCCGTCGCCCGCACCTCGGTGTCCTTCGCCCGCAGCACGTACCGGCTGTGCGACTCCTCCGTGAGCCCCTCGTCGGCGACCGCGGCGGGGCCCGCCAGCAGCAGGGCGCCGGCGAGGCCGGCCCCGAGGAGGGCGGGCGGCAGGTGCGGCGCGGCACGACGGCGGGGCGCGGGCGAGAGGATCATCGCGCGCATCCTTGCGTGCGGCGTCCCGGCCCTGCAAGCGCCGTCCGCGTGCGCGACGTCGTCCCGTGCGGTAGACCGGATCCCGTCGGGCCGCGGAGGGGGACGCCATGGGTACTGACAGCACAGGCGCCGGCGACGGCACCGTCGGCACGGACGCCGGCTCGCTGACGATCGCCCTGCTCACGGCGTGCTCCGAACCCGACCTCGGCATCCGGTCCCGCGTCGTGCAGGAGCTGCTCGACGAGGCGAGCGTCGACCCCCGCCTCGCGCGAGAGGTCATCACGACCATGCTCACGGCGTCCGTGATGTCCTTGCGCGCCTACACCGACGCGACGCAGCGCGACCCGCACGACGTCCTGCGCGCCCTGGGGACCAGCTGGTCGCAGCGCTCGCTCCACGCCTGAGGGCGTCTCCCCGACCGGTGTTCTTGCCGCCGCGGCCCTCCGGGGGAGTCGACGGGCGCGGCGGCAAGCTCAGTCGTGCACCACCGACACGGCGCACGGCGCGTGGCGCACGATCCGGTCGGGACCGCTGCGCGCGCGGCCGACCTGCAGGGAGGCGGCGCGGCCGCCGGTCACCACCAGGTCGTCGGACCGCAGCGCGGCGAGCAGCGCGCCCGGCGCGACGCCCTCGCGCATCTCGACCGTCCACCCGACGGCGGGGTACTTCTCGCCCCACCGCGCCACCCGGGCCTCGAGGTCCGCCCGCGCCTCCGCGCGCAGGCGTTCCAGCCAGGCCAGGTCGCCGTCGGTGGCACCGGCGAACAGCCCCTCGTCGGCGGCGTGCGCCGCGGTGAGGGAGACGCCGGCGCGGTCGGCCTCGTCGAACCCCGCCTCGAGCACGCGGTCCGAGGCTTCGCGGGGGTCGACGGCGACGACGACGCGGCGCGGGTCCTGGGCGCGGGCGGCCCGCGGCACGACGACCACCGTGCCGGGCGCCAGCGCCGCGACGGTGGACGAGATCGAACCCATCGGGACGCGGTCGAAGGTGCCGACGCCCCGGCGTCCCACCACGACGACGGCGCCACGGCGGGCGTGGTGCACGAGGACCGCGCAGGCGTCGCCGCGCACGGCCACGAACTCGACCGCGCCCGGCGTCGTCGCGAGCTCCCGCGACGGGGCGGTGCGCTCGAACCGCGCCCGGGACCGCGCGACCAGCGCCTCCGCCTCGCCCCTCGGGTCGGGCCCGCGGGTCGTCACCGACCCGACGCCGACCGGCTGGGCGTAGGCGTGCACGACGACGAGCCGCGCCGTCAGGCGCAGCGCCTCGCCCGCCGCCCACGCCATCGCGTGGTAGCCGCCCTCCGAGCCGTCGACGCCCACGACGACGTCCCGGACGGGTACCTCCACGCTGCTGGTCACCATGACGTCCTCCTCCGACCGCACCAGTGGGCCACGCGTGCCGGGGACCGTGTCAGTGCCGAACGCCCCGGCGGCCGGGCCGAAGGTCCCGATCGGGACGAGCGGGTCAACGGGCGGGCATACGGCCCTGCTCCTACCCTGTGTGCCGTGAGTCCGCGGCAGGGCCGCCCGGACCGGCACATGGACGTCCTCCTGGACGCCGTCGTGTCCGTGGGCCGGGGCCTCGAGCTGGAGACGACGCTGCACCGGGTGGTGCAGGCCGCCGCCACGGTGGTCGATGCTCGCTACGCCGCCCTCGGCGTCCTCGGCGACGACCGACGCATCGCCCGCTTCCTCACCGTGGGCATGTCGGAGGAGGAGATCCGCGCCGTCGGCCCGTACCCCACGGGGCACGGGATCCTCGGCGAGCTGATCCGCCACCCCGTCCCGCTGCGCCTCCCCGACATCGCCGCGGACGCGCGCTCCGTCGGGTTCCCGCCGCACCACCCGCCGATGCGCAGCTTCCTCGGTGTGCCCCTCCAGGTGCACGGGAAGCCGTTCGGCAACCTCTACCTCACCGAGAAGCGCAGCGGCGGGGAGTTCACGCCGGACGACCAGCGGCTCCTGGAGGGTTTCGCCACCGCCGCGAGCTTCGCCGTCGAGAACGCGCGCCTCTACGAGGAGACCCGGATGCGGGAGCGGTGGCTGCGGGCCGACGACGAGATCGCGCGGCGCCTGCTGTCCGGCGAGGACCCGGACAGCGTGCTCGACCTGGTCGCGGCGGAGGCGATCAGCGTGTCCGCGGCCGACACGGCCGGCATCGCCGTGCCGGTGGAGGACGGCCCCGTCCAGGACCCGCCGGCCCTCGTCGTCCGCTCGGCGGTCGGGATCCGGGCGGAGAGCCTGCGCGGGCAGGTGCTGGACCCGCCGCGCTCGTTCAGCGCGATGGCGTTCGTGGACGGGCGCCCCGTCGTCACGGCCGATGCCGCCACGGACGGCCGGGCCCAGGTCGCCCTGCACCCGGACGGCACGCTGGGCCCCGTCGCCGCCTTCCCCCTGGTGGGCCGCGGGCGGCGGGCTCGCGGCGTCCTCGTCGTCGGGCGGGTGCGCGGCGCCGAGCCCTTCCCCACCGTCGTCGTCGAGGCGCTGGGCGCGTTCGCGAACCAGGCGGCCGTCGCGCTCGAGCTGGCCGAGCGGCGCGCCGACGCGGCCCGGCTCGCCGTGGTGCGCGACCGCGACCGCATCGCCCGCGACCTGCACGACCTCGCCGTCCAGCGCCTCTACGCGACGGGGCTCTCCCTGCAGACCGTGGACCGCCGCCTCGCGTCGCCCGGCCCCCTGGACGCGGAGGAGACGCGCGAGGCGGCCGGCCGGGTCGGGTCGGCGATCGACCAGATCGACGAGACGATCGACCTGATCCGCACCACCATCCGGGGGCTGCGCGACCCGGGCGGCGACCTCCCGCACCGCGTCGGCACCCGCTCGCTGCTCCTGGCGGAGGCCGACGCCGCCACCCACGCGCTCGGCTTCGCGCCGACCGTGCGGTTCGAGGGGCCGATCGACGCCCAGGTGCCGTCCACGGTCGCGGCGCACCTCGTCGCCGTGCTGCGGGAGAGCCTGTCGAACGCGGCCCGGCACGCGCGCGCCACGCGGGTGCGGGTCGCGCTGCGCGCCGACGGCGACCTGGCCCTGAGCGTCGTCGACGACGGCGTCGGGATCCCCGCGGACGCGCCGCGCAGCGGGCTGGCGAACCTCGCCCGCCGGGCGTCGGAGCTGGGCGGGTCGTTCGAGGTGCGGCCGGGTCGGGCCGGCGGCACGGCGCTGCGCTGGCGGGTGCCGCTCGCGCCCGGGCGCAGCGACGTCGCCGGCGCGGATCAGGGGGCAGGCGGCCGGTCGGGGGCCTCGGGCCGCGCCAGCTGATCGAGCCGCGCCGCGAGGACCGCCGCCTGCACCCGGCGCTCGAGGCCGAGCTTCGCCAGGAGGCTGGACACGTAGTTCTTCACGGTCTTCTCGGCGACGAACAGCTCGGCACCGATCTGCCGGTTCGTCATGCCCTCGCCGATGAGGGCCAGGATGCGCCGCTCCTGGGGCGTGAGGTCGGCGAGCGGGTCGTCGACCTCCGTCTGCCCGCGCAGGCGCGCGAGCACCCGGCCCGTCGCGCGCGGGTCCAGCAGGGAGCCGCCGCCCGCCACCGTCCGGATGCCCGCCACCAGGTCGGTGCCCCGCACCTGCTTGAGCACGTAGCCGGACGCGCCGGCGAGGAGCGCGTCGAACAGCGACTGGTCGTCGTCGAACGACGTGAGCATGAGGACCGCGACGTCGGTGCGCGAGCGCAGCTCCCGGCAGACGGTGACGCCGTCGCCGTCGGGCAGCCGGACGTCGAGGACGACGACGTCCGGCCGCAGGGCCGGGACCCGCGCGAGGGCCTCCGCCGCCGTCCCGGCCGTCCCGACGACCTCGAGGTCGTCCTCCATGCCGAGCAGGTCGGCGACGCCGCGGCGCACCACCTCGTGGTCGTCGACGAGGAACACCCGCACGGGCGCGCCGGTCATGGGCTCACGCTAGCCCTCCGGACCGCTCCCGGCCGGGCAGCCGTCGGGGGCAACGATCAGGAGGGCGCCTCCGGGGCCGTCAGGCGCCGCCGTCGAGGTCCTCCAGGCGCGCGACGCTGGGCTCCCGCTCGCCCCGCAGGCGGGCCGCGACGTCCTCCGCGCCGCGCAGCACGCGCAGCACGTTGCCGCTGGTGAGCCCGGCCAGGTCGGCGTCCGACCAGCCGCGGCTGGCGAGCGCCGCCAGCAGGGCGGGGTAGCCGGAGACGTCACGCAGCTCGTCCGCGAAGCCGCCGGCGCCGTCGTAGTCGCCGCCCAGCCCGACGTGCGCCGCCCCCGCGACCTCGCGCACGTGCTCGACGTGCGCCACGACGTCGTCCAGCGTCGTCGGCGGCTTGGGGTGGGTCTCGGCCCAGGCGGTGGAGAACCGGTCGAACTCGGCGTAGTCGTTCGGCGCGATCCCGGCGGCCCGCGCGGCCTCGCCGGCCTCGGCCCGCCACTCGCCGATCGCGGGGGTGACGAAGCTCGGCACGAACGTCACCATGCACACGCCGTCGTTGTCGGCGAGGCGCGCGAGGACGTCGTCGGGCACGTTGCGCGGCACGTCGCAGACGGCGCGCGCGGAGCTGTGGGAGAAGATCACCGGCGCCTCGGAGACGTCCAGGGCGGCACGCATCGTGCCCGCCGACACGTGCGACAGGTCGACGAGCATCCCGAGGCGGTTCATCTCGCGCACCACCTCGCGCCCGAAGGGCGTCAGGCCGCCGTGGTCGAAGCGCCCGTCGGCGGGGCGCTCGTCGGTGGCCGACTCCGCCCACGGGGTGTGGTGGTTGTGCGTCAGCGTCATGTACCGCACGCCCAGCTCGTACAGCATCCGCAGCGCGCCCATCGACGAGTCGATCGACTGGCCGCCCTCCGCGCCCATCAGCGACGCGATCCTGCCCTCCGCCCACGCGGCCACGACGTCGTCGGCGCTCGTCGCGAGGCGGAAGTGCTCCGGCCAGCGCGCCACCATGCGGCGGGTGGCGTCGACCTGCTCGAGCGTCGCCGTCACCGCCGCGCTGCCGGGCAGGTTGGACGGCACGTACACCGACCAGAACTGCGCGCCCACGCCCCCGGCCCGCAGCCGCGGCACGTCGGTGTGCGTGCGTCCCTCGGTGCCGGCCTCCAGGTCTAGCCGCGCCCAGTCGTACGCGACCTGGTCGCGCGCCTCCCACGGCAGGTCGTTGTGCCCGTCCCAGACGGGGTGCTCCCGCAGGAGCGCGGCGATGCGGTCGGCGGTGCTCGTCATGTCCCGCACGCTACCGGCCTCGCCCCACCCGAGCTGTCAGGGCCAGGAGCACGGGAACGTGCGCGTGGTCCTGACACGTCGCGGTCAGCGGCGGCCGCCGCGCAGGCGGTCGATCTCGCGCCGCTCGCGCTTGGTGGGGCGGCCGGCGCCGCGGTCGCGGACGCCGACGGCCTCGCGCTCCTGGCGAGTGGGCATCGGCGGGCTCTCGTCGCGGTACGCCTTCACGGCGAGCGGCGCTCCGACGCGCTTGGGCAGCAGCTCGACGACGACGACCTTGCGGTCCCGGAGCGGGTCGCGCCACGTGATGGTGTCGCCCACGGTGACGGACGTCGACGGCTTGGCCACGGTGCCGTTCACGCGCACGCGCCCCGACCGGAGCAGGGCGGCCGACGACGACCGGCTCTTGAAGAGCCGCACCGCCCACAGCCACACGTCCACGCGCACGACGTCAGCCTCTCACGCCCCGGCCCGCCCCCGGCCGCGTCGGCGACCGGCTACTTGGCCGACGCCGGGTCGCTGTCGCCGATGTGCCCGGGCGCCGTGACGGCGAGCACGCGCTGCACGAACGCGCAGTACTCGTCCATGTAGTGCCGCAGGAAACCGGCGGTGCTCTCGTTCGTCACCTCGCCGTCCGGGCCGAAGTCGTCGGCGACGAAGGTGATGTACGCCTCCGGGGCGTTGAGCTGCGGCGCGTCGAGGAAGCTGAGGACGGCGCGCATCGACGACTGCATGACGGCGGTGCCGATGCCGCCCGGCGACGCGCCGATGATGCCGACGGGCTTGCGCGCGAAGGAGTTCTGGCCCCACGGGCGCGAGCCCCAGTCGATGGCGTTCTTCAGGGCGCCCGGGATCGACCGGTTGTACTCCGGCGAGACGACGAGCAGCCCGTCCGACGCCTCGACCGCGGCCTTGAAGGCCCGGCCCTCGGGCGGGTAGTCGGCGTCGTAGTCCCAGCTGTAGAGCGGGAGGTCCCCGATGGGGATCTCCGTGAACTCGAGGTCCGCGGGCGCCAGCCGGACGAGCGCCCGGGACAGCGTGCGGTTGATGGACCCCTTCGCGAGGCTCCCGACGATGTAGCCGATCTGGTAGGTCATGACGACTCCCTGCTCCTCCGGTGCGAAGGCCCGACGGCGTTCCGTCGGCAGGCCACCGTCCATTCTGCGCGGGTGTCGTGGCGCCCGCGTTGCTAGCGTCGGGCCCATGGCTGAACCCATGGCCGACGTGCGCGTCGAAGAAGACCTGCTCGGACCGAAAGAGGTCCCTGCGCAGGCGTACTACGGGATCCACACCGTCCGGGCGATCGAGAACTTCCCCATCTCCGGGACGACCATCAACGACGTGCCGGAGATGATCCGCGGCATGGTGATGGTGAAGAAGGCGGCGGCGCTCGCGAACCGGGAGCTGCGCGCCATCCAGCGGGACGTCGCGGACGCCATCATCGGCGCGTGCGACGAGGTGCTGGTCAAGGGGCGGTGCATGGACCAGTTCCCGATCGACGTGTTCCAGGGCGGCGCGGGCACCAGCGTCAACATGAACACCAACGAGGTGATCGCCAACCTCGCCCTGGAGCTGTCCGGCTTCCCCAAGGGCCGCTACGACGTCATCAACCCCAACGACCACGTCAACAAGTCCCAGTCGACCAACGACGCCTACCCCACCGGCTTCCGCCTGGCCGTGCACGCCCTGACCGAGGCGCTCGTCGTGGCGGTGCGACGGCTGTCGCGGGCGTTCGACGAGAAGGCGTCGGAGTTCGCGGACCTGCCGAAGATGGGCCGCACCCAGCTGCAGGACGCGGTGCCGATGAGCCTGGGGCAGGAGTTCGCCGGGTTCTCCGTGAACGTCGCGGAGGAGGTCAAGCGCCTGCGGAACGCGGCCGACCTGCTGCTCGAGGTCAACCTGGGCGCGACGGCGATCGGCACGGGCCTCAACACCCCGCCCGGCTACCCGAAGGTCGCGGCGCGGCGGCTCGCGGAGGTGTCCGGGCTCGGCACGGTGCCGGCGGAGAACCTCGTCGAGGCCACCTACGACAACGGCGCCTACCTGGCCGTGCACTCCGCGGTGAAGCGGCTCGCGGCCAAGCTGTCGAAGATCTGCAACGACCTGCGCCTGCTGTCCTCCGGGCCGCGCGCGGGGCTCAACGAGATCAACCTGCCCGAGCTGCAGGCCGGGTCGTCGATCATGCCGGCCAAGGTGAATCCGGTGATCCCCGAGGTGGTCAACCAGGTGTGCTTCAAGGTGATGGGCAACGACGTCACCATCACGCACGCGGCCGAGGCCGGGCAGCTCCAGCTCAACGTCATGGAGCCGGTGCTGGCGGAGTCGATGTTCGAGTCGATCCGGCTGCTGACCAACGCGTGCGACGCGCTGCGCACCAAGTGCGTCGTCGGGATCACCGCGAACGCCGAGGTCATGCGCCAGCACGTCCTCGGCTCCATCGGCATCGTCACCTACCTCAACGAGGTGATCGGGCACCACAACGGCGACCTCGTGGGCAAGGAGGCGGCCCGCACGGGCGCCTCGGTGCGCGACGTCGTCGTCGCGCGCGGCCTGCTCACCGCCGAGGAGGTCGACAAGATCCTCACCACCGAGAACTTCCTCCACCCGCGCTACAGCGGCCGCTTCTACGCACCGGACGAGCGCGGCATCCCGCCGCTGGGCGAGGAGGGCGAGTCGTCGCGCGTCGTGGAGTCCGACGACGCGACCGGCGCGCCGTCCGACCCGGGGCACGAGCACGACGACGACGCCACGGCCGCCGAGGAGGGTGAGGCCGCCCGGTGATCCTCGTCCAGTTCGCCGTCGTCCTGGTCTTCGTCTTCATCGGCGCGCGCCTGGGCGGGATCGGGATCGGACTGGCGGGCGGCGCCGGCGTCATCGTCCTCGGGCTGCTCGGGCTCGAGGTCGACCCGGCGACGGGCGTCCCCTGGGACGTGCTGGGCATCATCATGTGCGTCATCGCGGCCATCGCCGCGATGCAGGCGGCCGGCGGGCTGGACTACCTCGTGGCGAAGACGGAGGTGCTGCTGCGCGCCCGCCCGCGCAGCATCACCTTCCTCGCGCCGCTCGTCACGTACGTGATGACGGTGTTCTCCGGCACCGGGCAGGTCGCCTTCTCCACGCTCCCGGTGATCGCCGAGGTGGCGAAGGAGTCGAACGTGCGACCGTCGCGGCCGCTGTCCATCGCGGTGGTGGCGTCGCAGATGGCGATCGCGGCGTCACCCATCTCCGCGGCGGTGGTGGCGATGGCCGCCGTCGTCGAGCCGCTGGGCGTCGACTACCTCACCCTGCTCACGGTGGCGGGGGTGTCCACGCTGGTGGGCTGCATGGTCGGCGCCGTCGTCGCGTCCCGGCAGGGCGTGGAGCTGCAGGACGACCCGGTCTACCAGGAGCGGCTCGCCAAGGGGCTGGTGAAGCGGCGCGAGCGCACCGAGTTCGTCGCGAAGCCGCGGGCCCTGCTGTCGCTGATCATCTTCGCGGCGGCGCTGCTCGTCGTCGTGCTCTACTCCACGGCCGTGTCCGACTCCGTGGGCCTCATCGAGGACCCGACCATCACCCGCAGCGGCGCCATCATGACGTTCATGCTGCTGGCGGGGCTGCTCATCGCCCTGCTGTGCAAGATCGACGTGAGCACCGTCATCACGCAGCAGACGTTCCGCAGCGGCATGAGCGCCGCCGTCTGCATCATCGGCGTCGCGTGGCTGGGCAACACGTTCGTGCAGGGCCACACCGCCGAGATCGAGGAGCTGGGCGGCGACATCATCCAGCGCTACCCGTGGATGCTCGCCGTCGTGCTGCTGCTCGCCTCCGCCCTGCTGTACTCACAGGCGGCGACGACGATCGCCCTCATGCCCGTGGCGGCCGGGATGGGCGTCGCGGCGACGACGATGGTCGCGTCGTTCCCCGCCGTGACCGGCCTGTTCCTGCTGCCGACCTACACCACCGTCGTCGCCGCCATCGAGCTCGACGACACCGGCACCACCCGCATCGGGAAGTACCTGTTCAACCACTCGTTCATGGTGCCCGGGCTGGTGTCCGTCGCGTCCGCCGTCGCCATCGGCTTCGGCCTGGCGCCGCTGCTGATCTGAGCGGCGTCAGACGTCGAGCCACGGCGCGCGGGCGTACTCCTCGTCCGTGACGTGCTCCAGCCAGGTGGTCGTCGCCGCCGGGTCGTCGGCGTTCTCGAGCATCGCCAGGTGCTCCATGAAGTCGTCCGGCGACGCCCCGTGCCAGTGCTCCTCCCCCGGCGGGCAGTACACCGTCTCGCCGGGCCGGGCCTCGACGACGACGCCGTCGCGGGTGCCGACCAGCGCCACGCCCGACACGACGTGCAGCGTCTGCCCGCGGGCGTGCGAGTGCCAGGCCGTGCGCGCCGCGGGCGCGAACCGCACGAGCGCCACGACCATCCGCTGGTCGCCCTCCTGCGGCGCGGCGATCGGGTCGAGCCACACGTCGCCGTGGAACTGCTCGGGCGGGTTCTTCGTGGTCGCGGGGCGGGGGATCTTCTGCATCGGTCGGAGGCTCCTTGCTCCAGGGGTGGCGGACGGCGTCACCCCCGGTAGTGCTCCACGACGTCCGCGGGGCGAACGGTCGCCTGGTCCGGGTCGCCGCCGAACTCGCGCGCCGCCTGCCGCTGCCGCAGCAGGTCCCAGCACTGGTCGAGCCGGGTCTCCGTCGCGGCGAGCTCCTCGTGCTCGGTGCTCGCGTCGATCTCGCCCTTCGCCAGCCGCTCGCGCAGCTCTCGTTCCCGGGCGATGAGGTCGCTGATGGTCTGCTGGATGTCGCCGTCGGTCGCCATCGTCCGATGGTCTCGCGACCGGCCGCACCTGGCAGCCCGGGCGCTCAGGGCCGGTCGGCCAGGACCATCCCGAGGCTGTGCGGCGCCGACTCGACGAACCCCATGCTGCGGTACAGGGGACGCCCCGGCGCGTCCGCCATGAGCGTCACGTACGGGTTCGCGGGCGCCCGCTCGTCGATCTGCGCGAGCAGCCACCCGAGCACGCGCCGACCCAGGCCCTGCCGTTGGTGGTCGGGCAGGGTCGCCATGTCGGCGACGTGAAAGTACCAGCCGCCGTCGCCGAGCACGCGCCCCATCGCGACGACGTCGCCGGACGGTCGGTGCCGCACGTGGGCGAACGCCCAGCTGTTCGCGACGGCGTACCCCGCCTGCTCGGGCGTCTTGGGGCTGAGCCCCGCGTCACGACGCAGCCGCACGTAGGTCTCGACGTCCGGCGCGGTGGGGACGAGCTCGTACGGGTCGTTCACGTCGGCCATGCCGTCACCCTAGGCAGGGTCGCCGACCGCCAGCACCACCCGCGCCACGCGCACGACATCGACGGCGGCGACGGCGATCCCGTCCGGCACGTCGCGCACGGACGGGTCCACCCACACGCCGGTCGCGGCGCGCCACGGCAGCAGCTCGAGCGTCAGGCCGGCGCGCGCGACGGCGTCGCGCCACGGCGTGAGGTCGACGTCCCAGTCCCGGCCGTGCCAGAAGTGGTCGCTCACGACGACGTCGCCACCCTCGCGGCGCACGACGGCGCGGCCCACGTCGCCCGTCCACGCGACGCGCAGCAGCGCGCGGTCGACGCCGGCGAGCGCGTCGGCGGCCACGTCCAGGTCCACGCGCGCGGCGCCGGAGAAGTCGGTCGGCGCGCTGAGCCGGCCCATCGGGCCGCCCGTCGCCGGCTCCGGCGGGGCGGGAGCGTCCGGGTGCAGGTCCGTCGCGACCCGGCGGCGCCCGGCCCCGGGCACGGAGAGCGTCCACGACGTCCACGGCCCCTGCGCGGCGGACGGGTCGAGGCGCGCCTCGTCGCCGGCGGCCACCTCGAGCGACCGCGGCGCGGGCAGCATCGACACCGTCACCGCCGGCTCCTCCGTGTGCACGACGAGCCCGCCGTCGAGCGCGTGCACAGGGGCGTCGGCGAGCACCAGGCGCTCGCGGCCGCCGACGTCGAGCCGGTACAGGCGGTTCGCGGACCCCTCGTCGAGCACGAGGACGTCGACCTCACCGGAACGGCCGCGCAGCCGGATCACGGTCTCCGGCCCCGGCTCGCCGACCAGGTCGAGGACGGTCGCGCCGTCCTCGGCGCGCGCCGCCACCGGGCCGCTCGCCCCGACCTCGCCGTCGCCGTCCCGCTCGAGCACCAGCTCCACCGGGACGCCGTCGGTCGCGACCAGCACGACGACCTCCCGCGCGGCGCCGCCGACTCCTGTTCCGACGCCCGCCCCGTCGATCCTCGTGAGCAGCTGCGCCGTCGCGCTGCGCAGCACCAGCCCCTCGCCCAGCGGGTACCGCAGCGGCCACGCCACCGAGACGCCCGCGGGCAGGTCGACGGGACGCGTCGGGACGGTCACGGTGGCGTCGTCGAGCTCGACCGCGACCTGGACGCCCGGCTGCGGCGGCAGCGGGCACCGCGCCGGCTGGTACGTCGTGAGGAAGACGTACCCGCGGCGCCCGTCCGCCCGTACCGACCAGCGCAGCTCGCCCGCGTCCTTGCTCCCGCCGCCCACCGTCGTGGTCATGGCCGCCAGCGCCGCGCCGTCGGCCTGCAGCCACAGGTGCTGGCGGCGCAGCAGGTGGTGGTGACGTCGCACCTGGCCGTGCTCGCCCACGGGGGCGCCGAAGTCGTAGGTGCGCCTCGGCACGTCGTTGGGGTAGCCGGTGGCGTGGGACTCCTGCTCGGTGCCGTGCGGCCCGACGCGCTGGGTGCCGCCCGCGTACATGTAGTACCCCTGCCACACGGAGCCGCTGCCGAGCTTCGCGAGCGCGAGCGCGGCCACGTCGTCGGGCGTCACCAGCGGGCGCCGGTGGTAGGCGACGTGCATCCCGCCGCCCAGCTCGCAGGTCGCGTACGGCAGGACGTCGTCGTCCTTCAGGGCGACGCCCGTGCCGGGGCCGTCGCCGCCGAGCACGATCCCGTCGAGGGCCTCGCGCAGGTCCGCGCCCACCGAGAGGTCGTCGCGTACCGTGCTGTACCGGAAGTGCACGGGCGAGAACGCCGGCCACTCGGTCTCGGCGTCCTCCCAGAACCCGTCGGCGTACGCGCTGTACACGGGCAGCAGCGAAGCCGGCACCTGGGCGCCGCCCCACCCGGTCGCGGTCCAGACCGGCACCCGCAGCCCCTGCTCCTCGGCGATCGTGCGCAGGGTGGCCAGGTGCTCGGGCTGCTCGTAGAGCTCGTTGTCCACCTGCGCCCCGACGACGGGCCCGCCCTCGGCGTGCGTCAGGCCGTCGAGCTGCGCCACCACCTGCGCGTAGTAGGTGCGCACCAGGTCGAGGTAGGCCGGGTCGTTCGTGCGCGTCGCCAGCCCGCGCTCGACGAGCCAGTCGGGGAAGCCCCCGTACCGCGCCTCGCCGTGCGCCCACGGCCCCAGCCGCACGACCACGTCGAGCCCGTGCCGGCCGGCCGTCTCGATGAAGGCGCGCAGGTCGAGGTTCCCGTCCCACCGGAAGTCGCCAGGCGCGGGCTCGTGCGCCTGCCAGAAGACGTACGTGGCCACCGAGTCCAGGCCGCCCGCCTTCGCGTGCCCCAGCACCTCGGACCAGCGCTCGCGCGGGAGGCGCGAGCAGTGCACCTCGCCCGTCACGGGGAACCAGGGCAGCCCCGCCCGCTCGAGGTACCGGCTGGTCACCGCCACCGCGTCCGACGCGCCGGGCGGGTCGCCCAGCTCCAGGTGGTCGCGACGCGGCGGGGTGGGGCGACGAGCCTGCACGCGGTGCGGGACGGAGCGCCGGCCGGAGGGGGCGACGGTCATGGGGCACTCTCCTTCGAGACGCGGGGGGTCAGGCGGACGCCGGCGCGGCGGCGTCCTCGTCGAGGGCGGCGAGCTGGTCGCGCAGGGCGCGGACCCGGTCGTCGTGGTCCTGCTGGACATCGTGGGCGAACAGCAGCATGGCGGGCAGCGACGTCGCGAAGTAGTCGACGGTCGCACGGCGGCCCGCCTCCTCGTCGACGTACCGCGCGAGCCCGTCGCGCAGGCGCCGCGCATCGTCGTCACGGCCCAGCCGGCGCAGCGCGACCACGGAGGCGGCCGTCCGCTCCGAGAGCTCCTGGACGGCCATGCCCTCGAAGTCGCCCTGCTGGTCGGCCGCGGTGCGCCAGGCGTCCCGGGCCTCGTCGTCCCGGCCGAGCGTGGCGAGCGCGTCGCCGAGCAGCAGGTGCAGGTCGGCGGTGTTGGCGAGCGGGTGGCGCGCCTCCCCGAGGGACTCCGGCGGGGTCAGGGCGGCGGTGGCGTGCGCCAGCGCGGCCGCGGCGTCGCCGCCGTCCAGGGCCTGGCGGCCGAGGTCCAGGTGCGCGGCGTCCCAGGCGGCCAGCACCCGGCCCTCGCCACCCTCCCACGGCTGGAAGGCCCGGCCGCCCAGGACGTCGAGCGCCTCGGCCGCGCGGCCGCGCGCGGTGAGCAGCTCCGCGAGCTGGACCGACAGGTCGTCCCGGGCGGCGACCAGGTCGGGCTGGTCGAGCAACGTCGTCAGGCGGCGCCCCGGGTCGGTGCCCCGCCGCGCCTCGAGCTGGTCGGCCTCGTAGAGCAGGCGGGCGTCGTCGGGGGCGAGCGCCCGCGCGCGGGCGTACCAGGCGGCCGCCGCGTCGGCGTCGCCGCGCACGTTGTAGGCCGCCACGCCGAGATTCCGCAGCACGACGACGTCGGTCCCGTCGCCCGCCGCCGCGACCTCCCAGGCCGCGACCGCGTCCTCGCGCCGGCCGGCCGCATAGAGGCGGTGGCCCGCCAGCCCGGCCACGAGCGGGTCCTGCGGCCACGCCCGGCGCAGCCGCGCGAGGGCGTCGTCGTCGGTCGCCGCGGGGAAGGCCCAGGCGCGCGGGGCGTTCCGGGCCCGCTCGAGCGCGTCCGCCGCGGCCGCCCGGTCGCCGCAGGCCAGCTCCAGGTCGGCGCGGTGCAGCAGGGCCAGGGCCCGCACGTCGCGCTGCCCGCGCGGGGACGGGCGGGTCGCGACGTCCTCCAGCAGCTCGACGGCGGCCGCCACCTCCCCCGCCGACGCGTGCTCCAGCGCGACGTCCAGCGCGATCGTCGGGTCCGTCGTCGGGCCGACCGGGACGGCGAGCCCGAGCCGGACACCGAGGTCGCGCGCCCACGCGTCGAGGGGGTCGACGGCGAGCGTGCCGCGCACCAGGTCGCGGGCGCGTTCCGTGTTCCCGGCCCGCCGGGCGGCGACGGCCGCGAGGTTGCGCCCCTGCACGTGGTCCGGGCTGCGGCGCAGCAGCGCGTCGAGCTCCTCCGCGGCCGCGGCGTCGCGCCCCTCGGCGAGGTCGAGCCGCGCCGTCGCGACGGCCGCGGCGTCCCGCCACGCCTGGTCCCACGACGCCGTGCCCAGCGCCTCGCGAGCCTCGGCCGTCCGGCCCTGCCGGGCGAGGACGACACCCAGCCGGTAGTGCGCCTCGCCGTCGCGCGGGTTGGGGTTGCGCACCGTGAGGCGCGCGACCGCGGTGCGCAGCAGCCGCTCGGCCTCCTCCAGGCGGCCCGCGCGCGCCCGCCGGGCCGCGAGCGCCGTCGCGCAGCGCGCGTCCCCGGGGTCGCGGCGCAGCGCCTCCGCCCAGTACGGCTCGGGCGACCGCGTCGCGTGCCGGTACTGGTCCAGGTGCAGCCCGGTGACGTAGAGCTCGTCGGAGGACGCGATCTCGCCGGGCGCGGGCGGCTCGGTGGCGGGCTCGGGGACCTCGGCGTCGGGGTCCGCCGCGGCCCGGGGGCGCCAGGCCAGGAGGGTCGCGCCGCCGTGCTCCACGACCAGGTCGTAGGCGGTGGGGTCGACGCCGGCGGGCCCGGTGAGCTCGCGCACGAGGGGAACCCCGGGCGCGACGTCGGCCCGCTCGTCCAGCAGCACCTCGCCGCCGGCGCGCAGCACGACCCGCGCCCCCGGCCGCGGGGCCGTCACGGCCACCCCGACGCGCACCGCCGTGCCCTCGACGTCGAGCCGCACCGCCGCGTCGCGCGTCGCCTGGTGCACCGGGCCGACGTCCTGGATCGGGTACCAGTACTGCGAGAACGTCGTGGTCTCGCCCGGGCGCAGGAACGCGAAGTCGGGCTGGTTGTCGGTGAAGACGCCCGCCATGAGCTCCACGTACGGGCCGTTCGTGTCCGTGAGGTGCCGGTCCCACGCCCAGCCGAACGGGGCGTTCCCCCACGTCCACATCTTCTTGCCGGGCGACACCCGGTGGTCGGCCCAGTGCACGAACCCGGCGCGGGCGGCGTGGTCGTAGCCACCGAAGAAGTCGTCCTGCGAGCCGAGGCACATGTACGACGTCGGCACGGGGATGTTGCGGTACCGGTCCAGGCGGTCGCCGTCGGGACGCCCGGCGGTGCGCTGCGCCGGGTAGTCGACGCCGTAGTAGCGGCCCGACGCCGCGGGGAACGTCGTGACGGCGCGCTTGGCGTGGTCGGCCACGACGGTGACGTCCGTGGGGAAGAACGCCTGGTAGTCGTCGTGCACCGCGGCGGCGACGTTGGCCCACCACAGGAACGTCTGCACGTCGTCGGTCCGGTTGACGAGGCGGACGCGCAGCTCGACGAGCGCGCTGTCCGGGCGCAGCCGCACGCCGTGCATCCCCTGCATCCGCGCGAACGGGTCGTGGTCGGAGCACCACACCGTCACCGCGCCGTCGGGCTCCTCCTCGATCCACGCCTCCGTCGGCAGGAACGTGGCGGGCCGGTGGTGCTGCGGCCAGTTGAGCTCGACGCCGCCCGAGAGCCACGGCCCGGCCAGCCCGACCAGCGCCGGCTTGATGACGTCGTTGCGGTAGAAGAAGTCGTAGCCGCGCGTGCGGTCCAGACCCACGTGGATGCGCCCGCCCAGCTCGGGCAGCACCATGAGGCGCACGAACGTGTTCTCCAGGTGGATCGCGTCCCACTCGCGGGGCGCCTTGGCCTGCTCGACCCGGTCCACGAACGGCATCGGGTACACCGCCCCCGACGACCCCTGGTACACCCGCTGGTCCAGGTACGCCGGGTACCGGTCCGGCTCGCCGATGTCGTACGTGTCGATGGACACCGGCTCGCGCCACCCGCGCACGGGCCGGTCGGCGAGGCCGTCCGGGACGGCCGGCAGGACGATCCGCGACTCTTCTCCTGGCATGGGACGAACGTAGGCCGCTTGACCGCGTCGCACGATGGGCGATTCCCTGGGGCACATGGACGAAACGACGGTCGATGCGACCGCGGCGCGCCGGGACGGCTTCGCCGGTCAGCGCATGGTCGTCGTGCCGCGCCCCACGGTCCGCGCAGCCCTCGCGCGCCCGGTGACGGGCCGGCTCGTCGTGACGGACGCCGGGTTCTTCCCGCACGCCGCCCGCCACGGTCGGTCGCGACCCGACGGCGCCCGGGAGCACGTCCTGCTGGTCTGCACCGCCGGCGCCGGCTGGTGCCGCACACCGGACGGCCGGTCCGACGTCCGGCCCGGGGACGTGGTGCTCGTTCCGGCCGGGACGCCGCACGAGTACGCCGCCGCCGCGCACGACCCGTGGACCCTCTGGTGGCTGCACGCCGCCGGCCGTGACGCCGACGAGCTCGTCGCCGCCGCCCGCGCCGCCGCCGGCGGACCGGTCTCCCACCTGCGCGACCCGGCCGCGCTCGCCAGCCTCGTCTCCCAGGCCATCGACGGGCTCGACGACGGCACGGCCGGCGGCCTGGTCCGTGCCACGGGCGCGGCGTGGCACGCGTTCGCGCACGTCGTGGCGACGGGGCGGCGCTCCCCGGGGCCGGCCCCGGACCCGGTCGAGCGCGTCGTCGAGCACCTGCGGGCCACGACGCCGCAGCGCACGTCGGTCGGGTCGCTCGCGGCGATGGTCGGGCTCAGCCCGTCCCAGCTCGGGGCGCGGTTCCGCGCGCGCGTGGGCACGTCGCCGCTGCAGTACCAGGCCGGGTTGCGGCTCGCGCGGGCCCGCGAGCTGCTCGACTCCACCGACCTGCCCGTCGCCGCCGTCGCGCAGGCGTGCGGCTACGACGACGCGCTGTACTTCTCGCGCCGGTTCGCCCGCACCCACGGGGTGTCACCCACCGCGTACCGGGCGCGGGGCGCGTGACCGTCGGGCGTCCGCCCGCTCGAGCACGAACAGCCGCACCACCCGCCCGGACTCGCGCTCGTAGGCGCGGTACCCCGGCCATTGCGCCTCGATGCGCGCCCACAGCGCGTCCCGCTCGCCGTCGTCGGTGACGGGGGTCGCGCGGACGTCGAACCGTCGGCCGCGGATGCTCACGGCCGCGTCCGGGTGGGCGAGCAGGTTGTACGTCCACGCGGGGTGCCGGCCGCGCGCGAACGACGTGCCCGCGACGACCAGCCGCACCGTGCCGTCCGGGCCGCCCACGGGCGTGTACATGAGGTAGGTGTCGCGGGGCTCGCCCGACCGGGCGCCGACGGTGTGCAGCACCAGCGACGGCACGAGCACCGCGGACAGCTGGAACCGCCCGCGCGTGAGCCACGCGAGCGCGCGCTCCACGGGCGGCAGGGCGACGGGGGCGACGGCGCGGAAGGCGCGCGTCCGGGTGATCGGCGCGACGACGGACCGGACGACGTGCAGCAGGCGGGCCATGCCCCATTCTGGGGTGGTGCCCTCGCCGCGGTGGTCCGTACGCGCCCTGGGCGTGGTGCGCCTGCTCTGGATGGCCGGGTTCCTCGTGGGCACGACGACCCACGTGGTCGACCTCGTGCTGGGCGGCCTCGACGTCTACGCCGGGCACCCCGCCGGCGTCCGCGCGTTCTGGGTGGCCCTCACCGTCGTCGACCCGCTCGTGGTGACGCTGCTCCTCTGGCGGCGGCGGGCCGGGGTGGTGCTGGGCGTCGTGGTGATGGTCGCCGACGTCGCCGTGAACGGGAGCGTGGTCGCCGCCACCGGCGACGGCCTGGCGGCCCTCGTCCCGCAGTCGCTGTTCGGAGCGTTCGTGGTGCTCACCGCGCGGCCGCTCGCCGCGTGGTTCCGGGAGTCGCGCCCGCACGGCGGGCCGGACGGCGCCTGATCGGGCCGCCGCGCTCGCCCGGTGACCGGGACGGCGCGGGCCGGGCCCGAGGCGGTACCCTCGGGCCCGGCCCTGCCGGTCACACCACGACCGATCGTCACGCCACGACCGACGTCACCACCCGCGGGTCGGCACCGGTCACCTCGTAGGTGTCGCCGGTGACGACGAGCGTCGCGCGCGGCGTCGCCGTCCCCGGCAGGTCGCGCTTCTCCGAGCGCCGGGCGCTGGTGATCGCGCCGCCGGTGGCGTCCTGCACCTCCTCGGCCTCGGCGTCGGGCGTGGCGGCGACGTGCGATCCCACCCACACCTCGACGTCGCCCGGCTCGACGACGCGCACGGCACGGCGGTCGGCGAACGCGAGCCGCGTCGTGGGGACGTCGAACGTCACGAGGGCGGACTCCCCCGGCTCGAGCACGACGCGGCGGTACGCGAGCAGCTGCGCCACGGGCCGGGTCACGGACCCGATCAGGTCGCGCCCGTAGAGCTGGACGACGTCCGACCCGGCGACCGTCCCGGTGTTCGTCACCCGGACGGCGGCCGCGAACGAGCCGCCCGCGGCGACCTCGCCGTCCACGGCCAGGTCGGTGTACGCGAACGTCGTGTACGACAGGCCGAAGCCGAACGGCCGCAGCGGCGTCGAGTCGGTGGACGTCACGTCGGACGGCCCGCCCAGCACGGGGTGCAGGTACGAGTAGGGCTGCGCCCCCGCCGACCGCGGCAGCGACACCGGCAGCCGGCCCGACGGGTTCACCGCTCCCGCGATCGCCGCGGCGACGGCCGTACCGCCCTCCTCGCCCGGGAAGAACGCCTGCAGCACCGCGCCCGGGCGCCGGTCGTCGGAGTCGCCCGCGACGTCGAGCGCCCAGTCGATCGCGTACGGCCGGCCCGAGAGCACCACCATGACGACGGGGGTGCCGGTGGCGAGCACGGCCTCGACGAGCCCGCGCTGCACGCCGGGCAGCTCCAGCGACTCCGCGTCGTTGCCCTCGCCCACGGTGCCGCGCCCGAACAGGCCGGCGTGGTCGCCCACGACGACGACGGCCACGTCGGCCGACGACGCGGCGGCGACCGCCTCCGCGAAGCCGGACGTGTCCTCGCCCTCGACGTCGCAGCCCGCCGCGTGCACGAGCTCCGGCTGCGGCAGGCCCGCGGTGCGGAACGCGCCCCCGAGGGACTCGAACACCGTGGGGATGTGGAAGCCCACGGGCACGTCGGGGTGGTGCGCCAGGACGTGGTTCGCGAACGAGTAGCACCCCATGAGCGCGTCGCTGCGGTGCGCGTTGGGGCCGACGACGGCGACGCGCGCCGGGGCGGCGCTCCACCGCGTCAGCGGCAGCACGCCGTCGTTGCTGAGGAGCACGAGCGACTCCTCCGCGAGGCGGCGCGCCACGTCGCGGTGCGCGGGCGAGTCGAGGTCGACCACGGTGGGAGGCTCGCCGGCGAACGCGTCGTCGTCGAGCAGCCCGAGCTCCTCCTTCTGCGCGAGGGCGCGCAGCACGGCGCGGTCCACGTACGCCTCGTCCAGCCCGCCCGCGCGGACCACCTCCGCGAGCGGCTCGAGGTACGCGTCGCCCGACGGCAGCTCGATGTCGAGGCCGGCCGCGAGCGCCTGCGCGGCCGCCTGGCCGCGGTCGGCCGCGATCCGGTGCATCACCTCGAGGAACGCGACGCCGAAGTAGTCCGCGACGACCGTGCCGTCGAAGCCCCACTCGTCGCGCAGGATCCGCGTGAGGTACTCCGTGCTGGCGTGCATCGGCTCGCCGTCCACGTCCACGTAGGTGGCCATCACGGACCGCACCCCGCCGTCGCGCACCGCCATCTCGAACGGCGGCAGGAAGACGTCGGCCATCTCGCGCGGGCCCGCCGACACGGGCGCGTGGTTGCGCCCGGCGCGCGACGCCGAGTACCCGGCGAAGTGCTTGAGCGTGGCGTGCACGCCGGCGTCCTGCAGGCCCCGCACGTACGCGGTGCCGACCGTCCCGACGAGGTACGGGTCCTCGCCGATGCACTCGTCGACGCGGCCCCAGCGCGGGTCGCGCACGACGTCGAGCACGGGCGCGAGGCCCTGGTGGATGCCCAGCTCGCGCATGGACGCGCCGATGACGCCGCCCATCTCCGCCACGAGGTCCGGGTCGAACGACGCGCCCCAGGCGAGCGGCGTCGGGAACGTCGCCGCCTTCCACGCGGACAGGCCGGTGAGGCACTCCTCGTGGACGAGCGCGGGGATGCCGAGCCGCGTCTCGCGGCGCAGCCGCTGCTGCTCCGCCCACAGCCAGGCCGCCCGCTCGGCGGGGTCCACCGGCCGCGTGCCGTACACGCGGGTGTAGTGGCCGATGCCGTGCCGGGTGACCTCCTCGAGGCGGCCGCCGGCGCCGGCTGCCATCTCGCCCTGCATGGGGGCGACGACGTCGCCGCCCTGGTCGAGCCAGTAGCCGACCAGCTGCGCGAGCTTCTCCTCCAGGGTCATGCGGGCGTGCAGCGCGCGGACGCGCTCGGACACCACGGGCAGCTCGGGCAGCCGGCTCGCCGTGGGGACGGGGTGGGTCACGTGCTCTCCTTGGGTCATCCCTTCACGGCTCCCTGCAGGCCGTTCACGATGCGCTTCTGCATCGCGAGGAAGAACACCAGCGCAGGGATCATCGCCAGCGTCGTGAAGGCGAACACGCCCGCGGTGTCGGCCGAGTGCTCCGTGGAGAAGTCGGCGACGCCCAGGGGCAGCGTCCGCATGTCGCCCTGCAGCAGCAGCAGGGGCAGGAGGTAGGCGTTCCAGGAGCCGACGAACGCGAGCACGCCGACCGTCACCATCCCCGGCCCCGACAGGGGCAGCAGGATCCGCCAGAAGAACCCGATGCGGCTGGCGCCGTCGAGCTGCGCGGCCTCCTCGAGCTCGGTGGGCAGCGCCTGGAGGAACGGCCGCAGGATGACGACCGTCATCGGCAGCGCGAACGCCGCCTGCGGCAGCGCCACGCCCCACCAGGTGTTGCCCATGTGGTAGTTCTGCGTGATCAGGATGAACAGCGGGATGATCGCCACCGTCGCGGGGAACAGCAGGCCGATCACGAACACCATGAACAGCGCCTCGCGGCCCTTGAAGCGGTACCGCGCGAGGGGATAGGCGGCCATGATGCCGAACACCACGACGACGGCGGTCGTGACGACGGCGATGATCGTGGAGTTGAGGAAGTAGCCCCAGAACGGCGAGTCGGCCGAGAGGACGCCGGCGTAGTTGTCCCACACCCACGGGCTGGGCAGGCCGGCCGGGTCCTCCGCGAGCTGGGCGTTGGTGCGGAACCCGCCCAGCACGCCGTACAGCACGGGCCCGAGCGTCACCGCCACCACCACGAGGGCGATCGCGTAGACCAGGGGGCTCCCGCCGGAGAACGACTTCTTCCGGGCCCCGCGGTCCGCCGTGCGGGCGGACGGGCGGGCTGGCGTCGTGACGGCGCTCATCGGCCCTCCTCCTTGCTGTCGCGGCTCAGGATGAACTTCTGGTACGCGAGCGCGAGCACCAGGGCGATGACGAACAGGACGACGGAGGCGGCGCCGGCGATGCCGAAGTTCTGCCGCTTGGTGCCCTCGTTGACGAGGAACGTGGCCATCGTCGTCGTGGCGTTCGCGGGGCCGCCGCCGGTGAGGATCCAGACCATGTCGAAGAGCTGGAGCGAGCCGATCATCGACAGGAAGCCCCAGGTGCGCATGGTCGGGCCGAGCAGCGGGATCGTGATGCGCCGCTGCACCTGCCACCAGGAGGCGCCGTCGAGCTGGGCGGCCTCGTACAGCTCGTCGGGCACGCCCTGCAGGCCGGCGAGGAAGAGGATCACGGCGAGGCCGAGGTACTTCCAGGTGAGCACCACGAGCACGGTCCACAGCGCGTACTCGGGCGTGCCGAGGAAGCCCTGGTCCGGACCGTGCAGGCCGACGGCGGCGAGCATCGTGTCGATGACGCCGTACTGCGGCTGCAGCAGCTGGAACCACACGACGCCGGCGATGACCTCCGCCAGCACGTACGGCACGAAGATGATGGTGCGCAGCAGGCCCTGGCCCCACATCTTGCGGTTGAGCAGCAGCGCGATCGCGAGCCCGAGGGGCAGCTGCAGCACGATCGAGCCCACCACGATGATGAGGTTGTGCACGACGGCGTCCGTGAAGACCTCGTTGGTCAGCACCGACACGTAGTTGCGGAGGCCGACGAAGTCGACCATCGGGCCGAAGCCCTTCCACTTGTACAGCGACATCTGCACGGCGGTGGCCACGGGGACCACGACGAACGCGACGAGCAGCGCGAGGGCCGGCGTCACGAACAGGGCGATCTCCGCCCGCTTGCGCCACGTCGCGGCGCGGCCGCGGCGCTCCGGACGGCGGTCCGCCGACCGTGCCGGGGCACGGTCGGCGGACCGGACTGCGGTGTCCGTCATCGGACGGTCACTGGTCCGCTTCCGCGGCGGACTGCACCGCGTCGACCACGTCCTGCGGGGTCGCCTTGCCGGCGAACTGCAGGGCGATCGCGTCGTTCATCGCGCCACCCACGGACGCGCCGAGCAGCGTGTCGAGGTAGAGCTGGATCTCCGGGGCGCTGTCCCGCACCTCGAGCAGCTCCGCCAGGGCCGGGTCGGAGACCTTCTCCGAGGCGGTCGGGTTGGTCGGCAGACCCATGTCGAGCTCGGCGAAGCCCTGCTGGACCTCGTCGCTCAGGAGGTACTGGGCGAACTCGACCGCGACGTCGGGCGCGTCCTTCGACACGGCCCAGGCGTCGCCGCCGCCCATCTGCGCGCCCTCGGTGCCCTGCTGGCCGTCGATCGAGGGGTAGGAGAACCAGCCGGTGTCCTCGCCGAGGCCGGAGCCGTCCTCCGTCAGGCCCTGCATGACGCCGGGCTCCCAGTGGCCGGCCAGCTCCATCGCGACCTTGCCCGAGGCGAGCAGGCCGGAGGCCGACGTCGCGCCGGTCTGGGCCGGGGTGGTGAGGAAGCCCTTGTTGAACGGCTCGGTGGCGAGCAGCTCGTCGAGGGTCTCGCCCGCCTTGACGAAGCACGGGTCGGAGTAGTCGACCGACGTGACCGCGGTGTCCAGGGTGTCCGCCGAGCACTGGCGGATCACGTTGTAGTACCAGTAGTGCGCGGCGGGCCACTTGTCGCCCGCGCCCACCGAGGCGGGCGTGATGCCGGCGGCCTTCAGCTTGTCGAAGACGTCGTACAGCTCGTCCATCGTGGTCGGGGTCTCGGTGATCCCGGCCTTCTCGAACAGCGACTTGTTGTACCAGAAGCCGACGACGCCCATGGAGAACGGCAGGGCGTACGACGCGCCGTCCACCTGGAAGCCGGACATGTACGGCTCGATGGTGCTGATCGTGTCGGCAGCCGGCTCCGACAGGTCCTTGAGCAGCCCGGCCTCGACGTGGTCGGCGAGCTCGCCGCCGCCACGCTCCATGAACACGTCGGGCGCGTCGCCCGCCTGGAAGGCGGCGTCGAGCTTCGTGAGCATGTCCTCGTGGGCCATGGCGCTGACCTCGACGGTCGTGCCGGGGTGGTCCTTCTCGAAGTCGGCGGCGACCTTGTCGTAGTACTCCTTGCCGTCACCGGTGTTGGAGTTGTGCCACCACGTGATGGTGCTGGCGTCGGCGCTGCTGCCGCCGTCGTCGTCGCCCTGCGAGCCGGTGCCCTGGCCCGCGCAGGCGGCGCCCAGGAGCGCCACGGTGGTCCCGAGCGCGACCGCGGTGGCGCCTCGCATGAACCTCGTCCTCGTCATCTTCGATCCCTTGTCCTCGTCGACGGGCACGGCAGCGACGCTGCCGCGAGGTAGGTGTTGTGCCTGACACGAGAGTGACAGGCGGACGGTCCGATCGTCAATCGTTGTCGATAACGATTTCGACACCTCACCCGCCCGCCATGCCGGACGGCGTCGAGAACACGTGACCGCCGCGCGCATGGCGCATACTGTCGACTCGTGAGCACCGCCGCCGACCCGTCACGTGGTCCCTCAGCCCCCGCCGCCGGGCGCGTCACCATCTCCGACGTCGCCCGCGTCGCCGGCGTCTCGGTCGCCACCGTGTCGAAGGTCGTCAACAACCGGTACGGCGTCGCCGCCGGCACGTCCGAGCGGGTGCTCGCCGTGGTCGAGGAGCTCGGCTACGAGTCCTCCCTGGTCGCCCGCAGCCTGCGCCGTACCAGCACGAACGTCATCGGGGTGCTCGTCGCGGAGTTCGAGCCCTACTCCACCGAGCTGCTCAAGGGCATCTCGTCGGCCGTCGACGGCACCGGCTACGAGCTCCTCGCCTACGCGGGCCGCACCGACGGCGGCGCGCGCACCGGCTGGGAGCGACGGTCGCTGTCGCGGCTGGCCGGCACGCTCGTCGACGCGGCGATCGTCGTGACGCCGACGATGGTGATGTCGTCCGACTCCCCCGTGCCCGTCGTCGCCGTCGACCCGCACACCGGTCCCGAGGGCACGCCGACCGTGGACTCCGACAACACCACCGGCGCCCGCGAGGCCGTCGAGCACCTCATCGGGCTCGGCCACCGGCGCGTCGCGCACCTGGGCGGCCGCGCCGACCTCGAGTCCGCCCGCCTGCGCGAGCTCGGCTACCGCCAGGCCCTGGAGGGCGCGGGCATCGCCGTCGACCCCCTGCTCATCAAGGTGGGCGGCTACCGTCCCGACCTGGCGGACGCGCCCGTGCGCACGCTGCTCGACCGGCCGGACCGCCCCACCGCCGTGTTCGCCGCCAACGACCTCTCCGCCATCCACGTCATCGAGGTAGCCGCCGAGCTCGGCCTGCGCGTCCCCGAGGACCTGTCCGTGGTCGGCTTCGACAACATCCCCGAGTCGTGGGGCAGCACTCCTCCGCTGACCACCGTCGCGCAGCCCCTGCACCGCATGGGCGCCGAGGCGCTGCGCATGGTGCTCGACCTCCTCGAGGGCACCGCCCGCGAGCGCCACCTGCGCCTGCCCACGTCGCTCGTCGTCCGCGCCTCGACGGCACCCCCGCCGCGGTAACAGTCGGTCGTCAGCCGACCGGCACGTCGAGGGCCCGGACGGGGAGTGCCGCCGGTCAGCGCGGGCGGCCGTGCCGGTGCTGCGGCTCGCGGGGGGCTCGGCGGGCGAGATAGCGCTGCCGCAGCCGCACGACGACGAACCACAGCACGAGCAGCCCGATGACCACGAGGACGGCGTCGGAGATGATGCCGCTCCACTGCTCCAGCACGGGCTCGATGGCGGGACCGAAGGCGTAGCCGAGCCCCACCCAGATGCCGTTCCACACGCCGGAGCCGATGGCCGTGTAGAGCGTGAACGACCAGAACGGCATGCGCTCGATGCCCGCGGGGATGGAGATGAAGCTGCGCACGAGCGGCACGCAGCGCCCCGCGAGCACGGCCACGCGGCCCCACTTCGCGAAGAACGCCTCGGCCTTGTCGAAGTCGGAGCCGTCCATGAGCGGGATGGCGTCGACGATCGCGCGGGTGCGGTCGCGCCCCAGCAGCCGGCCGAGGTACCACCAGATCCAGGCGCCGACGACGGCGCCGGCCGTGGCGGCGAGGATCGCGAGCCAGGCGTTCATCTGCCCGTCGTAGGCGAGGAAGCCCGCAGCGGGCAGGACGGCCTCGGACGGGATGGGTGGGATGAACGTCTCGAACAGCACCGCGGCGCCCACGCCGACCTCGCCGAGGGTGACCATCAGGTGCAGCACCCAGCCGATGAAGCCGTCGTAGCCCTCGGACGGGTCCGTCGTCGAGGCGGCCACGGCGGCGGCGTGGACGACGCCGGTCACGCGCCCGCCCCGGCGTCGGGCGTCGTCGCGAGCGCGGCGTCGAGGGCGGTACGGGTCGCGGCGACCGCGTCGGGGTCGGTGACGTCGTAGCCGCTGCTGCCGCCGCCCCCGGGGCCGCCGTCGGCGACCACGGTGCGCTTGGCGGAGAGGTGGACGGCGTGCACGCCCGCGCCGACGAGGGCGGGCACGTCCTCGACGCGGACGCCGCCGCCGGCCATGACCTCGACGCCGAGCTCGCGGCCGCGCGCAGCGAGCGCCGCCAGCACGTCGAGGGCCTCGCCGGCCCGCGGGGCGCCCCCGGAGGTCAGCACGCGGCGCACGCCCGCGCGGGCGAGGACGTCGAGGACGGCGACCGGGTCCGCCACCTGGTCGATCGCGCGGTGGAACGTGACGTCCGCGCCGCCGGCCGCGGCCACGAACGCGGCGAGCGCGGGGGCGTCCACCTCGCCGTCCGCGGTCATGGCGCCGACGACGACGCCGTCCGCCCCGGCGTCGAGCACCGCGCGCACGTCGCGCACCTGCACGTCGACCTCGTCGGCCGCGAACACGAAGCCCCCGGCCCGCGGGCGCACCAGCACGTGCACGCCGACGCCGGAACCGCGCAGCGCGTCGGCCACGGCGGCGACCATCCCGGCCGACGGGGTGAGCCCGCCCGTGCCGGCGAGCGCGGCGCACAGCTCGAGGCGGTCCGCGCCGCCGTCGGCCGCGACGCGCGCGCCCGCGACGTCCTGCACGGCGATCTCCAGGGCGACGCCACGGGGGGCGACGTCCTGCCCGGTGGGGGGCACGGACAAGGGGTCTGTCGAGGCTTCGGCAGTCACGGCGGCGAGTCTACGGGGGCGCAGGTGTGCGGGACCGGGGCGACCTGTGACGGGACGGTGCTCGTCGGGGACCTGTGCCCATGAGGTGGCAGGATCGCCGCGTGCCCTCCTACCGCGTGAGCCTCGCCGTCGGTCTGCTGCAACCGGGGGTCGACCCCGCCGACGTGCTGCCCGCCGCGGCGGCCGCGGCGCGCGAGCTCGTCACGGTGGAGTCGTACGACGTCGGGGTGGTGCGGGGCCGGGCGCGCATCACGGTCCGCTTCACGGCGGAGGACGACGCCGCCGCGCACCGCGTGGCGGACGCCGTCCACGACCGTGTCGACGCGCTGGCCGACACCTTCGGCGGCACGCTCACCCGCCGGCGGGGCGGCCGCTGGCAGCCCGCCTGACGGGCCGCCGTCTCACTGCCCGAAGGCCTCCAGCAGGTTCCGGCGCTCCGCGTCGGTGAGGTTGGTGCTGACCAGGGTCGCGTCGACGCCGTGGAGCCGCTCCGCCAGCCGGTCGGGGTCGATCGGCTCGGTGACGATGAACAGGGCCGACGTGCCGGGCACGATCTCCTTCTTCATCTGCTCGATGTCCTTCGCGGTGATCCCGACGTCGGACAGCGACCGGGTGATGCCGGCGATCGCGGCGCCGGCCGCGGCCCCGAGGACCGGCAGGAAGAACAGCGCGCCGAGCAGCAGGCCCCAGACGGCGCCCCAGCCGGACGCCTTCGCCGTGTCGTCGTGCGAGCCGTGGGTGTCGGGCTTCTTCGCGCCTTCCGGCCAGCTCACCACGGCGTGGTCGACGACCTTCACCAGGCCGTCCCTCTCGCCGCCCTTGACGGCCGTGAAGGCGCGGTCGGCCGCGCCCGGGTCGTCGAACTTCCAGACCGTGAAATTCGCCATGCGTGCCTCCGTTGCGCCAGGCCGGGTCCGTTCCCGGCAGTGGTCATCCTGGCAGCGTGAACAGGCCGCGCAACCGGGCCGGGCGGTCAGTACGGTTGGCCTCATGACCTCCTCCCCCGTCGATCCCACCACCACGACCTCCTGGGGCGACCTGTACGCCCACTACCAGGAGTTCCGGGGCGACCTGCGCGGCTGGTTCGCCGCCGACCCCGGCCGCGCCGCGCGCATGACCCACGTCGCGGGCGACCTGCACGTGGACCTCTCCAAGAACCTCGCGACGGACGAGACGCTGGACCTGCTCGTCCGCCTCGCGCACGACGTGCACCTGCCCGAGCGCATCGAGGCGATGTTCACCGGGGAGCACATCAACGTCACCGAGGACCGCGCCGTCCTGCACACCGCGCTGCGCCGCGCGCCGGGCACGCAGCCGCCGCTGGTCGTGGACGGCCAGGACGTCGACGCGGACGTGCAGGCCGTGCTCGACAAGGTGAGCGCGTTCGCCGACCAGGTCCGGGACGGGTCGTGGACGGGCGTCACGGGCAAGCCGGTGCGCACGGTCGTCAACATCGGCATCGGCGGCTCCGACCTCGGGCCGGTCATGGTCTACGAGGCGCTCAAGCCGTACGGCCGTACCGGCGACGACGCCATCGAGGCCCGGTTCGTCTCCAACATCGACCCCACCGACGTCGCGCAGAAGACCGCGGACCTCGACCCGGAGACCACGCTGTTCGTCGTGGCCTCCAAGACGTTCGGCACGCTGGAGACGCTCACCAACGCGCGGCTCGCCCGCGCCTGGCTCTGGGAGAGCCTCATCGCCGCCGGCGTCATCGAGGACGACCCGGACGCGAAGCAGGCCGCCGTCAAGGCGCACTTCGTGGCGGTCTCGACCGCCCTCGACAAGGTGGCCGACTTCGGCATCGACCCGGCCAACGCGTTCGGCTTCTGGGACTGGGTGGGCGGCCGCTACTCGGTGGACTCCGCCATCGGCACGTCGCTGGCGATCGCCTTCGGCCCCGACGTCTTCCGCGACCTCCTCGCCGGCTTCCGCGCCGTCGACGAGCACTTCCGGACCACGCCGTTCGAGGCCAACGTGCCCGTCCTCATGGGCATGCTGAACGTCTGGTACGGCAACTTCCTCGGCGCCCACACGCACGCCGTCCTGCCGTACGCGCAGCAGCTGCACCGCTTCCCCGCGTACCTGCAGCAGCTGACGATGGAGTCCAACGGCAAGTCGGTGCGCTGGGACGGGTCGCCCGTCACCACGCAGACCGGCGAGATCTTCTGGGGCGAGCCGGGCACCAACGGCCAGCACGCCTTCTACCAGCTCATCCACCAGGGCACGCGCCTCATCCCGGCCGACTTCATCGCCGTCGCCACCCCCGCCTACCCCCTCAAGGACGACGAGGGCGACGGCAAGGCCGTGGCCGCGGGCGCCGACGTGCACGAGCTGTTCCTCGCCAACTTCTTCGCCCAGACCAAGGCGCTCGCCTTCGGCAAGACGGCGGACGAGGTGCGCGCCGAGGGCACGCCCGAGGAGATCGTCGCGGCCCGCGTGTTCTCCGGGAACCGGCCGACGACGTCGATCGTCGCGCCCGCGCTCACGCCGTCGGTGCTGGGCCAGCTCGTCGCGCTGTACGAGCACATCACCTTCGTGCAAGGCGTCGTGTGGGGCATCGACAGCTTCGACCAGTGGGGCGTGGAGCTCGGCAAGAAGCTGGCGCTGGAGATCGCGCCCGCCGTGTCGGGCGACGACGCCGCCCTGGCCGCGCAGGACTCCTCGACCCAGGCGCTCATCCGCTACTACCGGGAGCACCGCGCCTGACGCGCCCCCTAGGATCGGGCCCCATGCCGGCCCTGGACCCTCGCGCGATCCTCGACGGGCGGCCCACGCGCCGCCCGTCGGTGGGCGTCATCGTGGCGATCGCGGCGTCGTCGGCGTGCCTGCTCGCCGCGCTGGTGGTGACGTCGGCGGAGGGGCCGACGTTCCTCGAGGGCCTGTTCCTCGCCGTCCTGCCGCTGCCCCTGCTGCTGGCGGGCGTGCTCGCCCTCGACCGCCTCGAGCCGGAGCCGCCGGACGCCCTGGTGCTCGCGTTCCTGTGGGGCGCCGGGGTGTCCGTGCTGGTCGCGATGGGGATCAACACGGCCGGCCTCACCCTGCTGTGGACGCCGTTGCTCGGCCAGGAGGAGGGCTTCGTCGCGACGGCGGTGCTCACCGCGCCCGTCGTCGAGGAGACCCTCAAGGCGCTGGTGCTCGTGGGCATGCTCTGGTTCCGCCGGCACGAGCTCAACGGCCCCACCGACGGCATCATCTACGGCTCGATGGTGGGCCTCGGCTTCGCCACCGTGGAGAACATCCACTACTACACGGTCGCGGGGCCGGACGCGCTGGCCGCGACGTTCGTCGCGCGCGGTCTCCTGTCGCCGCTGATCCACCCGCTGTGCACGTCCCTCACCGGCCTGGGGATCGCGACGGCGGCGCTCGCCCCGCGCGGCTGGGCCCGGGTCTGGCCCGTGCTCCTCGGCCTGCTCGGCGCGATCGCGTACCACGCGCTGTGGAACGGCGCCGCGTCCCTCGGCCTCGGGGTGGTCCTGGCGGTGTACCTGCTCGGCCTGGGCGTCGTGGTCGCGCTGCTCGTCGTCGTGCGCCACGACCGCGCCCGCATCGTGGCGCTCATCGGGCAGCACCTGCCGCAGTACGGGCCGCTGGGCGTCGTCGCCCTGCCGGACGTCGTGATGCTCACGTCGCTGCAGCGGCGGCGCCGGGCCCGCGCCCAGGTCCGCGCCGCGGGCGGCCCCGGCCCCGCCCGCGCGATGCGGGACTACCAGCAGGCCGCGACCGAGCTGGCGATGCTGCACCGCCGCCTCGACCGCGGGCTGGTGGACCCGGCCGCGTTCGAGCGGCAGCGCGGCCCCCTGCTCGCGCTCATGCTCGCGGCCCGCGACGTCGTCACGCCGCTCTGGCGCCCCGAGGGCCCGCCCCGCTGAGACCCAGCATGATCACGCCGCCCACGGCGAGGTGCTCCAGCAGGAGCAGCAGCGTCGCGCCGGCGTTCGCGGCCCCCAGCGGGCCCAGCAGCGACACCAGCAGGACGGCGCCGCTCAGCACCAGCCACGGCGCGCGGCCGCCGCGCGGGCGGCGCAGCAGCAGGGCGCGGACGCCCCACCCGCCGAGAGCCGCCGTGAGGCTCGCGGCGATGACCATCGAGATCGTCACCTCGAGGGTGCCCGACCCGGCGCGCACCTGCGGGTCCACGCCCGCCAGCGTGCCGACTCCGAACACCACCGCGCCGGTCAGCACCGCGCCCACGATCACCGTGCGCGGGCGGTTCCACCACTCCCGGTCGCGCCACGTGCGCCCTGCCGGGCCGCCGGTCGAGCTGCCCCGGGCGTTGCCCTGCGTCGCGCGGTGGCGGTCGGTGTCGTTCGACGTCGCGTCCATGTCGTCCCCTCCTCGGCGCCGGCGCCCTGCCGACAGGACGACGCTCCCGTGCGGCGGGCCTCCCGCGCGCCCTGCCGTGGTCGGTCGCCTCCCGGTCGCCGGTCGGCCGCACCCCCGACTTTGGTCGGTGTCGCGGCACGGCGACGCGCCGTAGCGTCCCGGTCATGACGCCCACCGGCACCGCCCCGCAGGCCGCCGCCGTCGACCCGGCGACGGCGTCGCCCGCCGGCGTCCCGGGCCCACCGCCCGACCAGGGCCCCCCGCCCGTGCCGCGCGGCGTCCTCGCGACGGCGTGGGGGCTCGTCGCCGTCCTCACCGCGGCGGCGACGGCGGCCGTCGTGACAGCCACGCCCGACACCTCCGTCGTCGGCACGACACCGCAGGTGCCGGCCGCGGTCGACGTCGCCGTCGCCGTCGTGGCCGTCGCCCTCGTGCCGCTGCTCATGACGCGCCGCAGCGTCCCCGCCGCGGTCGCGCTGGCGACCCTGGCCGCGGTGTCGGGGGCGGCGACGCCCGCGTCGACGGTGGCCACGCTGCAGGTGGCGCGCTGGTACCCGGTGCGGACGGCGGCGTGGGTCGCGGGGGCGGGCGTCGTGGGGCACGCGGCCCAGGCGCTGTGGCGGCCGGTGGGCCTGCCGCTGGGCTGGTGGCTCCTGTGCGACGTCGCGGTGCACGCCGCGCTCTTCGGCTGGGGCGCGTACGGCCGCGAGCGCGCGCTCGTGCTGTGGTCCCTGCGCGACCGTGCCCGCCGGGCCGAGGCCGAGCAGGAGCGTCGGGTGGCCGAGGCCCGCACGGCCGAGCGCACCCGGATCGCCCGCGAGATGCACGACACCCTCGCGCACCGCCTGTCGCTCCTGGCCGCCACCGCCGGCGCGATGGAGTACCGCCCGGACGCCGACCCGGCCGCCCTCGCCGCCGCCGCCGGGCGGGTCCGCGCCGGGGTGAGCGACGCGCTGGAGGATCTGCGGCAGGTCATCCGCCTGCTGCGCGCAGGCCCCGACGACCTGGGCCCCGTGCCTGGCCTCGACGACGTGCGCCGCCTCGTCGACGACTCCCGCGCCGCCGGCACGGACGTGACCTACGAGCGCACGGGCGACTCCTCGCCCGACGCGACCCCGCCCGCCGCGGTCGCGACCGCCGTCTTCCGCGTGGTGCAGGAGTCGCTCACCAACGCGCGCCGCCACGCGCCGGGTGCCGCCGTCCGGGTCACGGTGGCGACCGCCCCGGGCGAGGTCCGGGTGCGGGTGGTCGACGACGGCGCGGCGCCGGGTGCCGTCGCCCCCGCCGGGGTCGGCACGGGGACCGGGCTGGTGGGGCTGCGCGAGCGCGCCACGCTGCTGGGCGGCACCCTGTCCGCGGGCCCGCGCGGCGGCCCGTCCGGAGCGACCGACGCGTCGCGCGGCTTCGCGGTCGAGGCCTGGCTACCGTGGGACGCGTGACGACGACGCCCGGGCTCGGCCCGTTCCCCGTCCCCGGCCCTGCGGGCGGCCCCGCGTCCGGCACCACTCCCGTGCGGATCGTGCTGGTGGACGACGACGCCCTGGTGCGCGCGGGCCTGCGCCTCATGCTCGACGGCGCGCACGGGATGCGGGTGGTCGCGGAGGCGGCCGACGGCGCGGACGTCCCCGCCGTGCTGGACGCGCACCCGGCCGACGTCGTGCTCATGGACCTGCGGATGCCCGGCGTGGACGGCATCGCGGCCACCCGGCGGGTCCGCGCCCGCCCGTCGCCGCCCGCCGTCGTCGTGCTCACCACGTTCGACACCGCCGAGGAGGTGGGCGGCGCGCTGCGCGCCGGGGCCGCCGGCTACCTGCTCAAGGACATGCCGCCCGCCCGCATCGCCGCCGCCGTGCACGCCGCCGCCGCGGGCGAGCCCGTGCTGGCGCCGGACGTCGCGCGGCGCCTCATGGCCGCCGTCGCCGGCTCGGACGGCTCGCGCGACCGCGCCCGCGCTGCGCTGGACGCCCTCACCGCCCGCGAGCGTGACGTCGCCGTCGAGCTCGGCCACGGCGCGTCGAACGCCGACATCGCGGCCCGCCTCTACCTCAGCGTCCCCACCGTGAAGGCGCACGTGTCGAGCGTGCTCGACAAGCTCGGGCTGGAGAACCGCACGCAGGTCGCCCTGCTCGTGCACGACGCCGGCGAGGCGTGAGACCTCAGCCCTCGACGAGAGCCCATTCCTCGCAGTCCTCCGGCTCGGTCACGGTGGCCGTGCCCGGACAGACCCGGTGCCGCCAGACCTGGTCGCCGTAGGTGTCTTGCGTGTTGTCGCTGTAGACCTCGAGCCCGTCGATCCCCGGCCCGGTACGCCAGTACTCCACGATCGGGTCACCCTCGACCGTCAGGGACCGCACGACCAGCTCCGCCCCCTCGCCCGAGGCCGCGGCATCGAGGCACGCGTACGCCTCGGCCAGCTCCGCCTTCGGTTCGCCCTCGCCGAGGTCGGGTCGCGCGGTCACCTCCCCGCACGACGGGAGCGGCGCGCGCTCCGCGAACAGCTCCTCCCCCGTGCTCGCCGGGGACGCACCCGGGCCGCCGGCGCAGCCGGCCAGCGCCGCGAGGCAGGCCACGCCGCACGCCGCCGCGAAGGCCCGCCATCGCCGGCCGTCAGACCACGTCATGCCCCGATGATGTCGTCACGGCCGCGGTTCTTGCACCCGTCGTCTCCGGGCGACCAGCATCGTCGTCGGCGTCGTCGCCGTCGTCGGCGGCGGACAGCCCGAGGAACTCCGCCACCCGCGGGCTCGCGGGCGCGCTCAGCAGCACGTCGGGCGCGTCCACCTGCAGCAGCCGCCCGGCGTCCATGACGGCGACGCGGTCGGCGACGGTGAACGCCTCGTCGTGGTCGTGTGTGACGAAGACGGCGGTGGTGCCGGTGGCCTTGAGGGTGTCGCGGACGTCGACGGCGAGGCGCTCGCGCAGCCGCCGGTCAAGGGCGGACAGCGGCTCGTCGAGCAGCAGCAGGCGCGGGCGGGGCGCGAGCGCGCGGGCGAGCGCGACGCGCTGCTTCTCCCCGCCGGACAGCGTCGCGACGGACCGGCCCGCGTACCCGGCCAGGCCGACGTCCGCGAGCAGCTCCGCGACGCGCGCGGCCCGCTCGACGCGGGGCACGCCCTGGGTCTCGAGCCCGTAGGCCACGTTGCGCCCGACGTCGCGGTGCGGGAAGAGCTGGCCGTCCTGGAAGAGCAGCCCGAACCCGCGCCGGTGCACGGGCACCCCCGCGAGGTCCGCGCCGTCGAAGGCGACCGTGCCGCCCGCGAGCGGTTCCAGCCCGGCGACGGCGCGCAGCAGCGACGACTTGCCGCAGCCGCTCGGCCCGAGCAGCGCGACGATCTCGCCGGCGGCCACGTCGAGCGACATGCCGTCCACCGCGACCGCCCCCGGCCGGCGGCGCGTGGCGCCGTACCGCACGACGGCGTCGCGCACGGCGAGCCCCGACGTCTGGCCCTGCTGCATCAGAACTCCCCTCCCGGCCGGTCGCCGCGCAGGCGCTCGGCCACCATCATGACGGTCGCGGTGAGCACGGCCAGCACCACGGACGCCGCGAGCGCCATCCCGTAGTTCTCGGCCCCGGGCCGTCCGATCAGGCGGTAGATGACCACCGGCAGGGTGGCCGTGTCCGGGCGCGCGAGGAACGACGTCGCGCCGAACTCCCCCAGCGAGACGGCGAACGCGAACCCGATCGCCAGCCCCAGCGACCGCACGCCCAGCGGGCCGTCGACGGTCCGCAGCACCCGTCCGGGGGCCGCGCCCAGCGTGGCGGCCGCCTCGCGCAGCCGCGGGTCGATGGCGCGCAGCACGGGCAGCATCGTGCGCACCACGAGGGGGATCGCCACGACCGCCTGCGCGATCGGCACCAGCGCACCCGACGTGCGCAGGTCGACGTCGAGCCCGAGCGGCTTGTCCAGCGTGATGAGGAAGCCGAAGCCCACGGTCACGGCGGAGACGCCGAGCGGCAGCATGAACGCCGCGTCGAGCACGCCGACGGCCCGCCGCAGCCCCGCGCGCCGCGGGCGTCGCGACACGACGAGCGCCACGAGCCCGCCCACGACGACGGCGATCAGCGCGGCCCACGCCGCGGTGCGCAGCGAGTTGCCCAGCGCCTCCCACACGGTGACGGTGAGGGCGTTGCGCCCGCCGGTGGTGCCGAGCGCCACGTAGTTGTCGAGGCCCCAGGAGCCGTCGGGGGCGCGCAGCGACCGGGTGACGAGCCCGGCCATGGGCAGCACGAGGAGCCCGGCGACGACGGCGAGGGTGACGAGCGCGGGCACGAGGTCCGTGCCGTTCCCGCCGGCGCGCAGCCGCAGCCGGTGCGCGGACACGCTGTCGCTCGTGAGGTGCAGCGCCCGCTCCCGCTTCGCCCGCGCCCGCGAGCTGACCAGCAGCGCACCGGCGACGACGACGAGCTGCAGCACCGACAGCACGGCCGCCGACCGCAGGTCGAGGAACTGGGTGGTGCGCGTCCAGATCTCCGTCTCGATCGTGCCGTAGCGCAGGCCCCCGAGGACCAGGACGACGCCGAACGCCGTCGCGCAGAAGAGGAACACCACCGCGGCAGCCGACGCGATCGCCGGACCGAGCGCCGGCAGCGTCACCGTGCGGAACGCCCGCCAGGGCGTCGCGCCGAGCGCACGGGCGGCCTGCTCGGCACGCGGGTCGAGCCGCTCCCACATGCCGCCGACGGTGCGCACCACCACCGCGTAGTTGAAGAACACCAGCGCGAGCACGATGCCGGCGAAGCTCTCCTCCAGGTACGCCCAGCCGAGCAGACCGCCGGGCGCGAAGAGCGCGCGGAACGCGACGCCGACGACGACGCTCGGCAGCACGAACGGCACCGTCACCAGGCCCCGCACCAGCGTGCGGCCCGGGAACCGGCACCGGTACAGCACGTACGCGCCCGGCAGCCCGAGCAGCACGGACAGCAGCGTGCCGGCGAGCGCCTGGGCCAGCGTCTGCCCGACGATCCGCCACGTGCGCTCCTGGGACAGCACCTCGGCGAAGCCGGACAGGTCGAGCTCGCGGCCCGCCGGCGTCTCGGTGAAGAACCCCTGCAGGACGAGCGACACCACGGGCCACGCGAAGAAGACCGCGAGGAAGCCCAGCGGGAGCGCGACGGCGGCGCCCCAGCCGAGCAACGCGCCCCATCGGTCTGCCCGCCACCGTCCGGCACGTGACCGGTCGGCGCGCCACCGCGCCGCCCGGGCTGCCGGGCGGGCGGTGCTGCGGGGGACGCGGGGCACGGGGCGCGTCAGCCGACGACCGTCGCCGTCCACTGCTCGATCCACTCGTCGCGGTGCGCGGCGACGTCCGCGGGCGCCACCTCGAACGGCTCGTCGGCCAGGGGTGCGAACTGCTGCCAGTCGGCGGGCAGCTCCACGTCCGGGTCGGCCGGGTACATGTACATCTGGCCGGGCACGTCGGCCTGGAACTCGGCGCTCGTCAGGAAGTCGACGAGCTTCTGGGCGCCCTCGGGGTTCTTCGCGCCGGTCAGCACGCCCGCGTACTCGACCTGCCGGAAGCAGGTGTCGAGCATCGCGCTCGTGGTGGAGGACTTCCCGTCGTCGCTCACCGTGAACGCGGGCGACGTCGCATACGACAGGGCGATCGGGCGCTGCCCGCCCTCGCCGGCGCCGGAGAAGTCCACGTAGTAGGCGTCCTCCCAGCTCTCCGCCACCTTGACGCCGTTGTCGCGCAGGTCGGCCCAGTAGGCCTGCCAGCCGTCCGTGCCGAAGGCGCCGATCGTCGCGAGCAGGAACGCGAGGCCCGGCGACGACGTCGCCGGGTTGGTGACGACCGTGAGGTCCCGGTACTCCGGCTTCGCGAGGTCCTCGAGCGTCACCGGGGGCGTGACGCCGTGCTCCTCGAACCAGCCGTCGTCGAGGTTCATGCAGACGTCGCCCACGTCGACGGGCGTCAGGGTCCCGGCCAGGTCGTCGGGCGCGTAGGCCGCGACCTCCGGCGCGAGGTCGGCGGGCTGGTACTCCTCGAAGACCCCTGCGTCCACGGCCCGCGACGCGTACGTGTTGTCCACGCCGAAGACGGCGTCGCCCAGCGGCGCGTCCTTCGTCAGCACGAGCTGGTTCACCAGGGTGCCCGCGTCGCCGGGGGCCACCTGCTCGACGGTCAGGCCCGACTCCTCCTCGAACGCGGCCAGGACCTCGTCGGAGACGGCGAACGAGTCGTGCGTCACGAGCGTCACGGTGTCCGACGCCGCGCCGCTCGCGTCGTCCTGCGGCGTCCCGCCGCACGCCGCCAGCACCGGCAGCAGGGCGACGGCAGCGACGGCCGCCGCCGTCGTCCGGGCCGTACCTGTCCTCAGGGTCATGCTGTCCTCCTCAGGGTGCGAGAAGGGGGTCCTGCGGGCGCCCGGCACCGTCGTGGTGCGGCCGTCCGCAGGGATCGAGATTCCCGACTTCCTCCACCGGTGCTAACCGGGTCAGGTTCGAGGGTCTGCGGCGGTCCGCACTCTCAGCGCCGGTGGGCGCTCCCCTGTCGTATCACCACGAGCCTACCCGTCGGGGCCGCGCTACCGTGGTCCCGTCCTCGGCCACGAGGTGTGACGTGCCTGACGTGCCGTGACGCCGCCCGGAGGCCGTGGACGCACGCGAGACGACGCGCGGTCATGCCGCGGCCGCGCCGGGACCTACCGAGGGAGAGCACGTGACGGACACCGAGCAGCCGCTGGGCGTGAAGGTCGGCACGGTGGTGCTGACGATCGCCGCCGGATGGGTCGCGCAGAAGCTGATCGGGGTGGTCTGGGAGAAGGCGACGGGCAACGTGGCGCCCACCAACGTGGACGACGACGAGCTCTCCATCGTGCAGGCGGTCACCTTCGCGGCCGTCTCGGGGGGCGTCGCGGTGCTCGCGAAGCGCCTCGCCCGCCAGGGCGCCGTCCGCGCGGCCGCCCGGTTCGTCCCCAGCCACTGACCTGAAGGCCGGGGCCGGAGCCTCGCACGGCGCCTCGTCAGCGGGCCGTCAGTGGGCCGTCAGTGGCTCGCGCGGGGACGACGGCGGGCGAGCTGTGCGTCGTGACCGTGCGGCCGGTCCACCGGCCGCACGGCGGCGAGCGCCTGGCTCAGGCGGGCCGCAGCGTCCTTCGCGGGCGGCGCCGACCGGACCACCTCTGCCGCGGTGAGCGCGGCGTCGTGGTCCCCGACCGGCCGCGCGAGCTCCTTCATCACCTGCTCCCCCGCCGACTGGGCGGAGACCCCGACCTGCGCGCCGGCGTCGGCGAGCACCTCGGTGGCCACCGACTCGTCCACCCCGCAGACGGCCATGATGGCGCCCTTCGCCTGCTCGGCGGCCGCGGCCGCGACGAACGCGCGGGAGACGGCGCGGTGCGCCTCGCGCTCGAGCGCGTCCCGCACGACCGGGCTCGCGTCAATGACATAGCCGACGATCTGCGACGACGCGCCGTCGGCCCCGTGCCTCCCCTGCCCGGTGACGACGACGGTGTGCGTGCGCCCGTGGTCGTCCACGACGCGGTGCGCGCCCGAGAACGGCCGACCGGCACCCAACGCGACCACCGCCGTCCGCGAGAGCCGCTCGCGGTCGTCGGGGTGCAGGTGGGCCCGCAGCACCTCAGGACCGGGCGTCACGGTGCCGGGCTCGCGCCCGAAGATCCGGAAGACCTCGTCGGACCACCACCACTCGCCCGTGGCGACGTCGACCCGGTACCGGCCCACCAGCAGCTGGCTCCCGGCACCCAGCAGCTCCGCGAGCGCGACGAGCTCGCGGCGCGGTGCGTCGTGCGGCGTGCTGGACATCGAGGCTCACCCCCCAGTGCCGTGCAGCTGGGTCCGGCGTGCAGTTCTCCTGGCCTCACCACGGTACCGGGACGGCACGACACCGCCACCGCACGGCGGGTGACGTGCGGTGGCGGTGTCGAGGGAACAGCCCGGAGGGAAGGCCGGTCAGGCCGCGGTCGTCGCAGCGGCCTCCGGCTGCTCGGCCCCCTCGGCCCGCTCCGCCGCAACCGCCTTGCGGTGCTGGGCGAAGGCGTACCCGACGGCGACGGCCCAGCCCACGGCGATGACCCACAGCACGAGGCTGCGCACGCCGTCGCTCACCGGGAACGAGTCGAGGTTCAGCAGCGTCCGGGCGTTGGTGAGCACGATGATCCCGCCGACCGCGGAACCGAGCACGCGCGGCGGCACCAGGCGGACGAGCCAGGCGGCGATCGGCGCGGCGATCAGGCCCCCGATGAGCAGCGCGAGGGCCCAGGTGGGGTTGATGCCCGCGGTCCCCAGGCCGAACAGGAAGCCGAGGCTCGCCGCCACGGCCACGAAGAACTCGCTGGTGTCGATCGAGCCGATCACCTTGCGCGGCTCCATGCGGCCGCTCGCGAGGATGGCGGGCGTGCCCACCGGGCCCCACCCGCCGCCGCCCGTGGCGTCCATGAACCCGGCGACCAGGCCCAGCGGGGTGAGGAAACGCTTGCGCAGCGGCTGCCCCAGACGGTCCGTGCGCAGGCCGCGGAGCGTGAACCGCAGCAGCACGTAGAGGCCCAGACCCAGCAGCAGGATCGACATCAGCGGCTTGGCGATCTCGGTGGACAGCCAGGACAGGAACGTCGCGCCCGCGAACGCGCCGATCGCGCCGGGGATGCCGATCTTGGTGACGACCTTCCAGTCGACGTTCCCGAACCGCCAGTGCGAGACGCCCGAGGCCAGGGTGGTGCCCACCTCGGCGAGGTGGACGGTCGCGGACGCGGCCGCGGGGTTGGTGCCGATCGCCAGCAGCAGGGTCGTCGACGTGACGCCGTAGGCCATGCCCAGGCTGCCGTCGACGAGCTGCGCACCGAGGCCCACGAGGGCGAGGAGGACGAGTGTCCGCACGGGGTGTTCCCTCCGTTCGGCGCGGCAGCGGGTCCGCCGCGACTGCGACGAAGTTACCCGATCGGTTCTATCGGATTCAATGGTCTCAGAAATCTGTCTGCATACTGAGACTGCGACGATCACCCGTCGCCGCGGCACGACGCACCGACGGTGCCGACGGTGCCGACCCCGACCGCTCGGGCCGATCAGGCGCCGGGAGCGTGCCTCAGGGGTTGACCCACGCCGACTCCTGCTCGGTGAGCCGCCGCACGACGTCGGGGATCTTCCCCGCCGCGAGGTCCGCCAGGGTCACCTGTTCCAGCACGGCGCGCACGTTCACGCGCAGGGCCACCCACACGTGCAGCAGCGACGCCGCCGCGCCGGTGTACTCCAGGTCCGACGGCCGGGCGTCGCGCACGAACACGAGCGGCCCGTCGACGGCGCGCACGACGTCGGCGACGGTGACCGCGCCAGCCGGGCGGGCGAGCACGTAGCCGCCCCCGGCGCCGCGCCGGCTCGCCACGATCCCCTCGCGCCGCAGGTCGCTGAGGATCGCCTCGAGGAAGCGGTGCGGCACCTGCTGCGCGCGAGCGAGGGCCTCGGCCGGGACGGGCCCGCCGTCCGAGGCGGCAAGCTCGGCGGCCGCCCTGACCGCGTAGTCTGCCTTGGCGGAGATCCTCACGACGCCGACCCTGTCTCACCCAGGCAAGTCCCGGCCAACCGCGTCCCGGCCAGCAGCGGACCGGCCACCCGGGCGGACTGGGCGAACGACCCGGTCAGGGGCAGGTCCGGCAGGATGACGGCCTGCGCCGCGTGGTAGACGTCGGGCTTACCCACCCACGTACGCCCGGAGGGCGCGTTGTCGGTGTCGAGCTCGTGGAACCAGGAACCGCGCTCGTGGTCCACCAGGTGCGCGTCGATCCATGCCCACCACTCGTGCGCGAGCTCCGCGTAACGGGCCTCCCCCGTCGTGCGGTGCAGGACGTCGGCAGCCGCGGCGGCCTCGGCGGCCACCCAGTGGAAGCGTCGCGCCTCGACCGGGGTGCCCGACCAGTCCGTCGTGTAGACGAACCCACCGCCCCGTGCGCCGTCCCACCCGTCCGCCACCGCGCGGTCGAACAGGTGGCGCGCGGCATCGGTCCGCCGTCCCTGCGTGTCGCCCGCGACGTCGACCTGCAGCAGCAGCCGCGCCCACTCCAGCCCGTGGCCCGGCGTCGCCCCGTAGGGCTTGAACGGGTCGTGCGGCCGGTCGGCGTTGTACTCGAGCTGCGGCTGCCACGCCGTGTCGAAATGCTCCGGGATGCGCCAGTCGTTGTCCGACGCCCAATCGATTACCCGGTCCGCGACGACGGCGGCCCGGTCGAGCCACCCACGCTCGCCCGTGGCGTCGTGCGCGGCGAGGAGCGCCTCGACGGAGTGCATGTTCGCGTTGACCCCGCGGTACGGGTCCACGGTGTCCCAGTCGCGTGACCGCTCGTCGAGGTGGAGCTGCTGGTCGGCCTCCCAGAACCGGCGGTCCAGCACCGACAGGGCGGCCTCCAGCAGGGTCACCGCCCCGGGGGTGCGCGCGATCGTGCCCGTCGATCCCGCCAGGACCACGAACGCGTGACCGTACGCCTGCTTGGTGCCGTCGACGGACGAGCCCGGCCCCGTCGAGGCCAGCCAGCCCCCCTCGTCGGGGTCGGCCAGGGTGCGCGACAGTCCGGCGATCCCTCGCTCCAGCAGCGCGCCGGCTCCCTCGACCCCCAGGAGGTGCCCGAGCCCGAAGGAGTGCGTCATCCGGCAGGTGATCCACAGGTGGGCGGGCTGTGCGGGGTCGACGACCCCGGCGTCGTCGAGCCAGCCCGCGGTCCCGTCCGCTCCCAGGGACGGCCGCGCGAAGTCCAACAGGCTCGCGAAGTGGTGGGCGCGCCACGACGGTGTCGGCCCGGTGGCAGGAAGGTGCGGTGCTCCAGTCACCCGGCGAGCCTATCGGGAGGACGGCGCTCGGGGGCATGCGGGTATGCGAAAGGCCCACCCCGGGGTGGGGTGGGCCTTTCGTGAATGGGTGTCCGGCGGCGTCCTACTCTCCCAC
>NZ_JBNOZM010000007.1:0-83552 GCF_050311655.1 Isoptericola variabilis
GGGCGCGGGGGCGGGGGCGGGGGCGGGGGCGGGGCTCGGGGCCTCCGACGCCGCGCCGCGACGGCGACGGCGACGGCCACCGCCCGCACCGTCGCCCGTGCCGTACCCGACCAGCACCGAGCCGGAGCCCTCGCCGGCGGTCTCGGCGGCGGCGTCGCCGGGCGCGGCGGGGGCCGCCTCGGCGCCGGTGCTGATCTCGATGATCGCGGTGCCGACGTCGACGGTGGTGCCCTCCTCGGCGAGCAGCGCCGTGACGGTGCCGGCCCACGGCGACGGCAGCTCGACCAGCGACTTGGCGCTCTCGATCTCCACGATCACCTGGTTGACGGCGACGGTGTCGCCGACGGCGACGCGCCACTCGACGATCTCGGCCTCGGTGAGGCCCTCGCCCACGTCGGGCAGGGGGAAACGCTGGGTGCTCATCGTTCTCCTCGGCTCCGCTCTCAGTGGGCCAGCACGCGGTCGACGGCGTCCACGACGCGGTCGACGCTCGGCAGGTACTCGTGCTCCAGCTTCGCGACGGGGTACGGCGCGTGGAAGCCGCCCACCCGCAGGACGGGGGCCTCGAGCGAGTAGAAGCACTCCTCGCTGACGCGCGCCGCGACCTCGGCGCCCGAGCCCAGGAACGTCGGCGCCTCGTGCACGACGACGCAGCGCCCGGTCCGCTTCACCGACTCCGCGACGGCGGTCACGTCGAGCGGCGAGATCGCACGGAGGTCGATCACCTCGGCGCTGGTGCCCTCGGCGGCCAGCGTGTCGGCGGCCTTGAGCGCGGTGGCGACCGTCGGGCCGTAGGCCACGAGCGTGACGTCGCTGCCCTGCCGGGCGACGCGCGCCCGGTTGAGCACGTCGGCGCCGCCGGCCGCGGCCACCGTCGGGTAGGGGCTGGTCGTGACCTCGCCCTTGGACCAGTAGCGGCCCTTCGGCTCGAAGAACAGCACCGGGTCCGGCGACGCGACGGCCGCGCGGATCATGTCGTAGGCGTCCTGCGGGGTGGACGGCGAGACGACTCGCAGGCCGGGCGTGTGCGCGAACAGCGCCTCCGGGCTCTCCGAGTGGTGCTCCACCGCGCCGATGCCGCCGCCGTAGGGGATGCGGATGACGACGGGCACCTGGAGCCGGCCGCGCGACCGGTAGTGCATCTTCGCGAGCTGCGTCGTGATCTGGTCGTACGCCGGGAAGACGAACCCGTCGAACTGGATCTCGCACACCGGCCGGTAGCCGCGCAGCGCCATGCCGATCGCGGTGCCGACGATGCCGGACTCCGCGAGCGGCGTGTCGACCACGCGGTCCTCGCCGAAGTCCTTCTGCAGCCCGTCGGTGACGCGGAAGACGCCGCCGTTGCGGCCGACGTCCTCGCCCATGACGAGCACCTTGCCGTCCGACTCGAGCGCCGAGCGCAGGCCCTCGGTGATGGCCTTCGCGAACGTCAGGGTCTGCGGGGTCGTCGTGGTCATCGGGCCGCCCCCGTCGTCTCGGTCGTCTCGTTCTCGTACTGCTCGAACCACGCCCGCTCGGCCTGCACCTGGGCGTGCTCGGTGGCGTAGACGTGCTCGAACATCGCGCTGGTGGGCGGCGCGCCCAGCTCGCGCACCTCGGTGCGCAGGCGCTCGCCGAGGGCGTCGGCCTCGCGCTCGACGCCGGCCGCCCAACCGTCGTCCCAGCCGGCCTCGGCGCGCAGCAGCGCGGCGAGGCGGTCGATCGGGTCGCGGCGGGCCCAGTGGTCCTCCTCGGCGCGGGCCCGGTAGCGGCTCGGGTCGTCGGAGGTGGTGTGCGCGCCCATCCGGTACGTGTACGCCTCGACGAAGGTGGGGCCGCCGCCGGTGCGGGCGCGCTCCAGCGCCTCCGCCGTCACGGCGTAGCAGGCGAGGACGTCGTTGCCGTCCACCCGGACGCTGGGGATGCCGAACCCCTCGCCGCGCTGGTAGAGCGGCGCGCGCGACTGGCGCGAGGTCGGCTCGGAGATCGCCCACTGGTTGTTCTGCAGGAAGAACACGACGGGCGCGTTGTTCACCGCCGCGAAGACGAGCGCCTCGCTGACGTCGCCCTGGCTGGTGGCGCCGTCGCCGAAGTAGGTGACGACGGCGGCGTCGCGCGCGGCGTCGCCGGTGCCGACCGCGCCGTCGCGCTGCACGCCCATGGCGTAGCCCGTCGCGTGCAGCACGTGGGAACCGATGACGAGCGTGTACAGGTGCACGTTGTGCTCGGCCGGGTCCCAGCCGCCGTGGTCCTCGCCGCGGTACAGGCGGAGGCGGTCGATCGGGTCGACGCCGCGCGCCTGGAGCACGCCGTGCTCACGGTAGGAGGGGAACACGTAGTCCTGCGGCGACAGGGCGTAGGCCGATCCGACCTGGGCGGCCTCCTGGCCACGGCCCTGCGCGTACAGCGCGAGCTCGCCCTGCCGCTGCAGGGCCGTGGCCTCGTCGTCGAACCGTCGCGTCAGCACCATGTCGCGGTACAGGGCGCGCAGGTCCTCGGAGGTGAGGTGGTCGACACGCGAGCGGTAGGTCGCGTTGTCGGGTTCGACGACACGCTCGCCGGTGGGCGAGACGAGCTGGACCAGGGGGTCGACGGCAGCGGGCGCGACGTCGGGCACGTCGACGGGCATCTGGTCGGGCTCGCCGGTGGTGGGCTGCGGCACGCGGTCTCCTTCGCTGACGGCCCCTGGACGGGGCTGGGCTGCTCCGGCACGGGGGAGGTCCCGGCGCACCGAGCGGTGCCCACCGGAACCTACGCCTTCGTAGCCTACGCCAGCGTAGGTTGCCGTCCAGGGGGCAGACCCCCCGACGGGGGTGCCAATGTCCCCCCGATCGTTTTGGAGGTTTCCTCCAAGGGTCATGCTCCACCGGTTGCCCGCCGGCGACGCCCCGGCGGTCAGCGCGGGTAGCCCTGCCCGGCCCGCAGGGCGTCCCGCTCGCGCAGCACGGGCCACCGCGAGAACGCGAACACGAGGAACATCACCACGTTGAGGATCGGCACGATGCCGACGAGGATCCACCAGCCCGAGTAGCCGGCCTTCTGGATGATCCGGATGTACGCGATCAGGAAGATCACCGCGATCGCGAGGTAGACGACGATCGCGGCGGTGCCGAAGGCCCACCCGTAGTCGTCGACGAGCTGGTCGTAGTCCACGTTCTCCATGGCGGGGAGTCTTCCGCCGCCCGGCGCCGCCGCAACCGGAGGCGTGTCGGTGGCGGGCGGGAGGATCGGTGCACACCTCCTCGGTGCTCACCTGGACGAAGGGACACCCCATGGCCGCGCAGTCGACGCCGACTCCCGTCAACCCGCCCTCGCTGCACCAGAACCCCGCGTTCGCGTGGGGCATGATCCTGCCCGCCGGGCGCACGCTCTACGTGGGCGGCCAGAACGGCACCGGCCCCGACGGAGCGATCGTCGACGGCGGCCTCGGCCCGCAGACCGAGCAGGCGCTGCGCAACGTGATCGCCGTCCTCGAGGAGGCCGGCACCGACGTGGAGCACGTCGCGAAGCTGACGATCTACCTGGACCCGTCCGTCGACCCGAACGCCGCCTACGCCGCGTCCGGCAAGGTCTGGCGGGCGCGGACCGCCGTCACCGTCCTCGCCGTCGCGCCCGCCCGCCCCGGCGCGCTCGTCGAGGTCGAGGCCGTCGCCACCGTCCCCGAGGGCTGACCGCCACGGCCGGTCGCCCTAGGGTGGGCGACGTGCGCAGGCGTCGGGGCCGCGGGCTCTTCCAGGCGGTCGCCGTGGTGGCCGCGCTCCTTGCGGTGGCGGACGGCTTCCGCTGGGGGAACCGGTGGTACGTCTCGACCATGTTCGACGACCCCGACGACGCCCTGTACTCCCTGGAGATCCTGGCGAAGGCCCACGACGCCCTGGTGCACGGGCTGCTCTGGCTCGCCGTCGCCGTCGCGGCGGCCGTCATCGGGTGGCGCCTGCGGGTCGTTCCGGCCTCGTGAGGTCGGTCATCAGGCCGGAGGGTGGCAGGCTCTGGCCGTGACCGTCACAGCCGACCCCGCCCTGCCCGCCGTCGACGCCCTCGTCCACCTGCGCGCGGACGGCGTCAGCGTGCTCGTCGACGCCCGCGACGGCGAGCTGCCCGCCGTCGTCCACTGGGGCGACGACCTCGGCCCGCTGACCGCCGACGACGCGGCCGCCGTCGTCGAGGCCGCGGCCGCCCCGCTCGTGAACAGCGGCCCGGACGAGCCGACACGGCTCGCGCTGGTGCCGGAGCCCCGCACGGGCTGGCTCGGCCGCCCGGGCATCGTGGGCGAGCGCGACGGCGACGGCTGGTCGCCCCGGTTCACGGCCAGGGTCGCGACGCTGTGCGGCGGCACCCTGCCCGCCGGGCTCACGGAGGCCGGCGCCGGGGCGCTGCGCGTCGAGGCGACGGACCCGGCCGCGGGGCTCACGCTCGTCCTCGACGTCGAGCTCACCGTCGACGGCGTCCTGAAGGCGCGGGCCACGCTCCGCAACGACGGCGCCCCGTACCGCCTGCACGAGCTCGCCGTCGTCCTGCCGGTGCCGCCGCGAGCGCGCGAGGTCCTCGACCTCACGGGCCGGTGGGGCAAGGAGCGGGTGCCGCAGCGGCACGACCTCACGGTGGGCACGCACCTGCGCGAGGGGCGCCGCGGCCGCACGGGCTTCGACGCCGCGACCGTGCTGACCGCGGGCGTCCCGGGCTTCGGCTTCGGCCACGGCGAGGTGTGGGGCCTGCACGTGGGCTGGTCGGGCAACCACCGGCACTGGGCCGAGCGCCTCCCCACGGGCGAGCACGTGCTGGGCGGCAGCGAGCTGCTGCTGCCCGGCGAGGTGACGCTCGCGCCGGGCGAGGAGTACGAGACGCCGTGGGTGTACGGCGTGCACGGCCACGGGCTCGACGCGCAGGCCGCACGCCTGCACCGGATGCTCCGCCGGCGCACCGCGCACCCGCACGGCCCGCGCCCCGTGACCCTCAACGTGTGGGAGGCCGTCTACTTCGACCACGACCTGACGCGGCTCACCGCGCTGGCCGACGCCGCGGCGGAGCTCGGCGTCGAGCGGTACGTGCTCGACGACGGCTGGTTCCGCGGCCGCCGGGACGACACGCGCGGCCTGGGCGACTGGTACGTCGACGAGAAGGTCTGGCCCGACGGCCTGGACCCGATCGCGGACCACGTGCACGGCCTCGGCATGCAGTTCGGGCTGTGGTTCGAGCCCGAGATGGTCAACCTCGACTCGGACCTGGCGCGCGCCCACCCCGAGTGGGTCATGGGTGCCGGCGGCCGCGTGCCCGTGCCGTCGCGGCACCAGCACGTGCTCGACCTGTCGAACCCGGACGCCGCGGCCTTCGTGCTCGAGCGGATGAGCGACGTCATCGGCCGCTACGGCGTCGACTACGTGAAGTGGGACCACAACCGCGACCTCGTCGACCCGGGCTCCGGCCTGGACGGGCGCCCCGTCGTGCACGCCCAGACCCTCACCGCTTACGGGATCATGGCCGAGCTGCGGCGACGTCACCCCGGGCTGGAGATCGAGTCGTGCTCGTCGGGCGGCGGCCGGGTGGACCTCGGCGTCGTCGAGCACACCCAGCGCGTGTGGGTGTCGGACTGCACCGACCCGCTGGAGCGCCAGCAGATGCAGCCCTGGACGGCGCAGCTGCTGCCGCTGGAGTACCTGGGCTCGCACGTGGCCGCGGACGTCAGCCACCAGACGGGCCGCGCGCACTCGCTCGCGTTCCGTGCGGCGACGGCCCTGTTCGGGCACTTCGGGATCGAGTGGGACCTCACCCGCTCGACGCCCGAGCAGCTCGCCGACCTGGCCGGCTGGATCGCGCTCTACAAGGCCGAGCGCGGCCTGCTGCACACCGGCACGCTCGTGCGCCTGGACCTCCCCGCGGACGACGGCCGGCAGTCGTGGGGCGTCGTCGCGCCGGACCGCTCGGCCGCCCTGTTCCAGGTCACGACCCTGACCCGGCCCGCCACCGCGCCGCCCGGCCGCCTGACCCTGCGCGGCCTGGACCCGGAGCGCCGGTATCGCGTCACGCCCCTGCCGCTGAGCCGGGAGGCGTTCGGCGCCTGGAACGTCCCGGCATGGTTCGGGCGGCCGTCCGACGACGCGCCCCGCGGCGTCGTGCTCACCGGGCGCGCGCTCGCCGTCGCCGGCGTGCAGACGCCCGAGTCCGCGCCCGAGACGTCGCTCGTGCTGCGGGTGGAGGCCGTGGACTGAGACGCCGGGCGCGGCCCGGCTAAGGTCGGCGCCATGCCGACGCCGACCCCTGCCCCGCCCACCCCGATCCTCACCGCCGTCGGCGAGGAGTGGGCGAGCTCCGTCCTCGACGCCGCGGTGCGCGACCGGCTGTCGGCGCACGGCCCGGTCGTCGGCCTCGCGTCCGCCGACGACGACGCGCTCGCCGCGGCGCGCGTGCTCGTCACCGGCTGGGGCACCCCGGCGCTGGACGCCGCGCTGCTCGACCGCCTGCCGCGCCTGGAGCTGGTGGCGCACGCCGCCGGCTCGGTGTGGGGCATGGTGACCCCCGAGGTGTGGGCGCGCGGGGTGCGCGTCACGTCGGCGGCGCACGCCAACGCGCGGGCGGTCGCGGACTTCACCGTGTCGATGGTGCACCTGGCCGTGAAGAACGTGCTGCGGCTGGGCCTCACGGCCGCGCGGGAGCACGCGATGCCCGGGCGCGACGGGGTCCGCGGGCTCGACGGCGCCGTCGTCGGCCTGGTCGGGTTCGGGCTCATCGCGCGCCTCGTCGCCGAGGCACTGCGACCGCTCGACGTGCGCCTGCTGGTGCACGACCCGTACTACGACGCCGACGACGCGCGCCGGGCGGGCGTCGAGCTCGTCGGCCTGCCCGACCTGCTCACGTCGTGCGACGTCGTCTCCGTGCACGCTCCGCTCACCGACGGCACGCGCGGCATGCTCGGCGCCGCCGAGCTCGGCCTGCTCGCGCCGTCGGCCACCCTGCTCAACACCGCGCGCGGCGGGCTGGTCGACCACGACGCGCTCGCCCGCACGCTCGCGGACCGGCCCGACCTGTTCGCCGTCCTGGACGTGACCGACCCCGAGCCGCTGCCGGACGGGCACCCGCTGCTCACCCTGGGCAACGCCTTCCTCACCCCGCACGTCGCCGGCTCGTTGGGCACCGAGGAGGCGCGGCTGGGCCACGCCGCCGCGGACGAGGTCGACCGGTGGGCCGCCGGCGAGCCGCCGCGGCACGAGGTGCGGCCCGAGCAGCTGCCCTTCACCGCCTGAGCACCACCCCGGCGCGCGCCCGAGAGGCCGGCGAGCCCGACGACGTCGGCTCGGCGGCCTCTCTCGTGTTCATGAAGGTGTGATGTTGTGTTCGTAGTTGTTCACTACGTCGCTGAGTTGTTATCGCACCGAGACCGCAGGCGTTTGACCAGATCGGTGAAGATCGGCCAGAGTGTGTCGCGGACACCAGCTCATCGCCCTCGTTGCCGAGGATGACCCACAGGGACGTGGACATGACGAGTTCACAAACTCACACTCTTGAACACAGAAAGTCACAGACGACACCGCGTCGGCTCAGCGACGGACAGTTCGCCGTCCTGCTGCTCCTGCCGGGCGTCGCTCTGCTGGCCGGCGTCGTGCTCTACCCGCTGATCGCGGCTCTGGTCACGGCGTTCTTCGAGCAGAGCCTCGTGCTCCCCGGGCGCACGTTCGTCGGGCTGCAGAACCTCGTGGACGTGCTGCAGGGCGACTTCCTGCGCCTGCTGCGCCAGACGCTCGTCTTCACGCTCGGCACCACCCTGCTGCCGTTCGTCATCGGGTTCGCCCTCGCGCTGGCGCTGAACACGAAGATCCGTGGCGCCAAGGTGCTGCGGGGCCTCATGCTCATCCCCTGGCTCGTGCCCGGCGTCGTCGTGTCGTTCCTGTGGATGTGGATCTTCAACGCCAACTACGGCGTGATGAACGCGCTGCTGCAGTCGGTCGGCCTGATCGACGACCCGCAGGCCTGGCTCGCCCAGCCGGGCACCGCGATGGGCGCCGTCGTCCTGGCGAAGACGTGGCAGTCGTTCCCCTGGATGATGGTCATGCTCCTGGCCGGCCTCCAGACCGTGCCGGTCGAGCTGCACGAGGCCGCCGAGATGGACGGCGCGGGCACGGTCCGTCGCTTCTTCGCCATCACGCTGCCGCACCTCAAGGGCATCGTCGGCCTCGTGCTGCTGCTGGAGTTCATCTGGAACTTCCAGCACTTCGACATCATCTACGTGCTCACCGGCGGCGGCCCCGCGGGTGCCACCCAGACGTTCGCCACCGCCGTGTACGAGACCGCCTTCCAGGGCTACGACCTCGGCAAGGCCGGCGCGCTCGGCCTGCTGTGGATGGTGCTGCTCATGGCGCTCGTCGTCGTGTACGTCCGCTTCTCGGAGAAGGGAGAGGAGCGATGAGCGCGACGACGCAGCTCCCCGCCGCGCCCACCCCGCCCTCGGCCTGGTCCCCGGCGGAGGCGCCCCGCCAGCCCCAGCGCCTGCGTCGCGGCGCGCTGCGGTCCGAGCGACCCGGCGTGCGGTTCGCCGCCTGGGCCACGGTGGTCGTGTGCGGCGGCTTCGGCCTGCTGCCGGTCTACTGGCTGCTCGCCACGTCCCTGACGCCGCGCGACCAGGTGTTCGCCTACCCGCCGAAGTTCTTCCCGTCGGCGCCCACGCTGGACGCGTTCGCCGCGCTCGCCTCGAACGACCAGCTGTTCGGCTACCTCCGCAACAGCGTCATCGTCTCGGTGATCACCGCGGTGCTGTCGGTGCTGGTCTCGGCGTACATGGGGTACTCGTTCTCCAAGTTCCGCTACCGCGGCCGCCGCTCGCTGATGTACCTGGTGCTGGCGTCGCAGATGTTCCCCCAGGCCCTGCTGCTGGTGACGCTGTACAGCGTGTTCAGCGCCTACAACCTGCTGAACACCTACACCGCGCTGGTGCTGAGCTTCACCACGTTCACGCTGCCGCTGTGCGTGTGGATGCTCAAGGGCTTCTTCGACACCATCCCGGACGAGCTCGTCGAGGCGGCGCGCGTCGACGGCGCGTCCCGCCTGCGGATCATCCACTCCATCGTGCTGCCGCTCGCGGCGCCAGGCCTCATCGCCGCCGGGCTGTTCGCCTTCGTCCGCGGCTGGAACGACTTCGTCTTCGCCCTCACCCTCGCCGGCCCGGAGAAGCAGACCCTGCCGCCCGGCCTGGTCAACACGTTCATCGGCGAGGCCTCGACGGCGTGGCCGGAGCTCATGGCGGCGTCCCTCGTCGTCTCGCTCCCCGTCGCGATCGCCTTCATCGCCCTGCAGAAGTACCTGGTCGGCGGGCTCACCGCCGGCGCCGTCAAGGGCTGACCGGCCCACCCCGCTCCACGTCTCCACCCCTTCCCCACCCCGAACGACCCTCGATGCGGAGGATCCCCATGTCTCTCACCCTTCCCCAGAGCGCGGTGTCGCGACGTCGCGTGCTCCAGCTGCTCGGCATCGGCGCCGGCACCGCCGCCCTCGCCGCCTGCGCGCCGTCCGCGCCGTCGTCGACCGGGGCCGCCGCCTCGGCCGCGGCCGCCGGCGGCGCCAAGACCGACTTCGCGTTCTCGTCGTGGTCGTTCACGGAGGAGGCCGCCGCGCCCGCCCTCGAGGCGATCGTCAAGGCCTACCAGGACGCGAACGACGTCGCGATCAAGGACGTCTCGTTCCCCTACAACGAGTACATCAACCAGCTCACGCTGCAGGTGAAGGGCGGCCAGTTCACGGGCGCCGCGCACGTCGACGTCGCGTGGCTCGGCTCGCTCGCCGCCATGGGCAAGCTGCAGGACCTCTCGGCCCTGACCGAGGGCCGCGGGTACACCGACGCGGCGCTGGCGGCCGCCCAGTTCGACGGCGTGCAGTACGGCCTGCCGTGGACCATCGGCGCGATCGGCCTCGTCGGGAACTCCGAGATCCTGCAGGAGGCGGGCATCGACCCCGACGCCTTCCCCGCCACGATCGACGAGTTCGAGAAGGCGCTCAAGGACCTCAAGGGCCTCGGCGGCGGGATGATCCCCTACGCCGCGTCCACCAAGGCCGCGCAGCTCAAGGACATCCTCATCTGGATGGAGACGTTCGGCAGCCCGCTCGTCGACGGCGACACCGTGACCATCGGCGACGACGCGTCCGTCGAGGCCGTGACCTGGTACAAGTCGCTGTACGACCAGAAGCTCATCGCCGCCGACGTCGACCGCTTCGACGCCCGCTCCCTGTTCGCGCAGGGTCGTGCCGCGATCTACGACGACGCCCCGGTGGGCCGCAACGCCGTCCAGGAGGAGTCGCCGGACAAGGACCTCGGCAGCAAGCTCGTGCCGCTGTCCCGCCCCGTCCTCAAGGCCGGCGAGACGCCCCGCGCGCTGGTCTGGGGCGGCGCGATCGCCGTCGTCGACGGCGAGGGTGCCGCGACCGCCGCCGACTTCGCCCAGTTCGCGACGTCGGACCTCGACACCGTGCTGGCCGACTACGAGGTGCGCGGCCTGCCGCCCGTCACCACCGAGGCGCAGCAGTCCGACGTCGTCGCCGCCGACACCTTCGGCTCGCTGTTCAACGAGCGCATCACCGCGACGTCGACCAGCAACCCCTTCTGGAAGTTCACCGCGTACTCGCAGATCGAGACGGTCGTCGCCGAGCAGGTGCAGGCCGTGCTGGTCGGCAAGACGGACGCCAAGACCGCCATGCAGAAGGCCGGCGAGGCCGCGCAGAAGCTGGTCGGCTGATGGCGCGCCGGAGCGCCCGCGGGGTCGCCCTCGCGACGGCGGCGGTCGCCCTGGTCGCCGGGACCTCCCTCGCCGCCACGGCGGCGCCGTCCGGGCCGACCGGGCAGGCGAAGCACGCCGAGACCATCGAGCAGCTCCCCTACCCTGTGGACCGCTCGAACAACGCCGGCTGGTGGACGCCGCTCGACGTCGTGGACGGCGTGACCTACATGGCGTTCGACTCCCCCGCCGCGGAGGCGTCGCGCCACGAGGTGCACGTCGCGGCGAAGGGCGTCGACGGCGCCTGGACCGTCGGCTGCCTGCGCGCCGACGACGGCTCGTGCGCGACGTTCCTCGACGACAGCGGGCACGACCAGCCGTCGATCGTCGTGGACGGCGAGGGCACGATCCACGCGTTCGTGTCCATGCACCACGTGCCGTGGCAGTACTACCGCTCGACGACGCCCGGCGACGTCACGTCGCTGGTCGACGCGAGCGCCGACCTGCCCGACCAGGGCGTGCCCATGACCTACCCGGTCACGGCGCGCGGCGCCGACGGCGACGCGTACGTCATGGTGCGCGGCGGCCGCGACGAGGCCACCGTGCGCGACGGGCGCCTGTACCGCTTCGACACGGCCACGGGCGCCTGGTCGCGCGTCGCGGTCTTCGCATCGGGCGTGGGGGCGTCGGTCTACCCGGACGACCTCGAGGTCGGCACGGACGGGCGGCTCCACGTGCTGTGGGAGTGGCACCGCTGGGCCGCCGGGCCGTACCGGCACCTCGGCTCCTACGCGGTCTACGACCCGGCTGACGACTCGTGGCACGACGCGGCCGGCAACGCCCTGACCACGCCGATCTCCCCGTCCGCGGGCGGGGCGGTCGTCTACCAGCCGTTCGCGGACGGCGAGTCGCTCGCGACCGACGCCCCGACCGTGCAGACGGCCAAGCTGGCCGTGCACGGCGACACCCTGGCCGGCGTCGTCTACCGGTACGCGGGGGCGAAGGACGACGGCACGGCCGACCGCTTCGACGTGCGGTTCGCGCGCTTCGACGGGACGTCGTGGCAGCGCGAGACCGTGATCGACGCCGAGTCGCTGGGCACCGGCGTCGACACCGTCGCCGCGCTGGACGCCACGTCGGCGGCCGGGGTCACCCGCGCGTACGCCGTCGTGCAGGGCACGGTCGACGGCCGGGTCCGCACGCAGGTGGTCCGCGCGGAGCGCGCGCTCGACGGCGGCGACTGGCGGTTCGCCGGGCTCGGCGACGTGCAGCCGGGGCAGCAGCGCCTCGCCGCGCGCACGATCGGCACCGGCCCGGCGTCCGGCACGGACGTGCTGTACGTGAGCGCCGCCGAGTCCGGACCGGCCACGGGCACGCTGTTCCACGCCCGCGTGCCGCGCACCGGCGGACCGATCGCCGGCAGCCCGCTCGAGGACGTCGTCGCCGGCCTGCGCGGCTGACCGGCCCCGCGCCGCACACCCACCCCTGTTCCACCAGATGCACCAGAACCACCGGATCGAGGACTGAGAGATCATGCGCACGCAGACCGTCGAGGCGGACGTCGTCGTCGTCGGAGGGGGGCTCGCCGGCGTCAGCGCGGCGGTCGCCGCCGCGCGGCTGGGCCGCCAGGTGGTGCTGGTGAACAACCGGCCCGTGCTCGGCGGCAACTCCTCCTCCGAGGTGCGGGTGTGGGTGTGCGGCGCCACCGCGCACGGCAACCAGCGCTGGGCCCGGGAGACCGGGATCGTCGGCGAGATGTACGTGGAGAACCAGTACCGCAACCCCGAGGGCAACCCGGTGTACTGGGACGACGTCGTGCTGGACACCGTGCGCCGCGAGGAGAACCTGCGGCTGTTCCTCAACACGGACGTGCGCGAGGTGGCCGCGACCGGCCCCGACGACGCGCGCCGGATCGAGTCCGTCACGGGTTGGACGATGGGCTCGGAGATCCTCACGACGTTCGTCGCGCCGGTGTTCCTCGACTGCACGGGCGACGGGCTGGTCGGCCACCTGGCCGGCGCGCGCTACAGACTCGGCAAGGAGTCGCAGGCCGAGTTCGGGGAGGAGTGGGCGCCGCCGGAGCCGGTGCGCGAGTTCCTCGGCTCCACGCTGCTCTTCTACACCAAGGACCTCGGCCACCCCGTGAAGTACGTGGCGCCGGAGTCCGCCATCGACATCACCCGCACGCCCATCCCGATGAACCGCGTCATCCGCAGCGGCGACTCCGGCGCCCACTACTGGTGGATCGAGTGGGGCGGCGAGCTCGACATCGTCGACGACAACGAGCGCATCCGCGACGAGCTGCGGGGCGTCATCCTCGGCATCTGGGACTACATCAAGAACTCCGGGAAGTTCGACGCCGACAACCTCACGCTGGAGTGGATCGGCAACGTGCCCGGAAAGCGCGAGTACCGCCGCCTCGTCGGCGACTACACGCTGCACCAGGGCGACGTGATCGACCAGACCGTCTTCGACGACGGCGTCGCGTTCGGCGGCTGGTCCATCGACCTGCACCCCGCCCAGGGCATGTACGCCGAGGGCGCGGGCGCGCTGCAGCGCTTCTCCGACGGCGTCTTCGAGATCCCCTACCGCTCGCTGTACTCGGTGAACGTGGAGAACCTGCTCTTCGCCGGGCGCGACGTCTCCGCCACGCACATCGCCTTCGGCGCCGCGCGCGTCATGGCGACCTGCGGCGCGATGGGCCAGGCCGCCGGCACCGCCGCGGCCCTGTGCGTGGAGCACGGCACCACCCCGCGCGGCATCTACACCGACCACCTCGACGAGCTGCGACAGACGCTGCTGCGCTGGGACGCGCCCGCCGTCGGCATCGCGAACACGGACCCGCACGACCTCGCCCGCCGCGCCGCCGTCACCGCCTCCAGCACGACGACGCGGATCGCCGCGCCCGTCACGGAGCCGGCCGACGGCGACCCCTACGACGCGTACGACGTCCACGACCTGGACGTCGACCTCGGCATCGTGCTCCCCGTCGACCCGCGCCTCGACACCGTCGAGCTGCTCGTCTCCGCGCGCCGCGACACCACGCTGTCGGTCGAGGTGTTCTCCACCGGCAAGCCGCAGAACGTGGTGCCGGCGCACCTGGAGACCAAGACGGACGTGGTCGTGCCCGCCGGCGACGAGCGCTGGGTCACCGCCCACGTGCCCTTCGCCCCCGAGGTCCCGCAGAACGCCGTCGTCGTGCTGCGCGCCAACCCCGACGTCGCCGTCCGCCTCACCTCCCCGCTCCCGGCCGGGGTGCTCACGCTGGTGCACCGCGTCGACAACGACGACCAGAACGTGCAGATCAGCTCCGAGGAGCTGCTGGTGCAGTGGCCCACCAAGCCGCTGCGCGGCCGGTCCGTCGTGTTCCGCGCCGGGCCGGACACCCGGGCCCTGGCGCCCGAGCGCGCCACGAGCGGGTACCACCGCAACCACGGCGGCCCGCACCTGTGGGCGTCGTCGCCGATGGTGCCCGGCCGCGACGAGTGGCTCCGTCTCGACTGGGACGAGCCCGTCACCGGGCGCGAGGTGCGCGTGGTGTTCGACGACGACCTCGACGTCGAGCTCAACACCCTGCACCACCACCGCACGCCCGACGAGATCATGCCGACCCTGGTGAAGGACTACCGGGTCGAGGTGCTGCCGGTGGGCCGCGCCGAGACCGGGGACGGCTGGGTGACCGTCGCCGACGAGACCGACAACCGGTGGCGGCTGCGCACCCACCCGCTGCCGTCCGACCTCGGCCCGCTGCGGGCCGCGCGGCTCGTCGTCGCCGCCACGAACGGCTCGGCGCAGGCCCGCGTGGTCGCGCTGCGCGTGCAGGAGTGACCGTGCCGCACGCTCTCACCCGGCCCGCGCGCGGCGCCGCGACGGTGTCCCGGACGGCGGACCGGGCTACGCTGACCGCCGTGCACAGGAAGGAGCGCACCGGCATCGTGGCGCTCGCCGTGCCGGACCTCGAGGAGCCGTACTTCGCCGAGCTCACCGCGCTGCTGGTGCGGCGCGCCGACGAGCGCGGGCTGTCGATCCTCATCCAGCAGACCGCGGGCGACCACGAGCGCGAGGTGGACGTCGCCAACGGCATCGGGCTGCCCCCGACCGACGGGCTCATCCACATCCCGCGCGCCCTGTCGGTGGCCGACCTGACGCGGCGCACCTCCCCCGGGCCGCTCGTGCTGCTCGGCGAGCACATCCTCGTCAGCCCGTTCACGCACGTGACGATCGACAACCGGGCCGCGTCGTACGCCGCCACGGAGCACCTGGCGTCGGTCGGGTGCCGGCGGGTCGCCTTCGTCGGCCCGCGGGACGCCCGCCCGTCGGACGCCGCCGACCGCCGGTACGCCGGCTACCGGGAGGCCGTGGCCGCGCTCGGGCTCGCGGACGACCCGGACCTCGTCGCCCAGGTCGAGTCGTTCACCCCCGCCGAGGGGCGGCGCGCCGTCCGCGACCTGCTGGAGCGCGGCGTCGAGCTCGACGGCATCGTCTGCTCCAACGACTCCGTCGCGTTCGGGGCGCTGCCCGCCCTGCACGAGGCCGGGCGGCGCGTCCCGGAGGACGTCGCCGTCGTGGGGATCGACGACGTGCGCGGCGCGCAGTTCGCGACGCCGTCGCTCACGTCCGTCTCCCCCGACAAGGAGGCCCTCGTCGAGCGCGCGCTGAGCGAGCTGGAGCGGCAGATCGCCACGCCGCCGGGCGCCAACCTGCCCGTCCAGCACGTGGTCGTCGACGCGCGCGTCGTGCCGCGCGCGAGCACCGCCCGCTGAGCGTCAGTGCCGCGCGCAGGCCATGAGCAGGTTCCCGTCCGGGTCGCGGAACTGCAGGATCGAGACGGTGCCGATGTCCTGGACGTCGCCCACGACCTCGACGTCGAGGGCGTCGAGATGTGCCCGCACCGCTTCGAGGTCCTCGACCCACCAGAAGAACCGGGGCGGGCCGTCGGCGGTGAAGTCGGGCCGGTTCGCGTCGAGCGCCAGGCCGACCTCGCCGACGGCGGGCAGGTCGTGGATCGTGCCCTCGTGTGTCGGCTCGCCCGGCGGCAGGCCGAGCAGCCGGCTGTACCAGGCGATCGCCGCGGGCATGTCACGGACGGGGACGAAGACCTGACCGACGCGGTTGGTCAGCGGGGACGCGCCGGCCGACGGCGCCGCTCCAGTGGGCATGGCGCCGACGGTAGCGGCGCCCGCCGACACGGGGCAGTGGCTCGGTCGGTGGCTCAGCCCGCGTCGACCGGCACGACCCACAGCTCGCCGACGTGCGCCTCGAGCAGCTCGCGCGCGTCGTCGTCCAGGCCGTCGTCCGTGACCAGGTGCTCCACCTCGTGCAGGTCGACGATCGTCGTGAGGCCGACGACGCCCCACTTGGTGTGGTCGGCCAGCACGACGGCGTCCTGCCCGGAGGCCAGCAGCGCGCGGTCCGTCTCCGCCTCGAGCAGGTTGGGCGTCGTGAGCCCCGCGTGCAGGTCCACGCCGTGCACGCCGAGGAACGCGACGTCGAGGTGCAGGTGCTCCAGCGACCGCACCGCCACCGGGCCCACGAGCGCGTCGGACGGCGTGCGGACCCCGCCCGTGAGCACCACGGACTGCGTGTACGGCTCGTCGGCGCGGTCGGGACGGCGGAACACCTCCGCCACCGGCAGCGAGTTGGTCACCACGGTGAGGTCGGGGACGGCGCGCAGCTCCTGCGCGAGGACCCACGCCGTCGTGCCGCCCGAGAGGCCCACAGCCATGCCCGGCTCCACGAGCTGCGCGGCCCGGCCGGCGATGGCTCGCTTGGCCCCGACCTGCTGCTGCACCCGCGACGCGAACCCGTGCTCCTGCACCGCGCCGGCGTCCCCGCGCGTCGTCGCGCCGCCGCGCACCCGGTCGAGCTCGCCCGCGTCCGCGAGCGCCTCGATGTCCCGGCGCACCGTCATCGCGCTGACGCCCAGCTCCTGCGCCAGCTCGGTGACGCTCGCGGCGCCCCGACGGCGCACCTCGGCCACGATCCGCGACCTGCGTTCTGCGACGAGCACCCGCTCCCCTTTCGATCCGCGGCACAGTCTGTCACGCAGCCTGCCGCCCGGATGCCCGGACCTGACGAGCCTGGAGATCCCGTGACCCTGCCCGCCCCCTACGACGCCTGGTTCCCCGACAGCCCCATCGACGGCACGTACGGGTACGACCGGGACGGCCTGCTCGCCGTGCCGCCCGCCGCCGAGCCCGAGGGGTTCGCCGACCTGTGGCGGTCGTGGCACGCCGCCGCGCGCGCCGTGCCGGCCGACGTCGTGGCGGAGCCGCTGGGGCGGCAGGGCGCGCACGACGTGTCGGTCGTGACGTTCACCGCCGACGGCGGGCTGCGGCTGCGCGCGTGGCTCGCCCTGCCCGTGGACGCGCCCGTCCGCGTCGGGATCGTGCATGGCCACGGGTACGGCGGCCGTGAGGCGCCGTCGTTCGAGCGGGTGCCGCGCGACGCGGCGGTGATCTTCCCCGTGGCGCGCGGGCTGGGGGCGCTCAACGCCGGGCTGGGCGCCCCGGACGTGAGCAGCGCGCACGTGCTCGCCGGGATCGAGCGCGTGGAGACGTACGTGCTGGGCCGCTGCGCGGTCGACCTGTGGCACGCCGCGACCGCGCTGCAGGAGGCGCTCGCCGGGGTGGCGGGGGTGCCCGCGGGCCTGCCGCTGTACTACGTGGGCACCAGCTTCGGCGGCGGCGTCGGCGCCCTGGCCGTGCCGTGGGACGACCGGTTCGTGGGCGCCACGCTCGAGGTGCCGAGCTTCGGCCAGTACGACGAGCGCCTGGCCGTGCCCTGCACCGGCAGCGGCGAGGCGCAGCGCGCGCACGTGGCCGCGCACCCCGAGGCCCGCGACGTCCTCGCCCTCACCGACGCGTCCGTGGCGGCCACGTACCTGCGCGTGCCCACGCGCGTCGAGTGCGCCCTGTGGGACACCCACGTGCCGCCGCCCGGCCAGTTCGGCGTCGCCGCCGGGGTCCGGGTTGCCGAGCTGGCCGGGGCCGGGGCCGAGCTGGAGCTGGCGATGCACGCCGCCGGGCACGCGGAGTACCCCGGCCAGGCGCGCGAGATGGCGGCGGCGTTCGCGGCCACGCGCGAGCACGTCGCGCGGTCGGTCAGCCGCGTCGACGGATGACCGCCGCGCCGGTCACCCGCTGGGCGAACTCTAGGTCGCCCACGCGGGCGACGCCGTCCGTGCGCAGCACGCTGTCCAGGAGGATGCCGTCGGGGTCGTCCACGGACTCCTTGCGGCCCTTCGGCTCCACCCGCAGCTGCAGCCCGGCGCCGGTGAGCGCGCCGGCGAACCGGCCCGCCCGCACGCGCCACGCGCCGCTGTGGAAGTCGTCGGCCACGAGCAGCCCGGTGCCGGCGTCGAAGACCCGGCACAGGTCGCCCGTGTAGTCGACGTCGACCCACAGGTCCGCCCACTCCCCCGGCCCTGTCGCCCGCAGCACGACGCGGCTGGGCGAGATCTCGTCCGTCACCACCGCCTCGGCGCGCAGCGACGGCGCGGGCAGCGGGACGCGCAGGCGGGCGTCGCCGTCGGCCGACACCACCCGCACCTCCGCCGCCGCGGCCTCGGTCTCGCCGAGCGGCCGCAGCCGCCACACGGTGACGGTGCCGCCGTCCGGACCGTCGCCGTCGAGCGTGAAGTCGTCCGCCGAGGTGACGAGCCGCTTCGCGGCGCCGGAGCCCCTGACCTGGCTGTGCTCCGCCTCGGCCCACGTGAGCGTCACGACGCGCACCGTGCCGCCGGGTCCCCGCACCAGGAGGGGCTCGTCGGCCCCCGCCCGGACGACCACGCTCGTGCCGTCGGGCTCGGCCCGCACCGCGTCGCCCGTCGGCGCCACCACCTCGGCGCCTGCCGCGAGCACGTACTCGGCCTCGGCGCCGACGGCCGCGAACACCACCACCGGCGCGTCGGGCGTGCCGAGGCGGACCACCGGCTGCGCGGTGGCGGAGAGCAGGGTGACGCCGGCGCCGAGGTCGAGCCCGACCGGCAGCGCGACGTTCGCCCCCGACCGGACGGCGAGCCGCGTGCGGCGTGGCACCTCGATCTCGCCGTCGGACCGCCGCACCGTGAGCCGCACGTCCTCGCGCGCCGACATCGGGGTGTTGTTGCCGTAGTTGGCGAGGAAGACGAACCCGCGGCCGTCGCCGCCGCGCAGGACGGCGCGCAGGCGGTCCTCGTCGGGGTCGGTCACGGGGTCGTCCGCGGCGACCACGGGCAGCCCCGCGAGGTCGGTCCCGAACTCGCGCACCAGGTGGTTGAGGGGCGCGAGGGCGTAGAACGACTCGCGCCGCTCGCCGAACTCGCTGACGGGCGCCCAGAAGTCGTAGGAACGCTGCGTGAACGTCGTCTCCTTCGGCGTCCAGCCGAAGCCGTCGCCGCGCACCGGGTTGGTGCCCCCGTGGAAGAGGTAGTACCCGAGGAAGATCGACTCCGTGCCGCCGATCGCGGTCGCGGCCGTCGTCACCGTCATGTCGGCAGGGGTGCGCGAGCGGTACGCGGCACGGTGCGGCGACCCGGTGCCGAGCTCGCAGAAGGCGACGGGGTACCGGCCCCGGTACGGGTAGTCGCCCGGCACGAAGGTGGTCAGCCGGGCGTTCGGGCCGGAGCGCGGGTGCAGGTCCAGGTACGCGCCGTAAGTGGGCAGGAACTCGCCTTCGGGCACCTCGCCCGCCGTCCGCCACCCGGTCATGGAGAAGTAGGGCGGGGTGATGCCCGACTCCACGGCGATGCGGCGCAGCGCCGACATGTGCTCCGTGAACTCCTCGCCCGTGGGCCCGCGGTGCTCCGAGGCGGTGTAGCCGAACAGGGTGCCCCAGTCGTTCGGGGCGTGCGACAGCTCGTTCTCCAGCTGCACCACGAGGATGTGCCCGCCGTCGTCGAAGTACATCCCCTCGAGCTCGCGGGACAGGGCCTCGAAGTAGCGCCGCACGAGCGCGAGGTATCCCGGGTCGTTCGACCGCTCCACGACGCCCATCCCGAACAGCCACGGCGGCAGGCCGCCCACCAGGTACTCGGAGTTGGTGAACGGCCCGATGCGCGGGAAGAACAGCATGCCGAGGTCCGCACAGATCTGCGCGAACCGCCGGACGTCGTTCGGCCCGGTGAAGTCGAACCGCCCCGGCTCGGGCTCGACCAAGCCCCAGAACACGTACGAGCTCACGGCCGTGCAGCCGGCGTCGCGCAGCGCCCGCACCGCGTCCTCCCACTCCGCCTCGGGGTAGCGCTGCGGCAACAGCTCGCCCGAGACGACAGGGAACGGCTCGCCGTCGAGCGTGAGGAACCACGGGTTGACGTCGAGCCGCCGGCCCTGCGGGTCGGTGCCGCCGCCGCGGATCGGGCGGCCCTCGAGCGGCAGCAGGGCGGAGCGCGCGTCGAGCGCGATGCCCGTCGGGGCGTTCCTCACGGGATCGGGGCGCACGGGAGCGTCGGAGGAGGTCATGTCTCGCTCTCTTCGGTCGGTACGGGGGGTCAGGCGGTGCGGGCGACCCGGAACGTCGTGCGCACGGCGGCCTGGGCCGCGCTCGGGAGGGTGAGGTCGAGCAGGTGGATCGGCGCACGCAGCCCGTGGGCGACGTCGAGCACGCCCGTCGCGGCGCGGGCCCCGGCCGGCAGCTCGACGTCCAGCCGGACGCGGTCGCCCACCACCGCGGCGCGGCCGTCGCCGAGGAGGCGGAACGGCAGGAGGCCGACGAGGCGCAGCACGACCGGCAGCGGCCGGGCGGCGGTGAAGGCGTCGTCGACGTCGAGCCGCCCGTCGGCGTAGGTCCAGGTGCGGGTGAGGCTCCGCAGGTCGGGGTGGTCGTACGCGGCCGCGTACTCGATCGAGAACCGCGCCCGGCCGGGCGCGTCGGGGGCACGGGCGACGTCGAGCACCCGCGCCGCGGCGTCGGCCGACCAGCCGTGCTGGCGCACGCCGTCCACGAGCGGCACGGAGTGGCCGTGCGAGCCCGTCGCCGGGTTCTCGTACCGCCGGTCGGAGAAGTAGTCGCGGTCGTAGACGCCGACGCCCGGGTCGGCGAGCAGGATCTCGCCGTCCGCCGCCAGGACGAAGCTGCCGACGTCGTTGTGGTTGTGGAGCTCGTCGTTGTGCCCGCCGCGGGCGGCCAGGCCGACGTCGCGCCCGTCCTCGCGGTCGCGCACCGCGAGCCACTGCGCGTGCGCGAGGTACGTCGAGGCGGACCGCTCGGGGACGGACGCGTCGTCGGGCCGGAGGGTGCCCCACACCAGGCTGCGGGACGCGAGCACCCAGCGGCCGTACCGCTGGTCGCCCGGCTCCGGCAGGTCGGGACCCGCCGGCACCTCCACCCCGGGCACCCGCGCGGCGAGCAGCGCGAGCAGGCCGCGGTCCAGGCGCGCCCGGGGGCGGGTGTCCGCGAACGACGCGACGACGTCGCCCGTGAGGCGCACCTGCTGGGGGAACCGCGCGACACGGGCGGGGCGGCCCGCCGCGTCGTCCCACAGGTCGACGGCGCCGCCCGAGCGCTCGCGCAGCGCCTCGGCGGCGGCGGCGAAGTAGCCGAAGCCGTAGTGCCAGTAGTCGACCCCCTCGGCGCACACCCCGTCCTCGTCGAAGCCGTCGAGGTAGGTGTCGAGCGCGGCGAGCGCGCGGGCCACGAGCCGGTCGCGGTCGCCGCCGTCCACGCCGCCCGCGCCGCCCGCGCCGTCCTCCAGGAGGGGCAGGCCCGCGAGGAGCAGGGAACCCGCGCAGACGGCGGCCCAGTTGGTGGGTGCCCGCTCCCACCAGTGGTCGCGTGCCAGGAACGGCTCGAGCACCCGACGCCGCGCCTCCGCCCGGGCCCGGTGGATGACCAGGGCCGGCAGCCGGTCCGCGAGCAGGCCCGTGATCTCGACGAGCGCCGCCGCCGTCTCCGCCGCGCACAGGTCGACCTGCTCGTCGTGCGGCAGCGGCGGCTGCGGATCGAGCAGCCCGTCGACGTTCGCGGGGTGCGCCCACTGGTACTCGTCGCAGATCGCCCAGACGACGTCGGCGAGCGGCCCGACGTCGCGGGCCGGGTCGAGCAGCGCCGCGAGCGCGAGGTCGGCCAGCCGGTTCCGCCGGGCCCGGAACGCCGCCTCGAAGGCCGTGCGGTCGCCGGTGCGCCCGAACTCGGCGTACGCGCCGAACGACGCCGGCGGGACGGGCTCGCGCTCGTGGGCGTCCGCGCGCGCCAGGATCTCGGCCGCGGCGTCCGCCGTCGCCGCACGGGTGCGGACGTCCTGCCACCGCTCCGGGTCGTCGAGGCCGGCCCCCGCGCCCGCCCAGGCGGGCGCGGGGTGGGTCGGCGCGGTCATCGGACGCGCGTGCTCTCGCGCACGACGAGCTCGGGCTCCAGCACGACCTGCCGCGGCTCCGGGGACGGCTCCTCCAGGAGCTCCACCGCCGTGCGGGCGAACTCCGCCCGGGGCTGGCGGATCGAGCTCAGCGGCACGACCGCCGCCGCGGCGAACTCGATGTCGTCGTACCCGATCACCGCGATCTCGTCGGGGACCCGCACCCGGCCCTCCACGACCAGCGTCTGCAGCAGCCCGAACGCCAGCCGGTCGTTCATCGCGAACACGCCGTCGGGCCGGTCGGCCGGCGGGCGGATGAGGATTCGCTCGCCGATCATGCGGCCGGCGTCGACGGAGCGGTCGGACACGTCCACCGTCTCGATCGTCACGCCCTCGCGGTCGGCGACGGCGCGACGCGCCCCCGCGAGCCGGTCGTCCGCCTGGCGCAGCCCCGTGGGGCCGCCGACGAACATCAGTCGGCGGCACCCGCGGGAGATGAGGTGCGCGGCGGCGGTGTACCCACCCTGGACGTCGTCGATCGACACGGACGCGTTGAGGTCGGGACGCACCTGCTTGTCGACGACGACGACGGGGATCTCGCGCCGGTGCAGGCGCTCCAGCTGACGCTCCACGTCGCCGATCGGGGAGACGAGGACGCCGTGCACGCGCTGCTGCTCGAACAGCTCGAGGTAGCCGCGCTCGCGCTCGTTGCTCCCGTCGCTGTTGGCCAGCAGCACCGACAGCCCGCGGCTCGCGGCGTAGCCCTCCACCCGGCGGGCGAGGTCCACGAAGAAGGGGTTGCCGACGTCGAACGCGAGGAGCCCGATCGTGGTGCTGTTCCCGGCCCGCAGCTGCCGTGCGGCGTCGTTCCGCACGTACCCGAGCTCCTCGATCGCCGCGGCGATCCGCTGCCCGGTGAGCGGTGCGACCCGGTGCGGCGTGTTGAGGAACTTCGAGACGGTGGCCGGCGACACGCTCGCGCGCACCGCCACCTGTTGCATCGTCGTCGTCATTCTTCTCCTCCGGCGCCGGGGGCCGACGTCTCGTCGGGCCCGGAGCCCTCGTCCAGGTAGACCCAGCCGATCGCACCGTGCCAGGTGTTGGTCAGCGGGCCGATCCGGTAGTTCCAACGGTAGGACGGCTGGACCATGATGCGGTCGATCGTGCCCGACCAACCGGGGATCGCGGACATATCGACCTCGTAGTCGTGGAAGTCGGCGCCCGGCACGAGCGGGACGGCGACGCCGCGGCGGCCCGGCTCGTTGCCCGGCGGGGTCCCGGTGCCGGGCCGGTCGAACTTCGGGTCGTCCGTGGTGGCGAACAGGACGTACGCGACCTGCCGGTTGTCGGGGTTCGACATCCGCACGTGCACGGTGTCCACCGTGTCCGCGTCGACGCCGAGCCCGTCCGGCGACACCAGCGCCGGCTCGTAGCCGGTCGACGCGGTGACGGTGCCGCGCGAGACCGTGACGGGCTCGTAGCCTTCGTCGGCGGGCACCTGGGAGACCTCCGGCGCCGAGAAGGTCCGGAAGTTCAGGGCGCGCAGCCCCGAGGCCTCCGGCCCGTGCCACGACCCGCCGGCGTCGACGCTGTAGAACTCCGTGCCCTCGAGGTAGTTCCCCTGATCGTTGTAGCCGATGCCGTACGTCCCGGCGTCCGGCGTCGTGTGCGGGTTCGAGATCTCGAAGGAGTACGTCGCCTCCGGGTCCAGCCCGGTCAGGCCGGGGTAGACGCTGACGTAGCCGCCCTCCGCCGTCACCTGGTCGGCCGGGACCGTGCCCTCGAACAGCTCCTCGCCGTCGGGGCCGGAGACGCTGAGGCGCAGGCACCCCTGCGGGTCGTCCCTCTTCGTCACCCACACGTCGAGCTGAGCCAGCGTGCCCGTGCGGACCTGGAAGGTCTGGCGGCGCTGGAAGTTCCAGGCGACGTCCGACACCTTGGAGAAGGTGCTCTTCGTGTTGTCGACGTCGATCACCGTGTCCTCGGCGGGCACGCCCGCGCTCGGGCAGGAGATGTCCGGGTTGATCGTCCAGCCCTCACCGGAGTCGGTGAAGTCCCAGCGCGGCCCCGCGGTGTCCGTCACCTCGACCGACCCGACGGTTACGGTGCCCTCGCCGGCGTCGAGGTCGACGCGCAGCTGGTCGATCGACGCGAGGTCGACGTCGTCGATCGGGACCACGACGTCGGTGAACCCCTGCGCCAGGCCCTTCACCTCGTGCCCGTTGACCTGGAACTCGACCGCGTGGGCGTCGTCGAACTCGCCGACGGCGTCGCGCAGGCGCAGCGTGCCCGTGGTGGCGTCGCTGGCGTTCCACAGCTGGAGGCGCACCACGTCGGCCGGCTCGAGCCCGAGCCCGTCCGGGGACGTCAGCGAGAGCCCGTCGGCCGAGTTCGGCGCGCTGAGCGCTCCGGCCGTCACCGTGGCCTCGGTGGACGACGTCCACCCCTGCGCGTCGCCGGCGGTGGAGAAGCGCCACTCGCCGGGGCCGTCGGCGGACGCGGCGCCCACGTAGGACACGGCCGGGGTCCAGCTCACGGCAGGCCCGCCCGCCGGGACCTCGAACCGCACGACCTGGCCCGCGCTGACCTCGACGTCGTCCGCCGTCAGCACGGCCCCGAGCTCGTCGACCGTCGCCTCCGCGACGATCTCGCCGTCGACCGTGACCCGCACCGGCGCGGTCCCGGAGGTGGCGATCGGGTACCCGCGCACCGCGACGACGCCGTCGCGCGGGGCGGTCCAGGCGAGCGCGACGTCCGCGGCGCTGCCCGGCGTGAGCGCGAACCGCGTCGCGGACCCGGAGGCCGAGTCGCCGCCCTTCGCGAGGGACCGCCAGGCGCCCGCGACCTTCCGCTCCTGGGTCCACGCGCTGCCGTCGGCGCCGAGGTCCGCGGCGGAGTGGCTGATCCAGTCCTCCTCGAGCTGGAGGTTGTTCTCGCTCGTGATCGCGGACGTCGTGCCGCCGAGGTGTGCGGTGAGGAAGCCGTTCGGCTCGGACGCGAGGTTGTCCGAGACGAGCGCCTCGGGCGCCGGGCCGCTGCCCACCTGCGAGATCGACCCGCCCCCGGGATACGGGATGTAGCTGTGGTACCCGTTCCGCACGAAGGTGTTCGCGCGGATCTCGTTGTCGGTCGAGTAGTCGTTCGCGCCGTGGATGGCGAGGTACTCGATGCCGCCGCCGTAGTTGTCCGCGAAGTAGTTCCCCGCGATGACCACGTGGTGGGTGCGCGCCTCGTGGTCGATGGCGACCATGTCCGGGTTCTGCGTGTTCGGTGTGTTGACGAACATGTTGTTCGCCACCACCACGTCCCGGACGCTGCCCAGGTAGAGCGCCGCCGTGCCGTAGTTCGTGCGGCAGCCGGCGGACCCGTCGAGGACCGAGTCCCGGACCATGACGTCCGACGCCTGGGAGATCGCGAGGCTGTCCGGGCAGCCCGCGTCGATCTGCGAGGGCACGTCGTCGGGCGGCGGGTTGTTGTTGTCGTCGTCCTTCTGCCGGATGCCGTCGACCAGCACGTGCCGGAACACGCGGTTCGCGGTCGTCTCGACCGTGCCGCCGCCACTCGCGTCGGTCACGCTGCCCTGGTGGGAGAACGTGATGCCGTGCGCGTTGTGCGTGGTGTCGATGTCCCGCAGCGTGACGCCGTCGATCACGGTGTCGGCGATCTTCACGGCGCCGGTGCTGCGCACGAAGATCCCCACGACACGGCTGTCGTGCACGTTCAGGCGCTCGACCGTCAGGCCCTCGTGCCCGATCGACGAGTAGTCGAACCGCACCCCGTACTGGAACACCCCGCGGCCGGTCTTCTCGTCCTTCTGGCCGATGTCGAGGTCGCTCACCACGGTGTGGTTCGCGTTCCGCACCACCGCCGCCGTGTTGGTCCCGTTGGCGACGAGCCGCGGCCTGTCGCCCTCGCCGTACGCGCCGATCCGGGCGGGGTTGCCGGCCTCGCCGTGCGGCGCGTCGACGACGAGCTGCTCGTCGAACGACGCCCCGCGGGCGAGCAGCAGCCGGTCGCCGGGGCCGAGCTCGAGCCCCTTCACCGGGCCGAAGCCGCACCACGGCGCGGCCGGGTCGGTACCCGGCCCGGTGTCGGAGCAGGCCGCGGGGTCGCGGCCGTCCACGTAGTAGGTCGTGCCGTCCTGGGCCTGGGCCGGGGCGACGGCGAAGGCGCCCCAGGTCACGAGGGTCAGGGTGGCGGTGGTCGCGGCCAACAGCCGTCGTGGTCGTTCACGCATGGTCGAGGTCCTCATCGTCGAGTGTCGTCGTGCGTCGTGCGTCCGATCGGTGCGGCTACTTCTGCGTCGCCCAGTCCTCCGTCCAGCCGGACTTCTCCGCGGTCTCCTGGGCCCACGTGGTCCACTCGCCCTCGAGCGAGGCGAGCTGCTCGTCGAGGGTCTTCGACCCGAGGAGGTACCCCTCGAGCAGGTTCTTCCCCGCGCTGGCGGCCGACCGTCCGGTGAGGTTGATCCGGCGCTTCTCCGCCCACTCGCCGGCCATGAGGTCCTCGAGGCCGGGGGCGGGCTCCGCGTCCACGGTCGAGGGGATGCCACCGCTGGCGGCGAGCCAGTCCTGGCTGCCCTCAGGGCTCGTCGCGAACTGCAGGAACTTGACGGCGGCGTCCAGCTCCTCGTCGCTGGTGGTCGACGGGATCATGTAGCTGGTGCCGCCGGCGGCCGCGCCGAATCGCGCCGGGGCGTCCGTGGACAGCGGCGTCGTGTCCTTCGTGACGGTCGGGAAGCCGAAGCTCGACCAGTCCCAGCTCACGTCCCCGAGGGCGTCCGTCGCGAAGTTCGTGCCCCACGCCATCGCCGCGTCACCGGCGAGGAACTCGTCGGCGCCGACGAACGACGCCGAGGACGCGATGCCGGACCAGTTGGGGGTCGCGCAGGCGTCGTAGACCTTCTTGGTCAGCTCCACCGCCTCGGCCACCTCAGGGGTCTTCTCGGCGTCGAGCTCGCCCGTGAGGATCGCGCGCGCCTGGCTCTTCTGCGAGACGGACCCGGAGGTGCCCGGGGTCCCGTCGGTGGCGAACACGTCCCAGTCGTCCGCGTACTTGTCGAGCAGCATCGCGTAGATGCTCTCGCTGATCCACCCGGCGCCCAGCGAGCCGTTGTCCATCGCCATCGGGGTGTAGCCGGCGTCGGAGAGCTTGCCGCACGCCGTGATGAGCTCGTCGAAGGTGGCCGGCGGCTCCTCGACGCCGGCCTTCGCGAACGCGTCCTCGTTGTAGAAGACGCCGGCGATGACGAGGTTGAGCGGCACCGACTCGAAGTCGCCCGCGCCGTTGCGCTGCGCGTCGCCGAAGTAGTTCTCGTCGAAGATGTCCAGCCAGCGCTCGTTGCCCTCGACGTACGGGTTGGGCTTGTCGAGGTAGTCGGTCAGCGGCGTGATCTGGTCCGGGGTGTGGGAGGTCTGCGCGAAGATCAGGTCCGGCGCGGTGCCCGCGGCGAGCTGCGTGGAGAGCGTGTCGCCGAAGCTGGCGAGCGGCAGCACGGTGGTCTCGACGTGGATGTCGGGCTCGGCCTTCTCGAACCGGGCGACCAGGTCCTCCCAGGGCTCGCCGAACGAGTCGGCCTGGTTGTTCCACTGGTTCGGGCCGGCCAGCGTGATGGTCACCGCGGCGTCGCTGTCGCCGTTGCCGCCGCCGGAGCAGGCGGCGACGAGGCCGAGGCACGCGGCGGTCGCCGCGGTGATCGCCCAGGGGCGCGAGTGTCGGTTGGGCATGACGTCTCCTTCGACGTGCTGGATGGTTGAGATAAAGCGGATCTGGCCAGGAGCGGCGGTCTGCCCGGCGTCCTGGTCGCGGTCAGTGGGAGCCGGGGATGCCGCCCTGGACCCCGGCGAGGAAGTACTTGGAGAAGAAGACGAACAGCAGCAGCAGCGGCAGGCTCGCGATGAGATACCCGGCGAACAGGGGCCCGAACTCCGTGCCCGACTGCCCCTGGAAGAACAGCAGCCCGACCGACATCGTGCGCAGGTCGTTCTCGCTGATCGTCAGCAGCGGCCAGAAGAAGTCGTTCCACACGCCCTGCACGTTCACCAGCGCGACGGTGCCGATCACCGGCAGCGACAGCGGCATCATGATCGAGCGGAAGATCCGCAGGTGGGAGGCACCGTCGATCTGCGCCGCGTCGAAGATGGTCTGCGGGATCCCCGCGATGAACGTGCGCATGATGATCGTGCCCAGCACCGCACCGGTGGCGATGTGCGGGATGATCAGCACCCAGTACGTGTTCAGCAGGTCCAGGTCCCGCATCATCACGAACAATGGGATGAGGCTCGCGATCGACGGCACCATCATCAGCGCGGCGATGAGCGCGAACAGCGCGTTGCGGCCCGGGAACTCGAACCGCGCGAACACGAACGCCGCCAGCAGCGACACGGCCACGATCCCGACCACCGACGCCGCCGCCACGATCACCGACGCCATCAGGTACGGCTGCACCTGCGCCCACGCCGTGGCGTAGTTCTCCCAGTGGAACGGCAGCACCGGAGCCCAGAAGTTCTCGTGGTACTGCTGGTTGTCCTTCAGCGACGTCACGAGCATGAACACGTACGGCGCGAGGCTCGCGGCGACCAGCAGCACCAGCCCGGTGTGCACCCCGACCTGCGATCGAGGGCGACGCAGCGGCGCCGCGGCGACGGTCGGTGCGCCCACGGGCGCGGCAACAGAAGTCATGTCAGGTCCTCTCAGACCGGTCGTCAGGCCGCAGCCCGGTTGCGGCGCCGCGCGAACACGACGAAGCAGCTGAGCACGAGGGTGATGGCGAACAGGGTGGTCGACAGGGCAGCGGCGTAGCCCCAGTCCTGCCCCTGGTACGCGACGTTGAGGATCCGCAGGATCGGCACGACCGTCGCATCATCAGGCCCGCCACCCGTCACCACGTACGCCGTGAACCCGTACTGCAACGTCCCCACGATCGCGAGGAAGAACAGGATCTTGATCTGCCCCGCCATCAGCGGCAGGTCGATCCGCCACACGCGCGCGATCCGCCCGACGCCGTCGAGCTCGGCGGCCTCGAGCACCTCGGTCGGGATGTTCTGCAGCGTGGAGTAGAAGATGAGGAACGGCAGCCCCGCGATGAACGGGAAACCCACGAACAGCAGGGCGAGCATGGCCGTGTCCGGGTCGCCCACCCAGTTGTGCGCCAGCGCCCCGAGCCCCAGCTGCTCCAGCAGCACGTTGATGACGCCGTTGTTCGGGTGGTAGAAGAACTGCCACACCAGCGCCGTCACCATGCCCGGGAACGCCATCGGCACGATGAGCAACGTCCGGTACGCGAACGCCGCGCGCTTGCTGCGCAAGCTCACCAACAGCTCGGCCGCGGTCAACGGGATGACCCACGTCACGACACCGAAGACGAAGATGATCCCCAGGTTGCGGAACGAGTCCCACCAGATCTGGTCGTCGAGCATCGTCGCGAAGTTCTGCCAGCCCAGGAACTCCGACGCGGCAGCCGGCTTCCAGTCGAAGAACGAGTGCACGATCCCGTTGACCGCCGGGTAGTACTGGAACGCCCCGAGCATCAGGAAGACGGGCACGAGCGCCAGGTACGCACCCAGAGGGATCCGTCGACGACGCTGCCGGACGGGCGCCGCGGGCGCAGGCGGAGGCACCGTGGCCTCGGCCGGCGCCGGCCGTTCCTTGATCGCGGGCATCCATCCTCCTCGATGATGCGGGGACCCATCCACCGTGGATAAATCCATTCACCGGATCATGCAGGCGGCGCCGACGGCCTGTCAACCCCGTCCGACGATCGGGATACGCCGAGAGCGCCTGAGGCGCCCGGTTCATGCGAAAACTCGCCGCCCGACCACGGCAGTCCTGATGACTTGCTTCGAGGTGGCACGGAGTGAAACCATTTACTCATGGCCCTACGAGTCACCGACGACCACGCCGTCTCCGCAGCCCCGGCCACGACGACGGGGTGCGTCCCCGTGCGCCTCCGGGTCGACGGGACCGCACCCGGCGACGGCGTCGGTCGTGACCTCCCGGTGGCCGTCACCGGCCGCCCGCGCCTCACCTGGTCGCTGACGGGCACGGCCGCCCGGTCCCCCCGCACGCGGGTGCGGGTGCTCGGCCCGGAGGGCAGCACGCACTGGGAAACCACGCTCGTGCCGGGCGCACCGACGGCGGCGCAGGTCGGCGCACCGCTCGAGCCGTTCGGCTCGTACACGTGGACCGTGCAGACGCACGACGGCGAGGCCTGGTCCCCGGCGGTCGCGTCCGGGGCGCTGGAGACCGCCGCGCTCACCGAGGCCGACTGGACGGCGACGTGGCTGTCCGCGCCGCGCGGCACGACGGTCGTCACACCGGTGCCACCGTTCCCCCGCGCCTCCCGCGCGTGGCTCCTCGTGACCGGGCAGGGCCTGGTGCGGGCCCGGCTCGGCACCGAGGTGGTCAACCCCGGGCGTCTCGACCCGACCCGGACCGACACGTCCCGCGCCCTCTCCCGCTGCTACGACGTCACCGACCTGGTGGCCGCGGGCGCGTCCGAGCTGGCCGTCACGGTCGGCGCCGGGGAGTGGGACCGCACCGGCGAGGACCCGCGGTTCCTGGTCGAGCTCGTGGTCCGCGACCACGACGGCGCCCTCGCGCGCGTGACTCCGTCCCGTCGCTCGGTGGCGCGGCCCAGCCAGGTCGTGGTGGACGAGCCCTTCTACCGGGAGCGGCACGCCACCCGCGCCCCCGGGACGGCCGTCACGGGGGTGCGGGAGGTGCCCGCCGACGCGCTGCCACCCCTCCCCCGGTCGGTGCGCCCCGACCCGACGCCACCCGCCCGCGTGGTCCGGACGGTCGTCGCGACCCCGCTGGCCGAGGGGCCGTCCGGGGTCCGGCTCTTCGACGCCGGGGTCAACGTCGCGGGCCGTGCACGCATCGTGCTGGACCGGCCGCTGCCGCGCGGGGCCGAGGTCCGCGTCACGCACGGCGAGCACCTCGACGGCGCCGGGCGCATCGACACGACCAACCTGACCATGCCCTACGACGGCGGGCGCGCGCGGCAGGTGCTCGAGTGGCAGGGCGACGGCACCTCGCGCCAGGTCGAGCCGTGGTTCGCCTACTACGGGTTCCGGTACGTCGAGGTGACCGGCGTCCCGGCCGGCACGTGGGCGCGGGTCGAGGTCCACGTGCTGCACACCGACCTGCGCCGCGCGGGCACGGTCGAGACCGACTCCCCGGTCCTCGCCACGCTGCTCGAGCGCGCCGAGCGCACGCTCCTCAACAACCTCCACGGCGTGCCGGAGGACTGCCCCACCCGCGAGCAGGCGGCGTGGACCGGCGACACAGCCTCGGTCGCGGAGTACGAGCTGGCCGCGTTCGACGCCGAGGCGTTCCTGGGCAAGTGGGTCGACGACCTCGTCACGAGCGCCCTGCCCTCGGGCGAGCTGCCCGCCGTGTCCCCGGACGTGCGTCCCGACCGGCTGCGTGGGGAGCCCGTGTGGGGCGCGGCCCTGCACCGCGTGCTGCTCGGCCACTGGCTGCACCACGGCGACGAGGCGCTGGTGCGCCGCGCCCTGCCGACGCTGCGCCGGTGGGCCGACTTCCAGCTCGGGTGCCGGGACGACGACGGCGTGGTCGCCCGCTCGCCGATCAGCTACGGGCAGGACTGGCTCGCGCTGGAGCAGACCCCGGCCCCCCTCCTCCACACGGCCGCGACGATCGAGTGCCTGCAGGCGCTGGCGCGGCTCGAGGCCGACGCGGGAGACCCCGCCGAGGCCGCCCGGCGCGAGACCCAGGCGTGCCGGCTGGTCGCCGCGGCGCGGCGCCGGTTCGTCGACGCGGACCGCGGCGTGGTCGGGAACGGGTCGCAGGGCTCTTACGCCGCCGCGATCGAGGCGGGCCTGCTCGACGATGCCGAGGCCGCCGAGGCCGCCCGGCGGATCATGGCGGACGTCCGCCGGCGGGGCAACCGGGTGTCGGCCGGCTTCGGCGCCGTCCGCTCCGTGGTCCGCGCGCTCGCCGCGCACGGGCACCACCAGGCGGTCTACGACGCGCTCGCCCAGCCCGCCGAGCCCGGGATCGGGGCGATGCTCGCGGGAGGGCCCGGCACGTTCTGGGAGTGCTGGTGGGTCGACCCCGCGAACACGGGCACCGGCTCGCTGGACCACGTGGGGCTCGGCGGCCCGTTCGCGGCCTGGGTCTGGGAGGGGCTGCTCGGTCTGCGCCCCACCGGGGCCGGGTACCGCACCTTCGACCTCGCGCCCCACCTCGTGGACGGCGTCGGCCGGCTCGGTGTGACGACGCGGCTGCCGGGCGGCGAGCTCTCCGTCGCCGTCCGGCGCACCGGCCGCCGCCTGCGCGTGGACGTGACCGTCCCGACCGGGAGCACCGGCACGCTCCACCTGCCGGGCCACGTGCCGACGACGCTCGGGCCGGGTTCGCACCACCACGAGGCCGTCGTCGAGCCACCGGTCGCCGTCGTGCCGGCCCCCGCCCCCGCGTGGTCGCCGCCCGCCCTGGCGCCCGTCGCCGCCGACGTCGACCTGCCGGCGTTCGACCTCGCCGCGCTCCGCCCCGGGGCCGGCGCCCCGGCGCTCACCCCTCGCGGCCGGCTGCGCTGCATGCCGGTGCCGCACGCCCAGGTACCGGCGGGCGTCGTCGACGTCGAGGCCACGACCCCCGGGGTCGCGCCGACCGTCGTCCTCCCGCTCGGCGAGGCGACGGACCTGTCCGGCGCGGCGTTCGTGTACGCGCTCGTCGACCTGTGCCGCGAGCGCCCGGACACCGCGGCGAGCCTGTGGCTCCGGGTGCGCGCGGCCGACGGCTCCAAGCGCGAGGCGACCGCGCGCGCCTGGCCGGCGAGCTGGAACCGCGTGGCCGTCGACCTCGCCGGCTGGCCCGGCGCCGCGCAGGTCGTCGAGGTCGAGGTGGGCCTGCGGCCCGACGGCGCGGGGGCCGACCCGCTCGCCCTGCACGGCACGGGCGTGGCCGTCCGGGACGGCTTCCACCTCGGCGACGTCGGTGCGAGCCGACGTCCCCGTACCTGGTAGCCGGAGCCTCAGGCCATGCGGGCGTAGTCGTCGGGCGCCACCTCGTGCCGCAGCCGCCGCCCGAGCACGTACCGCTCCAGCTCGTCCACGACGGCGCGACCCACGCGCCGCACCTCATTGCCCGCGGTGCCGGCGACGTGCGGCGTGAGCAGGACGTTCGGCAGCCGTCCCAGGGGCGACCCGGACGACGGCGGTTCCTCGTCCGCGACGTCGAGGACGGCGTCAATCCTCCCCGTGGCCAGCTCGGCCACCAGGGCCGCCTCGTCGACGAGGCCGCCCCGGGCCGTGTTGACGAGGGTCGCCCCGTCGGGCAGCGCGGCGAGGAGCTCGGCGGTCACCATGCGGCGCGTGGACTCCAGCAGGGGCGCGTGCAGCGTGACCACCCGGCTGCGGCGGAACAGCTCGTCGAGGCCGACCCGCTCGGCGCCCAGATCGTCCGCGTCGTCCTCGTCCACGAACGGGTCGGTGACGAGGAGGTGCAGGTCGCGCTCGCGGAGGCCGGCGAGCACCTGCCGGCCGATCCGCGACGCACCGACCACGCCGACCGTGAGACCGTATCCGCCGTCGTCGGCGCCGATGGCCGCCTGGCCATCGCGTGCTGCCACCAGCAGACGCTTGGCCGCGAACGTGATCGCGGCGAGCGTGTACTCGGCCACGGGGAGCGCGTTGACGTCGGCCATCGTGGAGACCGCCAGACCTGCGCGCAGGGACGCCTCGTCGACGACCGGCCGGATGCTCCCGGCCGCGTGCACGAGCAACCGGGCGCGGGGGGCGAGATCGCGCATCGAGCCCTCGAGCGGCCCGCTCCCCCAGCCGGTCAGGACGACGTCGGCGTCGTGCAGCGCACGGCGCGCCGCCGAGGTGGAGAGGTCCCCGCCGGCCGGACTGTCGACCACGTCTGCGAGCCCGGCGAGCCGCGACCGCTCCTCGGCGCCAAAGAGCCTGTCCGCCATCGGAGCGGGGATCGCGACGACGACCCGTGGCCGGGCGGCCGCGGCCGGCACGGGCGCGGCGTGCGTCCCGGAGGCGAGCCGCCACACCGCAACCGTGCCGGGGTCGGCGGCCTGCCGGTCGAGCACGGTCCGCTCGCCGTCGGGCCACACGACGGTCAGCCGCTCGCGGTCCGCCGTGGCCGTCGGCGGACGGTCGAGCCCTGCCCGGCCGAGCCCGACCGCGACGACGAGCGGACCGTCGGCAGGCCCCGAGGCGACCCACGGCACGGCCGTGTGCAGGCCGAGCGGGCTGGTGCCGCGGTCGCGCGCGAGCCCCGCCTCGACGCCGGCCCCACCGTGGAGCACGGTGAGCGTGCTGCGCAGCCCGCTCGCGTCGACGGCGCCGGCTCCCGCCGGAGTACCGGGTGCCTCGGAGGGCTCGGCGTCCGCGGCCAGCGGCCACCCGCCGACACGCACGCGCGACGCCGCGCGGAGATCGGCCTCGACGACCCGGACCTCCCACGCGCCGCGCAGCACGGAAGTGACGCCCACGAACCCCCCGTCCGCGGGCGCGTCTCGGGTTCCGCCGTCGCGCAACCAGAACGCCCGGTGTCGCGAACCCGCCACGGCGACGACGCCGTCGCCGGCCGCGCCGAGCGGTTCGAAGCGGGTCCGATGGCTGGCGCGGCCGTCCGCGTCGAGCAGCGCGACGGCGTTCGCGAGCGGCGAGGCGAGCTCTGGCCCGACGGGCGGCGGGAACGTCGCCGTCGAGTAGGCGAGGCGCGCGTAGAGGGGGTGCTCCGGCTCGCGCGCGCCCCGGGGCGCGAGGTCGGTGCCATGGTTGGCGATACGCACGACGCCGTCGGCGCGGGTCCCGCTCACCACCCATCCCGGGGCCTCGACGGTGCGGAGCACGTCCCCCCGCTCGACGGGGAGCGGCTCCTCCTGCGCCGTCCAGACCGGGTGCGACGCCGGGAGCGCGAGGCCCAGCATCCCCTTCGACGCCCAGTACGGGGAGCCGGACCCGCTGTAGTTCTGGCGCATCGCCGGCCAGTCGTGGTGCCAGCCCAGGGTGAGCAGGCCCCGCTCGTCGGGCGCTCCCCGGTCGGCGAAGTGCGCCACCATCCCCGAGGCGGCCCGCCGCAGCAGGCCGGGCGCCAGGTCGGTGGCGCCCGTCAGCGCACCCATCCAGAACGGCGCGGCGGCGGCGAACCGGTAGATGAGCGACCGCCCCTGGATCAGCGGCGACCCGTCGGCGCCGACCAGGTGCACGGCGTCGTCCAGGTACCGTCGCAGCCGGGCCTCGTACCGGTCGCGGTACGCCGCCGCCAGCTCACGGTCGGGCTCGATCACCGTCCACAGCAGCGGGTAGAGGTGGAAAGCCCATCCGTTGTAGTGGTCGAACTCGCGCCCGTCACCGTCGCTGTACCAGCCGTCCGCGCGATACAGGAGCTCGTTGCGGCGCAGGCCCCAGGCCCGGTCCGCGTCGCTGGCCGGCGCCCCTACGCTGCGCAGGAACGCCTCGGTCACCATCTGGAACCAGAGCCAGTTGTGCTCCAGGTACCGGGCGTCGACGGCGCCCGAGAGCCAGTCGACCACCTGGCCCTGGACGCGCGGGTCGAGCCGGTCCCACAGCTGTTCGCGCGACAGGGCCAGGCCGAGCGCGATCGAGGCGGCCTCCACCCGCGACTGCGTCGTCGAGCCGTCCAGCGCGGGCCACCGCTCCGGAGACCGGGGGTCGGTGCCGGCGTCCAGGCCGGCCGCGTACCAGCCCGTCAGGTCGAGAGGGTCCTGCCCGCCGGCGCCGCGCAGCCGGAACGCGGCGAGCAGGAACGTGCGCGCGAAGCCCTCCAGCTCGTCGCTGTCGCGCCCGCTCGCGCTCTCCGGACCGGGCAGGCGCACGCGGGCGTGTCCCGACGACCCGAACGCCCTCGCGGAACGCAGCATCAGGTCGGCGTGGTCCTCCCAGGTACGCCGAGTCCAACCGGTGTACGGGGACGGGTCGTACGGCTCGTCGGCGAGCATCGGTCTCCCAGAATCGATTCATCGACGCTCCGGCCGTGACGCCCGAGGTCAGGGAATTTCCGGGAGTGTATCGATTCCTCACGCGGCCCGTGGCACCCGGTCAGTTCCAGTCGTCGATCTTCACGTCGCGGGGCGAGGGCGCTGCGTCGCCGCCCTCGACCAGGGCCTTGAGGCTCTGCAGGAACGTGGCCCACTTGGTGCTGCAGTGGTGCATGAACTCGACGGGCTCGCGCCAGCCGCGGTGCGCGAACAGCAGGACCGTCCAGTCCCCGTCCTGGCGCAGGTCCCACTCGACCGTCGTGCCGACCCACTCCTCGGGACCGTCGACGACGCGCCACACCACACGCTCGCTCGGGCGCAGCTCCTCGACCTCCATCACGAAGCCGCCGTCGGGAAAGCGGAACTCGACCTTCCCGCCGAGGCCGGCGTCGCCGGTGGTCTTCTCGGTCCACCAGCCGGCCAGGCCCTCGACGGTCGTCAGCGCGTCGTACAGCTTCTCGGGCGTCGCGGTCGTCGTCGCGATCCTGTGCAGGATGTCCACCATCGTGATCAGCTCCTCGTCGTGTCGGTCTTCCGGGTGGTCTCGATCGCCTCGGCGATCGTCTTGATGCGCTGCAGGCGCCGGTCCCAGGTGCGGCCGACGGCGGCGAGCTGCTCGGCGGCGCGCTCGAGCTGGGCGGCGTCGACCTCGCACCGCTTCTCCCGCCCCGCCGTCGTGGACCGGACGAGGCCGGCGCGGTCGAGCACGTCCAGGTGCTTCGCCACGGCCTGCCGGGTCACCGGCAGCTGCCGGCTCAGCGACGACGCGCTGCCGCCGCCGTCGGCCAGCAGCAGGTCGAGGATGCGGCGCCGGGTGGGGTCGCCGATCGCGGACCAGAGGGCGTCGTCGACGCCCGGCGACGCGGTCACGGCCGCACCCCCAGCGACCCGGCGTAGGTCACCAGCCGCGGCAGGTAGTAGGCCCACCCGTCGACGTGCTCGCGGTAGTGCTGCTCGAGGACCGCGACCTCCCAGCCCTGCTCGCGGAAGCCGGTCTCGGTCATCCGCAGCAGCGTCCCGTCTCCCGACGGCACGAGCTCGAAGGTGACGAGCAGCGAGTTGCCCGCTCGCGCGTCCTCGCCGGCCGGATGCGTCCAGCGGAACGAGAACGTGTGCGGCGGCAGCGACTCGACCACCGTGAACGACTCGACCGTCCTCTCCGGGCCCTCGCCGAACGTGATCGACCCCGCCGCGCCGGGCTCCGGGTCGAAGTCCGCGTCGTCCGGCCACCACCGCCGCACGTGCTCCGGGCGGCTCACCACCTCGAAGACGACCTCCGGCGTCGCCTCGACATAGATCTCCCGCTCGATGCTGCCCAGCTCGCTCGTCGACCCCATGACCCCTCCTGCAACTAGTGGTTGCACATCACGCTAGCCCGCGGGCCGAGGATGTGCAACCACTAGTTGCAGAATGGGTGGGCGAGCTACCGCCGGCGTGTCGCCAGGAACTCCCCGATGCGGCCGATGGCCTCGGTGAGGACCTCCTCGTCGGGCAGGGTGACGAGGCGGAAGTGGTCGGGCTCGAACCAGTTGAACCCGGTGCCGTGGGTGACCAGGATCTTCTTGGCGCGCAGCAGGTCGATGACGAACGCCTCGTCGTCCTCGATCGGGTACATCTCCGGGTCGAGGCGCGGGAAGCAGTACAGCGCGCCCTTCGGCCGCACGGACGTGACGCCCGGGATCTCGTTGAGCAGCTTGTCGGCCAGCATCGCCTGGTCGTAGAACCGGCCGCCGGGCACGATGAGCTCGTCGATCGACTGGTAGCCGCCCAGCGCCGTCTGGATGGCGTGCTGCGCGGGCACGTTGGCGCACATGCGCATGTTCGCCAGCAGGGTGAGGCCCTCGAGGAACTCGGTGGCGTTCTCCTTGGGGCCCGACACCATGACCCACCCGGCGCGGTACCCGCACACGCGGTACGCCTTGGACAGGCCGCTGAACGTCAGGCACAGCACGTCGTCGCCCGCGGCGGCCGCGGCGTGGTGGTGCGTGGCGCCGTCGAACAGGATCTTCTCGTAGATCTCGTCGGTGAGGACGACGAGGTCGTGGCGACGGGCGATGTCGACCATCGCCTCCACCATCTCCTTGCTGTACACGGCGCCGGTGGGGTTGTTCGGGTTGATGATCACCATGGCGTGCGTGTTCTCGGTGATCTTCGACTCGAGGTCCTCGAGGTCCGGCATCCAGCCGTTCTCCTCGTCGCACCGGTAGTGCACGGCGGTGCCGCCGCACAGCGTGACGGCGCCCGTCCACAGCGGGTAGTCCGGCGCGGGGACGAGAATCTCGTTCCCCTCGTCGACGAACGCCTGCAGCACCATCGAGATGAGCTCCGAGACGCCGTTGCCGATGAAGACGTCGTCCACGCTCGTGTCGCGCAGCCCGCGCGACTGGTAGTACTGCGCCACCGCGGTGCGCGCCTCGTAGATGCCGCGCGAGTCGCTGTACCCCTGCGCCTCCGGCAGGTGGTGCACGACGTCGGCCTGGATGGCCGCCGGTGCCTCGAAGCCGAACGGTGCCGTGTTGCCGATGTTCAGCTTGAGGATGCGGTGGCCCTCGGCCTCGAGGCGCTGGGCCTCGACGAGGATGGGACCGCGGACGTCGTAGCGGACGCCGCGGAGCTTGCGGCTCTGTCGGATGGTGCGCACGGGGTCCATCATCCCCCCGCGCGCCCCGTGCCCGACACGGCCATTCCGTCACGGGCGGCCCCCTTCGGCGCGGGGAGGCACCGGCGAGCGGTCATCCGGCCTCCGCCCGAGCGGCGGCCAGGCTCGTGGCGACCCCCTCGAGCAGTCGTACCGCGGCGGTGACGTCGTCGTCGGAGCCGGGCGGCAGCGCACCCGCGACGGCGTCCGACCACACCCGCCGGAGGCGCGCGAGGTTGGTCGCGGCGAGCGGCGTCGGGTGCAGGCGGGACGACCGGGCGTCGTCCGGGTCCGGCGTCCGCACGACGAGGCCTTTGGCCTCGAGCCCGCGCAGCGCATGGCTGAGGTTGCTGCGCAGCAGCCGCGTGCCGGCGGCGACGACGCCGGCCGGCGCGCCGGGATGCCTGTCGACGTACCGCATGACCAGGCGCTCGGTGTCGTTGAGCGGGATGACGCCGGGCACGTCGCGGTGGCTGTGCTGGAGCTCCCGCTCGACGTCGAGCACGGCGTCCACGAGGGACCCGAGAAGCGCGTCGCGCGGCCGGTCGGCGTCGGTCATGGGGACCACGCTAGTGGTCGTGGCACAATAGTTGTGTCCCCACAACTGTTTTGGAGCCTCGCCATGCCCTCCGCCCTGCCCGCTCAGGACGCTGCGCCCACTTCTGACGCCGCACCCGCCGCCCCCGAGCGGCCCGGCGACCGCCTCACCGGCGGCCTGCTCGTCGTCCTCGCCCTGCTGTCCGCCATCGCACCGCTGGCCACCGACCTGTACCTGCCGGCGTTCCCGCAGATGACCTCCGACCTGGGCGCGACCGCCACCGCGGTGCAGCTCTCGCTGACGGGCTTCCTGCTGGGCTCGGCGGTCGGCCAGCTCGCCTTCGGGCCGCTCTCCGACCGCTTCGGGCGCCGTGGGCCGCTGGTCCTCGGCTCCGTGCTGTGCGTCGTCGCGAGCGCCGTCACCGTGTTCGCCCCCACCGTCGAGGTGCTCACCGTCGGGCGGGTCGCGCAGGGCTTCGCGGGCGCCGCCGGCATGGTGATCGGCCGCGCCGTCATCTCCGACCTGGTCGAGGGCACCGCGGCGGCCAAGGCCTTCAGCCTCATGATGATCATCGGCGGCGTCGCCCCCGTGGTCGCTCCGGTCGCGGGCGGCCTCCTCGCCGACGCCCTGGGCTGGCGCGGGATCCTCGCCGTCGTGCTCGTGCTGGCCGTCGTCATGCTCGTCGGCGTGCTCGCCGCGGTGCCCGAGACGCTCCCCCGCTCCCGGCGCGGGAGCTCGGGCCCACGCGGTGGGCTCCGGGCGCTGCGCTCGCGCCGCTACCTCGGCTACACCGGCGCGTTCGCGTTCGGCTTCACCGTGCTCATGGCCTACATCTCCGCGTCGCCGTTCGTGTACCAGTCGATGATGGGCGTGTCCGAGGCCGTGTACGGGCTGCTCTTCGCCGTCAACGCCGTCACGATCGCCGTCGGGAGCGCCGTGTCGGCGAGGCTCGTGCCGGCCGTCGGGGCGCACCGGCTGCTCGGGACCGGGCTCGCCGGCGTGCTCGTCGGCTCGCTCGCGGTGCTGGTCCTCGCGCTGATGCCCGTGTCGGCCTGGTGGCTCGTCGCGCCGTTCTTCCTCGTCGCCCTGTCCGTGGGCCTCGTGCTCGGCAACGCCACCGGCCTGGCCCTCGGCGCCGTGACCGGCGCCGCCGGGTCGGCGTCCGCCGTCCTCGGCGCGCTGCAGTTCGGGCTCGCCGCCGTCGCGAGCCCGCTCGTCAGCCTCGGCGGCGAGGACACCGCCCTGCCGCTGGGCCTCACGATGACGGCCGCGGCCCTCGTCGCCGGGGCGTGCTACCTCGTCGCGAGCCGCTCCGGCACCGCGTCGTCCGCCGTCGTCACCGAGGGCGCGGCGCCGACCAGGGCGTCGAGCCGCTCCAGCCGCTGACGGGAGTCCTCGTCGGCCGGCGTCATGACGATGATCCGGTCGCCGCGGGCCCGGTCGAGCCACAGGCTCTGGAAGTGCACGTCGAGCCGGCCGGCGCGCGCCGAGGTGTAGCGCCGCAGCTGGGTGCCGTCCCCGGCCACGTCGTACGACTCCCAGTGCCGCACGAAGTCCGCCGACGACGCCCGCAGCCGCGCCAGCAGCGCCGACCAGCGGGGGTCGTCGCGGTGCTCGGGCTCGCGTGCGCGCAGCCGGGCGGCGATGTTGTGCAGCACGACCTCCTCCGCGTCGCCGAGCGCCCCGCGCCAGCGCGGCTCGGTGAACATCAGCCAGGCGCAGTTGCGGTCCTCCGGCGGCCGGGCGTCGAGGTCGTCGAACAGGTACCGGTACGCCCGGTTCGCGGCGAGCAGGTCGTAGGCGTCGGTCTGCACGGCCGCCGGGTACGGGAGCAGGCCGGCGAGCACGGCGAGCTGCTCCGGCCGCACCCCCGGCGGCGGCCCGGGGGCGACGGCGACCTCGCGGCCCGCGAGCACCATGAGGTGGCGGCGCTCGGCGTCGTCGAGCCGCAGCACGCGGGCGACGGCCCCGAGCACCTGGTCCGAGACGTTCCTGGCCCGCCCCTGCTCGAGCCACGTGTACCAGGTGACCCCCACCCCGGCGAGCTGCGCCACCTCCTCGCGGCGCAGGCCGGGCGTGCGGCGCCGGCCTCCGGCGGGCAGCCCGACGTCACCGGGGGTGACGCGCCCGCGACGCTCGCGCAGGAAGACGCCGAGGGCGGCACGGTCGGGGGTCGTGGAGGTCACCGCCCCAGTGTCACCCGCGGCCGGGAGGGGAACCAGGTGGTGGCGGTACCACGATCGGCAGGCTCCTGGTACCAGGATGAGCGCCGGCGCACCGTCGTCGTCATGACCACGACCACCACCCCGCCCGCACGACGCGTCGCGCGACCCGTGACGGCGTCGCCGGGCGCGCTCACCGGCCTCGGCCTCGCCGTCCTGCTCGTCGCCTACCTGCCCGTCAACATGACGTTCGGGTCGGTCAACCTGCTCGCCCCGGCCATCACCGCCGACCTCGGCGTCAGGGCGTCGGGCGGCCAGCTCGTCCTGTCCGCGTACACGACGACGTTCGCCGCGACGCTCGTCGTGGCCGGGCGGCTGGGCGACCGCTACGGACGACGGCGGCTGCTCGCCGTGGGCCTCGCGGCGTTCGCCGCGCTGTCCGTGCTGGCGGCGTTCGCCCCGTCGCTGCCCGTGCTCGTGGCGCTGCGCGCCGGCCTCGGCGTCGGCGCGGGGCTGTTCACCCCGCAGGTGCTGTCCACCATCCAGGCCACCGCGCCCGACCGCCTGCGCACGCTCGGCGTCACCCTGTTCACGGCCGTCAGCGGCGTCGCGACCATCGCCGGGCAGGTCCTCGCGGGCGCGGTGGCCGGCGTCGCCGGCGACCACCTGGGCTGGCGCGAGGTGCAGGCCGCCACCGGGGCGATCGCCGTCGCGGCCCTGCTCGCGCTGCGCACGGTCCCGGAGTCGCGCTCGACGGCGCCCCTCGCGCTGGACCTGCGCGGCGCCACCCTCCTGGCCGCCGGCCTGCTGCTGCTCGTGGTGCCCCTGACGCTCGGGGCCTCCGCCGGATGGCCGCCCGCGCTGCTCGGGATGCTCGCCACGGCCGGCGTCGTGCTGGCCCTGTTCGCCCGGTCGCAGCGCGCGGCCGAGCGGCGCGGCGAGCTGCCGGTCGTGCCGCCGAGCGTGCTGCGCACCCGCGTCGTGCGCGACGGGCTCGTCATGACGCTGCTGTTCTTCACCGGCTACGGCGCGTTCCTGTACGAGTTCTCGGCGCTCGCGCAGGGGGCGCTGGGCGCCGACGCCTGGGGGACGGTCGTGCTGCTGCTCGGCTTCGGCGGCGCGTTCGTCGCGACAGCCCTCGCCACGCCCGCGATCGAGCGGCGCACCGGGCGCTGGACGATGACCGGCGCCGCCGTCGCGCAGGCCGTCGTGCTGGTCGGGCTCGCCCTCGTCGTCGGCAGCGGGCACTCCGGGACGACGGCGGCCCTGCAGCCGCTGCTCATGGCGCTCGGCGCCGCGCAGGCGCTCATGTACGGGCCGGTGCTGCGCACCGTCCTGTCGCGGACGCCGACGTGGGCCGCCGGCGTCGCGGGCGGGCTGTTCACCACGCTGCAACAGCTCGGCCTCGGCCTCGGCGTCGCCGTGCTGGGCGGGCTGTTCCAGGCGGTCGCGGCGCGCGCCGGGGTACCCGACGCCGGCGGCCTGCCGCGCGGGTTCGTCGTCGCCGTCGTCGTGCAGGCGGGTCTCGCACTCGCGTTCGCCGCGCTGGCCGCCCGGATCGCTGCGGGCCGCACGAGCCGCGATGCGGACCCCACCCCCTCGGCATAGCGTGTGCCGGGACATACCCGTCACGACAGGGGTGCAGGATGGGCGGTGTGGTCGGTCGCCGCCGCGCGGCCGTGGTGTGCGGGGCGCTGGTCGCCGGGTCCGGGCTGGTGGCCGCCGCGCAGGTGGCCTCGGCCGACGTGCCGACGCCCGGGGCCGGTGAGTCCGTCGTCACGGTGCGCGTCGGGGGCGACCGGACCGCGGCGGGCGGGGTGGCGCCGCTGCCGGGCGTGACGCTGGGCCTGTACGAGGACGTGGACTCGACCGCGGTCGTCGACGACGCCTGGGGCGTCTGCGTCTCGGACGACGACGGCGACTGCTCCTTCACGGTGCCGGACACCGCCGCGGGCGGCCAGAACGCCGGCGAGCAGTACGTGGTCAAGCAGATCTCGGCCCCCGGCGGCTGGTTCGTCAACCCCACGCTGCGGGTCGGCCCGGGCAGCGGGTCGAGCTCGACGGCGGAGCCCTACGCCTTCACGACCCCGGCGCTCGCCGGCGGGCAGACGTACTCGTCGCTCGACACGAGCATCGACTTCATGGCCGGTCCCGCGTCGAGCGGCCGGCCGGTGACCGACTCGGAGGGGATCTGGCAGCAGTCGCGGACCAACCCCGGGCTGGCGGCGCAGTGCGGCGCCGACATCGCGTTCGTGCTCGACCTGTCGTCGTCGCTGGGCAGCCAGGTGGCCAACCTCAAGGCGGCGACCGACTCCGTGGCCGACGCCCTGGTCGGCACCCCGTCCCGCCTCGCCGTCTTCTCCTTCGACCGCTTCTCGCCCAGCTCCGGGTCGGACGGGAACCACCCTGACCTCGTGAGCGTGGCCACCCAGCAGGGCGCCGACGCCTTCAAGGCGCAGTACGCCGACTGGACCACCGGCTCCGGCACGAACTGGGACCAGGGGCTGCGGGTCGTCGCGGACGCGGCCCCGGAGTACGAGATCGTCGTGATGATCACCGACGGCAACCCGACCCGGTTCGGCGCCACGGGCAGCGGGGGCACCGGCGGCACCACGCACCTCCGCGACGTCGAGAACGGCATCTACTCGGCGAACGCGGTCAAGGCGGAGGGTTCCCGGCTGCTGGTGCTCGGCGTCGGCTCGGGGATCGACGACGTCACCCGGCTCAACCTGCGCGCGCTCTCCGGTGAGACGTTCTACGCGGGCGGCGACCCCGCGGAGGCCGACTACTTCGACCTCGACGACTTCGAGGCCGCCGGCTCGGCGCTGCGCGACGTCCTCCTGGGGGGCTGCGAGGGCCGGATCAACGTGACCAAGGCGATCGTTCCCGCGGGGAACGAGGCCGGGGACGTCTCGGGCGCCACCCCCGCCGGCGAGGGCTGGCAGTTCGACGCCACCACGTCCGCCCCGGGCGTCACGCTCGACCCCTCGTCGGCGACCACGTCGGACGACGGCACCGGCAGCGTCGCCTTCGACGTCGACTACGCGGGCGTCCCGGAGGACGCCGACGTGTCGCTGTCCGAGACCCAGCAGGGCGGCTACACGCTGGTGCCCGTCGACGGGCAGAACGCCGCCTGCGTCGACAAGCTCGACGACGACGCCCCGGTGCCGGCGGCGAGCGACGGCGAGACCGGGTTCACCGTGACGCTGCCGGCCTCGGGCTTCGTGAGCTGCACGGTGTACAACCAGCCGCTCAGCAGCATCGTGGTGGACAAGACCTGGGTGATCGACGGCGTCGAGCTCCCCGAGGGGGAGCAGCCGGACGGCTTCACGGCGCAGCTGTCGCTGACGGGACCGGGTGGCACGGGGGCGACCGACCAGGACTGGAGCGACCGGCGCGACGGGTACCAGGGCCCTGAGGCGGTCACCGTCGACGAGACCACGTCCGTCCCGGACGGGTGCGTGCTGGCGGACGCGGAGGTGACGTCCGTGGACGGCGACGCGGTGGACCCCGCGCCGTTGCCGTTCGACACGGCCGCGGCGTTCCCCGTCCGGGAGGTCGAGGTGACCAACCGGGTGACGTGCCCGCCGATGCTCACCCTGGTCAAGGAGGTCGTCAACGACGACGGCGGCACGGCCGAGGTCGGCGACTGGACGCTGTCGGCGGCCGGCCCCGTCGAGATCGCCGGCGCGACCGGGGACGACGCCGTCACGTTCGCCCCGGTCGAGGCCGGGGACTACGCCCTCGCCGAGGACGGGCCGGAGGGCTATGACTCGCTCGGCTGGGTGTGCGTCGACGACGTCACGGGCGACGACGTGGAGGTGGCCGACGACGTCGTGAGCGTCGGGGCCGAGGACGCGGTCACCTGCACCGTGACCAACGACGACGTCGCGGGACCGACGCCCACGCCGAGCCCGACGGCCACGCCGACCTCGGGCCCGACCGGCGCCCCGGGTCCGGACGTCCCCGGGCCAGGCGGCCCCGGCGGTCCGGCGGCGCCGGGTGGTCCTGCCGCGCCAGGCGGCCCAGGGGTGCTGCCCACCACGGGCGCGGGCGTCGCCGGGCTGCTGTCCGCCGCGGTGCTGCTGGGCCTCGCCGGGTGGGCGGTCGTCGCGGCGGTGCGGCGCCGCGACGCCTCCTGACGCGGTCTTCACGGGGTGGCGTCCGAGCCCGTGGTGGGCGACGGTGGACGTCTGGTCCCGCCGCTCCCGTTCGGAGGTCGTCATGAAGGTCGTCGTCATCGGCGCGCTCGGCAAGGTCGCGCGCCAGCTCGTCCCGCTGCTGGCCGACGGCGGCACCGGGCCGGTGGTCGACGTCGTCGGGGTGGTGCGCAAGCCCGAGCAGGTCGACCGGGTCGCCGACCTCGGCGCCGAGCCCCTCCTGCTGGACGTCCAGCACGCGAGCACCGACGAGATCGCCGCCGCGCTGGCCGGGGCGGACGCCGTCGTGTGGTCGGCCGGGGCGGGCGGCGGTGACAAGGAGCGCACCTACGCCGTCGACCGCGACGCGGCGATCCGGTCCATGGACGCCGCCGCGAGCGCCGGCGTGCCCCGGTACGTGATGGTCTCGTGGGTGGGCTCGACGCCGGAGCACGGCGTCCACGAGAGTGCCGGCTTCTTCCCCTACGCGGACGCGAAGCTCGCTGCCGACGACCACCTGCGCACCACCGACCTGGACTGGACGATCCTCGGCCCCGGCACGCTGACGGACGAGCCGCCCACCGGCCGCATCACCGTCCTGCCCGAGACCGGCGCCGTGCCCGCAGGGACGGACACGAGCGTGCCGCGCGCCGACGTCGCGCAGGTCGTGGCCGCCGCGCTGCGCGAGCCCGCGACCGTCGGCCGCTTCGTCCGCTTCTCCGCCGGGGACACGGCGATCCCGACGGCCCTGCGCAACCTGGACTAGCCGGGCGGCCTTAATCAAGTTTTCGCCGAAACTTTGATTAAGATGCCACTCATGGTCAGGGTCCCCGCCCTCGGGTACGTCGACGAGTACTGGGTTGCCGACTCCGACGGGATGACGAGCCGGTCCGCGCGCGCTGCTGCCTCCGGGCCCTACCGTTCGACCATCCCGGCGACGATCGCCGGCTGGGTGCCGGACATCCCCGCGGACCTGTCCGCGAACGTCGAGGAGGCCACCGCTGCCCTCAGCCGCTTCGACGAGTACGCGGCCAAGGTCCTCGGGACGACGAGCCCGACGCTCGGCCCGATGTGCTCGATCCTCCTGCGCACGGAATCCGCGTCGTCGTCCCAGATCGAGGACCTCACCGTCGGGCCCCGACAGCTCGCCCTCGCCGAGATCGAGCAGTCGACCTCGGCGAACGCCCGGACCGTCGTCGCGAACGTCCGCGCCATGGAAGCCGCACTCGCGCTGGCGGACCGACTCGACACCGACGCGACCCTGGAGATGCACCGCGCACTCCTGTCGGGACAGCGCGGCCGGGAGGACCACGCGGGGCGCTGGCGCGACCAGCTCGTGTGGATCGGGACGAGCGCGATCAGCCCTCGGGGCGCGTCGCACGTCGCACCCCAGGCGCCGCTCGTGCCGGCTGCGATGGCGGACCTGGTCGAGTTCGTCCGCCGCGACGACGTGCCCGTCCTGCTCCAGGCGGCCGTCGCGCACGCGCAGTTCGAGACCGTCCACCCGTTCGTCGACGGCAACGGACGGACGGGCCGCGCCATGGTGCACTCCGTCCTGAGGGCGAAGGGCATCCTGACCGCCATTACGGCACCGGTGTCCGCAGGCCTGCTCACGCAGACCGAGCAGTACTTCGCGGCACTGACCGCCTATCGCGACGGCGACACGCAGCCGATCGTGGAGCGGTTCGCCGACGCCGCACGCTTCGCGGCCTCGTCAGGCTCCCGTCTCGTCGACGACCTCGCCGCGCAGGTCGACGCCGCCCGCGCCCAGCTCAGCGGGCTCCGGCGACAGGCCGCGGCATGGCGGGTGGTGCCGCACCTGGTGTCCCACCCCGTCGTGAACGCCCGCTTCCTCGCCGATCACCTGGGCATGAAGGGGCAGACGGCGCAGAACGCCCTCGCCCAGCTCGCCGACGCCGGCGTCTTGATCGAGCGGACCGGGCTGCGCCGCAACCGGGTATGGGAGCACCCGGGCGTTCTGACCGTCCTCGACCAGTACGCCCAGAGCCTGCTGCGCCGATAGGGCGTCAGTGGGGTCGGACCGGCGCGGGGCCGGTCGCCGAGCTCGTGGAGCTCGTGCCCGACGACCCGCTCGCGGGCGGGCGCGCCACGCTGGAGCCGGCACCTGACGATCGCACCTGACGACCGGCCGCCCGACGCCGCGCGCTGATCGCGCCGTGCGGGCGGACGCCCGGGTCGTCGCGCTCGGCCGTCTCCTCGACGTCGAACCCCGCCCGCTCGACCTGCGCCGCCAGCTCGTCTACGGGCCAGAACCAGGCGGTCGCCACCGCGTGGTCGAACGGCTCGACCCGCGGGCCGCGGCAGAACCCGAGCAGCAGCCCGCCGCCCGGCGCGACGGCGCGGGCGAGCTCCGCGAGCACGCCCGCCAGCTGCTCCGGCGGGGTGTGGATGACCGAGTACCAGGCGAGCACGCCGCCGAGGCCGCCGTCGGGCACACCCAGGTCGTCGAGCGCGGCGCGGCGGAACGGGACGCCGGGATACGCGGCCCGGGCGCGCGCCAGGAACGGCTCCGCGAGGTCCACGCCCTCCGCGTCCAGGCCCAGGCGGGAGAGGAAGTCCGTCCAGTGGCCCGGCCCGCAGCCGGCGTCCACGACGCGGCCCGTCAGCCCGGCGACCCACCGCGCGACGAGGTCGCGGTCGTCGTCGTGCACCGCGTCCATCGACCCGAACAGCGCCGTGTACTCGTCGGCCCGCGCGGCATAGGCCACGCTCGGGTGCGTCACGCTCCGCCCAGCTCGCGCAGCGGCGCGGTCCGCTCGCCGCCCGCGTCCCCCGTGTTGACCGTGGCGGTCGGCTCGACGAGCAGCGCGTGCACCTCGCCGTCCGCCCGCGGGCAGTGCTCGACGCCGCGCGGCACGACGAACACGTCCTGCGGGCCGAGGACGACGTCGCGGTCCCGGAGCTGGATGGTGAGCCGCCCGCTGAGCACGAGGAACAGCTCGTCGGTGTCGTCGTGCGTGTGCCACACGAACTCACCGTCGAGCTTGACCACCTTCACCGCGTAGTCGTTGACGCTCGCCAGCAGGTGCGGCTGCCACGGCTCGGGGATGCTCTCGAGCGCGGTCCGGATGTTCCTCACGTCGGTGCTCACCCCGTCAGCGTAGGCGCGCGGTCCCACCGCCGGGCGGAGACGGTCAGCCGAGGAACGCCGACACCCGCCGCCGGACCCCCGCCGCGTCGAGGCCGTGCGCGGCGGCGTGCTCGCGCGGCGTGCCGTACCGGCGCAGCTCCGCCTCGCCGGGCACGCCGACGTGCAGCACGCGGCTGGGCCGGTCGGCCAGCGCGGCCGCGACGGGCGCGGCGCTCGTGCCCTCGAGGTACGGCTCGACGACGGCGAGCACCGGCGCCGGGCCGGCGAGCGCGCGCAGTCCCTCGGCGTCGAGCGGGTGCGGGGTGGCGGTCCACGCGACGCGCACGGGCAGGTCGGCGGTGGCCGCGAGCACGCTGTCGAGCATCGGGCCGACGGCGACGACGAGCGGCCCGCCCGCTGCGATCGCGCCGTCGCGCACCAGGTGCAGCCGCCCGTCCACGGGCCCGGGCCGGGCGTTGCGCTGCCCGGAGAGCCGGAGGTAGGTCCGGCCGGTGCCGGCGGCCTCGCGGTGCAGCAGCTCGGCGACCTCGTCGGCGTGGCCCGGCACGTGCACGGTCCAGCCCGGCAGCGCGGAGATCAGCGCGACGTCCGCGGGCGACTGGTGGGTGCGGCCGCCGGCGGAGACGTCATAGGACGCGCCCGCGCTGACCAGCACGGCGCCGACGTCCTGGTGCCCGAGGTCGAGCTTCACCTGCTCGTAGGGGCGCTCCACGAGGAACGACGCGAACGTGTGCACGATCGGCCGCCGCCCGGCCAGCGCCAGGCCGCCGGCCACGCCGATCAGCGCCTGCTCACGGATGCCGATGTCGATGACGCGGCCGGGGTGGCGCGCGATCGCGCGGCCCATGTAGCCGGAGCCGATCACGGCCAGGACGACGTCGACGTCCGGGTGTGCGTCGAGCAGCGGGTCCAGCTCGTCGTAGAAGCGGGTGCGCAGGTCGAGCGCGGGCGCGGTCGCGAGGGTGGTCATGCCGCCTCCTGGGTGGTCGTGCCGGTCGTGTCGACGACGACGACCGTGGGCCGGTCGGTCTCGGTGCGCCGCAGCGCGGCGGTCAGGCGGGGCTGGTCGTGGGTGCGCACCTCGGCCGCCGCCCAGCCCTCGAGGGCGAAGCGCGGCGCGATGCCGCCGGGCCAGCCCAGGGTGTCGCTGTGGTTGTCGACGACGACGCAGGTGAGGTTGCCGAGCCCGAACCGGCCCGCGACCTGGATCGCCTCCGCGTTGCTGCCCTCGTCGAGCTCGGCGTCGCCCACGAGGACGACGACGCGCGCGGTCGAGCGGCCGCGCAGCCCGAGCGCCAGGCCGACGGCGAGCGGCAGCCCGTGCCCCAGCGAGCCGCTGCCGATCTCCACGCCCGGCACCAGCGTGCGGTCGGGATGGTGGCCCAGCGGCGAGTCGAACGACGCGACGTCGTCCAGCCACGACGCCGGGAAGAACCCCTTCGCCGCCAGCACGGCGTACGTGGACGCCGGGCCGTGGCCCTTGGAGAGCAGGAACCGGTCGCGGTCGGGGTCGTCGGGGCGGGCGGGGTCGACGCGGAGCACCCGGTCGTACAGGGTCCACACGACGTCGAGGGTCGAGTGCGCGCTCGGGTCGTGCTTCTCGTCGCCCGTGACGCGCGCGACGAGGTCGCGGACGTGCTGCGGGACGCTCGTGGGGACGGCGTGCGCCGGCGTGGTCGTCGTCATGCCCCGATCGTGCGACCTGAACCAAGGTTGAGGTCAACAGCAGGTGGACGAGGCGAGCGGGTGCGCCACCTCACGTCCCGACGTCCTGCGGAAACACGGCGTCGGAGGCAGGATCGAGACGGACCAGCCGCCGTCCTCAGGAGGTCTCGTCATGGCCCGCACCGTCGCCGAACACCTCGTCGACCAGCTCGTCGCCGCCGGCGTCAAGCGCATCTACGGGATCGTCGGGGACTCCCTGAACCCCGTCGTCGACGCCGTCCGCCGCACCGACGGCATCGACTGGGTGCACGTGCGCCACGAGGAGGCGGCCGCGTTCGCGGCCGCCGCCGACGCGGAGGTGACGGGCGAGCTCGCCGTCTGCGCCGGGTCGTGCGGGCCGGGCAACCTGCATCTCATCAACGGTCTCTACGACGCGAACCGCTCCAGGCTGCCCGTGCTCGCCATCGCGTCGCACATCCCGAGCGCGCAGATCGGCACGCAGTTCTTCCAGGAGACGCACCCGGACCGGATCTTCACCGAGGCGTCCGTGTTCTCGGAGATGATCTCGACGGCGGCCCAGCTGCCCCGCGTCACACGGTCCGCCATCCAGCACGCGCTCGCCGCCCCCGGCGTCGCCGTGCTCACCCTGCCGGGCGACGTCGCGGACGAGCGCGTGCCCGACGACGACGCCCCGATCCTCGTGCCCGGCGCGTGCCCGGCGCGCGTCGTGCCGAACGACGCCGACGTCGAGGCCCTCGCCGACGCGATCAACCAGGCCAAGAAGGTCACGCTGTTCGTCGGTGCCGGGGCGCGCGACGCCCGCGACGCCGTCCTGGAGCTCGCGGACCTGGCGGCCGCACCCGTCGGCCACTCCCTGCGCGGCAAGGAGATCATCCAGTACGAGAACCCGCACGACGTCGGCATGTCCGGCCTGCTGGGGTACGGCTCCTGCCACGAGGCGATGCACTCGGCGGACCTGCTGATCCTCGTCGGCACCGACTTCCCGTACGACTCGTTCCTGCCCGCCGACGTCCGCACCGCGCAGATCGACGTCGACGCCTCCCACCTCGGCCGCCGCACCCGGCTCGACCTGCCGGTGCACGGCGACGTCGGCGAGACCCTGAAGCTGCTCAACCCGCTGATCAAGCGCAAGAAGGACCGCAAGTTCCTGCGCTCGATGGTCGACAAGCACGCCGGGCTCATGACCAAGGTCGTGGGCGCGTACACCCGCAACGTGGAGAAGCACACGCCGATCCACCCGGAGTACGCGGCCGTGCAGCTCGACGAGACGGCAGCCGACGACGCCGTGTTCACCGTCGACACCGGCATGAACAACGTGTGGGCCGCCCGGTACCTCACGCCCAACGGGAAACGGCGCGTCATCGGGTCGTTCCTCCACGGGTCGATGGCGAACGCCCTGCCGCACGCCATCGGCGCTGCGTTCGCGCAGCCCGGGCGGCAGGTCGTGGCCCTCGCCGGCGACGGCGGCCTGTCCATGCTGCTGGGCGAGCTCATCACCGTGCGCACCTACGACCTGCCGGTGAAGGTCGTCGTGTTCAACAACGCGACGCTCGGCATGGTGAAGCTGGAGATGCTGGTCGAGGGGCTGCCGTCGTACGGCACCGACTCCCCGCCCGTGGACTACCGCAACATCGGGCTCGCCGTCGGCATCCCGTCCGTCCGCGTGGAGCGGCCGAAGGACCTGCGCCGCGCCCTCGCCGACGGCCTCGACCGCAAGGGCCCGGCGCTCATCGAGGTCGTCACCGACCCCAACGCGCTGTCGATCCCGCCGTCCATCACGTCCGGGCAGATCCGCGGGTTCGCCACCGCCATGACGAAGCAGATCTTCGGCGGCGGCATGGGCGAGGTCATGTCCATGGCCCGCTCCAACCTGCGCAACCTGCCCCGCTGACCCGCCCGTCGTTGTGCCGCCGTCAGCGCCAGGTGGCGGCCACGGCGAGGAAGGCGTCGTTCGCCTCGACCTCGCCGATGCTGACGCGCAGGCCATCGCCGGCGAAGGGGCGCACGAGGACGCCGGCGGCGGTCGCCTCGGCGGCACGCGCCACGGTCTCCTCGCCGAGCGGGAACCAGACGAAGTTCGCGTGCGTCTCGGGCAGGTCCCAGCCCTGCTCGCGCAGCGCGGCGGTGACGCGCTGACGCTCGGCGACCAGGGCCTCCACCCGCTGCCGCAGCTCGTCCTGGGCCACCGGCTCGAGGGAGGCGAGCGCCGCGCGCTGGGCGACGTGGTTGACCCCGAACGGCGTCGAGACCGCCCGGATGCCGGCGGCGAGACGCGGCTCCGCGACGGCGTACCCGACGCGCAGGCCCGCCAACCCGTACGCCTTGGACAGCGTGCGCAGCAGGACGACGTTCGGGTGCCGGCGCAGCAGGTCGACACCCTCGGGCGCCTGCGGGTCGCGCACGAACTCGAGGTACGCCTCGTCGACGATCACGAGCACGTCGCGCGGGACGGCCGCGAGGAGCTCCTCCAGCTCGTCCGCGTGCACCACGGGCCCGGTGGGGTTGTTCGGCGTGCAGACCATGACGACGCGCGTGCGCGGCGTGACGGCGGCGGCCATGGCGGGCAGGTCCAACCGGCCGTCCGCACGCACCGGCACGGTCACGGCGGTGCCGCCCGCGACGGCGACGACGATCGGGTACGCCTCGAAGGACCGCCACGGGAACACGACCTCGTCGCCGTGCTCGACGACGGCCTGCAGCACGTGCCCGAGGACCGCCACCGACCCGTTGCCCACCACGACCTGGTCGGCCGGGACGCCGACGTGCGCCGCGAGCGCCTCGACCAGCTCCGTGGCGTACATGTCGGGGTAGCGGTTGGTCTCCTCCGCGGCGCGCGTGATCGCCTCGAGGACGGACGGCAGCGGCGGGTACGGGTTCTCGTTCGACGACAGCTTCCACAGCTTCGCGCCCTCGGCGGGCCGCGCGCCCGGCACGTACGCGGGCAGCGCGGCGACGGCGGCGCGCAGGGGGACGGCGAGGTCAGGGGCGACAGGAACGGCGGGGTCAGGGACAGCCGTGGGGTCAGCAGGCGTGGTCACAGCGCTCAAGGATGCCACCTGCGCCGCACCCTCCCACCGTCGAGGGCGCTGACGTGCCACGATGGCGGCATGAACTTCATCGTCCGCACCCTCGTCACGGCCGTGGCGCTGTGGCTGAGCGACCTGATCTTCACCAACCTCGAGATCCTGCCGCCGTACGACGGCGACAACGTGCTCGAGTACATCCTGGCGCTGCTCGGCGTGGCGCTGGTGTTCACGATCATCAGCAGCTTCGTGAAGCCGATCGTCAGCATCATCTCGATCCCGTTGCTCATCCTCACGCTGGGCCTCTTCTACCTCGTCATCAACGCCTTCGTGCTGTGGCTCACCACGTGGATCACCGATCAGGGGTGGTTCGGCGACTGGGGCGTCGAGGTGTCCGGCGGCTTCTGGTGGTTCGTCTGGATCGCCCTCATCCTCGCCGTGCTGCAGGCGATCATCGGCGCGTTCGCGCCGAAGAAGGGCTGACCACTCGCGATCAGCACGTTCAGCAGGGCATCGCCCCCGTCGGGTTCCCCGGCGGGGGCGACGTCGTCCCGGGCACGGTGCCGAGCGTCCCCGGGCCGGGAGCCAGCACCAGCGGCGGGGCCGGGTCCACGCGACGCGCCACGAAGAACCGGGTGCGCCCCCGGGTGCCCGCGAGCAGCCGCTCGAGCCGCGCCGTCACCCCCGCCACCTGCACGTTCCCGGACCGCTGCGCGGCCGCCAGGGTGCGCAGGTGCGTGGGCATGGCATGGGCGAGGGCGATGCTGCCGGCGGCGGCGGCGTCGGCCGGGTCCGACGAGTCCAGGAGCCGGCGCCCGACGGTCACCCGGTCCGCCGTGGCCGGCCCCTCCTCCCGGGACCGGCCGTCCACGTTCTCGACCAGGCTCTCCTCGTTCTCCACGTGCAGCACCGGCACCCCCGCGGGGACCGCGAACGTCGCCGTCGGCGACCCCGCGGTCACCACCCCTCCGACGGGGTGCCGCTCGCGGAACTGCGGCGACGCCGCGAGCGCCGTCGCCGCGATCCCGCCGAGGCTGTGGCCCACCAGCACCACCGGCTCGTCCTCGCCGGCGCCCGCCGCGTCGAGGGCCTGCTCCACCGCCACGGACACGTCCGCCGTCTCGTGGGCCATGAGGCTCAGGTCGGTCGCCGCGTCGAACGGGTTCGCCGTCGACAGGAAGCTCTGCGTGCCGGGGATCAGCACTGTCCACGACGTGCTGCCGTCCGCGTGCGTGACCTCCTCCACCGCGAGCGTCCCCGTGGGCACGCCCGCCGCGGGCCGGTCCACGACGCCGCTGCCCTGGGGGTAGAGGTCCGCGGTGCGGGCGAGCGCCTCCGCGACGGTGCCCGCCGGACGGGCGGCCCACGGGGGCGGAGGCCCGGCGACGTCGTCGTCGGCCAGGGCCACCACCTGCGGCACGGCGTCCGGCAGCAGCGCGGCGACGACGTCGGACAGCAAGGCCGCGCCCCGCGTGACGGGGTCCAGCGCGGCCGGCCCCTCGTCGACCACGCGTCGCAGGTCCCGCCAGGTCAGCGGCCGGGTGGCACTCAGCCCTGTCGCGAGCCCCGCGACCGCCTCGTCCGACACCGGTGCCAGGACGCGCCAGGCGTCCGCAAGGGGTCCGTCGGGGCTGGTCGTCACGGGCGCCGACGGCGGCTCGGGAGGTCGCCGCGCCGAGGGCGGCCCTGCGGCGGGGTCGGTGCCGCCCGCACGACCGGGCCACCAGGCACGCAGCAGCCCGGCCGTCCCCGACCCGGCGGAGAGTGCCGGCAGCACGCGCAGCCCGAGCCACGCCCCCGCCACCCCCGACAGCACCGTGACCGCCCCGTCAGCGACGCGCTGCGCCACGGTCTCGGCCTCCCGGTACAGGCCGGCGGCGAAGCGCAGGCGCCGCGAGCAGCGCTCCACGGCGCCGGTCCGGGCGCCGAGCCGGGTGCTCGCCTCGTCCAGGTGGGCGGCCGCCAGCTCCCGGAGCGCGGCCCGGGTGGCCTGGGCCGCGGAGTCCTCCGGCGTCGCAGGCAGCGCGAGCGACGGCGCCCCGAACGGGCGCGGCGCCCACACCGCCCCGCGCAGGGTCCCGGCCGCGCCGAGGCACCGCTGCGACGCCTGCCGCAGCCGCCCCGCCGCGTCGTCGAGCAGCACCGCCGCGCCCTGCACCGCCTCCGCGTCGACCCGCGAGACGCTCCGCCCGCCCACGACGTCCAGCGTCTCCTCCGGCGGCAGCCCCCGGGTCACCGGGCCAGCACCTCGGCGGCCTCCTCCAGGAGGCGCAGGTCGGCGTCGAGGTCGGCGAGCAGGGCCGCGACGTCGTCCCGGAAGCGGTCGGCCGCCGGCGACTCCCACACCACCGCGAGGGTGCGGCGGGCGGTCGCGGCGGCGTCGTCGACGTCGCGCCGTGCCGCGAGGACGACGTCCCGCGCCGCGTGGGGGTCGGGTGCCGGGGACGAGAAGGGCGGGGCAGGCGAGGTCATGCCCGTGACGCTAGGCCGCGCCCCGGCAGCGGCGTCCCACGCCGTCGCGCGCTGTGGACGGCGCCGCCCTGGGGACAGGCTCCGCAAGGCACGGCTCCGCGCCCGCGTCCCCCGCGAGGCCTGTCAGCCGGCGAGCACCCCGGCCAGCCGGTCCGCGTCGGAGAGGATGTCGATGCCGGCCACCCGGCCGTCGCGGACCGTGAACGCGAGCAGCGAGTAGACCGTGCCGTCGTCGAGCACCGTGACCAGCCCGGGCGACCCCGACACCAGCGCGAGACGCGAGAAGCGCGCCGTCCCGAAGTGCAGCCGGGCCTGCTCGCCCACCGCCACCGCGCCGCGCAGCACGCGGGACAGGTCGCCCGGCCCGTAGTCCAGGCGCACCACGACGTCCGGGTCCAGCAGCGCCATCAGACCGTCGAAGTCCCCCGCCTGCGACGCCGCCAGGTACGCCGCCACGACCTCACGGCGCCGCGCGACGTCGTCCTGCGCGGGGACGCCGTCGCGTACCTTGCGCCGAGCCCGGCTGGCGAGCTGGCGCGTGGCGGGCAGCGACCGGTCCACGAGCGGCGCGATCTCCTCGAACGGCACCGCGAACTGGTCGTGCAGCACGAACGCGACCCGCTCGGCGGGGGCCAGGGTGTCCAGCACGACCATCAGCGCGGCGCCGAGCTCGTCCTGCTCGACCGCCCGCCGCTCGGGGTCGTCCGGCTCGTCCAGCGGCGTCACGACCAGGTCCGGCAGGTGCCCGTCCCAGCCCGGCCCGTCCCCCGCCGGCCCGCCCCACGCCGCCTCCCGGCGCGCGGCCCGCGACCGCAGCAGGTTGAGCGCCACCCGGCCGACGATCGTCGTGAGCCAGCCGCCGAGGTTCTCCACCCCCGCCGTCCCGGCGGCGTGCGCGCGCACCCAGGCGTCCTGCACGGCGTCCTCGGCGTCGGCGGTGGACCCCAGCACCCGGTACGCCACCGAACGCAGGTGCGGCCGGAACGCCTCGAACTGGTCCGCCGTGAGCGAGCCTGCCGCGAACTGACCTGCTGCGAACTGCTCCGTGCTCACCGGTCACACTCCTTCGTCGGGCCGTGTCAGAGAGGTGACAGCGCACGCTGCCGGTGCCACCGAACCACGAGAGTGCGACACCGGCCCTTCCGACCAGGAGCCCGCATGACCCGCCTGAACTCGACCCGTCCGACCTCGATCGATCTGACCTCGAACGATCCGGCCACCGTCGACGCCTTCGCCCAGGCCCTCGGCCACGACCTCGGCGGCCGGCTGCTGCTCCCCGGCGACGACGGCTTCGACGCGGCCGCCACGCCGTGGAACCTCGCCGTCCGGCAGCCCGTCGCGGCCGTCGTCGAGGCCGCCGACGCCGACGACGTCGCCGCCACGGTGCGGCACGCGGCGGCCGCCGGGCTCACCGTCGCGGCCCAGTCCACCGGCCACGGCGCGTCGGGGGACGTGGCCGGAACCGTCCTGCTGCGCACCCGCACGCTCGACGCCGTCGAGGTCGACGCGGCGCGCCGCACCGCCCGCGTCGGCGCCGGGGCGTCGTGGGGCGCGGTGCAGGCCGCCGCCGCGCCGCACGGCCTCACGACCCTGCTCGGCAGCGCCCCCGGCGTCGGCGCCGTCGGCTACACCCTCGGAGGGGGGCTGGGCTGGTTCAGCCGCGTGCACGGGCTGGCGGCCGACCACGTGCGGTCGTTCGACGTCGTCACCCCCGCCGGGGAGCAGGTCACCGTCACCGCCGCCTCCGACCCGGAGCTGTTCTGGGCCCTGCGCGGCGGGGGCGGAGACCTGGCCGTCGTGACGGCGATGGAGATCGACCTGGAGCCGGTGCCCGCGTTCTCGGGCGGCAAGGTCGCCTGGCCGGCCGAGCGCGCCGCCGAGCTCCTCGCCGTCTTCCGCGAGGTCACCGCCGCGGCCCCGCCCGAGCTGAGCGTCTGGCTCTCGCGGATCGAGGCGCCGGGCGCGCCCGCCGTCGCCGTCGTGCACGCGGCGTTCCTCGGCGAGGCGACCGAGGCGCGCGCGCTGCTCGCGCCGTTCGCCGCCGTCCCGGACGCCCTGGGCCCGGGCGTCGACGCCGCGATCGGCCCGGTCGCGCTGGCCGCCGTCGGCGACATCACCGCCGACCCGACCGACCCCGCCGCCGGCAAGGGCCGCTCCGAGCTGCTGCGGGGCATCGACGACGAGGCCGTGGAGCGCCTGTTCACGACGTCGGTCGCGCCGCTGCTGGTGCTCCAGCTGCGGCACCTGGGCGGCGCGCTCGCCGCGCCGGGAGACGGCGCGGGCGCGCTGGGCGCCATCGCCGAGCCGTATCTGCTGTACGCGTTCGGCCTGGCGTTCGAGCCCGGCCTCTCGACCGCCGTCGGGCACCGGCTCGAGGCGCTGCCCGCCGAGCTCGCCCGGGTCGCCACGCTCCGCAAGCCCGCCACGTTCCTCGCCCCGGGCGAGAGCGCGGCGGCCGCGTACGGCGACGCCGCCCTCGCCCGCCTGCGCGACCTCAAGCGCGCCCGCGACCCCCGGCGCACGATCCGCGGGAACTACCCGCTCCTCGGCTGACCCGACCGCTGTGGGTGGGATCGTGGCCCATCTCCCGCCGGAGAACGGGCCACGATCCCACCCCCGACGGTCGGCCGCGGGCGGTTCGGGGCCCGTGGGAGAATGTGGGCCGTGACCTCCCCCGCGCCGCAGACCTCGCCGTCCGACGTCCCGACCCCCGCGACCGACCGGGTGAACCTCGCGGACGTCACCCCGCCGATCGCCCTCGGGCCGCTCGACGGCCGCTACCGCGGCGCCGTCGCGCCGCTGGTGGACCACCTCAGCGAGGCCGCGCTGAACCGCGCGCGCATCCACGTCGAGGTCGAGTGGCTCGTCACGCTGTGCAACGGCACGACGACGACGCCCGGCGCCGTCGTCCCCGGCGCCCCCACCCTGACCGACGCCGAGATCGCGTACCTGCGCCGGATCCCCGCCACGTTCGGCGCGGACGAGATCGCCGAGCTCGCCGCCATCGAGCGCGAGACGGTGCACGACGTCAAGGCCGTCGAGTACTTCATCAAGCGCCGCATCGCGACCGCCCCCGAGGCCCTCGGCGAGACGAGCCTCCCGGCCGCGAGCGAGCTCGTGCACTTCGCGTGCACGTCCGAGGACATCAACAACCTGTCGTACGCGCTCATGGTGCAGGGCGGCGTGCGCGACGTGTGGCTGCCCGCCGCGGCCGCGCTGACCGACCAGCTCGCGGACATGGCGCGCGAGCACGCCGACGTCCCGATGCTGAGCCGCACGCACGGGCAGCCGGCCACGCCGACGACGATGGGCAAGGAGCTCGCCGTCCTCGCGCACCGGCTGCGCCGTCAGCTGCGCCGCATCGAGGGCGCCGAGTACCTGGGCAAGCTGAACGGCGCCACCGGCACCTACGGGGCGCACGTCGTCGCCGTCCCGGGCGCCGACTGGCCGGCCGTGTCGAGGGCGTTCGTCGAGCACCTGGGCCTGGTGTGGAACCCGCTGACCACGCAGATCGAGTCGCACGACTGGCAGGCCGAGGTCTACGCCGACGTCGCCCGCTTCAACCGCATCCTCCACAACCTCGCGACCGACGTGTGGACGTACATCTCGCTCGGCTTCTTCACGCAGATCCCCGTCGCGGGCGCCACCGGGTCGTCGACCATGCCGCACAAGGTCAACCCGATCCGGTTCGAGAACGCCGAGGCGAACCTCGAGATCTCGTGCTCGCTGCTCGACACCCTGTCGGCCACGCTCGTGACGTCCCGCCTGCAGCGCGACCTCACCGACTCCACCACGCAGCGCAACATCGGCCCGGCGTTCGGCCACTCGCTGCTCGCGATCGACAACGTCCGCCGCGGCCTCACGGCGCTCAACGTCAACGCCGCGCTCATGGCCGAGGACCTCGACCACAACTGGGAGGTGCTCGGCGAGCCCGTCCAGTCGGCGATGCGCGCCGCGTCCGTCGCGGGCGTCGAGGGCATGGAGAACCCGTACGAGCGGCTCAAGGAGCTCACCCGCGGCCAGCGCGTCGACGCCGCGCGGATGCGTGAGTTCGTCGCCGGCCTCGGCCTGCCCGACGACGTCGCGGCGCGCCTCGCGGACCTCACGCCCGCCTCGTACACGGGCATCGCCGCACGGCTGGTCGAGGACTACCTCGCCTGATCCCCGCGCCGCCCGAAGCGTTTAGGAGCGCCCGCGGCGCGCCGGCGACCTCCTAGCGTGGCGCCGTCCGCACCCCCGACGCGACGGAGCCTCGCATGCGAACCGCACGACGTCCTCGATCGACCGCCCGGGTCGCGGCCCTCACCGCGGCCGCCCTCGTGGGCGGCGCCGGCCTCACCGCCGGTGCCGTTACCCTCGCCACGTCCGCCTCGGGCGCGACGACGGCCTGCGAGGTGGACTACGTCGTCACGAGCTCGTGGGCGGGCGGCTTCCAGGCCGACGTCACGCTCACCAACCTCGGCGACGCCCGCACCGGCTGGGAGGTCTCCTGGCAGCAGGCCGACGGGGATCGCGTCGCGCAGGTCTGGAACGGCCGGCTCACGCAGGACGGCGCGCAGGTGCGCGTAACCGACGTCGGCTGGAACGGCTCGCTCGCGACCGGGGCGACGGCGTCGTTCGGGCTGATCGGCACGTCCTCGGGCGCGGCGACGGTGCCGGCGAGCTTCAGCCTCGACGGCGTCGCCTGCACGGGAGGCGTGCCCACGACGGACCCGTCCGACCCGCCGACCGACGACCCGGGCACACCCGGCGACGCCACGTTCTTCGTGGACGACGGCACGCAGGCGTGGGACGCCTGGCAGGCGGCGTCCGGCACGGACCGCGCGCTGCTGGAGAAGATCGCCACGACGCCGCAGGCCTCCTGGGTCACGGACGCGGACCCGGCGGCGGCGGCCGCCGGGGTGGCGGACTACACCTCCCGCGCCGCGGCGGCGGGCGCGACGCCGCTGCTGGCGGTGTACGCCATCCCGGGCCGCGACTGCGGGTCGCACTCCGGCGGCGGCACCGACGAGGCCGCGTACCGTGCGTGGGTCGAGCAGGTGGCCGGCGCGATGGTCGGCGAGCCGTGGGTGGTGCTGGAGCCGGACGCCCTCCCCCAGCTCGGCGCCTGCGACGGGCAGGGCGACCGCGTCGGGATGCTGGCCGACGCCGCGCGCATCCTCGACGAGGCCGGCGCCCGCGTGTACCTCGACGTCGGCCACTCGGCCTGGCTGCCCGCGTCCGAGGCCGCGTCCCGTGTGCAGCAGGTGGGCCTGGAGCACGTCGCGGGCTTCGCGCTCAACGTGTCCAACTACCGCACCACCGACGAGTCGCGCGCCTACGGCGAGGAGGTCTCGGCCCTGCTCGGCGGCGTGCCGTTCGTCGTCGACACCTCCCGCAACGGCAACGGCTCGAACGACGAGTGGTGCAACCCGCGCGGTCGCGCGCTGGGCGAGCGGCCCGCCGTCGTCGACGACGCCACCCACCTCGACGCCCTGCTGTGGGTGAAGCGGCCTGGCGAGAGCGACGGCGCCTGCAACGGCGGCCCCGCCGCCGGTGCATGGTGGCAGGAGATCGCGCTGGAGCTCGCGCGCAACGCGAGCTGGTAGCGAGCCCCGCGCCTCGCCGAACAGGCAGTTGTGCACCCCATCCGCCGCGAGAAGGTGCACAACCGCCTGTTCGGCATCGGTCCCGGGTCAGCGCGACATGGCCTGCTGCCCGACGACGGCGAGCAGGGCGAGCTTCTCCTCCGCCTCGGAGCGCGGCGGCGCGGTGAGCACCAGCAGCGCCTGGGTCTGGTCCTCGGTGAACAGCACCTGGCAGTCCAGCTCGATCGGGCCGACCTGCGGGTGCACGAGCGTCTTGTGGTCGGCGAACCGCTGGTGCACCTCGTGCCGGTCCCACAGCTCGCCGAACTCGGGGCTGCGCGCCCGCAGCTCGCGCACCAGGTCGCCGGCGCGCGAGCGCGGCCCGAGCATGCCGTGCGCCGCGCGGAGCGTCGAGACGAGCGAGCGCCCCTGCCGGTCGCGGTCGTCCTCGGGGTACAGCAGCCGCTCGGCGGGGTCGGTGAACCAGCGGTAGACGTCGCTGCGCGCCCACCCGGTGAGCGCCGACCGGTCGCCCAGCAGCGCGACGGCGAGGTCGTTGGCGACGAGCGTCTCGCCGAGCGCGGACAGCACGAGGGCGGGCGTGTCGGACAGGCGGTCGAGCACGCGCAGCAGCGCCGGCGACACGTGGGACGACATCGTCACCCGGTCCGGCGTGCCCCGGCCGGCCACGCGGAACAGGTAGTCGCGCTCGTCCTCGGTGAGCCGGAGCGCCCGCGCCAGCGACGCGAGCATCTGCTCGCTGGGCTGCGGGCCGCGCTGCTGCTCGAGCCGCGTGTAGTAGTCGGCCGACATGGCCGCGAGCGCCGCGACCTCCTCCCGCCGCAGCCCCGCGGTGCGACGTCGCGCCCCCGCGGGCAGGCCGACGTCGGCGGGCTGCACCGCCTCGCGACGGCGGCGCAGGAACTCGGCGAGAGCAGGGCGGTCCATGCGCCCATCGTCCGTCGACGACGCCGGCCGGGCCAGGCCGCAGCCAGGGATCGCCGGTCCCCCGATGACGGCTCCTCTCCCGCCCGGCGTCGGCGCGGCGCACGGTGGTCGGCATGGACCTCACCCGTAGCACCGTCTTCGTCCCCGGCGCGACCAGCGGCATCGGCCTCGCGCTCGCCCTCCGCCTCCAGGCCCGCGGCAGCACCGTCATCGTGGGCGGACGCCGCACCGCCCTGCTCGACGAGATCGTCGCCGCCCACCCCGGGATCGACGCCGTCCGCATCGACACCGCGGACCCGGACAGCATCGAGGCGGCGCGCCGCGACGTGCTGGAGCGCCACCCCGACCTGGACGCCGTCGTCGCGATGGCCGGCATCATGCAGCCCGAGGACTGGACCTCCGACGACTTCCTCGCCACCGCCGAGCGCACCGTCACGACCAACCTGCTCGGCCCGATCCGCCTGGCCGCCGCGTTCCTGCCGCACCTGCGCGCCCGGGCGGAGGCGGGCGCGGGCGCCGCGTTCGTCACCGTCTCCTCCGGGCTGGCGCACGTGCCGATCGCCGCCACGCCCACGTACAACGCGACCAAGGCCGCGATCCACCGGCTCAGCGAGGGCGTCCGGCTCCAGCTCGAGCCGGCGGGCGTGCAGGTGATCGAGATCGTGCCGCCCGCGGTCCGCACGGCCCTCATGCCGGGCCAGGAGGACAGCCCGATCGCGATGCCCCTGGACGCGTTCGCCGACGAGACGGTGGAGCTCCTCGCGTCCCGGCCCGACGCGCACGAGATCCTCGTCGAGGGCGTGAAGTTCCTCCGCTTCGCCGAGACGTCAGGCACCTACGACGCGACCGTCGCCCGGCTCAACGCGACGGACCCGCACGCCGTCAGGGCTTCTTCGAACTGAGGTACTTGGTCGCGACGAATCCCTGCTTGCCGTTGACGTAGACCTTGACCCAGCCGTTCGAGGAGTCCCAGATCTTCTTCACGGCCTTGCCCCGGTCCAGCGAGTCGAGGACCTTGCCGCTGGTGCTCGGCGTGGAGCGCAGGCGCAGCCCGTCCACGGTCACGTAGCGCGTGCCGAGCGAGGTGAGACCGGGCGAGACGTAGGAGGCGTGCATCCAGCCGGTGGTGCCGCTGTACGTCACCTTGCGCCAGACCCCGGAGCCGGCGCCGGGCTTGGCGGTGAGCTTGCGATTGACGTTGACGGTCTTGAGCACGCGGTAGCCGGTGCCCGGGCCGGAGCGCAGGTTGACACGCGTGGTCGTGTAGTAGGTGCACGACGTCGGCACGACGCGCTGGGCGGCCCACGCCGCGCCGGCGGTGAGCGACGCGCCGTGGTTCTTCATCCACGGCAGCGGGTCGGTGGTCTTCCCCGACCCCTTGTACGCGCCCTTCCAGATCTCCAGGTGCAGGTGCGGCGCGGTGGAGGTGCCGGAGCTGCCGACGTCGGCGATGCGCTGACCGCGCTTCACGTACGTGCCGGCCTTGACGTACTTGTCGCCGTCGACGACGTGGCCGTAGACGGCGAAGACCTTGCCGCCGTTGGCGTTGGACCGCACCACGACGACCTGGCCGAAGCCCGGCGCGGACCCCGCCTTGATCACGGTGCCCGGCGCGACCGACCTGATCCTGGTGCCCTTCTTGGCGCTCATGTCCTGGCCGAGGTGGTAGGTGGACGCCCCCTTGATGGGCATGCAGCGCGGCCCGTAGTAGGAGGAGAGCCCGTAGGTGTCGTCGGGGAGCGGCCGGACGGCGGCCGTCGCGGCGCCCGCTCCCGCGATCCCTGTCGTGAGCGCCACCGCGGTGGCGATCCCCATCGTGACTCCGGTCGTGATGATGCGACGCACGGTGCGCATGGTGGTGCCCTCTCCGTGTCAGGGTCCGAGGCATCGTTGCCCAGCGGCACGGTAAGCACAGGGTGCGGGGTGGCGCGCGCCGGGTGACATCCAGGACACTCGTCTTCACAGGTACCAGCGAGCATGAAAATCCCTTACCGCCCGATTCTCGGAGGCCTGCAATGACGCACCCCGTCCCGACAGAACCCGCCGCCCACCGATCCCTCGGACGCCGCGGCTTCCTCTCCCTCGCGACCGCCGGGGTCGCCGGCTCCGCGCTGTCCGTGACCGTCGGCTCGATGACGCCCGCCACGGCGGCGACGACGGCGAGCACGACGGCGGCCGCCGCCGGCACCACCGCCCGCAAGCGGGAGCTGCGCGCGATGTGGATCTCGTCCGTCGTCAACATCGACTGGCCCTCGCGCACGGGGCTGAGCGCGGACGAGCTGAAGGCCGAGTACCTGCACTGGCTCGACGTGGCCGCGAGCATGAACCTCAACGCCGTCTTCGTCCAGGTGCGGCCGACGGCCGACGCGTTCTGGCCCAGCCCCTACGAGCCGTGGTCGCAGTACCTCACCGGCACGCAGGGCGGCGACCCGGGCTTCGACCCGCTCGCCTTCGTCGTGGCGGAGACGCACGCCCGCAACCTGGAGCTGCACACCTGGTACAACCCGTACCGCGTCTCGATGCAGCCGGACCCGGCGAAGCTCCTGCCCACCCACCCCGCCCGGCAGCACCCGGACTGGGTGTGGCCGTACGGCGGCAAGCTCTACTTCGACCCGGGCCTGCCGGAGGCCCGGGAGCACATCTACGCGGCGATCCTGCACAGCGTGGAGCACTACGACATCGACGGCGTGCACTTCGACGACTACTTCTACCCCTACCCCGTGGCCGGCCAGACGCTGCCCGACGCCGCCACCTACGCCGAGCACGGCGCGGGCTTCGCGACGGTCGAGGACTGGCGGCGGCACAACGTCGACGAGTTCGTCCGGACGATCTCCGAGCGGATCAAGGCGCTCAAGCCCTGGGTCAAGTTCGGCATCAGCCCGTTCGGCATCTGGCGCAACGCGTCGACCGACCCGCGCGGCTCGGACACGGGGGGCTCGCAGAGCTACGACCTGCAGTTCGCCGACACCCGCACGTGGGTGCTCGAGGGCTGGCTCGACTACATCAACCCGCAGATCTACTGGCAGTTCGGGCTCGCCGTCGCCGACTACGCGAAGCTCGTGCCGTGGTGGGCCGGCGTGGCCGCGCAGTCGGGCACCCACCTGTACATCGGGGAGGCGCTGTACAAGGTGACGTCCGGGGTGTTCACGGACCCGGCCGAGCTGAGCAACCACCTCACGTTCTGCGCGGAGGTCACGGAGCAGGGCACGCCCGTGCACGGCAACGTGTACTTCTCCGCCGTGCACGTGCCGCAGGACCCGAAGGGGTCGATGTCGCGGGTCTACGCGGACCACTACAGCCACCCCGCGCTGGTCCCGACGATGCCGCACCTGCCCGGCACGGCCGTGCAGCAGCCCGTGCTCACGCACGCCCGCCGCGGGGACGACGGCGTCGAGCTGCGCTGGGTGGACGCGGCGCCGCACCGTCGTCGCGCGACGTCGTTCGCCGTCTACCGCGCCGCCGGCGACGCCCGGCCCGACGTCGAGGACGCCACGCAGCTGCTCGGCACCGTCCGCTCCGACGGGGGCGTGCTGCACGACTTCACCGACACCACCGCGGTGAGCGGCGAGCGCTACTCCTACGCGGTCACCGCGCTCGACCGCCTGTGGAACGAGTCGCGACCCAGCGCGACCCGGCGCGCGTGACACCGGTCGGGCGGGGCGCACGTCCCTACGATGCTGGGCATGACGTCCGTCCCGCCCGACCGGCCGAGCACCGCCTACCTCGACCACCTGTTCCGGGAGAGCGAGGAGCGACGTCTCGCGGCACCGCCCGCCGACGTCGCCCCCTCGCTGCTGCCCGCGGCCGTCGCGGACGGAGTGGAGCGGGCCGCCGAGGCGCTGGAGCCCGACCTGCGCGAGATCGTCGAGCGGCTGCACGCCGACCCGGAGCAGGCCTGGCAGGAGCACCGCAGCGCCGCCCTGCTGGTCGAGGTGCTGGCCCGGCACGGGATCGACGCCGAGCTCGGCGCGCACGGCGTCCCGACGGCGTTCCGCGCGGAGCTCGGGGGCGGCGGCTCCGACGGCAAGGGTCCGACCGTCGCGATCTGCGCGGAGTACGACGCGCTGCCCGTCATCGGCCACGCGTGCGGGCACAACGTCATCGCCGCCGCCGGGGTGGGCGCGTTCCTGGCGCTGCGCGAGGCGATGACGTCGAGCGCGGCGCCCGCGGGCCGCGTCGTCCTGCTCGGCACGCCCGCCGAGGAGGGGCACTCGGGCAAGGAGGTGCTGGCCCGCGCCGGCGCGTTCGACGACGTGGACGCGGCGATCATGGTGCACCCGTACGGCCAGGACGTCGCCGAGCAGGTGTGGCTGGGGCGGCGGCTGCTCACGTGGACGTTCACGGGCCGCGCGGCCCACGCGTCCGCCCAGCCGTTCATGGGCCGCAACGCGCTCGACGCGGCGAACCTGGCCTACCAGGGCATCGGCCTGCTGCGGCAGCAGCTGCCGCCGGTGGACCGCGTGCACGCGACCGTCGTCGAGGGCGGCACCCGGCCCAGCATCATCACCGAGCGCGCCGTCATGCGGCTCTACGCCCGGTCGAAGTACCCGGACACCCTGCGCGACCTGTCCGCCCGGCTCGACGACGTCGCGCGCGGCGCCGCGCTCATGACCGGCACCGAGGTCGAGATCCTGTGGGACGACGGCGCCCTGCCGAGCCTGCCCGTGCGCACCAACGCGGCGCTCACCGAGCGCTGGGTGGCGGCGCAGCGGCGGCGCGGGCGCGACCCGCTGCCGCCCGGCGTCGTGTCCGAGACGCTCGCGGCGTCCACCGACTTCGGCAACGTGTCGTTCCGCGTGCCGGGGATGCACCCGCTGATCCAGGTGGCGGCGCCCGACGTGGCCCTGCACACCGCCGAGTTCGCCGACGCGGCGGGCGGGCCCGCCGCCGTCCCGGCCGCCGTCGACGGCGCCGTCGGGCTGGCCCTCACCGCCCTGGAGTACCTCACCGACGACGCGCTGCGGACCGCCGTGCACGACGAGTTCGTCGCGCACGGCGGCCCGCTGGACGTGCCGCGCTACTTCGACTGACGCAGCGCGTCGTGCGAGGCGGCGTCAGCCGTTCGCCGGCACCCCGACGTTCGCGGGCACCGTGCCCGGCACCTCCTCGCGCAGCAGGGTCGCCTTCGCGGCGGGGCGCTCGTCCGTCACCGTGAACCGCAGGGTCTCGGTGAACTCACGGCCGCGGTGGTCGGTCGCGGTGACCTGGGCGGTGTGGGTGCCCTCGTCGAGGTCCACCGGGAGCGGCAGCCGCCACAGGTGCGCGTTCGACTGCGTGACCCCGCCGCTGGTGAGCAGGTTGCGCGTGGCCGCGAACGTGTCGGAGTACTCCCATCCCGACGCGAGCGCCTCGCCCCGCATGGGCTGCGTGTGCTCGGCGTCGACCGCGGCGCCGCCGTCGACCGACACCTCGACGCGGGCGTCCGAGGAGCCGGCGTAGAAGTTGGCGGTGAGCCAGCTGTCGCCCGCGAGGTCGTCGGCGCTCACCAGACGCTCGTCGCCGAGCGCCGGCGCCGCGCCGACCTTGCCGCCGTCGCGCCACTCGAGCTGCTTGGCCGCCCACTCGCGCCAGTGGGGCGTGTTCACGCCGAGCGCGAGCTGCAGGTCGTCGGACTCGCCGCGGATCGTGTACCGCTCGGAGAACTCGTTGCCGTCCAGCTCGAGCGTGAGCACGCCGGGGCGCGCGCCGTCGGTCATGAACGCGTACGGCAGGCCCTGCTCGTCGAGGCCGCCGGAGTACCAGTTGCCCGATACGGCGCCGGCCACGAGCTGGGTGTGCTCGAGCTCCGGGACGCCCGCCTTCGCCCACTCCTCGCGGGTGTCGCCCGGGAGCAGGTTCTCCAGGCGGTGCGTGTGACCGCCGATCGTGACGGCGTTGCGGCCGCGGAGCACGTCGTACAGCGCCGGGGCGTTGTCGACGATCACCGACGCGTGGTCGAGGATCGGCGCGTGCGTCGCGACGACGACGAGCTTGTTCTTCGGCACCTCGGCGAGGTCCGCCTCGAGCCACGCGAGCTGCTCGTCGTCGATCTTCTCCCAGTAGCCGCCGTTCTTGCCGTCCGGCTTGGCGCCCTTGTAGACGATGCTGTCGAGCACGACGACGTGCGCCTGCCCGACGTCGTAGGAGAAGTAGCCCGGCCCGAACTGCTGGCGGAACGTGTCGAGAGCGCGGGAGTCGTCCGCCGCGTCGTAGTCCATGTCGTGATTGCCGGGCGCCAGGCGGATCGGCCCGTTGGCGTCGCGGTAGATGTCCTTGAGCGCCGGGTTGAGGCTCAGGTCGTCGCCCACGTTGTCGCCGAGCAGCAGGATGCCGCAGCTGGCGTAGTCATCGCGGTCCATGAGGTCCGCCACGGCGCCGTCCCGGGCGTAGCCCATCTCGGTCATGTTGTACGCCTGCGTGTCGGAGGCGATCGGGCAGCTCTGCGCCGCCTTGCCGGTCGCCTTCGACTTCCCGAGCGGGAAGTTGACGGCCTTCGGCAGCGGGCCGGTGGGCTCCAGGCCGCCGTACTTGAGGTCGGGCGAGCCCTCGGGCAGGTGGGTGTAGCTGAACTGGGCGATGGCGTTCTCGTCCACCGGCACCTGGTAGCCCGCGGGCTGGGTGACGAAGACGGTCATGTCGTCGAACGCGGGGAGGCTGTAGCGGCCCTTGCCGTCGGTCGTGACGACGTCGCGCCCGTTGGACACCTGGACGCCGGCGACGCCCCGCTCGTTGCGGTCCTGGGTCGAGTCCTCGTCCTTGTCGTGGAACACGGTGCCGGTGAGCACCTCGGGGTCGGCGGCCTCGCCGCGCACGACCTCGACGTGGCCGGTGTACAGGCCTGCCTGGGCGCGCTGGGCGGCCGCGGCCGCCTTCGCCTCGGCCGGCTCGGGTGAGGGCACGGCCGCGGCGCCGGGCGCCACGAGGACCAGCCCGACGAGCGAGGCGGCGCCGGCGGCGGCGCAGGCCTGGCGGATGCTGCGGGGGTTCATGTACTTCCTCCGGGGTCGTCAGAGAGAGCGGATCGAGTACACGCCCTCGTCAGGGCGCTCCGACATGCCGATGGCGACGACGGTAGGCAGCCGAGGCAACCGTCCGGTGACGTCGAGACGCCGGGCAGCCGAACGTCGGTCGGGGCCCGGCGAACTCCCAGCGAACGGGGGCGCTTCGTTACCCGGCGGACACCCCTCCCGAACACGGGCGACATGCGGGCTCCCTACCGTCGGGCGCAGCCGACGTTTCCCGGCCGACCTCAGGAGGAGCCCCCATGCACGACGGACGAGACGCCGCCGAGACCCTCACCGCCGGCCTCGGCCGCCGGCGCTTCCTGCAGGCCGCGGCCGGCGTGGGCGCCGGGGCGGCGCTGACCGTCGGCGCGGCGGTCCCCGCCGCCGCCACCTCGGGCGGCCCCGCCGCCGGCCGCGGCGGGCCGGCGTCGTTCGGCGGCGTCCTCCAGCCGGGGAAGGGTCGCATCCGCGGCGACCACTACCTGCGCTCCGATGTCGACGACGTGCTGTGGGGCTACGTGCCCTCCGTGCACGCGACGGCCGTGACGCGCGTGCGCTCCGGCCGCACGATCACCATCGACTCGGTGTCGCACGAGGGCATCCTCGAGGACCAGGGCCGCGACCCGGTCGCCTGGTTCGGCGAGCGCGGCATCCGCCGCCGCGAGGTGCTGGACGACGCGGTCGCCATCGCCGGCGGCTACGACCGCACGGCGCGCGACTTCGACACCGACGGCCCGCACGTCATCACCGGCCCGGTCCACGTCGAGGGCGCCGAGCCCGGCGACGTGCTGAAGATCGAGACGCTCGACGTCGTCCCGCGGGTGCCGTACGGCGTCATCTCGTCCCGGCACGGCAAGGGCGCGCTGGCCCTCACCGCCGTGGGCGCGCCCGCCGGCATCACGCTCGACGAGGTCATGCCGCCCGTCGCGACCGACGGACGCGCGACCGGCGTCCCCACCGAGTACGGCAACGTGTCGGTGCTGGCGCGGATCCGGGGCGACCGGGCCACCATCGGCGAGGGCGGCTCCCGCGTGTCGTTCCCGCTGCGGTACTTCTTCGGCACGATGGGCGTCGCGTTCTCGGAGAACACGAGGCTCACCGCCCCCGAGGCCAACTCGATCCCGCCCACCCTGGGCGGCGGCAACATCGACATCAGCCGGCTGGGCGCCGGCTCCACGTTCTACCTGCCGGTGCGCGCGCCGGGGGCGCTGTTCTACGTGGGCGACCCGCACATGGCGATGGGCGACGGCGAGGTGGCGCTCACCGCGATGGAGGGTTCGCTGCGCGGCACGTTCCGCCTCACCGTGTGCAAGCCCGGCTCCGGCGACGCGCCGTCCGTCGCGTACTCGTACCCCTTCGCCGAGACCGCCGACGCCTGGATCCCCATCGGCCTGTCCGACCCGGACGGCGCGGTGGGCGGCAACGGCAGCGACCTCGACGTCGCGATGCGGCGCGCGGTCGTCAACGCCCTCGACTTCCTGGAGCACGACCAGGGCCTGGACCGCGCTATCGCGTACGCCTACCTGTCCGCGGCGGCCGACTTCGCCGTCTCGCAGGTCGTCGACCGCACGGTGGGCGTGCACGGACTGGTGCGCAAGGCGGACTTCCGGGGCTGACGGGACCGCCCTGACACCCGGCCGCGACGCCTGGCAAGATCGACCCCATGCACGAGCGCGCGGGGAAGCCGGCCCAGGACATCGACCTCATCGACGTCGACCAGGTGGTGGGGGCGTACTACGACCTCGTGCCGGACGTCGCCGACCCGGCGCAGCAGGTGGTGTTCGGCACCTCCGGGCACCGCGGCTCCAGCCTGGACACGGCGTTCAACGAGGCGCACATCGCGGCGATCACGCAGGCGATCGTCGAGTACCGCGCGTCGCAGGGCACGGACGGCCCGCTGTTCATCGGCCGTGACACGCACGCCCTGTCGCTGCCCGCATGGCAGACGGCGCTGGAGGTGCTGGCCGCGGCGGGCGTCACGGTGATGGTCGACGCGCGCGACTCGTTCACGCCGACGCCCGCCGTGTCGCAGTCGATCCTCATCCACAACGGCGCGACGACGGGCGACGGCGTGCGCACGCAGGGGCCCGGCCTCGCGGACGGCATCGTCGTCACGCCGTCGCACAACCCGCCGCGCGACGGCGGCTTCAAGTACAACCCGCCGCACGGCGGGCCCGCCGGCTCGGAGGCCACGGGCTGGATCGCGGACCGCGCCAACGAGATCCTGCGCACCGGCGGCCTCGCGTCGGTGCGCCGCGTCTCGCTGGAGGACGCGCTCGCCGCCGAGACGACCCACAAGCACGACTTCCTCACCACGTACGTGGACGACCTGCCGAACGTCGTCGACCTCGACGCGATCCGCTCGGCCGGCGTGCGCATCGGCGCGGACCCGCTGGGCGGCGCGTCGGTGGAGTACTGGGGCGCGATCGGCGAGCGGTACGACCTGGACCTCACCGTGGTGAATCCCCAGGTGGACCCGCGCTGGTCGTTCATGACGCTCGACTGGGACGGCAAGATCCGCATGGACTGCAGCTCGCCGTACGCGATGGCGTCGCTGGTGGAGCGCATGCAGGGGGACGCGCCGTTCGACGTCGCCACCGGCAACGACGCGGACTCCGACCGGCACGGCATCGTGACCCCCGACGCCGGGCTGATGAACCCGAACCACTACCTGGCCGTGGCGATCGAGTACCTGTACGGCGGCGCGCGGCCGGGCTGGCCGGAGGGCGCGGCGGTCGGCAAGACGCTCGTGTCGTCGGCGCTGGTCGACCGCGTCGTGGCGGGCCTGGGCCGGCGGCTGGTCGAGGTGCCCGTGGGCTTCAAGTGGTTCGTGCCGGGCCTGCTGAACGGCGAGGTCGGCTTCGGGGGCGAGGAGTCGGCGGGGGCGTCGTTCCTGCGCCGCGACGGCCGCGTCTGGTCGACGGACAAGGACGGCCTGCTGCTGGCGCTGCTCGCCTCCGAGATCATCGCGACGACGGGTCGCACGCCGTCCGAGCACCACGCCGACCTCGTCGGCCACTACGGCGAGTCCTGGTACGCGCGCGTGGACGCGCCGGCCACGCGCGCGCAGAAGTCGCGCCTGTCCGCCCTCTCCCCCGACGAGGTCACCTCGACGACGCTCGCCGGGCAGGACATCACCGCGACCCTCACCGAGGCGCCGGGCAACGGCGCGAAGATCGGTGGCCTCAAGGTGACGACCAAGGACGCGTGGTTCGCCGCGCGACCGTCGGGCACGGAGGACGTGTACAAGATCTACGCCGAGTCGTTCGTCTCGGCCGACCACCTCGCCCAGGTGCAGGACGCCGCCAAGGAGCTGGTCGACGGCGCGCTCGGCGACGCCTGACCGTTCCCTGAGGGGCACCAGGACGGGCCGCGTCCACATCGCGGCCGGAAGTTGATTTCAACAGGCAACCTTTTTATGTTTGCTCCCCGCAACCAACACGGGGGTGGGCAAGCATGCCTGAGCACGCGCGGTACGAGGAGCTCCAGCGCCAGATGCGCGCCGTCGGCGCGGTCAAGCGGACCATCGTGCGGAACCTGCCGCAGGACTGCGCCGTCGGGCCGACGGCCGTCATGTCGACGCTGCGCCGTCAGGGGCCGATGCGGTTGAGCCGCCTCGCGGACCAGCTCTGGCTGGACCTGTCCGTGACCAGCCGGCACGCGTCGCACGCCGTCGACCAGGGCTGGGTCGAGCGCACCCACGACCCGGACGACCGGCGGTCGTGGATCCTCAGCCTCACCCCGGCGGGACGACGCAAGCTCGAGCAGATCTCCGAGCGCACCACCGGCCTGTTCGCCGAGCGGATGGGCGACTGGGACGACGCCGAGATCGAGCGGCTGACCGAGCTCATGGCCCGGCTGCACGGCAGCTTCGCCGAGTGCCCGACGTCGGGCCGCGCCGCCGTCCCCGCCCGGGCCTGACGGCCCGACCCCACGCACGACCCGCGAGCCCGAGCACCCTCGGACCGCAGCTTCCCGAGAGGACCTTCATGGCATCGACCACAGCGGCGGCCCCCGCGCACGCCAAGCGCGGCGGGCGCACCGACCACCAGCCCGGGGTCTCGATGAGCCACCGGCAGATCCTCGAGGCCCTGTCGGGCCTCATGCTGGGCATGTTCGTCGCGATCCTGTCCTCCACGATCGTCTCGAACGCCCTGCCGGAGGTCATCGCCGAGCTCGGCGGCGGCCAGTCGGCCTATACCTGGGTCGTCACCGCCTCGCTGCTGTCGATGACCGCCACCACCCCGCTGTGGGGCAAGCTCGCCGACCTGTTCAGCAAGAAGGTGCTGGTGCAGGTCGCGCTGGTGATCTTCGTCCTCGCATCGGCGGCGGCCGGGCTCGCGCAGTCCGCGGAGTGGCTGATCGTCTGCCGCGTGTTCCAGGGCATCGGCACCGGCGGCCTGTCGGCCCTGGCGCAGATCGTCATGGCCACGATGATCGCGCCGCGCGAGCGCGGCCGGTACTCCGGCTACCTGGGCGCGACGTTCGCCGTCGCCACCGTCGGCGGCCCGCTGCTCGGCGGCGTCATCACCGACACCGACTGGCTCGGCTGGCGCTGGTGCTTCTACGTCGGCGTCCCGTTCGCGCTCGTCGCGCTGATCGTGCTGCAGAAGACGCTGCACCTGCCCGTCGTGAAGCGCGACAACGTGAAGATCGACTGGGGCGGCGCGTTCCTCTCCACCGCCGCCGTCTGCCTGCTGCTCCTGTGGGTCACGTTCGCGGGCGACAAGTACGAGTGGAACTCGTGGCAGACGTACGCGATGACGGGCGGCGCGCTCGTCCTCGTCCTGCTGTTCGTGCTGGTCGAGTCGAAGGTCTCCCAGCCGATCATCCCCATGCGGCTGTTCCGCAACCGCACCGTGGCCCTGTCCTCGGTGGCGTCGCTCTTCGTGGGCGTGGCGATGTTCGCCGGCACCATCTTCTTCAGCCAGTACTTCCAGCTGGCGCGCGACAAGTCGCCGACGATGGCCGGCGTCATGACCATCCCGATGATCGGCGGCCTGTTCGTCTCGTCCACCCTCTCCGGCCTCATCATCACCAGAACCGGCCGCTGGAAGGGCTGGCTGGTCTCCGGCGCCCTGCTGCTCACCGCCGGGCTCGGGCTGCTCGGCACCATCCGGTACGACACCGAGTACTGGCACGTCGCCGTCTTCATGGCGGTGATGGGGATCGGCGTCGGCATGATGATGCAGAACCTTGTCCTCTGCACGCAGAACCAGGTGGCCCCGGCCGACCTGGGCTCCGCCAGCTCGCTGGTGACGTTCTTCCGCTCGCTCGGCGGGGCGATCGGCGTCTCCGCGCTCGGCGCCGTCCTGGCGCACCGGATCCCCGACTACGTCGCGGACGGCCTGCGGAACCTGGGCCCGAAGGGCGCCGAGCTCGCGCAGGGCGCGGCGGGCGGCTCGGGCGACATCCCCGACATGGACCAGGTGCCCGAGCCCCTGCGCAGCGTCCTCGAGGCCGCCTACGGGCACGGCATCGCCGACGTCTTCCTCATCGGCGCCTGCGCCGCGCTGGTCGCCTTCCTGCTCGTCGCCTTCATCAAGGAGGTCCCGCTGCAGACCAAGGGCGCGATGGAGCAGTCCGCCGCCGAGGAGGCGTCGTCGGAGGCGACGGAGGCCGCCGCGGACACCGAGGCGTACGTCCCGGAGCTCGTCGCGGTCGCCGCCGGGCCGACGGCTCGGCGGGCCGCGCCGACGGCGGACGTCGCGCAGGCCGGCGACGGCGACGCCCCCGGCGTCACCGTGCACGGACTGGTCCGCGGCGCGGAGGGCGCGCCGCTGCCGCAGGCGGCGATCACCCTCATCTCGCTGGGCGGCCGCCAGCTCGGCCTCGCGATCGCCCGGTCCGACGGCGCGTACGCGGTGGACGCCCCGGGCGCCGGCACGTACGTGCTCATCGCCTCGGCCGACGGGTTTCAGCCGCAGGCCTCCACGATCGTCGTCGGCACGGCGCCGCTGGCCCACGACGTGCTGCTCAGCGGCACCAGCGGCCTGCGCGGCGTCGTCCGCGGCCCGGACCTCCAGCCCGTCGCGGGCGCGATGGTGCTGGTCACGGACGTGCGCGGCGACCTGCAGGCCAGCACCGGGACGGCGGAGGACGGCACGTTCGCCCTCGAGGAGCTCGTGCCCGGGCCGGTCACCGTGGCGGTCAACGCGGCCGGGTTCCGGCCGCGGGCGCTGCCGGTCGAGGTGGGCGCCGCCGGCGTGACACACGTCGAGGTGGAGCTCGCGGCGGGCGCCCGGGTGACCGGCGTCGTGCGCGCCCCGCACGGCCCGCTCGCGGACGCCCGGGTGACCCTCCTCGACGCGGCGGGCAACGTCGCCGGGACGGCCACGACCGGCGCGGACGGCGCCTACGCCTTCACCGACCTGGACGGCGGCGAGTACACCGTGATCGCGACGGGGTACCCGCCGGCGGCGACGGCCGTGAGCCTCGCCGGCGCGGGCGTCGACGGGCACGACATCGTCCTCGCCCACCCCGCGGAGTGAGCGGCGTGCTCACCGCCACGATCCGCACGCGCGACGGGTGGGCCGTGCCGCACGCCGTCGTCACGCTGACGGACGCCGCCGGCGCGCAGGTGCTGCGCACGGCCGCGGACGACGACGGCGCGGTGCGCGGCGAGGCGGCGCTGGCCCCGGGCGGGTACGTCGCCATCGTCACCGCGGTGGGCTACGCGCCCGCCGCGACGTCGGCGATCGTCACCGCCGCGGGCCGGGCCGCCCTGGGGGTCGTGACGCTGTCCCGGCAGGGCGGCACGGAGCTGCCTCCGCCGGGCCCGTGGACGATCGACCCGGCGCACTCGTCGGTGACGGCGGTGGCGCAACACCTGGGCATCTCCAGCGTGCGGGGCCGGTTCACCGAGCTCGCCGGCCGGATCCACGTCGCGCCCGCCGACGTCTCCCGGTCCGGCGTGGCCGCGATCATCGCGGCGGCGTCCATCGACACCGGCAACGCCTACCGCGACGGGCACCTGCGGTCGCCGGACTTCCTCGACGTGGAGCGGTACGAGCACATCACGTACCGCTCCACGGGGATGACGCCCGTCGCCGACGGCCGCTGGACCGTGCACGGCGACCTCACCCTGCACGGGCTGGCGCACCCGGTCGACCTCGACCTCACCTACCTGGGCACCGGCGCCGACGCGCAGGGGGTGGTGCGCGCGGCGTTCCGCGCCACCACCGAGCTGCGCCGCGACGCCTTCGCCATCCGGTACAACGAGGTCGCCGCCGCCGGCGTCGCCATCGTCGGCACCACCCTCAAGGTGGAGCTGGAGATCCAGGCCGTGCAGGGCGCCTCGCTGCCCGCGTGATGTCCTCGCGCTACTCGCAGGCGGTCCCGTCGCCGTCGCGGTCCAGCCGGGAGGAGTAGCCGGGGTCGCCACGGTGCACCGGCGCCGCCCCGGCCGCCCGCGCCGCGTCGCAGTTCGCGAACGGCCCGCCGGCGCCCGCGGAGTCGTCCGCAGAGTCATCGGCCGGCGTGACGTCGGGCGCGGACCCGCCGGTGGGCAGCGGCTCGTCGGGGCACCGGGAGAGGATGCCCGCGATGGCGTCGTGCTCCGCCTTCGTCACCCACAGCGCGTACGCCTGCTTCACCGCGACCTGCCGTGCCACGTACTGGCAGCGGAACGCCTTGGACGGCGGCAGCCACGTCGCGGCGTCGCCGTCGCCCTTGCCCGAGTTGGTCGGGCCGTCGACGGCGAGCAGGTTGAGCGGGTCGTTGGCGAGCTGCCGGCGCGCCTCGCCGTCGAGCTGCTGGGCGCCCTTCTGCCACGCGTCGGACAGCGCGACCACATGGTCGATCTGCACCGCGGTGGACGTCGCCTGCCCGCGCAGGAAGTCGATGCGCGTGCCCGTGTACGGGTCGGCGAGCACGCCGCTCAGCACGATGCAGTCGTGCGTGTCCGGGTCGGTGACGGTGCGGCTCAGGTCGCGCGCCAGGACGTCGTTGCGCGTGTCGCACCCGTTGTGGTCGACGTCGGCCCACGCCGGGCCGAACTGGTCGCGTGTGTATCCCGTCTTGGGGGCGCGCCCCTTGACCGGCAGCATCTCCAGCGCCGCGAGCGCGGTGCCCGACCCCGCGGGCTCCGTCTCCGCGGGCCCGTCCGGCGCGGGTGCCGCCGTCGCCGCCGGGGGCTCGACGTCGGAGCCGCCGAGACCGGGGGACGCGGGCTCGAGCCCGCCCGCGCACGCGCCGAGCACGAGCGCGACGGAGACGCCCAGCGCTGCGATGCCGCCGCGCCGGGTGGTGGTGGCCGCCCTCACCGCGCGGGGTGGGCGAGCAGGTCGGCGTACTCGGGGTGCCGCTGCACGTAGGCCTTGATGAACGGGCACAGCGGCACGATCTTCTCGCCCGCGGCGCGCACCTGGTCGAGCGCGCCGGCCGCGAGCTGCGAGCCGATCCCCTGCCCCTCGAACGCCGGGTCCACCTCGGTGTGCGTGAAGACGACCACGGCCGACCCCGCGTCGTCCCTCCGCTCGTAGTACGCGCCGCCGGCGCGGCGACCGTCGTCGAGCCGGGCGAGGAAGACCTGGTTCTCACGGTCGTCGACGACCGTCACGGGGGTGGGGGTGGCGTTCATGGCCCCCATCCTGGCCGGTGACCCCGACATCTGTCGCCCACCGTGCCGCGACGAGGCGGACCTCACGCCGCGGGGCGGGCCTGCTCCTCGTCGTCGGGCAGCAGGCGGTGCAGCAGCGGCGTGTTGACCCGGGTGGTGAAGAAGTCGATGAGCGGCCCGGCGAAGAACGCCGTCATGACGGTCCCCACGCCGACCGGACCGCCGAACGCGACCGCCAGCCCGACGAACGCCAGGTCCTGCACCACCCGCACCGCCCGGTACCGCCACCCGGTGCGGTCGACGACGATCGGCGCGATCGCGTCGTACGGTGCCGTCCCGATCCCCGCGGTCATGTACGCCGACGCGCCCGCCGTGAACAGCACGATCCCCACCCCGAAGAGCGCCGCCTGCAGCAGGTGGCCGGGCGGGTCGGGCACCAGGGGGTTCAGCACCGCGCCGAACCACTGGACGAAGAACCCCGTCATCACCATGTTGATGACCGTGCCCAGGCCGACGTAGCGGCGCGCCCACACCACCACGGGCACGAGCAGGACGACGTTCACGGCGAGCTGGTACGCCCCGAGGCCGATGCCGAGGTGCCCGCTGACCCCGATGTTCGCCGCGGTGAACGGGTCGACCCCGACGTGCGCGGACAGCAGCACGGCCGACCCGAGGGCCAGCACCGCGACGCCGCCGAGCGCCCAGAGCGCACGCGGGACGAGCTGCGCCGCGCGCACGCGGCCCCTGGCGGTCATGGGTCGTCACGCTAGAGGTCCCCCGGGCCGGGCGCGCGCGGAGGCGCTGCCCCGGCACCATGCCCGCTCACCCTGGCGCCACGCCCTGCCGCCCCACCCGCGGGGGTGGGAGAATCCGGCAGTGACCGAGCCCGTCCGCGAGGGCCCCGACACGGCGTCGGGCGCCCGGAAGCGCAACCCGTACCTCGACGTCGTGCGCGTGCCGGGCGCCGCCCGGTTCTCCGTCGCGGGCGTGATCGCCCGGCTGCCGATGTCGATGGTCGGCATCGGCACGGTGCTCATGGTGCAGGCGCTGTACGGCTCGTACGCGATGGCAGGCCGGGTGTCGGCGGTGCTGGTGGTGGCGCAGGCGCTGGTGGCGCCGCAGATCGCCCGTCTCGTGGACCGGTCGGGCCAGGCCCGGGTGATGACGCCGATGCTCGTCGCGACGACCGTGGGGCTCCTGGGGCTGGTGGCGGCCGCGACCCTGGGCGCCCCGGAGTGGGTGCTGTGGGTGTGCGCCGCGGTGGGCGGGGCGAGCCAGGGCTCGTACGGGTCGCTCGCCCGGGCCCGCTGGTCCCACGTGCTCCCCGAGGCGCAGCGCGTCCACACCGCCTACTCGCTGGAGTCGGCCCTCGACGAGCTGGTGTTCATCGTGGGCCCGGTGCTCGCCACCACGCTCGCCACGACGGTGATCCCGTCGGGCGGCCTGCTGGTGGCGGCCGTCGTGGGCGGCGGCGGGGCGGCCTGGTTCCTCACGCAGCGGCGCACGGAGCCGCCCGCCCGCGGCGCGGCGGTGCCCCCGGACGGCGAGCGCCTCGGCACGGTGACGCACCCGGACGCCGTCCGGCTCGACCGCCGCTCCGCGATCCGCATGCCCGGGATGCCGGTGCTCGCCGTCGTCTTCGTCGGCATGGGCGTGATGTTCGGGTCGAGCGACGTCGCCACCGTGGCGTTCGCGGAGGAGCAGGGGGTCAAGGGGCTCGCGGGCCTGGTGCTCGCCTGCTTCGCGCTGGGCTCGATGGTCTCGGGGCTCGCGTACGGGGCCCGGCACTGGGTGTCACCGCTCTCGGTCCGGTCCACGGTCACCGCCTGCGGGATCGCCGTCGGCGTCTCGCTGTTCTTCTTCGTCCAGAACCTCGTGGTCCTGGGCGTGGTGATGTTCGTGGCCGGCTTCGCCATCGCCCCGACGCTCATCAACGGCAACGCCCTGGTGCAGGCGCTCGTCGCGCCGCACCAGCTCACCGAGGGCCTCACCTGGGTCGGCACGTCGCTCGGCGTGGGCGTCTCGCTCGGCTCGTGGCTCGCCGGCGTCGCCGTGGACGCCGTCGACTCGCACGCCGGCTTCCTCGTCACGATGTCCGGCGGCTGGGCGTGCGCCCTGCTGGCGCTCGCCGCGCTGCCCGGGATGCGGCGCCGACGCCCGTACGCCGACGTCGCCTGAGCCGGCCCGCCCGGGCTCCGGGCACAGGGCTCAGGGTTCGGGGTGGTGCGCGTCGTAGCGCCAGAACCGGGGCTGCAGCCGCACGACCAGCCACAGCACGGCGACGCACGCGAGCCCGCCGGCGACGGCCGCCCACCCCTCGCCGAACCACGTGGCCTCCGAGCCGAGCACCATCTCCCCGAGCCGCGGCCCGCCCGCCACCACCACGATGAACACGCCCTGCAGGCGGCCGCGCATGTGGTCCGGCGTCGCGGTCTGCAGGATCGACTGGCGGAACACGGACGAGATCGCGTCCGACCCGCCCGCGAGCAGCAGCGCCACGCCCGCGAGCACGACGGCGCCCCACAGCACGCCGTCCGGCGCGTCCGGCCCGACGGCGACGAGCACCGCGCCGAACGCGGCCACGCTCAGGCCCCACGCCGTGATCGCCCACACGATGATCCGGCCCTGCCACCGCACGCGGACGAGCGCGCCGGAGAACACGCTCGCGAGGATGCCGCCGACGGCGAACCCGGCGGCGAGCACGCCCGTCGTCGTCTCCCCGCCGCCCAGGTAGAGCGCGCCCGCCGCGGGCCACAGCACGCGCGGGAACGCGAGCACCATCGCGGCGAGGTCGACGACGAACGTCGTGCGCACGTTCGGCCGCGTCGCGAGGTAGCGCAGCCCGTCGAGCACGGAGCTCAGCCCGACGACGCGGCGCCGGGAGGGTGCGGCGCCTGTGGCGCCGTCGTCGGCGTCGTCGTCCAGCGACTGCTCGGGCGGGACGGCGGGCAGCCGCCACACCGCCCACAGCGCGGCGGTGAACAGCAGCGCGTCGAGGGTGTACGCCCAGGCGTACCCGAGCCGGGCCACGAGGAGCGCGCCCACGAGCGGGCCGCACGTGAGGGCCACGTTGAACGCCAGCGTCTGCAGCGCGAGGGCCGCCGGCATGAGCTGTGGCTCCAGCAGGCGCGGCACGATCGACGAGCGCGCCGGGTTGTTGATGGCGAACGCCGCGGACTGCACCGCCACCAGCCCGTACAGCAGGTTCACCGAGCCGACGTCGAGCCACGCCTGCGCCGCGATGGCCGCCGTCACCAGCCACAGCACCGAGGACGCGAGCAGCGAGACGCGGCGCCGGTCGTAGTGGTCCACCAGCGCGCCGCCGTACAGGCCGAGCGCGACCAGCGGCACCAGCGCCGCGATGCCCAGCGTGCCCACCGCGAGCGTGGAGCCCGTCAGGGCGTACACCTGCAGGCCCACCGCGACCACGGTGACCTGGGTGCCGATGTTGGAGACGCCGAGCCCCCACCACAGACGGCGGAACGCCGGCGAGACGCGCAGCGGCGTGAGGTCGGCGATCAGTCGGGGCACGGTGTCCCAGGGTATTCGTGTTCCGCGGGCAGCCCCGGGCGGGTCTGCCGGAGCCCTCCGTCGAGGGTCCGGTGATCGTCCGCCCGGGGCCGCCGCGTGCACCCCGCGGCGTCGGTGGTGTCGTGGGCGCGGCCCGGCCCCCTGCGCCGTGCTGCGCCCACGCCGACCCCAGCCGGGGCGGAGCTGCCACGGGACACTCCCCAGTGATCCCCCGTGACAGCGCCGCCCCGTCCGGAGCCGGTACCGGCTCCGGTGGGGTCAGCGGGTCGCGACCGCGAGCGCCTCCCTCCGACGGCGCAGCACCAGCATGCCGCCCAGCACGATCAGCAGGAGCGCCGGAGCCAGCAGCCCCAGGTCGCCACCCGTCGTCGGCAGGGTCTGCATCGCGCCGGTGCCGTCGGCGCCATCAGCGCCGGACGCCGCCGTGGCGCCGTCCGACCCGGTCCCCGTCAGCAGCCCCGAGCCGTCGGATCCGGTGCCGTCCGCACCCGGGACCGCCGTGACGGGCCCGCCCACCGGGGTGGTCGAGCCGGTGCCGTCCTCGCCCGGGGCGTCCGAACCACCGTCGCCAGGCGTTTCGGTGCCATCACCCGGGTCAGTGCCGTCACCGGGATCGGTGCCATCACCCGGGTCAGTGCCGTCACCAGGATCGGTGCCATCACCAGGATCGGTCCCGTCACCGGGGTCCGTGCCGTCACCAGGATCAGTACCGTCACCAGGATCCGTGCCGTCACCAGGATCGGTGGCGGTGGTGCCGTCCTCCAGGACGTCGTCGACGAGCCCGTCCTCGGCGAGGACGTCGTCGGTCACCGCCCCGAGGTCGCCCTCGAGCAGGTCGTTCGCGGTGTCGTTGACGTCCTCGACGACGTGCTCGACGAGTTCGTCGGTGACGCCGTCCTGCGGCTCGTCGGCGCCGATGACGTCGTCCACGGTGCCGTCCTCGCCGGCGATGCCGTCGACGGTGTCCTCGACCAGGTCACCCGTGCCAAGCACGTCGTCCACGGTGCCGGTCGAGTCGACGACGTCGTTGAGCACCGGGTCGAGGCCCTGGTCCTCCAGCACGTCGTCCACCAGACCGTCCTCGGCGGTCACGTCGTCGACCACGCCCGGCAGGTCGCCGGCCGTCACCGAGTCGAGCGTCGAGTCCACGTCGTCCACCACGGCCTCCACGAGACCGTCGGTGACGCCGTCCTCCGGCGCGTCCGGGCCGACGACGTCGTCCACGGTGCCGTCCTCACCGAGCAGCCCGTCGGCGGTGTCCTGCACCGTCGACCCCGTGCCCAGCAGGTCGTCCACCGCGCCGGTCGAGTCCACGACGTCACCGAGCACCGGGTCCAGACCCTGGTCCTCCAGCACGTCGTCCACCAGACCGTCGTCGGCCGTGAGGTCGTCGGTCACCGCGCCGAGGTCGCCCTCGGTGAGGTCCCCGACGACCTGCTCGACGTCGTCGAGCGCGTGCTCGACGGCCTCGTCCGTGACGCCGCCCTCGGGCTCGTCGGCGCCGACGACGTCGTCCACGACACCGTCCTCACCGACGACCCCCTCCACGACGTCCTGCAGCAGCGACTCCGTGCCGACGGTGTCGTCGACCGTGCCCGCCAGGTCCGAGACCTGACCGACCAGGTCGTCGGCGGCCGTGTCGACGCCGCCGTCCTCCAGCGCGTCATCGAGCACGCCGTCCTCGGCAGCGACATCGTCAACCACGTCCGGCAGGTCGCCGGCCGTGACCGAGTCGAGCGTCGAGTCGACGTCGTCCACCACGGCCTCCACGAGACCGTCGGTGACGCCGTCCTGCGGCTCGTCGGCGCCGAGGACGTCGTCCACGACGCCGTCCTCACCGAGCAGGCCGTCCACGATGTCCTCGACGGCCGAGCCGGTGCCCAGCAGGTCGTCCACCGTGCCGGTGGAGTCCACGACGTCGCCGAGCACCGGGTCCAGACCCTGGTCCTCCAGCACGTCGTCCACCAGACCGTCCTCGGCCGTCACGTCGTCGACCACGCCCGGCAGGTCGCCGGCCGTCACCGAGTCGAGCGTCGAGTCCACGTCGTCCACCACGGCCTCCACGAGACCGTCGGTGACGCCGTCCTCCGGCGCGTCCGGGCCGACCACGTCGTCCACCACGCCGTCCGGTCCGAGCAGGCCGTCCACCGTCGAGCGCAGCAGCGACCGCGTGCCCAGCACACCGTCCGCCGTACCCGCGGTGTCGGACACCGAAGCGGTCAGCTCGTCCACCGCACCGTCCAGCCCGGACACCTCAC